>CAWJGE010000029.1:0-80732 GCA_963842265.1 uncultured Actinomycetota bacterium
TCAATCAGGCGGAAGAGGCCGGCCCGTAGCAGAAACCCCTCAAGACGGTCCCACGCTCCTGGCGGGCGACACCAGCCATGCGAGCGCGCCTGCCCATCGGTTCTGGTGACCGCAGATCACCCCTTCCGGGGTGATGCCTGGGTGGTGCGCAGAAAGGCCCGGTGCGGCAACGTCGTTTATATGCCGGCGAGACCGCCGTCGCGAGCCTGGGCTGTTCAGGTAACCGTGAGCTGGACAGTCAGGCCGGCCGCGCGTACCGGTAGCGATCCGGTGCCGGGTTCCATCAGCAGGAGGGGTACGGAAATGTCACAGGTGGACTGGAAGGCCGAGTATGCCTACACCACCGGGATGCAGGCGTTCATCTACGGGTTTCCGTATATCTATAACGCCAAGCTCCGGCATGACTGGGTGACCCAGGCCCGGGATCCGGCCGTCGTCCCGTACGCCGCGGTCAACCATTTCTGGCATGCCGCGCGGGTGATGGATGCGACCTACCGGGACGGCGGCTGCCCGAACAACGACACGCTGTACTCGCTGGCGTGGCTGGACCTCAGCGGTGAACCGGTCATCTTGTCCCACCCGGACATGGCCGGCCGGTACTTCACCTTCGAGCTGATGGGGTTCACCTCCGACAACTTCGACTACGTCGGGCAGCGCACCACCGGGAGCGAAGCGGGGCATTTCGCCATCTGCGGGCCGGGCTGGCACGGGGACCTGCCGCCCGGGGTGCAGGCAACCCTGCCCGCGCCCACCCCCTGGGTACTGCTGCTGGGACGCACCCTGGTCGACGGCGACGCCGACCTGGCGAACGTGCACGCGCTGCAGGCACAGTACCGGCTCACCCCGCTGAGCCGGTGGGGCAAGCCCGGCGCCCAGGCGCCCGAGCGCCGCGACGTGTACGCCCCGGCCGCGGCGGCCCAGGATCCGCTGGGGCCGTGGAAGACGCTGAACGCGATGCTGGCCGAGAACCCCCCGCCGCCGCATCACGTCGTGGTGCTGGGCCAGTTCGCCCGCATCGGCGTCGGGCCCGGCCTGGACGTGGACGCCCAGCCCGATGCGGTCAAGCAGGGCCTGACCCGCGCCGCCGCGACCGGGATGGCGCTGCTGCAGCAGCAGTTCCTCAGCGGGGACTGGGCCACCGTGGTCAACGGCTGGCGCTACCCGCCGGCCGCCGAAGGGCGTTTCGGTGATGACTTCCTGCAGCGCGCCGCCGACCAGTCCCTGGCCGGCATCACCGCCAACGACCCGGCCGAAGCGGTCTACCTGGTGAACTTCAACGACGCCCGCGGCGCCAAGCTGTCCCCCCAGGGCCGCTACCAACTGCGCTTCAGCGCCGGCGACCTTCCCCCGGTGGACTCGTTCTGGTCCCTGGCCGCCTACACCGCACAAGACATGAACCTGATCCCCAACCCCGCCCGCCGCTACTCGGTCGGCGACCGGACCCCCGGGCTGGCCCGCGACCCGGACGGCGGGCTGACTATCTACCTGCAGCCCGGCTCACCCGGCGGCAACCGCGAACCCAACTGGCTGCCCACCTCCGCCCAGCACCCGTGGTTCGTGATCATGCGGATGTACCGGCCCCATCCCGCGGTCATCCAGGCCAAATGGGAATGCCCGGGCATCACCCCGCTCCCCTGACCACCCGCGGTGCCCGACGGCACCTGCATGCTTCCGCCGGTGACGAGCACCGGCGAGCCGACAGAAAAGGAGTACGGGTCATGAGGCTATCTGCCAAGCTGCCCCACGATGACGAAGGCGCCACGCTCATGCGCTTCGAGGACGTCCGCGGCCAGCGGTACACCGAGATCTTCCTGATCGGCGGCCACGCGATCACCCACCACCTGGTCGCCGGGGTCTACAACACGATCGGGATGAACGACCCCGCCGGGACCGGGGATACCTGCCCGCAGGACGTGCTGGACAAGATCGACGTCGATGACCTGAAGGAGAAGTACGACCTGCTCGGCGCGTTCAAGAACGGCCCGAGGCTGTGGTGCCTGGACTGGGTTGAGGCCATGGTGGGCGGGGAGCAGGACTTCAGCGGGCTGACGGCACGGTGGGTGATGTGGCTGGACGTGCCCAAGGAGATGCGCAAGCACGAGAGCGTCGCCTACAAGCCGATCACCGGCAAGCGCGACACCCAGCTCGGCATCGGCAAGGGCTCGCCTGCCTTCCTCCTCGACGACCCCGATGGCGACTCATGGTGCATGAAGTCCGCCAGCCTCATCGTCGACCCCGGCCAGACCTACGAGAGCCTGAAGGACCTCGGCGGCCGCCTGACGCCCCCGCCGGGCTGGACCTTCCGGGCCGTGATCCTCGACCAAGACCTCGTCCTCACCCCGGACGACGGAGCCGCCAAGATCACCCAGGACGAGCTGGGAAACACCTACGACCGGGTCGGAGGCCCCTACAGCAACTACAAGCCATGAGGTCCGTCATGACCAGCGACCGGCAACCGGCCCCGACAGCACCGGGAATCTGCACTCCAGGTGCCGTACTCGCGGGCGGCGAGATCCGGGCCCACGGTCGGACAGCTTGGGCCTGCAGGGTGAACCAGGCTCACGCCCTGCTGGGCGAGGAGGCGAAATGACGCTAGAGGTTGGATCAATGCGGGATGCTGCCAGCGGCAGTGATCCCGGCAGCCCCGGCCGCCTGGGGCAGGAAACGGAATCTGCGCCGTTGCCCCCTAGTGGGCAAGTCGTAAGCTGATGGCATCCGACGGGCGGGACGGAGAATCGCCGGGAGTCGCCGCGGACGGCGGCCGCGGTGCCCGTCACGGTGTCCGGCATGGCACCCAGGCTGCCAAGGGGAAGATCGAGGTCGCCAAGGGGAAGTATGCCGGCTCATCGGCTGAGCATTTGTGGCGCCGGCTGGACTCGATGGATTTCATCAACCGGGGCATGCTGTTCGCAGCCACGCTGCTGTTGTGCTTGTTCCCGTTCCTGATCATCGCCAATGCCCTGGCCGGCCGGTCGGCGGCCACTGGGCTGGCCCGGCACCTGGGCCTGGACAAGCAGGCCGCCGCGGATGTGGGCGCCCTATTCACCTCCTCGGCTGCCACCTCCAGCGCCATCACCGGGACCGCCTGGGTGTTCTTCATCCTGAGCGGCATCGCCGCGGCCACGGCGATTCAGCAGCTGTACGAGGCGGCCTTTGAACTGGACAGCCGGGGGGCCAGGGACATGCTGCGCCGGCTGATCTGGCTGGCCGTGCTGGTGGGCTGCTCAGTCCTAGCCGGCTGGGCTGGGCCTGCGCTGCGCGGCGCGGGCGGCCCGGTACTGCTCGGGCTCATCGGCCTGGTGGTGCTCACCGGCTTTTGGTGGTTCACGAGCTGGTTCCTGCTGGCGGGACGGATCTCCTGGCGGGACCTGTTCCCGGCCGCCGTCGCCACGGCCGTGTTCTGGCTGGGCATGGAGGCAGTCTTCTCGGTCATCTTCTCCGGCATGGTCACCTCGTACGACACCAAGTACGGGCCGATCGGCGTGGTCTTTGCCCTGATGTCCTGGCTGATCGCCATCGGGGTCGTGATCATCCTGGGCGCGGTGGCCGGCATCGTGTGGCGGGAGCGGAACCTGTCGTTCCGGGCTGCCGCCAGGAAACTACGGCGGGACCGGAGCACGCCGCAAACCACGAGACCCTGACCAATCCCAGGACCGAAGGGGGTTAAGCACAGGCGGCAACCGACCCGGGATCCTGACAGAGGAGTCACAATGACATCGGAAACAATCGAACCGGAAGACCGAACTAGGAAGCCCAGTCGGCGGCGCATCCGCAGGAGTGTCGTCGGCTTGCTGGTCGCGCTGTCCTGCCTGCTGGTGCTGCTGTCCACCACGGAGGTGTGGGCGCACCGGACCCTGCTCAACACCCCGACATTTGTCGGCACGGTCGGGCCCGTCTTCGAGAATCCGGCCGTGACCTCCGCCGTGGCGGCGCGCGCCACGGACCAGCTATTTACTGAGCTCAATCTCCAGGCCCGCCTGAAAGATGCGCTGCCTCCCAAGGCCAGTTTCGCGGCCGTCCCGGTCGCCAATGCCACCAAGGGCTTCGTGGCCGGTCAGCTGGCCAGCGTGATGGCGTCCCCTCAGTTCCAGGCCATCTGGACCGCAACGCTGACCTCTATGCACAAGCTGCTGGTGGCGGTGTTGCGCGGCCAGCATACGGCGGCTGTTTCCACCTCGGGCGGCTACATCGTCCTGAACACCGTCCCCCTCATCAACCAGGCCCTGGGGAAGGTGTCGGGCCTGGCCTCCGACTTGACCGGCAAGCCCGTGACGCTGCCCACCATCACCAGCGCCGACCCGCCCCAGCAGGCGGTGAACAAGCTGTCCAAGGCCCTGGGAGTCACACTGCCCAGCAACTTCGGGCAGATCACCCTGGTCCGGTCCAGCGACCTGGCAGCCGCCCAGAAAGGGGTGAAGGCCTTCGACCGGCTCACCCTGGTCCTGCCCTTGATCACCATTGTCCTGATCGCCCTCAGCCTGTGGCTGTCGGTGAACCGCCGGCAGAACCTTGCTCCAGCTGGCGGTGGGCGTATCCCTGCTGATGATCGTGGAAAGGCGCGTCGTCATCCACGAGCAAGGCGTGCTGGCCAGCGCTGCTCACAACCCCCAGGTCGCGCAGAGTGTGCTCGGTGAACTGCTGCACGGATACTTCGTTCTCACCGGATGGGTCCTGGGCGTGGCCCTGGTCGTGCTGGTCATCGCCGTGCTGGGCGGCCCGTACCGGTGGGCCGTGGCCTTCCGCTCGCGGGTGACGCGGACCTGGCGCAGCATCGCGGGGGCAAGGGGCGGTGCCCGCCGGGGCCAGGTGGTCACTTGGATGGCTTCTCATGCGGCTGGCCTTCAGCTGGCAGGCGCCGTCGCCGCCGGGATCCTGCTCCTGATCGTGCCCGTGTCGTGGCTCAGCTTCCTCATCATCGGCGTGCTGCTCGCCGCCTACGAGGTCTACCTCCAGCGGATCAAGCCTGCCCCGCCCGATGAAGCACCGCCCGCCTCCGGTCCCGGCAACCAGGCGGGCCTCCCCTCTCGCATCGGCGGAACCTAGACAAAAGTCAGCGAGAAATGCCTCTTGAGGCAAGGTAATTAGGGAGCGGTTGGGTTGGTGACGCGGGCTAGGAAGAGGGGCTCGCCGGTCGTGCTGTCGGTCACCAGCATCAGGTAGGGGTGGTTGAACCGGACCTGGGGCGGAAGCACCTGCCGCGCGGTCGCTTCAGTGCCGACCGCTGTCGCGGCGCTGGCCACCGTGCCTAACCAGGCCAGAGGACCAGCCGTACCTGCCAGATCACGATCCCGACCTCGACGTCGTCTATGCGCTGCGGCCACAATCGGCGATGGCGTGGCGCCTTGATGACTACACGGCCTCGCAGCGCCGCTGGTCGGCGGTCTTATGGTGAAGGGACTAGCCGAGAACAGATGGGAGCCCTCATGGACAGCGCCGAGTTGCGTGCCGTGCAGCAGCCGCTCAAGGATGCCTACCGGGAGAACCCCGACCAGGCGGTCGTCACGTTGCGCGCGCACGGGAAGCTCGACGACGCCATCTCGTGTTCGGTGGAAACCGGCCGGGCGCTGGCCACCGCGGGGCTGCACCCGGCGAGCGGCGGAGACGGCTCGCTGCTGTGTTCGGGTGACATGCTGCTGCAGGCACTGGTGGCGTGCGCCGGAGTCACGCTGCGGGCCGTGGCGACCTCGCTGAAGATCAACATAGCCGGAGGCACCATCACGGCCGAGGGCGACCTGGACTTCCGCGGGACGCTTGCCGTCAGCAAGGACGTGCCCGTGGGGTTCCGGTCCATCCAGCTGGCCTTCGACCTGGACACCGACGCCAGCGCCGAGCAGGTCCAGATGCTGATCCGGCTCACCGAGCGCTATTGCGTCGTTTACCAGACGCTGGCCCACCCGGCCGAGCTGACGATATCGGCCTAAGCGCCGGTCACTTGAGTGGTCACGCCACGGGTGGGCAGATGATGCCGCCGTGGTTGTGGTTGTGGCTGGTCGGTGACCTAGCCGTCCTGATCCCGACTGAGGTCAGCAACGAGCGCCACCAGATTGCTCTGTACACCGGGCACGGTGAGATAGCGCCGCAGGTCACCGCCGGGACGCCGTATACGCTGCTGCTGCTGTTCATGATCTTGTCCGGGCTGACCTACGCGATCTTCGCGATGGGCGTGATCGCGACGGTGTTCCCGCAGCTGCGCGGCCGCCGGGTGGAGCGGCGCCTCGGGCTGGCCGCAGGCGACGCGGCTGATGACGGGGCGGTGCTCGCCGAGATGCAGCTCTTCGTCGGCCAGTACGACCCGTCGATCCGGCTGCGGGCCACCATGCGCGATGACCAGATGGCGCGGATTTACCCGATCAGCTGGCGGATGGCCCGGATCGCCGTCTTCCGTCCGCTACCCGAGCTGTGGCGGCGCGACCGCGAGGCGGCGCAGGCCATCATGCTGCACGAGGTGGCCCATCGCCGTCACGGCGACCAGCTTGTCGTCGGCCTGGCCAGCCCGCTCGTCTGGCTCATGCGCATCTGGGTGCCCGCCTTCGTCGTGCTGACGCTGGCCCCGGTCGTGGTCTACGCGGCCCTGGGCGGCGGGCTGCTGACCCAAGCGGTGGCCGGCCAGGGCGCCTTGCAGCTGCTCCAGCCCGTCGCGCTGCTGATCCTGCCGGTCACCGCGCTGTGGCTCGCGGAACTCGATGCCGACCTGGTGACGGCGCGGATCCTCGGGACCGAGCCGGTCCGGCGGGCGCTGGAAGCGACCGGGAGCACCCGGCTGCTCGGGCTGCTTTCGCGGCCGCCGAGGCGGCTGCGGCTGCGGTACGCCGCGTCCCGGCCGACGGCCACCTTCGCACTGCTGGCGGCCTGGCCCGCCGCGCTGGTCGCCCAGCTCCTGGTGATCATCGCCGGGGCCGCGGTCGCCTACCTGCTGATCAGCCAGTCGCTGCCGGACACCGGCCGGGACCTGCTCGCAGGCACGCATCAGTTCCTGCTCAGCAACCAGATCCTGATCATCGCCGCGATCATCCTGATCCTGCTATGGCCGCTGCTGGCCCGCCCCTGGGACCGGCTATGGTCCGGCTGGCTGGGCCCGGACGGACGGCAGCCGTGGCGGCCCTACCTGGCCGCCGCCGTCGTCCCCGTCGCCCTGCTCGCCCTTTCGCTGGCTCCCCTGCCGGCCAGCTACGCCAGGCATGGCGCCACGCCGACTAGTTGCTCACGGCTGCTGGCATGGCGGAGCGGCCCAGGTTTCGGCGATAAGGTCCAGGCGGAAACGGACCTCGACAAGCTCCTGGCGGCTCATACCCCGGCCGACGCGCGGAACGCTTTCGACGCGCTGATGGCCGCCACAGCCGAAGGGCTGCGCCACCCGCCGCCGGACGCGGCCCGCGGTGGTTACATCACGGCCCTGACTGATTTCCGGACCGCGGGGTTCGACCTGCGGGACAACCAGGTCAGCGCCGCCTTCATCGCGACGGAGGACGGCATCACCGCCGATCAGGCGGCCACCACGATCCTGACCAGCCAGCTGGCGCGGTGCCGCCGCTGACGCGCTGCCGCCCCTGACACGGGGCCCGCACGGTCGTCCGGTCCGCCGCGATATTCCCGAGTCAGCGCAAGGTCGCCTGGGCGGCCTGCCAGGCCGCGTCGCTGAGCAAAGCCTGCCATGAGGTGAACAGCCGGAGCAGGTCCTGCCCGTGCTGGGCGCGCAGGTCCGGGTTGACGGCCGCGATGTCCAGCTCGTTGGCCGCGGTGAGTTCGGCGAAGTCCCGTCGCAGCCGCAGCGGCGGGCGGAGGACGGCGCCGGTAAAGCGGTCTTTGAACGGCCCCTCGTGCTCGGCGAGGTGAGGGTAGGAGAAGCGCCGGTCACAGGTGGCGTAGAAGTACACGAGTCGTTCGGCCTCCGCGCCGGTGATCGCGGCCAGTTCCTCCCGGCGGCGGGGATCGCCCAGGGCGGCCGGGAAGCCGTCAGTGCCGTAATAGGCGTGACACAGCCCGGCGAGCCGTAGCGCCGTCCGTGCGCCCCATGCCGTGAGCAGTGCCTGGACGCGCTCCAGATGAGTCAGCAGCGTGCCGCCGGGATGCGCGATCCCGGCCGCTCCGCGCGAGGCCATAGCCTCCGCCACCGCGGCGATCCCGGGCTCCCCGTTCCGCAGGCCGGTAGTCACGTGGTGCCTCCCTTCCTGGCCGCTGACACCCATCGTGCGAGCGGAGACTGACCCGAGTCAATCCTCGGGCTGGTCACGCCGAGCGGCCCCGCGGGGCTTGAATAGCTCATCCACGGGTAGTCCGGTCGGCGGCCGACGGTATCGGCCGCAGAAGGAGACCCGATGGAAGCAGGGGCCGCGTGAAAAGCTCTCGATATGCACCCGAGGCGGCCGAGATCCGGGCGCAAGAAGAGGTCCGGACCTCCGAAGACCAGACCAGGCAAGACCAGGACGCAGGGGAAGACCGGATCCAGGAGGCTCTGGAGACGGCGGCCGAGGTCGCCGAGAAGACCGGCGGTCTCGGTACGCCCGGGCGGCCCGTCAACCGGCGCTCCCCGTTCATGATCGGGCTGACCGGCGCCTTCGGCGTGGCGATGGCCTACGGGCTGATCGAGCTGTTCCTGCGGGCGCGGTCCGTGCTCATCATCATCGGCCTAGCGCTGTTCGTCGCGGCCGGCCTGGATCCGGTCGTGGGCTGGCTAGTCCGGCACCGGATGCCCCGGTGGGCGGCCGTGCTGACCGTCATCGGCTGCGCCGTGGCCATCGTGGCGGCGTTCTTGGCCGCGGCGATCCCGCCGCTGGCGTCCGAGGCCACCGCGCTGGCCCATCAGATCCCGCACTACATGCACAACCTGCAGGATCGCAATTCTCAGCTGGGCAGGCTCAACGTCAAGTACCACATCCAGCAGCGCCTCACCACGCTGGTCACCGGCGGGGGCGGCTCCCTGATCGGCGGAGTCCTCGGCGCCGGGGCCCTGGTGGTCAGCACCGTGTCTTCGATCGTCGCCGTGGCGGTGCTCAGCATCTATTTCCTGGCCGGCCTGCCCAGCATCAAGGTGTTCACCTACCGGCTCGTGCCGCACTCACGGCGGCCGCGGGCCATCCTGATCGGCGACGAGATCCTGGCCAAGGTGGGCGGCTACGTGCTGGGTAACTTCATCACCTCGGTGATCGCCGGCCTCGGCACCTTCGTCTGGCTGCTGGCGTTCGGCGTTCCCTATCCGCTCCTGCTGGGCATCTTCGTGGCCTTCCTCGACCTGATCCCGGTGATCGGATCGACCATCGGCGGGGCCATAGTCAGCCTCGTCGCGCTGACGGTATCCCTGCCCGTCGCGCTCGCCACCCTGCTGTTCTACGTCGCCTACCGGCTGGCCGAGGACTACCTCATCGTGCCGCGGATCATGGGCCGCACGGTGGAGGTCCCCGCGATCGTCAGCCTGGTGGCGGTTTTGATGGGCGGAGTCCTGCTCGGCATCGTGGGGGCGCTCGTCGCCATCCCGGTCGCCGCGGCCATCCGGCTGCTGCTGAACGAGATCGTGTTCCGGCGGCTCGACAAAAGCTGAGCAAGCCGCCCCACGGGTTGAGCTGAGCCCCAGTGAACCCGCTGGTAATCCGGTATTTCCGATCTGGCAAGTTAGGATTAAGCTAACGCGTGGGTGGATACGATCCCGCCGATACCCGACCATTTCTCCGGGGAGGAACCGTGAGCAGCACCGACGCCTTCGTCGCCAACTCCGAGCAGTACGCGGCCGGCTTCGACAAGGGCGACCTGCCCATGCTGCCCGCCTCGCACGCTGCGGTGGTCGCCTGCATGGACGCCCGGCTCAACCCCTACGGCGTGCTCGGGCTCTCCGAGGGCGACGCGCACGTGATCCGCAACGCCGGCGGGGTCGTGACCGACGACGTCATCCGCTCTCTCACCCTCTCCCAGCGGCTGCTCGGGACCAACGAGATCATCCTCATCCACCACACCGACTGCGGCATGCTCACCTTCCACGACGACGACGTCAAGGCCCAGATCGAGGCCGACACCGGCATCCGGCCGTCGTTCGCGCTTGAGGCCTTCGGCGACCTAGACGCCGACGTACGTCAGTCCATTGCCCGGATCAAGGCCAGCCCGTTCATCCCGAACAAGGGCTCCATCCGCGGCTTCGTCTATGAGGTCGAGACCGGGCGACTCCGCGAGGTTAAGGAGTGACCTTGGTATCGTGACCGGGTGACGGCCGCAACGGAAACGAACAGAGCGGAAACGAACGAAACGGGAGGCGACGCCACCGCCCGCTCCGCCCGGCTGCGGCACCTGATCATCACGGTCTACGGGCTCTACGCCCGGCACGACGGCGGCTGGCTGTCGGTGGCGACCCTGATACGACTGCTTGCTGACCTTGGGATAGACGAGCCTGCGGTCCGTTCGGCCATTTCCCGGTTGAAGCGGCGCGGCATCCTGCAGTCGCGGCGATACGGCGGGTCAGCCGGATATCAGCTGTCCGCCGAAGCCCTCGCCATCTTGCGCGAGGGCGACGCGCGGATCTTCCGGCGGCACCGGGCCACGCCAGCCGACGGCTGGGTGCTGGCGGTCTTCTCGGTGCCCGAGTCCGAGCGCCACCGGCGGCACGTGCTGCGGTCCGAGCTGACCAGGCTGGGATTCGGCATGGTCGCGCCGGGAGTGTGGATCGTGCCGGCCCACCCGCAGGACACGACGGCCGAGACGCTGCGGCGGCTCGAACTCGACGCGTACGCTGACCTGTTCCATGCGGATCATCTCGCCTTCGGCGAACCGGCCGCCAAGATCCGCCGCTGGTGGGATCTCGACGAACTCGAGCGCCAGTACGACTCGTTCATCCGGGCGCACGAGGCGGCCCTGCGGCACTGGGAGCAGGACGGCCCGCCCGGGGAGCGGGAGGCCTTCGCCGGCTACGTCCGGGTGCTGACCGACTGGCGGCGGCTCCCCTACCTCGACCCCGGCCTGCCCGCCGAACTGCTGCCCGACGGCTGGGTCGGCATCCGGGCTGCTGACCTGTTCTTCGCCTTGCGCGCGCTGCTCGAGGAGCTGGCGCGAACCTACGTGAAGTCTGCCATCAACGGCTGACCACGGCGATGCCCTGGATCTCGACCAGCGCCGCCGGGTCCCATAGCCGGGTCACGCCCACGCCCGCCATGGCCGGGTACTGGGTGCCGGCCAGCCGACGCCACACGGCGCCGATTTCCTTCCCGTGCGCCTGGTAGTCCTCGACGTCGATGAGATAGATGGTCAGGTTGACCAGGTCCGCTGGCTGGCCGCCCGCGGCGGTCAGCGCGGTGAGCAGGTTGCCGAGCGCCTGCTCGAACTGGGCCACGATGCCGCCCTCAGCCACCTTCCCGTTCCGGTCCATGCCGATCTGGCCGGCCAGGAACACGGTGCGGCCGGCCGACGCCGAGACGGCGTGGGAGAAGCCGGAGGGCCGGGCGAGTTCGGTGGGGTTGATCCGCTCAGCGTCCATGACGGCTACCTTACCGGTATTGCGCTTAATTGACGATCGTGTAATTTCGAGCATACGATGAGGGCCTGGCTAGGAACCCAAGGGGATGAGCCATGCGCATCGCTGTCCTCGGCGGCGGGCCCGGCGGCCTGTATTTCGCCGCCCTGGCCAAGCAGCTGGACGTCCGGCACGACATCACCGTCTGGGAGCGCAACGCGGCCGACGACACGTTCGGCTTCGGGGTGGTGTTCTCTGACGAGACCCTCGGCGGCATCGAGCACGCCGATGAGGAGATCTTCTCCGCCATGCGGCGCGAGTTCGCCCGCTGGGACGACATCGACGTGCACTTCCGCGGTAACACGTTCACCTCGGGCGGGCACGGATTCGCCGCGATGAGCCGCAAGCGCCTGCTGGCCATCTTGCAGGCCCGGTGCGCTGCGCTCGGAGTGCGGGTCCACTTCCGCGCCGAGGCCCCGGACGTGACCGTGCTGGCCGCGAGCCACGACCTGGTGGTGGCGGCCGACGGGATGAACTCAGCCACTCGTGCCAGCTTCGCGTCGGCCTTCGGTCCTGACCTGGAGCGGCGGCGGTGCATGTACATCTGGCTCGGCACCAACCTGGTCTTCGATGCGTTCAAGTTTTACATCCTGGACACCCCGGCGGGGGTCATGCAGGTGCACGGCTACCCCTACAGCGAGCAGGCCAGCACCTTCATCCTGGAGGTGCACGAGGACACCTGGCGGCGGGCCGGGTTCACCGCGGCCGCGGGCCTCGTTCCCGGGCAGAGCGACGAGGCCTCCATCGAGCTCATCCGCGGCCTGTGCGCGGACGTGCTCGCCGGGCCTAGTGGTGGCCAGCACAGTCTGGTCGCCAACAACTCGCGGTGGACCGCCTTCACCACCGTGCGCTGCCGGACCTGGCGGCACGGCAACGTGGTCCTGCTCGGCGACGCGGCGCACACCGCGCACTTCTCGATCGGCTCGGGCACCAAGCTGGCCATGGAGGACGCGCTGGCGCTGGCCGCGTGCCTGCACGAGCAGGAGGGGGTTTCCGGCGCGCTGGCTGCCTACGAGGCCGAACGCAGGCCGGTGGTCGCCTCTACCCAGCGGGCCGCACAGGCCAGCCTGGAGTGGTTCGAGAACATCGGCCAGTACGCCGACCAGGACCCGCACCAGTTCGCGTTCAACATCGTGACCCGCAGCCGCCGGGTCACCTACGACAACCTGCGGCTGCGTGACGCGGAGTTCGTGGCGGACATGGACCGCTGGTTCGCCGCGAGCGTCTCGGCGGCCCTGGACGTCCCGCCCGAGCCGCGGCCGCCGATGTTCCAGCCGTTCCGGCTAGGCCGCCTGGAGCTGGCCAACCGGGTCATCGTCTCGCCGATGGACATGTACTCGGCCCGCGACGGCGTGCCCGGCGACTTCCACCTGGTCCACCTGGGCAGCAAGGCGCTGGGCGGGGCCGGGCTGGTGATGACCGAGATGGTGTGCGTGTCGGCGGCCGGCCGGATCACGCCCGGCTGCACCGGGATCTACACCGCCGAGCAGGAGGAGTCCTGGCGCCGGATCGCTGCGTTCGTGCACGAGCAGACCGGCGCGAAGATCGGCATCCAGCTGGGGCACTCCGGCCGGAAGGGCTCGACCAGGCTGATGTGGGAGGGGATGGATGTCCCGCTGCCGGACGGCAACTGGGAGGTCTGCGGCCCGTCGTCCCTCCCCTACGCGGCGGGCAGCCAGATACCGCGTGAGCTGGATACGGCCGCGCTCGAGGAGATCCGCGGGCAGTTCGTCGCGGCCGCCCGGGCCGCCGCGCGGGCGGGCTTTGACCTGCTCGAGCTGCACTGTGCGCACGGGTACCTGCTGTCCTCGTTCCTGTCTCCGCTGACCAACCGGCGCACGGACCGATACGGCGGGTCGCTGGCCGCCCGGCTCCGCTATCCGCTCGAGGTGTTCGACGCCATCCGCGCGGCGTGGCCGCAGGACCGGCCCATGACCGTGCGGATCTCGGCGACCGACTGGTGCGAGGGCGGCCTGGACATCGACGACGCCGTGGAGATCGCCCGGGCGTTCGCCGAGCACGGCGCGGCCGGGATCGACGTGTCCACCGGACAGGTGCTCAGCGAGGAGAAGCCCGCCTTCGGCCGCAGCTACCAGACGCCGTACGCCGACCGGATCCGCAACGAGATCGGCCGCAAGTACGGCGTAGCAGTGATCGCGGTGGGCGCGATCTCCTCCTACGACGACGTGAACTCCCTCATCCTGGCGGGCCGGGCCGACCTGTGCGCGCTCGGCCGCACCCATCTGTACGACCCGCAGTGGACCCTGCACGCCGCCGCCGAGCAGGGGTACGCCGGCCCCGGCGCCAGCTGGCCGCTCCCGTTCGCCGCGGGCAGCCGCAGGCCGCAGGCCGGGCGTACCGACGGCCCGCGGCCGCGGCTCGACCTGATCCGGGCCGGGACGCCGGGGGTGGCGCACGCTCGCTGGCGGCCTTCTGCCGTGGCTGGCGGGGACACCCGTTGACCGCCTTCGCGCTGACCGGGGAGCAGCAGGCCCTCGCTGTTTGCGGCCTAAGCCGTCGCACAATCGACGGTATGCGTCTGCGCGTCGCCGCGACAGCCATCGCCTGCCTGGCGGTCGCCGGAGTGAGCGGCTGCAGCCATGGACAGTCGTGCGCCGTGGTTGACTATGACGGCGAGGGCGCAGGCGGTTATCAGACGCCCTGGCAGGCGCTGAACTCGGTGCTCGCGCTACACGAGCAATGGCTGTCGACCAGCGGCTGGGTGCTGAAGGACCAGGGCGCTCAGGCCGTGACGTTCGTGTCCGGCAACAACTCTGTCGACGTGGTGAAGACAACAGCCGGCAAGTGGGTCGTGGGCGGAGTAACCGCGTGCCAGTGACCGGGCAGTGGGAGGCCGTGGGCGGTGACCTCGCTGGTCTGGAGCATGTGGCTAGCTCACCGCTACGGAGACGGGACCGCGTTCCGGCTGACGATGGTCGGGCAGCCTGGCACGGCCGGTGATCGGGGATTCCAGCCGGGCGCTCCAGGAGCTGTGGGACTATGGACCGGGCCCGGGCTACCCAGCGTGCGGATGGGGCTTGGCCTGGGAGTGCAGCTGGGGGCGACGGACCTGGGGGTGTGTCCCGGCGCCCGGTGGCTCGGCTGCTGGCTCCTGCCAGTGCCGTTGACGTGGGTGGGGGTCGCTGACTGGGCTGGCTGGGCGACGGGAGTGGCGGCGGTGTGGTTCACGCTTGGCCGCGGGATGGTGATCGCCGATGGCCGCCGCGATTTATCGTGGGACGGATTGGGCGCTCCGAAGGTATCGTGCGCGAAATGCTGGATCGGGTCGGGTAGCACCCCCGCGTATGCCGCGCTGATACTGCCCAGCCCGGCTGCTGTCGCGACCAGCGCCGCAGCCAGTGGGAGTCTGGCGCGGGCCGGCCGACCTGACAGCCAACGCCGGGCTGGCCGCGAGGCAGCGGGCGAGATGCCGACCGGGGAGGCCAGCCGGGCAAACGCCGCCAGCGCGGTGGCCTCCCCGGCCAGTTCCTCGGGTTCTCCCGGGCCGGCCACAGCGGTAAGCAGGCGCGCCAGGTCATGCATCTCTGGCGGCGCCCCGGGGGGAGAGGGCGCCGATCAAAGATCATGTCCAGCAGCGGCTCGTCGCGCTCACCGCCGGGCCGGCCGGGGAAGAACCCAGGCATCTCACCATGCATAGCGTCGGGCCCCCTCATCGTGTTACACCCGCCCGCGCAGAAAGTTCGGCGAGCCGCCGGAGGCCTCGATGCGCGGCCACCCGCACCGCACCGGGAGTCTTGCCCACGATCCGCGCCACATCACCGGGTTCCAGGCCGGCTACCACCCGCAGCATGATGACCTCGGCCTGATCATGAGGCAGCGACGCGATCAGCCTCAGCACGGTGCGCACGGTAACAGCCTCCAGCGCCAGGTCGGCGGTGTCGGGAGATACCAGCTGCTCCGCCGCCTCGCTCAGCTCGAGCGGCACCGTGGGACGGCGTGCCCGTGACCTGCCACCATCAGCCGCCCGGTGCCGGGCGATGGTGAACAGCCACGCTCGGAACGCCTGCTCATCGCCCCGGAAGCCCGCCAGCCCGGCCACCACCTGAGCCCAGGTCTCTCCGGCCATGTCCTCGGGGTCGGGCGCGATCACCCGCAGGTACCGTAGCAGCGCCGGCTGCAGGTCGCGGAAGATGTGCGCGAAGGCCGTCTCGTCACCGGCCTGAGCCCGCAGCAATATGTCCCCGAACGCCCCACCCATCACCGGTCAAGTATCCGCCCCACGCACCCTCTGGCGCAGCACAAACCGCAGCCCTTCCGGCATAACCCTCGCCCGTTCGCCACATCTGTCGCATAACACCCAGATGTTGGCAGCCGTTTGGGCCGATGCGCGCCCTGCGGGCTGGCAGACGGCTTGCGGATCCCCCGGGCATCCGGGTTACGCTGCCGGGCGTGGCAGCCCTGGGCAGTGATGCGCACCGTGTCCTGATCGAGCAGGTCGTCGCGTACTACCGGGCGGACAGACGGGTACGGGCGGTAGCGGTGTTAGGCCGGCCCGGTCCAGAAGCCGAGCCAGCAGGCCCTGGCTCGGTCAGCGGCCCTTCCACTGCGGGAGACGGCCCGCGTTGAACGCCGCGTGGAACTCGGCGTAGTCCTCCCCCTTCATCAGCAGGGCCTGGGTTACCGCCTCGAGCTCGATCGCGGCGGAAAGGCTCATGTCCTGCTCCCTGGTCAGCAGGGCCTTGGTCTGCGCGTAGGCCTGAACCGGTCCCGAGGCCAGCCGCCGGGCGAGCGCGCTCACCTCATCGTCGAAGGCGTCCGGCTCGACCAGGGAAGAGATCAGCCCGATCCGCGCCGCCTCTTCGGCGTTCACCGTGTCCCCCAGCATCAGCAGCCGGGTCGCGTGCCCGAGCCCGACCAGCCGCGGCAACAGGTAGGCCGCGCCCATGTCCCCCCCGGACAGGCCCACCTTGGTGAACAGGAAGGCGAACCGGGCCGCCGGGGTGCAGACCCGGAAGTCAGCCGCGAGCGCGATCACCGCGCCGGCCCCAGCCGCCATCCCGTGCACCGCCGCGATAACCGGCACCGGGCAGTCCCGCATCTGCCTGATGACCTCACCGCTCATCCGGGTGAAGGCGAGCAGTTCGTCCGGTGACATGGACAGCGTCTGGCCGATGATCTCGTTGACGTCCCCGCCCGAGCAGAACGCCCGGCCGCTCCCCCGGATGACTAGCACCCGGATGTCCCCGCGGTGGGGCAGCTCGGCCAGCAGGTCACGCAGGTCGGCGTACGCTTCGAAGGTAAGGGCGTTGAGCTTGCCCGGCCGGTCCAGGGTCACGGTGCCGACACCCTCGGCGACCGAGAAGCCGAAGTGCTCCCACTTGCCGGTCAGCGGTACCGAGGCTCGGAACGGGCTCATCGCGGACACTCCCATCTGTCGCTGATTATCTGGGCCGGGCCCGAGGTATGGCGGACTCTTGACTGTCGTCACAAAAGTTAAATACTGGTGATCTACCCTACGGGAAAGAAGGAAGTGGGGCCAGATGCGGCTTTCCCCTTCAGCGCACCTCGACACCTTCTGCCGTGACCGCCTCCCCCCGCCGGACCAGTGGCCAGAACTCCGTTTCGACCTGCCGGAACTCCACTATCCCGAACGGCTCAATTGCGCCGCCGAACTCCTCGACGCCACCGCCGCCCGCGTCGGCGCCAGCCGCCCTTGCCTGCACGCGGTCACCGGAACCTGGACTTACGGCGAGGCCGTGCGCCGCACCAACAGGCTGGCCCAGGTGCTGACCGAGGATTTCGGCCTGCGCCCGGGCCACCGGGTCCTGCTCCGCGGCCCGAATACTCCCTGGCTCGCCGTGGCCTGGCTCGCCGTGATCAAGGCTGGCGGGGTGGTGGTCACCACGATGGCTCTGCTGCGGCCCAGGGAGATCGCCACCATCGTCGGGCTGACCCAGCCAAGCCTGGCCCTGTGCGACCACCGCTTCGCCGAGGACCTGGCCGGCGGGGCGCCGGCGCTGACCGCCCTGCACTACGGCGGCGACGGGCCCGATAACCTGACCGCGCGGTGCGCGGCCAAGGACGGCAGGTTCGCCGCGGTCGATACGGCCGCCGACGACGTGGCCATGCTCGCCTCGACCTCGGGCACCACCGGCCAGCCGAAGGTAGCCATGCACTTCCACCGGGACGTGCTGGCCACCGCCGACACCTTCTCCAGGTACCTGATCAAGCCGCGCCCGGACGACGTCTTCACCGGCACTCCCCCGCTCGGCTTCACCTATGGCCTCGGCGGCCTGCTGCTCTTCCCGCTCCGCGCGGGCGCGTCGACGCTGCTCATCGAGCGTGCCACCCCGGCCGAACTAGCCGAGGCGATCGCCGCTCACGGCGTTACCGTGCTGTCCACGGCGCCCACTGCCTACCGGGCCATGCTGGCCGCGGGGAAGGCTTCTTCGCTGAAGAACCTGCGACGCTGCATCTCGGCCGGCGAGCATCTGCCGAAGTCGGTCTGGGAGGAGTTCCACCAGGCCACCGGCATCGCGATCATCGACGGCATCGGCTCGACCGAGATGCTGCACGTCTTCGTGGCCGCCGCCGACGGCGACATCAGGCCCGGCTCCACCGGCCAGGCGGTGCCCGGTTACCGAGCGATGATCATGAACGAGAAGGGGGACGAGGTACCCGATGGCGAGCCCGGATGGCTCGCCGTCCAGGGCCCGACCGGCTGCCGCTACCTGTCCGACGAGCGCCAGCGGAACTACGTGCGGCACGGCTGGAACATCACCGGCGACACCTACGTCCGCGACGCCGACGGCTACTTCTGGTTCCAGGCGCGCAGCGACGACATGATCATCTCGGCCGGTTACAACATCGCCGGGCCCGAGGTCGAGGAGGCCCTGCTCGGCCACCCGGACGTGCTCGAGGTGGCCGTCGTGGGCGCGCCCGACCCGGGCCGCGGCATGATCGTCCAGGCGTTCGTCGTGCTGCGCGAGGGCGCGACGCCGGACGTGGCGAAGGTCACCGAACTGCAGGAGTTCGCTAAGCAGTCGATCGCGCCTTACAAGTACCCGCGGACGGTCGAGTTCGTTTCCGAGCTGCCCAAGACCATCAGCGGCAAGACCCAGCGGTTCAGGCTCAGGCAGATGGCCGAGGCGAAACTGCAGGCCCGTTCGGTGTAAAAAGTCAGTATGAGCCGCTTGGCTCAGGGGCCGACCATCGATTTGACCAGGGTTCCCTGCTCGACTTCTGAGGTGTACTGCTGGCTCAGCATGCCGAACTCGAGCATGGCCTCGGCGGTACGCTGGATGCGCCGTACATCTACCGAGCCGACCGGGAATCCGGGCAGCGCCATGACTGCGATCACCATGGGCGCTAGCTGGTCCGAGACCGCCATGGCCGCCCGGACGGCCGTGGGGTCGTTGTTAGCAAGCGTTTGCCCCTCCTCAGCGGTCATGATCGGGGTTCTCCTCATGCGTCCCGAGCCCACCCTGGGGCTGGTTTTGGTGGAGCCGCACCTATCGGCACGTTCCACTGTTGGCGGCGCCGAGGGTGTTCACCACACGTAACGACCCACAGGACAACCCACAGGAACCAGTCTTCAGGCACCCCTACCTGGGCGGGACGCCATACGCGGAGCGAGAAACCAAGACCGTTCGGAATTAAAGCTCTTGTCTCTTTTCTGAACGGAGGGAAGCCAGAGCCGTTATGAGCCGCTCGGCTTGGGCGCGGTGCAGGAGATCTTGGGGTCCAGGCCGACGTAGTTGAGCGGGCCGGCGACGATGGTCAGGGCCATCGTGGCACCCGACGTGCAGTCCAGGTTGGAGGCGCTGAAGTAACCGCGCTGGCCGGCCGCGGCGGCACCGATGATAAGCCACAAAAATAGGATCACCGTCCCCTTGCTCATCATTTGTCTCCTCTGCCGGCCATGAGCTAGCCCCAGCTTGCTGCGATAGTAGCCGCCGTTTCCTGATATGGGGTCTCGCCGCGCCGGTTAGTCCTTGTTGAGGAACGCGCGGACGGCGGCCTTGGCGGGCTCGCGGTCGTAGCCGGCCACGTAGGCGCCTGCCATCCGCACCGGGTCGCCGAAGAAGTAATACTCGTAGAGCGCCTGGCGGCCCGAGAACGCGGAGATGCAGGTGTCCCAGACCAGGCGGAACAGCTTCACCCGGTCCGCCCCGCCCAGCGTGGCGGACTGCAGGTAGGTCTCGATGTCCGCCGCAGCCGGGCCGGTGACATCGGCCTCGGTGGGGGTGGCCATCAGCCCGGACGCGCCGAGTTTGCGCAAGATCTCGGGGAACCGCTGGTAGAGCTTGGGGTAGAGGTTGCGGGCGGTGTTCAGCGGCGCCCAGGCCGGGGTGAGCACGCCGAACTCGTTCGGCGTCGCGTCGGCTTCGGCCGCGCGGAGCAGCGCGCGCAGCGTCTCCAGCGTGGTGATGACCTCGGCCACGTCGGCCTGGACGTGCTGGAATTGCCCGATGCCGACGGCCTCGGTGAGCAGCGAGACCAGGCCGAGGATGTACTCCGTCTTGGCCGTGGTGCGGGTGACCACCTGGTGGGTCATGTGCACCACCGCCGAGGTGTCCGCATAGAAGCCGTTGCAGAGTTCGGGATCACCGAGTACGAAACAGCGTTCGTAGGGAACGTGCACGTCATCGAAGATGACCACCGCGTCGGTCTCCTCGAACCTGGAACCGAGCGGGTGATCGCGCCGGGGCCGACCGTAGTCCAGCGGCTCGCGGGCCAGGTAGCGCAGGCCAGGTGCGTCGTTGGGGATGGCGCACGCGAAGGAGTACTGCTTGTCCTCCGGCGTGTTACGCAGCACCGTGGAGGGGAACACGAGCAGTTCGTCGGCGAACGGGCCGATAGTGGCGAGCATCCGGGCGCCGCGGATGACGATGCCGTTGTCGTCCTCGTGGGCGATGTGCGCCATCAGCGCGCCGCCACCCTGCTGGCTCCCGGAGACCGCGCGGTTGGCCTGCGGCGGGATCAGCGTGTGCGTGCAGAGCAGGTCTTCCTCGCGGACCTTCTCGTAGTACCGCCGGATGTTCTCGCCGAAGCCCGGGCCGGACCCTTGAGCCTGGCTGAACCAGCCTTCGGCCGAGGCCAGCGCCATCAGCGCGCTGTTCAGGTAGTCGCCGGTGCGGCCCAGCATGCCGAGCGAGCGGTCGGCCCAGACCTTGAACGCCTGGCGGCGCTTGGTCAGATCCGCGGGTGTCTGCGGCGTGAGGAAGGCGGTTGCGACTGGTTCCCCGGTGGTCGGCGAGGGGTAGGTGAGAACGTCCCGGAACGCGGGGTCGTGCTGCATGTCGTAAAGGTCGGCGTAGCTGCGCACGACATTGCGGAAGGCCGGATGATCGGCCACGCCGCCGGTCAGGGTCTCGCCCTGGATCTCCACGTGGACGCGGGCGGCGGACAGCCGCTCGAGGAATTCGCTGCCGCTACGTGCCGCCATACCGGGGACGGTACCGTCTGTTCATGGGCGCTCGTCAAGCACGCACGTCTGTGGCTGCGCGGGTCACGTACCTGCTCGAGCCCAAGAACTGGCTGATCGTCACCGTGGTCTTGGTCGGGGCCCATGCCGACGGCCTGGCGGGCGCCGGTTGGGGACTGCTGGCCGCGTTCTTCGCTGCCGTGCTGCCGACCGTGTTCATCGACTACGGCATCCGGCGCGGCCGCTTTGACGACAGGAACGTGGGCGCGCGGCGGCCCAGGCTGGTGGTCCTGGCGTTCATCACCACCTCGGTCGCGACCGGACTGATCCTGCTGCTTGTGCTGGGCGCCCCGGCCATCCTGACCGGCTACCTGGCCTTCATGCTGGTCAGCGTGGCCGTGCTGGCCGCCATCACGATCGTGTGGAAGATCTCCATTCACTGCGCGGTGGCGTCGGGTTCTGTGACCATCCTGGCGCTCGCCTACGGACCGCTGGTGCTGGCCGGCTACCTGCTGGTCGGGCTGCTCGGCTGGTCCCGGGTCGAAGTACAGGACCACACGATCTGGCAGGCCATCGGCGGCTCGGTCCTCGGCGCGGCGGCGGCCGCCCTGGCCTTCACGGCTTTCTTATCCCGCACCGAGTCGCGGTGCTTCACCGGGGTGCGGTGCTTCACCGGGGTGCGGTGCTTCACTGGGGTGCGGTGCTTCACCGGGGTGCGGTGCTTCACCGGGTCGCGGCGGCCAGCGGCAGGAGAGCACCACGGCTAGCGGCCATAGCGCCTGCGCGCCGCCCGCGACCCGCTCGGCCAGTCCGATCTGCCCGGCGGCCAGGACTAGCTCCGCGCCGAACCACAGGACCAGGGCGAACAGCACCGCGACGGCCGTCGCGGCCACGGTAGGCCGCAGACCCCAGGGCACCGCGGACCCGCGCCGCCAGGCCCCGGCGGGCCAGGTGACCAGACCCACGAACCCGGCCGAGGCGGCGATAATGTGCGGCCACGGATAGGCATCTCCTGGGTGCTCCGGATTCGCCGCCACCAGCATTCCGGCCAGCGACCCGGCGATCAGGATCAGCCGGCCCGTCGCTCCGGCCGGCCGGAGCGCGAACGCCGTGGCGATGTAGCAACCGCCGACCACCAGGAACGTCAGCGTCATCACCCACCGGTCGGTCGCACCAGGCGCGGCGAGCGCGCTGACCGTATCTGCGACCGGGTCGAATCGTGGCTGCAGGCTGGCGGCTACCGTCCACCCGCTGATCAGCAGGACCGGAGCCGCCGCCGAGGAGACCACGCCCCACCAAGGCACGTCCCGCACAGCACTACCGTAGGCGAGGGCCATGCGGCGACGTAGAGCGCCCCGGTCATGCGCCGGGCCCGTGAGTAGGCTTTACCTGCGGCCAGCCGAAACGAGTAGGACGAGCGCGGCCCGGTGAAGGTGAGCGCCGGGCTGAGGTGAGATGCAGGAGGATCCGAGATGGGCAAGGCATTCGCGGATCGCTGGGGAGTTCCGGTCCGGGCAGGCAGCGCTGGCGCGGTGGCGCTGCTCGACGAGGCCATCGAGGACCTGGCCGCTCTCGCGGGCGACCCGGTCGAGGCCGCTGGGGCAGCGGTTGCCGCCGATGACAGCCTGGTGCTCGGCCACATCTACCGGGCTTACCTGCAGTTGTACGGAACCACGCCGGAGGGTGTTGCCGCCGCCGGCGAGATCCTGAAGCAGCTGGACGAGACCGTCATGGGCGAGCGGGAACTCCATCACCTGCGCGCCGCCCGGTACTGGGTGGAGGGCAACTGGGAAGCCACGACACGCTCGCTGGAGCGCGCACTGCTGTGCCATCCGCGCGACCTGCTCGCGCTCAAGGTCGCCCAGGACCTTTACTTCTTCCTCGGCAACCGGCTGGAGCTCCGCGACACCGCCGCTCGGGTCCTGCCCGCCTGGCCGCGCGATCTGCCGGGCTGGGGGTACGTGCAGGGCATCTATGCGTTCGGGCTCGAGGAGAACGCGGACTACCGGCAGGCCGAGGCCCGCGCCCGGGCCGCGCTTGAGCACAATCCGAAGGACGTCTGGTCGGTGCACGCGCTGGCTCACGTCTTCGAGATGGAGGGCAGCCAACGGGACGGCGTGGACTTCCTGGTCACCTCGGCTCCTGACTGGTCCGCGAGCTTCTTCGCTATCCACAACTGGTGGCACCGGGGCCTGTACCACCTGGAACTGGGCGAGATCGACGAGGCGCTCGCCCTGTACGACGGGCCTATCCGTGCCGGGCGGTCCACCGAGTGGCTGGACGTCGTGGACGCGGCCGCACTGCTGTGGCGGCTGTCGTTGTTCGGCGCCGACGTGGCGGGACGCGCCGAGCGGCTCGCCGCCGACATCGACAACCTGGTCAGCAGCCCCGTCTACATCTTCAACGACTGGCATGCGGTGATGGCGTTTGGCCTGGCCGGAGACGTGAGGCGGACCGAACGGGTGATCGCGTCGAACCGGCACCTGACCGCGCCGACGAACGCAGGCGCCGCTGGACGAGCCGGGCTGGCCCTGCTCGAGGCCTTCGCGGCGTTCGCCGCCGGGCGGCCGGACCGGGTCATCGACCTGCTCATCGACATCCGGCCCCGGGCCAACGCGGTCGGCGGAAGCCACGCCCAGCGCGACATCATCGCCCTGACCCTGATCGCCGCCGCCGCCCGGGCCGGCGACGACGGCCTAGCCCGAGCCCTGGTCACCGAGCGGGCTGCCCGCAAGCCCGCCGCCGAGGCCGCCGCCCGCCAGCTGGTCGCAGCGAACGGCGGCTCTCCCGACGCCTTGCGCTGGTGAGGTAGGGAGTTGTTTCCGAGTTATACCCAGGTTCCTGTGGACGAATTGTGAATAAGATCGCCGAGTAGTGCCGCCAAATGCGAATAACTAACCGCGTTCCGCAGATGCCGGGCGGATGGTAGAAAAACGAGAAATTAACAATCGCGAAACGATGCTCAGCTTTCACGGGCGGTAGAAAATACCCGTCGCCGCCGGCGTCAAATAGGCGTGACGGGCGATACCGCCTCGGCGGTCGGAGCCGCTGCTTTTGAAGGCGCTTGCCGACCGCGCTGCCGAGCTGGCGGCGGTCCAGGGCTAGCGGTCTAGAAAGGCCTGGAGGGTCCGGGCATTCCGCACGGCATTGGCGTTGCCGTCGTTATTGAAGTAGACGAACACATCTCGCCCGGCCGCGTCCCATTCCCGGATCCGGGCAGCCCACCACATCAGGTCGGCGTCAGGGTAGGAACCCGCGTACAAGTGATGATGATCCGGGCCGTGCATCCGCACGTAGGCAAAGTCTGTGGTGGCTCGCAGGACGCACGGAAGGTCCGCGCCGCTCATTACGCAGTAAGCGGCGGCGTGTGCTTCCAGCAGCGCAAAGATCTCCTCGCAGTGCCAGCTGCGGTGCCGGAACTCCACCGCCACCCGTATCCAGTCCGGGACGAGCCCGAGGAAATAGGCCAGCCGGGCGTCATCGCGCGCGTGCGAAGGCGCGAGCTGGACCAGCAGCACCGCGCGCTTATCACTCAGCTCGTGCCAGCCCGCCGCCATGCGCTGCAGCCACGTCTCCGGCCCGTAGAGCCGGCGCCCGTGGGTCAGGCCACGCGGTGCCTTGACCGACAAGCTGAAGCCATCAGGCAGCCTGTGCCGCCAGCTGCTGAACGCCGACGGCTGAGGCCAGCGGTAGAAGCTGCTGTTGAGCTCAGCCGTGCCAAAGACAGCTGCGTAGCGGGCGAGCCGGTCACGGGCCGCAAGCCCCGGAGCGTACAGCTCCGGGTGCCAATGGTCATAGCTCCATCCCGATGTCCCGATCCTGATCATCAGGGCATGCCTCCGGGAATCAGTGCACGGTAGCGGGGGGTGGCTGCCAGTGCTGCCAGCCCGGATGCACGGCGATCAGGGTTGAGGGGGCCGGCCGCGCGGTGATCATCTGCGCTCTTGGGTGCAGGGTGAGGCCGGCGGGCACGGGCTCCCACCAGGGCTCGCGGCGGAACAGGCGGCTGAACATCTCGGGCGGCCGGGCGGCCGGGCCGAGAACTAGCTCGGCGGGGGCGGGCTGCTCGGCCCGCTGCCAGCGGTAGTCGCCGGAGATCCGCAAGGTGGACCCCTGGTTGGGCAGGGCGGCGTGCGGGGTCAGGCAGTGAAAGACGATGACGTCGCCGGGCTCGTAGCTGGTGGTTGCCCAGCCGGGTTCGGCGGCGCTGAGCGGGCGCGGGCGCCGGGGCGGGCCGAGATGGCCACCCGGCTGCACGGCCAGGCCGCCGATCCGGACAGGGATCTCCATCAGGGGGAGCCAGCTGGTCAGCATGTCCTGGACGCCGGACACACCGTAGTCGTAGTGGATGTACCGGCCCCGGGGGACGGCCTGCGGGCGTTCGGGATAGACAGCGCGCAGCACCTTGGCCGGGTAGGAGAACGCCCGCGGGCCGAGTATCCGCCGGACGACCTCGCGCAGCGCCGGCATGTAGGGCACCTGGTTGAACGCGGGGCCGAACATGGCGGCGCGGAATGCCGGGTCGGCGAGGGCGTCCATCGAGTTGACCGCGCGCGGCTGTACGGAGGGTATTCCCCGGTCATCGATCCAGCCGCCAGAACGCAGCTGGGCCAGTACCGCGTGCCCGGCCGCGCGGACCTGGCCGACGGGCAGCAGGCCGCGGAAAAACAGGTAACCGTGGTCCGCCAGGCGCCGCCGCAACCCGTCGGCGTCGTTTACTAGATGCGCGGAATCGGCCAGCTCGTCCACACGCCCACTGTAAGCAGCGGACACTAGTCCTGAGGATCAGCCGGCTTGGGTATCCATTCGTCGCCTCGTTTCTCGAACTTCCGCTTCAGTACCGAGTACGCGACTCGGTACGCCTCGTCCCCGTTGCCGTAGGTCTGCACCGCGCGGTTGTGCGCCTCGGTGAACGTATCCTGCGCTTCCTTTGACGAACGCCGCAGCGTGCCAGGCAGTTCGCCAGAGCCCTCCAGGCCGCTCCGGCTGCTCTTTGGCATGGCTATCTCCTCCGGTCATGTCGCCTGCTCCGGCGCGCTCAGCAGATAGGTGGCGCTGACGTCTTCGTCGCGGTGCTCGGCGGCGGCTTCGCTGAGCCAGTCCGCTATCGCTTCGAGCAGAGGCAGGTTGAGGCCCTGCTGCCAGGCCGCGTCGGTCACCAGGGCGGCATCCTTGGCGGCCAGCGTCGTCGGCCAGTGGCTCAGCCTTGCCGCGGGTCCGGTCCCATGCCCGGATGCTGATCCCGGCCCGGGCGATGTTCCGTGCCATCGCGAAGCCCATCGTTCCCCCGGCGCCGGGCACCGCGACCGTCTCCCCCGTCAGAGCCGAGCCTGTCCGGCCGGTTCCGTCAGCGGACGTCCCGCCCTGCGCCATATAAGCCTCTCCTTCGTTTATGGTCTTGATCGTCCGATCCGGTTACCCGGGACAGCCTGGGCTACACACGACTTCCGCGATAAGCGTGAGAACTACTCAGTCGGGTACTGGCCCGCGGTGGCTACTGAGGACAGCGGACCGGTGCGGACGGGTGGCTGGTCCGAGGCCAAGCGCAGCTATGCCGGGCTGAACGGCGGCGCGTTAGGACTGTTCACGCTCTTGAAGCCAGGAGTAGCCGAACTGCAGGACATCCGCGCCCGCCAGCAGGGCGAGGGTGTCGACGGCGAGCCGGGTCGTCCGCGGCAGGTAGATGTAGCCGGCCACCAGGCCGGTCGCCACCCACATGTCCAGGCAGAACGGGCAGGTGATGAGCTCCCCTATCGTCTTGCGCGCACCCCGTCCGCGGACGCCTTCCTTCAGCTCGGCCGGCCCCTCCTGGCCCTCGTAGACGGTGAACGGCGCGCGCAGCGGGCTGGTGACAGGATCCCTGGTGATCAGCCTGCTGAGCTTGTGGGTGGCCACCGCGGAAAGCAGCACGTCGCCGACGGCGAGGCCGTCGGGGATCTCACGCTTGGTCAGCCGCGTGACGCCGGCCAGGGTCCCGACGGCGCCCCCGTAGAGGGCCATCGCGGCCGTATACCCGCCGAGCGGGCGTTCTTGACCGCCGGAATAGCGTTCTTTCTCGGTGCGCGCCAGGCCGGTAACCCGGGACTTGAAGTCGGTGATAACGGACATGCGCGACCGGCTACCCGCCGAAATCCCGCGCAACCAGCCTTAGCGCATTTGTTTGGGCCTCCAGCACGCGGGAAGCGGCGTTGGTCTCAGGGCAAACCGTAGTCTCAGAAGAATCCGGGGTCTGAAAGATGTCCGGGGTCTGAGGGGAATCCGGATCGAGGAAGGAACTCCCGATGGCGCTGGCCGATTTCATCAGGGTGCAGAAGTTTCTCGGTGGCATCCGTTACCCGGCTACCAAGCAGCAGCTCATGGACCGGGCCCGGGGCAACCAGGCTGACGACCAGGCCCTGACCGCGCTGAAAGGCTTGCCTGAGCGCGAGTACGGCAGCCCGGACGAGCTGAGCAGGGCGATCCCGGAGGACTGAGCCTGCCCATCAGCGGATCATCAGGGCGAGTCAGCGGATTATCAGGGCGAGCACTCCGCCGATGCCCGCCAGGCCGAAGACGATCCAGGTCACATAGTCGTTTACCACGCCGCTCTGGAAGCGCTGGACGGGTGCGGTCAGGCCGACGCCGGGTTCGTAGCCGCGGCGCAGTACCGGCACGCGGCGCCAGTACAGGGCGAGGAAGGCGAGGATCAGCGCGCCGATCGTCGAGCAGGTCCCGGTCAGCACGTCTGAGGCGGTGATGCCGGTGGGCTCCGCGGCCGCGATGGCGACCGGGCGAACGATGTGCAGGCCGGCCAGGACGGTGGCGTTGTACCCGGCCTGGTCCTCGAACCGGGTCGCCGCCGCCTGGACCGCCGGGCCCAGCCGGGGAATGAGGCCGAGCGCAGCAGCGCACGCGACCAGCAGGGCGGGCGGGATGATCATGGTGAGCGGGGTCCGCTGCCTGTCCGAGTCGGTCTCGCTGGTCTCCTCGGCGGCCATCTTGGCCATCGCGTCGTCCTCCGACGGTGCGTCGCCAAGGCCGTAGAAGACGCCGCCGGCGACACGGAACGTCGCGCCGCCGGTGAGTATCCCGCAGAGGACGAACACCACCGTTACCCACGGCAGCCCGTGTGCCCAGGCGCTGTCGTCAATGTAGCCCTGGCCCAGGAAGATACCGAACGGCGGGAGGTCAGCCAGCCCGAAGGCGGCCAGGGTGAACACCACGCCGGTAACGCGCAGAGGGCGGCCTCGCCCGTGCAGCCACG
The DNA here is from genome assembly GCA_963842265.1 of uncultured Actinomycetota bacterium. GTDB lineage: Bacteria > Actinomycetota > Actinomycetes > Streptosporangiales > Streptosporangiaceae > Palsa-504. The sequence goes on from CAWJGE010000029.1 coordinate 28,120, forward strand.
TCTCGTTGACCGAGCCGAGCCGGTGCAAGACGATCCCGACACATAGGAAAAGGGCCGCCTTGACCAGGCCGTGACCGGCCACGTAGATGGCCGTGCCGGCCAGGCCGAGCGGCGTGAACAGGGCGATGCCGGCCAGGAAGACGCCGGCGTGGCTGATGGTGGAGAACGCGAGCATTCGCTTGATGTGCCGTTCGCGGAAGCAGAACAGCGCGCCCACCACGGCCGTAAGCACGCCCAGCGCCAGGAACAGGTGGGAGATCGCCGCGCGATGCCCGAGGGCCTGGCCGAACATCGACCAGTAGACCCGAGCGATTCCGTACAGGCCGAGTTCCACCATTACGCCGGAGAGCAGCACGCAGACGGGGGTGGGTGCCACCGCGTGCGCGTCCGCGAGCCAGAAGTGGAACGGCACGATCGCGCTCTTGATCAGCAGGCCCGAGATAATCAGGACGAAGGCGACCACGACCAGGCCGCCGGGCGGGTGCCGGTTGATGAATGCACCGATCTGGGCCATGTTGAGCGCGCCGGTACGGCCGTAGATCAGGCCGATGCCGGACAGCGACAGGTAAGCGCCCACGCTGTTGGTGATGGCGAAGGTGAGCGCGCCCTGGAGCGACCCGCGTTCTTCTGGCCGGTAGGCAGTCAGGGCGTAGGCCGCCACCCCCATCACCTCGAACCACACGAACAGGTCAAAGATATCCCCGGTGAGGCAGAAGCCGGTCATGCCCGCCAGGAAGATCAGCATCAGCGCGTGGTAGTAGGTAGCCACCCGCCGGAAGTACCGCCAGGAAAAGGTCATGGCCGCCGTCACCAGCACCGCGGCCAGGCTGGCCAGGCCTGCGCTGATCGGTCCCGCCTCGAAGTCGATCCCGATCGCGATACCGCGGGCGGGCCGGAATCCGGCGAACCAGTAGACCTGGTCCCCGCCGGCGGTCCGGACCATGACGATCATCAGCATGACCGCGACCGCCCCGGCGACCCCGATGGCCGCCGCGTCCAGGATCCGGCGCCTTTCGCCCAGTAGGGGCCTGGACGCAGAGACCGCGGCCGCGCCTAGAAGCGGTACGGCCACGACGAGCGCGAGCAACTGGTCCATGCGCCGCTATCCCTTCAGCGAGACCAGTTCCTGGGGGTCCAGGGTCCCGAACCGCTTGTGGGCCTGGACCGCGAAGGCAAGCAGCAGCGCGGTAACGGCGGCCTCCACCACCACGTCGGTGAGCGCGAGCGCCTGGACCACTGGATCGACCGCCGGGGTATGCACCGGGACGTCGTAGAAGTACGGCGCGACCGCGCCGGTCACGTAGCCGACCCCGAGCAGCAGCACGTAGGTGGACGACTGGACGACGATCAGGCAGATGATCAAGTGGACCAGGTGGCGGCTGGTCACGATGCCGTAGAGCCCCACGGCCAGAATCCAGGCCACCACGACGAAGGGGAAGTACTGCATCATCTGCCGTCCTGCCTGATGAGCAGGGTCTGCTCGAGTAGTTCGCCGACCATCAAGACGAACGCGGCGGCGACTTCGAGGCCGACGAAGAAGCTGATGAGGGCGATGGTCCCGGAGGAGCTCACCGCCCCTGGCGTCGTTCCGAGCGGCAGGAAGTTGTTCAGGTACGGCAGGCCCATCGCCACCGCGCTCACGCCGATGGCGGCGAATCCGCCCGCTCCCACGGCCTCGACGACATCGGTCAGATCGACGGGACTGAACCGCTTGAAGATGAGGAACTCCCCGGACAGGTAGACGAGGATGAACGCGGTGGCGAGCATCACGCCACCCTGGAAACCGCCCGACGGACTGGTCTGGGCGTGCGAGGCCAGCCACCAGCCCATCACCACCACGGGACCGGTGAACAGCAGGGCGAGCATCCGGACGGCTGTGCTGGTGGCCGGGACGTCGCGGTCCGCGGCCTCGTCGACCGGCGGCCGCTCACGCTCGCCGCGAAGCCGGCGCAGGACGATGCTCACGCCGGCGGCGGCGGTGAAGAGAATGAACTCCTCCCCCACCGTGTCGAAGCCCCGGTACTCGAAGTTGACGGCGGATACCACCCCAGTGGCGTTGGTCTGCGCCACGGCGATCCGGTTGATGACGAACCCGTAGGGCCCGGGATAATTGCCGAAGCCCGGCAGGCCGAGCAGCCCCCACAGGTAGAAGGCGACGAGCCCGGCGCCTCCGATACCGAAGAGCCACCGGCGCTGGCTGGGTGTCATTCCTGCCGCTTCCTGATCTTCGCCAAGGTCAGCAGCAGCACGATGGGAAGAGCCACTGAGCCGACGGTCAGTTCGGACAAGGTGACATCGGGCGCCTGGAACGCCAGGAAGAGCACGGCCAGCAGCACGCCATAGGCGCTCAGGGCGAGCACCTGGCGGACATGCGCACGGATGAGCACCACAGCGGTGGCGGCGACGCCCACCAGGATCAGCAGCGTTATCTGCAGCACGTCCATGATGCCGACTGGGACGGTGTACGGCGTCGTCACGGCCGCGGTCATTGTTTCTTCTCCCCGGCCGGCGTATGGCTTGCCTCGGCCGGCGCGTGGCCGTCCTCGGCCGGTGCCTGGCCGGGCTTATGCAGGCGCCAGTCGCCTTTTTCCCTGATCCGCATCGCGCGGATCGTGGCGTGCGAGAGGTACGGCCCGGCGATCACCATGAACAGCAGCGCCACGAAGGTCTCACCGGTGTTCTCGTCCAGGCCCGTCTGGACGAATATCGCCAGCGCCACCAGGGCAGGCGCGATCAGGGCAGCCGGCGTGACGAAGTGAAGCCTGGCGTATGCGTCCCGCATCACGAGCACACCCACGGAGGCGCTGAGCACGACCGCCACCGCCAGGCCGAGCAGGACGTCGGCGACAATGTCCCTGACCATCACAACCACCGCTCAAGCGCCCGCACGAAGACCAGCCCGCTGCCGAACAGGAGCAGCGCCAGCAGCACCGGCAGCTCAAACAGGCCCGGCCGCCGGAAGCCCTGGGCGAGCAGCGCGAGCACCATCACGATGACCGAGGTGATGAACTCGTAAGCGACAACGGCCGCCACCAGTTCGCTCCGGTACAGCACGATGCCGGCGGGAACGAGCGCGATCAGCATCGCGATCGCCGCCGCGACGAAAGCCATCACCATCTCAGTTCCTTCCCCGCCCTTTCCGCCCTTCCTGGCCGGCTACCAGCCGGTGAACCACCATGACGCCACGCTCGGGGTCGATGCCGAGCACGAAGGTATTCGGCGCCACGCTGCCGCCGCCCACGAGCAGCGTTCGGCGGGTGACGCCTTCTGGCGTGTCGTCCCCGAAGCGGGCCGGCAACTCGCCGAACGCGCTGGGCGGCTGCTCGCCATGGACCAGGCACCGCCACAGGGCGCCGTAAACGATCACCAGGTCGCGGGCCACCTGACCAGGCAGGCGGAAGGCCGGCACCAGCCACTCGATTCTCATGTGGAACCGCGTCGCGGCCTGGCAGGTGACCACTTCGGCGAACAGCGCCGCCAGGGCGGCTGCCCCGGCTCCGGCCAGCAGTTCGTCGGTGGCGATGGAGTCGTCGATCATCACCCAGAACGACATCATCAGGACCCACCACACGAGCCAGGATCCGACCCGCCGGGCTACCGGCATATCGCGCCGCCGCTCGCGGGGCTCACCTGCCAGCGGGCCGGTCAAATCAGGCATGGGGAGACCCACGTCCGCGCGGCCATGCGGGGGCGACTTCCCGTATCGCAGGCCAGCAAACATGTCGGCCCGCGATCGAGCGCGGCCGGGGGGATGAGCGACGCGGCGTGGGCCGGCGGGTCAGGTTCCGGCGGATGGCGGCGGCAGGCCTACGGCCAGCACGCAGACGTCGTCACGTTGCGGTTCTACGGTCAGCGAACTGACGAGATGATCACAGAGATCGTCGAGGGGCACGCCCGGTCGCCATGACTGCAGGTGCTCGGCCACGCGGGCAATGCCTTCAACGATGTCCTCGCCGCGCCGCTCGACCAGCCCGTCGGTGTACATGAGCAAGATGTCGCCGACGCCCAGGCCTGTCTGCCCTTGCGTGTAAGCCGCGTCCTCAATGGTGCAGAAGGCCGGGCCCGCGGCGTCGGGAAGGGTTTCCACCGTCCCGGTTCCGGTGCCCGCGCGGCGGACAAGGATAATATCCGGCCATCATCCGCCCGAACCGCTCGGATGGCTCGGACGTGATCGATTCGTAGCTCGCCGGTCATCGCAGCCGGGACTCGCGAGCCGGCTTATCCTGTCTCGAACGACCAGAAACGACCAGATATGTCAGACATCAGCCCGGTGAGGCCCCGATGACAAGCGACGAATCAGCCGAAGCCGGGGCACCGTCTGTCCTTGACCAGCGGTTCGATGCCACTTCCTTGTCCGCGCTGCGGAGGTCGGCACATGCCTGTGTCGCCCAGGCCGGGATGTCAGCGGACCGCGCCACCGACATCGTAATCGCCCTGCACGAACTGGCCGCCAACGCCGTCAGGCACGGCGCGGGATGGGGACGGCTGCGGATATGGGACCACGTCAGCGCACTGTATTGCCGGGTTGACGACGATGGCCCGGCGACCGCCGTAAGGGCAGGGAGCACGGACGGCGGCACCAGCGCAGCCGCCCTGGCAAACCTCGCCGACCGCTGGCCCTGCGAACCCGGGCATGGCTTGTGGCTGGCCAGGCAAGTGGCCGATCGGATGACGCTTCGCTCCGACTCAGACGGGACCCGTGCGGATATCACGTTCAGCCTGCGTGCCATCGCGGATACTCTCGACGTCGCCGTCCATATTCGGGGTTCGATACCTAAGGAAGCGTGAGATGGCTGAATCAGGACAGGCCGGGTCCGCTTCAGCCGCGCTGAAAGCGCAGGAAGAGGGCGGAGTACTGGTCCTTTATCTTTCCGGTGAACTTGACGTGACCACCGGCGACCAGATCCGTTCGGCCATAGACGCCGCGGTGGGCAGCGACACCGAGCGGCTGATAATCGACCTCGCGGACCTGCAGTTCATGGATAGCTCGGGAATCGCGCTCATCGTGTCCGTGGCCCGGCGGGCGCGCGAGGTGCAAGCCCGCAATCCGTCGGCGATCGTACGACGTCTCATCGAACTCACCGGGCTCGCAGAAGCGTTGCACATCACGCCGTTAGAGCGAGGACGACCCGTGATGTCGGTACCAGGAATCCTGGTCCTCAAGGCTTCCTGGCGACCACGACGCAGTAATACGACTCGGCGGCATTGGCAGGCACCTGGTCGCCGGGGTTGGGCCGCCATTCCGGCGGCCACGCCGGGCCTGGCTCGACTATCTCCATCCCCCCGACGAGTTTCGCCACGCCGGCCCGGCTGCGAACGTGAGCCTGCTCGGTCGCCTCGTCAAAGACCCGCTCCACGTCGTTGACCTCCGGGACGGTGTCCGGCGTGGCGTGCGAGATCGCGACGTGGCTGCCGGCCGGGAACGGGTCGAGCAGGCGTGCGATGAGCCCAGCCGGGTCATCGGAGTCGGAGACGAAGTGCAGGATCGACAGGAGCAAGAGGGCCACCGGCTGGCTGAAGTCGATCAGGTTCCGCAGCGCCGGATCGGCCAGGATCTCATCCGGCGCGAGCAGGTCCTGCTCGATGATCGCGGTGTTAGGGACGCCGTGCAGCATGTTCCTGGCGTGCGCCAGGACTACTGGGTCGTGGTCGACATAGACCACCTTGGTCTGCGAGCAGGCATCCAGGGCGATCTCATGGGTGTTACCCGCCGTCGGCAGCCCGGCGCCGATGTCGATGATCTGCCGGATCCCGGCCTCGCCGACCAGGTAGCGGACGACCCGGCGGAGGAACGCCCGGTTCCACTGGACCGCCAGCCGCACGTTCGGCAACTGCGCGATCATCGACTCGGCCACTGCCCGGTCCACCGGGTAGTTGTCCTTGCCGCCGAGCAGATAGTCGTAGACGCGTGCCGCGCTCGCGATGTCGGGCCTGAAGGTCTCCCGCCAGTCTCCGTCGTAAGTCACGAGCTTCCCTCTCGTGCTGGCGCGGCCGTCCTCCCTGGTAGCAAGCCGCTAAGCCAGGGACTACCCGCGTATATCACCGTCACACCAGCGGCACCCGGAGAAAGAATATCTCAGGTTGCGAATCGCAGATCAAGAAATCAAGAGCGGCCATGCGGAGGCATTTTCGGCCACGATGCCTGCCGTGATCATGGCTTTCTCCTCGTCTTTTCCTTTGTCGCGAGTCTTCTTCGCCGGGGGCGTGGCCGCTACCCCGACATGACGGTTAATCCATGTCCCGGCGGGCAGAGGTCCCGGCGGGCAGAGGTCCCGGCGGGCAGAGGTCCCGGCGGGCAGAAGTGCCGGCAGGGTGGGTAAGGCCCGGGTGGCAAGCGGGCCGGCATCGGGAGGGGCGGAGGCGTGGCAGATCGCGACCGCGGCCAGCCAACGGCTGCGGCTTCAAGCTGGCAGGACTGGCAGCAGTGGGTGGAAGACGTCGACTGGACGGACTGGCGCTCCTGGTTGCAGCGGGTCGCCTCGACGGACTGGGCCACGGGGACGTGGCCGGCGACCCCGTGGGAGGAGCCCGCTCCCCCACGCGAGGAACCTTACGGTGGGGTTGCGCTCACCTTGCGGGCCTTTGAAGAAGACGAGCCAGGTGACCGGATCGGTGAGCACCTGACGGCGACCTGGCCGGCGTTCCGGCGGTGGTGGCTCGACGGCGCAAACACCCGCCCGACGGCCGAGCAGGCCAGGGCGCGGCTCGAGGAGCACATGCCCGAGCTGGTGCCGCTCTGGCAGCGGCTGACCGCCCTGCTGGGCGACGACCCCGAGGCCGGCGCCGCGCTGTCGCTGTGGAACCCGCCACCGTTCCTGACCGGCTGCTCGCAGGCGGCCGTCCTGCCGGGAGGTCCCGCGCTGGTGCGCAACTACGACTGGGACTACCGGCTGTTCGACGCGGTGGTGGCCAGGACGGCGTACGCGGGCCGGCGGGTCCTCGGCATGCTCGACTGCCTCTGGGGGCTGCTGGACGGGGTAAACGACGCCGGCCTGGCCGTGTCGCTCACCTTCGGCGGGCGGCCGCAAGTCGGCGAGGGCTTCGGCATCCCGATAGTGATCCGGTACGTGCTCCAGACCTGCCGGACCACCAAGGAGGCCATGCAGGTCCTGCGCCGTATCCCCGTCCACATGTCCTACAACGTCACCGCGCTGGACCAGGCCGGCCGGAGTGCCACGGCGTACCTGGCCCCTGACCGGCCCGCTGAAGTCACCCGCCTGGCTGTCGCCACCAACCACCAGGGCAAGGTGGAATGGGCACCGTACGCCGCGGCGATCCGGACCGTCGAGCGCCAGCAGCACCTAACCGAACTGCTGGCCGCCCGTACAGACGTGTCGGGCATCGTGTCGGCCTGTCTGCGCTCCCCGCTGTACGCGACCCGCTTCCACGAGGGTTTCGGGACGCTATATACCGCCGAGTACCGGCCGGCCGAGGGCATCGCGCGCTACCACTGGCCCGACCGTACCTGGGAACATTCCCTCGACCAGATCGAGTCCGGCCACGCTCAGGTCCAGCTCGGTAGTGCTTTAGGTCCTCAAAGTGCTCAGGTCACCGATCCGATGCAAACGGGGCCGGCTGGCGGCGCGGCCAGCGTTTAGCCTGGGCAGCGCCGGGTAGCCGGCCCTTTATGGCCAGGGGCATCTGGGTGTATGCGGTGGCCGCGACAATCCGGAGTGAGTCGTTCGGGCGCCCGGGCGGCATTGGCGTGGCGCACTTGCCGGTGGCGCCGATGCCGCCTGGCACCATTTACCCGGACGAGGCCACCGTTATCCGGATTCTCGCGGCCCGGCGGACCGAACTCACCATAGCGCTGAATGTAACCGCAGCTACCGCTAAGCCATCGGCCCCGCCGTCTTACCGCGTGCCGCCTTACCCGGCGAGGTTTAGCCGCATTCCGGTCAGCCATGTTAACCAAGTAGGCTGCGGATGACTGCTGCCGTGGATCGTTCGGCAAAAATGTTCTTTCGTGCCACCAGTGTGGGTTCGCACCAGCCTGTTCATGGTTTTCCCGTCCGGATGGAGATCTCAAACCTGAATCTTGAGCCGCTAGTCCCCAGGTGCAGCCGGGGGGCTCAGCTGCTCGGGGAGGGCAAATGGCACGAAACCTTCGGGTTGACGCCCACGTAGTTGAGCGGGCCCGCCGCGATCGTGGCGATGATCGTGCCACCGTGGGCGCAGCTTTCCGACGACGAGCCGTAATATCCGCGCTGGCCGGCCGCAATTGCGCCGATGACCAGCCATATCAATACGATAAGCCCTCCGACTCGCATTTTTACCTCCGAAAAACGGGCAGCTCCTACCCTTCCGAAGAGCTGCGGGCTCGGGACGTTCCTACGTCTACCCCGTGCGCGGCGGATACACGTAGACGAAGGGGCCGATGTCTGGCGGGTACGGCATCCTGTGACACATGGGCCGCCCGTTTCACGCGCCGGTGTATCGTGTCTGCTGATGTCCTGGGATGGCAAGACCGCACAGCGCGCACCCGCGGGACAAGAAGCGCTCATCCGTCAGCCGGCGCCCCGGCCGGACGGCGACGGCCTGCTGCCCTCAACGGATGACCCGATGTCGTACACCTACACCACTGACCTGGCCGCGATCCGGGCCGTCGTGCATCGTTACGCGATCCAGGCCGGGCTGTCCGAAGCCCGTGCCATCGACCTCACGCTGGCGGTCAGCGAAGTGGCGGCGAACACGGTCAAGCACGCCAAGTCACCAGGAAGCCTGAAGATCTGGTACGACGCGAAGGAAATCGTCTGCCAGGTTCACGACGAGGGGGCCATCACCGACCCGCTGGCGGGACGTCGCCAGCCGTCCCTGGACGCCTCAGGCGGACACGGGCTCTGGATCGTCAACCAGGTCTGCGACCAGGTCGAGATACTCTCGGACGAGACGGGGACAACGATCCGGCTGCATATGACCCTGCCGCCTGCCTAGGTGTATCCCGCCACGATCCGCCTTGTGGTACAACAAGTGCGTGGATCTGCTGACGGTCTCTGTCACGGCCCGGGAGTCCGCTGGCGAGCCTTACACGCTGGTGGAGATCGCCGGTGAGGCCGACGTGACGAACACGGATGAACTGCGCCGTCTGCTCGATGAAGAGGTGTCGCAGCAGCCGCACACGCTGATCATCGACCTGTCCGGCCTGCGCTTCATGGACTCCTCCGCGCTGCACGCGCTGCTGCGGGTGAACCGCTCGCTCGACCGCCAGGGCGGGGTCCTCGCGCTGGTGTCGCCGCAGGCCGCGGTGGCCAAGATCCTGCGGCTGACCACCGCTGACCGGCTGATCCCGGTTTTCGACAGCGTGGCCGAAGCCGCCGCGGGCTGAACCCCCAGAACCTGCGGGGGCCTCGCCCGGACGACACGCCGGCGAGTTTGATCTGCCTTGGGTGGTTTGCGATCTCGCGTGATGGGATATTGTCTTCCTTAGTGGTGCCTACGACGCAGGCACGCTCAACGCGACATGGTGTTTTCGCGGAGCGCGCAGATCGGGCACCACTTTCCGTCTCTCGCTAGCGAACACCGTGACCGAGGTTCGAAGCGAGAGGACCCCTTGATGAAGATCGCTCTAGTAGCCCAGAACGCAACGCCACTGCACCCTCGCGCAGGCTCCGGTCCTGACCGCGATGACATCGGGCTCGGCGAGCTCTCCCGCAAGCTGGCCGACCAGGGCCACCAGGTGACGGTCTACGCCCAGAAGAACCAGCCGGACCAGCCCGACCAGGCCAAACTGGACGGCGGCGTCCGGGTCGAGCACATCAACGCCGGGCCGGTCCCCGAGACCACCGCCGACGGGGAGCCCGGCGACGCCGACCTGCTCGAGCGGGTGCCCGCCTTCAGCGGCCCGCTGCGCAGCCACTTGGAGCGCGAGCGGCCGGACGTCGTGCACGCGCTGCGCTGGACCAGCGGGCTGGCCGCGCTGGCCGCCGCGCGAGACCTCCGCATCCCGGTCGTGCAGGAGTTCCGCTCCCTCAGCGTCACCGAACGCCGGACCGATGGCGTGAAGGCGGACGGCGCGTCCGCCGCGCGGATCAGGCTCGAGCCGGCCATCGGCCGCAGCGCCACCGCGGTGGTCGCCACGAACTCCGCCGAGGTGGCCGACCTGGCCAGCCTGGGCGTCCACCGGTCCTCGATCCGGGTGGTGCCCTGGGGCGTCGACACCGGGCTGTTCACCCCGCAGGGCCCGGTAGCCAGGCGGAACGGCCGACCCCGGCTGCTCACCGCGGCGGACCTGACCCAGCGTCAGCAGCTCGAGACGCTGCTGCGGGCGCTGACCCGCGTTCCCGGCGCGGAGCTGCTGGTCGTCGGCGGGCCAGTCGAGGCCGACCTGGCCAGCGACGACGGGTACGTCAAGCTGGCCAAGTTCGCGGCCACGCTGGGCATCACGGACCGCGTGATCTTCACCGGCAAGGTGGAGCACGCCGCCATGCCTGCCCTGCTGCGGTCCGCCGACCTGGTGGTCAGCACCTGCCAGTACGAGCCTTCCGGCCACACTTCACTGCAGGCCATGGCGTGCGGGACCCCGGTCATCGCACCCCCGGTGGGCGGGCACGTGGACGCCGTGGTGGACGGCACGACCGGAATCATCATCCCGCCGGGCCGTCCGGCCCTGCTGGCGCAGCGGATCCGGCAGTTGCTCGCGCACCCCATGCTGATAGAGGCATATGGGGTGGCGGCGGTTGACCGAGTGCTGTCTCGTTACTCGTGGGAGCGAATCGCGAGCGAGACCGTCGCAGTTTATGACCGCGTTGCCGCCCAAGCGGCGTAAAACCGACCGCGTCACTGCCCAACCGGCGTAAAACTAGGAATAGGAGCCTGTATCCCCCCCGCAGGCCTCCTAGCTGAGGCCCGGGAAGCTCGCGCTTCCCGGGCTCTCGGTTGTCAAGGGCCGCTTATGGCAGGGTGGTTTTTGGCAGGGCCGCTGTGGCAGGGCCGCTGTGGCAGGGCCGCTGTGGCAGGGCCGTTTCGGCTGGCGGCCGGGAGGAAGCTGGCCGATATGCGTGCTGAGACGCTGGGGGGAATGATTGTGATGACCGACGCCATCGAATTGCTGCGGTGCGACCATGAGCAGGTCCGGCGGCTGTTGTCGACGCTCGAGGAAGGCGACAGAGGGCTGGTCTCGCAGCTCGTCATCGTGGCGTCCGGGCACGAGGCCATCGAAGAGCAGCACTTCTGGCCGCTGGTGCGGCGCCGGGTGCAGAACGGTCCCCGGCTCGCCGACGAGGCGGTCGGCCAGGAGCAGGAAGCCAAGCGCCTGCTCGACCTGCTGGAAAAGTCCGGGGCGGAAGCGGACCTGCTGCGTCAGGTCATCGCCATCGTCCGGGAGCACATCGACTTCGAGGAATCCCAGGTGTGGCCGGGGGTCCGGCTGGCCCTCAGCGAGCAGGAACTCGGCGACCTGGGCACCCAGCTCGAGCAGGCTAAGCGGCTCGCGCCGACCCGCCCGCACCCGCATATGCCGTGCACGCCCGAGATGCTCAAGGTGACCGCGCCCATCGCCGGGGCCGCCGACCGGATCAGGGATGCCCTCGGGGGGCGCCACCGGGACTGAGGCCGCCGGACTGGGGCCGCCGGACCGGGGCACGGGACTGGGGCCGCCGAAGACGTTTGACCGTTCCCGGCTTGGACAGGTGGGGCCGGGGCGACCAAGCGGAGAACGGAGGCAATAATGGCACGGATCGCATCTGATGCCCTGATCGAGCGGCTGGCTGACTGGGGCGTTGACACCGTCTTCGGGCTGCCCGGGGACGGCATCAACGGAATCATGGAAGGCCTGCGGCGGCACCAGGACAAGGTCCGCTTCGTGCTCGTTCACCACGAGGAGGCCGCCGCCTTCATGGCGACGGCGCACGCCAAGGCGACCGGCAAGATCGGCGTATGCCTGGCCACCTCGGGGCCGGGCGGCATTCACCTGCTCAACGGCCTGTACGACGCCAAACTCGACCACATGCCGGTGCTCGCGATCACCGGCATGCAGGAGACGTCCATACTCGGCACCGGATACCAGCAAGAAGTCGCGCTCGACAAGCTGTATCAGGACGTGGCCGAGTACGACCAGATGATCTACAACCCGGTCCAGCTCCCCGCGATCGTCGACATCGCCATCCGGACCGCCTACGCCCGCCGCGGCGTCGCGCACATCACCATGCCGAACGACATCCAGGTAGCGGACGCGGACGCCGACCCGTGGCAGCACGTCGCGCCGGCCACCGCGCCGAAGACCTCAGCCGTGTACCTCTCCCCGCCGGGCCGGCCCCACGACGAGGACCTGCAGCGGCTGGCCGACTTCCTCAACGACGGCGACAAGATCGCCATCTTGGCGGGAGCCGGAGCCCGGCACGCGCGCGAGGAACTGCTCACCCTGGCCGAGACGCTCGCCGCGCCCATCGTCAAGACGCTGCCGGGCAAGGCCACCGTGCCCGACGATTCGCCGTACACCACGGGCGGGATCGGGCTGCTCGGCACCAAGCCGTCCGAGGAACTGATGGACGAGATCGACACCTTGTTCATGGTCGGCACGAACTTCCCGTACACCAAGCACCTGCCCGCCAAGGCGCACGTCGCCCAGATCGACGCCGACCCGGCTCGGGCCGGTGCCAGGATGCCGACCGAGGTCCCGCTGGTCGGCGACGCCCGCGAGACCCTGCGCGGCCTGCTGCCGCTGCTCAAGCACCGGTCCGACACCTCGCTGCTGAACAAGTACCAAGGGCAGATGGACACGTGGCGGAAGAAGATGGCCGCCCTGGAGAACCCCGAGCGGGATCCCATCGCGCCGCAGTACCTGATGAGCGTGGTGAACGCGGCCGCGGCGGAGGACGCCATCTTGACCTGCGACAGCGGCACCATCGCGACCTGGGCCGCCCGGCACTGGACGATCCGCGGCGACCGGCAGTTCTACCTGTCGGGCAACCTCGCCACGATGGCGCCCGGGCTGCCCTATGCGATCGGCATCCAGCACGCCTTCCCCGGACGCCAGGTGATCGCGTTCGTCGGCGACGGCGGCTTCGCGATGCTGATGGCCGAGTTCATCACCGCGATCCAGCACAAGCTCCCGGTCAAGGTCGTGATCAACAACAACCACGCACTCGGCCAGATCCTCTGGGAGCAGATGATCCTCGGCTACCCCGAGCACGGCGTGCGCTATCCGGGGCCCTACGTCGACTACGCGGCCATCGCCATAGCCAACGGCGCTTACGGCGTCAAGGTCACGGCGCCGGGCGACCTACCGGACGCGATCCGGGCGGCGCTGAGCTTCGACGGGCCCGCGCTGGTCGACGTCAACGTCAACCCCGACGAGCCGCCGATGCCAGGCAAGATCGAGTACGAGCAGGCCAAGAAGTTCGCCGAGGCGTTCCTCAAGGGGCAACCGCACAAGGCGACCATTGCGACCACCCTGTTCCGGGACAAGATCGAGCAGCTTAGGTCGTAATCAAGCGTGCGGACCCGGGCGTCCGGATTCCTCTCCCCGGCCCCCGGGTCCGCGCTGGGCCAGCGCCGTTATGGACCGAACGGTCTTGGTGCTTGCCCCCGGGCCAGGCGCGAGCCAAGGTAGCGGCGGGCAACGGCGCGGCTCGCGCCGCCGCCGCCGGGCACGCCCAGGGAAGGCCCTGGGTCGAACGCGACCTTTTCCGCTTCGGCCGCGGTGGAGACCCCGAACCCGGGCCCGGCGCCGCGCGAGCCTAATCGCGGGTTCAGCGGATCCGGACCGCCACCAGGCAGGCGTCGTCTTCGGTGTCGGAGACAGCGCTGGCGAGTATCTGGTCGGCCTGGGCGGCGGCGGTCAGCTCCTCGGGCGATTCCGGGCCGAGAGCCGCCACGAAATTCGTGAGCACGTCCTCGATCGACTCGCCGCGCCGCTCGATAAGCCCATCGGTGAACAGCAGCAAGGTGTCGCCGGGACCCAGCGCCTGAGTGGCCTCCTCGTAGGCGGCGTCGGGATCCATGCCGAGCAGGACGCCGCCCGGCAGCGGCAGCTCGGCCGCGGTCCCGTCACGGACTAGGACCGGCGGCAGGTGCCCGGCGCGAGCCCAGCGCAGCACGTGGGTCTCGGGGTTGTAGAGCCCGCATACGACGGTCCCCACCACCCCCGAGGTGAGATCGCACATCACCTGGTTGAGCATGCGGATCAGCTCGGCCGGGCCCGCCCCCGTGATGGCCAGGCCGCGGAGCGAGTTGCGGGCCGCCACCATTCCGGTCACCGCATCGATGCCGTGCCCCGCGACATCACCGACGACCACGAGCACATCCTTACTCGGCAGCAGCAACGTGTCGTACCAGTCGCCACCGACCAGGTGACCCTCGCCGACCGGCCGGTAACGCACGGCGACATCAATCCCGGCGGCCTCTACCGGCCTCTCGTCCGGCGGCATGATGGCTTGCTGCAGTCGCAGCGCGAGCAGATGCTCCTCGGCGACCCGCTGCTCGCTGTCGGCGAGCTGGTCCCGCGTGGCGGCGAGCGCGACCTGCGTGTGATAGTGGGCCGAGACATCCTGGAAGGCCCCCCGCAGCGCGACCACGGTCCCGGCCGCGTCCGGCACCGGCTCGGCGAACACACGGATCTGCCTGATGCTCCGGTCATCAGGATGGACGACCCGGAATGTCGCCGTCAGGGTCTCCCGCTGGTCGAGCAGGTTATTGCGGAACCGCTTCACCACTGGCTTGTCCGCCGCCACCACGTAACTGTGCAGGTCAGCCAGTGGTATCTCGGCGCCTGGGTGGGGCGCCAGGCCGAACAGCTCAAACGCCGAATCGGTCCAGCGCACGGTGCCGGCGACCAGGTTCTCCTCCCAGCCGCCGAGACGGCCGAGCCGCTGCGCATGGTCAAGGAGCGCCGTCAGCCAGCTGCGGGTGCCCTCCCGGTGCCAGGTGAAGATCACGCCGTCGAAGAACCGGGACACTCGGAGGTCCACCAGCGAGGCCTGGCCGGCGTCAGGCCCGTCGCCGGTCACCGGCAGGGCCTCCGATGCGCTCAGCGGACCCGGAACATGCTGGGCCACGCCGTCCGCCAGAACCTGCCTGGCCCGGGCGAACAGCCCCTGGCCGGACACGCTCGCGGGGTGGGCCGCAAGCAGGGTCAGCCTGGTCAGGCCGGTCCGGCCCGCAGGGTCGCGGAAGCCCGGGCTGACATGCTCGATGCTGAAGTCGGTCACCTGCCCGGTGTCATCCCTGATGGCCTGCGCCACGAGCACCAAGTCGGCCAGCCCGTCGAGCAGCGTGTAGACGGCCGACTTCGGTTGCGCGGCCGCCAGGTCGCCGTGCGCCAGGCGCGCGCTGACCGCCCGCGCACAGCCCGCGGCCAGGGATGACAGACGCTGGCGGATCTCGGTCGCGAAGGCCGGGACCGGCTCCGGCCAGCTGGCCTCCATGACGCCGAGCAGTTCGCCGCGCTCGCGAAGTGCCAGGACAGCCCGGGCGCCACCCGGCCGCCCGGTGACCGGGGCGTGGTCTGCGCCCGGGCGGCCTGCGCTCCACCACAGGTCAGCGGCGCCTCGGGCGACCCGCTGTGGCGGGCAGTCCAGTTGCGGCGGGATATGCCGCCAACGGCTGGTTTCGCCGCTGGACAGGCCGGCCGCGCCGAGCAGGGCGAGCGAACCATCCGCTTCCAGCAGCCAGAGCACCACCGCGGCCGCGCCCAGGGGCACCTGCGCGGCTACGGTGCGGGCCAGCTCGGCGCCGTCGGCGGCCAGTTCAGCCGCAGCCTCCGCCAAGGGCAAGGGCATGCTGGGCCGACCGGCCTGCTGCGGACCTGTCGCCGCGTCCGGGTCGGGCGGATCGTCGCTTAGCCCTGGATGAACGTCGCTGGCCACGTCGCGACCGGCTGACGTATCCGGGGACAGAACGGCCGCCGCCATCTCAGCAAGCGACACCCCGGTCGCGGCGGCCAGTCCGGCCAGCTGGCTTGCGGCCTCCGACGAGGACAGGCCGAGCCGCTCCATCAGGACGCCCCTGGCCATCGCGACCACAGACTCACTCGCGGCCGCGGCACGGAGACGATCGAGCTCACGCCGCTGATGGTCGATGACCGCGACCAGCCGCGGCACGTCCTCATCGCTGCCCGCCGCCATCACCCGCCTCCCTGGGGCATCCGTCTGCCGATACAGTGGGCGGGCCTTTCGGGCCTGGCGCCGCTGCGGTAACTTGTGCCGCCCATGATAGTTACATGCGTCTACCATCGGTATAGATCGCACGACGGTGCCTGACGCGCCCAGCGGCGCGTCGGCGCAGCTGATGGGAGCGCTTGGTGACTGATACGGTCCAGTCCGGTCCGCGACTCGACAGGTCGGGACTCGAGCAGCTGCTGGCCGGCCTTACCGCGGTGCGAGGCGGCGACTTCAATACCCGCCTGGCCAAGACCGGCGATCCGCTCATGGACGAGATCGCCACGGAATTCAACGGTATGGCGGACCAGCTCGACCTGTTCACCTCCGAGGTGACCAGGGTGGCCCGCGAGGTCGGCACCGAAGGCAAACTTGGCGGCCAGGCCGTCGTCCCAGGTGTGTCGGGCACCTGGAAGGACCTGACCGAGTCCGTCAACGCCATGGCAGGCAACCTCACCGGGCAGGTGCGCAACATCGCCCAGGTGGCGACCGCCGTGGCTAAGGGCGACCTGAGCCAGAAGATCGACGTGGACGCGCGCGGCGAGATCCTCGAGCTGAAGTCCACCCTCAACACCATGGTCGATCAGCTGTCGTCGTTCGCGGACGAAGTCACCAGGGTGGCCCGCGAGGTCGGCACCGAAGGCCGGCTGGGCGGCCAGGCCGACGTCAAGGGCGTCTCCGGCACCTGGAAGGACCTGACCGAGTCGGTCAACGTCATGGCGGCCAACCTGACCGATCAGGTCCGCTCTATCGCCGAGGTGACCACGGCAGTGGCCAAGGGCGACCTGAGCCAGAAGATCCGGGTCGACGCCCGCGGCGAGATCATGGAGCTGAAGGAGACCATCAACACGATGGTCGACCAGCTCTCCGCGTTCGCCGACGAGGTGACCAGGGTGGCCCGCGAGGTCGGCACCCTGGGGAACCTCGGCGGTCAGGCCGTCGTCCGGGGCGTGTCGGGCACCTGGAAGGACCTGACCAACAACGTCAACGTGATGGCGTCCAACCTGACCGCCCAGGTGCGCTCGATCGCCCAGGTGGCCACGGCAGTGGAACGCGGTGACCTGAGCCAGCAGATCACGGTGGAAGCTAAGGGCGAGGTCGCCGCGCTGACCCAGACGATCAACCGGATGGTCGGCACGCTGTCCGCGTTCGCCGACGAGGTGACCAGGGTGGCCCGCGAGGTCGGCACCGAAGGCCGGCTGGGCGGCCAGGCCGACGTCAAGGGCGTGTCGGGCACCTGGAAGGACCTGACCAACAACGTCAACTCCATGGCCAACAACCTCACCGGCCAGGTGCGCAACATCGCCCAGGTCACCACCGCCGTCGCCCAGGGCGACCTGTCCAAGAAGATCGACGTGGACGCGCGCGGCGAGATCCTCGAGCTCAAGACCACCATCAACACCATGGTCGACCAGCTGTCCTCCTTCGCCGCCGAGGTCACCCGCGTCGCCCGCGAGGTCGGCAGCGAGGGGCGCCTGGGCGGCCAGGCCGAGGTCGAGGGCGTGTCCGGCACCTGGAAGCGGCTGACCGAGAACGTGAACGAGCTGGCCGGGAACCTGACCAGGCAGGTCCGCGCGATCGCCGAGGTGACCAGCGCGGTGGCCTCGGGCGACCTGACCAGGTCCATCTCGGTGGAGGCGCAGGGCGAGGTCGCCGAGCTCAAGGACAACATCAACGCGATGGTCCAGTCGCTGCGCGAGACCATCCGGGCCAACCAGCAGCAGGACTGGCTGAAGACCAACCTGGCCAGGATCGCGGGCATGATGCAGGGCCACCGGGATCTGGCCGTCGTGGCCGAGCTGATGATGGACGAGCTCGCCCCGCTGGTCGGCGCGCAGCACGGCACCTTCTTCCTGTCTGAGCCGGTCAACGGCGACACCCAGCTGCGGCTCATCGCCGGCTACGGGCTGCGAGCCGACAAGGCAGCGCCGATCCAGTACCGCCTGGGCCAGTCCCTCATCGGCCAGTCGGCCCGGAGCAAGCGATCGATCGTGGTGGCCGACCTGCCCGAGGGCTACGTCAAGATATCGTCCGGCCTCGGCGAGGCGCCGCCCGCGCACCTGGCCGTGCTGCCCATCTTGTTCGAGGACCAGGTGCTGGGCGTGATCGAACTTGCCTCGTTCACCCCGTTCACCCCGGTGCAGACCGACTTCCTGGAGCAGCTGACCGAGACCCTCGGGGTCAACTTCAACACGATCATCGCGAACGCCCGCACCGACGCGCTGCTCGAGGAGTCGCAGCGACTCACCTCTGAGCTACAGGCGCGGTCGGAGGAGCTCCAGGACCAGCAGGTGGAACTGCAGCGGTCCAACGCCGAGCTGGAAGACAAGGCAGCGCTGCTGGCTGCGCAGAACCGCGACATCGAGACCAAGAACGCCGAGATCGAGCGGGCCAGGCAGGAGATCGAGGAGCGCGCACGGCAACTGGCACTGGCCTCGAAGTACAAGTCGCAGTTCCTGGCGAACATGTCCCACGAGCTGCGCACGCCGCTGAACAGCCTGCTGATCCTGGCCCGGCTGCTGGCGCAGAACCCGGGCCGGAACCTGACCGCCAAGCAGGTCGAGTACGCCAACGTCATCCACTCGGCCGGCTCAGACCTGCTGCAACTCATCAATGACATCCTGGACCTGTCCAAGGTCGAGGCAGGACGGATGGATATCCACGCGGAGCGTTTCCCGCTCAGCACGCTGCTTGAGGATGTCCAGGCCACGTTCCAGCCCCTTACCGCAGAGAAGGGACTGGAGTTCGCCGTCGAGGCGGACGCCGAGGCACCGGGCGAGCTGTTCACCGACCGGCAGCGGCTGCGTCAGGTGCTCGGCAACCTGCTGGCCAACGCGGTCAAGTTCACGGAAAAAGGCCACGTCATGCTCCGCGTCGGCGTGGCTAGCGGGCGTGTGCCGTACGGAAGCGACATGCTGGCCTTTTCCGTCGCCGATACCGGTATCGGCATCGCGCCGGAGAACCTCAGCACGATCTTCGGCGCCTTCCAGCAGGGAGACGGTACGCTCAGCCGCCGGTACGGCGGCACCGGACTCGGGCTGTCGATCGCCCGCGAGGTCGGCGCGCTGCTCGGCGGCGAGATCACCGCAGAAAGCGAACTCGGCCGGGGCAGTACGTTCACGCTGTTCCTGCCCTGCGAGCTGCCCGGGGCCGAAGACCTCGCCACCGACCTCGCCGATGCGACGGGGGTGCGGCTAAGCGGCGACAGGCACGCCGATGCGACGGAGGCCCTGCAGTTGCAGCCCGCCGTGCCAGACGACGCCGACGCAGGCAGCCGGCGCCTGCTGGTACTCGAGGGTGCGCGCGGCGGCCTGCTGACCTTGCTGGCCCACAGCGCGGTCTCTGATCTCACCGGCATCCACGGACCCGTCCACGTGGCCACGGCGATAAGCCCTGAGCAGGGCATCGAGTCCCTGGCGGCCGCACCGCATCAGTGTGTCGTCCTGGACCTCGGCCTGGAGGACGCTTCCGCCTTCGCTTTCCTCGAGCGGCTCCGCGAAGAGCCCGAGCTGCGCGACATACCTGTTCTCGCCCACACCAGGGATAAGCTCGACAGCGCGCAGGCCAGGCTGGCCAGGCTGCGCTTCGGTTCGCAGCCGCTCGAGCTGCTGCCTTCACTCGATGAACTCCGCGAGCGCATCACCTTGCACCTGTCGGCGGCTCAGCCCGATCACGTTCCCGCGCTGATCAGCGAGTCGGTCGCCGATACCCAGGCGCGTCCGCCGGCACAGGCCGGGGAGCACCACGCGCTGCGCGGTCGCAGGATCCTCGTGATCGACGACGACCCGCGCAACGTGTTCGCGATAACGAGCACGCTTGAGCTGCACGGCATGACGGTGACCCAGGCGACCAACGGCCGCAAAGGCATCGAAGCCCTGCTCAGCGCCGAAGATACCGACCTCATCCTGATGGACGTGATGATGCCGGAGCTGGACGGCTACGCGACGATGAACAAGATCCGGCAGATGCCCGCGTTCGCCACCCTTCCGATCATCGCGGTGACCGCCCGGGCCATGCCCGGCGACAAGGAGAAGAGCATCGCGGCGGGCGCCAGCGACTACGTCACCAAGCCGGTCGACACCGATGAGCTGCTGGCCTGCATGGAGCGCTGGCTGACGGGCCGCTGACTAGGGCCCGGGGGCCTGCGCGGACCGTGCCGCGATAGCCGGTGCCGAAGACAGTCAGCCGGAGGAGGTCAGCGGACATTCAGCGGACATCAAGCGTCAGCGGCGGCGGGACCGGCTCACCAGAAGCACGCCCGCCGCGGCGGTCGCCGCCCCGGTGGCCAGGGCGGCCACAGGATGATGGGACATGAGCAGCTGAGCGCTGCGGGAGTGCGACCTGTCGTCGAACTCTCCATGTGCGCCATGGTCGTCACCGCGCGGATCGTCCACCGGCTGCCAGAGGTTGTCCGGCCGGTCCGGCTCGCGCTCGCTGGTCTGCTGCGAGTCGTAGCCGGTTCTGGCCAGGTACCTGTCGAGCAGGGCGGGCGCCATCCGGTTGGCCAGGATAGTGGCCGCGGTACTCGCCCCGACGAAATACTGCTTGCGCCGCGGGTGATCGGCGGCGTAAACGACGCCACGGGCCGCGACCTCGGGCTGGTAGATGGGCGGGACTGGCTGCGGGTGCCTGGGCAGCTTGGAGCGTACCCAGGAGAACTGCGGCGTGTTCACGGCAGGCATCTGCACCACGGTGACCCGGACGTTGGACTTGTCGTGCATGAGCTCACAGCGCAGCGATTCGGTAAACCCGTTGATCGCGTGCTTGCCGCCGCAGTACGCGGCCTGCAACGGGATACTGCGAGCACCGAGCGCCGACCCGACCTGCACGATGACGCCGCGGTCGCGCGGCCGCATCCGGGCCAGGGCCGCCATGGTGCCGTGCACGAATCCCAGGTAGGTCACCTCGGTGACCCGCCGGAACTCCTCGGCCGTGGTCTGTCCGAACGGGGCGAACACCGACGCGAATGCCACGTTGACCCATACGTCGATCGGGCCGAAGGTGTCCTCGATCTGCTTGGCCGCGGCTTCCACCTGGGCGAAGTCGGCCACGTCAGCCGAGACGGCGAGAGCGGCCCCGCCGACCCGCTCCACGTCACGGACGGCGCCTTCCAGGCCGGCGTGACCACGCGCGATCAGCGCGACGCGGTCTCCCCGCTGGGCGAATAGCCGGGCGGCTGCCCGGCCGATGCCGGCGCTCGCCCCGGTGATGGCAACGGTCTGAGTCGTCTGAGTCACATGTCCTCCTCTACGGGTCTCGCGGCGGCTACCCGCCGGGCCGACCGGGAAACGGGCCGGTGACGGCGGCCGAAGATACCGGGTCATGCGGCTAGGCCGCGATCGCCCGCTTCGCCGCGGTGGCGGCCGCGCGCCGCCTGCGGCGGCGTTCCCGCTGCCGGTCCTCAGGGGTGGTTCCGCCCCATATGCCGTGAACCTGGTGGTGAACGAACGCGAACTCCAGGCATTCCCGCTGCACCTGGCATCCGGCGCAGATCGACTTGGCCCGGGCGATCTGCCGCTCCCCCAGGCCGACCGATGAGATGGGGAAGAAAAGGTCGGGGTCTGCGGACAGGCAGGCTCCTGCCGACCGCCAGTTCGCGGCGCTCCCAGTCGCGGTCATCGCGTGTCCTCGCAGAGGTCTGAGCTGGTGTCGTGTCTTCAGGGTTCACCGTCACTTCCCGCCTGCCCCCCGACTACTCCTCCGGACGGCAGGAATTTCCCGGCAGGCCATGTTGCGACCGGTAGCGGTTTGAGGCGTGACGCGGGAGGTAGTCAGCTTCTTCACCCACCTGGAGGTACGCCGGTGAACGGACCAGCAGTGACGGCGGTCGAGACCGCCGTCTACGTCGTACCCACCGACGCACCCGAAGCCGATGGCACCCTGGCCTGGGATAAGACGACGATGGTCCTGGCGAGCGTGCGGGCCGGCGGCCAACAAGGGCTCGGCTGGAGCTACGCCTCGGCCGCGGCCCAGACCGTGATCACCGAGATGCTCGCCAACGTGGTCGCCGGACGGAGCGCCTTCGACACCGCGGGCGCGGCCGAGGCGATGGCCAGGCAGGTGCGCAATGTCGGCCGGCCGGGCGTGGCCGCGACGGCGATCTCGGCGGTCGACATCGCCCTGTGGGACCTCAAGGCCCGGCTGCTGGGCCAGTCCCTGGCCGGGCTGCTCGGCCCGGCCCGGCCGGACGTGCC
Source organism: uncultured Actinomycetota bacterium (assembly GCA_963842265.1). Lineage (GTDB taxonomy): Bacteria > Actinomycetota > Actinomycetes > Streptosporangiales > Streptosporangiaceae > Palsa-504. Next base: position 50,408 of record CAWJGE010000029.1, read on the forward strand.
CGTGTACGGCAGCGGCGGCTTCACCAGCTACGACGACACGCGCACCCGGCAGCAGCTGAGCGAGTGGGTGGAGAAAGAGCGCATTCCCCGGGTCAAGATCAAGATCGGCGAGGGATGGGGCGCAAACGAGCGCCGCGACCTCGCGCGCGCGGAACTCGCCCGTGAGGTGATCGGCCCGGACACCGAGCTGTACGTGGACGCGAACGGCGGCTACTCGACCGGCCAGGCGGTCCGGGTCGCGGACGAGCTGTCCGCCCTCGGCGTCAGCTGGTTCGAGGAGCCGGTCTCATCCCAGGATCTGGCAGGCCTGGCCACGGTCCGGCGGAAGGTGCGACCCGATGTGGCGGCCGGTGAGTACAGCTGGTCCCTGGCCGATTCCGCCCGGCTCATCGGGGCCGGCGCCGTCGACTGCCTGCAGCTTGACGTAACCCGGTGCGGTGGCATTACCGAGTTCATGCGCGGCGCCGCCCTGGCGGCGGCCCATGGCTTGCAGGTCTCCGGGCACTGCGCCCCCAACCTGCACGCTCACGTCGGGGCGGCGGTGCCCAACCTGCGGCACGTCGAGTACTTCCACGACCACCAGCGGATCGAGCGGCTGTTCTTCGACGGAGCGCTCGACCCAGAGGGCGGCACCATGAGCCCCGACCTCGACCGCCCCGGCCATGGCCTGGCGATCCGCGCCGCCGACACGGAGCGTTACCGGCGCGGCTGAGCGCCGGACGGAGCCTCGCGCGGGAGCGCCTTCACAGAAGGCAGACCCGGTCACCGCGGACGCCATGATGTGACGAGCATCACATCACCTTACGTTTATTCGCCGAGGGCCGGGCACACCCTACTCGTTCGTACTTCCTAGGGTCCCGAGGAGGCCACCTTGACGAGGGGAACTCTCCGGCCGGCAGCGGCACAGACCACCGCCGCAGCCGCCGCGACCCGTACCGCTACCCCTGACGTCACCGTCCACGCGGGGTCGCGTGCGGAACTTCAAGAGCTGTCCGACAACGCCCTGCTGGCCAAGGTCCGCGCACTGCCGAGGGACCACGAACTGCGCGCCACCGCCTGCGAGATACTCGTGGAGCGTTACCAGAAACTGGTCCGCTCCTGCGTCCGGCAGTACCGCGGCAGCCCAGAACCCACAGAAGATCTCATGCAGGTCGGGTACGTCGGCCTGCTCAAAGCGATCAATAACTACGACCCGGAGGTCGGCGACAGCCTCTCCGCCTACGCGCAGCCCTGCGTCAGCGGCGAGATCAAGCGGCACTTCCGGGACAAGCGATGGCAGATCCACGTCCGCCGGTCCGCTCAGGAACTGCTGCTCGAACTGCGTAAGGCCACCGAGGAACTCACCCAGCAACTTGGCCGGTCGCCGGAGGAAGCCGAACTGGCCGAGCGGCTCGGGGTCAGCAAGGACGACATGCAGGAGGCCCGCCAGGCGGACCTCGTGTTCAGTACCTACTCCCTCGACGCCCCGCTGTCCGACCGGGACGACCCCGCCCTGCTCGCGGACGTGCTCGGCGACGACGATCCTGGTGTCACACATGCCATCGACATGGAAGCCGTCAACACGCACTGGGAGGAACTGCCCGAGCGTGAACAGCGCATCCTGGTCATGCGCTTTTACGGCAACCTTACCCAGACCGAGATCGGCGAACGGCTCGGCATATCGCAGATGCACGTGTCCAGGCTCCTGGCCCGGGCCCTGAACCACCTGAAGAGCCGACTGCTCGATCCGGCCGAGACCGGCGACAACCCCCAATCAGCTGCCACGGCCTGATGAGCTACGGCGCCCTGACAGCGGAAGGACCACCATGAAAACCGGTATGGGACTGGCACTGATCGCCGTTGGCGCGATCCTCGCCTTCGCCGTGACGACGAATACATCGGTCTTCAACCTGCATACGGCCGGCTGGGTGCTCATAATCATCGGCATCGTCGGAATCGCGATCCCGCGGCGCGGCTACGGCTGGGTCGGACGACGCCTGTTCGTGCGGCAAGCGCGCTGGCGGCCGAGCGCCCGGGTGGAGGAAGTCACCTATCCGGCCTATGCCAACCGCAACCCGGCCAACACCCGCGTCCAGGCGGGCCTGCCCGCCCCCGGCGCGCTGGGCAGCCCGGAGGCCGCCCACCATATTGACGCTACCCCGAGTAATCGTGATCTTTCCACGGAGCCGACGGGTCTACGGCCCGGCGAGACCGAGGTCGTCGAGGACATCTACGAAGACTGAGGCCAGGCGCCAAAAGCGCTGGCCATAGACCAACCGAACACCCTAAGGAGAGGTCATGACACTCACGGTTTCCGTCATCATCGTCTGGTTGCTCATCGGACTCGTCATTGGTGCCCTGGCCCGGCTGCTCGTGCCCGGCCGCCAGCACATCGGCATCATCATGACGATCCTCATCGGCATTGTGGCCGCGCTGGTCGGCGGCATCCTCACCACGGCGATCCTGGGCGCCGGACATACCGTGATCACCTTCATTGTCGCCCTGGTGGCTGCGGCGCTGCTGGTCAGCGCGTTCACCACGCGCGGTTACGGCCGTTACCGCAGCCGCAGGCGGCCGGCTTGGCGTCGCTGGTAAACAACCGCCAGCCGCACGAGCAACCGATCCGCCGGGGCGATCAAGCCCCGGCGGATCGTCACGCTTTAGCGCCGCATCGCCGCCGGTAAGATTAAGCCGGGCCGGGACGCCGGGAACACGTGCCAGACTCGTCCCGCGCCCCCGTCAATTCACCGCCAAGGGGCCGGTGGGCGGTTTATCCAAGGACGATGGTCTGGAGAGATGTCGCAGGACACCTGGCCGAACGGCTCGTACGCCGACCTCGCCGACCTCGCCGACCTCGCCGGGCGGCGCGACGGGCTCCGTCAGGCCGCTGCGATGCCGGGCGCGGATCCTCGAGCGCTGCTTGACGCCACCTTCGCCGAACTCGACGCCGCCGTCGAGGCGCTGACCAAGCTGGTCCACGCGGCCGAGCCCGACCGAACGGCGGGCGAGGCACTTCCCGCCTCGCTCGGCGCGGAGAGAAACCTGCTGCGAGCCGTGTTCCAGCACGCGCCCGCGCCCTTGTTCGTGCTCGAATTCGACGGCACGATACGGCGGGCGAACGGTCGGGCTGGCGACTTGATCGGCGCTCCGCCGGGCTACGCGACGGGCAAGCCGCTGACGGCGTTCGTCGATCTGGCCTCGCGCGCCGCGGTGCAGAGCCAGCTCGCCGCCGCCGCCCGGACGGGGACGACCAGGCAGGCGGATTGCACCCTGCTCGGTCCGGCCGGGCCGGTCGCCACGACCTTGACGGCCAGCGTGCTCACCGACGGCCCCCGTCTACTCGTGGTCACTGTCGGGGGGACCCGGGGGGATGGGTCCCCCCCAAGGGGGGCCTGGGGGGATGGGTCCCCCCCAAGGGGGGCCTGGGGGGATGGGTCCCCCCAGGAGCGGGGGGGTCTGGGGGGGTCGTCCCCCCGAGATAACACTGTGTCCATGGCCCGCCGGATAGACATGATCACGGCGGTGACCAGGCTGCTCCTCGACAACAGCACGTTCAGCGAGGCGGTTACGCTGCAGCGGTGCGCCCGGCTGCTGGCCGGTGACATCGCGAGCTGGGTCATCATCGACGTCGATCGGTCGGGCCAGCTCCGGCGCCAGTTCGTGATCGGCCCGCCCGGCCAGCGACCAGACGAGCTGGCCAGAACGGTGCGCGCCGTCGACCCGCCGCCCGACTCGGTTCCCGCTCACGTCCAATCCGCAGGCCGGTCCGTGGTGCTCGCGCACACGGACGACGCCGGGCTGCTCGGCGCTGACCCGGACGGAACGCCGCTGCTGATGCTGCTCGGCGTGACGTCGCTGCTGAGCGTGCCGATCACGGACGGCGTCACCGGCTACGGCGTGCTGACCCTGGCCCGGCAGGCGGCGGAGGGCCGGTTTACCATCGCCGACCTGGGGCTGGCCGAAGAGCTCGGCCAGCATCTGGGCGTCGCGATCCGGGTCGACCGGATGTTCCGGCACCGTTCGGCTGTGGCCGAGGCGCTGCAGGGCAGCCTGCTGCCGGCCAGCCTGCCCGAGGTGCCCGGGCTCGACCTGTCCGCGGCCTACGTCCCGGCCAGCGAAGGCCTTGAGGTCAGCGGTGACTTCTATGACGTCTTCCCGGTCCAGGGCGGCTGGGCGATCACCGTCGGCGACGTCTGCGGCAAGGGCCAGGAGGCCGCCGCGATGACCGCGGCCGCCCGGCACGCGATCCGCGTGCTCGCGCACTGGAACCCGGATCCGGTTGACGTCCTGGCCAAGGTGAACGAGGTCATCCTGGCTGGTGACTACGAGGACCGTTTCGTCACCGCCGAGCTCGCCTACCTGCGATGGGATGACGCCGGCGTGCGGGTGGAGCTGGCCAGCTCCGGCCACCCGGGCCCGGCGGTGGTGCGCCCGGACGGCCGGGTCGACGTGCTGAGCGGCGGTAGTCTCCCGCTCGGCCTCTTCCCGGACGCCATGCCGGAGCGGGAGACGGTCAAGCTCGGTCAGGACGACCTGCTGTTCTTCTACTCCGACGGGGTCACGGACGCGCGCAGCCCCGACATGGAGTACTTCGAGGACCGGCTGGCCGACGAGCTGGCCGGAGCGGCCGGCCGGACCGCGGCCCAGACCACCCGGATGATCCAGGACCTCATCACCCGCTTCTCCCAGGACGACCTACGTGACGACATGACGATCCTGGTCGCCCGGGTGACGGCCCCGGCGGATGCCTAAGCTCTCGCCCTTCTGCTCGCCGTCGTAGGCGGCCACGACCTCGGTGGCCACCTCGGTGACCTTGACGTGGCGGCGCTGGGATTCCTGGCGCAGGCGCTGCAGCGCCTCGTCGGCGTCACAGCCCAGCGCGTGCATCAAGATACCCTTGGCCTGGTCGACCACCGACCGCGCCACCACGGCGTCCTTGAGCTGGCTGGCGGTGCGCTGGGCCTGGTTATAGGCAGTCGCGTTGGCGAGCATCGCACCGCCGAACGCGGCCAGCAGGTCAGCCATCGGATTGGATTCGGCGTCGAGGACGCCAGGACGCACGCCGAACAGCGAAAGCACCAAGGCGCCGCTCGGTAGATCCCGCACCAGGTGAACCGAGCACCGGACGCCCCGGCGCAGCGCCGCCTCGGCGAACTCGGGCCAGCGGGTCTCCTCCAGCGTGTCCTGGCAGCTGACCGCGGTACCGCCATCGGCCGCCTCCACCAACGGACCGCAGCCCGTTCGCAGCTGCAGGTCCGCGAGCTCGGCCAGGTCAGGATGGGTGGCTGCGGCGCTGACCACCTCGCCATCACGCCATACGGCGGCGTGCGCCCCCGAGCACGAGGGCACCTGCCAGGCGGCGAGCTCGGCGAGCTTGTTCAGCGACCTGGCCTCGCCGCCATTGGTGAGGCTCAGTAGCTCCGCGGCCTCATGCCCGAGCTGCTCGATCGGCACCAGATCCTCCGTCCCTGGCTCACGTCTAGCACATTGCGGGCGGGCCAGCCGCCGCCGCTGCCCGCGCCGCCGGGAGGAACGCCCGGTCGGTACCGGTCATGGTGACGAAGCGGGCGGGGGACGTCGTGGCCGTGCAGGCCAGGCGCATCGTGGTGGATATCGTCTTGCGCACCCGGGCCTTCGGCTTGTCCGAGACCGGGCATGAGGGCCGGCTGGACAGCGGTGAGACACCGCCCACCGAGTAGCTGGCCTCGCAGGCGGTCGTGCTGCGCGTCCCGCCGCCGAGCAGCGCGCCGACGATGATCGCGGCGAACATGACCGGAACCAGCACGATCGCGTACATGGCCGTCCCCGGCTGGAACCACCGCATACTCTTGCGCGCGAGCTGTTCCGCCCCGATCGGCTCGCCTGCGTTGAGCTGCGAAAAGATGGCATACATAGACGTCAGCTCGGGTTCGCTTGCCCGCAGGGCGCTCTCTATGTGGTCTAGTACGCGCTGCTGGCAAGCGGGCAGGCTCATCTGACTCTCACATCCTCACCACGGCTCCTGCGCCGTAAAAGATCGCGGCTGCGGAGACCATCGCTTACCCGGGTTTACTCAGGGCAAACGAAACGGGCGAGCGACGTATCACGCCGCATACGGCAGGTCTCAGTAGTGTAACGGGCGTAAGGGATCAGTCGCGCACAGAAACGGTAACCTCGCTGGCGGCCCGCTGGCTCAGCGACACGCGCACCAGCGCGGCGGCGAGGCCGGCGACATGATGTCGCGCATCTTCCTCACCATGTTTCACCTCCTGCGCTGATCCGGCTGTCGCTACCCGCTGGCGGGGGTCGCAAACTAGCGGGTCAGCGCGGGTGTGCGGGGGACGTTCAGGCGGCCAGCTCGCGAGGCGGTTCTCCGCCTCGCCGAGCCCGTGCCGACTCCACGGTCGGTCAGCGGTTCACGGCCGCCTGGCTGAGCGTGGCGAGCGTAGAACCCGGGTCATCCTGCATCGCCAGGTCGCCCAGGGACACCATGCCCGCGACCTGCCCGTCCTCGATGACGGGGAGCCTGCGCACGGCGTTCTCGCGCATCAGCCGCGCGGCCTCGTCCGCGTCCGCATCCACGTCCACGCCGGTCAGGTCCCCGCTGCTCAGCGGGCCGACCGGCTCATCCGGCCCCTTGGCCTCGGCGACCGCCCTGACAACGAGGTCGCGGTCGGTAACCAGGCCGTAGAGGGACTGGTCGTTCACCACGAGGACAGCGCCCACTCCCCAGTCGCGCATCGTGCGGGCGGCTTCGCGGATCGACTGGTAATAGCCCACTCCGATCGGCCCCGGCGTCATCACGTCCCGCACCTTGGCGTCCATGATGTTGTGCCTCCTGTGGTTGTAGCGGATGTGTGTCCACTCCTTCGCGCTACCAACAGTGAGCCGGCTTAAACTCCCGTGGCTCTCGGGTTCAGCCACGGCCGAGCAGGCGGTCGAGCGCCCGCCCGACCTCCTCGGCCAGCGCGGCGTCGGGGCTGGGTGCCGCGGGCCTCCCAGCGGGGACGAGAGCCGCCTCGGGCTCGCGGATCAGGCTGCAGTCCAGGCACTCGACCTGGCCGAGCCGCCGGATCAGGTGCACGCTGCCGCACCTGGAGCAGGACTCGAGTTCGGCGGTCCAGTCACTCGACTCCTGGCAGGCCGGGCAGACCAGCACCAGCTGGTCGCGCAGCACGCCACGGCGCCAGGGGCTCTTCCCCCGCTCCGGATCTGTCTGCCGTACGCCGCAGCGGTAACACGGCACTCCCCAGGCCTCCCACACTGAGGCGCTAGCCGAGCGCGGCTAGTGCCTTTGAGTATTCGGCGAGATCGCGCGCCTGGGGGATCGGGTTGACGACCTTCCAGCGCACCACGCCATCCTTGTCGATGATGAACGTGCCCCGGGTCGCGATGCCGCGCGCGGAGTCGAACACACCGTACTGCTTGGCCACCTCACCATGCGGCCAGAAATCCGAGAGCAACCCGAACTCGAAATGCTCGGCGTCGGACCAGGCCCGGTGGGTGAAGGTGGAGTCCACCGAAACCGTGAGCAACTCAACGTCGTCCCGGTTCACCTCGGGGAACTCATCGCGGATGGCGCACAGCTCACCGGTGCACACACCGCTGAACGCGAGCGGGTAAAAGACCAGCACGACGTTCTTGACGCCACGGAAACTCGAGAGCCGTACGGGCGTGCCGTGCTGGTCGTTGAGCTCAAAGTCGGGCGCCTGGTCGTCTACTTCTACCGCCATCCCTGATCCTTTCACGGATCCGCGAATTGCCGTTACCCACCCAAGTCTGCCACCTGTCGGCAGGCGTGGAAGCACGGCCGTTCGGGATAAAATCATGCGAACGGCCGGTCAGCCGGGCACCCGGGGCCGCCGGTCAGGACCTCATGTTCGCGCCTTAGGCACCCGGCGGGTGCCTAAGGCGCACTGAAGTAACCTGCGCGCCTTCGGCGCGACGAGCCGCGTGCCCGACCAGTCGCGGGCCGCGCTCACGCTTGAGGTCTGCGACAGGCCGGCCGTGGGTGCGGCCTCCCCGATATCGCTCGGTTCAACATGACCTGACCTGCCCGCCTTCGGCGTCAGCAGCCAGATGTACCCCCCGTCGGCTAGCGGCGTCAACGCATCCACCAGCGAGTCGACGAGATCCCCGTCCCCGTCTCGCCACCAGAGCAGGACCACGTCCACCACGTCGTCGTAGTCCTCGTCGACTAGCTCCACACCGTCTATCCGGGTGATCGCGCCGCGCAGCTGCTCGTCGCAATCATCGTCGTAGCCGATCTCCTGCACCACCTGGCCCGGTTTGATACCGAGCCGCTCGGCCTGGCCACGTTCGTCCTGCGCCTGGCCCGCGGTCGCGCTCACTGACGTCCTCCTCGAATCCCTCCCCGCGCCGCCGCGCCTGAGGGGTGGCTGGCCCACGAGAACCGCGGGCCCCATCCCCCTGACGGCGACGACACGTCAGCACTTCTTGTTGGGACAGTTCACACTGGGTCGGCCCAGTGCGCAAGTAGCAATCGCTCCAGCCTGGAAAACCGCCGCCATAAATTGACCTGTCCGCCGCTTATCACGGTTACGCACCGCAGCTCTCATCACGTAGGGTAACGAGCGGATCTGCCCTGGGCGAAACAACCCCCAGCTAAGCGTTTGGCGCCCCGGGCAGGTGCGTGGTGTCCCCGCGTTCCGGTTACCGTCGAGTAGAGATGCGCGATCGGCCAGTTCGTACGACGATTGGTCTGGACAACACATCAGGAATCTATTCATGCGGCTCACCGGCCGCCCGACTAACTGCGGAAGGCGAGGCTACCCCGTGGCTTCCGGACGTCAGCAATTCCCCATCATCAGCGACGGGTTGCCGACCCAGTTGCCCGACATCGACCCTGATGAGACGCGCGAATGGGTCGAGTCGTTCGATTCGGTCGTGCGGACCAGAGGCAGGGCCCGCGCCAGGTACGTCATGCTCCGCCTGCTCGAGCGGGCGCGCGAGCAGCAGGTCGGCGTGCCCGGCCTGCGTAGCACTGACTTCATCAACACCATCCCGCCGGAGCGCGAGCCGTGGTTCCCCGGCGACGAGCATGTCGAGCGCCGGATCCGGGCCTACATCCGGTGGAACGCGGCCGTGATGGTCTCCCGCGCCAACCGGCCTGGCATGGGCGTGGGCGGCCACATCGCCACCTACGCCAGCGCGGCCAGCCTGTACGAGGTGGGCTTCAACCACTTCTTCCACGGCAAGGACCATGGCGAGTCCGGCGATCAGGTGTTCTTCCAGGGACACGCGGCACCGGGCATCTACGCGCGCGCGTTCCTCGAGGGCCGGCTGACCGAGGACCAGCTCAACGGGTTCCGCCAGGAGCTATCCCACCCCGGCGGCGGGCTACCGTCCTACCCGCACCCGCGGCTGATGCCTGAGTTCTGGGAGTTCCCCACGGTGTCCATGGGGCTCGGCGCGCTGAACTCGATCTACCAGGCCCGGTTCAACCGGTACCTGCTGGCCCGCGAGATCCACGACACCTCACGCTCGCACGTGTGGGCGTTCCTGGGCGACGGCGAGATGGACGAGCCCGAGGCGCTCGGCGCGATCGGCCTGGCCGCGCGGGAGGAACTGGACAACCTCACCTTCGTCATCAACTGCAACCTGCAGCGGCTGGACGGACCGGTGCGCGGCAACGGCAAGGTCATCCAGGAACTCGAGGCGTTCTTCCGCGGCGCGGGCTGGAACGTGATCAAGGTCATCTGGGGCCGCGACTGGGACGCACTGCTAGCCCAGGACGCCGACGGCGTGCTGGTCAACAAGATGAACACCACGCCGGACGGCCAGTTCCAGACCTACAGCGTGGAGTCGGGCGCATACATCAGGGAGCACTTCTTCGGCGGCGACCCCCGGCTGCGCGCGATGGTGGCGCACCTGTCCGACGACGAGCTGCGCAACCTGTCCCGCGGCGGGCACGATTACCGCAAGGTGTACGCGGCGTTCAAGGCCGCGCGCGAGCACACCGGCCAGCCCACGGTCATCCTCGCGCACACGATCAAGGGCTGGACCCTGGGCAAGGACTTCGAGGCCCGCAACGCCACGCACCAGATGAAGAAGCTCACCGTGGCGGAGCTGAAGGAGTTCAGGGACCGGCTGTACCTGCCGATCCCCGATTCGGCCCTGGAGGCGGAGCTTCCGCCCTACTACCACCCGGGCGAGGATTCCGACGAGATCCGGTACATGCGCGAGCGGCGGGCCGCGCTCGGCGGAGTACTCCCCCGCCGGGTCGTGCGGGCCAAGCCGCTGCCGTTGCCCTCCGACTCGGTGTACGACGAGCTGCGCAAGGGCTCGGGCAAGCAGGCGGTCGCCACCACGATGGCGTTCGTCCGGCTGCTCAAGGAGCTGATGAAGGACCCGGCCATCGGAGATCGGTTCGCACCCATCATCCCCGACGAGGCCAGGACGTTCGGGATGGACTCGCTGTTCCCGACGGCCAAGATCTACTCCCCGCACGGGCAGACCTACGAGGCGGTGGACCGTAACCTGCTGCTGTCCTACAAGGAGTCCGAGAAGGGCCAGATCCTACACGAGGGCATCAGCGAGTCCGGCGCGATGGGCTCGGTGATCGCGGCGGCCACCTCGTACGCCACGCACGGCACGCACATGATCCCGGTGTACGTGTTCTACTCGATGTTCGGCTGGCAGCGGACCGGCGACGAGATGTGGCTGCTCGGCGACCAGCTCGGGCGAGGTTTCCTGCTCGGGGCGACGGCCGGCCGGACGACGCTGACCGGCGAGGGCCTGCAGCACAACGACGGCCACTCGCTGCTGCTGGCTTCGGTCAGCGAGGCGTGCGTGTCGTACGACTGCGCGTGGGCGTTCGAGCTGGCGTACGTGATGCGTGACGCGCTGCGCCGGATGTATGAGGCCACCCCGGAGTACCCGGACGGCGAGAACATCTTCTACTACCTCACGCTCTACAACGAGCCGTACCCGCAGCCCGCGGAGCCTACGGACTTCCCCAGTGGGACCGCGGGGCTCGAGGATGGCATCCTGCGCGGGCTTTACCGGTACGCGCCCGCGGCCGCCGAGGGCTCAGGGCCGCGCGCCCAGATCCTGGCGTCCGGGGTGGCGCTGCGGCAGGCTCTGGTGGCCCAGGAGAAGCTCGCCGCAGACTGGGGCGTGTCCGCCGACGTGTGGTCGGCCACATCCTGGACCGAGCTGCGCCGGGAGGCGCTGGCCTGCGAGTCGTTCAACATGCTGAACCCGGGTGAGTTGTCCCGGGTGCCGTATGTGACATCCGCGCTGGCCGATGCTCCCGGTCCGGTGGTGGCAGTGTCCGACTGGATCAAGGCGGTGCCCGACCAGATCGCCCGCTGGGTGCCGGGCACGTTCACCTCACTTGGCACCGACGGGTTCGGGTTCTCGGACACTCGCCCCGCGGCCCGGCGGTTCTTCCACGTGGACGCCGAATCCATCACGGTGGCGGTGCTGTGGGAACTGGCACGCAGCGGCGCCGTGGACGCCAGCCTGCCCGGCCAGGCGATCGCCAAGTACCAGCTGGACCGGCCGGTGAGCGAGGCGCTGTCCTAGGCAGGCTCGCTTAGTATGCGGGAATGGCGGCGAAGCAGCAGGTCCGCAGGTCCAGGCCGCGCGTGCACGAGGAGACCGTACGGCGGCTTGAGCGCGCGACCGGTGCCCTCGGCACGGCTGCTATCGCCGCCATGGACGAACGGCTGCCGTGGTTCCGCAACATGTCGGCGGAGAACCGGTCCTGGCTCGGCCTGGTCGCCCAGGCTGGCATTGCCGCGTTCCTCGACTGGATCAGGCACCCGGAACGTAACCGGCCGGCGGTGACCGAGGTATTCGGCACCGCGCCGCGTGAACTGGCCCGCGCGGTCAGCCTGCAGCACGCCGTGGAGATGGTGCGGGTGATCATCGACGCGGTGGAGTCCCAGGTCGACGAGCTGGCCGCGCCCGGCGACGAGCGGGAGTTGCGCGAGGCGGTACTAACCTACGCCAGTGAGATCGCGTTCAGCGCGGCGCAGGTGTACGCCCGCACCGCGGAGGCGCGCGGCGCGTGGGACGCCCGGCTTGAGGCGCTCGTGGTGGACTCGCTGGTCCGCGGGGAGGCCGAGGACTCGCTGCACGCCTGGGCCTCGGCGCTGAACTGGTCGTCCTCCCCCGTCGCGGTCGTCGTGGGCACGATCAGCGACGAGGACAGCCAGGGCGGGGCGGAGCCGCTCATCGACGATATCCGCGCCCAGGCCAGGCGGGCCCGGCTCGACATGCTGGCCGGCGTGCAGGGAAACCGGCTGATCCTGGTCCTGGGCGGGACCGACGACCCGATCGCCGCGGCCGAGCGGTTCGCCGGGCGGTTCGGGCCAGGACCGGTGATCGCCGGGCCGCTGGTCCGCGACCTGCGCGCCGCATCGGTGTCCGCGCGCGCCGCGCTGGCCGCGCAGCGCGTCGCTCCCGCCTGGCCGGAGGCGCCCCGGCCGACCGGGGCGGACGACCTGCTGCCCGAACGGGCTCTGGACGGCGATCCCGACGCGAAAGCCGCGCTGATCAGCGACGTCTACGAGCCCCTGGCCGGCGGCGGTCCCGCCCTGCTCGACACCCTCACCACCTACCTGGAGCAGGGCTCCTCCCTGGAGGCCACCGCCCGGCTCCTGTTCGTCCACCCGAACACGGTCCGCTACCGGCTGCGCCGTGTCGCCGAGCTCACCGAGTACACCCCGTCGGTGGGACGGGACGGTTTCACCTTGTGGGTGGCCATCGTGCTAGGCCGTCTCGCCAGCAAGTGAGCCGGGGTTAGAACGAGCCGAAGGGGCGCCGGCACCGACTGGACTCTCCCGCGAGAGGCGCGGCACCGCCTGGACTGTGCTTTTCCCCCGGACCCACCCCAGGCGCCAGGAACGAGCGACGAGGGCCCGCCGCCGCAGGTGGCCAGGGAAGCAAGGCGGTGCCTCAAAAGCGCCCCGGAGGCGAGCGGGAGTAACAGAGTGATGACATCCGGATGAACGCTAGCTGGAGGGAATCTACAAATTTTCGACGGACAACTTCGTACTGTTCCACATTCAGGTGGCGGACATCTACAGGGCACTGTAGGAGGATGCTGATCATCACCGCGCCCGGCCAGGGCGCGCAGACGCCGGGTTTCCTGGCGCCCTGGCTGGAACTGCCCGGCGTCGCCGAGCGCCTCGGGGCCGCGTCCGAGCAAGCGGGCTGTGACCTCATCAGGTTCGGCACCACGGCGAACGCCGATGAGATCAGGGATACCGCGGTCGCGCAGCCGCTGCTTGTCGCGGCCGCCATTGTCGCGGCCTCGGCCCTGTCCGGTGGCGACCCGGATGATGTGCCCGCCGACGCGGCCGCCGGGCACAGCGTCGGCGAACTGGCCGCCGGGGTCATCGCTGGCGTGCTCACCGCGGACGACGCGATGCGCCTGGTCCGGGTGCGCGGGACGGCCATGGCAGCGGCGGCGGCGGTCGAGCCGACCGGGATGACGGCCGTGCTCGGCGGCGACCAGGACGCGGTGCTCACGGCCATCGCGAGCCACGGCCTGACGCCGGCGAACGTCAACGGAGCCGGGCAGATCGTGGCCGCCGGGACCCTCGCGGATCTGGAAGCCTTCGCGGCCGCCCCGCCGGCTGGCGCGCGGCTGCGCCGGCTGCAGGTCGCAGGCGCCTTCCATACCCGGCATATGGCGCCTGCCGTCACGGCGCTGCGCGACGCGGCGGCCAGCGTCCCGGTCAGGGATCCGGCGATGACGCTGCTGTCCGACGCCGACGGCGCCGCGGTCACAACCGGCAAGGAATGGCTGGAGCGCATCATCGCCCAGGTCGCCGCGCCGGTGCGCTGGGACCTGTGCATGCAGACCATGGCCGACCGCGGCGTGACCGCGATCATCGAGCTGCCGCCGGCCGGCACGCTGACGGGCCTGGCCCGGCGGGCGCTGCCGGGCGTGGCGCAGCTGGCCATCAAGACTCCCGATCAGCTCGAGGCCGCCCGCGAGCTCATCGCCGAACACGTCGCCGACTCCGACGGCCACAGCCACGGCCACCTGCCGGAATGGCGGCTGATCGTGGCGCCCACGTCGGGAACGTTCCGGTCCCCGGCAGGCCGCGTCGACGCGGCCGGGACCGGGGCCATGGTCGCCCTCACCGACGATCTCGGCACGGTCGTCGCGCGCGGCGGCCAGCGCGCGGTGACGGCACCATGGCCCGCCGAGATCATCGAATGGCTGGTGGAAGACGGGGATCCGGTCAGCGAAGGCCAGCCACTTGTCCGTATCCAACCCGAGGGGGATCCGGGGGGATGGGTCCTCCCGGGCAGAAGGGAAGGCGCATGACGTCCCCGTATGCCCCGATCCAGTCCTTCACCCCGTTCCCGCCCGCCGCTGGCGCGCGGATCTTGTCGTTCGGCGGTTACCAGCCGGGCCACGTGGTCACCAACGATGATCTCGCCGCCCAGGTCGACACGAGCGACGAGTGGATCCGCAGCCGGGTCGGCATCATCAGCCGCCGGTTCGCCGGACCCGAGGAGAGCGTGACGGACATGGCCGTCGCGGCCGGCGGCAAGGCACTAGCCAGCAGTGGCCTGTCCCCCGCCGACATCAACCTGGTCATCGTGGCCACCTGCAGCGCCGAGGCGTCGATACCGAACACTTCCGCGGTAGCCGCGCACCGGCTTGGCATCGTCGCGCCCGGGGCGTACGACCTCAACGCCGCGTGCGCCGGTTTCTGCTATGCGCTGGCGAACGCCTCGGACGCGGTCAGGGCGGGCACCGCCCGGCACGTTCTGGTGATCGGGTCGGAGAAGATGACGGCGTGGATCGACCCCACCGACCGCTCCACCTGCATAATTTTCGCCGACGGGGCAGGCGCCGCGGTGGTCGGCCCGGTTGCGGACGGCGAGCCGCCGGGCATCGGCCCGGTGGTATGGGGCAGCGCCGGAGACCTGGCCCAGAACATCACGATCGCGGACCGTAACTCCTTCATGTACCAGCAGGGGCAGGCGGTGTTCCGGTGGGCTACCACCGCCATGCACCCGATCGCGGTGCAGGCCTGCGAGCGGGCGGGCGTAGCGGTGGGCGACCTGGCGGCGTTCGTCCCCCACCAGGCGAACCTGCGGATCATCGAGGCCATCGCGCGCCGGGTCGGCGTGCCGCGCGAGCGGGTGGCCGACGACATCGTGCACTCGGGTAACACGTCCTCGGCTTCGATTCCGCTGGCGCTGTCACGGATGGCCGAGCGCGGGGACCTGCGGCCGGGCTCTCCGGCGCTGCTAGTCGGATTCGGCGCGGGGCTGTGTTACGCAGCCCAGGTGATCACGGTACCCTAGCCGCGCCCTGCCGAGCCGGCTGGCCGCAGGCCGACCGGGACAGCCCCGCCCCGGGGCGGCAGATACATGCGAACACGTCAGACAAGGAGAAAACAAAGATGAACGAGCAGGAGATCCTGGCCGGGCTTGGCGAAATCGTCGAGGAGATCGCGGGCGTGCCCGCGGACGAGGTCACGCCGAGCAAGAGCTTCGTCGAAGACCTGGACATCGACTCGCTATCGATGGTGGAGATCGCCGTCGCCGCACAGGACAAGTTCGGCGTCGAGATCCCCGATGACCAGCTGAAGGACCTCAGCACCGTCCAGGACGTGGTGAACTTCGTCAGCAAGAATGCCGGAGGCTCGGCGTGACCGCAGGACGCGAGACCGTCGTCGTTACCGGGCTCGGCGCGACTACCCCGCTCGGCGGGGATGTCGCGTCGACCTGGTCGGCGATGCTGCAAGGGCGTAGCGGCGTGCGCCGGCTCACCCAGCCGTGGGCGGAGGACCTGCCAGTGCGCATCGCGGCGGAGGCCGCCGCCGACCCGGTGGAGGTCGTGGGCCGCGTGCAGGCGCGCCGGATGGACCGCTGCGAGCAACTGGCGCTGGTAGCCGCGCGCGAGGCGTGGGCCGACGCGGGTACCCCCGACGTAGATCCGGAGCGGCTCGGCGTGACCGTCACCAGCGGGATCGGCGGCATCGGATCGACGCTGACCGCGTATGACACCCTCAAGGAAAAGGGCTGGCAGCGGATCTCGCCTTACACGGTGCCGATGCTGATGCCGAACGGTTCGGCCGGCTGGATCAGCATGGAGATCGGCGCCCGGGCTGGTGCGCACTCCCTGGTCAGCGCCTGCGCGTCCGGCGCCGAGGCGATCGGCTACGGCATCGACATGATCCGCTCCGGGCGGGCCGACGTGGTGCTGGCGGGCGGTACCGAGGCGGCGATCATGCCGCTGAACATCGGCGCGTTCGCGGTAATGCGGGCCATGTCCACCCGCAACGACGAACCCGAACGGGCGTCCCGGCCGTTCGACAAGGCCAGGGACGGCTTCGTGCTCGGCGAGGGCGCCGGCATGCTGGTGCTGGAGTCGCTGTCGCACGCGCGGCAGCGCGATGCCAGGGTGTACGCCGTCGCGGCCGGGGCCGGCTACTCATCGGACGCCTATCACATCGCGCATCCAGCACCCGATGGAGCCGGCGTGATAGCGGCGATCACCCGCGCCATGGCCGACGGCCAGGTCGATCCGACCCGGGTGGTGCACGTGAACGCGCATGCCACGTCCACGCCCGAGGGCGACGCGGTCGAGGCGCAGGCGCTCGCGAAGGCGCTCGGGACCGCTATCGACGGCGTGGTCGTCACTTCCACGAAGTCGATGACCGGGCACCTGCTCGGCGGCGCGGGCGCCATCGAATCGGTGGCCGCCATCCTGGCGCTCCGTGAGCATGTGGCCCCGCCCACCATCAACCTCGAGGATCTGGACGAAGACGTGCCGGTCGACGTCGCTAGCGAGCCGAGGCCGCTCACCAAGCGCGGCTCCGAGCCGATGGCGGTGCTGAATAACGCGTTCGGGTTCGGTGGCCACAACGTGTCGCTGGTTTTCACCGAGGCCTGAGCCTTCGTCCATCGTCCTTCGTTCCGGTTAGGGGAAAGCTGAGATGACCGCACTGGATCAAGGCCCAGCCCAGCCGGCGGCTCCGCCGCAGGCAGTTCCTGCTGCAGTGGCTTCCGCTGGGGCAGTGGCTTCCGCTGGGGCAGTGGCTTCCGCTGGGGCAGTGGCTTCCGCTGGGGCAGTGGCTTCCGCTGGGGCAGTGGCTTCCGCTGGGGCAGTGGCTTCCGCTGGGGCAGTGGCTTCCGCTGGGGCAGTGGCTTCCGCTGCTGGGGTACCGCGGCCTGCGATGCTGCCGCGCGACCCGCGCGAGCGGCTCGCAGCCCTGTTCGACCCCGGCACGCTGGAGCTCCTGCCGGCCGACGGGGATGAGCGCAGCGGGGTGGTGGCGGGCTTCGGTCTGGTGCACGGCGCCGGTGCGGTGGCGTTCGCCTCCGACGCGCGGGTTCAGGGCGGTGCGATGGGCAGCGCGGGCAGCGCCGCGATCGTCGAGGCCTACGACGAGGCGCTGCTGCGCGGCGTCCCGATCGTGGGGCTGTGGCATTCCGGCGGGGCCCGGCTGGCCGAGGGCGTGGCCAGCCTGCACGCGGTAGGAACCGTATTCGCGGCGATGACCCGTGCGTCCGGGCGGGTCCCGCAGATTTCCGTGGTGCTCGGACCCGCGGCAGGCGGCGCCGCGTACGGCCCGGCGCTGACCGACATCGTGATTCTGTCCGGGCAGGGGCGCATCTTCGTCACAGGCCCCGATGTGGTGCGGTCGGTGACCGGTGAGGACGTGGACATGGAACGGCTGGGCGGCCCAGAACCGCACAGCCGCCGCTCTGGCGTGGTTCACGTGGTGACCGAGACGGACGCGGACGCGCTCGACCGAGCCCGGCTGCTCGCGGCCATGCTCAGCGACCAGGGAAAGATCACCGAGGATGCGGACGAGCGGGACCTGTCCGGCCTGCTGCCCGAATCCGCGCGCCGCGCCTACGACGTGCACCTGCTGACCAACAGGCTGCTCGACACGCCAGGTGTCGAACTGCACCCACGGTGGGCGCCGAATATCGTGACCATCCTCGGCCGCCTGGCCGGCCGCACGGTCGGCGTCGTGGCCAGCAACCCGATGCGGCTCGGCGGCTGCCTAGACGCCGCCTCGGCCGAGAAGGCGGCACGCTTCGTCCGGATGTGCGACGCGTTCGGCGTGCCGCTGGTGGTCCTCGTGGACGTGCCTGGATACCTTCCCGGCGTCGGCCAGGAATGGGACGGCGTGGTCCGCCGCGGCGCGAAGCTTCTACACGCCTTTGCTGAGGCGACGGTCCCCCGGGTCACCCTGGTGACCCGCAAGGCCTACGGTGGCGCCTACATCGCGATGAACTCCCGCTCGCTCGGCGCGACCCGCGTCTTCGCCTGGCCAGACGCCGAGATCGCGGTCATGGGCGCGGTCGCCGCCGTCCGTATCCTGCACCGGCGCACGCTCGCCTCGGTGCCGCCTGAGCAGCTTCACGAGGCCGAGGCGCAGCTCGCGGCCGAGCACGAGGCGACCGCCGGCGGCCTGCAGCGCGCCCTCGACCTCGGTGTAATCGACGCGATCATCGAGCCCAGCCAGACCCGCCGCGAGCTGGCCCAGGCCATTGCCGAAGCTCCCCAGCTGAAGGGCGCCCACGCCAACATCCCGCTCTGACCGGCTTGCTGGCAGGTCTAGGGCCGGGCCGCTGCGGACGAGGACGCCTCGCTTCCCTCCGACCCCTCACCCATCACGTCTAGCAAGCGGCACGTGATCGCTTTGACCGCCTCGATGTGACATAGAGGCGGTTGTAACCGCCTCTATGTCACATCGAGGCGCTTTGAGAGGGCCGGGCCCGGGCGCTGGCGGTGATGAGAGGGGCTGGGCGCGGACCTAAAGGGGGGAGCCGCCGCCTAGGCCGGTGCCGCGGTCGGAGCTGGACGGGTCCGGACCGGTGGGAGGGGCTGAGGGAGCGGACGGGGCCGCGGGGCCAGACGAGTCGGCGGGCTCGGAACCGCCGGGCTCGGAGCCTTCAGACTCGGAGTCGGCGGGGGTGGAGCGGGATTCGGCGATGAGCTCTTCCAGGCGGGCGGCGCGGATGCGGCGGAAGGTCCGGTGGTCGCGGGTGCGCTCCAGGATGGCCACCTCGAGCTGGGAGGCCACGAAGTCGGTGCGCTCGCCGTTCCCGGGCGCGGACAGGGCGGTCAGCGCGGCGGCGAAGGCCTCGGACAGGGACATGCCCTCCGAATAGTGCTCCTTCAGCGCGGCGGACACCTGGTCGGCCTGACCGCCGAAGGCGACGAAGCCCGGCTCGTCGGTCACCGACCCGTCGAACGTGATCCGGTAGATCTGGTCTTCCCCCGGCTGCACGCCCACCTCGGCGACGACGATCTCCACCTCCCAGGGTTTGGGACTCTCGGTGAAGATCGTGCCCAGGTTCTGGGCGTAGTAGTTGGCGATGCCGCGCGCCGTCACGTCGTGCCGGTCAAACTGGTAGCCGGTGATGTCGGCATAGGTGACCCCGGCCTTGCGCAGGTTCTCGTATTCGTTGTACCTGCCGACGGCGGCGAACGCGATCCTGTCGTAGATCTCGCTGATCTTGTGCAGGGCGCTGGAGGAGTTGGGCGCCACCATGAGAATTCCGCCCGCGTACTGGAGCACGACGCAGCTGCGGCCGCGCGCGATGCCCTTGCGCGCATAGTCGGCCTTGTCCCGCATCTGCTGTTCTGGCGACACGTAGAACGGCATTGACACCGCGGATGCTTCCTTTACCTAGGTGATCGGTCGGCTGAAGCGGGATGGGCTGAGCAGCTGGCTAGCCGGGCAGGACCGGGGCGGCCGGACCGTCCGGCCTGATCATCCGGCTCTGCACGACCTGCTGCGCGATCTCTTCGGCCTCGGCTTCCGGCAGCTTCCTGAAGCCGTCGGCCGTGACCGTGGCGATGCTGGGAAAAATGCGCCTGGTCAGGTCCGGGCCGCCGGTCGCCGAATCGTCGTCGGCGGCGTCGTAGAGCGCCTGCACGCAAGCCAGCACGGCGTCGCGCACGGGCATGTTGTCGACGTAGAACTTCTTCAGCGCGCCCCGGGCGAAAAGGGACCCCGAGCCGATGGAGTAGAACCTGGTCTCCTCGTAAGGACCGCCGGCCACGTCGTAGCTGAAGATCCGCCCGTGCCCGGCGTCCTCGTCGTAGCCGACGAACAGCGGCACCACGACGAGCCCCTGCATGGCCGCGCCGAGGTTCCCCCTGACCATGAAGGCCAGGCGGTTCGCCTTGCCCTCCAGGGACAGGGAACGGCCCTCCATCTTCTCGTAGTGCTCGAGCTCGACCTGGAACAGCCGGACGAACTCGATCCCCACGCTGCCGGTACCCGCGTAGCCCATGGCGGAGAACTCATCGCTGCGGAAGACCTTCTCCACGTCCCGCTTCGCGATCATGCTCCCGGCGGTGGCCCGGCGGTCGCCGGCCAGCACCACCCCGCCGTCGCAGACGGCGGCCACGATGGTCGTGGCGTGCGGCAGGTCCCGGATGGCCTGGCCGGGCGTTCCGGTGACCGCGTCGGCAGGCACCGTGCGGCCAGGCAGCAGGCCAGGTGAGTGCGAGGCGAGGAAGTCTGCGAACGAGGAGGTCTGCCGGTTCATGAAGCCCGAAGGAGGACTGCCTGCGGAGCCCTGCCCTCGGCCGGACACCCTGGGGTTCCCGGCGAACGGGCCAGACTGGCTGCCGTCGAAATACGAGCCCAACGCGGACCTCCTCCCGTAGTCATAGCGAACGTACTCAACAGACCCTACTGCCACCCCAGAGCGCGACAGGACGCGAGGGCCGCCGACACGTCCGCCTACGGCGAACCAGCGGTTGGCGGTGACCGGTCTGGCTACTGACCGCCCTTTTGCACATATGACCGGACGAACTCCTCGGCGTTCTCCTCGAGCACTTCGTCGATCTCGTCGAGGATCGCGTCCACGTCGTCGGAGAGCTTTTCGTGCCGCTCCCTGACTTCCTCGGTACTGCCCGCCTCGGTTTCTTCGGTCTCCTCGGCGCGCCGCGTGGTCTGCCGCTGGCCGCCGGTGTCTTTTGAAGTTGTCATGTCACTACCTCCGTAGTCCCAACGTTATCGTCACCCGTAGGAGTCCCGCCCAATCCCGCGGGGCTGAAATCGGTACGAACTCGCGATCCGCGGCTTGGACCGACATCCAGGGATTAGCGAGGCTGGCGAACTCAGAGGGGCTCGGCGGCCTGGTGAGCCAGCCAGTGCCGGTCCCCTACTCCTGACCCGTGAGGGCGGCGACGAGCTCGGCGGCGCTGCGGCAGCGGTCGAGTAGGTCCCCCACGTGCGCCCGGGTGCCACGCAGCGGCTCGAGCGTGGGGACGCGCTGCAGCGACTCGCGACCCGGGATATCGAAGATCACCGAGTCCCAGGAGGCGGCCGCCACCGATTCGGCGTACTGCCGCAGGCAACGACCGCGGAAGTAGGCCCTGGTGTCCTCGGGAGGATTGTCGACGGCCCGCTCCACGGTGGCATCGTCGGTCAGCCGTACCATCCGGCCCCTGGCCGCCAGCCGGTTGTACAGGCCGCGATCCTGCCGCACATCGGAATACTGCAGGTCGACCAGCTGCAGCCGCGGATTGTCCCAGTTCAGCCCGTCCCTAGTCCGGTAGCCCTCGAGCAGCTCGAGCTTGGCCACCCAGTCGAGTTCCTTCGACAGCAGCATCGGGTCGTCGGCCAGCCGGTTCAGCACCGACTCCCACCGGTCCAGGACGTCGGAGGTGATCTCGTCGACGTCGTTGCCGTACTTGTCCTCGGTGAACTTGCGGGCCAGCTCGAGGTACTCGGCCTGCAGCTGGACGGCTGTCATCTTCCTGCCGTCCTTGAGCGTGACCAGGCGGCGGCAGGTCGGGTCGTGCGAGATCGCGCGAAGCTCGGCCACCGGGGCCTCGACCGACAGGTCGGTGCCCAGGAATTTATCCTCGATCATCGCGAGCACCAGCGCGGTCGTGCCGACCTTGAGGTAGGTGCTCACCTCGCTCATGTTGGCGTCGCCGATGATCACGTGCAGCCGCCGGTACTTCTCCGGGTCGGCGTGCGGCTCGTCCCTGGTGTTGATGATGGGCCGCTTCAGCGTGGTCTCCAGGCCCACCTCGACCTCGAAGAAGTCGGCGCGCTGGCTGATCTGGAAACCCGAGCCGCGGCCGTCGGCACCGATGCCGACCCGGCCGGCTCCGCAGATCACCTGGCGGGAGACGAAGAACGGGACCAGGAACTTGACGATGTCGGCAAACGGCGTGCCGCGGCGCATCAGGTAGTTCTCGTGCGAGCCGTAGGAGGCGCCCTTGTTGTCGGTGTTGTTCTTGTACAGCTGGATGGGCGCACTTCCCGGCACGGTCGCCGCCTTGGCCGCGGCCTCCGCCATCACCCGCTCTCCGGCCTTGTCCCAGATCACCACCGACAGCGGGTTCGTGCACTCGGGCGCCGAATACTCGGGGTGGGCGTGGTCGACGTAAAGCCGCCCGCCGTTGGTCAGGATGACGTTGGCCAGGCCTAGGTCCTCGTCGGTGAGCTGCGAGGAGTCCGCCGCCTCGCGGGTCAGGTCGAACCCCCGTGCGTCCCGCAGCGGGTTCTCCTCCTCGAAATCCCAGCGGGCCCGCCGGGCCCGGGCGGCCGTGGCCGCCTGGTACGCGTTGACGATCTGGGATGAGGTCACCATCGCGTTAGCACCAGGCTGCCCGGGCACAGAGATGCCGTATTCAGTCTCTGTGCCCATCACGCGTAGAACACTCATGAAAGGCAGCCTACAGGGGGTGCGGGGGCGCGAGGGGGCCGAGCACTGCCCATCAAAGGTACTGCCCGGTGTTGGCCACGGTGTCGATCGACCGGCCCGCCTCGGTCCCTGTCTTGCCCGAGACCAGGGTCCTGATGTAGACGATGCGCTCGCCCTTCTTTCCGGAGATGCGAGCCCAGTCATCCGGGTTGGTGGTGTTCGGCAGGTCCTCGTTCTCGCTGAACTCGTCGACGCACGCGGCCAGCAGGTGGCTGACCCGGATGCCCTTCTGCCCGGTGTCGAGGAACTCCTTGATGGCCATCTTCTTGGCCCGGGCGACGATGTTCTCGATCATGGCGCCGGAGTTGAAGTCCTTGAAGTACAGCACTTCCTTGTCGCCGTTGGCGTAGGTGACCTCGAGGAACCTGTTCTCCTCCGACTCGGTGTACATCCGCTCCACCGTGCGCTGGATCATGGCGTCCACGGTGGCCTGCGACGACCCGCCGTGCTCGGTCATGTCGTCAGGGTGCAGCGGCAGCTCGGTCAGGACGTACTTGGAGAAGATGTCCTTGGCCGCCTCGGCGTCCGGCCGCTCGATCTTGATCTTGACGTCCAGCCGGCCTGGCCGCAGGATCGCCGGGTCGATCATGTCCTCGCGGTTGGAGGCGCCGATGACGATGACGTTCTCCAGGCCCTCGACCCCGTCGATCTCGGACAGCAGCTGGGGCACGATCGTGTTCTCCACGTCGGACGACACGCCCGAGCCGCGGGTACGGAAGATCGAGTCCATCTCGTCGAAGAACACGATGACCGGCATGCCCTCGCTGGCCTTCTCCCTGGCCCGCTGGAAGACCAGCCTGATGTGCCGCTCGGTCTCGCCCACGTACTTGTTCAGCAGCTCGGGGCCCTTGATGTTGAGGAAGAAGCTCTTGCCCTCCTTGGCCCCGGCATCCTGCGCGGCATCCTGCGCCGTCTTGGCCGCGACCTGCTTGGCCAGTGAGTTCGCCACCGCCTTGGCGATGAGCGTCTTGCCGCAGCCGGGCGGGCCGTAGAGCAGGACTCCCTTCGGGGGCTTGAGCTGGTGCTCCTTGAACAGGTCGGCGTGCAGGTAGGGAAGCTCGATGGCGTCCCTGATCTGCTCGATCTGCCCGGCCAGGCCGCCAATGTCGTGGTAGGAGATGTCCGGCACTTCCTCGAGGATGAGCTCCTCCACCTCGGCCTTGGGGATCCGCTCGTACACGTAACCCGAGCGGGACTCCAGCAGCAGTGAGTCCCCGGCCCGCAGCGTCTCGTGCAGCAGCGGCTCGGCCAGCCGGACCACGCGCTCCTCGTCGGCCTGGGAGATGACCAGCGCCCGCTGGCTATCGGCCAGCACTTCCTTGAGCATGACGACCTCGCCCACCTGCTCATAGGACTGGGCGATGACGACGTTGAGCGCCTCGTTCAGCACGACTTCCTGTCCCGGGCGCAGCTCGCTGAGCTCGACGTTCGGGGACACGTTGACCCGCATCTTGCGGCCGCCCGTGAACACGTCGCACGTGTCATCCTCGTTCGCCTGAAGGAAGACGCCGAACCCGGACGGCGGCTGGGCCAGCCGGTCCACTTCCTCCTTCAGCGCGACGATCTGGTCGCGTGCCTCACGCAGGGTCGTCGCTAGCCGCTCGTTCTGCGCGCCGACCCCGGTCAGGCTCGTCTCGGTCTCGCGCAGCCTGTCCTCAAGGAGCCTGACCTGCCGGGGCGAATCCGCCAGCCTGCGCCGCAGCACGGCGATCTCTTCGTCAAGGAAGGAGATCTGAGCGGTAAGGCTCTTCACCTCATCCTCGTGCCGCGGGTCACGCCCGCGTTCTTCTCTGGTGGCCACGGCCCTCACCTCCTCCTGCACCGTTAACTGGACTCTACCTATTCACGAGCATTCCCTAACCTGCCGACACCGTATCGACGTTGTTTTGCTGCCCGCGGACGCATCGATCAGTCACAGCCGCATCACAAGGCGTTACAGTCAACTCAGTGCGTAACACATCGGCCCGTTCGGATCAATGATCTTCTTCCTGCGCGGCCTTCGCTGGCCTACGCCGGCGCGGCGGGGGGACCACCCCGGGCGCCAGCCGCCGCGCGGTCACCAGGAACCCGGTATGGCCCACCATACGGTGCTCGGGACGGACCGCCAGCCCTTCCACGTGCCAGCCGCGGGTGAGGCTCTCCCAGGCGGTCGGTTCGTCGAAGCTGCCGTGCCCGCGCAACGCCTCCACGGTGCGCGCGAGCTGCGTCGTGGTGGCGACATAGCAGCAGGCCAGGCCGCCCGGCGCGAGGACCGAGGCGACCGCTTCCACGCAGTCCCACGGGGCCAGCATGTCCAGGATGACCCGGTCGAAGTCGGCCAGGCCGAGATCGTCGCCGGAGCCGCCGAACTCGCCGATGACCAGCTGCCAGGCCGGTGGCGGGCCGCCGAAGTACTGCTCCACGTTCCGCCGGGCGATCTCGGCGAAGTCGGGCCTGCGCTCGAACGAGACCAGGGTGCCCTGCTCCCCCACTGCCCGCAGCAGCCAGCAGCTCAGCGCGCCCGAACCCGCCCCGGCCTCGAGCACCCGGGCGCCGGGGAACACGTCGGCGAACGCCACGATCTGCGCCGCGTCCTTCGGGTAGACCACGGCCGCGCCGCGCTTGGCGGCCAGCGTGAAGTCGGCGAGCAGCGGCCGGAAGACGACATAGGGGGTGCCGCCGCCGGACCTGACGACGTTCCCGTCCGGGCCGCCGATGATGTCATCGTGGCTCAGCGCGCCCCGGTGGGTATGAAAAAACGCGCCGGCCCGCAGCGTGATCAGGTGGCTGCGGCCCTTGGGGTCGGTCAGCTGCACCGGCTCGCCGGGCATAAGCGGTCCCTGCCGCGGTTTGGTCATGTGCTCGGTTATACCCCGGCGAAGGCATGGTCGACGTCGCGGGTGGCCAGCACGCCGTAGACCTGGCCGGACGGCTCGACCAGCAGGTACTCGGTGGCCGGGGCGCGGCGGATCGCGTCGAGCAGCGCCATACCGGAAAGGTCGGCGGGCAGCACCAGGCTCGGCTCGAGCGTGCGGGCCAGCGCGCCCGCCTCCAGCCACGGGCGGCGCTGCGGCGGGGTGGCCATCACCGCGGTCTCGTTGACGATCGCGATCGGCTTGTCGTCGTGGTCCACGATCACCACGGCGCGGGCCTGGTTCTCCTCCGCGCGCCTGATCGCCTCGGCCAGCGGGGTGTTCGCGGCGACCGAGACCGCCTTGCGGGCCAGCCGCCTGGCCTGCAGCGCGGGCAGCCGCTCGCGGAACCTGGTCGCCTTGATGGCCTGCCCGGCGCCGGTCCACATGAAGGCCGCGATCACCGCCAGCCACACCACGGTGACCATGTTCCCGCCGGTCCCGGTCATCGCGCTGGTAACGAACGGGATGACGAACAGGCCCACGGCGATCACCCGGCCCGCCCAGGCGGCAGCGATGGTCGAGGTCGACGGGCGCCCGGTGAGCTTCCAGATCACCGCGCGCAGCATCCGGCCGCCGTCCAGCGGCAGGCCGGGCAGCAGGTTGAAGATCCCGACCACCAGGTTGGCCCAGCTCAGGAGGTGGACCAGGGTGCCGCCCACGGTGTCCGCCGGGACCACGTGCATCAGGCCGTACCCGCCGGCCGCCAGGGCCAGCGACAGGGCCGGGCCCGCCGCGGACACCAGAAACTCCCGGCTGGGCGTCGGCGGTTCCTGCTCGATCTCGGAGAACCCGCCGAGCGGGTAGAGCAGGATGCGGCGCACGGGCAGGCCGTAGCCGCGGGCGACCAGCGAATGGCTCAGCTCGTGGATGAGGACGGACACGTATAGCAGCACGACGAAGGTCGCCGCCACGATGAAACGAGTGGCACCGTGCAGGGTCGAGGCCAGTTGGCTGGCGTAGATGAGGATGAAGACGCCGGCGATCAGGATCCAGTACGGCGAGACGTACACCGGGATGCCGAACGGGCGCCCGATGACGATCCCGTGACCGGTCTCGCGGCGCGGCGGTGGCTTGCCCGCGGTCGCGGGCGGTTCTTCCGGCGTCGTGCTTGCCACATTACTGATGCTACGTGCCCCACAGGTCGCCCGGGTCGATGGAAGGGCCCCGCGAATGTCGGTGCCGTGCCCTACGGTGGCGCTGTGGACGAAAGAGCAGCAGCTACCGATACATTGCCCGCGGAGCAGGAAGCGGACGCTCCCAGGGGACCCGGTCTGTCGCCGTCGCGGGCGGCGGACTTCATGACGTGCCCGCTGCTTTACCGGTTCCGGGTGATCGACCGGCTGCCTGAGCCGCCCACCACGGCGACCGCGCGCGGGACGCTGGTGCACGCCGCGCTTGAGCGGCTGTTCGACCTGCCGGCCGCCGACCGGACCCCGGCGGCCGCCCGCGCGCTGCTGACCCAGGAATGGGACCGGCTGGCCGCCGAGGAACCGGATCTGGCCGCGCTCTTTGACAATGAGGCCGAACGATCCGGCTGGCTTGCCTCGGCGACGGCGATCGTGGACGCCTACTTCACCCTCGAGGACCCGCGCCGGCTCGAGCCCGCCGAACGCGAAGCCTACGTGGAGACGACGCTGGAGTCCGGGCTGCGGCTGCGCGGCTACATCGACCGGCTGGACGTGGCGCCGAGCGGCGACATCAGGATCGTGGACTACAAGACCGGCCGGGCTCCGCGGGAAGCCTACGAGGCCAGCGCGCTGTTCCAGATGAAGTTCTACGCACTGGTGATCTGGCGGCTCCGCGGCCAGGTGCCCCGGCTGCTGCAGCTCATGTACCTGGCCGAAGGCGAAGTGCTGCGCTACTCCCCCGACGAGTCTGACCTGCTCGCCACCGAGCGCAAGGTGGCGGCGCTTTGGAAGGCCATCGAGCGGGCCAGGGACGCAGGCGACTGGCGGCCGCATCCCAGCAGGCTCTGCGACTGGTGCAACCACAAGGCGTTGTGCCCCGAGTTCGGCGGCACCCCTCCGCCGCTGCCCGAGTCGGCGCCCGCCACGGAGGCGCTGCCCTCGCATCAGGAGGCCATCCCCGAGCCGTCGCTCCCGGAGGCGAACGAGTAGAACGCCTAGGCCAGGACGATGATCAGCAGGGCGAGGGCGGGCAGGACCACCGCGGCGATCGGCGACCATGCCCACCTGGCCGTGACAGGGTTCTCTCGGGTCCGGCCCGGTGCGGGCGCGTTCGCGGGCTGCGCGGGTGTCCAGGCGAACGGCGATGGCCTTGGCGGCCGGCAGCGAGGCGAGGTACTTCGCCTCCTCGGGCAGCCGGGAGTTCTCCGCGTAGCCCGGCTCGGGCCCCGGCGCGGCGGACAGGCTGCTGGCCGGCAAGGGCGCAGCAGACCGGCTCGAGGGCCGGGCGCCGGGCGAGGCCGGGCGGCCCGGCGCTTGGTCCGGGCGGAGATGTAGAGCGCCCAGCACGAGATGGCCTGGCCGGATGCGCTGCTGGCCGGCTGGCGCGGCCGGGCTGTCCGGAGCGTAGTGCACCCGGACCCATTCGCCGGTGTCCACCGCCGTGATGGCCGCCCAGGGCACGTGGTGGTCGCGGAACGGGTTGACGATCGTCAGGCCGGATGGCTCGGCGATGACCCGCGGCCGCAGCGCCAGCGCGTAGGCCAGCCCGGTGATCGTCACCAGGATCGCCGACACCACGATCGCGAACCTGGCCGGCGCGCCCTGGATCGCGAAGTCGGCAACGTTGGCCACCGCGAAGGCGAGCCACACCCACCACAGGATCAGCGGCGGGGCGAGCCGGAAGACCTCGCGGTTCCCCTCGGGCGATCTCACCGCGCCTCAGGCGATCCGGACCCTGGGGTCGAGCAGCGCGTAGACCAGGTCGACGATGATGTTGGCGACCACGACGAACGCGGCGGCGACGATGACGAACCCGATGATCACCGGCAGGTTGTCGGTGTCGATGGCCTCCACCGACACCTGGCCGAGGCCGCCGAGGCCGAAGACGGCCTCGACCACGACGACACCGCCGAGCAGCTGGCCCACGTCCACGCCCAGCTGGGAGACGACCGGCGTCAGGGCGGCCCGGACGCCGTGCTTGAAGATCACCCGCCGCTCGGACAGGCCCTTGGCCCGGGCGGTGCGGATGTAGTCCTCGCCGAGCGTGTCGAGCAGCTGGCCGCGGGTCAGCCGGGTATAGACGGCAGCCTGCACGGCGGCGAGCGTGATCCAGGGCAGGATCATGTGCCCCGTCCACGTAAGCAGCCCCTGCGAGATCCCGGCGTACCCGGTCTGGATCCAGGTGAACCCGTGCTGGTTGAGCGGCACGAACACGAACAGGATCAGCAGCTCACCGATGACGAACACCGGCATCGACAAGCCGATCAGCACCGCGACGTTGGAGGACCGGTCGAACAGGCTGCGCGGCCTGGTGGCGCTGATGATGCCGACCGACAGCCCGACCACCAGCCAGAGGACCACGCCGCCGATCACGAGGGAGATGGTCGGCGGCAGGTCCTGCTTCAGCATCGTGTTGACCTGCTCCGAGTTGAAGTAGGAGTAGCCGAGGTTCCCGTGCAGCAGGCCGTCGATGAAGTGCCAGTACTGCACCATGATCGGCTGGTCCAGGCCGAGGTTATGGATCACCAGGGCGATGACCTGCGGGGTGGCGGCGCGGCCGGCCAGCTGACGGGCGACCGTGTCCACGGGCCGGGCGAAGAAAAGGAAGAACGCCCCGGTCGCGACCAGCCAGATGACCACGATGCCGGTGAGGATGCGCCGGATAAGGAAGCCGAGGATCGCCATGTCAGCTGCCTCCCGCCGGGGGTACCTGGGGTGCCACGTGCGATACGTCAGATTGGCTGTCGTCGGCGAGCACCTGGCGCTTGCCGCGGCGTCTGCGGGCCCGCCCGGCCGCGAAAGCCCGCTCGGTGCGCGGGTCCATGGCGTCCCTGATCCCGTCGCCGAACAGGTTGAAGGCGAGCGTGGTGATGAGCAGTGCCGCTGCGGGGAATATGACGTACCACCAGGCCACCTGGTAGAAGTTCTGCGCGTCGGCCAGGATGTTGCCCCAGCTCGCGGTCGGCGGCTGGATGCCCAGGCCCAGGTAGGAGAGCGTCGCCTCGAACACGACGGCGGTCGGGATGTACAAGGTGGCGAGCACGAGCACGGGCGCCAGCAGGTTGGGCAGGATGTCGAGGAACATGATCCGGAACGGCCCGGCGCCCAGGGACCTGGCCGCCTCGATGTACTCTTTTTCCTTGATCGACAGGGTCTGGCCGCGGACAATCCGGGCGATCGCCGCCCAGGAGAAGAACGCGATCACCCCGATGATCACGGTCAGGCTCGGGCCGAGCACCACGGCCAGGGCGAGCGCCAGGACGACGTAGGGAAACGCGAGCACCGCGTCGATGAACCGGGCCAGCACGGTGTCGACGAATCCGCCGAAGTACCCGGCCATCAGGCCGACGGCCACCCCCGCCACCACGCCGATCGCGGTGGTGACGAAGCCCACGAACAACGAGATACGCGCGCCGTAGAGGATCCGGATGAACAGGTCGCGGCCGGTGCCGTCGGTCCCCAGCCAGAACCCGGCCGTGCCGGGCCCCACCGGGTTGCCCGCCGCGTCCTCACCGGTGTTCGGGTAGGCGATGTTCGGCGGGTGGTGGGTGATCGAGACGAAGAGGGGCGCGGCGAGGGCGAGCACGACTATGACCAGGATCACGATCAGGGACGCCATGGCCACCTTGTCCTGCCGCAGCCGCCGCC
>CAWJGE010000030.1:0-76734 GCA_963842265.1 uncultured Actinomycetota bacterium
TTCCCGCCCTACGCTGATCCTGGCGAGGACGTGGGCGTGGGCGTCGGTGCCGGGACCATGCCCTCGGCCTTGGGCAGGGCCTGCTGGTCGGCCAGCGCGATGGCCAGCTCGCCGGCCGCGGTCGGGTGCAGCGGCGCCGGGTCGCCCGGGCCCTGGACCCAGGGGTCGGCCGTGCACAGCTCGTGACCCGCGAACGGCGGATCTGTGAAACCGAAGCCGAAGGTCTGGGCGCCCTGCGCCAGCACCGTGTTCAGCTGCCCGAGGCGGGCGGCCAGCACCTTCTCCTTCGCCGCGGTGATGCCGTACCTGGCCAGGCAGCCCAGGTTCGTGCCGAACGGCGAGTAGTACTGGTTGATCAGGACGCCGGGGCTGCCCGGCAGCCCGGCCAGGTCGCCGAGCAGGTCATAGTAGCTGCGGGTGAATTCGCCGATCTGCTTGGTGAAGAAGGCGGCGGACACCTTGTCGTTGCACACCGCGCTGGCCACGCATAGCCGGGTCATGATGGACCACTCCACGTCGTCCGCGCCGACGCTGACGACGATCACCTTGGCGTGGGTGGCCCGTTCCGCCTCGGATAGCTGCGACGGCGCGACCTGCCCGTCGCCGAGCACCTGCACGCCGAGCAGGCCGTTCTGGACGGTCGCGCCGCTGCAGGCCAGGTTCAGCACGTTCCAGTTGTTCACCGTGGCCAGGTCCGCGGCGTAGGACTCGCTGCTGCGGCCGCAGGCCCGGTCCAGGGCGGTGGCGTTGGCCGCGACCGGGTTGCCGACGGCGGCCGCGGTGGAGTCGCCGATCACGACCGCCTGCACGCCGGGCAGCGGGTGGTTGACGGCTTGCTGCGGCGCGGTGAGCGGGTCGGCGCCAACCAGGTCGTCGAGGGTCTTGACGCTGCGCAGCACCCCGGGCGTGCTGGACGCGGTCAGCAGCACGCCGCCCACGTTCACCACGATGACGGTGGCCAGGCCCGCGATGACGGTCTTGGCCATCTTCCTGTGCGACTGCCTGCGCACCCCGGCCACCGCGATCAGCCCGACGATGGCGAATCCGGCCGCGATGAGCGTCTCCCACTCGAAGTAGCGGGTCCAGCCCTGCGCCAGCTGCTGGCTGAGGTTCAGCTCGAGCGTGCGCGGGCTATCGGAGCGCAGCAGCTGCGCGACCTGGGCGTCGATCGTGATGTGTGTGAGCTGGAGCAGCGGCCTGATCGGCCCCTCGAACTGCGGCTTGGTCGGCATCACCTGACCGAACAGGTCAAGCTCACCCGGGCCCGACAGGCTGAAAGCCGGAATGGCCGCCCCGACCTGGGCGGTCTGGCCAGCGGCCGACACCGTCTGCAGCGGCGCGACCTGCAACGCGAGCCAGATCGAGCCCGCGGCGACGAGGAGAAAAGTGACGAGGTAGAAGGCGGCGGTCCTGGTCAGTCGCAGGAATGTGGAAATGTCGCGCTCCCCTGGGGGTTCGTGGCCTCGCCCTTCCACGCTACGCCGCGTTCGGCTGATGGCAACCTGGCCTGGATGTCACGGCGCTCGCCAGGACGTCACGGCGCTCGCCAGGACGTCACGGCGCTCGCCAGGACGTCACAGCGCTCGCCAGGACGTCACAGCGCTCGCCTGAATCACAGGGCTTGCTTGAATCACAGGGCTTGCTTGCGCTCCAGGTAGTTCAGCGCGGCCCAGCCGAAGGGAACCGGGAGCCAGAACGTCAGCAGCCGGAACAGCAGTACCGCGTAGACCGCGGCCGCGCCGGGCACCCCCGCGGCGGTGAGCCCGGCGGTCAGCGCCGCTTCCACCGCGCCGAGCCCGCCGGGCGTGGGCACGATGGAGCCGATGGCGCTGCCGGTCAGGTACACCACGCCGATTTTCGCGATCGGCACCGACCGGCCGAAGGCCGCGACGCAGGCGGCCAGGCACAGGATGTAGCACAAGCTCAGCAGCAGCGCGCCGCCGATGCCGCGGGCGAGCTTGCGCGGGTGCTGCGCGACGTCGAGCAGCTGGGGCAGCACCTGGCCGAGCATCGGCGAAAGGCGGGCGCGCAGCACTCGCCGCCCGGCGGGGATGGCGAGCACCGCGAGCGCGACCGCAACGAGACCTGCTAGCACGAACCAGGCCCACTGCGGCGGCTGGATCGGCTCTTTGGCCGAGGTGCCGGCGATCGCGGCGAACACCACGATCAGCAGGAGGTGCAGGACGAACGCCACCACCTGGGACACGCCGACGCTGGCCGCCGCCGCCGCCGCGGGGATCTTCCTGCGCTGCAGGTACCTGATGTTCAGCGTGGCCCCGCCAACGGCGGCGGGGGTCACCAGCGTGACGAAGGACCCGGCCACCTGGGCGAGCAGGGTGCGGAAGAAGGGCAGCCGCTCGGCGACGAACCCGGACAGCTCTACCGTGGCGCCGACGTAAGTGGCCGCCGACAGGGCCAGTGCCGCGATCGCCCAGGGCCATTCCGCCAACCGCAGCACGCTCCCGAGACTGGCCTTGGCGAGCTCGCCGGCCAGCAGGTAGACGGCGGCGACGCTCGCGACCAGCGTGACCAGGGTGCGCAGCCGGATGCGTTCCAGCTGTACGGGCGCGACCTCGGCGCCGGGGACGGCCGCGAGCAGCCGCGTGCGCAGGGCCGACAGGACGTCCCGGCGGCGGCGCAGCGCTTTACGCGTCGAGCGGGCCAAGGCGACCGGCTGCAGCAGCGGCACCACCGCCAGCATCTTGTCCGCGCCGGCCTTCTCCAGGGCCAGGTCGGCCGTCCGGTCCGCCCCGACGTAGAGCGCGAGTTCGGCGATGAGCTGGGCCAGGTCGAGGCGGACCTGCAGATCGCTGGCGGCCACGTCGCCGTCGCCGGGATCGAGCAGCATGACCAGCCCGTCGTCGGTGAACAGGATGCGGTCCGCGGTCAGCCCGCGGTGCGTAACGTGCCGTGCGTGCAGCCGGTCCACCGCATCCCAGATCTGCCCGAGCTCAGCGTCGCTGCATCCTGGATTCCGCTGGGCCAGCGTCATTCCCTCGTGGTGCTCGTAGGCCAGCGCGGCGGCTTCCGGGCCAACTCTCACCAGTGCCCGTAGCCGCGGCGTGGGCGCGCCCGCGTCCTCCGCCGCGTAGGACAGCAGCGCCCGGCGCTCGACCATGCGGTCCACGGACAGCGGGGCATTGCGTGGGACCTGCGCGAGCAGACGGACCGATCGGTACACCCGGTAGATCGCGCCGGCCGCCTGCTGGTCCCGGTCGTATACGACGACGTCCATCCTTGTGCCGTCGCGGTCGGTCACCGCGTAGTGGCGGGATCCGCCTACCCCGTTTCCTTCGTGCCGGACTCGCTTGATCGCGGTCACCGGCAGGTCCGTGGCGATCAGGGCCACCGCGATGTCCCGGGCGCTGGGCCGCTGCGAGGTGGTGCCCGCGACGTACCTGACCGCCAGGCCGATCGCGCGGCCGGCGACCACCGTGATCAGCAGGGTCAGCATCGGCGTGTGCAGCACGACCGCGTCCACGACCGCGTACACGCCGACCGCCGCCCACAGCGCGTTCCGCCAGGCCGGCCGCCCGATGAGGCCGACCATGGTGGCGTAGGCGACCAGGCCCGCCACGGGGGGTTCGAGCGCGGGGATGTGGCTCGTGCCCGGGTGGGACATGATGATCGCGTCGTAGAGCCGGCTCGCGGGCTCCCGGCTGAGCAGGTCGTTGGCCACCGCGGTGACGGCGGCGGCCAGGACGCCGGTGGCGACCGCTTCGGCCAGCCGCCGCCACTGGCGCCGGGCGAGGAGCTGGACGGCCAGGGCCGCGGGCAGGATGAACAGGGCGAACACCGCCAGCGGCCGCGCCACCGTGAGCAGCGCGTGCGGTATGTGCTTGCTCGCGCCCACGATGTCGGCCTGGACGGCAGCCGTGGTGGCGCTGGCCGCGACGCCGGCCACGGCCAGGGCGACGATCTCGATGCAGGACAGGACGCAGCGCAGCAGATCGACCGGCTTGCGGATTCGGCGCTCAAGCTGATCCTCGATCTGGATCTCGCCTGGCTGCGGTGGCGTCACGGCACGATCGTTTCACCTGGGCCGCCCACCCGCATAGGCGCACCGCCCGGCCGTGACCCTGGTGAGACGCTGCCCAGGTGGATATCGGCCACGGCGGTGGTTCGTGCCGGGGGTTAGGACACGTTCCCTGGCTGGGGCTCCTGGGTTATCGTCCCAAACATGAGGGCATCGGAGATTCGCCAGCTGATCCAGATGAAACCGGTCGAGCTCGACGCCACGCGCCGACGGCTTTCCGCCTGCCATGACATCGCTGACCTGCGCGCCGCGGGACGCCGGCGGACCCCGCGACCAGTCTTCGACTACGTGGACGGTGGCGCCGACGAAGAACTCTCGCTCCGGGGTAACACCAGGGCGTTCCGGCGGTGGCGGTTCCAGCCGCGAGCGCTGGTGAACGTGGCGGAGGCCGATACCTCCGCGACGTTCCTCGACTCGGTGACGCCGCTGCCGCTAGCGCTGGCCCCGACTGGGTACACACGGATGATGCATCCGGCCGGCGAGATCGGCGCGGCTCGCGCGGCGCAGCGGCATGGCCTGCCGTACACGCTGTCCACGATGGCGACCACGACCATCGAGGCGGTGGCCGAGGGCGCGCAGCCCGATCTGTGGTTCCAGCTGTATATCCTGCGCGACCGCGGACTCACCAAGGAACTGGTCGACCGGGCCGCTGCCGCGGGGTACCGGGTCCTGGTGGTGACCGTGGATACCTTCGTGACCGGGCACCGGACCAGGGACCGGCGGAACGGCCTGGTCATCCCGCCCGAGCTCACCACGCGGACGCTGGCCAGCATCGCGGGCAAGCCGGGGTACTGGATCCGGATGCTGCGCAACCCGGCCATCGACTTCGCCAACTTCGCCGGGCGCCCGGCGGTGACCATCGAGGGCACCGGGTCGCTGTTCAACCCGGGCATCGACTGGGACGACATCGCCGAGCTGCGGGCGCGCTGGCCGGGCAAACTGGTCATCAAGGGCCCGCTCGGTCCCGCCGACGCGGCGCACGCCATCTCCGCCGGGGTCGACGGCCTGCAGCTTTCCAACCACGGCGGGCGCCAGCTCGACCGGACGCGGCCGACAGCCGACATGGTCGCCGCCGTCCGCGAGACGGTCGGGCCCGAGGTGTCGGTGCTGGTCGACTCGGGCATCCGGCACGGTTCGGACATCGCCGTGGCGCTGGCGCTCGGCGCGGACGCCTGTGCCATCGGGCGCCCCTATCTGTACGGGCTGATGGCCGGCGGTGAGGCGGGGGTGGACAAGGCCCTGGACATCCTGGCCGAACAATTCAGGCGGACCATGCAGCTTCTCGGCGTGCGTTCGGTGGCCGAACTGCGCGCGGCCGGGCGCGACCTGCTCGTTCGCAGGTGACGGCATGGTGTCGGCTGGACAACTGCTCGGCTTTACCGTGGCATCGCTGGTGATCACCGGCCGAAAGCTGAGCTGAGCCGGGCGGGTCGAAGAAGCGGAACTTCACGTCGACCTCGGCGGCGCGGAGGCGTCCTCGATCCGGTCGGCGGCGTGCGCCGGGGTGGTCCCGTCGATCCGGACACCCCGCAGCGCCAGCACCGCGATCAGCACGGCCGCGCAGGTGATCGACGCGTCGGCCAGGTTGAACGTCCACGGGAAGTGCGGCAGGTTGATCCAGTCCACCACCCGGCCGCGCAGCAGGCCGGGGGCCCGGAACAGCCGGTCGCCCAGGTTGCCCATGGCCCCGCCGAGCAGCAGCCCGAGGGCGATCGTCCAGCCCAGGCTGCGCAGCCGCCGGGCGGTGCGGATGATCGAGACGATGACGCCGCATACGATCAGGGCGATGACCGCGGTGTAGGAGGTGCCGACGCCGAAGGCGGCCCCGGCGTTGAAGGTGAGATCCAGCGTGATCAGCCCGTGCAGCAGGCTGACCGGCGGGTGCCCCGGCAGCTTGCCGAGCACCTGCGCCTTGGAGATGGCGTCGGCGGTCAGCACGGCGCCCGCGACGCAGAACATGACCGTGAGCGCCCAGATCCGGCGCGCGCGCAGCTGAGCAGGATCAGCGATCATCGGGCCTCCGGTCCGTGGGAGGCGCCCAGGGTAACCGAATCGGGCTGGGGTTGGCGGGGCGGGAGCGGGCGGCGGGCCTTGCCCCGGCCGGTGGCGACGTCCGGCCGGGCCGGAGGCGGCTGCTTGTCCAGCGCGTCCATGGCGAACTGGACCGCGGTCTCCAGCTGCGGGTCCCGGCCGGCCGCCGCGTCGTCCGGAGTGATCAGCACCTCCACGTCCGGGTCGACCCCGTGGTTCTCCACGCCCCAGCCGTACTCGTCGAACCAGAACGCGAACCTCGGCACGGTTACCGTGGTGCCGTCGACCAGGCCCTGGCGGCCCTCGATGCCGATCACGCCGCCCCAGGTCCTGGTGCCCACCACCGGTCCGAGGCCGAGCAGCTTGACCGCGGCGGTGACGATGTCGCCGTCGGATCCGGCGAACTCGTCGGCCACGGTAACCAGCGGGCCGCGCCGCGCCTCCTGCGGGTAAGGCTCCGGCCGCAGCCAGCGGCCCAGGCACCAGCCGATGACGCGCCGGGCCAGCTTCTCCACCACCAGCTGGGAGATGTGTCCGCCGCTGTTCCCGCGGACGTCGAAGACGAGCCCGTCGTGGGCCATCTCGGTCCGCAGGTCGCGGTGGAAGTGCGCCCAGCCCTCCCCCATCATGTCCGGGATGTGCAGGTAGCCGAGCCGCCCCTCGCTCAGCTCGCGGACCAGCCGGCGCCGGCCAGCCACCCAGTCCTGGTAGCGCAGCCGCCGGTCCGAGCGCAGCGGCACCACCACCACGCGCCGCGTGGCGCGAATCCCCCCGCCCGCGGGGGCCAGGGGGGCCAGGGGGGTACGGGGGGGTGGAGCCCCTCCCAAGGGGGGTCTGGGGGGATGGGTCCCCCCAGGATCGGGGGGGTCATGGGGGGTCGCCCCCCCGGCCAGCAGAGCGGGGGGTTCCGGGGGGTCGCCCCCCCGGGCTAGCAAGAGCTCCACTGGCTTGCCCGCCGCCCCGGCCAGCAGCGGCCAGGGGCCGCGCCGGGGGTCGACCGGCTGGCCGTCCACCGCGAGGAGTTCGTCGCCGGGGTGGACCACCACGCCCGGTGCGGCCAGCGGCGAGCGCGCCTGCGGGTCGGAGGACTCCCCCGGCAGCACGCGGTCCACCAGCCAGCGGCCGGCCGGGTCGCGCGAGATATCCGCGCCGAGCTGGCCCACCGGGACGTAGTCTCGCGAGGCGGTCCAGGCCGCAGTGACGTAGGCGTGCGAGGTGCCGAGCTCGCCGAGCAGCTCCCAGAGCAGGTCGGCGAAGTCGGCCGCGCTGCGGATCCGGTCCAGCAGCGGCCGGTACTCCCCGAGCACGCCGTCCCAGTCCACCCCGGACATGTCCGGGGTCCAGTAGTCCCAGCTCAGGAACCGCCCGGCCTCGTCGTAGGCGTGCCGCCAGAGCGCCGCCGGGTCGGCGGTGAACCTGGCCCGGGACACGTCGACGGTTACGGTCTCGCCCGCGTCGTCGTGCTTGCGCGCGGACGGCAGTACCCGCAGCTCATCGCGGTCACGGACCACGAGCCGGGTGCCGTCACCGCTGACCCGGAACCAGTCCAGCGCGCCCACCAGCTCCTTGACCTCGCGCTTGCCCAGGTCGAAGCGCTGCAGGGCGGGCCGCGGCCGGTCGTCGTCCGGGCCGGCGCCGCCTTCGCCCAGCACGCCGGTGACCGGGGTCCGCAGCCACACCAGGCCGCCCTTGACCGGGCGCAGGTACCGGTAGCGGGCCTCCTCCACCCCGATGGCCACCACCCGTTCGGCCAGGCCTTCCGGGTCGACGGCGACGGCGGGCTGGGCGCCCGGGTCGTCGCCGTTGTCCTGGCCGAACGGCCGCCCGCCCGGCGTCGGGCCGAACGGCGACGGGGTTCCCGCCGCCAGCGGCACCAGGTAGGGGCGGCCGCCGAACGGGAACGACAGGTCGAACGTGTGCGCGTCGTAGACCGGGTCGAAGCTGCGCTGGGACAGGAAGGCCAGGTACAGTCCGTCGGCGGTGAAGACCGGGCTGGTGTCGGCGAACCGCCCGTCGGTCACGTCGATGATCTGGCCGTCGGCGATCCGCGCCATCCGGATCCGGGTCAGCGGGCGGATTCCCGGCTGGGACCAGGCCAGCCAGGCCGAGTCCGGCGACCAGGACAGCCCGTCTATGGCCCCGTCGTCGGACGCGGCCAGCTCGGTGACCTGCCCGGATGTCACGTCGACGGCCAGCAGCCTGCCGTCGTGCGCGGCGGCGGCGACCGTAGCCCCGTCCGGGGAAGCAGCCAGGCTGGTCACGTGCCCCAGAAGACCTTCGGCGAGCCGAACGACGCCGGTATCACCGGTTCCTTCCGCGGAGGCGATCTCCAGGGCGTCGTCTCCGCTGGCATCAGTGACCCAGACCACCTGTCCAGTGTCGCCGAGCACCCGCGGCAGCCGCGCCCGGGCGCCGGGATCCACGTGCAGCGCGCGCGCCGGGCCGTCCCGGTGCGTCAGCCAGTGCACTGTCCCGCGCACCTCGACCACGCTGGCCTGGCCGGTCTTGTCGCAGTCCAGGGCACCGAGGTGATCTTTCGCCGAGACCAGCTTGGGCGCCCGCCCGGACGCCGGGGAACCCAGGGTGATGTCGAGCCGGCGCGGCTCCGGCGCATCCGGGCCGTCCAGGATCCAGATATCGCCGGCCACGTGGTACACGATCCGCTGCCCGTCAGTCGACGGGTTCCTGGCGTACCAGCCCTCATGATCGGTATGCCGGGAGACATCACCGCCATCCAGCGCGCACGAGTAGATGTTCCCCGTGCCCTCGTGATCGGACAGGAAGAACAGCCGCCCGCCGATGAGCATCGGGCTGGCCAGCTGCCCGTCCAGTTCCGCCAGGACCCGGGTGAACTCTGCAGCCCTATGGGGGGGATCCCCGGCCGTCGCCGTCCACAGCTTTCCCGTCCGGCCGCCGCGGTACCGCTTCCAGAACGCGGGCTCGCCGACCACGCTGCCGGTCAGCAGGGCGGTGCCGGTCTCCTCGATGGCCACGTCGGTGACGGTGCCGAACGGCAGCAGGCGAGGCGGCGTGCCGTCGGCGGGGACGGCGTAAGCCCGCCGGTATTTGGCGGCCGGCTGGTTCGCCGAGGTGATGGCCAGCACCTCACCCGCCGCGGTCCACCCGGTGACCCTGGTCTGCGGGTCGCCCCAGTAGGTGAGCCGGGCCGCCGTGCTGCCGTCGGCCTCGGCGCAGTACACCTCGGGGTTGCCGTCTCGCGAGCTGCTCCAGGCCACCCGCAGCCCGTCGCGGGAAAACCGCGGGTAGCTCACCGGCACGTCATCGGCGGACAGCCGCCAGGCGCGGCCGCCCGCGGCCGGGGCGAGCCAGACGTCGTCGCCGGCCGCGAAGGTGAGCAGGTCACCGTGGATATGCGGGTAGCGAAGGTATCCGGACGACATCAGGCGGTGCCCTCCCGCCGCCTGGGCGGCAGGGGCGGGCGGGCCTTGACCGGGCCGGTCGCCGGGTCGGCCGACGTCTTGGGCGGCTGCTTCTCCAGCGCCTCGAGCGCGAGGCGCACCGCGGTCTCCAGCTGCGGGTCACGGCCCGCGGCCCAGTCGTCGGGTGTGATCAGCACCTCCACGTCCGGTTCGACGCCGTGGTTCTCCACGCCCCAGCCGTACTCGTCGAACCAGAACGCATACCTGGGCACGGTCATGTGGGTGCCGTCGA
This sequence comes from uncultured Actinomycetota bacterium, assembly GCA_963842265.1. Classification (GTDB taxonomy): domain Bacteria; phylum Actinomycetota; class Actinomycetes; order Streptosporangiales; family Streptosporangiaceae; genus Palsa-504. The sequence goes on from CAWJGE010000030.1 coordinate 9,740, forward strand.
CCAGCTCGTGGCCGGGCACCCCCTCGATGCCGATCACGCCGCCCCAGGTGCGGGTGCCCACCACCGGCCCGAGCCCGAGCAGCTTGATCGCCGCCGTGACGATGTCGCCGTCGGACCCGGCGAACTCGTCGGCCACGGTGACGACCGGGCCGCGCCGCCCGTCCTCGGGGTAGGAGACCGGCTGGATCCAGCGGCCCTGGTCCCAGCCGATGACGCGGCGGGCTAGCTTCTCCACCACCAGCTGGGAGATGTGCCCGCCGCCGTTCCCGCGCACGTCCATGATCAGGGCGTCGAAACGCATCTCGGTGTGCAGGTCACGGTGGAAGTCGGCCCAGCCCTCACCGACCATGTTCGGGATGTGCAGGTAGCCGAGGCGTCCGTCGCCGAGCTCGCGCACCAGGCGGCGCCGTCCGGCCACCCAGTCCTGGTACCGCAGCCGCCGCTCGTCCCGCAGCGGCACGACCGCCACCCGCCGCAGGGCACGGGGAGGCGGAGCCTCCCCCAAGGGGGGTCTGGGGGGATGGGTCCCCCCAGGAGCGGGGGGTCTGGGGGGTCGTCCCCCCAGGGGGGTTCGGGGGGAAGGTTCCCCCCGTAGGGGGGCCTGGGGGGATAGGTCCCAGATCGGGGGGTTCCGGGGGGTCGCCCCCCCGGGCCAGCAACAGCTCGACCGGCTTGCCGACCGTGCCTGCGAGCAGCGGTGCCGGGCCGCGCACCGGATCGACCGGACGCCCGTCCACCGCGACCAGCTCGTCCCCGGGCAGGACCGCGACGCCGGGTGCCTCAAGCGGCGAGCGTGCCCGCGGGTCGGACGACTCGCCCGGCAGCACCCGGTCCAGCACCCAGTGGCCCGAGGAGTCGCGGGACAGGTCCGCGCCGAGCAGGCCGACGGCCGCGGCGCTGCGGTCCTGGCCGTTCGTATCGGCCTTGCCGATGTAGGCGTGCGACGTGCCGAGTTCGGCCACCACCTCCCACATCAGGTCGGTGAAGTCGTCCGCGCAGCGAACCCGGTCGAGCAGCGGCCGGTAGGTGTCGAGCAGGCCGTCCCAGTCCACCCCGGACATGTCCGGGGTCCAGAAGTCGCGGCGCATCAGCCGGCCGGCTTCGTCGAAGGCGTGCCGCCACAGCGCGGCCGGCTCGGCGGCGAACCTGGCGCGGGTCTCATCGACGGTGACCGACTCGTCCGAGCCGCGGTCCTCCTTGTTCTCGGACGGCAGGACCCGCAGTTCACCGTGGTCCCTGACCACCAGCCGGGTGCCGTCGCCGCTGACGTCGAACCAGTCGAGCTCGCCGACCAGTTCGGTGACCTCGCGCTTGCGCAGGTCGAACCGCTCCAGGGCCGGCCGCAGCGCATCATCCTCGGTGCTGGCACTGCCCTCGCCCAGCACCCCGGACACCGGTTCGCGCAGCCAGGCCAGGCCGCCCTTGACCGCACGCAGCCGGGAGTACCGCGCCTCGATCACCGGCACGCCTACTACGCGGCCGACCAGACCTTCGGCGTCCACTGATACCTCGGTCCGTTCGGAAGAATCTTCTGATGTGTCCTTGTCCGGCGCGGGCGGATCCTGACCCACCGGACGGCCACCCGGCAGCGGGCCGAATGGCGACGGGGTCTGCGCGGCCAGCGGGACCAGGTAGGGGCGGCTGCCGAACGGGAACGACAGGTCGAAGGTCTGCGCGTCGTAGACCGGATCGAAGCTGCGCCGGGAGATGAAGGCGAGGTAGAGGCCGTCCAGCGTGAATACCGGATCGGTGTCGGTGAACCGCGCGTCGGTCGCGTCGATCACCACGCCGTCGGCGATCCTGGCCATCCGGATGCGGCGCAGCGGCAGGGTGCCGGGCTGGGACCAGGCCAGCCAGGCCGAGTCCGGCGACCAGGACAGCCCCTCGACGGCCCCGTTATCGGACGCGGCTAGCTCGGTGACCTGCCCGGACGTCACGTCGACGGCCAGCAGCCTGCCGTCGTGCGCGGCCGCCGCGACGGTGGCCCCGTCCGGCGAGGCGGACAGGCTGAGCACGTGGCCGAGCAGGCCTGCGGCGAGCCGGACGGTCTCGGTCTCCGGCTCGTCGGTCACCGAGCCGATCTCAAGCGCGTCGTCCCCGGCCGCGTCGGTGACCCAGACCACCTGTCCGGTGTCGCCGAGCACCCGCGGCAGCCTGGCCCGGGCCGCCGGATCCACGTGCAGGGCGCGGGCCGGGCCGTCCCGGTGCGTCAGCCAGTGCACCGTGCCGCGGACCTCCACCGCGCTGGCCTGGCCGGTCTGGTCGGGATCCAGGCTGCCCAGGTGGTCTTTCGCCGAGATCAACTTCGGCGCGCGGCCAACCGCCGGGGAGCCGAGGGTGATGTCGAGTTTGCGCGGCTCTTCCGCGTCTGGGCTGTCCAGGATCCAGATGTCGCCGGCCACGTGGTACACGATCCGCTGCCCGTCGGTGGACGGGTTCCTGGCGTACCAGCCCTCATGATCGGTGTGCCGGGTGACGTCGCTGCCGTCCAGCGCGCATGAGTAGACGTTGCCGGTGCCCTCGTGATCGGACAGGAAGAACAGCCGCCCGCCGATGAGCATCGGCCCGCTGTGCTGGCCATCCAGGTCGGCGAGGATGCGGGTGAAGAGCGGGTCTTCGGCGGTGGCGGTCCAGAGCCGGCCCCGGGTGCCGCCCCGGTAGCGCTTCCAGTACGCCATCTCGTTGTTCATCCGGCCGGTGAGCAGCGCGGAACCCGCGCCCTCCAGGGCCAGGTCGACCACCGGGCCGAACGGCAGCCGCCGGGGCGGCGAGCCCTCGAGCGGGACCGCGTATGCCCAGGTCAGGTACGTCTCGGGCTGACCGGTGGCGGAGACGGCGAGGACCTCGCCCGCCCTGGTCCAGCCGGTCACGCGGGTCTTCGGGTCGCTCCAGTAGGTGAGCCGGCCGGCGTCGTTGCCTTCCGCGTCGGCCGTGTAGACCTCCGGGTTGCCGTCCCGCCAGCTAGTCCAGGCGACCCTGGTGCCGTCGCGGGAGAAGCGGGGGTAGCTCACCTGGGCGCGGTCGGTGGATAGCCGCCAGGCGCGGCCGCCGTCGGCGGGGGCGAGCCAGATGTCGTCTTCGGCTGCGAAGGCGACCAGGTCACCGTGAATGTGCGGGTAGCGCAGGTATCCAGAACGAAGTCACGCACTTCATCCTATGGTCTACAGCCAGCCGCGCTCGGAGGCGACGCGGAGTGCTTCGGCGCGATTCCTGGCCCCGGTCTTCTGAATGCACGCCGACAGGTAGTTCCGCACCGTGCCCTCGGACAGGTACAGCTGGGCGGCGATCTCGGCGATGGTCCGGCCGTCCGCCGAGGCCTCGAGCACATCGCGCTCGCGCGGGGTGAGCGGGTTGACCCCGTCGGCGAGCGCGGCCGCGGCCAGGTCCGGGTCGATGACCCGCTCGCCGGCCAGCACCCGGCGGATGGTCTGCGTGAGCTTGTCGGCCGGGGAGTCCTTGACCAGGAACGCGGACACCCCGGACTCCATCGCGCGGCGCAGGAACCCGGGCCGTCCGAACGTCGTCAGGATCACGATCTTGGTATCCGGGTGGTGCTTCTTCAGCGCGGCGGCGGCGGTCAGGCCGTCCATGCCCGGCATCTCGATGTCGAGCACGGCCACGTCCGGGTGGGTTTGCCTGGCCGCGGCGAGGACCTCATCGCCCCGGCCGACCTGGGCCACGACCTCGAATTCGCCCTCGAACTCCAGCAGCGCGGCCAGCGCCTGCCTGATCATCACCTGGTCCTCGGCGAGCAGCAGCCGGACCGGCTCCTTGTTCTCCGGGGTTTCTTCCACCGTCATAGACCGCAATTATGGCCGGTCGCGGCCATGACGACGGGAACGGTCGCGACGAGGCGGAAGCCGCGGCCGTCGCGGCCGTTGTGGCCATTCAGGCTGGGCTCGGCCGGGCCGGGCTCGGCCGGGCCGAGCGACAGGCGGCCGCCGATGGCGGACAGGCGCTCGGACATGCCCCGCAAGCCGCTGCCCCGGGGATGGTCCGGGGCCTGGCCGGCGAAGCCGTGGCCATCGTCGGTGACCTCAAGGGATAGCTCGCCCATGTGCCCGGTGATCCGGATGCGGCAGTGCCGGGCGCGGGAATGGCGGATCACGTTGGTAACGGCCTCGCGCAGGCACCAGGCCAGCACCGCCTCCGCATCCGGGTCGAACGTGCCTGACCGCAGCGTCAGCTCGGCGTCGTCGTCGAGCCCAATGCCGGCCGCCTCGAGGGCATTCCGGGCTGTGATGGCCTCGATCGCGAGCGTCGGCCGGCGGTAGCCGCTGACCGCTTCCCTGATGTCGTGCAGCGTCTGCCGGCTGACCCGGCCGATGTCGCCGAGTTCGGTGAGCGCGGCGTCGCGTTCGGCCGAGGACGGCAGCTTGGCCAGCCGCTTGGCGGCCAGCTCGGACTTCAGCGTGATCATCGACAGCGACTGGCCGGTCAGGTCGTGCATGTCCCGCGCCAGCCGCAGCCGTTCCTCGTTCGCGGCCAGCTTGGCCACGGTCCCGCGGGCCTGGGCCAGCTCGTGCATCAGGGTCATCTGCATCCGGAACCCCATCATGGCCAGGCCGATGAGCAGCACGGGCAGCAGCACGATCAGGGAGTTCTCAAGGGTCTCGTGGGAGACCCAGGAGAAGAAGACGTAGCAGGCCCCGACCCCGGCGACCCCGCGCGTGGCCGCCCGTCGCCCATCCGGCGCGGCCGCGAGCACCAGGCCGGTGGCGGCGGACACGTAGATCCACAGCGTCGTCCAGTCCTTGCCGTACACCGTGCAGGCCAGCGCCGCCAGCACGGCGATGGCCGCGAGCCCGTACCGGCCCAGCCGTGGCTGCTCGTCCGAGTACATGAGGACGAGCATGTAGATGACGCAGAAGGCGACCGTGATGGCCAGGCCGCCGGCGATCCACGCCACCCCGTGGCCGTGGCCGAAAAGGTCCGAAACCGGCTGGATCAGGTAGACGAGCCAGATCGCGGAGAAGAACCAGCGCATCGGGCTGCCGGTGCCCGGCACGCGCTGCTGGCCGAAGGCGCTCGTGACCAGGCCGGGCTCGCGCCACTCCTGATCCGTCCCGCTGCTGGCAGCTTCGGTGGACCTTGTCGCCATCGCACTGTCACCTCACCTTCTTATGCTGCCACGTTTGACCCGGCCGGGCCCCCGCGCCGGCCGGGTCCCGCTGCCTCAGACGGTCTCGGCGGTGGACCGCACCGCGAGAGTGGCCAGCGCGACGAAGATCACGAACCAGACCACGACGCCGATCACGTTGATCAGCGCTATGCTGCCCTGGCCGATCACGTCCGTGCTGATCTTGACGATCTGGTAGGTGGGCGTGAGTTCGCCGAACTTCTGCAGCGCACCGCTGAGCGGGAACCACAGGCCGCCGAAGATCGAGAAGAAGAAGAAGATGACGATGGCGACCGGCTGTACCGAGTCCGGGTCAAGCTTGTAGCCGAGGGCCACCGCCAGCGCCGCGAAGATCAGAGTGCCGATCCAGATGGCGAGCGCGCATACGATCCACTTCCAGATCGGCATCTGGACGCCACCGTAGAAGCGGCCGAGCAGGAACACGATCAGGATCGACGGCACCGTGGTCACCATCGAAGCCAGGATCTTGGCGACCACGTAGGCGTTGGCCGGCAGCGGTGTGAGACGCAGCTGCCTGATCCAGCCATCCTTGCGTTCCTGCGAGATGCGGATCGTGTTGTTGTTGAACGCTCCGCTGAAGGCGCCGAATGCGGCCATCCCGACCATGTAGAAAGCCGCGAACGTGACGCCGTCCCCTTTCGTCGTTCGTCTTCCCGAAGATCAGGTAGAACATGACTGGCAGGGCGACCGTGAAGATCAGGTAGCGTTTGTTCCGCCGGAGCCTTGATATCTCGGCCTTGGCCAGCAACAGTGTGCCGCTCATGTCAGATCGTCTCCCCTGCGTGCGCGTTTCCGTTGGCCGCGTCGTCTTCCGCGGTGATGGCCAGGAAGGCCTGCTCTAGGCCAAGGCTGCTGACCTCGATATCCTGCGGCCGGTAGCCCGCGTCGAGGACCGCGTAGAGGGTGGCGTCGGAGTCGCTGGACTGGATCTGCACCACGTCGTGCCGGATCTCGAGGTTCACCAGCCCGGGCAGGCCGAGCAGAAACGGCTCGTCCACCCGGTCCAGGCGGAACGAGAGCCGCTTGGCGCCGGCCCGCGCCTTGATCTCGGCGGGCGTGCCGTCGGCCAGCAGCCGGCCCCGGTTGATGACCAGGATCCGGTCCGCGGCCTGGTCGGCCTCTTCGAGGTAGTGCGTGGCGAACAGGAGCGTGCGCCCCTCGGCCACCTCTTCCTTCATGCTGCTCCAGAACAGCCGGCGGGTCTCCACGTCCATGGCCGTGGTCGGCTCGTCCAGCACGATCAGCTCGGACTGGCCGCAGATGGCCAGCGCGAAGCGCACCCGCTGGGTCTGGCCGCCGGACAGCCGGTCCACCCGCTGGTCGGCGAACTGGGCGATGCCGGCCCGCTTGAGCGTGGTCTCGACTGGTTCGGGCCTGGGGTGCAGGCCGGTCACCAGCGTCACGAGCTCGCGGACGGTCACCTCCGGCATCAGGCCGCCGGACTGGAGCATGGCTCCCACCCGGCCGGACTTCACCGCGTGGTACGGGTCGGAGCCGAACATCTGGATCTTCCCGCTGGTGGGCTTGCGCAGCGCGAGCAGCATGTCGAGCGAGGTGGATTTGCCCGCGCCGTTCGGGCCGAGCAAGGCGGTGGTCTCGCCGGCGCGCAAGTCCAAGGTCAGCCCTTCGACGGCCCGCAGCCGCCCGTACTGCTTGGACACGTTCTCAAACGAGACCACCGGCCTCCCGCCGCGGCTGGCCCCGTAACTGGTGACGTTCCTGGTGGCGGAACTGGTGGCACTGACGGAAGTGCCGTAACCCGTCCCATGCTGACTCATGTCGTTCCCCTGTTTCGGACTTCACGTGGCCGGTCTCTCCGGCCCGACCCCTGGTTACCCATACCACCATCGGGCCGGCCAGCTCGGGTAGTGCCGTCCCTCAGGAACCTCCCATGACATGCGTCATCCTCAGTGTGATGACACGCTGGATTCGGGGTCGTTTGAGTGAACAGGCCGCCACCGGGTGTCTAACATCCGGCGACAGTCAGGGGTGGTGGAGGCTCGGCCGGGGATGCTGGCCTCGGCCGGGGATGCTGGCCTCGGCCGGGGATGCTGGCCTCGGCCGGGGATGCTGGCCTCGGCCGGGGATGCTGGCCTCGGCCGGGGTTAACGGCCGACGGCGTAGCCCTGCATGCCGCGGGGGTTGGCGGCCGCGTACAGGACGCCGCTGCGCCGGGCGACGGCGCTGACGCGGCCCAGCGACCAGGGGGGACGGACGTTGACCAGGTGACCGCGGCGCCGCAGTTCCTCGATCACTCCAGGGCCGACCCGCGACTCGACGTCGAGCACGCGGGGCTGCGCCTGGCGCGGGTAGAACGACGACGGCATATGCGCGGAGTGGAACGACGGGAAGTCGATCGCCTGCTGCAGGTTCATGCCGAACGTCAGGTGGTTGAGGAAGAACAGCAGCGTCCACTGGTCCTGCTGATCGCCGCCGGGTGTGCCGAACGCCATGTACGGCTCGCGGTCGCGGAGCGCGAGGCTCGGGGTGAGCGTGGTGCGCGGCCGCTTCCCCGGCGCGAGCGTGGCGGGCAGACCGGGGGTGAGGGTGAACATCTGTGCCCGCGTGCCGAGGCAGAAGCCGAGGCCGGGGATGACCGGCGAGGACTGCAGCCAGCCGCCGCTCGGCGTGGCGGAGACCATGTTGCCGAACCGGTCGGCCACGTCGAGGTGGCAGGTGTCGCCGGCCCGGTAGCTCGATGTGGCCGGGCCTGTTCGCGGGTCGGGACCGCTGCTGCGCATCGTCGGCTCGCCGGTGCCGGGGTCCAGCCGCGGCGTGGGCGGCTCCACGTCCAGGCTCGGGGCCACACTCCCGTCGTCGCCGTTCCCGGAGACCGTGCCGATGGCGAAGGCCGGCAGCCGGGGCGGCCTGCCGTCCGGGGCGCCGGGACGCAGCTCGGCGGACGCCTCGGGTCCGACCAGCTGGCGCCTGGCGTCGGCGTACTCGGCGGAAAGCAGCGCCTTGACCGGCACGTCGGTGAAGTCCGGATCGCCGTACCAGGCCTCACGGTCGGCGAACGCGAGCTTGCCGCACTCGGTCACGGTGTGCATGTAGTCCGCAGTGCCCGGGCCCATGGCCGCCAGGTCGAAGCCGTCGAGCAGCGCGAGCTGCTGGAGGAACACCGGCCCCTGGCCCCAGGGCTTGGTCTTGCACACGGTCAGACCGCCGACGTCGTAGGTCAGCGGTTCCTCGAGCCGCGGGTGCCAGCCCGCCAGGTCAGCGTAGGACAGCAGTCCCCCGTGCGGCCGGCCGGTCACGTCCATGACCTCGGCGGCCGCGACGTAGGCGGCGATCGTCTCGGCGACGAAACCCTCGTAGTAGACCCGCCGGGCGGCCTCGATCTGCTCGTCGCGATCGTGGCTGGCCACTTCTGCCTCGTCCAGGATGCGCTGGTAGGTGGCGGCCAGCGCGGGATTGGCGAACAGGGTGCCCGGCGCGGGCACCTGGCCGTCTGGCAAGTAGACCTCGGCCGAGCTCGGCCAGTGGTCCCGGAACAGCTCGGCCACGCTGGCGATGCCCCAGCCGATGGCGGGCAGCAGCGGGTAGCCGCTGGCCGCGTACCCGATCGCGTAGCCCATCACGTCCCGCAGCCGGAGCGTGCCGTACTCCCGCAGCAGCATCATCCAGGCCCCGAACGCGCCGGGCACACAGGCGGCGAGCAGTCCGCTGCCAGGCACGAGGTCAAGCCCGAGGCCGGCGAACGCCTCCGGGGTGGCTGCGGCCGGCGCGGTTCCCTGCCCGCAGAGCACGAAGGTCTCGCCACGGCCGGCGTGATGGGCGATGACCGGCACCTCACCGCCGAGGCCGTTCAGGTGCGGCTCGACCACCTGAAGCACGAGGCCGGCGGCGACCGCCGCGTCGAACGCGTTACCGCCGTGTTCGAGCACCGCCAACCCGGCCGACGAGGCCAGCCAGTGCGTCGAGGCCACCATGCCGAACGTGCCCGCCAGTTCGGGTCTAGTCGTGAATTCGGGAATGTCGCCCATGACCCGATCCTCTCATCAAGCCGCGGCGGGGCGGCCTGTGTGTCGGCCAGGGGGTCCAGGGAACCACGCCCTAACCGGGATGCCGGGGGTCTTCCTTCCGTAGCCGGCGCCTCCGGTAACGTCTGCCGCATGGATCTCTCCCCGCGGGTGCGCGCCGTCTGCGATCTCGATGTCTCCGAGGCACGCGAATACGCCGGCCGCCACGAGTACGACGGCAAGCCGCAGGATCTTTCCCCGGCTGGCGTCCGCGCCGGGCTCGCCCGGCTGGCGGCGGCGCGGGCCGACGGCGAGCGACTCGCGGACGCGCACGACGAGGCTCACCTGTCGGCGGCGGAGGAGCAGAGGCGGGTCACCTACGCCGAGCTCGAACTGCATCGCAGGAACCCCATCCTGCACCTCGGCGAGCTCGACCTGGCCTGCTACGACAGGGACTATGCCCCGCAGGAACAACGTGACGCCGCGCGGACCGAGCACCTCGCCGCCTGGCCGCGGGTCACCGACGCGGCCATCGAATCGCTCGACCAGGTGAGCGCGCCGGTCGCCGAGGCGCTGCTCGGCGGCATCCGCGGGCTGGCCGCCGGGCTCACCGCCGGGCCGGGCGATTCCGGCCAGGCTGCCCTCGCGGCCGCGCGGGCCGCGCACGCGCGTCTGGTCGCGCACGCCGAACGCGTGGCGGCGGACGGCGATCCCGATCCGGCGCTCGGCGGTTCCGGGCTCGCCACGCTGATGAGCAGCGCCGAGGCGATGCCGGTTGACCTGGGCAGGCTCGCTGAGCAGGCCGACGCCGAACGGGACCGGCTGCACGCCCTGCTCGCCGACGGGTGCGCCCGGCTCGAACCCGGGCGGCCCGCGCTCGACGTAGCCCGCAACCTGGTCCGGGATCACCCCGACGGCGCCGGGGTGATCGACGCGGCCCGGCTCTGGACCGAACGGGCCATCGAGTTCACTCGCGAGCACGACCTGGTCCCCTACCACGACGGCGTGTGCCTGGTCGGCCTGGCGCCCGAGTCGCGACGGTGGGCGATGGCGATGATGTCGTGGGCAGCGCCCGGCGAGCCGGAAGGCCCATCGTGGTACCACATCACGCCGCCCGAGGAGTCCTGGCCGGAACAAGAGCAAGAAGAGTGGCTTGAGGTGTTCAGTCACGCCACGCTGCCCGGCATCACCGTGCACGAGGTGGCGCCCGGGCACTTCTCGCACGGCCGCGCGATGCGGCATCTGACCTCGGAGGTTCGGTGCACGCTGCAGTCCAGCGCGTTCGTCGAGGGCTGGGCCCATTATGGCGAGGAACTGTGCGTGGAGGAAGGGTTCGGCGCCGACGACCCGCGGATCGCGATCGGGATCTGGCTGGAAGCGCTGGTACGGGTGACCAGGCTGGCGTGCGCCATCGGGGTGCACACGGCCGGGATGACGATCGAGGACGCGGCACGCCGGTTCGAGGCCGATACGCACCTGTCCGGACCCGCGGCGCTTTCCGAGGCCCGGAGGGCTACGTTCGACCCGACCTACGGCCGGTACACCTGGGGCAAGCTAGAGATCCTCAAGCTCCGCGAACGGGCCAGGAAGGACTGGGGCGCCGGCTTCACGCTGCAGCGGTTCCACAAGGCGATGCTGGATCTCGGCTCCCCGCCGCTCGGCCTGCTGGGCACCGCCGTCCAAGGGGGGTCTGGGGGAATGGGTCCCCCCAGGAGCGGGGGGTCGCGGGGGGTCGTCCCCCCGGGCCAGCAGAGTAGCCTGTGAGCATGCGCAGACCGAGGCCGGTTCTACCGATCGCGGGCGCGGCCTTGCTGGCGGCGCTCACGGTGACCGGGTGCGCATCGGCCAGCGCCGCGTCATCGATCGCCGTGGCCAGCGCGTACGTGCCGCAGCCGACGACGCCGGGCACCACGGTCGCGTACCTGGACATCCGGAACAACGGCCGGGCCGACAAGCTGATCTCCGTGCAGACCAGCGTGGGCGGCATGGTGCAGCTGCGTGCCCCGGTGGCGCGGCACGGGAGCATCATGACCATGCGCACCGTGCCGGACATTCCCCTCCCGGCTAACTCGATGACCCTGCTCAATCCCAACTCGTTCCACCTGCTGATCACCGGTGCGGGAGCCATGCACGACGGCAAGGACATCATGCTGCGGCTGACCTTCGCCAACGCCGGCACGGTTACGGTCATCGCCATGGTCACCAACCCCGAGTCCGGCGGCAGCAGCTACTTCCTCAACTGATCCCTGGCGGTCAGGCCGTTAGCCGGGCTACGGCACCCAGGGTGGGGCCGTTCAGCGGCGTGCGGTCGGTGTTGAAGGCAGGCCGCCATTCGGGCAGCGGGACCAGACCGGGCTCGACCAGGTCAAAGCCGTCGAAGAGATCTATGATCTGGGCGCGCGGCCTGAGCGTGAACGGCATCCGGGCATCCGCGTAGGTCCCGGTGGCCTCGGCGAGCATCTCCGGGTCGGCGCCGTCCGAGGTGCCGATGGAGATGGCCAGGTAACTGCCGGGTGCCATGCGCTCGCGGAACCTGGCGATGATCCCGGGCGCGTCTTCGTCACCGCTGATGAAGTGCAGCACGCTCAGCAGCAGGACCGCGACGGGCCGACTGAAGTCGATGCACGCGGCCAGTGCGTGGTCCTCGAGCACGGCGTCCGGGTCGCGCACGTCCGCGCGGATGGTGATCACGCCGTCTCGCGTCGCGAGCAGCGCGTCGTTGTGGGCGACCACGATCGGATCGTGGTCCACGTACACCACCCGCGCGGCCGGGACGACGTCGCGCGCGACCTCGTGCACGTTGGGCGACGTGGGCAGGCCGCTGCCCAGGTCGAGGAACTGGGATACGCCCTGCTGGGCGAGGAAGCGCACGGTGCGGCGGAGGAACCCGCGGCTCGCCAGGGCGAGCCGTCTCGGGTCAAGCCGCGATTGCATCAGCTTTTCTGCCGCGGCGCGGTCAGCGGCGAAATTGTCCTTGCCGAAAAGCAAGTAGTCGTAGATCCGGGCAATGCTCGGCCGGGTGACATCGACACCCTCGGGTACCCGCGGCTCGTATTTCCTGGTCACCGCGCTTTCCGTCCGGCCATCCGCGGCCAATGCTGCAACCGTTTGCATAGCAATGGTATAGCACGTCATCAGCGCCTGCAGGAGGCCCCGGCCGGACTTTCCTGCGTAACAACCCTGTGACTTGTGCGCGGGCCGCTGCGGGAGTCGCGGTTCGCCGGGTCAGCGGCATCCTGGCCCGGGTGTCGTCGTCTTGCGGCGTGTAGACGACGATGCGCGCGTCGGGCATATCGGGTACGTGGAGTTCGTTGCTGGTCAGCCGGAGCGTCCCGGCATGCGGGTGCCGGTAGGTGACCGCGCGGGGCTCGGCGTCGGCCACCTCGTGGCGGGCCCACAGTTCGGCGAACTCGCGGCTCAGGCTGGCCAGCCGGCGGATGTCCTCCTCCCAGTCCGGGTCGCCGATGTGACTGCTGTACGCGGAGCGCAACCGCGCCACTAGGTAGCGGACGTGCGCGTCGTACTCCATGAGGTTGCCCCGGGCGGCCGGCTCGGTGACGCAGCACCACAGGGTGTTCTTGTGGACGCACGGCAGCGAGTGCCACTCCCAGAACAGTTCCTCGGAAGCGTCATTGCTCAGCAGGATGTCGAACCGGCTGTTGATCAGGGACGCCGGAAGCGGATCGAGCGAAAACACGATCTCGCGGATGGTTTCGGGCACGGCCTGGCGCGAGCACTCCGCGCGCCGCGGCGTCGCCTCGGCCAGCCGGTACAGGTGTTCCCGTTCCACCCGGTCCAGCCGGAGGGTGCTGGCCACCGCGTCGAGCACCTGAGTGCTTGCGTTGATCTCGCGGCCCTGTTCCAGCCAGGTGTACCAGGTGACGCCGACGCCGGCCAGCAGCGCCACTTCCTCGCGGCGCAGCCCCGGGGTACGACGCCGGGAACCGGGCGGCATGCCGAAATCGGCCGGGCTGAGCCGGGCCCGGCGCGCCTTCAGGAACTCCCCGAGTTCCGCTCGCCGCCGTTCACCCGCCCGCTGCGCGGCCTGGTTTTTTCGTTCGTAGGTGACCAAGGCACTTCCCATCACCGAATCTGCCCCAGTCCAACTTAGCGGTACCCACTGACATTCCGGCGGTCCTAGGGGCTGTCAGCAGCCTCAAGGTGGTGGTGTGACGTCAAAGGATATCTGGGGACGGTAGGACCGGGCCGCCGCGGAGGGCGCTTCCCCGGGCCGTAGGCGCGCGGGATGCCCGGCGGGCCTCGCTCCGCCGGGCATCCGCGCCTGGTCAGGCAGTCCGGGTGCCGTCCTGGGTCATGACCTGCTCGACCGGGTAAACGGCCGGCCGGGCGTCGAGGCCTGCCCGCTGGATCGCGGGGCCCAAGGTCTCGCCGAACGCGGCGAACGACTGCTCATCGGCCCAGATGTCGATGACCGTGAATCCGGTCCCGGTCCGGTAGCAGACGTGGTACATGCGGTCGGGCTGGTCGATGATGGCATCCCCGGCCTCGAAGACCTTGTGGTACTTCTCGACCGTCTCACTGGGGAACTCGAACACCGCGGCAATGGCCATGGGAACCTCCTAGGAAATGCGGCCCTGCGTGGCCCACCGCAGCACTCGCAACACGGCCTCGGCCGTAACCAGGACCGGCTCCGCCGGGGCGGGCCGCCCGGACTCCCGCCACTGCGGCACCAACGCGGCCAGCACCGCCGTGTACGGAACCAGATCCGGGTCGGACGGCGCGGGACGATCACGGGTGACGGCCATGATGATCTCGGCGACCGGGCCGAGCGGGCCGCCGATCCCGGCGGGCAAGGCCCGCCCGGTGACGGCCAGGACGCCTGCCCTGGCGGCCACCGCGCTCATGTGCCCGGCGAGCCTGCTCTTGCCGACCCCTGCCTCGCCGGTCACGACCAGCGCTCCACCGCGGCGCGGCCCCGCCAGCCGGGTGACCGCCCCGGTGATCAGGGCCGCGGGTTCCTCTCGGCCGATCAGGATCGGGCAGCGCACAGACACATTGTGCTCCCTGGGGCCGGTCAGGCGGTCCAGGCGACGGGAAGGCGCTTGACGCCGCGCTGGAAGTTAGAGCGCAGGTAGGAGGGCGGCCCGGCGTAAGCGAGGGCGGACGTGCGGGCCAGCATCTCGGCGAACAGGGCACGCATCTGGGTACGGGCCAGGTGGGCGCCCAGGCAGAAGTGCGGGCCGTGGCCGAACACCAGGTGCGGATTGGGGTGGCGGCGGATATCGAAGCGGCTGGGGTCGGCGAAGACGGCGTCGTCGCGGTTGGCCGAGGTGAAGGAGACGACCACCTTGTCGCCCGCGCGGATCGGCTGGCCGCCGAGCTCGCAGTCGGCGGTCGCGGTCCGGCGGAACGTCATCACCGGCGTCCACCAGCGCAGCATCTCGTCGGCCGCGACGGGCAGCAGCGCAGGGTCGGCCCGCAGTTCGTCCTGGGCCTGCGGATACTCGAGCAGCGCGACGCACGCGCCGGGCAGGCCATTGCGCAGCGTTTCGTTGCCGGCCACGGCGAACAGCCAGAACATGTTCTCGAACTCGGCCACCGACACCTGGCCGCCGTCGTCGGACTGGGCCAGCAGAATCGACATCACGTCGTCCCCGGGACGGCGCCTTTTCTGTTCGGCCAGCAGGTGGGCGTAGGCGTACAGGTCCGGCATGCCCTCCCGGGTGCGTGGGTCCGGCATCCGGCCGCCGGCGTCCGGAACCGGCCGGACCGACAGCGCCTCGCGGGCCATGGCCGTCCCGGTGTCCGGGTCGAACTCGGCCGATGAGGCGTAGTCGGGATCCTGGTAGCCGATGACCCGGTTGGACCAGTCGAACAGCAGCCACCGATCCTGCCCGGGCACGCCGAGAATGTCGGCCAGGGCGAGCAGCGGCAGGTCGGCGGCCACGTCCTTGGCGAAGTCGCACTCACCCCGCGGGCCGGTGAAGGTGCGATCGCAGATGGCCCGGGCGTGGCCGCGGATGCGGTCCTCGAGCTGGGCGACCGCCCGCGGCGTGAACGACCGGCTCAGCAGCCGCCGCAGCCGGGAATGCTCGGGCGGGTCCATGTTCAGCATCATCCGGCGGACGTAGCCGAGCGCCTGCGGCGTGGCCGGGTCCCGGATCTGGGTCGCGCCGAGCGAGGAAGAGAACAGCGCCGGCTGCTTCAGCACCGATTCCACGTCGGCGTGCCTGAGCACCAGCCAGAACCCGGGGCCTTCCGGCCAGCCAAGAACGGGGATCTCGGGCACCCAGGCCACCGGGGTGTCGCGGCGCAGCCGGGCCAGGGCGTCGAACGGCACGCCGCCGGTGTAGGTGGCCGGGTCGAAGACGATCTCGGTGTCCGGCCGGGCCGGACCCGCCACCCTGGCTATCGTGGTCACTCCCGCCCCAGGAACTCCTCGATGGAGGTCGCGAGCGACACCGGCGCCTCGAACATCGGGTAATAGGTCGACGGGTCGAGGTAGTCAGGCAGCGAACCCCAGCCGCGGGAGGAGCCCAACCAGCCGTGGATGGCCAGCACGTGGTGGTCACCGGATCCGGCGGTCAGATGAGAACTCGCCATGCTGGCCTCCCGCTCAAGCGTCCTTGCTGTCTGGGGCTTGGTGCCCGGTGCCGACTCTAGCGAGCGGGCGCGGCACTCGCCACGGCTGGCTGCGGCCGCGTCACGGCGCCGGGAACGTGGGGGTTCGCGCTGTCCCCGGCGACGGTACGGAGCTGGCCGCGGCATGTACCAGGACCGTTCGGCATCATTAAGGGCAGCCTGGGTCTTAGGGCAGGGCGATGAGCAGCATGGGGACGCCCGCCGCGGTGAGGCCGCCCGCCACGCGCAGGACCATCCGGACGGCAGGCACCGAACCGGCCTGCGCCTTCGGGAAGTCCGCCTTGGGCTCGGCCGCGACGGCCATGATGATAAGGGAAAGCAGGAACCAGGTCAGCACGGCGCGGCGCCAGTTGCGCGCCCGCCAGCCGACGACACGCTGCCGGAACGTCGCCTGCGGCGCCCGCTGGCGCCAGCTGGTGACCCCCATGGTTCGTCCACCGTACGAGGGCACCGGACGGGTTCCAATGGTGGTCGCTCCCGCCTTCAGCGGGGCTATCCTCCCTATTGCGGCCGGGCCTAGGCTTACCTTGGCGCGTTCTGGCCATACCTGCTGGAGCGACTGGCGCATCATGGCCCCTCCCTGCCACCAACACCCTGACGAAGCACTTAACCGGAGGGCGTTTCGGCTTCGCTGATACGTGTATGCCGACTCAACTTGCCGTCCGATGTCTCGCGATATATCGTGCTAACTACTTGGGATTCCCCGTTCTTGCTACGGAGGGCACGATGGCTACGGGATTCAACGTGCGCATCGGGGACGCCGACCGTGAAGCGGTCGCTGCTCAGCTGCGTGAGCACTATGCCGACGGGCGGCTGACGCTCGAGGAACTGAACGAGCGCCTGGACCTGGCGTTCGCGGCCAAGACCAAGGCCGACCTGAACCCCGTGATGCGTGACCTCCCGCAGGCCGCGCACCCGGCCGCTGGCATGCCGTACGGGGGTACCGCATGGCAGGGACCGGCCGGGCAGCAATCAGACTGGCAGCAGCCGATGGTCGGTCAGCCGGGTCAGGACTACCGCCAAGGCGGCTGCGGAGGCGGCCAGGGGCTGCGCGGCGGCTTCGCGCCGCTAATGGGCCTGATCTGGTTCTTCTTGATCCTCGGCAGCATCTTCCTCTTCGGTCTCGGCGGCGGTGACAGGCCGCTGGCGATTGTCCTGTTCTTCGCGGCCCTGGCGCTGGTCAAGCGGTTGTTCGGGCTCAGCAGGCGGCGCCGCTACGGCGGGCCGCGCGGTCCCAGGGGACCCCGCGGACGCCGCCGCTGGTGATTATCGCTACCTCCGGGTTCCGCACCGGGCCGGCTCGACTTATCGTTGGAAGTGTGAGGCAGCCGGCCTGGCGAATTCTGGGAGCCGATGACAAGGCGATACGACGTCCGAACCGGAATGGTAGACGAGGATCCTGACGCGGTGCCGCCGCGCGAAGAGCTGGTACCGGGCTGGCACGTGCCCGGCCGGACACGGTACGACTACAACCTCAGGATTGGCGACGCGGAGCGCGACGCGGCCATGACCCAGTTGCGCGAGCACTTCGTCGCGGGCCGGCTGACCTTCGACGAGCTGACCGAGCGGATCGACTCCGCCCTGACCGCCAAGACTCAGCGCCAGATCGACGGCCTGATGGCCGATCTCCCCCGGCCGCCCAAAGCCGCCCGCGCCGAGGTTCCGGTCCCGGCACCGGACCCGGGCCGGTTCCTCGTCTTCGCGATGCTGCTCTTCGCCCTGGCCACCTGGATACTGATCATGGCCTGGATGTCCCGGCACGCTTACGTGAACGGGCCGTATCCGCACTGGCCGCCCCCGGCTAACCCCTAGCCGGCGCACGCAGGCCGGCCCTAGCCGCCCAGCGCACGCGATGGCGGTCAGGTGCTGGCCAGCGCACGCAGCGGCACAACCAGGTAGCGGTAGTCCGGGGCGGACTCACCCTCGGGACCGGCGCTGCCGGTGATCAAGGCGGGCTTGGTCGGGCTGGTGAACTGCAGGTGGATCCGCGCCTCATCGGGGATGGACGTCTTCTCAGCGTTCTGCGCTTTGCCCGCGTTCTGGGTCTTGTCGGCGTTCTGTGCCTTGTCCGCGGCGGGCGGGGAGCCGGTGGCCGCGATCAGGGCCGCGCCAAGGCCGTCCATCAGGTAGTGCGGGCTGAACGCGATCGTGGTTTCTTCCCCGGAGAAGTCCGCAGGCACCGTCTCCCGCGCCCGCGCCTGCCCCTCGGTACCCGCCTCGATGGTGACCCGGCCGTGGCCGAACGACAGCCGCACCGAGCTGCCCCGCTCCGCGACCAGCGCCACCCGCTTGACTGCTTCGGCGAGCGGGACGGCCGGCATGTCCCCGCGGCTGCCGAAATCATCCGGGAACCTGGACATGTACTTGATGTACTCCCCCGCGATCAGGCGGGTGGTCAACCGCCGCCCGCCCGACTCGAACCCGACCATCGCATCGGCCGCGCGCAGCGAGTCCCCGGAACTCGCGCCGGCCGTCCACGTGCCTCCCGCACCCTGCTCGCCGCGCATCATGACCCGGACGAGAACGCCTGGCGTCATCATCCGCGCGGCGTCGGACAGCGTCTTAGCCGGAACGAGCAGCGTGCTGCGGGAGCCCGGGTGAGCGGGATGCCAGCCAAGCTCGCGGATGGCGAGCCGGTACCTGTCGGTGGCCACCAGCCTGATGATGTCCCCGTCGATCTCGAGGTTCACCCCGGTGATGACCGGCAGCGTGTCGTCGCGGCTGGCCGCGGGCGCGACCTGACCGATCGCAGTGGCGAGCACGCCGCCGTCGACGGTGCCTGCCAGCCGGGGCAGCTCGGGCAGCCGCGGATACTCCTTGACCGGGAGCGTCACCAGGGTGAACGACGCCGGGCCGCAGGTCACGGTGACGTCATCCTTCTCGTGATCCACCTCGACCGGAAGTGGCGGCAGGCTCCGGGTGATCTCGGCCAGCAGGCGCCCGGGCACGAGCGCGGTGCCCGCCTCGGTGACCTCGGCGTCCACCTGAATCCGGGCCGACACCTCGTAGTCGAAGCAGGACAGGGTCAGGCTATCCGTGGAGGCTTCGAGCAGCAGTCCCGACAAGATGGGCAGCACGGGGCGCGATGGCAGCGAGCGCGCCACCCAGGCCACCGCCTCAGCCAGCGCGTCCCGCTCGACGATGAACCGCATTCCCTGCCGCCTCCAACCCGCGTGTGCCACCCTCCGCGGGTGCCCTACATGCATAGTGACATGAGGCACTGACATTTCCGGGGGTTCCCGGGGGTCAGGGGGTCAGGAGGTCGGCCCGGGCCCGCGTTGCCGCGGCTCCCGGGGGCGCGTGGTTGCGTCAGGTGACCAGGCCGGGAGGGGCGGAGTCCAGGGTGGCCTGAATGGCTTTGGCCAGGGCCCGGGCCGATTCCGCGGTGAGCTCGACCGCGACCCGCGCCGAGGGACCGGCGCCCGGGTCGAGGAAGTCGATGTTGAGCGTATGCTCCGCCTGCGCGTGCACCGGGTGGTCGAAGTACACGCTCGCGTCAGTCAGCCGGAACCAACCGGATGAGCCCTTGCCGCTACCGCTGATCGAGACCTTCTCCGTTAGGTAAGTGCACATTGCGACTCCTTCCCAAGCAGCGACGATAACAGGTAGCGGCCGAAGAACTCCCAGATGCGCTGCCAGGCGTCCACGGCGGCCTCGGGCCGGTAGCTGGGCCGGTCCACCTGCATGAAGGCATGGCCGGCGCCGTCGTAGGAGTGGAACTCATAGCTCTTGCCGTGCGTCTTGAGCGCCTGCTCGAGCTCGGCGACCTGGTCCGGAGACGGTGCCACGTCGTCCCGGCCGAACAGGCCGAGCAGCGGGCAGGACAGGTCCCCGGCCCGGTCGACCAGAGGGGGCACGCCGTGCAGCGGATGACCCTCGGGCGCGGTCCCGACCACGAAGCCGCCGTAGCAGTCCACGGCCGCGTCGAGTGGCAGGCTGATCGCGGCCAGGAACGCCTGGCGGCCGCCCGAGCAGTGGCCGATCACGCCGATCTTGCCGTCGGAGTTGCTCAGCCCGCGCAGGTAGGCTGCCGCGCCCGCCACCTCGCCGACGATCCGCTCGTCCGGGATGGGGATCGCGCCCGACGCCCGGGCCGCCGCCATCGCGTCGTCGGGGGCTGCGCCTGGCGCCTCGCGGTGGTAGAGGTTGGGCATCACCGCGTTGAAGCCTCCGGCCGCGAACGCCCTGGTGAATTCCGCGGTCTGACGGTCGTAACCGGGCAGGTGGTGGATGACCACCACGCCGCCGACCGGGCCGGCCTGGAGGGTCCGGGCCAAGTAGGCCTCGATCTCATCACCGTTGTGCCCGGTAACGGTGACGCTCTCCGCCAGCATCGCGTCGTACATCGCCCGTCCCCTCTCGTTGTGGTATACCGCCGGCAACATGATTTCATGGCCCAGCCGTATGGGTGCCCGCCGGCGGTGAAAGACTTCCGGCATGACCTATGTCGCTGCCGATGACCGTTATAACAGGCTTCCCTACCGCCGCTGCGGGCGCAGCGGGATCATGCTGCCCGAGGTGTCACTCGGGCTGTGGCAGAACTTCGGCGACGGCAAGCCTACCGATGATCAGCGGGCCGTCCTGCGCCGCGCGTTCGACCTCGGCGTCACGCACTTCGACCTGGCCAACAACTACGGACCGCCGTACGGTTCGGCCGAGATCAACTTCGGCCGGATCATGCGGGAGGACCTGCGCCCGTACCGCGACGAGCTGATCATCTCCACCAAGGCCGGCTATGACATGTGGCCGGGCCCCTACGGCGACCACGGCTCGCGCAAGTACTTGCTGGCCAGCCTGGACCAGTCGCTGCACCGGATGGGCCTGGAATATGTCGACAT
This sequence comes from uncultured Actinomycetota bacterium, assembly GCA_963842265.1. Taxonomy (GTDB): domain Bacteria; phylum Actinomycetota; class Actinomycetes; order Streptosporangiales; family Streptosporangiaceae; genus Palsa-504. The sequence goes on from CAWJGE010000030.1 coordinate 30,283, forward strand.
CTTCTACTCGCACCGCTTCGACCCGGACACTCCGCTCGAGGAGACGATGGGCGCGCTGCACACCGCGGTCCAGTCGGGCAGGGCGCTGTACGCCGGGATCTCCTCCTACTCCGCCGAACGGACCATGGACGCGCTCTCCATCCTGCAGCGGATGGGCACGCCGCTGCTGATCCACCAGCCGTCGTACTCGATGCTGAACCGGTGGATCGAGGGCGGCCTGCTCGACGTGCTCGGCCGCGAGGGCGTGGGCTGCATAGCGTTCTCGCCGCTGGCCCAGGGCGTGCTGACCGGCAAGTACCTGAATGGCGTGCCGACAGGCTCACGGGCCGCTCAGGACGGTTCGCTGTCCGCCGATCAGCTTTCCGAGCGGACCCTGGTGCATGTGCGCGCGCTGGCCGAGATCGCCGCGTCCCGGGGCCAGTCGCTGGCGCAGCTCGCGCTGTCCTGGGCGCTGCGGGATCAGCGGGTGACCTCGGTACTCATCGGCGCCAGCAGCGTCGCGCAACTCGAAGAGAACCTCGCCGCGGCCGGCCACAGCACCTTCACCGACGATGAACTGGCCGCGATCGACCGCGACGCCGTGGAGGCCGGCATCAACATCTGGGCCGCCTCGAGCGCCCACTGAGCGCGATGGCCATTATCGTGCGCTGTTACTGCCCGCCACGGGGCAGTAACAGCGCACGATAATGTTTGCCGACCCCGCGCTGGGGCTGGGGGGAGACGTGGGGTTTGAGGGATTTGGCGGGCTGGGGTTAGCGGGCTGGGGTTAGCGGGCTGGGGTTAGCGGGCTGGGGTTAGCGGGCTGGGGTTAGCGGGCTGGGGTTAGCGGGCTGGGTGGGTTAGCTGGCCAGGTAGCGGCCGAACCAGGTGAAGATCTTCGCCCAGCCGTCGACGGCGGCTTCGGGACGGTAGGCGGTACGGTTGACCGCGAAGAAGGCGTGGCCGGCACCCTCGTAGGTGTGGAACTCGTAGGTCTTGCCCTGCGCCTTCAGCTCTTCTTCGAGCTCGTCGACCTGCTCGGTCGAGGGATACTGGTCGTCCGCGCCGAACAGGCCGAGCAGCGGGCAGGACAGGTCCTTAATGAGGTGCTTGATGGGGCCGACCTTCAGCGGCATGCCCTCCGGCGGGGTGCCGACCACGTAAGCGCCGTAGCAGTCGACGGCCGCGTCGAGCGGGAGGCTGCAGGCGGCCAGGACCGACTGGCGGCCGCCGGAGCAGTAGCCGATCACGCCGACCTTGCCGTTGGCGGAGGTCAGGGCGCGCAGGTGAGCCGCCGCCCCGGCCACGTCACCGATCAGCCGCGCGTCGGGCACGCCGCCCTGGGCACGCGCGGTCGCGGCGGCGTCGTCCGGGCTGGCGCCGGGCGCGTCACGGTGGTAGAGGTTCGGCATGAGCGCGTTGTAGCCACCCGCGGCGAACCGGCGGGCTATTTCCTTGGTCTCCGCGTCGTAGCCTGGCATGTGGTGGATCACCACCACGCCGCCGAACGGCCCCTGGCTCATCGGCCTGGCCAGGTAAGCCTCGATCTCGTCCCCTCCGTCGCCGCGGATGGTGACGGTCTCGGCCAACGTCGCGTCGTACATCAGGCTCCCTTCGTGTCCCGTTACTGGCACTGAAGATCTTAACGGGGCTAACTTTGCTTTCCGCGCGCAGACGCGCTCGACGATGCCGAGCTTGAGGCGCTGCGTCTCCTCGATCTCCAAGCCAAGTTCCCGCACGTGGGTGAGCGGCCTACGGCGGAAGTGCTCGCCGGCCAGCGGGATGCTGATCCGCTCGTACAGCCATTGCACGGCCCGCAGCGCACGCGCGGACGCGGCCACGTGATCGACGAGCAGCATGCGGCCACCCGGGCGCAGCACGCGTGCCATCTCGCTGACCGCGCGCCGGTCATCGGGGATGGCGCACAACCCGAGCGCACAGAGCACGGTGTCGAACGATCCGTCGGGAAAGTCCAGCGCCTGGGCGTCGCCCGGCCGCAGGTCAGCCTCGCGGCCCAGGGCCGCCGCACGCTCGCGCGCGATGCCGAGCATGGCCGGGGACCAGTCGACCCCGGTGAGGCGCACGCCATCGGGGTAGAACGCGAAGTTGCGCCCGGTGCCGACGGCTACCTCAAGGACGTCACCGGCGGCCCGGCCGCACACCCACGGCCGGCTGTCCCCGAACAGGCGCCGGTCCCAGCGGTCCATCTCGCGGTCATACCGGCCCGCCTGCTTGTCCCAGTAGGCTGCGCGCCGCCGGTTCACATCGTTGCTCACGACCACACCCTGGCACATCCAGCAGCCGCCCCCTCGTCCCGGACAGGCAGGCGAGGGCCGCGACCACGGCCCTCGCCTGCGCTGGTCAGCGGTGCACGTGTGACAGCGGACCCGCATTGACCGGGAACTCGGAGGTGTTGAGCACCTGGATGCCGGCGTGCTGCTCGCCGTTGAACGGCGTCACGATCGGCTGCGTACCCGGCCCGTTGGGCTCGCAACCCAGGTTGTACGGGACGTTGGGATCGTTGAACCACAGTCCGAGGTGGTACTGGTGGGTCGGCGCGAATGTGGTGGTACCGCCCGGCGACACTGAGAAGGTCTCGACGTCGAAGACGCCCCGGACCGTCGCGTGGCCGAAGCCGTGGCTGTCGGCGTTGACGTCGGTCTGGTACCACGAAACGCCGAACGGCTTGAGCGGCTGCTGGATCACGAACAGGTCGAAGTCCGCGTTTCGCGGCATACCAAAGATCGAGACCTGCATGGTGTCGTTCTGCGACCCGGGGATGATGGTGACCCGGCCGCCGGCGTGGGGCAGGCAGGACTTGATGCCGGGCGACGGCACCAGAGCGAACGTGAACGCGCCGTCGTGGCCTGCGGCGCTGGTCACCGGGGCCGCGGACGCCGCGGTGACGCTCAGGGCGCCCGCCACGGCGGTGGCGGCCAACCCCGCGGTGGCCCAGGTCGCGGCGCGTCGGCGCAGGTGCTTGATGGTGTGCATGGGTGCTCCCCTGTTTCGATGGCGGCGCCACAGCGGCGCGGCCAGTGTCGGGCAGGGGTACGCAGCACCGGGCTCGCAGGGTTCAACTGGCTCTGAGAATTCTCCGTTGAACCTGCGGGCGGTGCCGCCACGTATCTCCTACCAGACGGACGACGGCCTGGATGGAGCGACGCGATGTGGGGAGCAGTGCGATCTCGCACGGCTGACGACGCGATCGTGACCGAGATGTACCGGCAGTACCGGGTGCCGCTGATGTCCTACGTGCTGCGGCTGACCGCGGGTGACCAGCAGCACGCCGAGGATGTCGTGCAAGAGACCATGGTCCGGGCCTGGCGCCAGGGCGGCAAGCTCGACCTGACCGAGCCGTCACTGATGCCCTGGCTGGCCACGGTGGCCCGACGTATCGTCATTGACGACAAGCGCCGCAAGAGCGCCCGGCCGGCTGAGACGGGGGACGACATGCTCGAAAACGCCCCCGTCGCCGACACGACGGAGGACCTGCTGCGAAAGGTGGTGGTGGTCGAGGCGTTGCAACTGCTCTCGCCGGCCCATCGCGAGGTGCTGAACGAGACCATCCTGCGCGACCGCACCGTCAATGAGGCGGCCGAAACCCTCGGGATCCCGGTCGGCACCGTCAAGTCGCGGGTGTACTACGCGCTCCGAGCGCTCCGGGTGGTCCTGGCCGAACGAGGAGTGCCGGCATGAGCGGCGAGCACACCGACGTCGGCGCCTACTCGATGGGCCTGCTCGAAGAGCGGGACCGGCTGGCGTTCGAGGATCACCTGGCCCGATGCCCGTCCTGCGCCGCCGAGCTGGCCGAGTTGTCCCCCATGGCGGCACTGTTCCGGGGCATCGAGCCAGTCGGGCCGGCGGACGAGCCCGCCGAGGCGACGGTCACCGAGTTGATCCGCCGCCGCGGCACGCGGCAGCGCCAGCGCAGACGCTGGCAGGTCGCGCTGGGGGCGGCGGCTGTCATCGTGCTGATCGCCGGGGGTATCGCCGTCGGCATCGCGACGGCTCCGCAGCACGGCAGTCCCCCAGCGTCGGCGGTGGTCCTCACCGGTCAGCTTCACTCCGCCACCGATCCCGGCACCGGCGTGGCCGGAACCGTCGGCCTGGTGGCCAAAACCTGGGGTACCCAGGTCACCCTGGACCTCTCGAAAGTGCGGGGACCAGTGGAGTGCGAACTGGTCGCCGTGTCCAAGACCGGGGAGCGGCGGGTGGTCATGGGATGGCTGGTGCCCGCCCCGGGTGACGGGGTGCCGGGCCACCCGGCCCACCTGGTCATCGCGGGCGGTACCGCCATCCCGAGGAACGACCTGGCCCGCGTCGACGTCGACGTGGTGAACGGCCGCACCCTGCTCACCATCCCGGTGTGAGCGGTGCGCCGCCCTAGTCGGAGCCGCCCTAGTCGGAGCCGCCCTAGTCGGAGCCGCCCTAGTCGGAGCCGCCCTAGTCGGAGCCGCCCTAGTCAGACGGGGAGCTTGACGAGGGTCAGGAAGAAATTGTCGATCTGCCGGATGGCGTCGATGAAGCGCTCGAAGTCGACCGGCTTGGTGATGAACGCGTTGGCGTGCAGCGAGTAGCTGCGCACGATGTCTTCTTCGGCCCGCGAGGTGGTCAGCATGATCACCGGGATCATGAGCAGGTTGTCATCCTGCTTCAGCTCGGCCAGCACCTCCAGGCCGCTGCGCCGGGGCAGGTTGACGTCGAGCAGGATGAGTCCCGGGCGCGGCGCGTCGGCGTAGGGGCCGGTCCGGTGCAGGAACTGCAAGGCCTGATCGCCGTCGCGCACCACGTGAAGCCGGTTATGGAGCTTGTAGTACTCGAAGGCCTCCGTGGTCATCAGGACGTCGCCTTCGTCGTCCTCCACCAGCAGCACGTCGATTACCTTGGACTCATCGAAGTCAGTCATTCGGCTTCCTCGTCTTCACGGAGCAGGGCATCGGCTGCTGCCTGGGTCAGTCTTCCTGACGGTTCGGCGCTCTCGTCCGCCGGGGCCTCGTTCATCGTCTCGGCCGGCACGGGCAGCGTGAACAGGAACCGGGAACCTTCGGTGTAGGTCGTATCAAGCCATATCCGCCCGCCAAAATACTCGATGATCTTCCTGGTCATGGCCAGCCCGATGCCGGTCCCCGGGTAGGCGCTCCGCTCGTGCAGGCGCTGGAAGATCACGAAAATCCGCTCGGCGTACTCCGGCTGGATCCCGATCCCGTTGTCGCTGAAGGAGAACAGCCAGAAGGGCCCGTCGCGGCTGGTGGTGATCACGATGCGCGGCGGCTTGCCGCCGCTGAACTTCAGCGCGTTGCTGAGCAGGTTCTGGAACACCGCGGTGAGCAGCGTAAGCTCGGCCAGCACCAGCGGCAGGTGCCCTGTCTCCACGGTGGCGCCGGTCTCCTCCATGGCCGCCGCGAGGTTGTTCCTGGCCTGCGACAGCGCGGCGTCGCTCGAGACCAGGGCCGGTTCGCGTGTCGACCGGCCCACCCGGCTGTAGGAGAGCAGGTCGTTGATCAGCGCCTGCATCCGCTTGGCGCCGTCCACCGCGAACTCGATGTACTGATCGGCCCGGGCGTCGAGCTGGCCCGCGTAGCGGCGCTGCAGCAGCTGGGTGAAGCTCGCCACCTTCCGCAGCGGCTCCTGCAGGTCGTGCGACGCGATGTAGGCGAACTGCTCGAGCTCGGTGTTCGAGCGTTCCAGTTCCTCGGTGTGAGCCTGCAGGATGGTGTTGGCGTTCTTCGTCGCCGACAGCTCCTGCAAGATCCGCTCACGCATCCTGTTCACGTCCGCGGCCAGGCTGGTCACCTCGCGCGGACCGGTCAGGTTGACCTCGTGCCCGAAGTCACCGTCGGCCACCCGGCGGGCCTCGGCGGCCAGCCGGTGCAACGGCCTGATCGCCGTCGCCCGCAGGCCGAGCGCGAGCAGCACCACGATCGCCGCGAGGCCGACCGCAACCGCGATGAACACCACGTCCAGCACGGTCGCCGAATCGTTCAGCGCGGCGACCGCGTGGGCCCGGGCGGCCGAGACATCGGCCTGGAGCACGCCGACTTTGGCACGCAGGGCGTCGAAATCCGCCTTGCCGGTCAGGATGGTCGGGCTGAACACGGGCTTCCCGGTGCGGCTGACCTCGTTGATGGTCGGCTCCGCATAGCGGGAGCGCCAGTAATGTGCCTGCGTGATCACGCTTTGGAGATCCGCTGTGGCGGAACCCGGCAGTTGTTTGAAGACGGCCTGCAGGGCCTTGATCGCGTTCCGCTCCTCGGTGACGCCGCTGGTGTACGGGGCCAGGAAGGCCTGCTGACCACTCAGCGCGTAGCCGCGCACGCCGGTCTCCTGGTCGAGCAGTGCGATGTTGAGCTGCTTAACCTGGAGCGCGGCGGGGTCGAGGGTGTCTGTCACCCGCTGGCGATTGTCGTGCAGGCTGAGCAGAGCGAGCCCGCCTGCGACGATCGCGGCCAGCGAGAAGAGCAGCAGGGCCAGCACGGCGACGCCGACGATCCGGCTGAGCGGCCAGCGTTTCGCCGCGCCGGGACCGGTCGCCGTCCGGCCCATCGCGGCGGCGGGCCCAGGCGGGTTGGTCCCGTTAGCGCCGCTGGCCTCGCTGGCCTTGTCGGCCGCGACGGCTGCCGAGCTGGCCAGGCTCGGCTGACGGGCGGCGTTGACGTCAGTCATGGTCATCCGGGGACGAGAAACCGAGGGCCAGGACGGCCAGGTCGTCGTCCAGATCTCCTCCGTTGAGCTCGCGGACACGATCGATCACCTGGTCGAGCAGCTCCTCACCCGGCCTGTCCAGGGCGTTGGGGGATTCCCTGATCAGGTCCATCAGGCCTTCGCTGCCGAGCCGCTCTGCCCCCTTCCCGATCCGGCCCTCGATAAGCCCGTCGGTGTAGAGCAGTATCGACCAGCTGCCGTCGAGCCGGACCTGCGTACCCGGCCAGTCCCGCACATCGGACAGGCCGAGGGGCGCAGCCGGCATGGTCGGGAGCTCGACGACGCCGTGCTGGTTGAGCAGCAGCGGCGGCAGGTGGCCGGCCATCCGGACCCGGCCGGCCTTCCGGTCGGGGTGGACCGACATCATGCACAGTGTCGCGAACATGGTGTCGTCTTCTCGCTCGTGCTCGAGCAGTTCGTTGAGCGTGGACAAGATCTCGTCGGCGGGCCGGCCGGCCAGCACCATGGTGCGCCACGCCACGCGCAGGCAGACGCCGAGCGCGGCTTCGGCCGGGCCCCGGCCGCAGACGTCACCGATGAGCGCGTGCACCCAGCGATCCGACGTCTCGACCACGTCGTAGAAGTCGCCGCCGAGCAGGTGGTGGCTGCCGCCGGGCAGGCAGCGCGCCGATACGCTCAGCCGCGGGTCGGTCAGCAGCGGCGACGGCAGCAGGCCACGCTCCAGCCGGGCGTTCTCCTGAGCGTGGATCTGCGCCATCTGCAGGGCGCGCTGCGCTTCCTCGGCGCGCCGCCGCTCGACCGCGTACCGGATGACCCGGTTCAGCTGGTGCCCCGCGACGTCGCCCTTGACCAGGTAGTCCTGGGCCCCGGCCCGGACCGCCTGCTCCCCCAGGTGCTCGCTGGCCTGGCCGGTCAGCATCACGATGGCCGCCTCCGGCTCGAGCTGCAGCAGCTGCCTGAGCCCGTTCAGGCCCTGCGAATCCGGCAGGCCCAGGTCGAGCAGCACGCAGGCCGCGCCGGAGACCAGCGCGCTGGCCTGGGCGAGCGACCGCGCGCGCCGCACCACGACCGCGGCGCCTACCTCGCGCAGCAACTCGCCGACCAGCAGGGCGTCGCCGTCGTCGTCCTCGACGAGCAGGACCTGTACCTGGTCGTCGCGGGCGGGCGAGGCCGCGGCCTGGAGTTCAGCGTTACTTGTCATCGGAACCTACATCGGTGGGGCGAGCCGACACCATCGGCGGGCCAGCAAGCGTACGGGAATAGACATCAACAATTACGGAGATACCATCATGCCCGCCCCGGCGCACCCCGCAGGACCGCGCCTAGACGGCCTGCGGGAACGTGAACACGCGGTCCGGGTCGTAGCGGGCCTTGACCTGGGTGAGCCGGGTGTAGTTGGCGCCGTAGTAGGCCTGCCGCCAGTTGGTCAGGGCCGGGTCGACGTAGTTCTGGTAGGCCTGGCCGCTGGCGTAGGGGCGCATCGACTGCCAGAACGACTGCTGCCAGGCGTGCTGGCGGGACACCGCTGCGGGCGCCGAGCCGATCGGCCAGGTCGTCGTGTACTGGGCCTGGAAGAGCGCGTTGCGGTGGACGAACGCGGTGGCACCCGGCGCGACCCGGTTGACCGCGCCGCCGAGCGCGTCGAACGCGATGCCCCCGGACGCGCCTGGTGCGCCGCCTGCCCGCTGGAAGGTCTCCACGCCGGACAGCAGGGTGCCGATCCCGTGGCTGTTCAGCGGCTTGGTGAAGAAGTCGGACTTGGCGTACTCCGAGGCCCGGGAGAGCTGGCCGCCTGAGGTCTGGGTGGGCAGGTGGCACTGGTTCACGGTCAGGCTGGCGCAGCCCGCCTCGACCAGCATCGCGTGCAGCCAGGAGGTGGTCTCGGTGAACGGAGAGGACGGATGCGAGCCGACGGCGGCGTACAGCTTTTCCAGCTGCGCCGACGCCGCGCCGATGCTGCCCAGGTAGGTGCCGCCGACCTGAATAGACGGCACCGAGCCGCCTGGCGCGGCGGCCAGGTGCAGGTTCGACCAGAGCGCATCCGGGGCGTGCGGCGCCCAGGACTGCCAGGCCGAGATCACCCGGGCGGCCTGCGACCAGGGCCAGGACAGGAAGAACAGGACGATCTGCCCCACCGGGTGCGTGGTGAAGGTGAATGAGGTCACCACGCCGAAATTGCCGCCGCCCCCGCCGCGGCAGGCCCAGAACAGGTCGGCGTTGGTTCTGGAGTTACACGTCCTGACCTGGCCGTCGGCCGTGACGATCTGCAGGGACTGCACGTTGTCGCTGGTCAGCCCGTAGGCGCGGGCCACCACCCCGACGCCGCCGCCCAGGGTGAGCCCGGCGATGCCGACCGTCGGGCAGGACCCGCCGGGCACCCCGCGGCCGTGCGCCGCCAGCCCGTTGTAGAAGTCGATCAGGCGCGTACCGGCTCCCACGGTGGCGGTGCTCCCGCTGACGTTCACCCCGGCCATCGGCGTCACGTCCACGATCAGGCCGCTGGTCGAGGACCAGCCCGCATAGCTGTGCCCGCCGCACCGGGCGGCCACCGGGACACCGAACTTACGCACGAAGGCCAGGCAGGTCGCCACATCGCGGGAGTTTCGGCAGTAGGCCACGCCAGCCGGGTGCAGCGAGTCGAAGCGCGGATCGAAGAGCCGCTTGGAGGTGGTGTAGGCCGCCTCGCCCGGGCGGACCAGCCGTCCGGACAGGTCATGACCGAGGGCCGTCCAGTCGGCGGGGCTGGGCGATGCCGTGACCCGGGGGGCAGCGGCCCGGGCCGTGGCAGCGGGCCGGGCCGTCCCGGCGGGCGTGGCGGCCGCGGCGCTGGTCCCGCCGCCCGGGCTGCAGGAGGAGAGCAGCCCGGCTCCGCCCGCTGCCGCCGCCAACCGCAGGAACGCGCGCCGGCCCTGGACCTCAGCCATCGTGTCAGCCTTCCCTTCGACCTGCTCCCCGTGTGAGCGCCTAGCGGTAAAGACGCCCCGGGACCGGAAACAGTTGTGCGGCGACCCTGGAGGAAATCTGCCCGTTATTGACTTGCTTGCACCAGCAAGCGGAAATATAGTTGAGTTACTCAATGGTTGAGGTAGTCAGGCAATCCGTTAGAGGATTAGGGCGGAGGTGAGCACGGATGGACAAGCAGCCGGGGGCAGCCACGGTGCTCAGCGAGCCTGTCCCGCACGCCGAGCCGCTGACCGACGAGCAGCTCAACCAGCAGATCAGCGAGACGTTCTCCGAGATCGTCAAGTTCGCCCACGGTCTCGGCCATGCCATCGCGACGGAGTTCGGGCTGAGCGGCAGCGACGCCATCGCCCTGTTCAAGCTCGACGCCCCGATGACGATGAAGGAACTCGGGCAGAAGATGGGGTGCGACCCCTCCTTCGTCACCACGATCGCGGACGCCCTGGAGAAGCACGGCCTGGCCCGGCGCGAGCCCTCGCTGCGGGACCGGCGGAGCAAGAACATCGTGCTCACCCCGGAAGGCGTGACGGTCAGGGACAAGCTCTGCGCCGAACTCATGGCCAGGGCGCCGTGGTGTACCGCGCTCGACACCGGCGAGCGCCGGTGCCTGCTCGGGCTTATGCGGAAGATGCTCAGATCTCGTGGTGGGAGGTGATGGTGTCACAGCCGCGGCGGCTGCCTCGTCAACGATGAGAGACAGGCCGCACGGTCGTCTTCATTGCTGAGGCGACCACACGGGGAAGGACTTCAGACGTTACGGGGACACAAGTAGCCGGCCCGTTCGGGCCCGAAGAAGGTTTTTAAAGACGTACGGCGCGTGACCTTAGCACCTACCTTGCCGGTCACGGCGGTAGTTCAGCGCGCCTTCAAGTTAGGGAGAATGTCTTGTCCGCCACAACACCAGACACCGGGCAGTCGACCCGGGAGGTCAGTAGAGCGGCGGCGTCCAGCGCCGCCGCGACTTCCGCAGGCGCCCCGCCGCGCCGGCTGGGGCTGGCCCTCGCCGTCATCGCGACGGCACAGCTCATGGTCGTGCTGGACGCGACCATCGTCAACGTCGCCCTGCCGCATATTCAGGGCGCACTCGGCTTCTCCGGCACCAACCTGGAGTGGGTCGTCAACGCCTACGCGCTGGCGTTCGGCGGGCTGCTGCTGCTCGGCGGAAGATCCGGCGACCTACTGGGGCGCCGCCGGATCTTCATCTTCGGCATCCTGCTGTTCTCACTGGCCTCGCTGCTCGGCGGGTTCGCCACCAGCCAGGCGTGGCTGCTCACCGCTCGTGTCGCACAGGGCATCGGCGGCGCGTTCGCCGCGCCCACCGCACTGGCGCTGATCGCGGTCACCTTCCCGCAGGGCCCGCCCCGCAACCGCGCGATGGGCGTGTACGCCGCGATGAGCGTGGCCGGCGGCGCGGTCGGCCTGATCGTCGGCGGACTGCTGGTTCAGTACGCCAGCTGGCGCTGGGTGTTTTTCGTGAACGTGCCGATCGGCCTGGTCGTCGCGCTGCTCGCCACGCGTGTGCTGCCCGAGTCGGAACGGCGGCGGGGTAGCTTTGACCTACCAGGCGCCATTACCGCCAGCCTCGGCATCGCCCTGCTCGTCTACGGGCTGTCCAGCGCCGCGACCAGCCCGAACGGCGTGTCGCACTGGGGTGACACCAAGGTGATCGTGTCGCTGGTGGCATCGGTGGTGCTGCTGGTGGCGTTCGGGTTCATCGAGACGCGCAGTAAGCACGCGCTGGTGCCGATCCGGGTGCTGCGCAGCCGGGACCGGACGGGCGCTTACCTGATCATGCTCTGCGTCGGCACCGCGCTGTTCGGCATGTTCTTCTTCCTTACCCTCTTCGTGCAGAACGTGTGGGGATACAGCGCGCTGGGCACCGGCCTTGCCTACCTGCCCATGATCGGCACGATGATGGTGGCGTCCGGGGTGGCGTCGCAGCTGGTGACCCGGATCGGCGCCCGGCCGCTGATGATCGCCGGCAGCGCGATCCTCACCGGCGGGATGTTCTGGCTGTCCCGGATCACCGAGAACAGCCACTACGTCTCCGGGTTGCTCGGGCCGATGCTGGTCACCGCGTTCGGCCTGGGGCTGATCTTCGTGCCGCTCTCGCTGGTCGCGCTGGCCAAGGTGGCCAACCACGACACGGGCGTGGCCTCCAGCCTGCTCAACACCGGCCAGCAGGTCGGCGGGTCGATCGGGCTCGCGATCCTGGGCACGGTGGCGTGGAGCGCGGTGGCGAACAGCATCCATTCGCAGGCGTCCGCGGCGGCCGCGGCGGCGAAGCACGCTTCGGTGCACCTGTCCGCAGCCCAGCAGGCCGCGGCAGTGAAGGCGATCACCGACCACGCGTACTCGGTCGGTTTCTCCAAGGGGTACCTGGTTTCGGCCGGGATCGCGCTGCTCGCGCTGATCATCACGTTGGTCGCGATCCGGGTCAAGCGGGAGGACCTGGCCGGGGTCAACCCGATGGCGACTCCGGTCGACTGAGTTTCGGTCGCGGCCTTGGGCCCCGCGGCGGTTCGCCGTCGCGGGGCCTTTGCCCGCCCCCGGTGGCACTGTCGGCGACGGGTCCTGGCATACGATCGGGATACGTCTTGATCACCTACCGGAGGGTCAGCTCGCGATGGCCGCAGGCCTTTTCTACGTCTACACCGAGCCGGGTTCCGTCGACGAGGCGGAGTTCCACGACTGGTATGACCATGAGCACGGGCCAGCCCGGCTGAAGGTGCCTGGGTTCCGTAGCGCCCACCGGTATCGCGCGCTTGACGACGGCAAGCCGCCATGGCTGGCCCTGTACGAGCTGGACAGCCCCGACGTCATCGACAGCCCTGATTACAAGGCGCTGGCGGCCGAGGCGAGCGACCGGGACAAGTGGGTGGCCGCCGACCTGTCCACCCTGGACCGGCGGATCTACGCCCAGCTCAGCGAGGACGGGTCGCCGGTCGGCCGCCCGGCGCCCGTGATCCTGGCCGTGGGGCTGTCGGTACCCGCCGGGAGCGAGGACGACCTGGCCGCCTGGTACACCCGTGAGCACATCCCGATGCTGCTCGAGGTTCCCGGCTGGCGGCGCATCCGCAGGTTCCAGCTCGTCCGCGGCATGGACGGGCCCGCCCCCGAGTTCCTGTCCGTGCACGAACTGGCCGGCCCGAGGTCCTCGAGGATCCCCGCTACCTGGCGGCGGTCAGCACGCCGTGGCGGGACCGGGTGGTGGCCTCGGCGCTGTGGCGGGAGCGACGGGTGTTCGGCCTGCGCAACGCGATCGGCTCTTGAGCGTGGCTTCCCTCAGCGACCCTCAGGTCAGGGAGTTCCTGGCCAGCGGCACCCGGACGGGCAAGCTGGGCTATCTGGCCGCCAGCGGACGCCCGCTGGATACCCCCGTCTGGTTCATCGTCGAAGGTGACAGCCTGGTGTTCAACACGGGCAAGGAAACGGCCAAGGGCCGCGCGCTAGCGCGTGATCCGCGGACTAGCCTGTGTGTTGATCTGGAGGAGCCGCCGTTCGCGTTCGTCCAGGTCCAGGCCGACGCCGAGCTGTCGGAGGATCCGGCCGAACTGCTCCGCACCGCCACTGCCATCGCCGCGCGTTACGTGGACGCCGAACGCGCCGAGGAGTTCGGGCGGCGCAACGGGGTGCCCGGCGAGCTTGTCGTGCGGCTGCGCCCGGTCAAGGTGGTCGCCGCCTTCGACATGACCGGCTGACTCGGGGGTCTCTATTTGAGCACAGGCCTGCCTAGGACACGGATCTCCCGGCGCGCAGGCACCGGCGGGCCGTATCGTTGATCACTGCACCAACCGGGCGTATCAGGAGGTTCCGGGTGCATACCGGCAGCTACGGCTTAATGTCGGCGGATGGTTCGGTGCAGCCCACCGGGCCGGGAGGACAGGACGGTCACACCGCAACGTGGCCGATCTGGTCAGGTCCGGTACCTCCGCTCGCCGAGGGCTTCACGGTCAGGCCCGATACCGTTCCTGACCTCGAGACCACGCTGATTCCTGGCACCATGGTGGTCCTGGTACCTGATCAGGTACCAGCGGCGGCCTGGGACTGGCGGAGGTCGACCGGGAAGACTCAGCTGGCCCGGTACTTCGCTGAGTCGCTCTGGCGCTCGCCTGGAGTGGACGTGCTGACCTGGGTGGTGGCCAGCAGCCGGGCGTCGGTGCTGTCCGGCTTCGTGCAAGCGGCCGCGGCGATGGGGGCCTGCGACGCGGGCGACGCCGAGTCGGTGGCGGCCCGGTTCGTCGACTGGCTCGGCAAGACCAACCGCCCGTGGCTTGTCGTGCTTGACGACGTGCGCGACGCGGCGGACCTGCGCGGGCTCTGGCCCGCGGGCCCGGCGGGCAGGGTGCTGATCACCGCCGCCAATCCGGCGGCCGTATCCGCCGAGCACCGGGCGCTGGCGCTGTCCGTACCCGCCTTCAGCACGCGGGAGGCCATGAACTACATATCCGGCCGCCTCAGCACCGATCCCGACCAGCGCAGCGGGGCGATAGACCTGGTTGGCGACCTCGGCTGCGAGCCGCTCGCGCTAGCCCACGCCAGCGCGGTAATCGCCAGCTCGGGCATGTCCTGCCGGGACTACCGGCAGTACTTCACGCAGCGGCAGAAGCAGCTTGTCGAGGCGGGCCGGGCCGAGACGTCGGCCGCCGCGGTCACCTGGACGTTTTCGGCCGAGTACGCCGAACACCTGTCCCCGGGCGTGAGCATCCGGGCGCTGGTGACGCTGGCCGCGCTGCTCGACGGCCAAGGGATACCGGGCGTCGTGTTCACCACCAAGGCCGCCGGGCAGTTCGTGATGAGCGAGGTCGCGCAGCCGCCGGATCCGCAGCGGACCTGGAACGCCGTTATCAGCCTGCAGCAGGCCGGGCTGATGACCATCGACCCGCCGGGCACGCCGCCGGCCGTCCGGATAAGCCCGGTGATCCAGGCGGCGATCCGCGCGGCCGTGTCCAAGGACATCTATGACCGGGCGGCCCGGGCCACGGCGGACGCGCTGCTCGAGGTCTGGCCCCGGGATGAGCCGCGGTCGCGGCTGGCCGCGGACCTGCGGTCGTGCGCCCTCAGCCTCCGGCAGACCGCCGGGGACTTGCTCTGGGTGGATGGCCGCTGTCACCCGCTGCTGATGCTGACCGGGCAGAACATGGACAGCGCCCGGCTGACCGGCCCGGCCGTCGCCTACTGGCGTGAACTCGCCGCGGACACCGAAAGGGTTCTCGGTTCCGGCAGCCTGGAAACCCTCATGGTGTGCAGCTACCTGGGCGAGGCGCTGATGGCGGCCGGGGAGGCAGCGGAGGCCGTTCCGTGGTTCCGGCGGGTCCTCGACGGCCGCTCGAGCACGCTTGGGCCTGACCACCCGGCCGCCATCGCGGCCAAGGTCAGCCTCGGCCGCGCCCTGGTGTCCGTCGGCCAGCCCGATGAGGCAGTCACGGTCCTGGAGGAGGCAGTGGCCGGCAGCGAGCTCGTCCGCGGCGCCGATCATCTCGACACCCTCGCCGCACGGGAAGAGTATGCCGCCGCGGCCCAGGCCGCGGGAAAGACCGCCGAGGCGATCCGCGCCTACCTGTACTCCCTGGCCGACCGGGAGCGCCTCCAGGGCCCGCATCATCCCGACACCATGACCACCAGCCTGGGCCTGGCCGACGCTTACCTGGCGGGCGGCCGGACCAAGGACGCCATCGCCCAGTACAAGCAGGTCCTCGCCGACCGGGAAGGCCTGCTCGGCCCGGACCACCCGGACACGCTCCTGGCCCGCGGCAACCTCGCGTGGGCTAACTTCACCGCCGGCCGGATGGCGACGGCGCTGCAGCTCTACGAGGAGACCTGCGCGGGCTACGAACGCGCCATCGGCGCCGACCACCCGACGACCTTGGCCTGCCAGGCGGACCTGGCGCGCGGATACTACGCCACGGGTCGGCTGGGCGACGCGATGACGCTACTCAACGACATCATCGCGCGCGGCGAGCGAGCCCTGCCCCCAGGCGATCCGCTGACGCAGAAGATGCGGCAGACCTTGACAAACATCACTGGGTGATAATTGCGCGACCCGGTTCTGGTAACCACCGGCAGGTGACCGCCTTTGATTGGTTTCCTCTTAGTAAAACGCCTATTTATGGTCAGTTAGACCGATATATTTAGCCTCGGCCGGCGACCTGGCTCCGGCCGCGCCGGCTGACGATATATCGATCGGAGGAAACCTCGGTTCGTAAACCTCCGGCGCATCCGCACGCTGCAGAATCGCCGCAGTCCTGACGCGTGCACCCGGACGCATGCCCAATGGGTCTGGATGCTACCTTTCACGATCCTGCGTCGAGCGGCTCAAGGCCGCCCATCGGCGGCCTAGGCGACCAAAGGTCCAAGTGGTACTACACGACGACGTGAGCGGCTCCTTTCGGAAGGGTAATTTAGGTCATGAATGAGACCCAGACCTCCGGCAGTCGGGGGTCGTGACAACGCAATCACTGTGACTGCCGGAGGGTGTAGGTGATGGGCCGGCCGTCGCCGGGTAGCGCTGGCGGGCGGGTGTTGATCTCGGCGATGAGCAGGGTGAGGGCGCGCGTGACGCGCCCCTGGCCGGGCTGGTCGAGCGTTACGGTGATGTTCTTGGGCTTGTAGGTGATGGTGCCGGAGAGGCCGCGGATGATGCTTTCCCGGGTGATGGCCCGGTACTCGTCGTCATCTTGGAGGTAGGCGTTGAGGTGCCGGGCGAGGTAATGCTCGGCGTTGGCGGCCAGAAGGCGCAGGACCAGTTGCAGGCAGCGCCGGTTGATGTGCAGGATCGCGCGGGTCGCGGCCGGGTCGATCTCGCTGGCGGGCAGCTTCGCGGGGTGCCTCTTGCGCTCGGCCTCGGCTTGCGCCAGCTCCTGCTTGCAGGCTGTGATCTTCTGCTGGGCGCGGGGGATCAGCTCGTCGTTCTTGGTCCTGGCCGCGATGGCGGGATCGGCGAGCAGTTTTGCCAGCGCGACCTCGGCATTGGCCAGTGCGGTCTTGGCCTTTGTCTCGGCTTTTTTAGCGGTGGTGAAGGCCGGGTTGGCTTTCAGCTTGGTGTTCACTACTTCATCGGCGTCATAGTCGGCGAGCGTGTCGAGGCCGTAGTTGATCATGTCGTATTTGAACATGTTCTCCTCGGCCCGCCGGCCGCGCAGCCAGCCGGCCAGCTCGGCCGGGCACGCGTCGAGCCGCCCGCTGATCGCCTGGGCGGCCATCTTGCCGTGCTCGAACAGGGACAGCTGCCGGACGGGCTTGCCGTAGTCGTTCAGGGTGACCTGCTCGTCGGTCCAGGCGACCTGGCGCTGGCGGCCGCCGCGCAGGGTGATGGTCTGCACGATGGGCAGCAGCGTGGTGGCCGCGAGGGGGGCGCGCCGCCAGGTCAGCCAGTCATACCCGGCCGCGTCTACCGCGGTGAAGGTGCCGGGGAACGCCGCCCCGCGGTCGAACACGATCAGCGGCCGGCGGGCCGCGCCGGGCTTGTCGCGCGCTGGGAGGGCGTCGGTGAGCGCCGCGAGCGCGGGCGGCAGGGTGGTGCACAGCGCGGAGGGCTCGCCGGTGTTGAACGAGATCGCCCGTCCGGCCAGGTCGCAGATATAGGTGTCGTCGTGGCCCTTGGTGGGCTTGCCGCGGCGCGGGTTGCGGCCGAGCGCGACCGCCTGGTGGCCGGTGTACTCAGCGATGTGGTCGTCGGCCAGGTACACCTGCGACTCGGCGGGCTCGATGGCGAGCATCTGGCTGGCCAGGCGGCGCTGCAGCGCCAGTGGGTCGCATGTGCCGGCGAGCTCTCCCAGGCGTTCCCGCCAGGTCCGGAGGGACGGCAGGGACGTGAGCCCGGCCAGCGCCCCGGCGTCGGCGGCGGTCAGGTGCTTAGCCTGCTCCAGGGTCAGCGCGCCGAGGGTGAACGACAACTGGGTGCACAGCAGGATGCCCAGGTCGTCGACCGGCGCGCCGGGCCCGGCGGCTGACGCGCCGGTCCCGGCGGTCAGCAGGGCCCGGGCGCCGATCCGGTCGGTGAAGGCGTGCACCAGCATCGCCCCGGCATAGCGGCAGGCGACAGTCCCGGTCTCGATCCTCTTCGCCACCCGCCAGGTCGCGCCCGGACCCTCGGCGTCCCCGTCGTCGTCGTCGGCGTCGGCCTCAGCGGCCTCAGCGGCGGTCCGGCCATCGCGGCTTCCGCGGGTTTCCTGCCCGGTGCCGGCATCCCCGCAGGTCTGCTGCCCGGCGTGCTGTCCGGGTGCGGGGCCATCGCCGGGACCGTCGCGGTCGCCGCTGGTGGTGCCGGCGTGCTGTCCGTGGGCGGTGTCCTCGCTGTCGCGGGCCGGCCGGGCCGGTTCGCCCGTGTCTCTGGCCCCGGTGTCCTCGCCGGTGTCGTCGAACAGGGAGCCGGGGGCGGGCAGCGTGCCGTGCTGCTTGATCAGCTCGGTGATCCGGGACCGGGACACGCCCAGCTTGCGGCCGATCTCGGCGTGGGTCAGGCCCTGGCCCGCCTGCAGGCGGGCCTGCCGCAGCCGGGCGGTGCTGAGGATCGGCGGGCGGCCCATCTGGTGCACCAGCCCCCGGGCGCCGTGCGCGCGGTAGCGGGACCGGATCCGCGACACCTGGGAGGGCTGGAGGCCGAACGCGGCGGCGACGGTCTTGCCCTGGAAGCGGCTGCCCTCGGTCAGCGAGCAGATGACCAGGTCTCGCATCTCCAGGTCAGCCGCGCCGAACGCTGACAGCAGCATCGGCCCGGCGTGCACGGCAACCGCGCGGTCGTCGTCGGTGCGGGTGACGGTGAGCGGCCAGGGAGGGGGCATGCCGGGGAGCTGCTGGTCGCCCATGCCGGCCAGCCTATCCGTTCAAGGTCGCAATACGCTTACTTTTCGACCTCATGGAGGTGACAGTTTCCCCAGCTCACAGGCATTCCCGCACGGCCGGGCAAGCCACCAGCGGCACGGTCCGGCGGGGACGGGCAGAAGATGGGGCGGACGCCGATTGCGCGCGTGATGGATTGCCGGCATTTCGACATCGGTCGCCGGACGGCGAAACCCCAGGTCAGGCCCAGGACTCAATCAACGACTACCGGAGGTTGAGACCGTGGTGCAGAATGAACAGCTGCGCCGGTATGTCGAGACGCACCACATCGACATGATCCCGGCCGGCGCCCGGCACGGGAAACCGTGGCAGCAGGCCGCCTTCTGGGCGGGCGCCAACATCAACGTGTTCAACATCGTGCTCGGCGGCGTGGTCGTGTCGATCGGCCTCACGTTCTGGTGGGCCGTTATCGCCATCGCGGCCGGGACACTGGCCGGCGCGCTGTTCATCGCCCTGCACGCGACCCAGGGTCCCCGGCTCGGGGTTCCGCAGACGATCCAGTCCCGCGGCCAGTTCGGCTTCTACGGAGCGGCTTTCCTGTTCCCGTGCGTCCTGCTGCTGAACGTCGGCTTCATCGCGGCGCAACTCGTCATCCAGTCCCAGAGCGCTGAAGGGGTCGTCGGGTCTCTCACCATCCCGGAGTGGATCCTGATCCTCGCGGTCCCGGCGGCGGTGATCGGGATCTTCGGCTACCGCTGGATTCACCGGGTCATGCAGGCGACGGTGGTCATCGTCGGCCTGTCGATGATCATCATGCTCATCCAGGGCCTGCGGTACGGGTCGCTCCCGGCCAAGGAGACGACGATGGCCGCGCCGACGGTGGGCCTGTTCCTCGCGGGCGCCGCCCTGCTGGTCATCGACATGCTGAGCTGGGCGCCTTTCGTCTCCGACTACACCAGGTACCTGCCGGTGAACACCAGCGGGCGGCGGCTGTTCTGGGCCATCTACCTGGGCAACGTCGTCTCCACGATCATCGCGTGCACGATCGGCGCCTACCTCGCCGCCCTGCTGCCTTCTCTCGGACCGGTGGATGCCATCGGCAAGATCTCCGGCAAGTGGGCACTGGTCATCCTGACGCTGAGCCTGATCAACTCGGACACGCTCAATGCATACACCGGCGCATTCCAGGTGCTGGCGC
Source organism: uncultured Actinomycetota bacterium (assembly GCA_963842265.1). GTDB lineage: Bacteria > Actinomycetota > Actinomycetes > Streptosporangiales > Streptosporangiaceae > Palsa-504. The sequence goes on from CAWJGE010000030.1 coordinate 49,868, forward strand.
TTGGCAACATGTGGCGCCGGTTTAAGTCCGTGTCGGTAATGCTCCGGGTGGTGCCATTCCTGTGCGTGATGGCGGTAGGCGTCCTGATCGCGCTTCTCGGGTACAAGCATTTCGTTAGCAACTTGTCGAATTTCCTCGACGTGTTGCTGGTCATTTTCATTCCGTGGTCTGCGGTAAACCTCACTGACTACTTCCTGGTTCGCCGCGGCAATTACGACGTGACGGCATTCTTCATCCCGGATGGCGTTTACGGCAAGCTCGCGTGGCGCGGGCTTGTCGCGTACGCGGTTGGCCTCGCCGCGGAATGGCCGTTCGTTTCACAGCCGGACTATGTAGGGCCGCTAGTCAGCCACCTCGGCGGCGCGGACATTTCATGGCTCGTCGGATTCTTCGTCTCGGCGGTTGTCTACCTCATCCTGGTGGTCAGCAGCGCCACCGAGACCGGTCGCCACGACCGGCAGATGGCCGCTACTAGCCGCTGGTAGCTCTCGGCCGCTGGTAGCTCTCGGCCGCTGGTAGCTCTCGGCCGCTGGTAGCTCTCGGCCGGTGGTAGCTCTCGGCCGGTGGTAGCTCTCGGCCGGTGGTAGCTCTCGGCCGGTGGTAGCTCTCGGCCGGTGGTAGCGGCCCTCGGCTGACGTCCCGGGCGGGCCCTGCGTGGCCCGCCCGGGACGTGGCTTTTTTGGGGGCGCGGTCCGATCCGCGCCCGCTTGGCCCTGAGCGCCCCCGCGCCTCGGTTCCGCCACCCTCGCCACTTCGCTCAACCTGGTCACTCTCGCCTCGCGACCCCGGCTTTAGGCAGCCGCCCCGATGTGACATCGGGGCGGTTCTAACCGCATCAATGTCACATCGGGGCGGTTACACACGGCGGTCCGGTACGCCGGCTCGATGTTCCATCAGGCCGGCTAGCTGCAGTCGATTCCGTTGAAGGTGCAGGCCGCCGGGATCGTCTCGGTGCCTTCGGCGACGAAGAAGACGTTCAGCGTGCCGCCGCCGGGCGGTACGACCTCGGCCGCGTCGACCGGCTGCAGCAGCAGGATGCCGTTGCTGACGAAGCCGCCCGCGTTCTGGACCGCCGTCAGCGTATCGTCGGGCAGCGCGACGACGATCTGCCAGCCGGCGATGGGCTGCGTGCCATCGTTGACCACTTGCACCTGACCCTGGAATCCGCCGACCCCCTGGCTGTCCACCAGATACCGGACGACCACCTTCGGCCCGGACCGGGCCGGACCCGACGAGGAGCGAGCGGCGGGGCTGGTTCTTGTCCTGGTACTGCTTCGCGTTCCGGCGCTGGTTGCTGTCCCGGTACTGGCTGGCGGGCCGACGCTGGCTGGAGGGCTGGCGCGGGGTGTGGGGGCGTGGCCGGGCGTCGCCATCTTGCGGGTGTGGCGCGGCGGCCGCGCAGTGGCCGGGCTGGACGGGGTAGGCAGCGTGGCCTGCCCGGACGGACTGCCTAGTAGGCAGCCGTATGACGGTAGGTATCCTGATCGCGCTTCTCGTGTACGACATTTAGTTAGCAACTTGTCGAATTTCCTAGACGTGTTGCTGATCATTTTCATTCAGTGGTCTGCGGTAAACCGCACTGACTACTTCCTGGTTCGCCGCGGCAATTACGACGTGACGGCATTCTTCATCCCGGATGGCGTTCACGGCAAGCTGGCGTGGCGCGGGCTTGTCGCGTACGCGGTTGGCCTCGCCGCGGAATGGACGTTCGTTTCACAGCCGGACTATGTAGGGCCGCTAGTCAGCCACCTCGGCGGCGCGGACATTTCATGGCTCGTCGGATTCTTCGTCTCGGCGGTTGTCTACCTCATCCTGGTGGTCAGCAGCGCCACCGAGACTGGTCGCCACGACCGGCAGATGGCCGCTACTAGCCGCTGGTAGCTCTCGCCGCTGGTAGCTCTCGGCCGCTGGTAGCTCTCGGCCGCTGGTAGCTCTCGGCCGGTGGTAGCTCTCGGCCGGTGGTAGCTCTCGGCCGGTGGTAGCTCTCGGCCGCGTGGTAGCTCTCGGCCGGTGGTAGCGGCCCTCGGCTGACGTCCCGGGCGGGCCCTGCGTGGCCCGCCCGGGACGTGGCTTTTTTGGGGGCGCGGTCCGATCCGCGCCCGCTTGGCCCTGAGCGCCCCCGCGCCTCGGTTCCGCCACCCTCGCCACTTCGCTCAACCTGGTCACTCTCGCCTCGCGACCCCGGCTTTAGGCAGCCGCCCCGATGTGACATCGGGGCGGTTCTAACCGCATCAATGTCACATCGGGGCGGTTACACACCGCGGTCCGGTACGCCGGCTCGATGTTCCATCAGGCCGGCTAGCTGCAGTCGATTCCGTTGAAGGTGCAGGCCGCCGGGATCGTCTCGGTGCCTTCGGCGACGAAGAAGACGTTCAGCGTGCCGCCGCCGGGCGGTACGACCTCGGCCGCGTCGACCGGCTGCAGCAGCAGGATGCCGTTGCTGACGAAGCCGCCCGCGTTCTGGACCGCCGTCAGCGTATCGTCGGGCAGCGCGACGACGATCTGCCAGCCGGCGATGGGCTGCGTGCCATCGTTGACCACTTGCACCTGACCCTGGAATCCGCCGACCCCCTGGCTGTCCACCAGATACCGGACGACCACCTTCGGCCCGGACCGGGCCGGACCCGACGAGGAGCGAGCGGCGGGGCTGGTTTTTGTCCTGGTGCTGCTTCGCGTTCCGGCGCTGGTTGCTGTCCCGGTACTGGCTGGCGGGCCGACGCTGGCTGGAGGGCTGGCGCGGGGTGTGGGGGCGTGGCCGGGCGTCGCCATCTTGCGGGTGTGGCGCGGCGGCCGCGCAGTGGCCGGGCTGGACGGGGTAGGCAGCGTGGCCTGCCCGGACGGACTGCCTAGCGGGGCAGCCGACCATGGGGTCGAGGCCTGGGGCGGGAGGCCGCCTGCGGCGCCATGCTGGCCTCCGGTTATCGAGGTGGAGTGCAGCGGCGCGATGCTGCCGAAGATCGCGGCCGCCGCGACACTGACCCCTCCCGCCGACAATGCGAGGGCGAACGCCCGCCGGTCCCTGACCATGGAGGTGCGGATCGCCCGCCGCCCGTCAGGCGGCCCGGCCGTGACGCTGGGCAGGCTGGGGCTGAACAGACGGCTGTCGTTCGGGACGATTCCGCTGTTCAGGTAGACGCCGGGCGGGAGGTCGCCGTCGGCGTACTCCAGCAATAGCAAGCTCCGCGATCGCTGCGCGGTCCGTGGTTGAGGCGCGGCCTGAGGCCGCTGCGCGGTCCGTGGTTGAGGTGCGGCCTGAGGCCGCTGCGCGGTCCGTGGTTGAGGCGCGGCCTGAGGCCGCTGCGCGGTCCGTGGTTGAGGCGCGGCCTGAGGCCGCTGCGCGGTCCGTGGTTGAGGCGCGGCCTGAGGCCGCTGCGCGGTCCGTGGTTGAGGCGCGGCCTGAGGCCGCTGCGCGGTCCGTGGTTGAGGCGCGGCCTGAGGCCGCTGCGCGCTCAGGCGCCTACGGTGGCGACCCGCTGCCCGGCTCGTCATGTGAGCCGCCCGTCCCTAATACCGCGTCTGTCGCCGGGGTGATCCCCGGCTCTACGGTGTGCCTGTCATCCATATGCCGCCGCTCCCAGCCGAGATACGGAATGTGGTTTCTTATGAGTACATCTACCACCGATGCTCTTGGTACTGATGAGTTTCGAGCGAGGCATAAGAATTTGTTAACGATCACACCGGCCAGGGCGTTCGGGCCCGAGTGAAGTACCTGGTAGGCGGCCGGAGCCGGGTCAGCCGCGGCGCGGGAATTACGGTGCGGGGGGGCCGGCTGCGGGGCCGGCTTGCGGGGCCGGCTTGCGGGGCCGGCTGGCGGGGCCGGCTGCGGGGCCGGCCGGGGCCGGCTTGCGGGGGCCGGCGGCGGGGCCGGCTGCGGGGCCGGCTGCGGGGGCCGGCTTGCGGGGCCGTCCGCAGGACGTTGGTGGAGCCGCCCGGCCATTGAACGGTGCGCCGGACAGCCCGGCGTGCCCGCCGCGGGCGAGGATGGTGACGCTCATCGCCAGCAGCAGGATGACCTCTAACGCGTACAGCAAAGACAGTGACCCGGACCCCCGAACCGCAGGCCCAGCAAGACGGGCGCCACCACCAGCACGCCGTAGGCGATCGTGATGATCTGAGTCAATCCCCAACAACGGGGATTGCCGAATACATGCCGCGCGATACGGCTGCCGACGAAGATATAAATGCCGCCGAACGTGATGATGTACCCCGGGGATCGTGATCACGCCGAGGGCCACCGGCAGGGCTTTCCCGCATGCATGCACCTTATGGTCTAAAGGACTGGTTTATGAACCATTTGGCGTATGAGGCACAGCGCTGTCCATGACTTTCAAGATCATGCCGAACGAGGATGGCTCATGCGCTCGGCCCGCAGCGTGCATTCGGCGGCCGCCGGGCGAGCCCGGTTCACGCATCCGCTCACCGCGTCCGTTTGGCGGGCGCCGAACGAGGCTGGTTCCACGCGTGTCGCCTGTTGCGTGTCCTGGCTGAAGCCGAACTCGACTACGGGCGGGACTGGTGCCTATCCCCCGCGGCGACCTGAGCGATCACAGGGCGTGCAGTCCGTCGAGCACCTGCCTCAGCAGTTGCTTGTCGGTTACCCGGCCTCGCGGCGCCATCGTCCTCACCTCGACCAGGTCCTCGTGGACGAGGTTGTCGAGCAGGACACACACCACGCCCAGCGGCAGTCCGATGGCCGAGGCCAGGTCGGCGACGGTGATGGGGCCACGGCACAGGTCCAGGATCCGGCTGCGCTCGGGGCTGAAGAGGAAGGTTTCGGCCGGCCGGCCGCTGCGGGCGACGACGTCGATCAGGTCGAAGCGCCGCTCACCCCGCGGCCGGGTCCGGCCGCCGGTGACGGTGTAGGGCCGGGCCACCGGGCCGGCGTCCCAGTCCATCCATCTATCGTCGTCTGCGCTCATGGTGCGGGCTCACCCAAAGGCCGTGTGATTGGCGGGAACCTCGGATTCGCGACCATGTGCTGGCCTACCCGCTTGACCAGGACGGCCATCTCGTAGGCGATGAGGCCGGCGTCGGCATCCACGTCGGCCAGCACGGCCAGGCAGGTGCCCCGGCCGGCCGCGGTGATGAACAGCAGCGCAGCGTCCATCTCGATGATGGTCTGGCGCACTTCACCACCGGAGAATCGCTGGCCCGCTCCGCGGGCCAGGCTCTGCACGCCGGCCGCCAGGGCGGCCAGGTGGTCGGCATCTTCCTCGCTCAGCCCGGGTGAGTTGCCCAGGGTCAGGCCGTCGGGCGAGAGGATGACCGCCTGCCGGACGCGGTCGACCGTGGAGACCAGGTTCTCCAGCAGCCAGTTCAGCTCACCCGGAGCCGATCTCCCGGTCATCGCCCGGCCTCGCCGTGGTTGGCGTCCGGAGCGTCGTCGTCCTCGTCGGCAGCGGCACGGCCGCTCCGCCAGCCCTGCTGAATGGATGAGATCAGCGCGCGAACCTGCTCGGCCGAGCGCACTTCATGCCGGCCGCCCCCGGATGCGGTGGGCGGGGCATCGCGGAGCTGCGGGGCCAGGCTGGCCTGGCGCAGCCGACGCGGCAGGCCAAGGTCGTTGTCGGTGATGGCGGGCAGCTGGCCATTGGGGCTGGTGGTCTCCAGATCACTGGCGATGGTTTCGCCCGGCCGTTCGGCCCGGACCGTCAGCTGGGTCTGCACGCTCTCGGCGGGCGGAGGGGCGGAGCCCGCGTCGAGCTCCTGGGGCGGCCATCGCCTGGCCGCCGGGGTGTCCGCGGTCCGGCCCAGCGCGTCGGTGGCGGCTGGCCCGGGTTCCTGGCCGGCGGCCTCCTCTTCGGCCACGACGAGGCGGTGCGGCATCAGCACGATGGCCGCGGTCCCGCCGTAGGCGGACCCGCGCAGCGAGATCTTGATCCCGTGCCTGGCGGCCAGCCGGCTGACCACGAACAGGCCGAGCTGGTCGCTGTCGGCCAGGTCGAACGCGGGGGGTTTGGCCAGCCGGTCGTTGAGGGCGGCCAGCGTCTCGGCGGGGATGCCGAGTCCGCGGTCCTCGATCTCCACGACGTAGCCGTTGGCCACCCGGCTCGCGCTGACCTTGACGCGGGTCTGCGGTGGCGAGTAGAGCGTGGCGTTCTCGATCAGCTCGGCGAGCAAGTGGGTCACGTCGGCCACGGCGGCGCCAGGTATAAAGTCACGCGAGTCGGTGACCATGTCCACCCGGACGTAATCCTCGATCTCGCCGATCGCACCGCGCAGCACCTCGACGACCGGGACCGGCTGACGCCAGCCCCGCCCGGGCGCCGAACCGGCCAGGATGATCAGGCCTTCCGCCTGTCGCCGCATGCGGGTGGTCAGGTGGTCCAGCCGGAACAGCTGGGCGAGCGACTCGGGGTCGTGCGTGCCGCGTTCCATCTCGTCCAGCATCTTCAGCTGTCTCTGCAGCAGGGACTGGTTGCGCCGGGCCAGGCTGCGGAAGACGTTGCTGACCCCCTTGCGCAGCTGGGCCTGCCCGACCGCGGCCTCCACCGCGGTCCGCTGCACGGCGGAGAACGCTTCGGCGGTCTCGGTTACCTCCCGGGTCCTGGTGCGAAGCGCCAGCGGCGGCGCCTCGGCGTCCACGTCCACGTCCTCGCCTTCGCGCAGCCGGCTGACCACGGCGGGCAGTCGCTCATCGGCCAGCGCGCGCACCGCCTTCTGAAAGCCGGTCAGTTCGCGGGTGATGCGGTTACCGAACCCGAGCAGCAGCAGCGCGGAGATGACGACCGCGGCGAGCCCGGCCCCGCCGACGACGAACAAGCGGAGCAGGACGACGTTACCTTCGTGGCTGGCGCCCTTGGTCACCCCGACGCGGGCGGTGGTCTCGGCCTGGGTGAACGCCGCCACGGCCGCCCCCAGACCGGTCTGCCAGGCGGCCGGGCTGACCGGGATCCGCGCTCCGGGGTTGGTCGCGACGACCCGGTCTTCCATCGCCTTGAGGTTGGCGTAGGCGGGCGAGGCGAACACCTGCAGGTAGGGGTCGGGCGTCTGCTGCCAGAACAGCGGCGTCTCCCCGATCTGCTGCAGGAACCGCTGGTTGTCGACGGACTGCGCGAACAGCTGGTGTTCGGCCTGGGACATCCGGCCGCCCGTGGCCAGCGCGCCGCCCATCAGGGCGGCCTCCCGGCCGATGAATTCCAGGGCCTGGGCCTCGTCGCCGACGCCCTCGCTCTGCTGGAAGAACGGGACCGAGGCGTCGGGGTTGGCCAGCGCGCCCAGGGAGAACGGGAAGGACGCGTTGACGATGTCGTTGTAGGACTGGAAGGCCGCCAGCGGCTGGAGCATGCCGGCATCGACCGCCGCCCGGATCCTGGGCAGCTGGCCGAGCGCCGTGAGCATCGTCGCGACCGCCGCCCGGGCGGTCGGGGTTTCCGCGCTGCTCGCCGCGGTAGCGGCGGTACGGAAGGCCGCCACAGCGGCGTCGGTGTGCGTGCGCTGGGCGTCCAGCCCGGTGCGCGGCATCCGGCCGTGCACGCTCTGCCAGACGAAGGTCAGCGCGCGCTCCTGCGTCAGCTGCGAGAACAGTGCCTGGGTCGGGGCGCCGATGACCTTGTTGACGGTGTCGGAGTTGCGCTTGGCGATGGCGCCGCCGACCGTGGTGCTGGCGGCGTAGGCCCACAGCGCGATCAGCGAGACCACGGGGATGATCAGCAGGACGGTGAGCGTAGACCGGATCGGCCGCTGACGGCCCTGGTGGCCGCGGTTACCGCGGCCCCAGGAGAGCATGGATGCCTGCGGTCCGCTGGGCAAGCGGTGCTGTCCAGGGGGGACCGCGCCCCTTGATCCCCCCGCGGGGGCATGGCCAGGGGGTACGCCCCCTGGTTCCCGTGCGGCTCTTTCCCGACTCATCATGTTTCCTGTCGTTATCGAGCAAAGGTCTAATAAACTACAGATCGTGATAAGTCCCTCATGGGACGGTTGTTCCAGGGAACCGGCACGTGCGCTAGCGACTCTGGTAACGCCTCACAGGGTTAGTCGCCTGTTCCCGGCAAGCCTCAGAATAAAGGTGACGCTAGCAGCCGGGAGCGCAGGCTTACGGGCATATTACCGATATCCGGTACATTTCCTCCCCATTACAGAGAACACTCTTTCCGCTGCGCTGCGATGAGTCGCCGGGGCCGTTCAGCCGGGCTCGGAAATGGGAGTGAGTCAGGCTCCGGCGGTCCAGTCACCGTCGGCGCTCGACTACAGGACCATCGTGATCCCGGCGGGCGTTTTTCGGATCGTGGCAGCTCCGGGCGGAGTTTTCGGAGTCGCGGCAGCTTGGGCGGCCCTCGGAGGAGGGAAGCCTGACCGGTTTACCATGAAAGTATGCGCACACTCATCACAGGCGGAATCCCCGGTGCAGGGCCACCTCGCGGCTAAGGCGGCTACTCAGCCGGCCACGCCGAGCGGTAGCGCGCCGCGCCCGCGTAGGCGGCTTACCGCTGAGGCCAGGAAGAGCTCGATTCTGGCCGCGGCGAGACGTGCGTTCACCGAGACCGGCGACATGAACGGCACCACCATCAAGGTGATTGCGGAGCACAGCGGCATCAGCGAAGGCGTGATCTACCGCCACTTCGAGAGCAAGGATCAGCTGTTCTTTGAGGCTGTGGTCGAACCGCTCAAGAAGGCGGTGGACGATCTCGTCGCCGTGACGGCGGTGGTGGACCGGGATGAGCCGCTGACACCCCAGCGTCAACTCGAGACGATGACGGGCCTCTACCGGCAGCTCACCTCGACGTTGGAGCAGGTGCTTCCGCTGCTTGGCCTGGTGCTTTTCGGAGACCCTCAGGTGGCTCGGCGGTTCTACCGGGAGAATTTCGCGGTAGCCATGGACCGCCTGGCCGAGGCGTGGCGTGAGGTCGAGGACCGGTACGGCTTCCCGTTCGAGTCCCCCGACATCTCCGCCCGCGCGGTAATGGGCATGGCGCTCATCCTGGCGCTCGAGGGCCATCACAGCAAGAAGTTCGACCGTGATCGCGCCGTGGCCCTGATCAGCGAGGGCACGGTCAAGGGATTTCTTCCCGGCCATCCAGCCGACTCGCCGGCGGCGCTGAGCCGAGGCCAGTGAGCCGGAGTGGCGGCGCCGCCCAGAGTGGCGGCGCCGTCCGCGATCGCGGTCTCTAGGTCCTCGTAGGGGGTAGTGCGTGGTCAGTGCAGTACGAGCACTCGGTCGTCGTCGGTGTCGGGCTGCGGCTGCGTCGGCATCTCCCGTCGGATGCCGCCGTGCGGCGACTGGCCGGGCTTGCTGACGGCGACCGCCGCCATGATCGCGGCCGTGAGCACGACCGCCGCGCCCACCAGACCCGCCAGAGCCACGAGTACGCCGTCCAGGAGTTGCATGCTGATCATCTGAGGCCCCCTGCCATGATCGTGCTGCCATGATCGTGCTGCCATGATCGTGTTTACGCTGTTAACTGAACCGAGTATGCAAGGTGAGAGTAAACACTGTCAACCTAATTATCGATGCCGGTGCTGAGCTGGCCCGATGGCCCCGGTCTGCCCGTTCAAGGGGCAATCCGGGTACTGGCGAGCTGCGGTGCGCGGCCTGCTCGGACGTCGGCGCCCCTCGAAGTCCGGCTGAGAGATTTGGAGGGGCTCGTTCGTGGTCAGGGTTCGTAAGCCAGGTTGGGGCGCAGCCAGCGTTCGGCTTCAGCACGGCTGATGCCGCACCTGCGTGCGTAGTCCTCGGCCTGGTCCCGGCCGATGCGCCCGACGGTGAAGTACCGCGACGAGGGGTGGGCGAAGAGCAGCCCGCTGACGCTGGCGGCGGGGGTCATCGCGCATGACTCGGTGAGGGCCATGCCGACCTGCCCGGCGCCGAGCAGGCCGAACAAGGTCCCTTTCAGGCTGTGGTCCGGGCTTGCGGGGTAGCCGAACGCGGGGCGGATGCCGCGGAACCGTTCGGCGTGCAGGTCCTCGATCGCCGGGTCGGCGTCCGGTTCGTACCAGTCGCGTCGTGCCTGCAGGTGGATGTGCTCGGCGAAGGCCTCGGCGAGCCGGTCGGCCAGCGCCTTGACCATGATCGCCTGGTAGTCGTCGCGCTGGTCCTCTTGGTAACTGGCGGCGAGTTGCTCGGCCCCGTGGATGGCCACGGCGAACGCGCCCAGATGGTCCGCGGCCGGGGCCACGTAGTCAGCCAGGCACCGGTTAGGCCTTCCTTCGGGCTTGGCCGTCTGCTGGCGCAGCATCGGCAGCCTGACCTGGTCGCGGCCCGGGTCGATCAGGATGTCGTCGCCTTCGGAGCGCGCGGGCCAGAAGCCATACGCGCCGTGGGCCCGGATGGCGCCGTGGGCGATGATCTGGTCGAGCAGGGTGTTCGCGTCCTCGAACAGCTCACGCGCGGCCGGCTGGCGCAGTATCGCCGGGTACTTGCCTTTCAGTTCCCAGGCCAGGAAGAAGAACTGCCAGTCGATCATCGCGCGCAGCGTGCTCAGGTCCGGGCGGACGGTACGGACGCCGGTGAACGCCGGGACCGGCAGATCGTCGAACGGAACGCGCTCGCGATTCGCCCGGGCGTGCCCGAGGGGCAGCAGGGGCTGGCGCCGTGACTTCTCGTGCTGCTCTCGCAGGCGTTCCTGCTCGGCCTGGTTGGCGGCGGTCAGCACCTCGGCGCGGTCGTCGCTGAACAGGTCCGAGACCACGCCGACGACCCGGGAAGCGTCGAGCACGTGCACGGTGGCGCCGTCGTAGGACGGGGCGATCCGCACCGCGGTGTGCTGGCGTGAGGTGGTGGCGCCGCCGATGAGCAGCGGCAGTTTCAGCCCGCGGCGCTGCATCTCGGTGGCGACGCTGACCATTTCATCCAGCGACGGGGTAATCAGCCCGGACAGGCCCACCGCGTCGGCTCCCTCGGCGACCGCGGTGTCCAGGATGACCGCGCCGGGGACCATCACGCCGAGGTCGATGACCTCGTAGTTGTTGCAGCCGAGAACGACCCCGACGATGTTCTTGCCGATGTCGTGCACGTCGCCCTTGACCGTCGCCAGCACGATCTTGCCCTGGCCGTGGCGTTCATCGGCCTGTCCCCGCTGCCTGGCCTGTTCCTTTTCCGCTTCCATGTACGGCTCCAGGTAGCGGACCGCGCGCTTCATCACCCGGGCGCTCTTCACCACCTGGGGCAGGAACATCTTCCCGGCGCCGAACAGGTCCCCCACGACCTTCATGCCGTCCATCAGCGGGCCCTCGATCACGTCGAGGGGCCGCGGCGCCCGCTGCCGTGCCTCCTCCGTGTCGGCCTCGATGAAGTCCGTGATGCCGTGCACGAGGGCATGGCTGAGGCGCTGCTCCACCGGCGCCTCCCGCCAGGACAGGTCGACGGTGCGGACGGCACCCGGACCGCGGACGGTCTCGGCGAACGCGACCAGCCGGTCGGTGGCGTCCGGCCTGCGGTCGAAGATCACGTCCTCGACAAGCTCCAGCAGGTCAGCCGGAATGTCCTGGTAGACCGCGAGCTGTCCGGCGTTGACGATGCCCATGTCCAGGCCGGCCCGGACCGCGTGGAACAGGAAGGCCGAGTGCATCGCCTCGCGGACCACGTCGTTGCCGCGGAAGCCGAAGGACAGGTTGGAGATGCCCCCGCTGGTCCGCGCGCCCGGGCAGCGCTGCTTGATCAGCGGCAGCGCGTCGATGAACGCCTTGGCGTAGCCGTTGTGCTCGGCCATCCCCGTCGCCACCGCGAGCACGTTGGGGTCGAAGATGATGTCCTCGGGGGAAAGCCGACCTGCTGGGTGAGCAGGTCGTAGGCGCGGGCGCAGATGGCCACCTTGCGCTCGGCAGTGTCGGCCTGTCCCCGCTCGTCGAAGGCCATCACCACCACCCCGGCGCCGTAATCGCGGATCCGCCTGGCCTGTTCCAGGAACGGCCCCTCACCCTCCTTGAGGCTGATCGAGTTGACCACGCCCTTGCCCTGCACGCACTTGAGCCCGGCTTCCAGCACCCGCCACCGCGAGCTGTCGACCATGATCGGCAGGCGGGCCACCTCGGGTTCGGCCGCCACCAGGTTCAAGAACGTCGTCATCGCCTGCTCGCTGTCCAGCAGGTCGGCGTCCATGTTCACATCCAGCAGGTTCGCGCCGCCGCGCACCTGCTCAAGCGCGACGCTGATCGCGCCCGCCTGGTCACCCGATTCGATCAGGCGCCGGAACCGCTTCGACCCGGTGACGTTGGTGCGTTCCCCGATCATCACGAACCCGGTGTCGGGGCCGATCTCGAAGGGCTCAAGACCGCTGAACCGGGAGCGGCCCGGCGGGGCGGGTACCGGCCGGGGCGGCAGGCCGGCCACGGCCGCGGCGATCCTCGCGATGTGCGCGGGCGTCGTCCCGCAGCATCCGCCGACGATGTTCACCATCCCCGCCGCGGCGAACTCGCCGAGCAGCCGCGCGGTCTGCTCCGGCGCCTGGTCGTAGCCGCCGAACGCGTTCGGCAATCCGGCATTGGGATGGCACGCCGTGTAGGTGCCGACCAGCCGGGACAGCTCCGCGACGTACGGGCGCATCTCCTCCGCGCCCAGCGAGCAGTTCACCCCGGCCACCAGCGGGCCGGCGTGCTGCACGGAGCGCCAGAACGCCTCCACCGTTTGCCCGGACAGCGTCCGGCCGGATAGGTCCACGATGGTGACCGAAATCCACAACGGCAGGTGCGGCGCGACAGCGCGGGCGGCCGCCATCGCGGCCTTGGCGTTCAGCGTGTCGAAGATCGTCTCGATCATCAGCAGGTCCACGCCGCCTTCGGCCAGCGCCGCGGCCTGCTCGGCGTAGGCCGCGTAAACCTCATCGAAGGACACCGCCCGGTAGGCCGGGTCCTCTACCCGGCCAGACAGCGACAAGGTGACGTTGAGCGGGCCCATCGAGCCGGCGACGAACCGGCCGCCCGCCTCATCCGCCGCCTGGCGGGCCAGCTGCGCGCCCCGCAGGTTCATCTCTGGCGCCAGCGCCTGCAGCCCGTAGTCCGCCTGGCCGATGCCGGTGGCGGTGAACGTGTTCGTCGTGATGATGTCCGCCCCGGCCGCCAGGTACTGCCGGTGAATATCCAGCACGACATCCGGACGGGTCAGGTTCAGCAGGTCTGGGTCACCCGTCACATCCTGGGGATGATCACGCAGCCGGTCCGCGCGGTAGTCAGCCGCAGCGAGCCCAGCGCCCTGCAGCAAGGTGCCCCAAGGCCCGTCGAGCACCGCGATGCGCCGATCCAGAAGCTGGCGCAGGGCCTCGCTTGTCCCCGTCGCTGATGACATGTCCACGGGCGCCTCCTGTCACAGGAGGCGCCCTTGGTACACATTCCTGGTCGAGCGTGGCGGGCTAGAGCCCGTTGCAGCGCCTCTCGGCCAGTTCCCCACCATACCGGCACGGGCAACGGCGATCGGCACTTCAGGCGGCGCGGCGGCGGACCAGCCAGACGGTCGCGGCGATGAGCAGCACGGACAGCGCGAGCAGCCAGCCGGCCTCGATGAACTGCATGGACCAGAACCGGCTGACCGGGATGTAGCGGAACCATTGCGTAATGCCATGCTGGGCGAACGCCTGCGTTAGCGTTTCCTTCCCCCTCGGGGCGCCGTTATTGGGGAACAGCGCAAAGATCTGGTTGAGCGTGGACTGGCTGGCCGGCTTGCCGCCCGGTCCGGTGTACCACGTGCTCAGGACCCAGGGGTCGTTGACGCTGAAGGGACCGCTGTTGATGCCGGGCTTGCTGCTGACCAGCGCCAGCGGGTAGTGCTCGCGCAGGAACAGCCAGGTCGCCAGCGCGAGCCCGGTGTAGGCGGCCAGGGTGGCGGCCATGGCCGGAACGATCCGGCGGATGAACATGCCGGCCAGCGCGCCGACGGCGAAGGCGACCAGGGTCCAGGCGGCGAACGCGATCCCGTGCGTGGCGAACACCGTCGCCGAGAATACGGTCAGGTCCTCCTGCGCCAGGAACGGCTGGAAGAACCAGACGAACACCTGGCTGAACGCCCCGGCCACGGCGGTGACCGCGACGGCGAGCAGCGCGAGCTTGGCGACGGTCCACCGCTCCCGGCCGAAGCCCTGGGTCCAGGCGTACCGGTAGGTGCCGGTCTCCAGCTCCCGGGCCAGCACGGGGGCGCCCGCGAACGCCCCGATCAAGGCCGGCGCCAGGTTCATGAAGATACTGATGGTGTTCGCCATCGTCCAGTCGGTGCTGTTGAAGGCGCTGTTCAGGTTCCCGCAGGCGTCCGAGTCAGCCGGGTGGCAGGCGGTCAGGACCGCGTAGTCGTGGTGAATCTTCAGGCCCGCGATCCACAGGAACACGGCCACCGCGCCGAGCACCGCGGGCAGGCTGATCAGCGTGGGCCGGTGCTGCCGCCAGGTGACCCAGGCCATCCGCCGCCACGGCACCGGCCGCAGGGCGGTGGCCTGGTTCGGCTGCGCGGGCATGGTCAGCACGGTCATCGTGCCACCTCCGTTGGCTCGTCGTACCGGGTAAGTGAAGGACCAGGCAGTTCCGCGTCGCCCGGCGCGCGCAGGTAGGCCAGGACGAGTTCTTCCAGGCTGACCGGGTGCGCCTCCCAGCCGGGCGGCACCGGGTCGGAGTGGGGGTCCGTCGCGCTGGTCCTGACCAGCAGGTGGGCTTGTGCCGCGGCGCGTTTAGCCTGGATCACACGGAACTGCCCGGCATACTCGTCCGCCCCGGTGGCGGGGCCGGTCAGCACGCGGTGGCTGGCGAGCAGGTCCTCGACCTCGCCGGCCACCTGCAGCCGGCCGCGGGACAGCACGACGAGGTAGTCGGCGACCCGCTCGAGCTCGGCGAGCGCGTGCGAGGACAGCAGCACGGACACGCCGTCGTCGGCCATCGCGGTCATCACCGTGGCCATGAAGTCCTGCCGGGCCAGCGGGTCGAGCATCGCCAGCGGTTCGTCCAGGACGAGCAGCCGCGGCCGCCTGGCCAGCGCCAGGGTCAGTGCGAGCTGGGCCCGCTGGCCGCCGGACAGCTTGGCGGCCTTCTTTTTCAGCGGGATGCCGAGCTCGGCCAGCCGCGCCTGCGCATAACGCTGGTCGAAGCGCCGGTTCAGGTTCCGGGTCAGGTGCAGCATGTCCCCGGCGGACAGGTTCGGGTACACCGGCGCGTCCTGCGCGACAAACGCGATGCCGTCCAGCGCGGCCGGCGACCCGGCAGGCTGGTCGCCGAGCACGGTGACGGTGCCGGCGGTCGGGACGGCTAGGCCGACGCACATGTTCATCAGGGTGGTCTTGCCCGCGCCGTTCGGGCCGACCAGCGCGGTCAGGTGCCCGGCGGGGACCGCCAGCGTGCACTCGCGCAGCGCCCAGGTGCGGCCGTAGCACTTGCCCAGGCCGCTGGTCTCGATGACGTTCATGCGACGCCCTCCTTTTCGCCATCTGCCGTCCCGGGGCGGCCGGCGGAGCCGCCCCGGCGCTCAAAGAAATCCCGCAGCACGCTGGTGAACAGGGCGACGATCCCGTCCTCGTCCAGTCCGGCCGCGTCGGCGGAAGCCAGCCAGGCCAGCAGGGGCCGGCGCAGCGCGGTCAGCTCGGGCAGCCCGACCTGGCTCAAGGTGGCCTGGATGAACGTGCCCTGGCCGGGACGCCCGGCCGCCAGGCCCTTGGTCTCAAGCTCGCGGTAGGCCTTCAGCACCGTGTTCGGGTTGATGGTCAGCGAGGTGACCACATCCCGGACCTTGGGCAGCTGGTCGCCGGGCTTGAGGTAGCCCAGCCGCAGGGCGTGCTCCACCTGCTGGACGAGCTGCAGGTAGGTCGGCACGCCGGAGGCCGCATCCAACCGGAACTCAATCGGCGAGCCCGGCGCGCGCGCACCCGCCGCCGACCCGTTGGATCCGCTCGGCGAGCTGTCCCCTTTATCTATTGTCATAAGACAAGATTACAGCCGACGATGCCGCTGTCAAGCACGCTCAGTAAGCGCTCGCCAGGACGCCCCGATCAGCCGGGAGGGACCGATCGGCTGATCGGCTGATCGGCCGCGCCCGCTAGCGGCGGATCACATCCTTCCGGGAGCGCCTTTACACTTCCTCGAGCTGGATCCCGAGCTTCATCTTGTGCGCGCGCTGCACGTACTGCGGGCTGGCCACGATCGCGAAGGACGTGTCCAGGCGCTGCTGCTGGATGCCGTTGAGGAATACCTGCCAGGCCGGAGACGACCTGAGGTAGTTGTGTATCGGCAGCGAGATGAATCCCGTGCACACCGCGAGGAATGAGCGCAGTTTCCAGCTGCCCACGAACACGCGCTTGCCCGCGTTCGTCGCCCACATGCGGTGAACCCGCACCATGTCCTCCGCTTCTGGCGCGCCGTAGGAGCACCAGGCCGCCGTGTCGACCATCTCGACGTAGCGGGCCAGGCTCGACGCGGAGTTGATCGGCAAGAGGTTAGCGGCCATCCAGTCCACCAGCAGGGCCGTGGCCTGGGAGCGAACCGCCGTAATGAGGTCGGGATCCGGCATCGCGCCTTGCACCGCGCGTACCGCGGCCACCATCGCGTCCTCCGCTCGATTCAGGCCAAGCATCGCGCGGGTCCGCAGGATGTACAGGCGGGCGGTCGGTTTCCCGCCCAGCATCCGCCCCGCCTCGTCGGTAGCCCGGGCGGCTTCCGCCGCCCGGGAGAGGGCGAGTAGCAAGCTGACCTTGCTCTCCCAGTTGCGTGCCTCGACCGGCTGAGCGCGGACGGCGGCATCGGCCGCCTGCATTCCCTCCTGGAGAAGCGCGGGGACCACGAGGTTGCCGGTGTCGAAGCCCGTCGCCACCACCCAGGCAAGCACCGATGCCGAGTCAGCGGTCATCCCCCAGCGGGACACGGCCTGGCGCGCGACGTGCAGCGCCTGGTTGTAGTCGTCCGCGAAGACGTATTCGGAGATGATGCGCCAGAGTTCCTCGAGGGTCTGGAACACGGTGTCGGGGATCTCCGGGGCCGAGCCGCCACCGGTATCGTCAAGGACTCCGCGCTTGAGCGCCTGCGCGGCCCGCTGGATGAGCGCGACGACTTCCTTGGCCTTTTCCCGGCCGCGCTTGTTACCGCAGCTTGTCTTGGCATACCAGTCGCGCCGCTTCCGCGCGATGTTGTCGTCAAGCCTGTCAGGGGTGTACGGCGGAATACCGAAGAATTCCAGCATGGTCTCGTATGAGGAGCCCCTGGGCAGCGTCGAGGACGCCATCCACTGCTCCCGGGTGCCGGCCATTACTACCGCACCCGTATCCTGGCCATATCGGAGAGCGCAGCGCGCTTCTCCTCGGCGGAGAGAATGTTAGGGTACACTTTCTCGATTTTCCGGAGCTCAGCGCCGCTGTTACCGTCAAATGCGCGCAGGGTGAGGGTTCCTTCTTTCGTACAGCTGATCACGACCCGGATCGGGTAGCCCTTTGGCACGGCGCGGCCGAAATTTGCCGGGCCCCGCCCCAGCTCGGTGACGAATTCGAGATCCTCCTCGTCCCCTTCATTAAATTTCACGTCGATGCGGGTCTGGCCTTCTTCGACGGTCTCGTACATCTCCTCGTAGTTCTCTGCGGGAACCGGGGTCTGCGCCGGGATGATGATGGAGTTATAGAGGGCCATCGTGTCAGGGTTGAGCGCCGTTATCCCCAGGCCATGAGAGAGAACGTCCTTTGGCGCGGGGATGCTCGCCAGCTGCGCTCTCGGGTCGAGTTCCCCGCCCTCCTTGGTCGCCAGGATGGCTGCCCCGCGGGCCACGTCCTCATCGAGGCTGCGGGAGAACGTGGGCTGGCGGCAAGTTATCTGGGCTAGGAGTTTCTGGAAGGCCGGAATCCGGCTCGACCCGCCGGTCATCAGCACCTTCGTAATCTCAGATGGCTGCGTGCCAGCGGTCTCGATCGTGTGCAGGGTGATGTCCTCGACGGCCTGAAGCTTCTCCTTGAGCAGACCCTCGAAGCTGGAACGGGTCAGTTCGAAGGCCAGCGGCAGGCCGGCCGCCGTGATGGGTTTCATGGCCTCATCGAGGTCGGACAGCTCTTTCTTGATCTCCTCGGCCTTCAGGTAAGCGTCCTGCTCGGCCTGCAGATCAGCGGCGAGGTCCAGGTTCGCCTGCCGGGCCATCTTCGCCATCTCGTCCACGATGAGCTTGTCGAAGTCCATGCCGCCGAGCTCTCTGTCGCCGCCGGTCCCGACGACGTTCATAGACCCGTCGTTGCCCAGGTCCATGATGGTCACGTCGAAGGTGCCGCCACCGAGGTCGAAGACGAGGATCCGGCCGGGCTCTCCCGGACGGTCGAGGCCGTGCGCGAACGCCGCCGCGGTCGGCTCGTTGAGAACCCGCAGCACATCCAGGCCGGCCAGCTCGCCTGCCGTCTTGGTGGCCTCACGCTCGGCGTCGCCGAAGTAGGCGGGAACGGTGACGATCGCCCGGCGCGCGGGCTCGCCGTAGTAGTCCGCCGCCATCTGAGCCAGCTTGCGCAGCACCAGCGCGGACAGCTCTTCCGGAGACCAGGCCTTTCCGTCGACCACGAACGGCTGCTCGCCCGGCAGGAAGGTTCGTTCGCCCATGCCTCGCTTGAACAGCTTGGCGACCCGATCGGGCTCGATGACCGCGCGTTCCTTCGCCCGCTTGCCGACTATCGGGTCGCCGCCTCCCTTGGGAAAGTAGACGACGGACGGCACGATCCGATCGCCGTCCTTGCCCGCGATGACCTCGGTCATGCCATTCGGGTCGGTGTGCGCGATGACGGAATTGGTAGTGCCAAGGTCGATCCCGAAGATCCGGTCCATTAGTTAAGTTCCTCTTCATGCTGGCCTGGGGTTACGGTTTCAGGGCGCGCGTCGCCGCCAGGAGCTGAGTCCGGATCGGTGTCCGGCGCGATGCGAACCTGACTTCGGACGATCACGTCGTCAAAGGAGCTGAGGCCGGTCGCTAGCACCTCCACGACAGCCGCGGTCCCGTCGGCGGCCGTATGCCCCTGGAGCGCCTCATGGCGGGCGGGATCGTACGGCTCCTCCACCTGGCCGATCTCGCTTATCCCGGCCGAGGCCAGGATCTGCACGATCTCGGTATCCAGCGACTCCTTGACGTCCTGGTCAAAGTCGAGCCGACGGAGCCGGCTGAGCAGCCGGTGCAGAGCCACGATGAGCGGACGCTCGCGCCGCGTCTCCAGGCGCCTTTCGGCGCTGCGCAACCGGTCGTTGAGGTCGTCGAACGCACGGTCCCGTTTCACTATGGCGAGTACGTGGTCAGGGAGCCAGTCCAGTTCGTCGTGCACCGCGGCCCGGATCAGCCTGGTCAATTCCGCCGGGTCGGCCGCCACGGCGGTCGGTCCTACGGCGTCGTGCTGAGCTGGCATGTTCCCGTCCAACGCGTCATGGCCCGCCGGCCCCTGGTCGAACGCCTGTCCGGGAAGAGCCGGTGAGCCGGTCATGAACCAGATCCGGACGGTGTGATCCCGGCCAGCGTCCCTACGCGCGCCGGCAGCGCCGGGGGGTGGAAGGCTTGCTGCAGCCGTTGTCCGACCAGCAGGGCAACCGGCCCGCGCAGCGTGAAGGACAGCTTCGTGCCGTCCCCTGCGGGCTCGAGGTCCGTGACGATCTGGGAACGCAACAAGTACCTGAGCACTATCTCGGTGATCGCCGCGTAGATCAGCGTAGGGGTCAGCAGGGCCGCGATGAAAAGTGCCATGATCGAGCCGATGCAGCCGAAGGCGCCGCCAATACCTAGCACGGCCCGGTAAAGGCCCTTCAGTATCTGGGTGAAATGACTTCCGCGCCCGACGGTTTCACGCACCACTACCCGGGTTTCGTCGGCATGATCGATGCGGAAAAGCCCGCTCGGGAAACCGAACTGACCATCGTAGGAACTCTCCAGGAACTCGCCTATCAACTGGGCGGCAGCCTTCGGGGCTACCTTGTGCATGACTACTGGTTCCAGGCGGCGCTGCCAGACGCGCAGGAAGACGCCGACGAGGAACATTATCGCGATGATGACAAGCCAGAAATTGATCAATGCAGACAAGACCCACCCCACTGACGCACTGTCGACCATACGGGGAATACCGAATGCCCGGGAGTCCCGCAATGCCGGGATGACCTCGGCCGATAAACTACCTGGCCAGGCACGCGGCACGCGAGGCACCCCGACCCGCCCAAGCCTCCCTGCCCGGTTCGGATCGCCGCTTTTGCTCAATAAGACGCGCATAGCACTGTATAGGACGCGCATAGCACTGTGCGGGTTGTCATGGAAATATAACGAACATGATACTTACTTCATGGTTATATGTCTCTTACCTAAGTCTGCCTGGTGGGTATTTACGTGCTTAATGCCGTATGGGTAATTTCGCCCAGGAGGCGACGTTCATCCCACTTGGTCCCGGGCCTGGCCCGGCGCGGCGTGACGACGGGCGGAGCCGTTCCGCGGTGGCGTCCCGTACTCGCCCGCCCGGCCACCGCCCGGTGCTGGGCATCGTAGTTCCAGCTCTTGCTGAAGCAGCGGCGGAGAGGCTGGAATAACATGCTTGAGAATGAAAATGACAATCCCAGAGCGCCGGCGAGCGACACGACCGGAGTGGTAACTAGCGTACCGGAACCGTACAGTAACGTTCTACATATGATGCAGAAGATGGAGCCGCTCATGAGCACTCCGAGCGAAGAACCGGCCTGGAAACAGCGTGCGGTCGAGCGCTCGACCAGAGCCGCCAAGCAGCGGGCCGAGCAGCGGGTGCAGCGGTTCCTCGACGCAGCCCAGACCATCATCACGGAGAAGGGCAACACCGACTTCACCGTGCAGGAGGTAGTTGACCGGTCCCGGCAGTCGCTGCGCAGCTTCTATCAGCACTTCGACGGTAAGCACGAGCTGCTGCTCGCCCTGTTCGAGGACGCCTTGCGCCGGGCCACCGATCAGGTCCGCGCCGCCGCGTCCGGCCAGTCGGATCCGCTGGACCGGCTCAGGGTCGCGGTCCAGCTGCTGTTCGAGCTGTCCCGTCCCGACCCCACGGCACGCCGCCCGCTGTTCACCGACTTCGCCCCTCAGCTGCTGCTCTCCCATCCCGCTGAGGTGAAGGTGGCCCACGCTCCGCTGCTCGCGCTGCTGACCGAGCTGATGGAGCAGGCAGAGGCCGCGGGCGAACTGCGGCCGGCCGTCGAGCCCCGCCGTGCGGCGGCCCTGACGATGCAGACCATCATGTTTATCGCGCAATCCAGCGAGATCCCCGACCACGAGGGCGCCCATCCGCTCACCGCCGAGGAGGTCTGGGACTTCTGCGCCCGGGGATTCGCCCGAGCCTAGTAGGAGCTCGTCACCCCGTTAGCCGGGACCAGGCGCGGTCCGTCACCCGGCTGACGCCCAGCGCAGGACTAGGGGATCGCGTCTTCTGGCGGGTTCGATCAGCCCGTTGCGGGTCTCCGGCGAGACCGGTCCCAGCGGCGCGGTCATGGTCGCGGGCCCTTGTTCGCTCGTATCTCCATAGGATGCCGCCGCGGCTGCGTGCCCAGTCGGCGGCCTGGTCATCGCTCAGCGTGGCGCCATCCGGATGGAGCCGTCGAGGCGGATCGTCTGGCCGTTGAGGTAGGGGTTCTCGATGATGCTGACGGCCAGGTGGGCGTAGTCGCCGGGGTCGCCCAGGCGCTTGGGGTGCGGCACGGCCGCCGCCAGGCTGTCCCGGATGTCGTCGCGCAGCCGGGCGAGCATGGGGGTGTCGAAGATGCCCGGGGCGATGGTGTTGACGCGGATCTGCCAGCTGGCCAGGTCGCGCGCGGCGACCAGCGTCATGCCGTGCACCCCGGCCTTGGCCGCGGTGTAGGAGGTCTGACCGATCTGGCCGTCGAACGCGGCCACCGACGCGGTGAGCACTATCGCGCCGCGGTCGCCGTCGAGCAGTTCGTTGCCGCTCATCCGCGCCGCGGCGAGCCGCAGCACGTTGTAGGTGCCGGTCAGGTTGACCCGGATGACTTCGGCGAAGGTGTCCAGGTCCCCCGGGGTGCGCTGCTTGTCGATGATGCGTAGTCGGTCGCCGCCCCGGCCCGCGCAGTGGACCACCGCCCGCAGCGGGCCGTTCTCCTGCGCGGCGTCCAGCGCCGCCTGCACGGCGTCGGTATCGGTCACGTCGGCCGCGACGAAGCTGGCCGACGCCCCGAGCCGCTCGGCCGCCTCCTGCCCCGCCGAATTCGGCAGGTCTACCAGCACCACGCTGGCGCCGCGCTCGGTGAGCAGGCGGGCGGTGGCGAAGCCGAGGCCGGAGGCACCGCCGGTGACCAGGGCGGACAGTCCTTCGATGCGCACGCGAGATCCTTGTCGTCAAAGGCCGAATGACTTGCTGATGATGGACTTCATGACCTGGCTGGTGCCGCCGTAGATGCGCGTCACGCGCGCGTCGGCGTACAGCCGCGCGATCGGGAACTCCATGACGTAACCGTAGCCGCCGAACAGCGAGACAGCGGTCCCCCACCCGGTCATGCATCTCGGTGCAGAACAGCGGTCGGACGGCCTCGGCCTGGCCGGCAAGGGCGAGCCGATTCGTCGACCGGACGGCCCGGCGCGCGTAACGCCGTACGCGGGCGAACTCGTGCGTACCCGACGTGGCCATCGTCCCCGGTGAGATAGGACCCAGAGCACGCACCACGCCCGTTCGGCATCAGATCTTCAATTCTCCGAACGAGCCGGGTACCCGCGAACCGGCCGGTCATCCGCACGGCCCATCCGGTAGGGATCTCCCGCGATCACGACCTGTCCGCGCTATCAAGATTTTTACCCGAAAATCCCAAATCTTATTATGCCTAGGACAAATGGAGATGGGATGTAGAAGCCATGTAGATTGGCGCTCGCTATTCGGGGCTGGCCCGCCTAGTCCTCTTGGTCCTCTTGGTCCTCTTGGCGCGAGGCGCGCCGGGGGTTGCGCCAGAACAGCCTCAGCTGGACCGCGGCGCCGGCGATACCGGCAGCGGCGGTGATGGCCGCGCGCGTCACCGGCGTGCCGGCCGTATGCAGCCCCAGCAGCCGGTCAACGCTCAGCCGTCCGCCGCCGAGGGCGGAGGCGGCGAGGCAGGCGGCACTGATGAAGCCGACGTACTCCCAGCCTTCCTTGATGACGAAATAGCCGTTAGGGCGGTGCACGGACATATAGGCGACGCTCATGGTCCCGACGACGGCGGACGCGCTGAGCGGCGTCGCCAGGCCGAGGGCGAGTGCCGCCCCGCTGCCGATCTCGACGGCTGCGCTCGCCTTGGCCTGCAGTTCCGGCTGGTCGAAGCCGATGGAGCCGAACCAGCCCGCCGTGCCTTCCAACGTGCGTGCGTGCCGCACGCCGTGCGCGATCATCGTTCCGGCCAGGGCGGCGCGGAGGATGACCCCGGCAACGTCGCCTGCCGTGATCGATGTGTCAGACGTCGAAGATGTCATGGGTGAACGCTATCGGAGCCTTCCATCGGGACGAGGACTTCCGGACTTGCTGGCGGTACCGGTTGATCTGCGCGGGCTACGAAGACCTGCGGGCTGATCATGTGCAGCGCCTCGAGCAGCATGGCTAGGCCGTCGTCCGGCGTAAACTCGACCATCACCTCACCGGTTATCTCGGTTTTGCCGGCGGCGCAACGTTCCAGGCGGACGACGCTCACGGCTTTGTTGGCGAGGGCCTCGTGAAAGAGCGCGCGGCTGCGCTGATCGTCGGACAGGGTTAGCCGGATTCTCCACAGCATCCTATTCTGGTACATGGCGCCGCCTCCGCTATTCCAGTCCCTTACTGCGGGCAACGGTGGAGGCCGCCGTAGACTTGAACCAGAGTCACAAGTCCCTTTCGACCAGAGTCGAAAGACTCGTGGGCCAGCCGATCAGACCGCGTGCAGGCCGGCCGCGGTGAACACCGCGCGGACCCGGTTGATCTGCCCGGCGGTCGGCGGGCTCACCTCGGCGCAGGGGTAGTCCAGGCCGAGCGCGGCGTACTTGGCCGCGCCGAGCGTGTGGAACGGGAGCACGTCGACCCGCTCGACGTTGCCGAGCGACGCGGCGAACCGGGCGAGGCCGGCGACGTTGCCCGGGTCGTCGGTCCAGCCGGGTACGAGGACGAAGCGTACCCAGACCGGCTGGCGGCGGGCGGCGAGCCGGCGGGCGAACGCGAGCGTCGGGGCGATGCTGCCGCCGGTCACCCGCTGGGCCGTGGCCGGGTCGAACGATTTGATGTCGAGCAGGACCAGGTTGGTGGCGTCCAGCAGCTCGTCGTCGGCACGGCCGCCGAGGTAACCGGAAGTGTCGAGCGCGGTGTGCAGGCCGAGCTCCTTTGCGCCGGCCAGGATGGCCCGGGTGAACGCGGGCTGCAGCAGCGGCTCGCCGCCGGAGACGGTAAGCCCGCCGCCGGCGGCACCGATGAACCGCCGGTACCGGCCGGCCAGGGCGAGCACCGCGGCGGCGCTCATCCGCTGCCCGGTCCGGCCGAACCAGGTGTCCGGGTTATGGCAGTACGCGCAGCGCAGCGGGCAGCCCGCGGTGAAGACGACGAACCGGGTGCCGGGACCGTCGACGCCGGTGGACAGGTCCCAGGAGTGCACCGACCCGGTGACCGCGGGCCCGGCCGTGGCCGCGGCCGGGACGGCCCGCGCCTGCAGCAGGCAGGTGGGAGTGGCGAGCATGGTCACAGCGACCCGTGGAAGGTGCGGTTCACGACGTCGAGCTGCTGTTCGCGGGTGAGCCGGACGAAGTTGACCGCGTACCCGGAGACCCGGATCGTCAGCTGCGCGTAGCGCTCGGGGTGGTCCATCGCGTCGACCAAGGTGGCGCGATCGATCACGTTGACGTTCATATGGAACCCGCCGCAGGTGAAGTATCCGTCGAGGACGCCGACGAGGTTATCGACCTGTTCGGCCGGGGTCCGGCCGAGCGCCTCCGGGGTGATGGTCTCGGTCAGGGAGATACCGTCCTCGGCGTGGCTGTACGGCAGCTTCGCGACCGACAGCGCGGCGGCGACAAGTCCGTGCCGGTCGCGGCCGTTCATCGGGTTCGCTCCGGGCGCGAACGGCCTGCCTTCGCGCCGGCCGTCCGGCGTGTTGCCGGTGTGCTTGCCGTAGACGACGTTAGAGGTGATGGTCAGCACCGACTGGGTGTGCAGCGCACCCCGGTACGTCTGATGCTGCCGGACCTTGTCCATGAACGTGCGCACGAGGTACACCGCGATGTCGTCGGCGCGGTCATCGTCATTGCCGTAGGCCGGGAACTCCCCGTCGGTGCGGTAGTCGACGACAAGGCCCGTGGTGTCGCGGACCGGCCGCACTGTCGAGTACTTGATCGCAGCGAGGGAGTCGGACGCCACGGACAGGCCGGCGATGCCGCAGGCCATCGTGCGCAGCACGCCGTAGTCGTGCAGCGCCATCTCCAGCCTTTCGTAGGCGTACTTGTCGTGCATGTAGTGGATGACGTTGAGCGCGTCGACGTAAGTCTTCGCGAGCCAGTCCATCATCGTGTCGAAACGGGCCAGGACCTCGCCGTAGTCGAGCACGTCACCGGTCAGCGGCGGCAGCGCCGGCCCGACCTGGACGCCACTGATCTCGTCCCGGCCGCCGTTGATCGCGTACAGCAGTGTCTTGGCCAGGTTGACCCGGGCGCCGAAGAACTGCATCTGCTTGCCGACTTCCATCGCCGAGACGCAGCAGGCGATCGCGGTGTCGTCACCGAACCGGGTCCGCATCAGGTCGTCGGACTCGTACTGGATCGAGCTGGTGTCGACGGAGACCTGCGCGCAGAAGCGCTTGAACCCGTCCGGCAGCTCCGGGGACCAGAGCACGGTCAGGTTCGGCTCCGGCGCGGGCCCGAGGTTGTACAGGGTCTGCAGGCAGCGGAAGCTGGTGCGGGTGACCAGCGGGCGGCCGTCGCGCCCGATGCCGCCGATCGACTCGGTGACCCAGGTCGGGTCGCCCGAGAACAGCTGGTCGTACTCCGGGGTGCGCAGGAACCGGACGATCCGCAGCTTGATAACGAAGTCGTCGACGAGCTCCTGCGCCTCGGTCTCGGTGAGCCGACCCGCGCGCAGGTCGCGCTCGAGGTAGCTGTCCAGGAACGTCGAGGTGCGCCCGAGCGACATCGCGGCGCCGTTCTGTTCCTTGACCGCGGCGAGGTAAGCCAGGTAAAGCCACTGGATCGCTTCCCGGGCGGTGGCCGCGGGACGGGTGACGTCGTGGCCGTAGGAGCCGGCCATCTCGACGAGTTCGCCGAGCGCGCGGATCTGCTCGGCGAGCTCCTCGCGGTCACGGATGATCTCGGCGGTGGACGGGTGAGCGTCCAAGGCCGCCTTCTCGGCCTGCTTGGCGGCGATCAGCCGGCTGACACCGTACAGCGGCACCCGGCGGTAGTCCCCGATGATCCGGCCGCGGCCGTACGCGTCCGGCAAGCCGGTAATGACGTGGGAACGGCGGGCGGCGAGGACGTCGGACGGGTAGGCGTCGAACACGCCAGCGTTATGGGTCTTGCGGTACCGGGTGAAGATCTCCCGGACGGACGGGTCCAGGGTGTAGCCGTAGGCGGCGAGGCCCCCTTCCACCATCCGCAGGCCGCCGTTGGGCATGATCGCGCGGCGCAGCGGCGCGTCGGTCTGCAACCCTACGATCAGCTCGAGCTCCCGGTCGATGTAGCCGGGGGCGTGGCTCGTGATCGACGCGGGGGTGCGAGCGTCGACGTCGTAGACGCCGCGCGCCCGCTCGTCGCCGAACATCGCGGTCAGCCGCGACCACAGCGCGCGGGTGCGTTCGGTCGGGCCGACCAGGAATGCCGCATCACCGGTGTAAGGGGCGACGTTGGCCTGGATGAAGTCGCGGACGTCGATCCGGTCCTGCCAGCGGCCGCCTGTGAAGCCCTGCCACGGGTCGGCGGGAATGCCGCCGGTCTCGGTCTGGATCGACTCCATGGTCGTGCTCACGTTCTCTTCCTCTCCGCACCGGGCCCCACGGTGCGTCCTAATCTTTTTGCTCTAGCTTCGAACTTATCGTGG
>CAWJGE010000031.1:0-84076 GCA_963842265.1 uncultured Actinomycetota bacterium
TGGCAAGGCAGTAACCGGCGGCTGATCCGGTGAGGGACTTCCGCCTCTGGACCAGTCTGCTCGTCATGACGAGCGTGGGATTGGTCAGGAGGTGACCATGCAGAAGATGAAACAGGCGGCCGCGGAGTTCCTGGCCGGCAAGCGCGTCGCGGTGACGGGTGTGTCGCGGAATCGGGGCGGGCATGGCAGCAACGCCGTGTATCAGCGCCTGCGGGACCGTGGCTACCAGGTGTTCGCGGTGAATCCGAACGCGGACGAGGTCGAAGGCGATCGCTGCTATCACGACCTGGGGTCGATACCGGGCGGCGTGGACTGGGTGGTCATCGGCACCAGGCCAGAAACTGCCGAATCCAGCATGCGCGAGTGCGCCGCGCTCGGAATCCGGCACGTGTGGATGCACCGGGGGCCCGGCGGCGGAAGCGTGTCCGGGCCGGCGGCGGAGTACGGCCGTCAGCACGACATCAAGGTGATCAAGGGCGGCTGCCCGTGCATGTTCGATCCCACCGCCGATCCCGGCCACAAGGCCATGCGAGTCGTGTTCTCCTTGACCGGCGCGGTGCCGAGGCGGGTCTAGCGCCGGCCGGGCAGCCATGCGAGGAGGAGGGGCCGCTCGCCATCGAACCCGGCGAAAGCGAGCGATCGTACCGTCGGTCCACTCACAGCCCCGTGCGGGAAGAACGCCAAGAAGCGCGGTGAATCACCTACGAGGATGTGCTGGCCGGAGCCGATCGCCTTGCTGACGGTTCTCGCCGGTGAAGCCGGCGCCGGCACCGGTGATCACCGGCCGGCGCCGTGGTGACGCAGGCCCGCTCACCGCGTGGATAGGGTGAATGCGATGTCTCAGCAGCAGCCGCACCCAGGCTCGCCGGGCGTGCCGCTGGCCGCGACCGCCGAGTGGATCGCGGCGGTGCGTGCCGGCGAGACCCGCCGGCCCGACCGCCTGCTGGATGACCCGTGGGCCGCGGCGCTGGCCGGACCTAATGGCGAGGACTGGCTCGGGGAGCGAGCCGGGAGCCCGGCGCTGGCGGACATGATCATCCGGGCCCGCTTCTTCGACGATTTCCTGCGGCGGGTCACCGGCACCGGCGAGGTCAGGCAGGTCGTGCTGCTGGCCGCCGGACTGGACACCCGCGGGTACCGGCTGAGCTGGCCCGACCGGGTTCAGGTGTTCGAGCTCGACCAGCCCGGGGTCCTGGACCGCAAGCAAGACATCCTGGACGGCGCCGGGGCGGAACCCCGCTGCGCGCGCCGGGCCGTCGGCGCAGATCTGAGCGGCCGGTGGGCCACTTACCTGCTGGACGCCGGGTTCGATCCGCGGGCACTGTCCTGCTGGCTGGCGGAGGGGTTCCTGTTCTACCTGCCCGGGGATCGGGTCGCCCGCCTCCTGGACGAGGTGACCGGGCTCGCGCACGCGGGCAGCTGGCTCGGGTTCGACATCGTCAACACCGCCACCCTCACCCACCCGCTGACCCGTCCGTGGATCGACATGCAGGCCCGGCTCGGCGCCCCCTGGCTCGGCACCCTGGACGACCCGGCCGCATTCCTGGCCGAGCGCGGCTGGGAGGCCACCCTCACCCAGCCCGGTGAGCCGGGAGCCAGCTACGGGCGCTGGTCCTTCCCCGTCCCGGCGCCCGGCCTCCCCGGCGCGCCCCGGCACTGGCTCGTGACCGCCCGCCGACGCTGATCCGGGGCTCGCAAGTGCACACCGAGCCGCCTGACATCTGCGCATTGCCGGTCGCCGGTCGTCGCGGTCACGGCGCAGAAGGATCCTTCTGCAATCGCCACGGGCTCGATCCCGCTGAGGCTCAACACCACGCAGATCTGGTTATTACGCGCGATGTTGGCCGCGCAAGCGGCATAGCCGTGGCACGCTCGTATTAAGCGATAGGTTGAGACCTGACCGGAGGCCGGATCACATCCCGTGATCGGCCTCGTCTGAGGCCTGCGCGCACGTATCCGCCGCTACCGCCGAACCTTGTCGTGGAGGTAGGCGGACTGGGGCCGGGTAGTAGCGGTGGATCTGTGGACGAGCACGCCTGTACCTGCCGGGACCGCCGACGCTGCCAGGCCGGTGGCCTGCCGGGCAAGCGACCCGGCCCGGATGGCGATCGGGCCGGTGCCGGGCAGGGGTGATCGGCGCGGCCGGGCCGCGCGGGACCTCTGCGCCGGTCCTGGCCGAATGTCGCGTCTGGAGCGGGCTGATTGCCTGGCCCGCGGCCGGCCTTTTGCTGCTGACGATGTCCGGGTTGCCCGCTGCGGCTTGACGCGGGCTGCTGCGGTGGGATTATCCGGTTCATGACGGATGGTTTCGTGCTGGCCCTGGCGAGGGCCTGCGGGTCTCGCCTGCCATGACGCTCAAGGTGGGCGACAAGAACTCGCAGGCCTGGTCGATGTTCGAGGTCGCGGGCATCGGGCCGGGATTTGACGTCGGCGCTCACCTGCACCGCAACGCCGAAGAGCTGTTCTATCTCCTGGACGGCCAGCTCGGCCTGCTCGCCTTCGAACCGCGGGTGCGGACTGCGGGCAACTGGCAGAGCTGGCAGTCGCACACCGGGGCCACGGTGGCCCGCGGCGGGCCGGGCAGCATGATGTATGTCCCGCGCGGCTGCCCGCACGCGTTCGCCAACCCGGGCCCCGGCCCGGCCCGCATGATCTTCCTGGTTTCCCCCTCCGGCCACGAGCACTACCAGCGGGAGCTCGCCGGGCTGGTCGCCAGCGCAACGGGCCCGCTGGACGCGGCGATCGCCGAGCTGCGCGCCCGCCATGACATCGAACAGCTCACCCCCCAGGTGATCCCCGGGCGCCCGTAACCACGCCCGCGGGTCTCCCGCTAGCGCCGCGATTGCCGCTGGCCGCGCAAAGCCGGCAGTCCAGCTGGCCGGTCGATCGACGCCGTTACCGAACGTGCCGACGCGGACCCCAGGTCAAGTGCGCGAACCGCCGTTATGCACGCCAGCGTGATCGCTGACTCGGTCGTCGGGGTTGCGCCAGAACAGCCAATTCTGGGTGGCTTCAGATTGCCGCATGCGGTCGGTCCCAGGACTGGTCACATTCTCGGCGAGCTGGCCGCGGTGGCGCGAATTCCACGAGTCGGGTGCTTCCGCGGGTCGGCGCCTGCGCCGGGCCTCTGCCTTGGGAGGCCCGGCCCGGCGCGCGCCGACCCCACGCTCCTGCAGCCGCAGATCACAGAGGCTCACCCGGCGCGCAACACGATGCTGGGCGGTCCGTCTTCCTCGGCGATCATTGTCCTGCCCCAGCCGCCGCGTCTGGGTCGCCCCGCGGGCGTCACTGCGCGATCGGCTTCGCCGAACCCAGACCCGGCGTCCACTCGCCAGGATTCAGCGCCTGTGGGAAGGCGGGGGAGATCAGGACGCAAGGCGAAACGATCTGGATCGCCTAAACGGCCTGCGGCTCCTTCACCTCGGTGGGAGGGGAGGTGCGCTTTTCGCTGCGCTTGGCGCGCCGGGCCAGATGGATTCCCAGCAGCACTCCGATTGTGCACAGGTAGGCGAAGGAATCGCCGATGCGGCTGTAGATGGTCCGTACGCCAGCGGTCGGGACGCTGGCCAGCATGATGCCGTTGTTGCTCGCCGAGTAGTCCTGGCTGGCGATCACCCGGCCCAGGTAGTCGGTCATCAGCGAGATGCCGTCGCCGGCCGGCCGGATCAGCGAGGTGCCGTTTTCGATGGCGCGGTAGGTGGCCTGGGCGGCATCGGCGGAGGCCCAGACCGAAGACGGCTCATCAGTCGGTACCAGCAGGATGTCGGCCCCCTTTTGTCCGGCCTGGCGCAGCAGTCCGGGGTAGCCGACGTCGTTGCAGATGGCCGTGCTCAGCCGGCCGTACGGGGTGTCTGCCACGGGCAGCACGCCCGAGCCCCTGACGGTGACGAAGGACTCGCCGTTGACGACGACAGGGTAGGTCTTGTTATAGGTCCACACGACGGTCCCGGCCGGGCTGATCAAGATCGCCTGGTTGGCGAAGTAGGGCAGGGACTGCGTCTTGTTGAGGACGCCGAGCCAGATTTCCAGGTAGGCACCGTGGCTGCGGGCCAGGGCTGCGGCCCGGCTGATGGCGTTCTGCCGGTCCCCGGGCAGCACCAGCGCCGACTGCTCCTGCCAGACCACGAGTTTGGCGCCCTGGCTCAGTGCTGTCTGGGTGCGGGCCAGCATCTGGTCGACGGTGGCGGCAAACCTCGGGCGCCACGCTGCCCGCTGCTGGCTGGTGGCCCGGTTGAACGTATTCCAGTCCAGGCCGTCGTTTGCCTGATTGTAAACCGCCGGGCTTAGGGTGATCGTGGCCGCCTTGACCGTCGGCGACGTCGGCGCGGCCAGGCTGAGGCGGGCGAAGCCGAACGCGAAGACCGCGGCCAGCACCGAGCCGAAGACGGCCAGCGGCAGCCGCGTGGCCTGCCACTGGAAACCGTGTTCCCACACGGCGTTGACCGCGGAGGCGAACCACATGACCAGGAAGGTCAGACCGTACATTCCGGTCACCGAGACCAGCTGCATGAGCGGCAGCACGCCGTACTGGGAATAGGCAGGCGAGCCGACCGTCCCGGTGAGGTGTATCAGCCCCATCAGCCAGTCGCTGGCCACGAAGGAGGCCGGGAACAGCAGCATCCGCGGCCAGGTGCCCAGGCGGGCGCCGAGCAGCCGGTCAGTCACGTACGGCAAGGTGAACCGCACGGCACGGAGCAGCGGCAACAACGTCAGGCCGAGCAGCAGGTCCAGGCCGCGTCCCGGGATCCCGATCAGGTCGATGACACCAGCGAGCATGTACGCGGCAAAGATCAGCCACAGCGCGGGCCCGCCGCGCCGCGAGACCCGCTCGAACCGCAGCAAGAACACAGGCGCGATCCACGCGGCCAGCGGAAAGACCACCCGGTACGCGGTGAACGGCAGCAGCGCGAACCCGATGAGCAGCCACAGCCACCTCAGATCCATGGTCTTTGCCTGCGGGGAGTCAGAGATTGGAGTGGCCTTAGCTCCGTCGCCCGGAGAGGCCAGCTTAGGGAGTCTCATCGCGACCTCATCCCCTCCGATGAGACTCCCGCTGAGCAAGTCCTGATAGCGGCCACAGTGTCGATGCTGTCCCAGGAATCCCATCTGCCTGGAGGCGCCCACTCGACATCGGGCCGGTGCCAGGCAAGGCCACCCCTTTAAGTCAGGGCGCAGCCGCGAGATGCCCGGCCGCCAGAGGCGGACGTCCTGTCATTTCGGGACCTAAGGACCGAGTAGTCATGATTGTCGTCGACGCCGGGCAGCGCCCGGTAAAGCAAGGTCAGCGGCACAAATTCGCCCAACCACAACGCAGCCTCCGGAGCCGCGAACGTGCCCGCCGCGTGCCCGATGAGGTGGTCGGCAAAGGGTTGTCACGGCCACTCCCGGACAACACCGCAGGCACCGCGACCCGGCTTGACGCACTGCCAGGTTCTCGAGGAGACCTGATGCGGAAGAGGTCAGATCCGGGGATGGCCCGCTGAGTGTACGTGTCCGCCCCTCCAGCCCCAAGCGCGACTGTGCCCGCACCCATGAGGATCCCAGCACAGGTGGAAAGGCACAGGCCGCGTACACGTTAAGTCGCGCTTGACCCTGGAGTCTCTACGGGCACTCCGGACAGAAACCATGGGCCAGGCCGGCCCTGCCCGGACCGGAGCGGGCCATCCCCTGCAACGTGCGGGTCGGCTTGCTACAGGAGGGGCGGGATATACGCGGGATCTTGCTCGGCGGGCTGTCCCTAGATGCCAACGACGCAGGTAGCACCGCTGATCAGTCATGCCTCACAGAAGCTCTTAAAAACCATTAGGGCGTTGACGCGTCCTCGTGGGTTCGAATCCCACGCCCTCCGCTGGCTGGCTGACTGACCTGCAAGAACGTGTCAGGCTGCCTCCGGTTGGCACGGCCGGACGGACGCATTCGGTCATGATCCTCTCTCGCGGACCCGTTTGCGGCCGGACGGGACAGCAGTTCGACTGCCGTCTCGGGCCGAGTCGATCTGGAGCTGCACGCGGACGTGCTGATACAGGTCCTGCGTGACGCGGTCGTCTGCACCGCGGCGAGGCCCTCGCGCTGCGCTGGCGCGATGCCGACCTCGACGCCGGGTCATCGCCCCGCTCGCCGCGCAGGTCGATGAGATCCCCGGCATCGGCACCACCGCCGCCCAGGACATCGTCGCCGAGATCAACTCGTGCTCCCCCCGGGCCGCCAGTCCGCCGGGCGCGCCAAGGCCGCCACCACCGGCCAGGGCAACCTCTGGCTCGGCGGCACCCTCGGCGAGGCCGCCACCGGAGCTGCCCGGACCAAGACCTTCCTGGCCTCCTGCTACAGGCGGATCGTCAAGCGCCGGTCCCGGTACTACGGCATCCGCGGCACCGACCACCAACAGGATTACCCGCCCGGATTCCGGCAGCTGATGAGCCCGACGCGGTTCTGGTCCATGGTCACCGACAAGGACTCGATGCGGCCGCGGCGCCCTGGAAGAAGGCGTTCATGTTTGGCCTCGGAGAGAACGCCACCACCATCTGCTCTCTCGCGGCCGCCTACGCCGCCATGGTCACCGGTGTCCCCGGTGGCCGGGTCCCCCCGGGCGCCATCCGCGGCCGGGCACCCCGTACCGTGGCCGGCAGCTGTCATGCCGGGCCCGGCAGCGGGCAGGCCTGGGGCAGCGCGCGGTGGTGTTCGCACCCTGGGCTTCGCCGACCAAGACTCGAACGCGGAACCTTTCTGCTCAGGGGTTCACTTCATGGCCTCACCTCGATGCGCCCAGGTCACAGACCCTTTCGATCCGGCCGAGAAGCGTGTAGCCGCTGCAGAAGCCGGAGGCCTTGCCTTGCCCGAAGCCGACGAGGATCGCCTGTCGTCCGGCGACCGGCGACCGGCGACCGCCAGTAGCGGAAGGTCACGTCGGCCGAGGCGACCGGTGGGAGGCCGCGCCCGAACAGCTCGAGCGCGCCCGCCTCGGCAGAAAGGGAGCAGGTATTCGTATGCTGAGTGACCCGTGATCGGGGCTGGCCGGGGCGGCGCACGCAGGCAGCCGCACCGGGTCCGCGGGCCGTTCCGCGGGCGTTGCTGTGCCGCGGCCGGCCCCGGTCAGCGCCTGCGCAGCCGCCAGCCCCGGTCGCAGCGCTCGATGAAGCCGTAGCCTGCGAGCAACCCGAGACCGCGCAGCACGGTATCCAGGTCCACTCCCGCCTCGACCGCGATCGTCGAAGGCCCGGCACCGCCGCGGGCGGGAAGCGCGTCGAGCACCCTGGCGCTGTCGTGATCCAGCGCATCACGCGACGGCAAGGCCCCGGTGGACGCCAGCTCGGGCGCCGGGGCCGGTACCGGTCCCGGGCCGCCCGCCGGCGCCAGGGGGTCGGGGACGCCGAGCGGGCTGACCATCTCTATGACGTCGGCGGCACAGGTGACCAACGTAGCGCCCCAGTCCCTGATGATCCGGTGGCAGCCGGCCGACTGGGACGAGGTCACCGGCCCGGGGACGGCCATCAGCGGCCGGCCGAGCTCGGCCGCGTGCCGCGCGGTGTTCAGCGCGCCGCTGCGCTCCCCCGCCTCCACGATCACGGTACCGCAGGTCAGCGCGGCGATGACCCGGTTGCGGACCAGGAATCTCAGCCGTGCGGGATGACGGCCCGGCGGCCATTCGCTGATCACCAGGCCCGCCGCCGCGATGTCCGCGAACAGGTCCGCGTGTCCCGCCGGATAGGGGTGATCGACCCCGCAGGCCAGGACCGCAATCGTCATGGCCTTGGCGACCAGGGCGCCCCGGTGCACGGCGGCGTCGATGCCGTACGCCCCGCCCGAGACGATGACCCAGCCTTGCTCGGCCAGGTCGGCGGCGATCTCCCCGGCTACGTGCGCGCCGTACCCGGTGGCGGCCCGGGATCCCACTATCGAGACCGAGCGCAGGCAGGAGGTGGGGAGGTCCGCGCGGCCCCGCAGCCACAACGCGTAGGGCCGGGCCGATCCCAGCTCGTCCAGTCGCTCCGGCCATTGCGGGTCGCCGGGGCAGACGAGCCTGATGCCGTCACGGCAGGTAGCCTCGATCTCGCCATCGCCGGGCAGCCCGGGCAGCCGGGCTCGCCAGCGGCCAAGGGCACGCTCGAGCGCTGTCCTGCTTCCGGTGGTGTCGCCGCAGCCGGGCCCGGTCGCCGGCAGCAGGTCCGCCTTGATCGCGGCCAGGATCTCGGCCGGCTCGCAGATCGCGAGCAGGGCGCCGAGCACCGGGTCGGCGGGTTCGGCCAGGTAGGTGAGCGCGGCACGGGCCAGCCTCTGCTCGCCGAGGCCCGTCATCGCCGCTCCCCGTGCCTCACCGCCGGTCCTGGGGCTCATCGCCGGACCCCCAGCCACAGGCCGAGCGCGGCATGGCACTCGTCCTTGCCCGGGCACGGCCGCCCGGCCAGGTCGGCGAGCGTCCAGGCAGTACGGATGACCTTGACCACGCCGCGCGCGCTGATCTGGCCCCGCTCCAGGCAGCGTTCCACCACAGTCAGCGATCCCGGCGCGGGCGGCCACATCCTGCGCAACTGCCACCCGGGGATCTCCGCGTTCAGGCGCCACGGGGTTCCGCGCAGCCGGTGGGCGGCGCGCTCCCGAGCCTGGATCACCCGCAACGCCACCGTCTGGCTCGACTCGGCGAAGGTCCTGTCGTTGAGCAGTTCCTTGCGGCTCACCGGTTCGAGCTCGATCTTCAGGTCGACACGGTCCAGGAGCGGGCCCGAGAGCCGGCCCAGGTACCGGCGGCGGGCGGCCGGGCTGCACCGGCAACCCTCGGCGGGCCCGATCATTTTCGCGCATGGGCACGGATTGGCGGCCAAGACCAGCGTGAACCTGGCCGGGAATGTTGTGATCGTTCCCAACCTGGCCACCACAACCTCACCGGCCTCAAGCGGCTGTCGCAGCGCATCGAGGACATCGGCGGCGAACTCCGGTGCCTCATCCAGGAACAAGACACCTCGATGGGCCAGCGACGCGGAGCCGGGGACAATAATGCCGCTACCACCGCCGACGATCGCAGCTTTGGTCGCGGTGTGGTGCGGGGCCATAAACGGCGGATTAGTCAGCAGCGGGACCTGCGGCGGCAAGGTGCCAGCCACCGAGTGAATGGCTGTGACTTCCAGCGCGGCCGCGGTGTCCAGGCGCGGCAAGATGGTGGGGAGTCGTTCTGCGAGCATGGTCTTGCCCGCCCCTGGTGGTCCGAGCAGCGACAGGTGATGACCGCCTGCTGCGGACACTTCGGCCGCCCGCCGGGCCGTAGGCTGGCCCAGCAGATCGGCAAGGTCCGGCGCCGCAGCAACGTCCGAACCGTTTGCCTGGCTGGTGCGCGCGCCGGGGTATGCACCAGCACCGAGACGTCGCCCCTCTCCTGCCCAGCTACGGGGAAGTTCCTGTCCACCTTGGCATTCGGCCGCGGGCGGCGTGCCGCGCAGGCCCGGCGTGCCATGTAGCCAGTCCACCGCCGCGGTCAGGCTGCTCGCCGCGATCACGCGGACGCCAGGCACCAAGGCGGCCTCCGACGCGTTCTGCTCGGCCACCATGACCGTGCCGAACCCGTTATCGACGGCGGCGGCCACGGCAGGCAGCACCCCGCGCACCGGCCGCAGCCGCCCGTCGAGGCCGAGCTCGCCGAAGAACATCACCCCCTCCGAGGCCGCCCTCGGTACCTTGCCCGCCGCGGCGAGGACACCGACGGCTATGGCCAGGTCGAACCAGCTGCCTCGCTTGGGCAGGCTGGCCGGGGAGAGCCCAACCGTGATCCTCCGCTGCGGCCAATCCTCGCCGCTGTTGACGATCGCGGCCCGGATCCGGTCCC
Source organism: uncultured Actinomycetota bacterium (assembly GCA_963842265.1). GTDB lineage: Bacteria > Actinomycetota > Actinomycetes > Streptosporangiales > Streptosporangiaceae > Palsa-504. The sequence continues at coordinate 9,812 of CAWJGE010000031.1, forward strand.
GCGCCTCCCGCAACGCGGTGTCGGGCAGGCCAACCAAGATCATCCCGACCAGCCCGTTCGCGATGTCCACTTCGACCTCGACCACCTGCCCGGTCACCCCGATCAGGGCCACGGAGCACGTGCGGGCCAGCGGCACGGCTAGCCCACTCCCCGGATGTGCTCGATCGTGAACCCGCCGGTGCCGTCGTACACCAGGCCGACCACGTCGATCCGGACGTGATCGAACCGAACCCCGTGGGCGTTCAGCCACTGAACCGCGAGCCGACGCAGCCGGGCCCGCTTGGCCCGGCTGACGGCCTCGAGCGGACTGCCGTAGGCCATCCCGGTTCTGGCCTTGACCTCGACGACCACCAGCGCATATCGCTCCACGGCCACGATGTCGATCTCGCCGGCCGCACACCGCCAGTTGCGGTCCAGGATCCGCAGGCCGCATGACTCCAGGTACTCGGCCGCCGCCTGCTCACCCGACCTGCCCAGCACGTCCTTGGCGCGCATCGCCATCACCTCCGGCTCCGACGATCGCCGTAACCAGGGGCAGCCCGCAGGACGTCATCTCCGGCTGTGGAAAGCCAGCAAGAGGCTTCGGGCTGGTGGAAACCGCGCCGGGAATGTCAGTGCCTGGTGGTCTAATCCACCGGGGGCATCTGGAACTCGCGCAGCAGCGGCGCGTCGCGAAGGCGGCCGTAAAACCGCCGAGAAGAGGCGGAAGAGGCGGAAGAGGCGGGTTAGTTACCCGCCGCGGCTGTACGGCGCACGGCTCGAGGGCTGCTCGGGGCGCGGCCCGGGCGTCACCGACGGGATCTCGTGTTCCGCGGCCTTCTTGCCGAGCCGGAATTCCTTGCCGTGATGGACCACGGCCAGCGGATCGCCGTCGAGCAGCTCGTACCTGGCCCGCTCGGAGTTGATCGTGACGCGCAGCCTCCGGCCCCGGTAGCGCAGCCGGAACCGCAGCTCGATTAGACCGCCCGGCAGGTGCGGGCTGAAGGCGAGCATGCCGGTTCCCGCGCGCATTCCGCCGAACCCCGCCACCAGCGCTATCCAGGCTCCGGCCAGCGACGCCATGTGCACCCCGTCCGAGGTGTTGTGCTCGACGTCCCTCAGGTCCATGAGCGCGGCCTCGGCCAGGTAGTCGTGGGCGAGGTCGAGCTGACCGACCTCGGCGGCCATCAGGGACTGCGTGCAGGCCGACAGGGAGGAGTCGCGCACGGTGAGCGGCTCGTAGTAGGCGAAGTTCCTGGCTTTCTGCTCAGGGGTGAACGCATCCGACCGCATGTACATGGCCAGGACCAGGTCCGCCTGCTTGACGACCTGCTTGCGGTAGAGCTGGAAATAGGGATAGTGCAGCAGCAGCGGATAGTGGTCCTCAGGGGTGTTCCTGAAGTCCCACCGGGCGTAGTCGGTGAACCCCTCGTGCTGCGGGTGGACGCCGAGACGCTCGTCGAACGGAATGTAGATCGCCGCCGCCGCGTCCCGCCAGGATGCGGCCTCCTCCGTCGTCACGCCGAGTACCTCGGCCGCGTCCGGCAGCTTCACCGCCAGGTCGGCGGCGCAGGCCAGGTTCCGCTGGGCCATCAGGTTGGTGTAGATGTTGTTGTCTTTGATCGCGCTGTACTCATCCGGCCCGGTCACGCCATCGATCCTGAACCGGCCCATGGCGTCGTGCTGGCCGAGTGACCGCCACAGCCGCGCCGTCTCGACCAGTAGCTCGAGTCCGACTTCCTCCTCGAACTTGGTGTCCTCGGTGGCGTCCAGGTAGCGGCAAACGGCGTCGGCGATGTCGGCGTTGATGTGGAAGGCCGCGGTCCCGGCGGGCCAGTAACCGGAGCACTCCTGGCCCCGGATCGTCCGCCACGGGAACGCGGCCCCGGCCAGGCCGAGATCGGCCGCGTGCTGCTTGGCCTCCGACAGCACCAGATGCCGCCAGCGCAGCGCGTCAGCCGCGGCGGCAGGCTGCGTGTACATGAGCACCGGCAGCACGAAACTCTCGGTGTCCCAGAACGTGTGCCCGTCGTAGCCGGTCCCGGTCAGGCCCTTGGCCGCGATCGGCCGGTACTCGGCCCGCGCCCCGGCCTGCAGGATGTGAAACAGCCCGAACCGCACCGCCTGCTGGATCTCGGCATCACCGTCCAGCTCGACGTCGGCCCCTTCCCAGAACTCGTCCAGATAGGCTCGCTGCTCGGCCAGCAGGCCGTCCCAGCCGGTCAGGTGAGCGCCCGCCAGCGCGCCGACCACCTGGTCGATGAGGGCAGGCCTGGACCGCCCGCTCGACCAGCCGTAGCCGATGTACTTATTGATGTGCAGCTGCTGGCCAGGCGAAACTTCGGCCGCCACGGTAAGCCGGCCCAGATCGGGATAGGACTCGGTCCGGCGCGACATCTTTTCCGGCCCAGTGATCTCATGGGACATCCCGGCCGCGATCCGCAGCCCGCTGACCCGCGTCCTGTGCACCAGCAGCGCCCGGGCCGGCGCGACGTCGTTAGAACACTGGTGTTCCTCACTGACCAGCGGATTCTCCAGGATGGCCGCCAGGCGCGGGTCCTTGCCCCGCTTCGGCAGTTCCTCGTTCGTGACGATCTCGGACTGCAGCACGAGCCGCAGTTTCTGATCCACCGGCTCGACCGTGTAGCTGATCGCCGCGATCGCGCGCTGGGTCAGCGACACCATCCGCACCGACCGCACCTTGATCCTCGCCCCGGCCGGAGACGACCAGTCCACTTCCCGGGTCAGCGTACCGGCCCGCAGGTCGAGGATGCGCTCGTGCGAGTGCAGCGTGCCGTACCTGATGTCGAAGGGCTCGTCGTCCACGAGCAGCCGGATGATCTTGCCGTTGGTAACGTTGATAACCGTCTGGCCGGCATCGGGAAAGCCGTAGCCCGCCTCGGCGTACGGCAGCGGCCTGACCTCGTACACCGAGTTCAGGTAGCTGCCGGGCAGCCCGTGCGGGTCGCCCTCATCGAGGTTGCCGCGCAGCCCGATGTGCCCGTTCGACAGGGCGAAGATTGACTCGCTCTGCGCCAGGAGGTCCAGGTCGAGGCGGCTCTCGATGAGTCGCCAGGGCTCCGTGCCGTACGCGGATTGCTTGATCATCTTGGCCCCTGGCCCGGCTGTCCGTCCTGGTCCAGGAGTTCCGCCAGGTCCTTCACCACGATGTCGGCCCCGTGCTTGCTGAGCTCCTCCGCCTGGCCGACCCGGTCCACGCCGACCACCAGCGCGAAGTGACCGGCCCGGCCCGCCTCCACGCCGGCCAGCGCGTCCTCGAACACCGCCGCGCGGCTGGACGGCACCTTGAGCGCCTCAGCGGCGGCCAGGAACGTGTCAGGCGCGGGCTTGCCGCGCAGGCCGCGCTCCTTGGCGATCACCCCGTCCACCCGGACGTCGAACAGGTCCGCGATGCCAGCCGAATCGAGCACCTGCTGGGTATTCGCGCTCGATGACACGATCGCAGTCGATATTCCCTTTTCCCGTACCGCGCGGATATAGCGGATAGATCCCTCGTAGACCTGAACGCCGCCGGCGGCCAGCTTGGCCAGGACCAGATCGTTCTTGCGGTTGCTCAGCCCGTAAATGGTGGGCGTGCCCGGCGGGTCATCCGGCGTGCCCTCAGGCAGCTCAATGCCCCGCGACGCGAGGAATGCCTTGGTACCGTCCAGCCTGGGCTTGCCGTCCACGTAGGCGTCGTAGTCCGCGTGCGGGTCGAACGGGACGAACTCGGTTCCCGTGCTCTCGGCGCGCTGGCGGAGGAACTCATCGAACATCTCCTGCCACGCCGCTGCGTGCACGACCGCGGTCTGGGTCACCACGCCGTCCATGTCGAATAGGCAGGCGGTAACCCCGTCAGGAAGCCCGAACATTGCCCCTCCGCGCAAGCTACGCCGGGAAGTCCGGCTTGTCCTGGAGTACCTCGAGGTCAGCCTTGGCCAGTTCCTCGATGTTGACGTCCTTGAAAGTGACCACACGTACGTTCTTCACGAACCGGGCCGGGCGGTACATGTCCCAGACCCAGGCATCCCGCATCGTAACCTCGAAGAAGACCTCACCGTTGTCACTTGACCGGACATTCAGCTCGACGTCATTAGTGAGGTAGAACCGGCGCTCGGTCTCGACCACGTGCGTGAACAACCCGACGACGTCGCGGTATTCGCGATAGAGCTGCAGCTCCATCTCCGCCTCGTACTTCTCAAGGTCCTCCGCGCTCATGAGTCCATTCTCCTCTCGTTCTGCCCCGATGCACCCGCCGGGCTGATTCCCGAGGCCATCAGGGCCTCGGCCGGGCCCGCGGCAGGAGGCTCGGGGCTGCCCGCGAGCTCCGCCGGGCCCATAAGCTCCGCCGCGTCCACGGGCGCCCGCGGGTCTACCGGATTCACCAAGCCCGCCGCCTTGGTCACGTTCACGAACGAGTACCGGTGCACCGGGCTCGGCCCGTGCTCGGCCAGGGCACGTACGTGCTCATCGGTGACATATCCCTTATGCCGGTCGAAACCGTATAGGGGATAACGTTCGTGCAGGTCCCGCATCATCCGGTCCCGGCTGACCTTGGCCACGATCGAGGCTGCCGCCACCGACGCGGTGACCCGGTCGCCCTTCCAGACCGCGAGGCCCGGTACGCCGAGGCCGCGAACCGGGAAGCCGTCGGTGAGCACGTATCCCGGCACGGCACGCAGGCCCGCGAAGGCGCGGCGCATGCCCGAGACGTTGCATACGTGCAGCCCGGTGGCGTCGATCTGGTCGGCGCCGATGACCACGACGTGCCAGTCGATGGCGCGGCAGAGCACCTCGGCGTAGGCCTCCTCCCTTGCCTGGGGGGTCAGCAGCTTGGAGTCGGCCAGGCCAGGCATCCGCCGGATGCTGGCGGGGTCGAGCACGACCGCCGCCACCACGAGCGGGCCAGCGCACGCTCCTCGTCCGGCCTCGTCGATACCGGCCACAGGGGCGAACCCGGCCCGGGCGAGCGCGGTTTCGTAAGCGCCGAGGCCGCCGTCACGCCGAGGCGTATACGCCGGATAGCGGGGATATATGTTCCGGGAAGAGGCTTGAGAAGCCGAAGCGGCCGGTGGGGTTAGAGTGGCCGGCGAGGCCAGGTTGCTGGCGGCCGGAGCACCAGGATCGCGGGTCATGACAATGCGAAGGGTACGCCAGTTACCGAGGTCGCGCGGACAAGGTGACCAGGGTGACCGGCGCCGGGGCCGGTGCCGGGTCGGCGTTACCGACCGGGCCTGCGGCGCCGGGTGAACCGCAACCGGACGCGCCGCTGCAGCCAGGTGACCGGTACGGCCGCGGCGAAGCCGAGAGTCAGCGGCAGAGCCGGGCTGGAAGGCTCAAGCCGGGCCGACAACAGGCCGGCGGCCTCCTGGGCCGTTCCCTGGGCGGCCGGAGTCCGGGAAGCCGCTGCCGCGGCGTTCAGCTTGGGCTGCTCGAAGGTGGCGGGAATGGGCAGGATCCGCCACCGGCTCGGCGGCCAGATAATGACGAAGGCCCGGCCGATCACCGCGTTTTCCGGGACGGTGCCGCCGCCTGGCTCGCCGAGGTGATCCCGGGAGTCGTCGGAAATGAGCCGGTGATCTCCCATCACCCAGAGCCGGCCCGGCGGCACGACGATGTTAAACCTGTTCTCGGAGGGGGAATCGCCGGGGAACAGGTACGACTGCTCGGTCAGCGGAACGCCGTTGACCGTGACCCGGTCCTGCGCATCGCAGCAGGCCACGCGGTCACCTGGCAACCCGATGACGCGCTTGATGAGAATGTCTCCGGGATGCCCGAAGCCGAACATGCTGGCAAAGCCGTCGATGAACTTCTGCGCGAAATTGGTGTTGCCTGGCGCCGGTCCCGGGTCCCACGAGCCATCCCCGTTGAAGACCACGATATCGCCGCGGTGTATGCCGCGAACATCGTAGACCAGCTTATTGACCAGGACTCGGTCATTAATCTCGAGCGTATTTTCCATCGACCCCGACGGTATGAAGAACGCCTGGATCGCGTACGTCTTGATGACGACCGCGAGCAACAGCGCGACGACGACCAGGATCGGGAACTCGCGCCAGAATGACCGCTTCTTGCGCGCCCGCCCCGCCGCCCGGCGGCCGCCCGGGCCAGACCCGCCCGGGCCTGATCCGCCCGGGCCTGATCCGCCCGGCCCAGACCCGGCCTGCTCCGCCGAGGACGCCCCGTCATCCGCCGGCGACCCGGCCGCGCGGGCGCCAGCCTCGCTGCCGGTCTTGCCCGCCGCAGCCGGACCTTTGCCGTTCCCGGCTCCACCGGACCCAGCGGCCACGGTCCCGCTATCTGCGCTAGACGGCTGGCCCTGACCTGGCACGCTTCCGCTCGAGCCGGCTTCCGGTTCGGCCCCCGGCGTCACGCCACGGCCAGCGCCGCTCATTCGCGCCCCTTCCGATCGCGCGCACCGTGTATCCGGGCCACGCGCCCAGTTCGGCGGGCCGAACGTCGCAGGCACCGGTACCTAGACGGTTCATGCAGACCCAGGTCCCTCGTCGTGTTCACCGTCTTCGAATCGAGCTTAGCGCCATATCCCGGCCAGCGGACCGGCAGCCCCGCGCCGACGCCAGGTGAGATAAGCCAGGCAATTGCCTGGGTAAATGACATTTCCGCGCAATAGGAGGCCTTTTGCGCGGAAGCGGCTAAAGGTCGCGGGCCTGTGACCGCGGCCTTGATCGACGCCGGGCGCTACGGCGGCGGCGCAGCATGAGCAGGGGGGCTGCGATGACACCGGCGGCGCCAGCCGCCCCGGCGACCGGGACGGCCGCCACGGCGCCCAGCGCGGTCCCGCCGGCGGCGACCGCGGTTCCGCTGACGCCGAGCACGGCCGCGCCCGCCGCGCCCGCGTGCAGCGCGGCCTGCTGGAAGGTCGACGGGATGGGCAGATCACGGAGCTGCGACGGCGGCCAGATGATGAGGAACGCGCGGCCCACGACCTGGTTCTCCGGTATCGCACCGCCGCCCGGATCACCGGGGTGGTAGCGCGAATCGTCGGAGTCGCTACGGTGGTCCCCCATGACCCACAGGTGGCCAGGCGGAACCACCTCGTTGAACTTGGTGAAGGAAGGCGGGTTGCCCGGATACAGGTACGAAGTCTCGCTCAGCGGAACTCCGTTGACCGTCACCTTGCCGTCGGTGCAGCACGCCACGTGATCGCCGGGCAGGCCGATCACCCGCTTGATGTAGTAGGTCTGGTTGTTCTGCAGCCCGATGCCGGACAGCACGTCGTCGAAAATCCGGACCACCGGGTCACTGGAGGGCGGCGGGGCGTCGGGGCCCCACGAGTCCTGCCCGCTGAACACGATGATGTCCCCGCGCGCGATGTCGCGGAAGTGATAGACGACCTTGTTCACCAGGACCCGGTCGCCGACCTGGAGCGTGTTCTCCATCGACGCCGAAGGGATCCGGTACACCTGGACGATGAACGCCTTTACCAGCAGGGTGAGGACGGCGGCGGCCACCACGATGGTCAGCAGCTCACGCCAGAAGTTTTTCTTCTTCTTGGCCTTGGCCGCCGGAGCGCTCTGGCCCGGTTCTGCCTCCGGCTCCGAGGTGCGCTCCGACGCGAGAGTGCCAGGATCCTGCTGATCGTCCGTCGGCTGCCCGCCGGACACGTCAGCTGCCGGTGTGGTCGCGGCGCTCCTTGATGCGGGCTGCCTTGCCACGCAGATCCCTCAGGTAGTACAGCTTGGCGCGGCGCACCTTGCCCCGGGTGACCGGCTCGATCTTGTCGATCGACGGGCTGTGCACCGGGAAGGTCCGCTCGACGCCCACGCCGTAGCTGACCTTGCGGACGGTGAAGGTCTCCCGAGCCCCGCTGCCCTGGCGCCGGATCACCACGCCCTGGAACACCTGGATCCGTGAGCGGTTCCCCTCCGTGACCCGGACGTGGACCTTGAGCGTGTCGCCAGGCCGGAAGTCCGGGATGTCGGACCGGGTCTGGGCCTGCTCGATTTCGGCAATCGCGGTATGCATGACAGCGGTTTCCTCGGTGGTGGTCGTGTGCGGGCACCCGGCAGCGTCCGGCTCGCGCCAGGGGGCCTGCGGAGTCCCCGGCCAGGTGCCTGAAAAAGACAGCGGACTTCAGTGTGCCATATCTTCGCGGCTAACCGGTAAGCCAGCGGCGAACGGGGCCTCCGGTGCGGCCGCGGGCGCTCCGCTCGGCCGGCCGCCGCGCTCCTCGCTACGCTCTCCGCAGTGCTCGCCGCTCGGTTCATCGCTGGCGGACCCAGCCTGGGCCAGCACCTCCCGGTCACGCCGGTCCAGGTCGTGCAGCGCCCCGATGAGGTCCGGCCGGTGCGCGGCGGTCCGGCGCAGCGCCATGTCGCGGCGCCAGCGCGCGATCGCGGCATGGTTGCCCGACAGCAGCACCTCGGGCACCTCGCGGTCACGCCAGGCACGCGGCCGGGTGTAGACGGGTCCCTCGAGCAGCCCGCGCATGGCCCCCGCGGGGTCACCGTCACCGCCGAACGAATCGTCCCCGGCCGAGGACGCGTTGCCCAGGACGCCGGGCAGCAGCCGCCCCACCGCCTCGAGCATGACCAGGGCGGCAACCTCGCCGCCGGCCAGCACGTAGTCGCCGATGCTCACCTCGTCGACACCCATCCGCGCCCGCATCGCGTCGGCGACCCGTCCGTCGATGCCCTCGTACCGCCCGCAGGCGAACACCAGCCGCGGTTCGGTCGCGTAGCGGGCCGCCATCTCCTGCGAGAACGGCACTCCGCTCGGCGTCGGCACGACCAGCCGGGCCGGTCCCTCAGCGGGAATGATCTCATCCAGCGCGTCGCCCCAGACGTCCGGCTTCATCACCATGCCCGGGCCGCCGCCGAACGGCAGATCGTCCACGGTGTGATGCACATCCTTCGCCCAGCGGCGCAGGTCGTGCACGCGGAACTCGATGTCTCCGCGCGCCGCCGCCTTCCCGATCAGCGACACCCCGAGTGGGCTGCCGAAGTACTCGGGGAAGATCGTCACGATGTCGATGCGAAGGCCCAAGCCCACTCCTGTTTTTATTATCCCGAACGGGCTCCGGGGAGCTAGTGCGCTTGCGCGGGGTCGAGCAATCCGGGGGGCGGGTCGATGACGAGAACCCCGCCCCGCACATCGACCTCGGGCACGATCGCCTTGACGAATGGCACCAGGAACTCGCCCGGCGGACCGTCCGGGCGGCGTATCACCAGCAGGTCCTGGCCGTAGTGGAGTACGTCGGCGACGACGCCCACCGGTTCGCCGGCGCAGGTCCGCACGGACAGGCCGATCAGCTCGTGGTCGCGGAACTCGTCCGGGTCACCGGTCTCCGGCAGCTGGCTCGAATCCACGGTCAGCCACCGGCCGGTCAGCTCGGCGGCCGCGGTGCGGTCGGTGACCCCGGCGAACGCGACCAGAAGCTGTCCGGAGTGCCAGCGAGCCGCGGCGACCGTCAACTGCTGGCCGCCCGCGGGCTCGTCGGCCTGCTCGACGACATCCAGGGCGGTACCCACGGCGAACCGGAGGTCAGGCTCGTCAGTCCTGACCCCGATCACGACCTCGCCGCGGATCCCGTGCGGACGGCCGATACGGCCGACGATTACCCGCATCGAGGTCAGCGGATCTCGTTGGCGTCCAGCAGGTCGATACGGACGTAGCGGCCCGACGCCAGGGCGTTGATGACGGTTCGCAGCGCCCTGGCGGTACGTCCGCCCCTGCCGATGACCTTGCCGAGGTCGTCGGGATGCACCCGCACCTCCAGCACGCTGCCCCGGCGCAGCGTCCTGCTGGCTACCTGGACGTCGTCCGGAAACTGGACAATGCCCCGGACCAGGTGCTCGAGGGCTTCCTCAAGCACGTCAGGCTCCGCTCCCCGACTCATCCGACGCAGCCTCGGCGTCAGCGGCCGGCTCGGCGGTCACGTCCGCAGCGGCCGGCTCGGCGGTCACGTCCGCAGCGGCCGGCTCGGCGGTCACGTCCGCAGCGGCCGGCTCGGCGGTCACGTCCGCAGCGGCCGGCTCGGCGGTCACGTCCGCAGCGGCCGGCTCGGCGGTCACGTCCGCAGCGGCCGGCTCGGCGGTCACGTCCGCAGCGGCCTCGGCGGTCACGTCCGCAGCGGCCGGCTCGGCGGTCACGTCCGCAGCGGCCGGCTCGGCGGTCACGTCCGCAGCGGCCGGCTCGGCGGTCACGTCCGCAGCGGCCGGCTCGGCGGTCACGTCCGCAGCGGCCGGCTCGGCGGTCACGTCCGCAGCGGCCGGCTCGGCGGTCACGTCGGCCGCCGGGACCTTGGCCTCTTCGGCCGGAGCTTCGGCCTTCGCCCGGTCCTTGGGAGCACTGTCCTTGGGAGCACTGTCCTTGGGAGCACTGTCCTTGGGAGCACTGTCCTTAGGCTGGGTCTCCTTGGCGGGCTTGGCCGCCCTGGACTGCGACCCGGCCTTGCTCTCCTTGGCTTCCTTACTGGCCTGGCTCGCCTTGGCGGCCTCGGTGAAGGCCTCCTTCTTATCGGCGCGCGGCTCGGCCGTCCGGAGCGTGCCTTCCGCGCCCGGCTCTCCGGTGAACTTCTGCCAGTCCCCGGTGATCTTGAGCAGGACCATGACCGGGTCAGTGGGCTTCGCGCCCACCGAGAGCCAGTGCTGCGCCCGCTCGGAGTTCACTTCGATGAGCGAGGGCTCGGCCTTCGGGTAGTACTTGCCGATCTCCTCGATAGCGCGCCCGTCGCGCTTCGTCCGCGAATCCGCGACAACGATCCGGTAATGGGGCTCCCGGATTTTGCCCAGGCGCTTCAGCTTGATCTTGACAGCCACGACTGTGGTCTTCTCCCAGCGATAGATGCGAAGCGGCGGATCCGCGCCGACCGGGGAACAGCCGACGGGACCGCACAGATGAGCCAGGCCGCGCAAACGAGGAGAGGGCGTCGCTTGGCCTAGCGGTCAGCATCACATTGTGCCAGACAACCGTCGCTGACTAGTAATCAGACCACCGCGCCGCCTCATCAGACCACCCGCGCCGCCCGCCGAGTGACCGCCGCCGAGGCCGTCGCGATCAGCGAGTGCGGCCCCGGAAGCAGGGCCTTCGCCATGATCCACGGCCCTTCTGCCGGTCCGGTCAGGCCCGCTACCTCGGCATCTCACATTACGAAACAGTTGCATAACGTGCGTTGACTATCGCCGAACGGACATCCTAGCGTTGCCATACTGTTCAATATATGTACGTTCGTTCGCAGAGCGCACACCCCAGAGTGACACAGAAACCGGACGCACTCTAAGGAAGTGATAGGAGCCGCATATTAGGCATCCCGCACCGAGGCCCCGGAAACCCAATGAGGCCAGGCGCACACTGCTTTGGATCCCGGCGCCCCACTCATTGGGATTAGGTGATGTTAGCCTCATGACGCCGCAGCACCCTGAGTCCAGATCCGCAGGGGTCGTACGGTGTCAGCTCATACGCGGTCCCGCGCCCTCGGCGCGACCTCAAAGGAGATCGATTGCACATGAGTGACCAGACTGCGCAGCCCGAGAGAACTAACCCGGCCGACGGCGTCAGTCGACGTGGATTTCTGCGCGTGGCCGGCGCCAGTGCGGCCGTCGTGGGGGGCGGCGGACTGCTCGAGGCCTGCAGTTCCAGCATTAAGGGCGCCTCCTCGTCTTCCTCCTCTTCGTCGGCCAGCCGGGCGCAGGCACCCAGGACATCCTGATCGGCTTCATCCACCCGCTCACCGGCGCCCTGGCGGACTTCGGCGCCTCGGACAACTGGATCGTGAGCACTATCCAGGCCACGCCGCAATACAAGAACGGGTTCAAGATCGGCGGGAAGACCTACAAGGTCAACATCAAGTCCTATGACACCCAGTCCGACCCCACCCGCGCCGGTCAGCTGGCCAGCCAGGCCATCATGCCGACAAGGTGGATCATGCTCCTCGCCTCACCACGCCGGAGACGGTCAACCCGGTCGCGACCACGGCGGAGAAACTGGGCACGCCACTGATCTGCGCCAACATCCCGTGGCAGCCTGGTACGCCAACCTGTGGCGGCAACGGCGACCCGCAGAAGGCGACGTAAAAGCCCACGTGCGACGACGATGTACTTCCTCGGCGTCAGCACCTGTGCAAGTGCCTTCATCCCGATGTGGAACAAGATCCACAGCCCAGCTGAGCACCAACAAGGTCGTCGCCTGCCGCGTTCCCGAACGACTCGGACGGCAACGCCTTCCGCGCCGTGTTGCCGCTCGTTCGCCAAGTCGGCCGGCTACACGCTGGTCGACCCGCCCCCTACACCGACGGGCTCACCAACTACTCCTCGTTCATCTGCGGGTTCAAGGCGAAGGACTGCCAGTTCTTCACCAACGTGCCGCTGCCGCCCGACTTCGCACGATGTTCTGGAAGCAGTCCGTGCAGCAGGGCTTCAGGCCGAAGCTGGCCACCGTGGCCAAGGTGCTGCTCTTCCCGACCGACGTCTCCGCGCTCGGCTCGCTGGTCAACAACGTCGCCACCGACACCTGGTGGGGCCCGACCATGCCATGGAACTCCTCGTTCACCGGCAGACATGCGCAGCAGATCGCCAACGACGTACGACACGGCTGGCGGCGGGCAGTGGAACGCAACCTGAGCAACTACAGCCTCTTCGAGGTCGCGCACGCCGCGTTGACGTCCGTGAACAACCCGCACGACAAGACCGAGGTCGCCGACGGCCCTGTTCAAACGTGAACATCAACGCCCTGGCCGGGCCGCTGAACTGCGACGTCGAGCAAGAACCCTGCCCCCGGCGTGTGCGATCACGCCGCCGGTCGGCGTGCAGTGGCAGAAGGGAACCCAAGTACCCGCTGGCGATGAAGGTCGTCGACAATACGCTGCTGCCGAGGTGACGACTCACCGGCGACCTGAAGCCGACCAACCAGTAACCGGATGACCAGTCCGCTGCTCGAACTCGACCAGGTGACGAAGCGCTTCGGCCGGGTCGTCATCGCCGAGAAGCTCTCCTTCAGCGTCGGAGCCGGGGACACGGTCGGAATCGTGGGGCCGAACGGAGCTGGCAAAACCAGCCTGTTCGGCCTCATTTCCGGCGACCTGTCTCCGGACGCCGGGGAAATCTCCTTCGCCGGGCGTACGGTCACCAAGCTGGACTCGGCCGCGCGGTGCAGGCTCGGCATCGGGCGCACCTACCAGGTGCCGCGGCCCGTTCGCGGACATGACGGTGTTCGAGAACCTGCTCGTCGCCGCTCAGCAAGGGGCCGGGCTGCGGCGCCGGGCCAGCTACGCGGCGGCCGCGGAGGCGCTCGACCGGGCCGGCATGACCGGCGAGGCGAACCTGCCCGCCGCGCGGCTCGGCCTGCTGCAGCGCAAGCGGCTGGAACTTGCCCGCGCGCTCGCGTCGCGGCCGAAGCTGCTGCTGCTCGACGAGGTGGCCGGCGGGCCTGACCGACCCGGAGGTCGCCCAGCTGGTCGAGATCGTCCGCGGCGTCAACGCCGAGGGCATCGCGGTGATCTGGATCGAGCACGTGGTGCGCGCGCTCACCCCCGTCGTGGACCGGCTCATCTGCCTGGCCGGCGGCTCGTTCGTCGGCGACGGCACGCCCGCCGAGGTGCTGGCCACCCCGGCCGTCCGCGAGGTCTTCCTCGGCACCGAGGTCACCGCCTCCCTGAGCGGCGGAACCCTAAGCGAGGACGACGGCCTGGGAGACAGCCCATGAGCGAACTGACGGCCGACCAGAGCGAGCGGGCGAGAACGACACGCCCCTGCTGGAGGTCCGTGATCTCACCGTGCACCACGGTCAGCTCCGGGCCCTCGATCACATCTCGCTGCAGGTGTTCCCGGGCGAGGTGTACGCGATCATCGGCGCGAACGGCGCGGGCAAGTCGACGCTGCTGCGCACGATCGCCGGCCTGCACCAGCCCACCGAGGGCGCGATCCTGTACGACGGCAAGGACATGACCAAGGTCCGGCCGGAACGCCGCGCCACCCAGCGGGATCGTCATGGTGCCCGGAGGGCCGGCGGCTGTTCGGGTCGCTCACGGTAGAGGAGAACCTGCAGGTCGGTGCCACCTACGCCCGGAAGGGGCCGTGGACGATCGAGCGCGTCTACGAGCTGTTCGGCTGGATGAAGGAGCGCAGGACCCAGCGCACGGCGCAGCTGTCGGGCGGCGAGCAGCAATCGGTGGCCATCGGCCGGGCGCTGGTGGCCAACCCGCGGGTGCTGCTGCTCGACGAGTTGTCCCTCGGCCTGGCGCCGGTGGTCGTCCAGCGGATCTACGCCATGATGCCGCAGATCCTGGCCACCGGGCTCACCGTGCTGCTGGTGGAGCAAGACGTGAGCCAGGCGCTGCGGGTGGCGTCGCAGCTGCAGTGCCTGCTCGAGGGACACACCACGCTGGAGGGCCGGCCGTCTGACGTCACCCCGGCCGAGGTCGAGGCGGCGTACTTCGGCCTGGCCCCCGCGGGGCACGGAGGGGCGGGCAGCCCCTCCCAAGGGGGGTACTGGGGGGCCTGGGGGGATGGGTCCCCCCAGGAGCGGGGGGGTCTGGGGGGGTCGTCCCCCCGAGGAGACAGAGCAGGGGGGGTCTGGGGGGGATCGTTCCCCCCGAGGAAACGGAGCCGTTATGGTCTGGGTCAACGACATCATCCAGGGGATCTTGATCGGGCGGCCTCTACGCGCTGTTCGCCTGCGGGCTGTCGCTCATGTTCGGGGTCATGAAGGTCGTCAACCTCGCGCACGGCGACCTCGCGGTGATCGGCGGCTACATCGCGGTCGGCGTCATCACCGTCACCCACATCCCGGTGCTGTGGTCGTTCGTGATCGTGGTGCCGATGATGGCGGTGCTCGGCTACGTGCTGCAGCGGACCGTGATCCAGGCCGCGCTGGACCGCAGCGTCCTCACCACGCTGCTGGTCACGTTCGGGCTGTCGGTGGTGATCGAGAACGGACTGCTGCAGTTCGTCAACGCCAACAGCCACTCGCTCGGGGTCGGCAACGCCATCATCACCAGCTCGTTCTCGCTCGGCTCGCAGATCACGATCGCCTACCTGCTGCTGCTGATCTTCGCGGTGGCCGTGGTGGTCCTGCTCGGCCTGCAGTACTTCCTCTCCGCCTCCCGAATACGGCCGGATGATCCGGGCGGTGGCCGACGACAAGGAGGCGGCCCAGCTGTCCGGGATCGACTACCGGCACGTGTTCGGCATCGCGGCGGCGATCGCGTTCGGCACCGTGGCGCTGGCCGGCATCGCGTACGGCATGTACTCGCAGTTCGCGCCGACCACGGGAACCGACACGATCCTGCTGTTCGCGTTCGCCGCGGTGGTCATCGGCGGGCTCGGCTCGCTGTGGGGCACGCTGCTCGGCGGCGTGGTGCTCGGCGTGGCCCAGCAGATCGGCGCCCAGATCAACATCTCCGACGAGGTCCTGGCCGGGTACATCGTCTTCCTGGCCGTGCTGGTGATCCGGCCCGCAGGGCCTGACCTCGCGGAGGGCGCAATCATGAGCGTGGTCACTGAAACCACCGCCCGTTCGGCAGAAAAATATCCGGGTGACACGGTCACGGAGGAACGTGGCCTGGACCGGGCTCGGTGCCCTCGTCGTCGTGGTCGTGCTCGCGCTGTTCCCCTACATCGTGTACTCCGGCACCACCACCATCATGGTGCAGGGGTTCATCGTCCTGACGCTGGCCAGCATGTGGAACCTGCTGGCCGGCTACGCGGGCCTGGTGTCGGTGGGGCAGCAGGCGTTCGTGGGGCTCGGCGCGTACTTCGTGCTGATCCTGAACATCCACAGCATCTCGATGTTCGCCGCGCTTCCGGTCGCGGCGGTCGGCTGCGGCGTCGCCGCCCTGCCGATGTGGTGGCTGGTCTCCCGGCTGCGCACCGGGTACTTCGCGATCGCCACCTGGGTGCTGGCCGACGACCGTCATGCTGATCATCGAGAAGTTCCCCTCGATCGGCGGCGGGACCGGCATGTCGCTGCCGCAGCACGTCCGGCTACGAGCCCGGCCCTGCTCACGCCTACACGTACTGGATCGGGCTGGCCGTCACGGTCCTCGCGCTGGCCACCGTGTACCTGCTGCTGCGCGGCAGGCTGGGGCTGGTGCTCACCGCCATCCGCGACGACGAGGTGGCCGCCCGCAGCTCGGGAGCGCGGGTGGGCCTGGCCCGGATGCTCGTCTTCGTCGTGGCCGGGATCGGCTGCGGCGCGGCCGGCGGCGCTGCTGGCGATCAGCCAGCTCATCGTGCAGCCGAGCGCGGTGTTCAGCGTGCAGTGGACCGCCGAGATGGCGTTCGCGGTGATCATCGGCGGGCTCGGCACGATCGAGGGGCCGATCCTCGGCACCATCGTGTACATGGTCCTGCAGCAGACGCTGGCCTCCTACAACGCCTGGTACCTGATCATCCTCGGGCTGGTGGCGATGCTCGTCGCGCTGTTCGCGCGCCGCGGGCTGTGGGGGCTCGTCGACGACCACCTGCACATCCGGCTGTTCCCGGTTGGATACTGGCTCTGGGCGCCCGGGAGCGGCGGCCGCCGCGGCCTGCGCGGGCTCGGCCCGCGCCGTAGGCGGTCGGCACAGCTGAGCGTCCGGGCAGAATGGTCGCGTGCTGCTTACTGAGATCGCTGAGGTGTCGCGGGCCGTGGCCACCACCGGCGCGCGGCTCGCGAAGATCGAGACGCTGGCCGGCGCGCTGCGCCAGGCCGGGCCGCTCGAGGTGCCGATCGCCGTGGCCTACCTGTCCGGTGAGCTGCCGCAGCGGCAGATCGGCGTCGGGTGGGCGACGCTGCGGGACGGGTTCCCGCCCGCGGATACGCCCACGCTCACGCTGAGCGACGTGGACGCGGGCTTCTCCGCGATCGGGGCGGTCTCCGGGAAGGGTTCGGCGGCCGCGCGCAAGGCGCTGGTCAGCGAGCTGTTCGGCCGGGCCACCGAGGACGAGCAGCGGTTCCTGTTCGGCCTGCTCTCCGGTGAGCTGCGCCAGGGGGCGCTGGAGGGAGTCATGACCGAGGCCGTGGCGCGGGCGGCTTCGGTGCCGGTGAACCAGGTCCGCCGGGCCGTGATGCTGCGCGGCTCGCTGGGCGCGGTGGCCGCCGCCGCCCTGGCCGGCGGCAGCGGCGCGCTGGCGGAGTTCGGCCTGGAGGTGGGCCGCCCGGTGCGGCCGATGCTCGCCTCCAGCGCGACGAGCATCGACGAGGCCCTGGCCAAGATCGGCGGCGCGGCCCCGCAGCTGGAAGGCGCCGTGGAAGGCGCCGTGGAGTGCGCCGTGGAATGGAAGCTCGACGGCATCAGGATCCAGGCGCACCTGTCCGAGGGGAACGTGCGCCTGTTCACCCGGACGCTCGACGACATCACGGCCCGGCTGCCCGAGGTGGTGGCGGTCTTGGCCAAGCTGCCCCTGTCCACCGCGGTCCTGGACGGCGAGCTGATCGCGCTGCGCGAGGACGGCAGGCCGCTGCCGTTCCAGGACACGGCGGCCCGCACCGCCAGCCTGGACGGCGGGGGTCCTTCGGTCCCGCTTTCCGTGTTCCTGTTCGACGCCCTCCACCTGGAGGGCGCCGACCTGATCGACGCCGAAGACGCCGCAGCGGCACGCCGCCCTGGCCCGGGTCGTCCCGGCCGAGCTGCTCATGCCGCGCCTGGTCACCTCCTCGGCCGAGGAGGCGACGGCCTTCTTCTCCGACGCGCTGGCGCACGGGCACGAAGGCGTCGTGGTCAAGTCGCTCGCCGCCCCGTACGCGGCAGGCCGCCGGGGCGCCGGATGGATCAAGGTCAAGCCCCGGCACACGCTCGACCTGGTGGTGCTGGCCGTCGAGTGGGGGCACGGGCGGCGCCGCGGCTGGCTGTCCAACCTGCACCTGGGCGCCCGCGACCCTTCGAGTGGCGGTTTTGTCATGCTCGGCAAGACGTTCAAGGGGCTGACCGACGAGCTGCTGACCTGGCAGACGCAGCGGCTGCTCGCGCTGGAAGACCACCGGGACTCCTATACCGTCTACGTCCGCCCCGAACTGGTGGTGGAGATCGCCTTCGACGGCGTCCAGCGCAGCCCCCGCTACCCGGGCGGCCTGGCGCTGCGCTTCGCCCGCGTGCTGCGCTACCGGGAGGACAAGAGCGCCGCCGAGGCCGACACCATCGACACCGTCCGCGCGCTGGGCTCTGCTCCGTAACTTCTTCTTGCGCTTGTTGCCGCCGCGGAACGCGGCCGGGATGTTGCCCTGCGACGGAGGCGGGAAGTTCAGCCCGGGCGGCAGGTTGGCCAGCCCGTCGGCCAGGCTCTCGGGGAAGCCTTCCGGCAGGCCGCCAGGCAGGCCGCCGAGGCCGCCCGCCCCGCCCACGCCGGCCGCGGGGTTGCCGGGGCCGGCCGTGCCCTGGCCGCCTCCGCCGCGCGCGATCTCGGCGGCCCGCCGCGGGTCGCCGCTGCGCGGTGCCTTCTTCTTGGCCTTCTTGCGCGCCGACTTGCCCGCCGCCCGGCGGGCCGCGCCGAGGCCGGGCATCGGCGGCATGCCGGGGATGCCGCCGCTGAACATCGCCTTCATCTGCTTCTGGCCCTCGAAGAAGTTCGTGACCAGCTGGGCGACCTCGCCGATGGCGACCCCGGAGCCCTTGGCGATGCGCGCCCGGCGGGAGCCGTTGATGATCTTCGGGTTGCGGCGTTCCTCCGGCGTCATGGACCGGACGATGGCCTCGGCCCGGTCCAGGTCCTTGTCGTTGACCTGCTCGAGCAGTTCCCGGTACTTGCCCGCGCCGGGCAGCATGCCGAGCAGGTTCCCGATCGGCCCCAGCTTGCGCACCATGGACAGCTGCTCGACGAAATCCTCGAGGGTGAAGCCGTCGCCGGAGGCGAGCCGCCCGGCCAGGTTCGCGGTCTGGTCGGCGTCGAACGCCTTCTCCGCCTGCTCGATCAGGGTGAGCAGGTCACCCAGGTCGAGGATCCGCGACGCCATCCGGTCCGGATGGAACATGTCGAAGTCCTCGAGCTTCTCGCCCGAGGACGCGAACATGATCGGGCGGCCGGTCAGCTCCACGATGGACAGCGCGGCGCCGCCGCGCGCGTCACCGTCGAGCTTGGTCAGCACCACGCCGTCGTAGCCGACCCCGTCCAGGAACGCCTGCGCGGTCGCCACCGCGTCCTGGCCGATCATCGCGTCGACCACGAACAAGATCTCGTCCGGCTGGGTGGCGTCCCTGATCGCGACGGCCTGCGCCATCATCTCCGCGTCGACGCCCAGGCGGCCCGCGGTGTCGATGATGACCATGTTCTGCTGGCGGCGCCTGGCCTCTTCCAGCGAGTCCCGCGCGACGGCCACCGGGTCGCCGACGCCGTTGCCGGGGAACGGCGCGTAGACCGGGACGCCCGCCCGCTCACCCAGCACCTGAAGCTGCTGCACCGCGTTGGGCCGCTGCAGGTCGGCCGCGACGAGCATCGGGGTGTTGCCCTGGCCCTTCAGCCACAAGGCGAGCTTGGCCGCCAGCGTGGTCTTACCCGAACCCTGCAGGCCGGCCAGCATGATCACGGTCGGCGGCACCTTGGCGAACCGCAGCCGCCGCTCCTCGCCGCCGAGGATGCCGATGAGCTCCTCGTTGACGATCTTGATGACCTGCTGGGCCGGGTTCAGCGCGGCGGAGACTTCCTCACCGCTGGCCCGCTCCTTGACCCGGGCAATGAACTGCCTGACGACCGGGAGCGCGACGTCCGCCTCGAGCAGGGCAATGCGGATCTCCCGGCACGTCGCGTCAATGTCGGCGGCGGACAGCCGTCCGCGGCCGCGCAGGGAGGAAAAAACCTGCGTCAGCCGGTCAGAAAGGGTCTCAAACACAACACCCAGGTTACCGAACGGTCCGTGGTACCCGGGTCCTGTCGGCCGCTAAGCCCGGTGGCGCGGGGCTCAGTTGCCCCGTAGTTAGTCGCCGAGCGCGGCCAGGACCGAGTGCACGATCGTGCGGCGCAGGTCGTCGGAGGCCAGCGGCTTGCCGTCGCCGTCGGTCACGTAGAACACGTCGACGACCTCGGCCCCGAGCGTCTCCACCCGGGCCGCGCGCACGTCCAGGCCGCACTCACCCAGCGCCCGGCCGACCCGCCAGAGCAGCCCAGGCGCGTCGTGGGCCCGCACTTCCACCACGGTCGCGGTATCCGAGGCGTCGTCGATCAGGCTCACCTTGGGCGCGGGTACCGTTGCGGCACGCGGCCGGACCGCCCGCGCACGGCGGTCAAGCCGGTCCTCGACGTCCAGCCGCCCCTGCAGCATCCGGCGCAGGTCCGCGGCCACCAGCGTCGCGTCGGGCGGGTCCCCGAACTCCGGCTCCACGTCGAAGACGGTGACGGCCGTGTTCCCGACCGATGACGCGTTCGCGCTCCGCACCGCCAGCCGGTGCGAGGCCAGCACCCCCGCGGCGCGCCACAGCAGGCCAGGCCGGTCGGGAGCGACCACGGTCACCTCTGACCCGCGCACCGTCGCCGCCGGGCCGCCCTCGGCGGCCAGCGCCAGCTGATCGTCGCGCAGCGGCGCGGGTCCGGGCATCGGATCGCCGTCGAGCACGGCCTCCACCCGGCGTACCAGGTCCGCGACCAGGGTCGCCTTCCAGTCGTTCCACGCGGCGGGCCCGGTCGCCAGCCCGTCCGCGATGGCCAGGGCATGCAGCAGCTCGAGCAGGGCGCGGCTGCGCACGGTCGTCGCGACCTGCTTGACGGTCACCGGGTCGTCCAGGTCGCGCCGGGTCGCGATCATGGGCAGCAGCAGGTGGAGCCGGACCGCCGAGGCGACAAGCTCCACGTCCGGGGCCGGCAGGCCCATCCGCCGGCCCGACGTCCCGCGCCACCACCTCGCCGGTGACGCTGTGATCCCCCGGCCAGCCCTTGCCGACGTCGTGCAGCAGCGCGGCGAGCAGCAGCAGGTCGGGCCGGGCCACCTCACGGGTCAGCGCGGCGGCGTGCGCCGCCGCCTCGGCCAGGTGGCGGTCGACGGTGAAGGTGTGCAGCGGGTTGCGCTGCGGCCGGTTCCTGACCCGCTCCCAGTCCGGGATCAGCGCGGTCACCAGGCCCTCGGTGTCCAGCGCCTCCCACACGCTGACCGCGGCCTGGCCGGCCCCGAGCAGCGCGAGCAGCGAGTCCCGGGCGGCCGCGGGCCAGGGGACGGGCAGCGGCGGGCATTCGGTCAGCCGGTCCAGGGTCCGCGGCGCCAGCGGCAGACCGGCCTGCGCGGCCGCGGCGGCCGCGCGCAGCACGAGCCCGGGGTCGTTGACCGGGTCGGCCGCCCGGGCCAGCACCACCTCGCCGTCCTGTTCCACCACCCCGTCCGCAAGCGGGCGGCGTTCGGCCTGGCGGCGGCGCAGCCGACGGCCGCGGAGCCGGTCGGCCTGGCGGAAGGCGTGATCGACCGCGTACGCGACGGTCCGCGCGGCGCCCGCCAGCATCCGGAGCAGCACGTCCCCGTCGAGCAGCCCGAGCGCCCTGGCCACCTCGTCCTGCTCCTCGAGCACGAGCCGGTCCAGGCGCCGCCCGGTGACCTCGTGCAGGGCGTGCCTGGCGTCGAGTATCTGCTCGTACGCCGTGCGGACCTTGGGCCCGGGCGCGGGCGCCACCCAGGCGGCCGCCACCGCCTGGATCGCGTGCACGTCCCGCAGGCCGCCCCTGGCCTCCTTCAGGTCGGGCTCGAGCAGGAAGGCAAGCTCCCCGCTGGTCCTGGCCCGCTCGTCGTGGGCGGCGTGCAACTCGGCCAGCCGCGCGGGCGCGGCCGACCGCCAGTCCTCAAGGGCTCCCGCCCGCAGCCGTTCGGTCAGGTCGGGGTCGCCGGCCACGTGCCTGGCGGACAGCAGCCCGAGCGCGACCTTCAGGTCGGCGCGCGCCACCCTCCTGGCCTGCGGCACGGTGCGCACCGCGTGGTCGAGCTCGGCACCGGAGTCCCAGACCGGGTACCAGATCCGGTCCGCGATGCTCGCGATGTCGTCCCGGCCGCCGTGCAGCAGCAGCACGTCCAGGTCGCTGCGCGGCAGCAGTTCCCGGCGCCCGTACCCGCCGACCGCCACCAGGGCCACGCCAGCCTCGGCACCGAGGAGTTCCGCCAGCCATCTATCGACTTGCGTAGTCCGGCGAGCACGATCTGCAGCGAACGAGGTCATTGCTTCCACGCGTCCCCCGGACTACTCATAAGATGCCCGTCAGATCGCGTCCGGCCCGCGCTCTCCAGTGCGCACCCGGACTACCGTCTCAACCGGAACCGACCAGACCTTCCCGTCGCCGATCCGGCCGGTCTGCGCCGCCTTGACCACGACTCCGATCAGGTCGTCGGCGTCCTCGTCGTCACACAGGATCTCGACGCGGACCTTCGGCACCAGGTCGACCTGGTACTCAGCCCCGCGGTACACCTCCGTGTGCCCGCGCTGCCTGCCGTATCCGCTTGCTTCGGTGATCGTCAGGCCATGGACGCCGAACGCCTGAAGCGCGGCCTTGACGTCGTCCAGCTTGAACGGCTTGATGACAGCGGTGATGAGCTTCATCTGGTGTCCCTTCGGAGTCCTGTACCGACGATCCGATGCCGACGTTTCACCGGATCTGTCGGCGTGTGTCGGCCGCGTGAAACACCAGGGGCCTTGTTACAAACATGTTTCCGTTCTCACCGAGCCGGAGCCTTCAGCCGAAGACAGGCGCCTCAGCCGAGGATGGCGTCCACGAAGGCGCCCGGGTCGAACGGCGCCAGGTCGTCCGGCCCCTCGCCGAGGCCGACCAGCTTGACGGGAACGCCCAGCTCACGCTGTACGGCGATGACGATCCCGCCCTTGGCCGTCCCGTCCAGCTTGGTCAGCACGATGCCGGTGACGTCGACCACCTCGGCGAACACCCGGGCCTGGCGGAGCCCGTTCTGCCCGGTGGTCGCGTCGAGCACGAGCAGCACCTCATCGACCGTGGTCTTCTTCTCCACCACGCGCTTCACCTTGCCGAGCTCGTCCATCAGCCCGACCTTGGTGTGCAGCCGGCCGGCGGTGTCGATGACCACCACGTCGACGCCTTTTTCCGTGCCCTCGCTGACCGCCTCGAACGCCACGCTGGCCGGGTCGGCGCCATCCTTGTCGGCCCGCACCGTCTCGGCGCCCACCCGCTCGCCCCACGTCTGCAACTGGTCGGCGGCCGCCGCGCGGAACGTGTCGGCCGCCCCGAGCAGCACGGTGTGCCCGTCCCCGATCAGCGCCCGGGCGAGCTTGCCGCAGGTGGTCGTCTTACCGGTGCCGTTCACGCCGACCATGAGGACCACCGCGGGCACGCCGTTGTGCGGCGAAACGTGCAGCGACCGGTCGGTGTCCTCGCCGAGCTGGGTCGAGCAGTTCGGCCCGCAGCAGCGCGCGCACCTCGGCGGGCCCGCGCGTCCCGAGCACCTTGACCTTGGTGCGCAGGTCGTCGACCATCAGCCGGGCGGGCGCCACGCCCACGTCGGCCGTGATCAGCACCTCTTCGATCTCGTCCCAGGTCTCGTCGTCGAGCCGGTCCCTGGACAGCAGGTTCAGCAGCGCCGACCCCACCGAACTCTGCGACCTGGCCAGCCGGGCCCGCAGCCGCACCAGCCGCCCCGCCGACGGCGGCGGCCGCTCGATCTCGAGCACGCCGGTCGCGGCCGCCGGGGTTTCCGGCGCGGCGGCCGTCTCCTCGGCAGTACCGCCCCCGGCCCGCCGCCAGGCGCTGCCGGGGCCGGGGGTACCTCCGGCGCCTGGCCCGGCCCGGAGACATGGCGGCCCCGCGGCCGCACGAACAGCAGGTAGCCGCCGGTGGCAACGGCCAGGACGGCGATGACAATGATCAGGATTACGTATTCCATCAGGCTCACAGTCTCCCAGACCCCGCGAAGCGTCGCATCTGGCAGGGTCGAGCGAAGTCAGTCCAGGTCGCGCGGCGACGACGGCGCGCCAGGCCGTCCGCATACCGGCCGCGGCATGCAGGGCCGCACGCCAACTTACCTTCGGTACCTAGCTCTGCTGTGACGCAACATACCCGTGAGTTAGCTGAGACGTCCTGGTGGCCGATTTGTGCGGAAGATCCAGCTTACATGGAGGATCTGGTCCCCCCGGGGCCCGCAGCTACGCCGTTATGACCGCCTGACGACCCGCCGCAGCCACGCCAGGACGACCCTGGTGTCACCGTCGTCGAGCAGGTATGCGACGACTCCGAACGCGATGACCGCGCCGCCGAACGCGATGATCGCCAGGCCGAAGGCCTCCAACTTGTGATGCACGGGCACCGCCAGGCTGATGGCCACGCCAACCGCGGCGCCCGCCACGCCCGCGGCCAGCCCGGCCAGCGCTGCGTGGCTGACACCCTGCATGGCAGCCTTGCCGCAGATCCTTCGGGTGATTAGCGCGAGCGGGATGGCCACGACGGTCTGACCGATGGTGTTGCCCAGGGCGAGTGCGGCGACCACCAGGCGGGGCGGAGCCAGCTCGGCCAGTACCACGTCGGCCAGGACTACGAGCAGCCAGCTTCCGGTTAGCGCCGCCGCTGCGACCTTGAGCCGCCCGATGACGAACATCACCCGCGACAGGTTCGCGATCACGGCAGTTCCCGCCATACCGGGAGCGAACAGGGCAAAGGCCTGTATCAGTTCCGATACCTGATCGGGCTGCTTGGCCAGGACGTGAGCGGCGGGAACGGCGATCGCCGCCATCGCGGCGGCGCCGAGCCACGCCATGAGCAGTACCGCTCGTGTCGATCCGGCGCTAGTCCGGTCGAATTCCGGCCCTTCACGCGCGGACAGGACAGGGAACGCGGACAGGACGATGGACAGGGCCAGGACCGCGGATACGGAGTTGAACACCTGCGAGGCGTAGTTGAAGATGACGATCGCGCCAGTGTCCCCGCGCCCGTTGGCCAGGGCGATGGTCACGATGCTGGCCAGGTCGATGGCGATCATCTCGCCGAGGCCGACGAGCGCCAGGCCGCCCGCGCGGCGGGCCACCCCGGGCGGGAACCGCAGGACGGGCCGGAGCCGCAGGTGCAGCCGCCACGTCGGCGGCACGGCCACGAGGACCAGGGCGGCGATGCCCAGCGTGGTACCCACCGACAGCACAAGCTCGGCTTCCAGCGGAATCCGCGCCAGCGGAAGCCCCTTGTTCAAGGGCACGAAGGCGAGATAGCAGGAGATGAGCACCAGGCTGGAGATCCCCGGGCCGATGGACGGCGCGGCGAACCGGCGGTAGGACTGCAGCAGTCCGTAGAGAACGACCGAGAGCCCGTACAACAGGGCCTGGGGGGCGAACACCACCAGCATGTTGCTGGTGGTAGCGACCACGTCGGCCCGGACGCAGTGCGCGTTCGCGTTGGCGGGATTGAGCAGCGAGGCGATCGGCCCGGCGGCCGCCGCGATGGCCAGGACAAGCGGCACCAGGATGATGACGGACCAGGTCAGCAACGCTGAGGTGATAACGCCGACGCGCGCCTTCTCCGCCGGGTCACGAGCCGCCCGCTCAGCTGAGCGGGCCAGAACCGGGACCATCGCGCTCGTCAGCGCGCCGCCCAGGATCAGCTCATAGAGGAGGTTGGGGATCTGGTTCGCGGTGACGTACGCCGTGCCCAGGCAGCTCGCGCCGACGGTCTGCGAGAACACTAGCGTGCGGACCAGGCCTAGCGACCGGGACAGTATCGTGAGGCCGGCGATGACCGCGGCGCCGCGGGCGATGCCCCCGCCGAGCACCGTCGCCAGCTGAGGGCCCGCCGGCTCCTCTAGGTCAGTTCTATCGTCGACCGGCACATGCAACTCCTGATCCCCGCATGTGCGGCCACCGTCTTGTCACGCCGACGATGGCCGACCGAATCCGCCGTCACCAGCGGACTGGACGTTTCGTGAATAAGACGCACGGTTCATATGAGTACAGAGCCGCAAGAAAGATACGCGTTGACGGCAAGTGCCCGGCGGCATGGCTGTGGCCCTTCCGGTGTGAGCGGGGCTAGGCAGGCTGGCGGGTGGCCAGCTGCTGGCTGATGACCGTGGAGACGCCGTCGCCGCGCATGGTGATGCCGTACAGGGCGTCGGCGGCTTCCATCGTCCGGCGCTGGTGCGTGATCACGATGAGCTGCGAGCTCTCCCGCAATTCCTCGAAGACGCCGAGCAGCCGCTGCAGGTTGGTGTCGTCCAGGGCCGCTTCCACCTCGTCGAGCACGTAGAACGGCGAGGGGCGGGCCTTGAAGATCGCGAACAGGTACGCGATGGCGGTCAGCGACCGCTCCCCGCCGGACAGCAGCGACAGCCGCTTGACCTTCTTGCCCGGCGGCCTGGCCTCGATCTCGATGCCGGTGGCCAGCATGTCATCCGGCTCGGTCAGCACCAGGTTGCCCTGCCCGCCGGGGAAGAGCCGGCCGAAGAGCTGCTCGAACTCGCGGGCGGTGTCGGCGTATGCGGACGCGAACACTTCCTGCACCCGGTCGTCGACCTCCTTGACCACGGTGAGCAGGTCGCGCCGCGTCTTGCGGAGGTCATCCAGCTGGGTGGCCAGGAAGTTGTGCCGCTCGGTGAGCGCCTCGTACTCCTCCAGGGCCAGCGGGTTGACCTTGCCGAGCCGGTCGAGCTGGCGCTGCGCGTCGGCGGCCCGGCGTTCGGCCGCGGCCCGCTCGAAGCGTGACGGCAGGGCGGCCTCCCCGCCGATCACTGGGCCGATCACTGGGCCGATCACTGTCCGGCACGGGCACCTCGGGCCCGTACTCGGCCACCAGCGCGTCTGCCTCCACCCCGAACTCCTCGAGCGCGTGCTCGGCCAGCTGCTGCAGCCGCAGCCGGTGCTCGGCCCGGGCGATCTCGGTACCGTGCGCGGTGTTCACCACCGTGTCCAGGTCGGCGGCCAGCTCGCGGACCCGGGCGCGGACCGCCTTCAGCTCGGCGGCACCGCCGCTGCTGGTCGCCTCGGCTTCGGCCCGCCGGGCCAGGGCCTGATTCACCGACTGTTCGGCCGCCTCGACCGCGTACCGCGCGCCGAGCGCGACGGCCCGGGCCACGGCGGCCTGGGCGGCCCGCTGCTTGCGGCGCTGCGCCGCCCGCTGGCGGCTGGCGCGCTCGGCGGCCGCGGTGGCGGTGAGCGAGTCGGCGCGACCGCTGATCGCGCGCAGCCGCTCCTCCGCGGTCCTGACCTCCAGCCTGGCTTCCATCTCGGCGTTGCGCGCCGCGGTGCAGCGCTCGGCGAGATCCTCCCGGCCCTGCTCGTCCTGCGGCTCGGCCGGCTCGGCAGCCTCGGTTTCGGCCACCGCGAGGTCCTGCCGGAGCTGCTCCAGCTTGGCCAGGTCCTTCTCGGCCGCCAGCCGGGCCGAGGTGATGGCCGCGTCCAGCCGGTCGGCCTCTTCCCGCGCGGCCCGCGCCGCGCCCGCCAGGCGGCCGAGCCGCCCGGAGATCTCCGCCGCCGCCGCGTCGGCCTCGTGCCTGCGGGCCAGCGTCTGCGCCACCGACTGCCGGGCGGCCTCCTCGGCCTGCGCCGCGACCGACAGCGCCCGGGCCGCCTCGTCGCAGCGCTGCTCGGCCTCGCCCAGCCCCGCCGCGGCCTCGTCCGCCGCGGCCCGCAGCTCGAGCAGGCTCTGGGGCCGCGCGCCGCCGCCCTGCGCCCAGTGCGACCCGAGCAGGTCACCGGCCCGGGTCACGGCCTTAAGACCAGGATTTTCCCGAACGGTCCGGCGTGCTTGCTCTAGGTCCGCGACCACCACCACGTCGCGCAGAAGCTCGGCCGCGGCCTCCGCCAGCCCGTCCGGTGCCCGCACCAGCTCGGCGGCGCGAAATGGCCCTGAGCCCTGCGGGGCTGCTGGGGCGGACGGGGCAGATGGGGCGGACGGGGCAGATGGGGCGGACGGGGCAGATGGGGCGGTGCCTTCGGCGGCGATGACCAGGGCGGCACTGCCGGCGTCCTCGCGGCGCAGGGTAGCCAGGATCTCGGCGGCCGCGTCGAGGCCGGCCACCGCCACCGCGTCGGCGGCGGCCCCCAGGGCCGCGGCGATGGCCACCTCGTGTCCCTCAGCCACGCGCAGGCCCGCGGCGAACGAGCCGACCACGCCGCCGAACCTGGCGGGATCGGCGAGCACGGCCGCGGAGGCGTCCGCGCCGCGCCGCGCGGCTTCGGCCAGCGCCTCCGCGCGAGCCCGCCGGGCGGCCAGCTCAGCTGCGGATTCACGTTCGGCCGTGCGCAGTACCGAGGTCCGTTCGGCATGTTCAGACAGGATCCCGGCGGCCTGCTCGTGCGCGGTGGCCAGCTCGCTACGGTCTTCGTCCCGGCCGCCGCTCACGTCCTGCACCTGCTCGTACTCGTCCTGGGCGAGCAGGGCGCGCTCCCGCGCCTCGGCGGCGGAGATCTCGAGCCGCTCCATCTCCTCCTGCGCGGCCACGCTGCGGCTGTCCGCCGCGCCGACCTGCTCGCGGAGCCGGGCCAGCCGGCCGGCCCGGGCGGCCGCGTCCTTGGCGCCCTCGGCCAGCCGGCGTTCGGCGGCGGCGAGCTGCGCCTCGGCGGCGGTCCGCTCGGCCATCGCGCCGGAGAGCACCTCGCGGCCCGCCTTCAGCCGCGCGGTCAGGCCTTCCTCTTCGTCGCGCAGCTCATCGGCCTGGCGGTCAAGCTCGTCAGGGTCACGCCCCCGTTCGGGCTCGCTCCCGGAAGTCGCCTCGGTCAGCAGGCTGTGCCGCTGCGCGGCCAGGTGCTGCGTGCTGCGCAGCCGTTCGGTCAGCGAGGACAGCGCGAACCAGGTCTCCTGGGCCTGGGCCAGCACGGCGGAGGCCTGCTGCGCGGCCTGGTCCAGCTCGTTTTCCTTCGCTCTGGCCTGGGCGAGTTCCTGCTCGAGAACGGCGCGCCTGGCCAGCACGGCGGCCTCGTCCGCCTCGTCCCGCTGCAGGTCGGCGGCCAGCGTCACGTAGTCGTCGGCGAGCAGCCGCAGCCGGGCGTCCCGCAGCTCGGCCTGGATGACGGCGGCCTTCCTGGCCACCTCGGCCTGCCGGCCGAGCGGCTTGAGCCGCCGGCTCAGCTCGGCGGTGAGGTCGACCAGCCGGGTCAGGTTGGCCTGCATCGCCTCCAGCTTGCGCAGCGCCTTCTCCTTGCGCTTGCGGTGCTTGAGCACGCCGGCCGCTTCCTCGATCAGCGCCCGCCTGGCCTCGGGGCCTGCATGCAGGATGTCGTCGAGCTGGCCCTGCCCGACGATCACGTGCATCTCCCGGCCCAGGCCCGAGTCGGACAGCAGTTCCTGCACGTCAAGCAGCCGGCAGTGGTCGCCGTTGATGGCGTACTCGCTCTGCCCGGACCTGAACATCAGCCGGCTGATCGTGACCTCGGCGTACTCGATCGGCAGGGCGCCGTCGCTGTTGTCGATGGTGAGCGTCACCTCGGCCCGGCCGAGCGGCGGCCGCGAGGTGGTGCCCGCGAAGACGACGTCCTCCATCTTGCCGCCGCGCAGCGACTTGGCGCCCTGCTCGCCCATCACCCAGGACAGGGCGTCGACGATATTGGACTTGCCGGACCCGTTCGGGCCGACGACGCAGGTGATGCCCGGCTCGAGGCGGAGCGAGGTAGCGGAGGCGAAGGACTTGAAGCCGCGCAGGGTGAGGCTCTTGAGGTACAAGTAGCCCCCTCTCTCCCTGTCAGCAGGCTGGGCTAGCAGGCTGGGCTAGCAGGCTGGGCTGGCCGCCCGGGCGCTGGACCGGCTGGGCTGAGCTTGGCCGGCTCCCCGCACCTTATCGCCCCGCGGCGCCCGATACGGCGAACTGCAGCTAGGTTCGCGCGCCGGCACCGGAGCGGGCATGCCAAAGTAGCCGAAAGTCCCCCACAGGACGCCCGGCGTCAGTACCGCCTGCGGGCCGGCTCATAGGCCGCGCCCTTGATGCCCGTGTGACTAATGACATATAACGGGCAGATATACAACGAAGAGGGGCGCCGCCAAAGGCGCCCCTGATTCGTTCTTGTCGTTTTGGTCGCGTCTTGCCAGCGTCCGTCAGACGTACACGGGCTCGCGATCCGGAACCAACACGTCCTCGTGGCCAGCCTCAACCGTGAGCGCGTCATTCTCTTCCTGAAGCCGCACAAGCTCGGCTTCCAGGTCGCGTACTCGCTGCTGGAGGCGGCGCATCTCGGAGACGATGCGGGGATCCGGACCGCCGACGTGGCCGAATAGAGCCTTCGCCATTGTAAAAGGTCCTCCACGCTGAGTGACCAGAGTGGGCACATTACTTAACACGCGCGAATCCGCGCGCGCAACCAACGACAACTAGTTTCCCACCCAGGCCTTTGCTGGTCAAGTTGAGTGCTCACCAGATGCCTGTTATTTACCTTATCAGCCGTAACAAGCCGTTTTGACAACGCGAGGCTAACGTGGCGTAACGGAACGACGCTACCAGCGAGCACGGCGGGGCCGAGGCTGGCAGTGCGGGCAGCTGTAGGCGGACCGGTTCATGAAGGGGTCGCGGCGGACCGGCGTGCCGCACCGCAGGCAGGGAAAGCCTTCCCGCCCGTACACCGCGAGCGACCGGTCGAAGTAGCCGCTCTCCCCGTTGACGTTGACGTACAGGTCGTCGAACGAGGTCCCCCCGGCCACCAGGGCCTCGCCGAGCACCTCGCGGACCGCGGCGAGCAGGCGGCTCACTTCCGGGGCGTTCAGCGTCTCGGTGGGCCGGGCCCAGTGCAGCCGGGCGCGCCACAGCGCCTCGTCGGCGTAGATGTTGCCGACGCCGCTGATCAGTGACTGGTCGAGCAGCGCGCGCTTGATCCCGGTGTGGCGGCTGCGTAGCCGGCGGCCCAGGGCGGCCGGGTCGAAGGCCGCCTCGAACGGATCGGGCGCGATGTGCGCGATCGGCGCGGGGAGTTCGGCGCCGTCCCGCACCACGCACATGTGACCGAACGTCCGCTGGTCGGTGAAGCGCAGGTCGGGCCCCTCGCCGGAGAAGGTGAACCAGATCCTGACGTGCGGTGAGAGGGGCTTGTCCGGCTCGACGACGAGCAGCTGGCCGCTCATCCCCAGGTGTGCGAGCAGGGCGTCCTCGCCCACAGAAAGCCACAGGTACTTGCCCCGCCGCTTGGCGCCATCCAGGGTGCGCCCGGCCAGGGCGGATTCGAATTCGGCCGCGCCCGCCGGCTGCCTGCGCACGGCACGCGGATGCAGGACGCGGACAGTGCTGATCGTCCGGCCCACTACGTGATGTTCGAGGCCACGGCGGACCGTCTCGACCTCGGGCAGCTCAGGCACCCGTCACCGCCCCGGCGCGGGCTCTTCCCCGTCATCGTCGTCCTTGACGTCGCGCCCGTCGCCGTTGCCCGCCGCCAGCGGGGGTAGTCCCCTCTTGAGGGCGGAATGGTCCGCCGTTTCCGCGGTGATGGCCCGCCAGGCCGCCTCGGCCGCCTGCTGTTCGGCCGCCTTCTTGGTGTGTCCCTCGCCGGAACCGAGCACCCGGCCGCCGACCCGGACCACGGCGCGGAATGACTTCTGGTGGTCGGGCCCGCTCTCCTCGACCTGGTACTCGGGGACCCCGAGCATCTTGACCGCGGTGAGCTCCTGCAGCGAGGTCTTCCAGTCCAGGCCCGCGCCCAGCCGGGCCGACTTGGCGATGACCGGGTCGAACAGCCGGTGGACCAGCACGCTGGCCTCGGCTAGGCCGCAGTCGATGTACACCGCGCCGATCACCGCCTCGAGGGTGTCGGCCAGGATCGAGGGCTTGTTCCGGCCGCCGGTGACCTGCTCACCCCGGCCGAGCCGGACGTAGTCGCCCAGGCTGAGCTCGCGCGCCACATCGGCGAGCGCTCTCATCTGAACCACCGCGGCGCGGAGCTTGGCCAGCTGCCCCTCGGGCAGGTTCGGATAGCCGCGGAACAGGGTGTCGGTCACGACCAGGCCGAGAACCGAGTCGCCGAGGAACTCGAGCCGCTCGTTGGTGGGCGGGTTGTCGTTCTCGTAGGCGTAGGAGCGATGCGTCAGCGCGCGCTCGAGTGACTTGGGCAGGATCGGCACGCCGAGGGCGTGCCGGAGCTCAGCGGGATCTTTTCCGGCGTTCACACCACCGTCCCAGGACCGGCTCACGACGCCCAATGCGTCCTCCTCCTAGCACTGGCTGATCATGCCCGGCCCGGCACGATGTGTAACCCCCCGTATCTGGTCCGGGACCGGTCAGCTTCCTCAGGATGGCGTAATGACCTGGCGCCGCCGATAGGTGCCGCAGGTCGGGCAGGCCACGTGCGGCAGTTTCGGCTCGTGACACTGGGGGCAGCTCACCAGCGTGGGCGCGGTGGTCTTCCAGTTCGAACGTCGGGATCGGGTGTTACTGCGGGACATCCTCCGCTTGGGAACCGCCACGTCAGCCCTCCTGTAGGTCGATGGCGCCGCCGCGCCGGTCCATTTGGTCAGTTGCCTGGTCGCCGAGTTGCTGCAGGGCCGCCCACCTCGGGTCGGTCGCCTCGTCGTGCTGGTGACCGGGTCCCGCGTCGGCGAGCGGCACGCCGCACTCGGCGCATAGCCCGGGACAGTCTTCCCGGCACAGCGGTGACATCGGCAGTGCGAGCACCACCGCGTCACGGAAAGCCGGCTCCAGGTCGAGCAGGTCGCCGTCGAGATGACGCTCGTCGTCCTGCTCCTCGTGCTCGTCATACTTGTCGTGCCGGTCGTGCCGGTCGTGCTTTTCGTGCTTTTCGTGGCGGCCGTCGGCGTACAGATAAAGCTCCTGAAAGCTGGCGGTCACCGACGAGGTCACCGGGGCCAGGCACCGCGCGCACTCACCCGTGAGCGGAGCGGTCGCGGTCCCGGTGGCGAGAACGCCTTCGGTAACCGCCTCATACCTGACCTCGAGGGCGACGTCGGCGCCTTCCGGAACGCCGACGAGTTCTAGGCGCAGGTCAGCGGGCGCGGGGACGGTCCGCTTCTGGGTCAGGGCGGACCCCGCCCCACGGCCGAGTAGGCGCGTGTCGAAGACAAGCGCCCCACGGGGTGCGTGTGTGCGTGTATTGGGCATGACAGTGTACTCGTTGTAGCGCTAATGGAAACCGAGGGCATAGCCTACCGGCGGCGCGCGGTATTCCCAACTTGACGGCATCCGGCCAGTATTCCGCAGTGCCTGCTTCCCGGGCCTGCTTCCTTCCCGGGCCGACCCCTCGGGCCTACTCCTCGGCTAGGCGCTCGCGCAGCCGGGACAGGACGATCTCGGGGACCAGCCCGCTGACGTCCCCACCGTACCTGGCGATCTCCTTCACCAGGCTGGAGCTCAAGAAGGAGTAGAGCGGGTTAGTGGTTATGAACAGCGTCTCGACCTTGGCCATCCGGTAGTTCATCTGCGCCATCTGCATCTCGTATTCGAAGTCGCTGACGGCACGCAGCCCCTTGATCACCGAGGTGATCCCGTTGGCCGCGCAGAAGTCGACCAGCAGGCCGTGAAACCGCTCGATCCTGACGTTGCCGTAATGGCCGGTGACCTGGCCCAGCATCTCGACCCGCTCGTCGACCGTGAACAGGCTGCGCTTGGTCACGTTGATCAGCACCGCGACGATGATCTCGTCGTAGAGCCCGGCGGCGCGGGCGATGATGTCGAGGTGACCGTTGGTGACGGGATCAAAAGAACCCGGACAGACTACGCGTTGCAAGCGGTGCCACCCTTCTGCTCTTCTTGCTCTTAGGTGAGCTCTGTGAGCGCTCATGGACAAGGTCCAGGCTGGTCATCGCGTTTGTTCCCCAGCGGTTGCCGGGACGAGACTGTACCAGAAGGTTGCTTCCCCGTATCGGCGCGCCCGATCCGGCACGAACCCTTCCGGCCAGCTCAGCGGTCCGGACCTAGTGGCGCGCTCCACGATGATCAGCGCCCCCGGCGCCAGCCAGGCCTGTTCCGCGAGCAGGGCCAGAACCCGTGTCACCGCGTTGTCGGCCAGCGCGTACGGCGGGTCGGCGAACACCACGTCGTACCGGCCCTCGGCGGTGCCGTCCTGGCCCCCGGCGGGGGCGGGGCCGCGGGCCAGCACCCGTTCCACCCGATCGGCGATGACCGCAGCCCCGGGCAGCCCAATCGCCTCGATGTTCTGCCTGATGACGCGCGCAGCGCGCGCACCGTGCTCGACCAGCAGCACGTGCTCCGCGCCCCGGGACAGAGCCTCGAGGCCCACCGCGCCCGACCCCGCGTACAAGTCGAGGACCCGCGCTCCGGCCAGCGATCCCAGGATCGAGGAGATGGTGGCGAACAAACCTTCCCTGGCGCGATCACTCGTCGGCCTGGTATCCCGCCCGTCCGGGACCGCCAGCCGACGGCCACCCGCCTCGCCAGCGATCACGCGTGCCACCCCTTAAGTGTGCACGCCTGCCGGCCATCCGCTACCCCTCCCCCAGGTGATGAGCGTCTCCTCTGGGGCCAGCGCCTCGGCTCACCGCGAAAGCCGCCGTGGAGGCAACCGCCTACTGGCGCCTGCTCCAGCTGAAGTAGGCCGGGCCAAGCGAAGTCGTCCTGGGAAACAATCCAGTCGACCTCAGGAGCTGACGACAGCGCTCCAGAACGTCGTGAGAATCAAACGCATGGTGCTGATCGACCCCCGGCCGACCCGTGCGGCCGACCCGCTTCCCGCCCGTACCGCCGCTGAGCCGCTTCCCGCCTGCGCGGCCGCTGAGCCGCTTCCCGCCTGCGCGGCCGCTGAGCCGCTTCCCGTCCGCGCGGCCGCTGAGCCGCTTCCCGTCCGCGCGGCGAAGCCGGAGCGCCCGGCCCGGAGCCGGGCGGGGCGGGTGCCCCTGCTCTTCCTGCTGGCTGACACCGGCGGCGGGCATCGCAGCGCGGCCCGGGCGGTCAGCGAGGCGCTTGAGGAGGCGTACCCGGGCCGGTACGACTCCGTGCTCTGCGACCCGCTCGCCGGGCCGGGCTCCGCGCCGCTGCTGCGGTGGGTGACACGCCTTTACGGCCCGGTGATCCGTCTCGCTCCGTGGGCGTGGGGAGCGGTCTACCACGCCTGCGATTCCCGCTATGCAATGCGACTGCTGCACCGAACGCTGCTGGCGCTGGCCGACCGCCCGGTGGCTGACGCGGTGGCGGCGCACGAGCCTGCGGCCATCGTGTCGTTCCACCCGCTAACCGGCGGTGCGGCGATCAGGGTCCGGCGGCGCCAGGCGCGGGAGGTCCCCGTGCTGACCGTGGTCACCGACCTGATCACCTCGCATGCGGCGTGGCGGGCCGCCCGCGCGGACCTGATGGCCCTGCCGACTACGGCCGTGTGCCAGCGCCGCCGCGGTGACGGACTCGCCGTTGGCGTGGCAACCGGGCTCCCGGTGACCTCGGGCTTCTGGCGCGGCCCGCTGCCCGACGGCGAGCGGGCCGCTCTGCGCCGCAGGCTCGGCGTGTCCGAGCGGCGTTTCCTGGCCGTGCTCACCGGCGGCGGGGAGGGGGCAGGCGGCATGGCGAGGCGCGCGACGGCCATCCTAAGGTCCTTCGAGGACATCTAGGTCGTGGCCATCTGCGGCCGTAACTTCCGGTTGCGGCGCCGACTCGCCCGGCGGGCGGTCCGGGTCGGCGGGCGGCTAACGGTCTTGGGGTTCCTGGACGACATGTCGGACTGGTTGCGCTGCGCCGATGTGGTCATCGCCAAGGCCGGGCCGGTCACGATCGCCGAGGCGGCCTGCTGTGGCGCACCGCTCCTGCTGACTTCACACCTGCCCGGCCAGGAGAGGGGCAACGCGCATTTCGTGGCCGCGGCCGGTGCCGGCCGGTACGCGCCGCGGCGCCGGCAACTGCTTCGCGATCTCGACGAGTTGCGCCGCAATCCCGCGGCCCTGAAGGCGATGCGCGCCGCCTCGGCCGGGCTCGGCCGACCAGACGCCGCGGCCGGGGTGGTCGCGTTGCTGGTCGGCCTGACCGGCCCCGGCCTGACCGGCATGAGGGCGGGCCGATATGGCTGATGCCCGGCGCAGCCGGCCCGGGGGGTCCGCCCGGGCGCGGCACCTGGCCGCGCTCACGGCCGGAGTGGCCACTGCGGCCGGCGCTCTGGCGGGACCCGCGTCACAGCTCCGGATCGCGCGAGCCGCGCGGCCGCTCACCGACCGCTGGCAGCAAGTGCCCGTCGAGCCGCGTGGCCAGGCGCGGCTGGGGATCAGTTTCCGGCCGCTGCAGGCGCAGGTCCTCGGGCTTGATCCCATGGCGACTCTGGCCACGCTGCTCGGCTACCCGTTCCAACTGATCAGACTGGGCGCCTACTGGAACCGGATCGAGGGCGGGCCCGGCCGTTTCGACACCGGCGAACTCGACCGGCAGATCGAGGCGGCCGAGCAGGCCGGCAAGCAGATCATCGTCTGCGTCGGACCGGTGAAGACGTTCGGATACCCGGAGTTCTTCGTTCCCGAGCACCATCTGCCTGAGCCACTGCCCGAGGGGGTCCTGGTCGAGCCCGCGACGCATCAGCCGCTGCTGGACGCGTCGACGGCGTTCGCGGCCCGCCTGGTGGCGCGGTACCGCGACCGTGAGGCGATCGTTGCGTGGCAGGTCGAGCACGATGCCGTTGACCCGCTCGGCCTGGAACACTCCTGGCGCCTGTCCGCCGCCTTCGTGCGGCGCGAGGTGGAGGCGGTCCGCGCGGCCGATCCGACCCGGCCGGTGCTGATGAACGGCTTCCTGCCGACGTCGGAACCAGTGCGGCTGCAGCAGTGGTGGCGCACCCGGGACCAAGGCGATTCGCTGGCGGTGGCACGGGGGCTGGCCGACATCGTAGGAGTCGATTTCTACCCACGGCACGCGGTCGTGGCCGGGGCCGGATGGACGGTTTACCTGGCCGGCCGCATCAGCGCCCTGCGCCGGCGGCCCGAGTTGCTGCGCTGGGCCGCCGCCGGCGCTGCCGGCGGCGGACCGCGGTTGATGATCGTGGAGGGGCAGGCGGAACCGTGGGAGGCGGTCACCACGCCGCCGAGTCCGCAGAACCGGGCGATGTACAGCTGCCTGCCCGAGCACGTGATCAAGAACTACAGCCAGTGCATGCGGTGGAACGCCCGCACCGGTAGCGTCCTTGACGCGTACCTGTTCTGGGGAGCCGAATACTGGGTGCTGCGCCGGCAGCAGGGCGATCCGCGCTACTTGCGGGCCTTCGCTCGCATCGCGGAGCGCGCCTGACATCAGCGAATGCGCTCCCGGTAGCCGAACACCAGCGCGCCCATGGTCATGAAGACGGCGGTCAGCGCGGCGATGACCAGCACGTCAAGTACTGGGCCTGCCGTCACCACCTGGGTGTAACCGGGATTCCCGGCGTAGAACGCCGCCCGGGTCAGCTCGACCGCGTAACGAAGCGGCATGATCCAGCCCACGGCGTCGATGAAGGCCGACTGCCCGTGCAGCGGCACTAGAACGCCGCCTAGCAGGTACTGCGGGATGATCAGGAACTGGAAGATCTGCATCGCGGAGCGCTGGTTGGGCAGCGCCGCGATGGTGGCGAGCCCGAACGCGCCGCCGAGCAGGCAGCAGGCCAGGGCGGGCGCCAGCAGCATCCCTAGCTGGCCAGATGAGATCCGGACCCCGAACGCCAGCGCGGCCAGCGTGATGAAGATCCCCTGACAGAGCGCGACCAGGGTTTCCCCTGCCACCTTTCCGGCCACCAGCGTTAGCCGGGTCACCGGAGTCACGAACAGCTCGCGGGAAAAATCGTTCTCCCGGTCCTCGACGATCGAGATCATTCCGGCCGCGGCAGACTGGAACAGGCTGGCCGCGAGCACCCCGGTAAACGCCAGGGTCACCGCGTCAACGGCCGGCGATCCGAACCCGGCCCGACGTCGGAGCGAGGGTTGTGGTGAGGATGGACACCGTGGTGGTCTTACCTGCCCCGTTCGGCCCGAGCAGACAGAAGAGCTGGCCAGCCGGCACCTGGAAGCTTATGTCGTCGACCGCGACATGCCGGGCGCCCCGGTAGCGCTTGACCAGGTGCGCGACCTCTACGGCCAGCATCGCCGATCCTGACCCGGGCCGTGGTCAGCGATCCGGCCGGCTGGCCCCGGGCTGGCTGGCCCCGGGTTCCCGCAGCCGACGGTAACGGGCGTCGGAACCGCGCCGCCTGGCCAGCCAGGCCAGCGGCCGGGTGACGGCGGCGACCAGCGCGGCCGGGAGGTACGGCGCCCGCACTTCCCGCTCGAAGTCACGCATGAACAGGGCCAGGTCGGACTGCCGGGGCAGCCGACGGCCCGCCGCATTCTGGTCCCTGGCCATAGCCGCGGCGGTCTCCAGCAGGTCCTGCATGCTTAGGGCCGGCCTGGTCCGCACCGCGCCCCGGGTCGGCTCGCGGGTGGCGTTGCCGAAGTGATGCACCGTGCCCGGCGGGACTCGCACCGTGTCGCCGGGGCCCGCGATCACCCGCCGGCCACCGACCCGGAACTTGATACGCCCCGCGAGTACGGTGAAGGACTCCTCCTGCCGCGGATGGGCGTGACTGCTGGGCACCCGCCCGCCTGGGGCGAGGAGCAGCTCCCACTCGAGCACGCTGTCGTCAGAGCACGAACGGATCGTGATCCGCTCACCGCTCAGCGGGTTCTCGATGACGTGCCCGTCGGCCGCCGCGGACGTCCAGGAGTCAGGCGACATCGCGTACCACCGTCGTACGGGCCGCCACGGCGCAGAACACGACGGCCAGGCCGGCCAGCAGCGCGGTGGCCAGGTCCAGACGCTGGCGCATGCCAAGGGAGAACCCGCCGATCCGCCGGTCGGCGGCACCGGTGAGCTCGACGAGTTCGAGCACGTCGTCGATCCGCGATGGGTCCGCCTGCCCCACCATGGCCTGAACTCGCAGGTGGTTACGGGCCGTCCGGCCCGGATGGAAGCTGGACGCTTCCAGCACCGCGCCCACCTGACGCAGCGGTTCCTCCAGATCCCGGTAGGCCCGGCCGTTGATCGTCGCCGTGCCCGCATCTGGCCGGATCAAGCCGAGCAGCATCCGCAGCGTGGTTGTCTTCCCGGCCCCGTCCGAACCGAGGAAGCCGACCACGGAGCCGGTCTCGACCTCGAAGCTCATCTGATCGACCGCCAGTACCTTGCCAAACCGTTTGGTCAGGCGGCGCACCTCGATCACCGGCATGATCTCTCCTTCCGCTGCGCCTGCGGCGGCTCATGTAGGCCCCCGTGCCGCATGTCCGGTCGCTTGCGGTTCCCAGCGTGCCCGGCCGCCCCGCGCGGTGTCGCCGGCTGAACAGCTCGTTCGGCGTCGTCTTGTGTGGTAGCACGCGATGCCCGCGATGCTCCCCCGGGGGTAGGCGGGAGGAGCCAGATGTCGCCGCGGGGCCGATGTCTCGCCGGGACGGGACGCGTAGCGTTGTGGCCAGTGATGACCAGAGCTCACCAGTCCGAACACGGATCGCAGGATCGCGGTACGGTCCCGCGCGGCGGGACGGGCCGGCGCTGGGCGGTCGACGCCGCGATAGCGGCTGCGGTGATCGCGGCCCAGGTTGGCGCCACCTACCCCAGCGCGTCATGGGGACATGACCAGACCCGCGCCGGAACCCTGGCCTACGTCCTGCTCGCGCTGGGCGGCGCGGCGCTGCTGGCCCGCCGCCGCTATCCGGTCGGCGTCCTGGCCGTGACGCTGGCCACGACCCTGTGGGCGAGCCAGGAAAACAGGCACGCGATCTACCTCGCGCTCATCGTGGCGTTCTTCACCGCGGTGCTGGCGAAGAAGCGGGCCGCCGCGATCGCCTCACTGGTCATCGGCTATGTCGCCTCGGTGTGGCCCTGGCTGGTCGGCCAGCGCGACCACCCCACGGCCACGTTTGCCCTCGCGCTGGCCGCGGGGCTGATTTCCCTGCTCGCTGTCGCCGAGCTGATCCGCAGCCGGAGCCAGCGGGCCGCCGCAGTAGAGCGGAGCCAGGAGGAAGAACTCCGCAGGCGGGCCAGCGAGGAACGCATGAAAATAGCGCGAGACCTGCACGATGTCGTCGCGCACAACATCTCGGTCATCAATGTCCAGGCGAATACGGCCCTGCACCTGATGGATCGCCAGCCCGAGCGCGCCCGCTCGGCGCTGACGACCATCAACGAGGTGAGCAAGCAGGCGCTGATCGAGCTCCGCTCGGTCCTCGGCGTGCTGCGGGACGTCGAGGAGAACGCGCCGCTATCGCCGAGCCCGAGCCTGGCCCGTCTCGGTGACCTGGCGGAGAGCGCGGCGGCGGCCGGGCTCACGGTGCACGTGGAGCAGGCGGAACTGCCGGTCCCGTTGCCCGCCGAGGTGGACCTTGCCGCGTACCGGATCGTGCAGGAAGCCCTGACCAACAGCGTCAGACATTCCGGAGGAACTAGGGCCACGGTGCGTCTCAGCTACGTCGATGGCCTGGTGATCGAGGTGGACGACAACGGCACGTCCCGCCCGGCGAGCTGGTCACGAGGCCGGGCCGCTGACTGGGCCAACGGGTCTGGCCACGGGATCGCGGGTATGACCGAGCGGGCGAAGATCCTGGGCGGCACGCTGCAGGCGGCCAGCGGGCCGGACGGCGGCTTTTCCGTCCGGGCCTGGCTGCCGACCGACCGGAGCGAACCATGATCCGGGTCGGGCTGGCGGATGACCAGGTGCTCATCCGGGCCGGCTTCGCCGCCCTACTCGATGCCGAGGACGACATCGAGGTCGTGGGCGAGGCCGCGGACGGCCAACAGGCCGTGCGTCTCGCCGAGCAGCACACGCCGGACGTGCTGCTGATGGACATCCGCATGCCCGTGCTCGACGGCATCGAGGCGACCCGAAGGATCGCGGCCCAGAACGCCCTGGCGGGCGTACACGTGGTCATCCTCACCACGTTCGGGCTCGACGAGTACATCTTCGACGGGCTGCGGGCGGGAGCGGCCGGGTTCCTGGTCAAGGACACCGACGCGGCCGAGCTGATCCGGGCGGTGCGGGTCGCCGCAGCCGGAGAATCGCTGCTCTCCCCCACGGTGACCAGGCGGCTGATCGCCGAGTTCTCCGCCCGCACCAAGGACGCGCGGCCGGTTCGGGGGCTGGACCAGCTCACCGCCCGGGAGCGCGAGGTGGTCGGCCTGATTGCGACGGGACTGTCCAACGAGGAGATCGCCGGGCAGATCTACGTCAGCCTGTCCACCGTCAAGACCCACGCCACCCGCGCGATGGCCAAGCTCGGCGCGCGCGACCGCGCACAGCTGGTCGTCTTCGCCTACCAGGCCGGCCTTGTCCGCCCCGGCTGGTCCTAAGCCGCACGTGAATGCCTGCGGTGATGGCCGCCGTCCTGATACGGCGGGCGCTTTCCTCTGCGACCGCAAGGTGATACCTATGCGCACTGTGATGCACAGAGGCTCCCGTGGTTCGCCACACCGCCGAAAGACCGGGGAGGATTTAGGCTTCCGGGAGAGTTTTGTGCATCATAAACCCCCTAATACTCCCATAAGCCCGAATCCTCCCAGCAAACTCCTTATTTTGTCGAACACGTGTGCTGGGGTGACCGGTGAGGGATCAAAGTGGCGGAGTCGGCGGGGCAGGGAGTGCGGGGAGGGGGCATGAGGCAGCCGGTACGCAAGGGTGAGGCCACGAAAGGGATGTGCGAGGCAATGGCTACGGAAGAGGCGAAAGGGACGCACGAGCCCCGGAAACGCACGAGCCCCGGAAACGCACGAGCCCCGGGAACGCACGAGCCCCGGGAACGCACGAGCCCCGGGAACGCACGAGCCCCGGGAACGCACGAGCCCCGGGAACGCACGAGCCCCGGGAACGCACGAGCCCCGGGAACGCACGAGCCCCGGAAACGCACGAGCCCCGGAAACGCACGAACCCCGGGAACGCACGAGCCCGGAACACGACTGAGGGACGCATGGGGCAGGTGAGACGCGCGGATGGGCGAGGGGCGTCCGAACGCTAGGTCTTGTCGAGGTATGCGGCCTGGACGCCGAGGAGCTCATCTATGGCTTCGCGCAGGGCGGGGTGCGCGGCTAGCTGCGGGTCGGCCGAGACCACGGCGGTGGCGTCCTGCCTGGCCTGCCGGATCAGGTCCTCGTCCTTGAGCAGCTGGAGCAGCTTCAGGCTGGACTGGCGGCCAGCCTGCGCGGCGCCGAGGACGTCGCCTTCCCGGCGCTGCTGCAGGTCAAGCCGGGACAGCTTGAACCCGTCGAGGGTGTCGGCCACCGCGTCGAGGCGCTCCCGCGCCGGGCTGGCCGGCGGCGCCTCGGTGACCAGCAGGCACAGGCCCGCCGCGGTTCCCCGGCCGACCCGGCCGCGGAGCTGGTGCAGCTGGGACACGCCGAACCGCTCGGCGTCCATCACCACCATCACGGTCGCGTTCGGCACGTCGACGCCGACCTCGATCACCGTGGTCGCGACCAGGACGTCGATCTCGCCCGCGGAGAACTCCCGCATCACCCGGTCCTTCTCCTCCGGGTGCAGCTTGCCGTGCAGGATGCCGAGCCGCAGCCCGGCCAGCGGGCCCGCGTCCAGCGTCGCGGCCACGTCGATCACCGCCAGCGGCTGGCGGCGGCCCCCGGGGGCCACGCCGCGCGGAACGCCGCCCGTCATGTCCACGTCGCCGAAGTCGTCCTCGCCGGCGTAATCCGCCTCGTCAGAATCAGGCCCGTCGCCGATGCGCGGGCAGACCACGTAGGCCTGCTGGCCCCGGTCGACCTCCTCCCGGACGCGCTCCCAGGCCCGCTCCAGGTAGCGGGGCTTGTCCGCCGCGGGCACCACGTGGGTGGCGATGGCCGACCGGCCCGCGGGCAGCTCGGTCAGCGTGGAGGTCTCCAGGTCGCCGTAGACGGTCATGGCCACCGTCCTGGGGATCGGCGTCGCCGTCATGACCAGGACGTGCGGCCGGTTGTCCGCGGCCTTGGCGCGCAGCGCGTCGCGCTGTTCCACACCGAACCTGTGCTGCTCGTCGATGACCACAAGACCGAGGTCCGCGAACTGGACCCGCTCCTCGAGCAGGGCGTGCGTGCCGATCACGATCCCGGCGTCGCCGGTGAAGGTGTCCGAAAGCGCCACGCGCCGGGCGGCGGCCCCCAGCGACCCGGTGAGCAGGGCGACGCCCGTCGCGTGCTCGGCCGCGCCGAGCTGGCCACGCCGGGCCAGCGGGCCCAGCATGTCGGTAATCGAGCGGTAGTGCTGCTGCGCGAGGACTTCGGTCGGCGCGAGCAAGGCCGCCTGGCCGCCGGCGTCGACCACCTGGAGCATGGCCCGGATCGCGATCACCGTTTTGCCCGAGCCGACCTCGCCCTGCAGCAGCCGGTGCATCGGGTAGGCGCAGCTCATCTCGCCGGCGATGGTCTCGCCCACCTCGACCTGGCCGTTGGTGAGGGTGAACGGCAGCCTTGTGTCGAACTCCTCGGCGATGCCGCCGGGGACACGAGGCCGGGGCATGGCCGGCAGGGCGGCGGCTGCCAGCCGCCGCTGCGCCAGCGCCGCCTGCAGCATGAACGCCTCGTCCCACTTGAGCCGCTCCCGCGCCCGGGCCAGGTCGGCCAGGTCCAGCGGCCGGTGGATGGCCCGCAGGGCCACAGCCCGGTCGTATATCCCCTCACGTTCCCTGAGCTCGGCCGGCAGCGGGTCTGCCCCCGCGTCCAGCGTGTCCAGCACGATCTTGACCGACTTGGCGATCAGCCAGGAGCTGAACCTGGCACTGGCCGGGTAGACGGGAGTCATCTCGGCGGCGAACTCGGCGGCGAGCTCGGGGTCCAGGTCGGCGTTGGGCGGCGCGCCGGGCAGCATCTCGCACTCCGGGTGAACCAGCTGGCGGCGGCCGCGGAAGCTGGACACGGTGCCGGCGAACATGCCGACCACGTCGGGCCTGAGCACCCGGCGGTACCGCCCTATCCCGGAGAAGAAGGTCAGGATCAGCTTGGCGCGGTCGTCGGTGACCACCACCTCGAGCCGGCTGCGGCGCCCCTTGCCCGGGATCGGCGGCAACGGGATCTCGGCCACCGTCACCACCCGCGCCAGCACGGTGACGTGGTCACCCTCGCGCAGCGAGGACAGATCGGTCAGCTCACCGCGGGTGTAGTAGCGGCGCGGATAGTGCCGGAGCAGATCGCCGACCGTAAGCAGGCCGAAGATACTCTCGAGCGGCTTGCCCGTCCTGGGACCCAGCACCCGGATCAGCGATTCGCTGAGCGTCGTCACACCTGGCAGCATAGAAGCGTCCACCGACAGTACTAGCCGGGGGGACGACCCCCCAAGACCCCCCGCTTCTGGGGGGACCTTCCCCCCAGGACCCCCCTGGCCGACCCTTCGGGCCGGCGAGTTCGCACCCGAGGCGGGACATCGGGTAGGCTTCGACGGCTGCCCGATCCACGCAGGACCGGGCCGCACCGCATGAGTCCCGTAACCCTAATTAATGGAGCGAACCGTGGCTTCCGTCTGCGAAATATGCGGCAAGGGGCCGGGTTTCGGCAACAACGTCTCGTTCTCGCACCGCCGCACCCCCC
The DNA here is from genome assembly GCA_963842265.1 of uncultured Actinomycetota bacterium. GTDB lineage: Bacteria > Actinomycetota > Actinomycetes > Streptosporangiales > Streptosporangiaceae > Palsa-504. The sequence continues at coordinate 54,041 of CAWJGE010000031.1, forward strand.
GCCGCTTTAACCCGAACATCCAGCGGGTCCGTGCCATGGTCGGCCGCACCCCCAAGCGGCTCAACGTGTGCACCTCCTGCATCAAGGCAGGCAAGGTCACCCGCTAGGGCGTGCCCTGGGACGGTACTGGCCGGCCGCCAAGGCGGCAGGCTCAGGCCGTAACGCGAAGTGATCCCAGCCGGGGGCTTGCGCCCACGGCTGGCCGTCGACGACGACGCCGTGACCCGGGCGCTCCGGCGCCAAAGGCCCGGCCGAGAGCCCGGCCGAGAGCACTGTGCCGATCAAACGCCACCGCGGCGGCAGCCGCTTGCCCGGCGGGAACGTGGCGGCGAGGGAGTGATCCTCGCCTCCAGTCAGCACCCACCCAAGCGCCTCCGCCGCGGCCTGCGGGTCAGCGGGGATGAGGCGGGATCCGGAACTCGTTCGGTCCGAAGAGGCGTGACGGGCGGCATCGGATACGGCGCGCGCCGCGGTGAGCAGAGCCGCACCCGGCCGGAGCGCGTCCGAGGCGAGGTCGATGCGCACGCCGCTCGCGGCCGCCACGTGGCCCAGGTCGGCCAGCAGGCCGTCGCTGGTGTCGATCATGGCCGTGGCGCCGAGGTCGGCGGCCTGCGGGCCGGCGTCGTACGGCGGCGCGGGCCGCAGGTGCGCGGTCACCAGGTCCAGGTGCGCGGCCACCAGGTCGTCGTCGGCGAGCCCGGCCGTCAGCAGGGCCAGCCCGGCCGCGCTGTGCCCGAGCGGGCCCGCCACCGCCACCAGGTCGCCGGGGCGGGCGCCCGAGCGGCGGACCGGGGCTCGGCCGGCCAGGTCACCCAGGCCGGTCACGGCCAGCAGCACCTGCCCGGCGCGGGCGGTGTCCCCGCCGATCACGCTGGCCCCGCCCCTCGAAGCCCGGGCGCACTCGGCCGCCAGCCCTTCGGCCAGCTCACGGGCCCAGCTGACCGGCAGGTCGGGCGGCGCCGCCAGCGCCACCAGCAGGGCGGACGGTTCGGCGCCCATGGCTGCGAGGTCGGCCAGGCTCCTGGCCGCGGCCTTGTGCCCGACGTCCGCCGCGCTCGCCCAGTCCCGGCGGAAGTGCCTGCCCTCGAGCAGGAAATCCGTGGTGGCCACCACCCGGCCGTCGGGGGTGGCGAGCACGGCCGCATCGTCGCCGATGCCGACCAGCGTCCTTTTCCCCGGCGGCAGCCACGCCGACAACGCCGCGATCAGGCCGAACTCCCCGAGCGAGGCCAGCGTCTGCGTGTCTTGCCCAGTGATAATGGCCTCCGCCGCAAGGGACATATGTATTACAGGTCTGGACCTCTACGGTAGCGTGAGGCCACTAGGGGCGCCTGTCCCGCAAGGCCCTGGGAGGACCTCATGGTGGAGGCTTACATCCTCGTCCAGACAGAAGTCGGCAAGGCCGCCGACGTGGCCTCGCTTATCGGGAAGATCAGCGGAGTCACTCAAGCGGAGGACGTCACTGGACCCTACGACGTCATCGTGCGCGCCCAGGCGGACAACGTCGACGAACTCGGCCGTCTGGTCGCCGCGCACATCCAGTCTGTGCCCGGTATCACCAGGACGCTTACCTGCCCCGTGGTGCACATCTGAGCAGTTCGGCCGCAAGCGGCGCGCTGTGCGGACCCAGGCCGAGCGCGGTCGCGCCGCGCAGGTCAGAAGGCGTGTCCACGTCCCGGCGCAGCCCTGGCACGCCCTCCGGGCCGAGTTCGGCGGCGGCACCGAGCTCGACGGCACCGCCGGCGGCGTGCCGCGCCCGTGACGCCAGGCCGAAGGCCGGCCGGAACGCCGCCCCGGGCGCCGCCGTGTACAGCGTCGTGCCGTCGCCGGCCGCGTCGGCCACGAAGGCGGTCGGCCAGACCGCGGCGGCGCGCAGCGCCCGGCCGAGTTCGGCAGGCCGCAATGCGGGCAGGTCGGCCGAGAGCGCGGCCGTCCCCGAGCCAGGCCACCGGTCCTGCGCGTACGCGGCGCCGTGCCGCAGCGCCGCGTTGAGGCCGTCGCGCGGCTCGTCGGGCACCACCAGCGCGCCAAGCCCGGTCAGCGTCCCGGCCGCGACCTGGTCATCTGTGATAACAATCACGCGGGCGGCCTCGTCGCAGCCCAGCACCGCCGTCACCGTGTCACAGGCCAGGGCCAGGGCCAGCTCACCCCGGCGCGGCCCGGCCAGCCCGGCGAGCCGGGACTTGGCCTGGGCGAGCACCTTGACGGGAATCACCACTGACCAGGAGGTCAGGGCACTATCGGTCATGACCTTGATCCTGCCTCGACACCTGACCACCTGAACCAGGAGACTGACTTCATGAGCGACCGCGCTGACCAGCGTACGGCCAGTTACAGCTACTCCAGGGGCTGGCGGCAGTTCTCGCGGATCATCCTGCACCCCGGGCTCCGGCTGCTGATGAAGCACCGCTGGCAGGGCAAGGAGAACATCCCGGAAGCCGGCGGCATCATCCTGGCCCCGAACCACCTGTCCTACGCCGACTGGCCCACGATCGCCCTGTTCAGCGACGGTTACGCGCACCGCTACCCGGTGTTCATGATCAAGTCGCCGATCTTCGAGGTCAAGGTGATCGGGCCGTTGATGTACAAGTTCGGCCAGCTGCCCGTGTTCCGGGGCCGCGGCGACGCCGGCCTGGTGCTGAAGCAGGCCGAGCTGGCACTGCGGGAGGGCGCCTGCGTGATCGTGTACCCGGAGGGGACCGCGACCCGCGACCCGGACCTGTGGCCGATGGTGGGCCGGACGGGCGCCGCGCGGCTGGCGCTGACCACCGGGGCGCCAGTGATCCCGATCGCGCACTGGGGCGCGCAGGAGATCCTCCCCTACGGCTCGAAGAAGCTCCGCCTGTTCCCGCGCAAGACCGTGCGGATGGCGGCCGGGCCGCCGGTCGACCTGTCCGCCTACGCCGGGCAGCGCCTGTCGGCGAGCACGCTGCGCGCGGCCACCGCCGACATCATGGCCGCCATCACCGCTCTGCTGGCGGGGATCAGGCAGGCGACGCCCCCCGCCGTGCCCTGGGATCCCGACGTCGGCGGCCGGGTTCCTTTGGACCGAACGGGCGGCGGTGCTTCTGGTGACTCCGCTACAAGCCAGGCCGACCAGGTGCAGGCGGACGAAGCTGCCCCCGGCTCCGCGGCCAGCCCAGATGGCGAGGCGCAGGAGTCCGCCCCCGGCTCCGCGGCCAGCCCAGATGGCGAGGCGCAGGAGTCCGCTCCTGGAGCCGCCCCTGGAGCCGCCCCTGGACCGGCATGAAGGCCGCAGTGCTGGGGGCTGGTTCCTGGGGCACCACGTTCGCCCAGGTGCTCTGCGACGCCGGGACGCGGACCGTGCTTTACGCCCGCAACCCGCAGCTGGCCAAGGCGCTGGCCGAACTGCACGAGAACCCGGACTACCTGCCGGGGATCGCGCTGACCCCGGCGCTCGACGCCACGGCGGATCCCGCCGAGGCGCTGGCCGGCGCGGAGCTGGTCGCCTTCGCCGTGCCCGCGCAGTCGCTGCGGGCGAACCTGGTGGCCTGGGCCCCGCTGATCCCGCCCGGCGCGCTGCTGGTCAGCCTGATCAAGGGCATCGAGCTCGGCACGTGCCAGCGGACGAGCGAGGTCATCATCGAGGTGCTCGGCGCGGACGCGGCGCGGGTCGCCGTGGTCTCCGGGCCGAACCTGGCTGGCGAGATCATCCGGCGCCAGGTCACCGCCACGGTGGTGGCCTGCGCCGCGGAAGACGGCGCGCTGGCCCTGCAGGGCGCGTGTCACACGCCGTACTTCCGCCCGTACACCAACACCGACGTGACCGGCTGCGAGCTCGGCGGGACGGTGAAGAACGTGATCGCGATCGCGGTGGGCATCGCGGTCGCGATGGGACTCGGGGACAACACCAAGGCCACCCTGATCACCCGCGGGCTGGCCGAGATCGCCCGGCTCGGTTCGGCGCTCGGCGCGCAGCCGCAGACGTTCGCGGGGCTGGCCGGGATGGGCGACCTGGTGGCCACCTGCAGCTCGCCGCTGTCCCGCAACCGGACGTTCGGGGAGTACCTGGGGAACGGCATGACGGTGGCGCAGGCCGCCGCGGCGATGAACCAGACCGCCGAAGGCGTAGCCTCGTGCGAACCAGTGCTCGAGCTGGCCCGACGGCACCACGTCGAGATGCCGATCACCGAGGTCGTCGAGGCGGTCATGCGCGACGGACTGCCCGTCACCCAGGCCGCGTCGATGCTAGCGTCACGTTCAGCCAAGCCCGAGTGGTACGGCTCCCCGGGGGGTACGGGGGGGCGGGCAGCCCCCCCGTGAGCGGGGGGTCTCGGGGGGGTCGTCCCCCCGGATCAACAGAGGATGATTTCGTGGAAATAGTGCGCAAGCAGACCGGCGAGAACACCCGCGCGGTGCACCTGCCGGCCCCGCCGACGCCTTCTCAGCAGCCGCTCGGCACGCCGGTGTTCCGGACCGCGGCGTTCTCGTTCGGCACCGCCGAGGAGTACCGGGCCGTGCTGAACGACGAGATGCCCGGCTACACCTACAGCCGGATCGACAACCCCACCGTGGACGCGTTCGCCCGCGCGGTCGCGGCGCTGGAGGGGGTGAACCTGCCGCGCTGGCCCGCGGCGCAGGCGTTCGCCTCGGGGATGGCCGCGATCAGCGGGGTGTTCTGGACCTTCACCCGGACCGGCGCGCACGTGGTGGCGTCTGGTGCGGTGTACGGAGGCACGTACTCGTTCCTGCGCAACGTTGCCGCCCGGTTCGGGGTGGAAACCGATTTCGTCGACATCACCGATCTGGACCAGGTCCAGGCGGCCATCCGCCCGAGCACGCGGATCGTGTACGCGGAGACGATCGCGAACCCCACCACCGCCGTGGCCGACCTGCGCAAGCTGTCCGAGATCGCGCACGACGCCGGGGCGCTGCTGGTGGTCGACTCGACCCTGGCCCCGCCGGTGATCTGCCGGCCGCTCGAACACGGCGCCAACCTGGTCGTGCACTCGGCGACCAAGTACATCGGCGGCCACTCCGACGTCACCGGCGGCGTGGTCACCGGGCGCATCGAGCTGATCAGCAACATCCGCAGCGTCCGGGTGGACACCGGCGGCTGCCTGGCGCCGGACGAGGCGTTCCTCTTGAGGCGCGGATTGGAGACGCTGCCGCTGCGGGTCCGGCGGGCCTGCTCAACGGCGTCGGTGTTCGCCGCCGCGCTGTCCCGGCACCCGGCCGTGCTGCGCATCGACTACCCCGGGCTGCCCGAGCACTCCGGGCACCAGGTGGCCAGGCGGATGTTCGACGCGGGCCCGGAAGGCGTGCGGTTCGGGGCCATCGTGACCGTCACCCCGCACGGCGGGCGCGAGGCGGGCACGGCGTTCGCCGACAAGCTGAGGCTGGCCCAGAACGCGACGTCGCTGGGCGGGACGCACACGGTGGTCAGCCACGTCGCCTCCACCACCCACCGGCAGCTCGATGACCGGGCGCTGGCGGCCGGGGGCATCGACCCGGGCGCGGTACGCTTCTCCATCGGCCTGGAGGACGCCGAGGATCTGATTTCTGATGCCTACGTCGCCCTGGAATCCCTCAGCAGGCCGTAGGGTTTCCGGGCTTGCTTTCTACAGGAGGACGCGTGCAGGGGCAGCGGAAGATCCGGATCGCCGTGGTGTTCGGCGGCCGTAGCAGCGAGCACGCCGTGTCTTGCGCGAGCGCGGGCCTGATCTTGTCGGCCATTGACCTGGATCGGTACGAGGTGCTGCCCATCGGCATCGCCACCGACGGCCGCTGGGTGCTGACCTCGGGCGACCCGGCCCGGCTGGCACTTTCTCCTGGGTTGGTGCCCTCGGTGGAATCGGTGGCTGTTACCGGGGCGGAGATCACGCCGCGGACCGGGCCCGGGGGTGTTTTGCAGGTTTCGAGCCCTGGCGCAGTGCCGCAGGACCTCGGTTCCGTGGATGTCGTCCTGCCACTGCTGCATGGCGCCTACGGCGAGGACGGCACGATCCAGGGCCTGCTCGAGATGACCGGCACGAGGTACGCGGGCGCAGGCGTCTTCGCCAGCGCGGCAGGCATGGACAAGGAGTACATGAAGCTGCTCATGTCCGCGCGCGGCCTGCCGGTCGGCCGGTACGTGGTGGTACGGGACCGTGACTGGCGCCTGGGCTGGGGGCCGGGCTCTGGCTCGAGTTCAGGCACGAGTTCTGGCTCGGGCTCGGGTGAGCTCGGCGAGCGCAAGCGCGTCCTTGACGAGATCGCCGAGCTCGGCTGGCCGGTGTTCGTCAAGCCGGCCCGCGGCGGCTCGAGCATCGGGATCTCCCGTGTCTCCGGCTTCGATGACCTAGAGCCGGCCATCGAGGAGGCTCGCGCCCACGACCCCAAGGTGCTGGTCGAGGCCGCGGTGGACGGCATCGAGGTGGAATGCGCGGTGCTCGAGGGCCTCGACGGCGGGCCGCCCGAGGCGAGCGTGCCCGGCCAGGTCATAGTGGACTCTGGTTCGGCGTTCTATGACTTCGAGGCGAAGTACCTGGCATCGGCGACGACCATGCAGATCCCGGCGCCGGTGCCGGCTGACGCTCTGGCCGAGATCAGGCGGCTGGCCTGCGCGGCCTTCGACGCGATCTCCTGCGAGGGCCTGGCCCGGGTGGATTTCTTCTACACCCCGGCCGGGCAGGTCCTGGTCAACGAGATCAACACGATGCCGGGGATGACGCCCGCCTCGGGCTTCCCGATGATGTGGGCCGCCTCAGGCCTGCCACTGCCGCAACTCGTCGACCGGATCATCCAGACCGCTCTGCGCAAGCGTCCCGGCCTGCGCTAAGCCCGTCCCGGCCTGCGCTAAGCCCGCCCAGCCCGGCCCGGCCCCAAGCCCGGCCGCTTAGCTGAGCCGCAAGGCCCCGGCCCCTTCTCATTATCGTGGCCAGTTTCGGGCGCCATTACCCCAAACTGGCCACGATCATGGAACTGGCTTACTTCTTGGGCTTCTCGCCGTTGACGAGCGCCTTGAAGTCCGCGCCGGGACGGAACTTGGGCACCGAGGACTTCGGCACCTCGATGGTCGCGCCGGTGGCCGGGTTACGGGCCGTGCGCGCGGGGCGCTCGCTCTTCTCGAAGACGCCGAACCCGGTGATGGCCACCTTGTCACCGCTCGCGACAGCGGACTGGATGGTCTCGAGCACCGCGTTCACGGCTTCGGTGGCGGATTTCTTGTCTCCCAGCCGTCCCGAGATCGCGTCGATCAGATCACGCTTGTTCATTTGCTCACTCCTGCGCTTCCCCCACAGGTCGCGTGGGCTCCGATACGAGATCGCGACCTCTGACCTGCCCGAAAGTAGGCGATCCAACGCCGTTGCACAATAACCATGGCCAGATTGGCCGGCGTGTCGGCCAATATCGCACGCCGAGCATCCAGCAGATACACGCAAAGTATCAGGTAATGCCGGATTTATACCGCTTTGTCCGTATGTCCTCACTCGCTGCCGCTCACAGGCGCGCCAGGCGCCCGGCCGGGTGACTCGCCGAGCGCCGCAAACCCGCGCGACTGCCTCGCCGGCCGCCCGCACGCCCGGCTCGCCGGCCGCCCGCGGCGCTCGGGTGTACCAGTCGCGGCGCGCGGGTGTAAGGGTCGCGGCGCGCGGCGGGACGGGTCAGGCGGTGACAGGGAGCCAGGAGGGGCGGTTATGCTCGAAGGCGGTGATCTCGTCGACGTGGCGGAGGGTCAGGCCGATGTCGTCCAGGCCGTCCATGAGCCGCCAGCGGGTGTAGTCGTCGATCTCGAAGGGCGCCTTGATCCCCGCGCTTTCGGCCAGCACCACGCGGTTGTCCAGGTCCACGACGACCTCGGTGGCCGGGTCGGCCTCGATGGCGTCGTGCAGGGCGGTCACGGTGGCCTCGGGCAGCGCGACCGGCAGCAGGCCAGCCTTGGTCGCGTTGGTGCGGAAGATGTCGCCGAACCTGGGCGCGATCACGGCTCGGAAGCCGTAGTCGGTGAGCGCCCAGACGGCGTGCTCGCGTGACGAGCCGGTGCCGAAGTCGGTGCCCGCGACCAGGATCGTCGCGCCGTCGTACTGCGGCTGGTTGAGCACGAAGGACGGGTCTTCCCGCCAGGCGGCGAACAGGCCCTCGCCGAAGCCCGCCCGGCTCACCCGCTTGAGGTACTCGGCCGGGATGATCTGGTCGGTGTCCACGTTGTTGCGGCGCAGCGGCAGCGCCCGGCCGGCGTGCGTGACGAACGGTTCCATCTTTGCGACTCTCCTGTTACAGATCGGCGGGGGCGGCCAGGTGGCCGGTCACGGCGGTGGCGGCGGCGACTTCGGGCGAAACCAGGTGCGTACGCCCGCCCTTACCCTGACGGCCCTCGAAGTTGCGGTTGGAGGTGGACGCGCTGCGCTCGCCCGCGCTCAGCTTGTCCGGGTTCATGCCCAGGCACATCGAGCAGCCTGCCGAGCGCCACTGCGCGCCGGCCGAGGTGAAGACCGCGTCCAGGCCTTCCTGCTCGGCCTGGGCCCGCACGGCCATCGACCCGGGCACCACGAGCATCCGGACCGACGGCGACACTCGCCGTCCGCGCAGCACCTCGGCGGCGGCCCGCAGGTCCTCGATCCGGCCGTTGGTGCAAGAGCCGACGAAGACGGTGTCCACGGCGACGTCGCGCAGCGCGGTGCCAGGCTTGAGGTCCATGTAGGTCAGCGCGCGCTCGGCCGCGGCGCGGGCGCCCGGGTCGGCGAACGAGTCCGGGTCCGGCACCGAGGCCGCGAGCGGCAGCGCCTGCCCCGGGTTGGTGCCCCAGGTCACGTACGGCGTCAGCGTCCCGGCGTCGAGGACGACCTCGTTGTCGAATGTTGCGTCCGCATCGCTCGGCAGCGTGCGCCAGTAGTCCAGCGCGGCTTCCCACGCCGCTCCCGACGGCGCATGCGGCCGGCCCGCCAGGTAGGAGAACGTCACGTCGTCCGGGGCGACCAGTCCGGCCCGGGCGCCGGCCTCGATGGACATGTTGCAGACGGTCAGGCGGCCCGCCATGGACAACGCCCGGATCGCCGGGCCGCGGTACTCAAGCACATAGCCCTGCCCGCCGCCGGTGCCGATCTTCGCGATGATGGCCAGGATAAGGTCCTTGGCCAGCACGCCCTCGGGCAGCGTCCCGTTCACCGTGATCGCCATCGTCTTGGGCCGCAGCTGCGGCAGCGTCTGGGTGGCCAGCACGTGCTCGACCTCGCTGGTCCCGATGCCGAAGGCCAGCGCGCCAAGCGCGCCGTGGGTGGAGGTGTGCGAGTCGCCGCAGACGATCGTCAGGCCCGGCTGGGTCAGGCCGAGCTGCGGGCCGATGACGTGCACGATGCCCTGGTCGGCGTCGCCCATCGGATGCAGCCGGATGCCGAACTCCGCGCAATTCTTCCGCAGCGCCTCGACCTGGGTCCGGGACACCGGATCGGTGAAGGGGCTGTCGGGGCCATAGAGGGGGGTTGGGGAGCCGGGCGGAGGCATGCCGGGGCCGGTGATCCCGGTCGTCGGCACGTTGTGGTCTTCGGTGGCGATGCTCAGGTCGGGACGCCGTACCTTGCGGCTGGCCGCCCGCAGCCCGTCGAACGCCTGCGGGCTGGTCACCTCATGAAGCAGGTGAAGGTCGATAAAGAGCAGATCGGGCTCGCCCTCCGCGCTGCGCACCACGTGGGCGTCCCAGATTTTCTCGGCGAGCGTACGGCCCATCACGCTCTCTCCCTTCGAGTTGCGTCTCGCATTTCGAGACGGCAGTATTCATTACATGAACAACTCTAGCGGAGTCGGCGTCCTGGACAAGACGGTTTCCGTGCTGTCGGCGCTGGAGAGCGGCCCGGCTTCACTGGCGCAACTGGTCAAGGCGACCGGACTGGCCCGGCCGACCGCGCACCGGATCGCGGTCGCCCTGGAGAGCCACCGGATGCTGGCCCGCGACGCGCAGGGCCGGTTCGTGCTCGGCCCGAGGATCGGCGAACTGGCCGCCGCGGCCGGCGAGGACCGGCTGCTCGCGATATCGCAGCCCATCTTGACCCAGCTCAGGGACATCACCGGGGAAAGCGCCCAGCTGTACCGGCCGCACGCGGACACGCGCATCTGCGTGGCCGCGGCCGAGCGGGCGAGCGGGCTCCGGGACACCGTCCCGGTCGGTGCCGCGCTGCCGATGACGGCGGGCTCGGCCGCCCAGGTCCTGCTCGCCTGGGAGGAAGGCGGGCGCATGCATCGCGGGCTGCGCGGCGCCAAATTCACCGCGACCACGCTGGCTCAGGTACGCAGGCGCGGCTGGGCCGCCACCGCGGCCGAGCGCGAGCCGGGCGTGGCCTCGGTGTCCGCCCCGGTGCGCGGGTCCGGCGGCCGGGTCCTGGCCGCGGTCTCGGTGTCCGGTCCGATCGAGCGCCTGACCAGGTCACCGGGGCGGATGCACGCCGCGTCCGTGGTGGCGGCCGGGGAGAAGATCAGCACGCTGCTGCGCGCCGAGAGCTAGTTACCGGCGGCTAGAGGCTGACGCCGAGTGGGGCATAGTGACTTAAGGCCCTGCCGGGCTGCGGCCCAAGGCCCTTAACTGGACCGGGTCATGATGGATATCGTCAGGATCCGGTAGCACCTGCTGAACCGGAGAACCGGAAATGAATATGAGGTCCCGCGCATGAAGGCAGCAGTCATCAAAGAGACCGCGCCAGGCGAGTGCCGGGTGGCCCTGGTGCCGGACGCGCTGGCTAAGCTGCGCCCCGCAGGGATCGACGTGCTCGTGGAACGAGATGCCGGTTCCCGTGCCTGGCTGACCGATTCGGCCTACGCGAACGCGGGCGCGACCATCGTCAGCACGGCCGAGCTGTTCCAGACCGCCGACGTGATCCTCACGGTCACCAAGCCTTCGGCCGCGATGGTGGGCCAGCTCAGCAAGGGGCAGGCGGTTATCGGCATGCTGGCCCCGCTCACTGACCCGGAACTGGCCGCCACGCTGGCCGCCAAGGGAGTGACCGCGGTCAGCCTGGACGGGCTGCCGCGTACGCTGTCCCGGGCCCAGCCGATGGACGCGCTCAGCTCCCAGTCGAACGTGGCCGGCTACAAGGCCGCCCTGGTCGCCGCGGCCACGTTCGGCAGGTTCTTCCCGATGCTGATCACGGCGGCGGGGACCGCCAGGCCCGCCAAGGTGCTGGTGCTCGGCGCCGGCGTGGCCGGCTTGCAGGCGATCGGAACCGCGAGGCGCCTGGGCGCGGTGGTAAGCGGCTACGACGTCAGGCCCGCCTCGAAAGGCGAGGTGGAGTCGCTCGGGGCCACGTTCATCGAGCTGACCTCGGTCCAGTCGGGGGCCGGCGAGGGCGGTTACGCCCGCGAGCTGACCGCCGAAGAGCGCCAGGCCCAGCAGGAGGAGCTGACCGGCCATATCGCGCGGCACGACGTGGTGATCACTACCGCACAGGTGCCGGGGCGCAGGCCGCCGCTGCTGGTGACCGAGGACGCGCTCAAGGCGATGGCCCCCGGGTCCGTCATCGTGGACATGGGCGCCAGCGCGCTCGGTGGCAACGTGACCGGATCCAGGCCAGGCGAGACGCTCGTCACCGGAAACGGGGTCACCATCGTCGGAGCGGACAACCTGCCCGCCACCGTGCCGACCGCGGCATCGAACGCCTACTCACGGAACATCTCCACACTGCTCCTGCACATGACCTCCGATGGCGCACTGGCCATCGATACCAGCGACGAAATCCAGGCCGGCGTGGTGATCGCACACGACGGCAAGGTCGTGCACGAAGGCGTCGCCAGCCTGCTCGGCCCGCAAACCAAGGGAGACGCCGATGTCAGCGGCACTACTGACTGACCTGACCATCTTCATCCTCGCGCTGCTCGTCGGCATCGAGGTCATCGGGAAGGTCCCGGCCACACTGCACACGCCGCTGATGTCGGCGACCAACGCCATCCACGGCATTGTCCTGGTCGGCGCCCTGCTGATCGGGCTGACGGCGCATACCCCGGTCGGCTACATCCTCGGCTTCGTGGCCGCCGTCTTCGCCGGCGCGAACGTCGTGGGCGGGTACGTAGTGACCGGGCGGATGCTGAAGATGTTCCGTAAGAAGGCCCCGGCACCGGAGATCAGCCAGGAAAGCGTGGAAGCGCTGAATGGTCACAAGGGCATCCGGGGGCTGGCCGGCAAGGTAGGCATAGGCAGGGCCCAGTCATGACCGGATTCACTGCCCACGTAGGATTCGCCGGATGGATCCAGCTCGTCTACGTGCTGGTGGCAGCGTTGTTCGTGGTCGGCCTGCACCTGATGAACAGCCCCGCCACCGCGCGTCGCGGCAACCAGGTGTCGATGGCCGGCATGATCATCGCGGTTGTCGCCACGTTCGTCCTGTTGATCCACAACGGCGGGATCACCACGACCGCCTGGATCGTGCTGATCGCCGGCGCGCTGATCGGCTCCGGGATCGGCCTGTACGCGGCGCGGACGATCCAGATGACGGCGATGCCGCAGCTGGTGTCGGCGTTCAACGCGGTCGGCGGCGGCGCCGCCGCGCTGGTGGCGATCTACGGCTACTACGACGCCGAGTCCAGGGGCGCCGTTCTTGGCACCACCTCGGTGTTCAGCGTGCTGGACGTGCTCATCGGCTCGGTCACGTTCTCCGGGTCGATCATCGCCGCCGGAAAGCTGCAGGGCTTCATCCCTGGACAGCCGATCACCTTCAAGGGCGGCCGCGTGCTCAACATCGTGCTCGCCGTCGTGGCGCTCGGCTCCGGCGCGTACATGTTCAGTACCCCCAGCCTGCCGGCGCTGCTGATCCTGGTGCTCGCCTCGCTGGGCTTCGGGGTGATGATGGTGCTGCCGATCGGCGGCGCGGACATGCCGGTGGTGATCTCGCTGCTGAACGCGTTCACCGGCACCGCGGTCGCGATGGCCGGCTTCGTCATCCAGAACTGGGCCCTGATCGTGGCCGGCGCCCTGGTGGGCGCCTCGGGTAGCATCCTGACCAAGCTGATGGCCGACGCGATGAACCGGTCGCTGGCCAACATCATCATCGGCGGGTTCGGTACCGGCGACGCCGCCGTGGCCATCGGCGGGCCGGTGGATGCCCAAGTCCGCTCGATCGCGGCCGACGACGCGGCGATCCAGCTCGCGTACGCGTCTAAGGTGATCATCGTGCCCGGCTACGGCCTGGCCGCCGCCCAGGCCCAGCACGGCGTGGCCGAGCTGGGCAAGATCCTGGAGGAGCGCGGCATCGAGGTCAGCTACGCTATCCACCCGGTGGCGGGCCGGATGCCCGGCCATATGAACGTCCTGCTGGCCGAGGCGAACGTGCCTTACCCGCAGCTGGTGGAGATGGACGATATCAACTCGGAGTTCGCCCGCGCCGACGTGGCCCTGGTCATCGGCGCGAACGACGTGACCAACCCGGCGGCCCGCCGGCCGGGAAACGAAATCTCCGGCATGCCGATCCTGAACGTGGACGAGGCCAAGTCCATCATCGTGATCAAGCGCTCGATGGGGCACGGCTACGCCGGCCTGGAAAACGAGCTGTACTTCGATCCCAAGACCAGCATGTACTTCGCCGACGCCAAGAAGGCCATGGCCGAACTGACCTCCGCCGTCAAGACCCTCGTCGCCTAGCCCGCCCATACTCACGGCCCCAGGCGCGGAAGCCCGAGCCTCACTGCACCGACCGTTGGTGTCGTTATATAGCGACACCAACGGTCCTTCGGTGCCGTTGCCACGAGCGGCCGGACGCGGGTTCAGGGTTGCGGGGGCGGGCCGGGGGGCGCGGGGGGCTCATGGGGTACATGGGAAATGTGGTGGCGGGCACGGCGAGGGCCAGGGACCGCGGGCACGGCGAGGGCCAGGGACCGCGGGCACGGCGAGGGCCAGGGACCGCGGCACGTTGGGGGCCGGCGGGGCTTGGCTGCGGTTTGGCGGGCGCCAGCCTTCGGACGCGCTTGTGCGTGGGGTCGGGGCATCCGCTGGGCGCGGGCTGTCGGGGTGTTCAATGTGAGGCGTAGGGTTCGGAAAAGAAATCTGACGCCAGATCGGAGGCTGCGGTGACGGAGCGTACCAAGATCATTCTGGATGAGTCCGAGATCCCCCGCCAGTGGTACAACGTGATCCCAGACCTGCCCGCGCCGCCGCCTCCGCCGCTGCACCCGGGGACGCTCCAGCCGGTGGGGCCCGAGGACCTGGCGCCGCTGTTCCCGATGGAGCTCATCCGCCAGGAAGTGGCCACCGACTCCTACATCGACATCCCGGCCGACGTGCTCGACGTTTACCGGCTGTGGCGGCCCACCCCGCTGTACCGCGCGCACCGGCTGGAAAAGGCGCTGAACACCCCCGCGCGGATCTATTACAAGTACGAGGGCGTGTCCCCGGCCGGGTCGCACAAGCCGAACACCGCGGTGCCGCAGGCGTACTACAACGCGGCCGAGGGAACCAAGCGGCTGACCACCGAGACCGGCGCCGGCCAGTGGGGCAGCGCGCTGGCCTTCGCCTGCGCCCAGTACGGCATCGACTGCGAGATCTGGATGGTCCGCGCCTCCTACGACCAGAAGCCGTACCGGCGCACGATGATGGAGACCTGGGGCGCCACCGTGCACGCCAGCCCGTCCCGGGCCACCAAGGCGGGCGCGGACGTGCTCGCCGCCCACCCGGACTCGCCGGGCAGCCTGGGCATCGCGATAAGCGAGGCGGTCGAGGCGGCCGGGGGCGGTGCTGGCGAGCAGGGGGCCGACACCAGGTACGCGCTCGGCAGCGTGCTCAACCACGTGCTTATGCACCAGACGGTGATCGGTCAGGAAGCGCTCAGGCAGTTCGCCGCGGCCGGCGAGTCCATGCCGGACCTGATCGTGGGCTGCACCGGCGGCGGCTCCAACTTCGCCGGGCTGTTCCTGCCGTTCCTGCGGGAGAAGCTGGCCGGCCGGGCGAATCCGGTCTTCCGCGCGGTCGAGCCCACGGCCGCCCCGTCGTTCACCCGCGGGGTATACGCCTACGACTTCGGCGACACGGCCGGGTTCACCCCGCTGCTGAAGATGCATACGCTCGGCCACGACTTCATCCCGGACCCGGTGCACGCGGGCGGGCTGCGCTACCACGGCATGTCGCCGCTGTTGTCGCACGCCTACGAACTCGGCCTGTTCGAGGCGGTGGCCAAGCCGCAGCGGGAGTGCTTCGCCGCCGCGGTGACCTTCGCCCGGGCGGAGGGGATCATCCCAGCCCCGGAACCGTCGCACGCGCTCGCGGCCGTCGTCGAGGAGGCCAAGCGCTGCACCGAATCCGGTGAGCCCAAGGTGATCCTCACCGCGCTGTGCGGCCATGGCCACTTCGACATGGCCGCGTACGAGCGCTACCTGTCCGGCGAGATGGTCGACTATGACCTGTCGCAGGAGCGGATCGACGAGGCCCTCAAGCGCCTGCCCGCCGTGGGTTAAGGGGCGCCGGGGCGAGATAGCCGGACCGTTCGGCATAAGAATTTACGGCGGGACCTGACGGCGGCGGCCAGCGTGTCGAGGACGCCGGCGGTGGTCTCGAAGTCCATGCACGCGTCGGTGACACTCTGCCCGTAGCTGAGCGTCACCGGCGGACCTGGCTCTTGCTTGCCCTCTTTCAGGAAGCTCTCCAGCATCACGCCGGTCAGGCCGTGCTCCCCGGCCGCCACCTGCTCCGCGATCGAGGCGGCCACCACCGGCTGGCGGCGGTGGTCCTTGCCGCTGTTGCCGTGGCTCGCGTCCACCATCAACCGCCGCGGCAGCCCGGCCCCCTCGATCAGGTCGAGCGCCTTGGCGGTGTGGCTGGGCTCGTAGTTCGGGCCGGTCCGGCCGCCGCGCAGGATCACGTGCGTGTCCGGGTTACCCGCCGTGGTCACCACCGCGGCGACGCCGTGATGGGTGACGCCGAAGAACGTGTGCCCAGTGGTCGACGCCCGGCACGCGTCCACGGCCACCTGGACGTCGCCGTCCGTGCCGTTCTTGAACCCGACCGGCATCGACAGGCCGGAGGCAAGCTGGCGGTGGACCTGGCTCTCCGTGGTCCGCGCGCCGATGGCCCCCCAGGTCACCGTGTCCGCGATGTACTGCGGCGTGATCGGGTCGAGCCATTCGCAGCCCACCGGCAGGCCGAGTTCGACGATGTCGAGCAGCAGCCGCCGGGCGGTGCGCAGGCCGCGGTGCACGTCGTGGCCGCCGTCCATGTCCGGGTCGTTGATCAGGCCCTTCCACCCGGTTACCGTGCGCGGCTTCTCGAAGTACACCCGCATCACGACCAGCAGGTCGGCCCGGCTGCGCTCGCGCAGCGTCTGCAGGCGGCCCGCGTACTCACGCGCGGCGGCCGGGTCGTGCACCGAACAGGGCCCGGCGATCACCAGCAGGCGGTCATCGGAACCGTCGAGCACGGCGCGGATCTCGGCCCGGCTCTGCTCCACGGTGGCCGTGGCCGCGTCACTCAGCGGCAGCTCGTCGAGCAGGGCGGCCGGGGAAAACAGCGGCTCGTAGCCGGTGATTCTGGTATCCCTGGTGCGCGTCATCGGGCGCGTCTCCCTCCCGGGCGGGCGGCTGCCCGGGCCCCGGGAGCCAGCACACCCCCTAGCGATACAGGGCTGTCTGTCGCGAGTTGGCTCCAGGCGGTAATAAGCGCAGGTGCGATCGCCTGGCTCCGCCTGGAGCCAGGGTAAAGCGCCGATACCGCTGTGACACGCGACCGATGCTACACCCTGCCGGCCACGCCCCGGCCGGCCACGGCACATCCCAGGGGTCCGGTCGGGCGCGAGCCAGCGAGTTCATGGCATGGACACATATTCCGCCTAACTAGTTCTCAGACTGACCATCACCCTGATCAGACGCGCGTCACCACCACCGTCGCTTTCGGCGTGCGCGGGACGCACCGCCCGGGGCCAAGGCCGGGGCCATCCATTGACACCGGGGAGGCACCCGCCTTGGCACGCCTGCTGATCACGCCGGGTCCCGCGGCGCCGGGCGCCGCCATCAAGGCACCAGCCGACGGGCTTGCGCGGCACGGCCGGCTCTGGGTCGTGCTGCTGGCGGGCGGCTGGCTGGTCCAGGCGGGGCTGCGCGCGTGGTTCGGCCGGATGCAGGTCATGCCGCTGGCCAATCCGGACGAGACCGCGTACCTGATCGCGGCGCGGGTGCTCGGCGGCGGGCCAGGCGCCGACCTGTCCGGCTCGACCCTGTACCCGGGCGGCTACCCGCTGCTGATCACGCCGGTGTACTGGTTCACCAGCAACGTCACCACCGTCTACCACGCCGTGGTGATGATCAACGCGGCGATCAGCGCCGCCATCCTGCCGCTGGGCTACCTGGCCTGCCGCAGGCTGGGGCTTGACCGCCCGGCCGCGTACGGCGTCGCCACGGTCGCCGCCCTGGTGCCCGCCGGGTTCTTCTACAGCCAGTACGCGATGACCGACGCCATCTTCCCGGTGATCATCCTGGCCTGGCTGCTGGCCACGCACTGGTGGCTGACCGCCTCCTCCACCCGGGGCGCTTCCGCGGCGGCGGCCGGTTCGGCGCTGCTGGCCGGGTTCGGCTACATGGTCCACTCGCGGGGTCTGGTGATGCTGGTCGGCTACGCCGCCGTCGGGGCGTTCATCGCCTGGCTGCGGCCCGCCGCCCGCGGCAGCGTGGCCGTGGCCGCCGCGTGCGTGCTGGCCACCGCGGTCGCGGGCTGGGGCCTGAACCATTACCTCGCCTCGGCCATCTATCCGGAGGGCACCCGCAGCCTGTCCGGTCAGATGGCGACCCGCCTGCACAGCGTGCAGGGCACGATCCACGTGTTCGAGATGGCGGCCGGCCAGCTGTGGCGGGTGGTGCTCGACAGCTGGGGCATCGCCGGGATCGGCCTAGTGGCCGCGGTGGCCGTGATCGTGCGCCGCGACATCCGGACCGACCTGCGGATCATGGCCGGGCTCGCGGTGGCGGTCGCGGCCGGCATCGCCCTGACCGCGCCCGCCGCGCTCCCCTCTGACCAATCGCAGACCTGGGCGTCCGGGCGCTACCTGGACGGCATGATCATCACGTTCTTCCTGGCCGGAGCGGTGGTGCTGCTGCGGGCCGGCCTGCGGGCCGTCCTGGCCTGCTTTGCGTGCACGACGGCCGTCTTCGTGGTGGCCGCCGTGACGGTGGCCGTCTACGCGGGACCGTCGCTGCCCACCTCCGGGTTCGGGTCGTCGTTCAACTTCGCCGAGCCCGCCGTGCTGACCCGCAACTGGAACCAGGCCAGCGTGCTGCTGGCCACGGCGGTGACGCTGGCCCTGCTGGCCTGCTGGGTGGCCATGGCGCTGGCCGCTCGCCGCTGGCGGGCCGTCGTACCGGTTCTCGGGGTCTGCGTGGCCGCGGTGAGCCTGGTGGTCGTGGCCCAGATGACCAGCCAGGTCTCGCAAGCCGCGACCGTGCAGGCGCAAGCGGTTAATGTACCGGTGAGCGCCAGCGGGGTTCGGCCGGGCGAGCAGGTCGCCGTTTCCTCCGACCTCGGCTGGCAGGCCTGGGTACCGCTGGCGTACCAGGTTTCCTGGACCGAGCTCCAGTTCTTCAATCCGGCCAGCCAGCCGCCCCCGGCCGGCGTGACGGCGGTAGCGATGCCGTGGCCGGGCGGTCAGTCCGCGCAGGCCAGCTGGCCGCATGCCCCGGCGGGCTGGCAGGTGGTGGACTCCAGCCAGGTAGGCGGCTGGGTTCTGTGGCGGAAGACGTGACTTTCCGGCTTTTCGGGCTTTTCCGGGCCTTTCCGGCTTTTCCGGCTTTTCGGGCCTGGTGACGGTGAGAACTAGCATGGCCAGGTAGCGAGCCGGATTCCCGGATGGGAGGTCGACCAGCGTGGCCGGTGCATGCGAGCATGGCGCGGAATGTCATGACGGAACCGAGCCTTCGCTGGCGTCGGCGCCCGAGGCGTCGCGGGCCTGGCTGCTGATCGAGCACCCGGGTCCGTGGCCGCACGACGCCGCCGACGCTCAGTTGCCCGCGCCGCTTCGCGCCCTGGTCTGTTCGGCCGTGGAACTGGGCATCCGGGTTCAGATGATCCGCCGGCCGGGGCGGCGCCAGGTGGGCGACGTGCGCCGCGTGCTGGCCGGCTGGACCGCGGGCCGCGAACCCTGGCTACGGTGCGGGTCGGTGTCGGTGGCATCCCCCGCGCTGACCGAACGTGACCTGAAGGAGCTGGCGGCCGGGATCGTGCCGCCGTTCGGCTCGCCGGCCGTCGAGCCAGTGTTCCTGGTCTGCACGCACGGCCGCCGCAGCGTCTGCTGCGCGCGGTTCGGCGGGCCGCTCGCCCAGGCGCTGGCGGCCCGGCATCCCGGGCAGGTCTGGGAGACGACGCACGTCGGCGGCCACCGGTTCGCCGCCAACCTGGTGATCTTGCCGCACGGCCTGTACTACGGTCCGGTCGGGCTGGAGGCGGCGACCGCCGCGATCGGCGCGTACCAGCGGGGCACGGTCGTACCCGGGCGCTACCGGGGCCGGGCCGGCCAGCCGAAGCCGACCCAGGAGGCCGAACACGCGCTGCTGGCGCAGACCGGGACGCTAGAGGTCTCCGCCCTGGCGTAGCTGGCGCCTGGCGTAGGCGGGCTCACGGTCCGAACGTGAAGCGGGCCCGCCCGGCCTGGTCGACGTACAAGACCCCGGGAACCAGGGCGCGAAAGTCACGCCAGATTCCGCTGGAATGCTGGAAGTGCATCACTGTCTCCCTTTCCGGAAGCCGAGCGCCAGGCCGGCCGCGACCACGGCGATGCCGGCCCAGACCAGCGGCTTGGGTGCCGGGCCGCCGAGGAGAACGCCGGTCGCCGCCGCGGCGACCGGGGCTATGCCGGTCAGCAGGCCGGCCCGGCTGGCGCCCAGCCGCCGGACACTGGAATACCACAAGACGAAGGCCGCCGCCGTGACCGCGACGGCGAGGTAGGCGACGGCAAGCCAGTCCGGGCGGCTCAGCCGCGTCACGGCGGCCGGTCCCTCCCGCGCCACCGCCAGCACGGCGAACATCACCGTGGCGAGCCAGGTCGCGTGCACCGACACCCCCCACGGGCCGTGCCGGGACAGGACAGGGATGGCCAGCAAGGTGAACGCGGCTTCGCAGCCGAAGACCACGACGGCCCAGGCCACGCCGATGGCATCGGTGCGGCCTAGTCCCTGCACCAGGCCGGCGCCGCAGGTCACCACCACCGCGGCGGCCACCATGGCGGAGCGGGGCCGGGTTCCTTCAAGCAGTGGGCCGATCACGGCCAGCAGCGCGGGGACGCAGGCCACGGCCACGCCGAGGACGGCGGGTTCGGCGTGCCTGGCCCCCTGGACCAGCGCCAGGTTGAACACCACCAGGCCGGTCACGGCGATCCCGGACAGCCACAGCCATTCGGTGCCGCGCGGCCTGCTCACCCGGCGACCGGTGAGCCGGGCCAGCGCGACCAGCAGCAGGCAGGCCACGCCGTACCGCACCGCCTCGGCGGTGAAGACCGGCGTCCCGGCGAGCACCGAGGAGACCGCGACGCTGCCGCCCACGCAGACCATGGCCGTGGCCCCGGCGGCCACGCCGACCGCCGCGCCCCGCTGCGACGGGGCGGGCATCGCGGCGGGCGGGGTGGGCATCGCGGCGGGCGGGGTGGCACACGGCGCGGCGCGCGGCGCGGCACGCAGCACGGCCGGCGGGATGGCACGCGGCGCGGCCGACGGGGTGGGCACCACGGCGGGCGGGGCGTCATGCGGCGCAGGGGGCGGCACAGCGAGCGGCGCTGCGGGAAGGTCGGGAACGCGGAGACCAGGCACGACGCTACGATACGGGCCGGATGGTCCAGCGAACAGGGCCAATGAAGCGACTTTATAGTGGACCAATGAAGATCACGGACGGAGCGGACTTCCTGCAGCTGAGCCCGGCGGCGGCGCCGGTGCGCGGGCTGACCGGCTGGCTGGCCGACGCTATCCGGGCCGCCATTATCGACGGGCGGCTGCAGGCGGGCGCCCCGCTGCCCGCGACCCGCCTGCTGGCCGGCGACCTGGGCGTCTCGCGAGGCGTGATCGTCGAGGCCTACCAGCGGCTCGCCGACGAAGGGCTGGTCAGCGCCCGCACCGGGGCCGGGACGCGAGTCCTCGGGGTGTTCCGGCCGGGGCCGGCGGAGCGGCCCGGGCCCGCGCTGTTGCCTGAGCGCTGGCGAGCGCGGGCCGAGATCGACCTCTCCCCCGGCGTGCCTGACCTGTCCGGGTTTCCGCGCGCCGCCTGGCTGCGGGCCGAAAGGCTGGTCCTCGAGCAGGCCAGTGTGGCCGACCTCGGCTACGGCGACCCCCGCGGCAGCCAATGGCTGCGGACCGAGCTCGCGGGCTGGCTGGCGCGCACCCGCGGGCTGCGCGCCGACCCAGGCGACATCATCGTCGTCACCGGGGTGGCCCAGGCCCTGGCCCTGCTGGCCCAGGTGCTGCGGGATGTGGGCGAGATCGCGGTCGAAGACCCGGGCTCGCACGGGGCCCGCGACGAGCTGGCCTACTGGGGCCTGCGCCCGGTGCCGGTCCCGGTGGACGAGCACGGGCTGCAGGTCGGCGCCCTAGGCGAGCAGCGGGCGGTACTGCTCACGCCCGCGCACCAGTTCCCCACCGGGGTCGTGCTGGCCCCGCGCCGACGCCGCGACCTGCTGGACTGGGCCGCCAGGACCAATGCGCTGATCGTCGAGGACGACTACGACGCCGAGTACCGCTACGACCGGGCGCCGGTGCCGGCGCTACAGGCCTCGGCGCCCGGGCTGGTCGCCTACGCGGGCAGCACGTCCAAGACGCTGGCCCCCGGCATGCGCCTCGGCTGGCTGATCCCGCCCAGCCGACTGCACGCCGACCTGGTCGAGGCCAAGCACGCCAGCGACCTGGGCAGCCCCGCGCTGCCGCAGCTCGTGCTGGCCCGGCTGATCGCGAGCGGCGAGCTCGGCCAGCATATCCGGCTGGTGCGCAAGCGGCAGCGGAGCCGACGCGACGCCCTGCTCCGTGCGCTGTGCGAGCACCTGCCCGCGGCCCGCGTCCAGGGGATCGCGGCCGGACTCCATCTGCTCATCACGTTCCCCGGGCTGCCTGGCCCGGACACGGAACTGGCGGAAGCGATCCTGCGTGCCGGGGTGCTCGTCCAGCCGCTGTCCTGGCACCGTCAGCGGCCTGGGGAACCCGGGATCGTGCTGGGGTACGCCGCGCACCCACCGGACCAGCTGCACGAGGCCGCACGGCGGATCGCGCGGGTCCTCAGAGAGCGTTTGATAAATGAGTGGGCTCGCGGCGCATCCGGCCGGATGCCTCACCGGCCCAAGTAATCTCACCAGCACCGTAATTCGCTTACCAGTACGAGACAACAGGAATTTCCGGGGAAGATCCGGGCTCCTGGGAGAATTAGGGGGTCTATGATGCACAAGATACTCCCGGAAGCCCCGATCCTCCCAGATCTTCCCGCGGCGGGCGCCCCAGCGGTACACCCGGGCACCCGGGCACCACAAGCACTCGCCGGCATCACCGCACGTCAGGGATCACGCCCCCTCCCAGCGCAATGACACGCAGCCAATCCGGCAAGGCCACCACATCCAGCACCCCGGTCCTTTATCAAACGCTCACTCAGCGGATAGGGCCAGCCGGCCCGCCGGCGGCCTGGGCCGCCTTGACGCGCTTGGCGTCGGCGCGCCGGTGGCGGCGGGCCACGGTCCGCAGCTGGCTGATGCGCGCCGCCCCGGCCAGGACGACCAGGAGAACGCCGCAGACGGCCGAAAGCAGCAGGGCCACGCCCAGCGGGAGGTGACCGTGCGCGCCCATGTAAGAGATGTCGACCTTGGCGCCGTTCTGCAGGATGAAGATCAGCAGGAGCAGCAGGACGACGGCGAAGAAGCCGACCGAGACCCAGAGCCCGCTGATCCTGGTGCGCCTGACCTTGTGCTGAGGCAGTAGCGGGCCGGTCTGGGGCGGCACGGCCGGCTGGGGCGTGGCCGGCTGGGGCGTGGCCGGCTGGGGCGTGGCCGGCTGGGGCGTGGCCTGCTCCGGTACGGTCGGCGGAACCAGCGACTCAGGCGGATGTTCCCCCGTAGGCGTGGGCTGCGGTTCCGTGGTCATCTGAAACCCCCTGATCTGCGGCTGGAACACCGCCCACCCCTACTGCCCAGCCGGTAAGACCTTATGCATCCTGGGGGTGGCGGCCATGCCGTGGGGCCAGGAAGGTTCGCTGGACGGGCGGCCCCGCTCGGTGTGCCGGGCTGCGCCCCGGCGCACCACACCGAGCCGCACTAGGATCGGAATCCGCTGCGGCGGCCGGACTGGCGAAAGGGCAGGAACGACTAAGCTGTACCCTCCGATCGAGCCGTACGACCATGGGCTGCTCGATGTCGGCGACGGCAACCTGGTGTACTGGGAGACCTGCGGGAACCCGGCCGGTAGACCCGGCCCGCTGGCACCCGGAACCGCAGGCACGCTTGCGCCTATCAGCCGCCGAGGTAGGCGAGGACGGCGAGCACCCGCCGGTTGTCGTCGTCGGAGGGCTGCAGGTCCAGCTTGAGGAAGATGGACGCGGTGTGCTTGGCCACGGCGCGTTCGGTGATCACCATCCGCTGGGCGATGGCGGCGTTGGACCGGCCCTCGGCCATCAGGGCGAGCACCTCGCGTTCGCGAGGGCTCAGGGCGGACAGGCTGCCGTCGCCGGTGTTACGAGCGAGCAAGCGCGCGATCACCTCCGGGTCCATCGCGGTGCCGCCGACGGCCACCCGGCGGACGGCGTCGACGAACTGAGCGCTGTCGAACACCCGGTCCTTGAGTAGGTAACCGATGCCGCCGCTGCCGCTGGCCAGCAGCTCGCGGGCGTACAGCTGCTCGACGTACTGGGACAGCACAAGCACCGGCAAGCCGGGCACCTCGCGCCGGGCGGCCAGCGCGGCCCGGATGCCCTCGTCGGTGAACGTCGGCGGCAGCCGGACGTCGACGATGGCCACGTCTGGCCGATCCGAGGTCACCGCGGCGAGCAGGTCGGCTCCGTTGTCGACGGCCGCGGCGATCTGCATGCCGTGGGCCTGCAGCATGCGCGTCAGGCCGTCCCTCAGCAGGAAGAGGTCTTCGGCGATGACAACGCGCACGGGATCTCCATGGTTACTGCCGTCGGCCCGCCCGGCGGGCTGCTGATGGCGAGCACGCCGTCGAACGCGGCCAGCCGCCGCTCGATCCCGCGCAGTCCGCTGCCGCGGGCCGGGTCGGCGCCGCCGTGGCCGTTGTCGGTGACGCCGATCCGCAGCATCCCGTCGGTGTGCCGGATGTCGATCCAGGTCTGCCTTGCTTCAGCGTGCTTGGACACGTTGGCCAGCAGCTCGCTGACCGCGAAGTAGGCGGCCGACTCAACCGGGGCGGGCGGGCGGCCCTGCAGGTCGCTGGCCAGGTCTATCCGCATCGGGCGGTCCAGGGCCAGCGCCCGGATTGCGTCGGGCAGGCCGCGGTCGGCCAGCACCGGCGGGTGGATGCCGCGGACCAGGTCGCGCAGTTCGGCCAGGGCCTTGACCGAGGCGTCGCGGGCCTCGACGAGCAGCGCCCGGGCCGCGTCGGGATTGGTGTCGATGATCTGCCCGGCGGCGTCCAGGGTCATGCCCATGGCGACCAGCCGGGCCTGCGCTCCGTCGTGCAGGTCCCGCTCGATCCGGCGGATTTCGGCCGCCCCGGTGTCGAGGGCCTCGGTGCGGGTCTCGGTCAGCTGCTGGACCCGCAGCGCCAGCTCGGCGTGCCCGGCCGGCGCCAGCACCGAGCGGGCCAGCAGGCCGTAACCGCGCAGCAGCAGCGGGGCCGCCAGTACTCCCGCCGAGGAGATCGCGATGCCCAGCACGATCAGCATCCCGGCGCTGTTGCCAGGGAAGGCGGGCGGCGGGATGGTGTGGACGAGTTCGGGGCCGATGAACGCGATCAAGCCGACGCCGATGATCACGGCGCTCGCGGCGGCCAGGACCCACGCCGCGACCAGGTTCACGGTCATCCAGAGCAGGTCCCGCCAGGTCGCCGGGTCCGTCAGCAGCCACCTGAGCCCCTCGGTGAAGCTGAGCTTCTGGCCGTCGCCCGGCGGTGGCAGAACGGGCGGTCCGGCGATCGGCACGCCGCACCACTCCCCCGCCAGCCGCCTGGTCAGGTCGGCCAGCCGCCGGATGCCGAGCAGGGCGGCCGGGACACAGAACCGGCCGAGGCCAAGCCCGGCGCCGAGCACCAGCAGGGCCAGCAGCATACTGTGATCACGAGGTCCCCCGTTGCCCTCGATGAGGAGCCCGGCGCCGAGCGCGATGAAGCCCGCCGCGGCCAGGATCACCGCCAGCAGGACGAGCCCGGCCAGCATCAGGCCGACGAGCGCCAGCCCCCGCGCGGCGGCCACCAGGCCGGCCTCCAGGCCGAACCGTGGCCTGCCGCGCCGGGCTGAGATGGGAACGGCCATCGGAGGCCTCCTTTACCGTCCCTGTCAGTCTGCCGGACCGATGCCAGGGCGGTCAGTGACGCTGGACCCCGAATACCGAGTGTACCTAGGTCTACCCAGGAAACGCCGGTCAGCCGTCTGTCGTGCCCGGACGGCCGGTCCTAGCGTGGCGGTGACTGAGGGAAAGGAATCGGATGAACATCATCGAGTGCGCTGAACTGGGCAAACGCTACCGCCGCGGGTGGGCGCTGCGGGACTGCACGCTGAGCTTCCCGGCCGGGCACGTCGTCGCCCTGGTCGGCCCGAACGGGGCAGGCAAGACCACCCTGCTCAACCTGGCGGTCGGCCTGGCCACGGCGACCACCGGCGCCGTGACCGTGCTGGACGGCATGCCCGCCGGGTCACCGGACGCCCTGGACCGGATCGCCTTCGTGGCCCAGGACGCGCCCCTGTACAAGAACCTGCCGGCCGGCGACATGCTGCGCGTCGCCCGTAACCTGAACCGGCGCTGGGACGACCAGCGCGCCCAGGCCCGGCTCGACGAGCTCCGCATCCCGCGGCAGAAGAAGGTCGGCCAGCTGTCCGGGGGCCAGAAGGCGCAGCTCGCGCTCACCATCGCCCTGGCCCGCCAGCCCGACCTGCTCGTCCTGGACGAGCCGCTGGCCGCGCTCGACCCGCTGGCCCGGCACGAGTTCATGCGGTCCCTGATGGCGACGGTGGCCGCGGACGGCATCTCGGTGGTGCTGTCCTCGCACGTAGTGGCCGAGCTCGAGCGGGTGGCCGACTACCTGGTCGTGCTGTCGTCCGGCCAGGTCACGTTGGCCGGGAAAGTAGATGAGCTGGTGGCCGCGCACGGCGCCAGCCTGGAGGAAATCGTCCTCGCCTCGATGCGCGAATCAGGAAGGGAAGTGGCGGCATGACCGCGACCACGACGACCAAACGGGCAGCCAGAGCTGTCCGCCGGCGCCCGGTGCCCTGGACCAAACTGGCCTGGGTCACCTGGCGCCAGCACCGACCCGCGCTGACCGGCGCGGCCGCCTTCCTCGGCCTGGTCAGCCTGTACCTGCTGATCATGGGGCTGAAGATCAACCACGCCTACGCCCAGGTCGCCAGCTGCCACCCGGCCAGCTCCGGGGCCTGCCAGCAGCTGCTTACCACTTTCAGCCACGCATACTGGGGCGGCGGCGGGAGCGGAGCCGTGTCGGCCGGCGGCGCCCAGACCGTCTCCAGCCTGATGCTGGTGGTGCCGGTGCTGCTCGGCGCATTCCTCGGGGCGCCGGTGCTGGCCCGCGAGTTCGAGACCGGGACGTTCCGGTTCGCCTGGACCCAGGGGTGCGGCAGGCTCCGCTGGGCGGTCAGCAAACTCGTGCTGCTGGCGGTGCTAGTGACCGTGGTCACCTGGGCGTTCACCGAGCTGTTCAGCTGGTACTACCACCCCTTCCTGGTCGACGGGCAGGTGAGCAGGCTGCTGCCGCTGGCGTTCGGCCTGCTCGGCGTGGCCTTCGCCGCCTGGACGCTGGCCGCCTTCGCGATCGCGGCGTTCTTCGGGGCCCTCATCAGGCGTACGCTGCCGGCGATGGCCGCGACGCTGGCCACCTGGACCACCCTGGCCATCGGGACCGCGGTGGCGCTGCGCCAGCACTACCAGGTCCCGCTCAAGACGTCGGGCAACCCGCCCGGCGACGCCTGGGTGCTCGGCAGCTACGCGACGGGCCCGCACGGCCAGGTACTGAGCCAGCGAGCGCTCAACCAGCTCTTCCAGCGGGCGCCCGCCAGCGTCCAGAATTCGCCGAACCCGAATGCCCTGTCGAACTGGCTGACCCAGCAGCACTACACGCAGTGGACGACGTACGAGCCGGCTAGCCGGTTCTGGCACTTCCAGCTCATCGAGGGCGGCTGGCTGCTCGCGCTGTCCGTCGTGCTCCTCGCGGCCGCCGTCTGGCTGGTCCGCCGCCGCGCCGCCTGATCGAAAGATCAAAATCATTGGGCCGAACGAGCCTGGTGCATGCCCTTCCATCAGCGCCCAGCGTCCGCGGCTTAGCCGATCTTCGCGAGGGTCAACGCCGGACGCATGGGTATGGTCGGTTTCATGGTGCTCGCACAGCGCAAGGTCCTTCTCCTAGCCGCCGACGACTTCGAGGACTCCGAACTTTTGTACCCGTTGTGGCGGCTGTCCGAGGAGGACGTCGAAGTGACGGTGGCCGGGCTGGATGACCACCCGGTGCGCGGTAAGAAGGGCCACGGACCGGTGCCCGTGGACACCACCGTGGACCAAGTGGCCGAAGGCGACTTCGACGCCCTGGTCATTCCGGGCGGCTTCGCCCCGGACAAGCTGAGGCGCTCGGAAACCGTGCTGGACCTGGTGCGGGCGTTCGACGCCGCGAACAAGCCGATCGCCTTCATCTGCCACGCCGGCTGGGTGCCGATCTCGGCCAAGATCATCAAGGGGCGCCGGGCCACCAGCGTGGGCGCCATCCGCGACGACATGGTCAACGCGGGCGCCGACTGGGTGGACGAGGCCACCGTGGTCGACGGCAACCTCATCTCGGCCCGGACCCCGGCCGATCTCGGCCCCTGGATGAAAGCCCTGCTCAAGGCACTGGGCTAAAGAAGCTCGGCGCAGGTACTGCCGCCGGAGGCACTGCCCCGGAAGCACTGCCCCGGAAGCACTGCCCCGGAAGCGCGAGGCGGAAGGCGCTGCGGCCAATGCGGCCATCGGCCTACCCAGCGATGCGGACGTCATGTCTCGGGGGAGGAGTCAGCGTCATCGTACCTGGCCCTGCGGTAGGTTCGGCGGAGGAGGACGCATGTGCCGCTTGTTCGGGCTGACCGCAGGTAAGTCTCGGGTCAAGGCGACATTCTGGCTGCTGGACGCCCCCGATTCGCTGCAGGTGCAGAGCCACCGCAACGCCGATGGCGCCGGCCTCGGCTTCTTCGGTCCCGCGGGCGAACCCGTGCTCGACAAGCAGCCCGAACCGGCCTTCGGCGACCAGGAGTTCATCCGCGAAGCCAGGCAGGCCGAGTCCTCGTCCTTCGTGGCGCACGTCCGGCTGGCGTCGACGGGCGGGCGGACGATGCAGAACACCCACCCGTTCGTCATGGACGGGCGCATCATGGCGCATAACGGCGGCTTCGGTGATCTCGCTGAGCTGGAATCCGAGCTCGGCCCCTACGCCCGGCTGGTCCTGGGCGATACCGACTCCGAGCGTTACTTCGCGCTGATTACCAAGGAGACCGACGCGCACGGCGGTGACGTCGGGGCCGGGATCACCGCCGCAGCCAGCTGAATCGCCGAACGCCTGCCGGTCTCGGCCCTGAATACCATCGTCGCGACACCCGGCGAGCTGTGGGCGCTGCGCTACCCGGGCCAGCACGCCCTGCACGTTCTCCAGCGCCCGGCCGAGCCGGGCTCCGGGGAGGCCAGGCCTGCACGTCCGCAGCGCCACGTCGTCGGTGCACGTACCGGCGCTGGAGAGCACGGCCTCGGTGGTCATCGCCTCGGAGCAGCTCGACGGCGAGAGCGGCTGGCGCATGCTCGCCCCCGGCGAGCTCGTGCACGTCCGGGCCGACCTTAGCGTCCACTCCAAGATCGCGGTCCCGCAGCCGCCCGCGCACCTGGTGCCCCTGCCTGCGAGTAACCCGAACATCGACACCTGACCTGGGTACCGCGTCATCCTCGAGACCGATGCGTTTCGCCGAGGCTGGTGCCAAGCGTTAGCTGGTCTTGAGGGTGATGATGCTGGCCATCCACTGGCCGCTGGTCGTGCCGGTGGCGGCGTAGGCGCCGACGGCGGTGGCCATCTGGTAGGCGGTGTCGAGGTAGTCGGTGGAGACCGACAGCGCAGGCAGCGCGGTCCATCCTGCGGTCCAAGCGGGCGCCTTCCCTGACTCGATGCCGATCGTGCCGATGAGGACGTCGGTAGCTTGGGTGGTGGCCGGAGCCGTTCCGGACGAGAAGGCCGACGTGGTCCCGGCGGCTCCCGCGGAGGTGTCGATCCCCGTGATGCCGGAGAACTCATCGATGCTGGCATGGGTCTCCGCGGACGATGGATAGGTCAGCGTGATGCTCCCCCCGGCCGTCAGCGCCTGCACGCCGACGCTGACCAGCACCACGGTGCGGTCCCCGGCCGATCCGTCGTTGGTGTCGCGGGCCACGACATAGCTGTTGCCCGCCGAGTCCGTGGCTGAGACGGCTCCGGTACGCGACGTCGAGGACAGCAGCAGGCTCACGACGAGTGTGTGACCGGCGACCACTCCTGGGGCGCTTACCGGCACGGTAGTCGTGGTCCGGCTCGCCGTAGCGGTCGCCGTACCCACTCGCCGCACGAACGCCGCCGTCACAGGCACATGCGGTGTGGCCGACGCCTCACCGGACTGCGGCGACAGCCCGACCGCGTTCACCGCCGCCACCTTGTAGTAATACGTGGTCCCGTTCGTCAGGCCGGTATCGGTGAAGCTCGTCCCGGTGACGTTGGTGACGATGGGCGTGGCGGACTCACCGCCGGCACTCGTCCCCCGGTACACGTCATAGCCCGTGACCGGCGAACCGCCATCAGAGGCCGGCACGCTCCAGGAGACGTTAACCGAGGCATTCCCGGCGCTTGCCACCACGGCGAGCGGGGCCGATGGTGCCCCCGCCTGCGGCGTGGCCGACGCCTCACCGGACTGCGGCGAAACGCCGACCGCGTTCACCGCCGCGACGGTGTAGTAATACGTGGTCCCGTTGG
>CAWJGE010000032.1:0-172245 GCA_963842265.1 uncultured Actinomycetota bacterium
CACCGAGATCCTACGGCGGGCCCGTCTTACGGTACGAACATCAGTCGTCGGGACGCTCGACTAGCCACATGCTCACCCGGCCACCCAGTTGCAGGAGCGTCACATGATCACCGGCAAGACAACTCACATCGCCCATCTCGGCTTCCCCACCACCACGTTCAAGTCACCGATGATCTACAACCCGTACTTCGAGGACGCGGGCATCGACGCGGTTGTCATGCCGATGGGCGTGCAGGCCGATGACTATCCGGCGTTCCTGACCCAGCTATTCCGGGTGACCAACCTACGCGGCGCGCTGATAACGATGCCGCAGAAGGTCACCACCCTGAGCCTGGCCGATGAGGTCACGCCGACCGCGACCATCGCCGGAGCCGCGAACGCCTTGCTCAAGCGTCCCGATGGCAGCCTGCTCGCCGACATGTTCGACGGGGCGGGATTCGTTCGCGGCATGCAGCGGCGCGGGCGAAATCCGAAGGGGGCCAGCGCGCTGGTCGTGGGCAGCGGCGGCGTCGGCTCGGCCATCGCCGCCTCGCTCGCTGGGGCGGGCGTGAGCCGGATCGGGCTCTACGACGTCAACACAGCGTCGGCGGAAGCCCTGGGCGGCCGTCTATCCAAGCACTATCTCGACTTGGAGGTGATCACGGGCTCCAATGACCCGGCGGGCTGGGAGATCGTGGTAAACGCGACCCCCATGGGCATGAACCCGGGCGACCCGCTGCCGATGGACATGTCGCGGCTGGACCCCGGCACGTTCGTGGGCGAGGTGGTCATGAAACAGGCCATCACGCCGTTCCTCGCCGCGGCGCAAGAGCGCGGCTGCGAGATCCAGGTGGGAACCGACATGCTGTTCGAGCAGATTCCGGCGTACCTGGAATTCTTCGGGTTTCCCAGCACGACGCCCGACCGGCCGCGAGCTCTGGCCAAGATCGAATACTGAACGAAACGGATGGCCACGCGGCAGGCCGCGACGGTCCTGACCGGGAGCGGCACCTGAGCATCTTCGACGAGCCGAAGATCGACTGTCACAACCATGTCTTCGATCCGGCCCGGTTCGAGTTCTCGCCGGAGGCCTACTACTTCCCTGTCGGCGCCGAGCTGGGCACCCGATCACAGCTAACCGCGCTCTTCGAGGCTTACGGCGTACAGCGGGCGCTAGTCGTCCAGCCGAACTCTGGCTACGGCAACGACAATCGCTGTCTTATCGACGTCCTGGCCCGCGGGGAGGGTCGGCTGCGGGGCATGGCGATCGTCGCCAACGACGCGTCTTGTCGTGAGCTCGAACGGCTCCGTGCCTTGCGGATATGCGGCGTGACCTTCAACGCGGCGCTACTGGGAGTGGAGCATTACTCGAAGACCGCTGGGCTGCTGGCCGAACTGGCCGACCTGGGAATGTTCGTCGATCTTCAGGTCCAAGCCAATCAGATGGTGGACATGCTTCCGCTTCTTGAAGCTACCGATGTGCGGGTCGTCGTCGATCACTGCGGGCGCCCGCGGCCAGGAGCCGGACTCGATCAGCCGGGCTTCGCGGCGCTCTTGCGGCTGGCCGCCACGGGCAGGGTCTTCGTCAAGATATCGGGGTACGCCAAGTTCTCTGCTCAGTCCTATCCTTACCGAGATACATGGCCCTATGTGCAGAGCCTGATCCAGTCATTCGGTCCTGACCGCTGCGTGTGGGGGTCCGACTGGCCGTTCCTGCGTGCTCCGGAGCGGATCGACTACGGTCCATTGCTCAAACTGATCGAGCACCTCGTCCCGGCGCCGGCCGACCGATCGAAGCTGCTGTGGCACACTCCGAACCGCCTGTTCGCGTTCGCGGACCCGCCGCGACCGCTGCGGACTGATCAGTCGCCGCGTGGCTGACGAGCGCGCAAGGGTTGGTGCGGGGCGAGCGAGGAACTACGCCACGGGCAGCGTCCTGGCCGCGGGCCTGGCGCCGCATCACCAGCATGCCGATCACCGCTGCGAGCCACACCGGGTACTGCACCAGCCAGGCCACGCGGAATGCCTCCGGCCTGAAGCCGCCCATCGCGGTCATGACCGTCCCCATCACAGCGAGCACGAGCAACGTGGCCGAGAAGCCGCCCATGTTGACCATGCTCTGCGCCACACCGAGGTTACGGCGCGGGTTAGAGGTCCGTGCGATGTCGAACCCGATCACCGAACCGGGGCCGCCCGCGGACAGCACCACGACGAGCAGCACGAGCAGCCAACGCGGGGCCGGACCAGGGAACACAAGGACGGCGGTCCAGGTCATCGCATCCGCCGCGATCACCGCCAGGATCAGCCAGGACCGGCGTGCGGGATGCCGCGATGTGAGCATGCCGACGACCGGGCCTATGCAGATCGTGCAGAGGACGAACAACGTCATCAGCGCGCCCGCCGCCGACGCCGACAGGCGCTGCGCCGATTCGAGATAGGGCACACCCCACAGCAGCGCGAACACCATCATCGAGAACTGCGTGCCCATGTGGCCGAAGAACCCGAGTCGCGTACCCGGCCGGGCCCAGACTTCCCGGAGCTGACGGCCGATCTCCCGTGCGGACATCGACGGCGCAGGAGACCAGCTGCTAGCTGGGGCATTACGCACTGCCGCGGCCGCTAGCAGGGCCACGAATGCGCTGCCCGCGGCGGCCAAGCCGAATGCCGTGGACCAGCCCGCGTGATGCAGCAGCACCAGGAAGGGCACGGCAGAAAGGATCTGACCGAGCTGGCCCAAGATGGTCGTCAGCTGGGTCATCAGCGGGACGCGTCGCGCCGGAAACCAGCGCGGAACAAGTCCGAGCACCGCGACGAATACCACGGCGTCTCCCAGTCCGACCAGGACCCGGGCCAGCACGGCCTGGGGAAGGGCGGTGGCGCCGGCCAGTACGAGCTGGCCGGCGGTCAGGAAGACCCCGCTGACGACGAGCATGACACGCGGGCCAAACCGGTCGACGAGCAGGCCAGCGGGAGTCTGAGCTGCGATGTAGACGGTGACCTGGATAAACACGAAAGCTGCCAGCATCCCCGGAGTGATGCCGAATCGCCTGGCCGCGTCCAGCCCGGCGACTCCAAGCGACGTCCGCTGCATAACGGTCAGGACGTAGGTCAGGACTCCCACGGCCCACACGGCCCATCCTCGTCCGCGTCTGATCAGGACCTCGCTCTGGGCCGCTGCGATTGCTCTCTCCGTAGGCGGCACCGACCAAGTATGGCAAATATTGGCAAACTTTGGCAACTATTTGCCAAAGTTTGCCAGCGCTCGTAGCATTAGCCTGTGAATCTCATGGACACAAGAGGATGACTTCGCTAGGAGGGCCGGAAGTGGCCGCGGCAAAGCGGCGAGGGGTCACTCTGCAAGATGTGGCCGACGAAGCCGATGTCGCCGTGTCTACCGTCTCGCGCGCCCTGTCCAACCCGGATCGGGTCAGCGCGGCGACGCGCCACCACGTGCAGAGCGTCGCGGCGCGACTGGGCTACCGGCACGATCGGACGGCGCCAGCTCTCGAGACCGGCCGCACGCCTATGCTCGCCCTGCTGGTGGCCGACATCACCAATCCGAGCAACTTCAGCCTCATCCGCGGCGCCGAGGCAGAGGCCCGGGCGGCCGGCTACACCCTCATCCTCGGCGATACGCAGGAAAGTCCAGAGTTCGAGAAAGCGCACGCCGAGCGGCTAGGGTCCGCGGTCGAAGGTTTCGTGCTGGCCAGCAGCCGCCTGCCCGACGAGGACCTGCTCGAACTGGCGGAGCGGCGCCCCATCGTCCTGTTGAACCGCCAGACGGACGACTTGCCCAGCGTCATTACCGACTCCGTGGACGCGGGCAGGCAGATCATCGACCACCTCGCGGCGCTTGGTCACCGGTCGCTGACCTATCTAGGCGGTCCCGCGAACGCATGGTCAGACGGCGAGCGCTCGCGCGCGCTGTCAATGTTCGCAGAACGCGCCGGGATAGAGGTGATCAGGCGAGGGCCGTTCGCGCCCACGCTCGAGGGCGGGTCGGCAGCGGCTGACATCGGCGCAGCCAGCGGGACGACCGCGCTTGTCGCGTTCAACGACTTGCTCGCCATCGGCGTGCTGCAGCGACTGCAGCACCTAGGGATCGACGTCCCCGGATACGTAAGCGTGGTCGGCTTTGACGACATTTTCGGCTCGGACTTCTGCCATCCGCCGCTTACCACCGTCACCGCTCCGGTAGAGCAGGCCGGCCGAACGCTGATCGACCTGCTCCTGCATACTCGCGACGGCCAGCGCGCGCCGCAGATCGTGCTGCCGACCGTACTGCGGGTCCGCGATTCGACGGGCCCCGCCCGGGCGTAGCCGGAGCAGTTACGACACGCGCGTGTTCTGGTGCGGTCCGGCCCATATCGATCAAATAGGAATTCAAACTTTCCCTCTTACCTGGCACGCGCCCGGCAAGATTCGGTGATCGAGGCGCAGTGCGCCTCGATTCTGGTGCCTCAGGATCACCTCCATAACAACCAGATGAGGATGCTTCTGGGACCGGTAGGACTGCGTATTCGTCCGGTGCGAGTTCTGCCGCTCCAGGCCTGGCGGGGGGCCGGCCCCGGGGGTTATTGACTGCTACGGCTACATGAGTAGAGTTAGCGCTCGTGCAGCGTAACCGTCCCCCGTCCGCGCAGGCGGTCAACGTCCTGCGGGCGCTGGCGGCCGATCCGGCGCGATGGCGGTACGGCTACGACCTGGCCGCCGAGGTGCACCTGAAGTCCGGCACGTTGTATCCGGTACTTGTCCGGCTCGCCGACCGCGGGTGCATCGGATGATCACCACGGCTGTCCCGGGCGCCCCAGGCAAGCTGGCCGCCGAGAGCCGCTGGGCCGTGGAGACCCACGGGCTCACCAAGCGTTTCGGGGCAAAAATCGCCGTGAACGGTGTTGAGCTCCTGGTCCCCCGGGGATCGGCGTTCGGCTACCTTGGCCCTAACGGCGCCGGCAAGACCACACTCATCCGGGTCCTGCTGGGATTGACCCGCGCCGATGCTGGCACGATGTCCCTGCTCGGATACCCCGTGCCGCGGCATCGCGACGCGGCGCTCGCTCGTGTCGGCGCCATCGTCGACGAACCCCGGTTCCACCGCCATCTCACGGGCAGGCAGAACTTGCGGCTTCTGGCGGCGGCACGCGAACCGGCGGCGCGGGACCGCATCGGGCCAGCGCTGGAGCGCGTCGGCCTAACGCACCGTGCCGACGACCGGGTGTCGGTGTACTCGATGGGGATGCGCCAGCGGCTGGGGGTGGCCGCGTGCCTGCTGGGAGACCCCAAGCTGCTCCTTCTGGACGAGCCGATGAACGGGCTCGACCCGGCCGGAATGGCTGAGATGCGTGACATGATCCTTTCGATGGTGGCCGATGGCCGCACCGTCGTGTTGTCCTCCCACCTTCTCGATGAGGTTGAGCGGACCTGTGACGCTGTCGCCATCGTGGACCGCGGCAGCATCATCCAGCAGGGACCGATCTCCGAGTTGCTGGCGCGGGCGCAGCTCGCGCTTGACGTCGAATGCTCCGAACCCGGCCGGGCCCGTGCCCTGCTTGCGGGCACCACCCTCGGTGCCCGCATCGAGGCCGTGCCGTCGGCGCTGGGACTGGGCATCACGCTGCCAGCGGGCACGGGGCGCGGCGCCATCGCCGAAATCAACCGCGTTCTCGTCGAAGGCGGAATCTCCGTCTACCGGCTCCAGCCGGTCCAGACCTCGCTCGAATCGTGGTTCCTGCAGGTCACAAGCAGACTGGGAGACCCGGAATGACGACCGCGCCCGCCCACGGCGCACCCGCGCCGGACCAGGCACTCCAGATGGCGCCCACCGGTCACTCACGCGACCGCCGGGGATCCCCGATTCCCACCGCCGGCATGATCGCCACCAGAGTCATGGAGCTGCGCAAACGGCGCGGCCTCATGATCGCCCTCATCTTGGTGAACATCGGGTTCCCGGCAGTCTTCCTCCTCATTCGCCTGCTCGGCCATGCGTTCGCGCCGTACGCCAACCCGCCCGCCGGCGGCGACATGATCTTCGCGGTCCTGGTAGCCGGCTTCTTGCCCATCTTCGGCTTCATCGTCGCCACGACGGTGGGCTGCACGGCGGGATCGCGCGACCTCACCGAAGGCATGTTCCGGCACCTGGTGGTGACCGGCCGGTCCCGGCTGGCGCTCTACCTGGCCCGGATCCCCGCCGGGCTGGCGATTGTCGTGCCGCTGGTCGCGATCGGCTACACGATCGTCTGCGCGGTATGCGTCTTCGCCGCACCGGCCTTCATCGATGACTCGAACGTGAACATACCTCCCGGCTTGTCACGCGTCGGCTTCGAGAACTGGGCCGGGGACCGCGCCGAGCCGGTCATCTGCCTTCTCCCCTACAACGGGCAGGTTCCGGGGACTCTCGCATGCCCCGGCCCGCCTCCCTGGTCGAAGTCAGCAGTCACCCCCGGCCAGCCCGCGCCCGCCAAGCTGGAAGCTCTGGCCGTCAAGATTGCCAGCCAGGACTACCGCGGTTACACCCAAATTCTCCGCCGCCCGCCGGTCTCCCTCATGATCAAGGCCGGGCTGTGGATCGAGCTTGAATCGGCCGTCGGATTCATCCTCGGACTCGGGCTCGCGTCGCTGATGGGGCAGAGACTCGTCCCGGTGATCTTGCTAATCGTGCTCCAGATGATCCTGACGCCGATCCTTTCCGCGGCTGACATCCCCCATCTGCAGGACCTGCAACGATCATTCGTCGGGGTGGCCATGACGCACCTGGAACCATCCGGGCTGCCGGCCGCATTCGGGCTGCCGGGGGTAGCCGGAGGCTTCGGGCCGCCTGGCGCCGCGCGGTCACTGCTGCATGAGTCGGCCACCGAGGCCGTCTGCGTCATCATCGCCTGGCTGGCGGCCTGGACGATCCTAGGCGCATGGCGAATGATGACCAGGGACGCCTGAGAAACGCCGTGCCCGCCAATTCGTTTACGTAGCCATCAGCGCTGACCGCCGTGCCGATCACCCCGGGAAACGGCCATCCCTCGCAGAGAGGGCCCGAACCCGTACTGACCTGCGCGCGGTGCTCGCGAATTCAGCCGTTGACGGCGTTAGATGCGGCGGAGAATTTTGCCGGGCAGATCCGCGCGCTCAGCGGCGGAAGGGGTTTCGTGACGGTGATGTTGGCCTTGATGAGGATGTTGAGGTCGAGGTCCCAAGTTATGGCAGCACTGGAGTGTAGGTTGTCAGAGGCCTCGATATCGGCGCGAGACTAGTCTGCTGTGCATCGACTCTGCTGTGCATCGACCGGTGCCCGCATACGCAGTGAGGAGTAGGCGCTCCGCGCCGCGATCATGTATCAGACGCCTCACAGGACGAAGGCAGTTGTCTTTGACCTTGATGACACGCTCGCGCTCTCCAAGTCACCCCTGGACCCCTCGATGGCAAAGGCGCTGGAGTCCCTGCTCCAGCGCCTCCCCGTCTGCATCATCTCGGGCGGCCGATTCGAGCAGTTCCAAGCCCAGGTCCTCGATCAGCTAACCGCTCCGGAACAAATCCTCAATCGGCTTCATCTGATGCCGACATGTGGCACGCGTTACTACTCTCGACAGCAGGGTGCGTGGTCACAGGTGTATTCCGAAGACTTGTCCGCGACGGAGAAGGCTCGGATCATGCAGGTCCTCGAAGAAACGTCAAGGACTCTCGGGTACTGGGAAGAGTATCCGCGGGGCGAACTCATTGAAGACCGCGGCAGCCAGGTCACCTACTCCGCCCTCGGACAAGCCGCCTCGCTCGACGCTAAAGCCGCGTGGGACCCTGATGGAACGAAGAAGAGCCTGCTCGTGGCTCATGCCACACCCTTGCTGCCTGACTTCGAGGTGAGGGCGGGTGGCTCAACGTCGATTGATGTCACGCGCAAGGGGATCGACAAAGCCTACGGAGTTCGCAAGCTCATGATGCAGATTCACGCGGCTCCAGAGGAGCTGCTGTTCGTAGGTGATCGGCTTGATGAGGTGGGGAATGATTATCCAGTATTGGCCGTGGGTGTGCCATGCGTCCCTGTCACGAGTTGGCAGGACACGCTTACTGTGATAGCACAGTTCATTGAGTGGTGGGACGGAGTCGTCGGTTCACCACAATTTCGAATCATTTCCAAGTACCCCGACGCAGCAAG
This sequence comes from uncultured Actinomycetota bacterium, assembly GCA_963842265.1. GTDB lineage: Bacteria > Actinomycetota > Actinomycetes > Streptosporangiales > Streptosporangiaceae > Palsa-504. The sequence goes on from CAWJGE010000032.1 coordinate 8,123, forward strand.
GTACGGGCGTGCGGGCGCATGACCTTTCCCAGTCCTCGCAAGTCGCGTCCTTCACAGGTATCGCGAATCCACAGTAAGGGTAACTCTTTTTTCTGAGCAGACCCACGTCGCTCGGCGCACGCTTGGCAACCGGTAGCTATCCGCAGCCGCACCCGCTTTGCCTCTCTCCCACCGTCCGGTGTCCGAGGGCGTCGGTGCGAATGCCGGCTTTGTCACTCGTGGCATCTGGTCATCGCTTGCCACGCCCAGCTCCGGCTCGCCCGTTAGTTGGCCCGCCGACCTGTGCCGCCCGTGGGAACAGACAGCCCAGCCAGGCCAGCTCACCCCGCGAGGATCCGCCGCGGCTTCCGGAACATCCGCGCGAATCACCTGCCCGGCCCGTGCGCCGAAACCCGGCAAGCCCGGCGCCGGGCCGCCCGGGGCGGAGAACCGCCGCCCGCCTACCCGCTGCGACGCCGGCCAAGAACCGCCAACGGCCTCGGCTGAAGCTTCGCGTACGAAGCAGACGGTTAATTGCAAGCTAAGGGACTTTCGACTCTATTGAGGATGCCCCACTTTACTTTAGCCACAACCTCACGAAAAAGCGGCCGGAGCGGCAGGCAAGCGCGGCTCCACTTCCGGTACCACCATTCGCGATCGGCTCCAGTGAGACACCTCTGCCCGCAAGGAGAGGTGACGTAATGATAAAGTCGCGGACCCGGATCGCCGCCGCCCTTGTGTTGACCTTGGGCGTAGCAGCCTGCGGCGGCGGAGGGGGCGTCTCGGCTCGCACCGCGACCAACGCCTACGGCCCGATCACCATCTGGTATTCCAACAACGGCGCAGAGGTCGCCTGGGGCGAGCAGGTAGTCGCTTCCTGGAACAAGAGCCACCCGGGCCAGCAGGTCTCCGGGGAGCAGATCCCTTCTGGCCAGTCGTCGGAGGAGGTAATCGGTGCCGCGATCACGGCAGGCACCGAGCCATGCCTGATCTACAACACCTCTCCAGCGTCGGTGCCGGACTTCGAGAAGCAGGGCGGCCTGGTGCCGCTCAACGACTTCCCCGGCGGTGCCGCCTACATCGAGGCGCGCACCGGCCCCGGCGGCGGCGGCACCTACAACCCAGTGAACAACACCTACGGGCAGGGCGCCTACGACGCCGACGACATCTCCCGCGCCGCGGTGGTCTACCTGCGGCACTGGGTGCGATTCGGCGACCAGCACAGCCGCGGTGAGGCCTACCAGCTGCTGCGCGGGCTGACCTACCTGCAGGCCGCGTCCGGACCCAACGTCGGCAACGTCGTGCTCTGGATGCAGCCCGACGGCAGCCTCAACCCCGCCCCCACCCCCGCCGACTCGCCGAATCCCTCCGACTCGGGCGCCTCGTACTGGCTGGCCCGCACGATCTGGGCGCTCGGCGAAGGCTACGCCGACTTCCGCGGCACCGACCCCGCCTTCGCTGCCTTCCTCAAGCAGCGCCTGGACCTGGCCATCGGAACGCTCGACCGGGAAGTCCTGACCAGCTACGGGCAGTACCAGCTCTCGAACGGCCTGCGCGTGCCAGCGTGGCTGGTCACCGGCAATGCCGATGCCAGTTCGGAGGCCGTGCTCGGCCTGGCCGCCTACGTCCAGGCCGGCGGCGGCACCGCCGCCCGCACAGCGCTCGCCCAGCTGGCCGACGGCATCGCCGCCATGGGTTCCGGCACCGCGAGCACCTGGCCATACGGGGCGATCCTGCCCGCGGCGACATCTCGCTCGGAATGGCACCCCTGGGCCGCGCAGATGCCCACCGCTCTAGTCGGCGCCGCCACCGCGCTGCACCAGCCGGGACTGCTGAGCGCCGCCGTGGCCGACACGGCCGTCTTCACCCCGCACCTGCTGACCGCCACCGGGCCAGACAACCTGTGGGGGCCCGCGCCGGTCGACAGCTCGCAGATCGCCTATGGCGTCGGCGCCCGCGTACTGGCCCTGCTCGCCGTCGCGACGGCCACCCACTCGGTCGGCCTGCGGCAGCTCGCCGGCATCGCGGCCGGATGGTTCTTCGGCCAGAACCCAGCCGGCATCGCCACCTACAACCCGGCCAACGGAGCCACCGACGACGGGATCAACGCGAACGGCACGGTGAACCTCAACTCCGGCGCCGAATCCACCATCTTCGGACTGCTCACCATGGAGACACTCGACGCCAATCCCGATGTCGCCGCGATCGCCCGCGCCAGCGCCAGCGTGCAATTCCGGGACGGCCAGCAGACCATCGAGGCAGAGGCTGCTAGCCTGACCGGGCCTGCCGCGGTCGTGGCAGCCAACCCGGTCAATACCGGCGAATCGCAGTGGAGCGGCGGCGCCTACGTCCAGCTCGCCACGGGCAGCACCCTGTCCTGGACCATCCCGGCCGACGACCAGCCCCGCCTCGTGCAGGCCATCGTCAACCGCGGTCCCGGACCCGGCGCAGTCAGCGACTTCACGGCGGGCACCGAGCGCCTTGGCGCCGCGCAGTACGGCGGCGGCGGCGCCCAGGGCATCTCGCCCGCCCCGGACGCGCTGCTGCCGGTCACCCTGCCGGGAATCCTGCGCGCAAACGCGACCCAGCTGACCGCCAGCACGCTAGGCGGCACGGGACAGCTCGACGCAATCCTGATCACCCCGCTGATCGCAGTCCTGATCACCACAGGCGACGGACGCAGCGTCGCCCTGCTCAACAGCGAGGCTAACACCTAAGATGCTCGCACACTCAGCCTGCCGGGCACCGGCCCGACAGTCGCCACGAGCTACGACAATCAAGGACGCCAATGGCGCGTCACCATCAGCACTGACTCGGCCATCACCGTGTCAGTGCCCCCCGGCGGATTCGCCATCGTGCTGCGCTAGGTCGCGACCCGCAGGCTGGCCATAGTACGGAAGAGGCAAGGAGGAGCAATGGCGCAGATCACGCTGGATCAAGTCGACAAGGTCTATGGCAGAGGCGTGAAGGCGGTGAACGACCTGAGCCTGGCGATCCAGGACGGCGAGTTCATGGTCCTGGTCGGCCCTTCCGGGTGCGGGAAGTCGACCGCCCTGCGGATGATCGCAGGACTGGAGGAGGTCAGCCACGGAACCATCCGAATCGGCGACCGCGTGGTGAATGGCGTGGCACCCAAAGATCGCGACATCGCGATGGTCTTCCAGAACTATGCCCTATACCCTCAGATGACCGTGGCACAGAACCTGGCGTTCGGCCTGCGGATGCGCAAGACACCGAAGGATGAGATCGAGCGTCGCGTCCGCAATGCGGCCAACATTCTTGGCCTTGAACCGTACCTCACGCGCAGGCCGACGGCGCTGTCCGGCGGCCAGCGCCAGCGCGTGGCGATGGGCAGGGCGATCGTGCGGGAACCGCAGGCTTTCCTCATGGACGAACCGCTGTCCAACCTCGACGCCAAGCTCCGCGTGGGCATGAGGGCATCGCTGGCAGAGCTACATGAGCGGCTCCATGTAACCACCGTGTACGTGACCCACGATCAGGTCGAGGCGATGACGCTTGGACACCGCGTCTGCGTGCTCCGGGACGGGATGCTGCAGCAGGTCGACACACCACAGAACCTGTACGACCACCCGATCAACCTGTTTGTCGGCGGCTTCATCGGCTCGCCCTCGATGAATATCGTCAAAGCCGGAGTGATCAGCGGCGACGACGGCATGGCGGTCACGTTCGCCGGACACCGACTGCCCCTCCCTGAGGAAGTGGTGCGCGCCAGTTCGGGCATCGAAGCGTACGTCGGCCGCGACGTGATCCTCGGAATCCGGCCGTCCGATTTCGAGGACGCAAGCCTGACCGACGACTCATGGCCCAGGATGCCCGTCGTGACCCACGTGACCGAGGCACTCGGGAGCGATATCCACGTGATCTTTGCCATCGACGCACCGCCCGTCGAGCACAAGGATCTCGCGGATCTTGTCCCAGAGCAGGAAGAGGAGGGAGCGGCGATCCCGCTTCATGCAGGCAAGTCGCTGTGGACGGCGCGGGTTAACGCGCGCAGCCCGGTCCGCGCAGGCGACCGGATCGAGCTCGGGGTGGATACCCGCAACCTGCACTTCTTCGACCCCGACAGCGGCCTCGCGATCGGAGGAACGAAAATAGCGGCCTCGCGATCGGAGGAATGAAAATAGCTACCATTGATGGTGCAGAACAAGTGGCCGCGATACTGTTGCGCGTTGCCACCCAGACCCGTTGATCACCTGCCGTTGAGTGCAACCGCGCCATCGCATCGGTCTTCCCGGCTATGAGCGTCAGCGGGTCATCGCTAACCGAGTAGTTATGGTACGGCTTTCGTGCCAAACTGGCTCGGGTGTCTCTCGTATACTGCCGTCCTGGCTGAAGAATAGATACCGGTCGAAAGACTGGGCGAACCATCGGTCATGCGTCACCGCCAGCACTGTTCCCTCATATGCCTCCAGGCCTTCCTGAAGGGCTTCAGCTGACTCCAGATCTAGATTATCCGTAGGTTCGTCTAGCAGAAGCAGCGTAGCGCCTTGGAGTTCCAGCTGCAGAATCTGGAAACGGGCTTGCTGTCCGCCCGACAGCTTATCGAAGCGCTGGTCACCTTGTCTCTCTAGCTCATACCGCCGGAGTACGCTCATGGCAGCCCCGCGGTCCCGGGCATTTTCTGTCCACAGCACTCCGGTTCGCCCTCCACGCAACCTCATTCGTATGTCCTGCTCACGAGGAGGTTCCGGCGGCGGACCGGCCTCTTCGAATTTCCGCAGCCGGGTCTGTGCTGCCTGATAGCGGGAGGCCATTACGTCACTGCGAGCCGCATACTGTTGCATGTCATGCACGAGCCGCTTCCGGCAGCCCGCTCGTTCGCTGACACCTGAGGCCTCGCGAGGATCTGACACCAGCGTGTTGGAACGGATCTGGCGAGCATCGAACGCCACGGCACGGGCAATGTCAGACGGCCCGGCCACCCACACGGCGTTACCCTTGAGAGGTGACTGACGATGTGCTGACCCTTGAAGGGCTGCGCCGCCGCCGCGCCGAGATCCTCGGCGTCGCGCTCAAGCGCAGAGCTCATCGAATCGCGGTGTTCGGCTCGGTCGCTAGGGGAGAGGCTCACCCGGGCAGCGATGTGGATCTGCTCGTGGATTTCGAACCGGGTGCCTCCCTTCTCAACCATGTCGGCTTGTTCCAGGATCTTGAGGAACTCCTTGGCGTCGGTGTCAACGTCGTCACGCGGAGCGCCCTCAAACCCCGGGACGACCACATCCGCGCCGAGGCCGTAGATCTGTGACCAGAGGACTTGATGACCTGCTGGCAGATCTGGCTGAAGCAGCAGATGCGGCAGCCGAGCTTGTGGGGCTTGGGAAGAGCGCTGGGATACTGAGCGGCCGTTGCGCCTAGCAGGTGAGGCCGTCATCGGCCGGCTGGGCGACATCGCGACCAAGTTGCCCGACGAGGTCATCGAGGCGACACCCGAGATTCCCTGGAAGCTGGTCAAGGGCATGAGGATCATCGCGGCGCATGCCTACCACCGCATCGACTACGAAGAGGTCTGGGTCACCTTGCGCGACGACGTCCCGCGGCTAAGTGGGGCGATCAACCGCTGGCGTCAGGCGCAAGGTTGATACCCAGCGTCAGAGCCAGGCTACGGCGAAAGTGGCTCGGCGTCGGGCGAACGAGCACCTGCGAGATTGCTGCGAATCCCCATGAAGGGACCAAAACACCCATCTGACCTGGCTGGCGCGCCCGGGATCTTCCAGGTCCTCGCCGTCTTCGGCGATGCGGGCGCATGGCGGGATGCGATGGCGAAGGCAGCATGCCAGCCATGAGCCGCCTGGCAGGCTCAGCCTGGCTCGGGCAGGATGCCCTGGCGCTCCAGCCAGGCCCGTGCCTCGGCGAGCACGTTCTGGCCGGCGACCGTGATCTGCCGGTTGAGGTAGATCAGGTCGCTGGTGGTCAGCCGCGCCGACACCGCATCGAGCGCGCCTACCAGCCGCGCCCCGTACCGCGCCGCCGCGCCGGCGTGGACCACTGGCAGGGCCCGCGCGAGCTCATGCCGCACCGTCACCGGGTCGGAGGTGGCCACGCCGGCCGCGGGCTCGAGGCTGGTCAGCGCGGTCCCCAGGTACTCGGGAACCACGTCGACCAGGCCCCGCGCCAGGGCGGGCTGCACGAGCTCACGAGGCCCGAGGCCAAGCTGCAGGCGCGCCGGGATCCCGGCCTGCATCAAGGCGAGGGCGTAGATGGCGGCGAGCAGCTCGCTCTCGGGGAAGCTGAACGACGCCACCACGACCGCGGTGCCGGGCGGACGCGCGGGCGATGCCGCGGCTGTCCCGCCGAAGGCGCAGAAGACGAGCACGCCGAGCACGGTGAGCGCGACGGCCGCGGCGGCGACGGCCAGAAGGGCCCCGCGTCCCCGCGCACACCGCCCCGGCATGGCGTCAGCTCCCCGGCCCGGCCGGCGCGCCGCCTGCCCCGTCCGCAGCCTGGCCCGGCCGCGGCACACCCTTGACCGTTATCCCGGCCGCTCCGGGCGGCAGGCCGGTATCCGCCTCACCTGCCGGCACCCCCGCTTGTTCCACCACACCCGGCATCCTCTCAGATTGAACCCCTGCGGACCAGGAAGCACGCAGCCACGCCGCACGTTGCAACACCTGCGCTTACGTGGGATGAGCGAGCCGGGAAGCCGGCCCGGGTCGTCTCCAGCGCACTGGCCGTCGGCAAGGCCGGCTCGGGCCCAGGCAATGCTTGCTCAGCCGGACCGTGGACATCGGGCCTAACTCCTCGCTCTTGCCGACGACAAGCGCAGCCGTCGTGGAGGATTCGAGAAGAGGATCTTTCTCGAATCCGTGGACTGAGGAAGCAGCACTTGGTTGAACCGCTCCGCCGTACGATCGGGAACGCGCACTCGTGCCGATGAGCGGACGTTGCTCTTGCACATGCTTATGCGCCGATCAGCATGCACATTCGCTATCGGCAATCTCGTCGGAGGTGGCGGGCCAAGCGCTTGACCCAATCCTGAGGCGGCCTCCCTGCCGACTCGGTACCGCTTGCAGATGGTGGTCGCGTGGCGGTTGAGCGGCACAGAACAACCGGTTACGTGCCGGGCGGCGCACCCCTGGGCCGACTCGCTCGGGTCCGGTGACGTAACGTCGTTGGGGCCACCTCTCCAACCCCGAGGAGAACCCCGTGCCTGGTCACACCGTCGTCCTCGTCCACGGCGCCTTCGCCGACGCATCCGGGTTCGCGGGAGTGATCCGCGAGCTCGAGAGCGCCGGCCACACGGCGCTCGCCCCGCCGAACCCGTTGCGAGGCGGCCGCGATCAGCCCCCGCAGCGCCTCGGCCATCGGCGTCCCGCCCACCACATGCAGCGACCGCAGCGGCCAGGCCCGGAAGACCAGCGCCCGCCCGAGCCGGGAATTCCCTCCCGCATGACATGCCAGCTGCCTGGAAAGGTCGCCGACCACGGTAGTAAGGACGTCCTCGGGTGACTCGCTGACACCATGGCCTTCCTGCCCGCCAGGCTGCCCGGGGAACCCGCGCGGCAGCGCGAATCCACCTGCGCCAGCGTGGGCTGCGTCCCCGCCGGGCAGGGATGCCCGGCCTTTGTCCTGCACCGACGTCACAGTCTCCCGCATCGCGGACGGGAGACCTCGCCGGATCTCCGGTCCTGGCTATCGTGTCCGGCCGCACAGAGCACCCAGTACGCGCACCTCCGACCGTAACGCCATGAGACACCCTTCGTAGCCACTCAGATGCAAGTCCAGCGGCTGCGATTCGTCAGGCCCGAAGACCAGGTGTCCCAGTTCTGCAGGCAGCCGGGGCGCGAGGATCGCGGCTCGGACGCAACTGGCCCGGTCCCATCTGGCGGTCGCCGCGTCTTCGTCCATCAGTTTCGCCATTGTCGAGCCGGGCTCGGGCTTGGTGCTTTACACATCTGCTCCGCCTGACGCTTGAGGCTCTTATGTCCCTCAGATCCGCGAAATCGGAGGATGAACAGGCCGATGTCGAGCTTCCGCTTTTCAGGGGTCCTTTCATTCCTGAACCCGTATTATCACGGCGGGTAATCGATCCAGCTCACCCGCATTGACGCTGGTTACTGGGCCTACATGCCTATTCTAGCGATCGTGCCGCCGTGTGCCGGGGAATGCCGTCTTGTTCGTGTTACCGGCGTGTTGATCTTCGCCAATTCCCGGACTTGTGTTGCCGGTGTGTTGCCCGCAGCAGGCCCGCTCGGCCATCGCGCCGGCGCCGGTGCCCGCCTCCGGACCGGCGGCCTGGCTCGGGGCTCGAAGACGAGCTGCCGCGACTACCCATCGGCCAGTCGGCCGTCCGGTCGCTCCTGGCGCCATTGCCGGAATGACGTACCGTGACGAACAGAGTGTGCTCCAACGCCTCAAACTACGCATCCTCCCTGCCGATTCCGCGCGGGTGGCAGCCGTGCCGAAGGCAAAGTGGGTGGCATGCAGATTGTCCTGTTCGGCGCGCTCTCGCTACAGCTACCGCTTCGCTGTGGCTGTGGGCGCGTTCTTGGCCGGGGTGGGTCTCGGCGGCGGCCGGAGCGGCTTGGCAGTGGATGCCTGCCTGTGCGGCGTGGGCTCAGCCCGGCTGGCGCGGGTAGCCGGGCGCAACGAGGACGTGGCGGTGGGAGCCGGGCCGCCGCGGCCCTGGCAGATGACGAGGGACCCCGACGGTAAGACGCCAGCGGCGCTCAGGTCACCGGCTGTGCCGGGCAGGCCTGTGTGAGCGCGGTGCCGCCCTCCGGCGGCCACTGGGCGATGACGGCGCCATAGCCGACGCCAGGACCCTTGCGCCGGATTCAGGGAATGCCATTAACTACAAAGGTGCGGTCTGGCCGGCCCGGACCCTGCCCGCTTGCCGCTCGCCATCGCCGTGATTCCGGGAAGGTTTATGAGCGAGCGAATCGACGTCCGGGGGGACATCAAGATCGCCGGCGCATCCGGTGATGCGGTCCGCGGCGAGGTAACCCCACTGACCCGGCGGGTGCCTGCCGGGCAGGCGGTCCGGTCCCCGGCGGGCGCCGTCGCGCACCGCGCTGCGGGGTGCGCGGAGGAGTTCACGGCCAATAGCGGGGATCCGCGGGAGCCGCACCGCCGTCTTCGCCCGGGCCGGCCGGGCTCTGCCGCCATGACCGCAGCGCACCGCGCGCGAGAGTGTTACACCCGGTGCGTGCCGCGCCTGGCGCGATTGCGGCTGCTCGCCGGGGACAGCGCCGGCGCGCCGCTGCCGCCCGGTGCCGCCGGCGAAGTGGGCCAGGCGGCCCGGGCGATCGTGGCCGAAACCGGCGCCGCCGGGCAAGCTGCCGTGGCCGCCGTCGCGGAAGGCCGCCGCAGTTCCGCGGCGGTGTTCCTGGCGGCCCGGCAGGCCCGGCTGGCGGCCGCGGCCGATGAGGTCGTCGCGGCGGCTGCGGACGGCAGCGCCGCCATGCTGTCGCGGCCCCTGCGCCGGTTCGAGGCGCTCACCACGGCGCTATGGACGGTGCAGTCCGAGCTGCGCCCCGCCGCCCCGGCCGGCGCACCTGGCGGGACCGGCTCCCCGATGCGCATGCCGGACCGCGGGCCTGCCGCGCCTGGATCTTGAACCATGCCGGGAGGCATCCCATGACCGGACATCAGCTGCATGAGCACGTCGAGGTCAGCGACGATGGCCGCACCGTCGCCGCCGCCGAGGTGATCATCTCCGAAGAACCCGGCGGGACCGCCCGGGTGTCGCTGCGCGCCGAGGCCGGGCACATCACTCCCGGCCGCCGCGCGAGCCTGGTCGACGCGGTGCTGGACCTTCTCCAGGTGCGGGAAAGCGCGCGCCTGGAGGCGGCATTCCCGCTCGGCGACGGCGAGTCGCTGCAGCGACTTCAGCAGCGCTGCCAGGACGTCATCACCCGCCAGGCTGGGTCGAGCGTCCTGCTGGATGCGAGCCTTCCGCCTGGTGGCCCGGGCGCACGGGGCAGGAGCTAAGCGGCCAGGCACCTGTGACGAAACTTGGGGCCGGCCTTTGTGCCACTTCACCCCGGAGAGCGTGACGTACAGCTTGTGGTAGCTCGTCTTGCCCAGCGCGCAGTCCGGGATGCAGTTGTCCCCCCAGAGCGTGTCGGCCGACTTGGCAACCGTGGAGTTCCAGATGTTCCACCACCAGGCGTGCGCTATCGGGGCGCCGCCCTGCCCGATGATCACCCGGGGCGGGCGACAGCCGGGTTGCTGCACCCGGCCGCGTCGTTGTAGATGACGGGGACGGGCGCGGCCGACGCCGTGACCGCCGGGACACCGCTGAGTGCCAGGGCAGCGATCACTGCCCCGAAGGTGATGAGCATCTTCCTCATCGTGGTCATCTCCCCAGGTCCGGCCAGTGATCCGCCGGACGTTCCCGTCTGCCTCCGCCTGGACGGCGGAGAACTCCCGGGTGCTGCGCCAGGTAGCCGGCAGCGTGCACGGCGGCCCGGCGGCCAGTTCGCCGTCCCGGTAGGCAGCCAGCGTGCACAGCCCGGGTGCCGGGCCGGCCGGCCACGCGGGACCGCGCCGCACCCGCTAACTATCTGCGGCCGGCGCGTGTCCTGGTCTCGTGCCGAACGTCCCGGGAATGAGGGCTCATAGTCGCTGCCCGCCCGGGCTATGACAGGTCCATGCCACGGGTCAGTGCGGTAGGTGCCCATGGCCGGGATTGCCGCATGGGGACCTTAGTCCCTGGTGGGGCGATCATCTTGCCTGGTCTGATGGGGAGATGTTCGTAGCTGCCGCGATGGGGCTGGACCTGAGCTTCCCGGCCGCGGCGGCCCGGCTCGCGAATCTGGCTCGCGGCGGGTCGCTGACCCGCGTGTCGGAGGGAGCCTACGGTGATGGCCTTACCGGCCTGGTCTGGGTCGGCCCGGTGGGCGCCGCGCCGGGCGTGTCCAAGCTGGTCCAGGTGCATGTCCGGGACGTGGTGACCCGCGGTGAGTCCGCCGTGCTCGCGCTGCGGTGGCAGGCTGCCGGGCCGCGCGGCAGGCTGTTCCCTGCCCTGGATGCCGACATGTCGCTGACCCCCGCCGGGGAGCGTTCCGCCCGGCTATCGCTGGCCGGGGCCTACCGGCTTCCGCTCGCTGCCCTGGGCGCGGGCCTGGACCGGGCGGTCTTTCACAAGGTGGCCGACGCGCCGGTCCGGTCCCTGCTGGCCCGCGTGGCGGATGTTCTCGGCCCGCCCCCGGAGCCGGCCGGCACCGAGCAGGGAACCGGCAGGACCGGGGCCGCCGGGCGCCGGCCGAAATGCCCCAGCCCGGCTGTCCTCCGGAGAGCGGATCAGGCTGCCGGTGATCGAACACGACGTTCCTGACATCCCGGATCGCCAGCTCCAGCCCGCCGACGGCTTCCCGGACCTTCCCGGCTCCCGGATGGCCGCCGATCAGCCCCAGGGCCGTTTCCAGAGCGAGCCCCGCGGCGAACAGCCGGTGCACCACGAGGTCGGTCATGCCCGCGGCGATGCGGTCGCGGTCCCGCACCAGGAGCAGAGTCGCCTCCGCCCAGTCGCCCGCCCAACCGGGCGGGGGATCGCGCGTCGGCCGGATGCTCGCCTCGTCTAGTTCTGGTATCGCCCCGTAGCAGAACAGTACGTTTGATGATATCGACATCGCTGAGTACCTAGATCCTAACCGGCCGTGACTGGCCGTGCCGCCGAGGTCCGGAGCGACATGGGTCACCTGCGCCTTTGCTCTGGCCTGGCGCAGGTTCTGATGGATGCTTCCCTGCTAGCGACACGACGCCTTGGTCCTGCGCCTGGATAGGCGCGGTCGGCTCACCATCAGCCTGCGGTGCCGCCAGAGTCCTGGTCCGGTCCATCTCCCTCGCGGGTGCCAGGTCCGGGGAGCAGGTGCCGTGTCCGGGCTCGGCGTGGCCGAATCGCGTCAGCGACGCCGAAGGCGGTCTTGAGATGGCTGCCGCGAGCTGGACAAATGGGAGGCGAGGAAGACGGCTTCGTGCTGTACCAGCCGGGTGTGCCGCTTGAGCTGATGTGATCACCCGTGCCGCCCGGCGAGGGGACGGCGCGGGCCCGCCGGGTGGGCCTTGGCCCAGAGGCTGAGCCCGGCGCGGGGAGCGCCTTGAGTGCCAGATTTTATTCAGCAGGCCTCTTCGTGGCCATCGTCTGGGCGGCCGTATTCTTCATGCTGAACCGCCGTGACGCGGCACGCCGTTGCGGTGCCGCTCCAGGTCACCGGGATTGACACCCTCGGCGTGCTGCACAGCCACAGCGGGCCGGCGACGCCGCCTGGCGGCAGATCGCGCCGGTAATCGCGTGCGGCCTGACCGGACCTGAGCCCGGACAACGCCGCGGCCAGGACGAGGCCGGGCCCTCCACCCAGGCTATGATCACGGTATGCCCAGCCGCATGCCCCGCTGGCTGCCGGTGCGCTGCCGCGTGCTCACAGCAGCCGGCGCAGGAAGGGGTCCCTGGGTTCTGCCGGGCTGATCCGCACCCGCACGTCCACGCACCAGAACGCCGTCCGGCCGGGCCACGACGGGGTTGAGGTCCAGCTCGCTGACCTCGGGGAGGTCATCGGCGAGCCGGGAGACCCGCAGCAGGGCATCCGCGAGCGCGGCGGTGTCCGCCGGCGGCGTGCCCCGGCGGCCGGCCAGCAGCGGCGCGGCGCGAACCGAATTGATCATCTCGTCGGCGTCGGCGTCGGTCAGCGGGGTCAGCCGGGCCACCTGATCACCGGGCACCTCAGTGGCCGGGTCGCCGGATCCGAATACCACCAGCGGCCCGAAGACGGGCTCTTGCACCACGCCGATGTGCACCTCGACGCCGCCGGTCAGCATCGGCTGGACGAGCACCCGCTGCAGCCGCGGCCCGAAGTCGGCCGCCAGCGTCCGGTAGGCCTCAGCCACTTCCTGCGGGGTGCGAAGATCGACCCGGACGCCCCCAGCGTCGGTCCTGTGCACCAGCCCCTCGGCCTCGGCCTTGAGCACCACCCGGCCGCCGAGCTGCGCGGCGGCCGCAGCCGCTTCTTCCTCCGTGGCCGCCGCGATGGTGGCCACCAGCGGGATGCTATAGCAGGACACCAGCTCGGCTGCGCTGGCTTGCGGCAGCCAGCCGCCGGCCGGCGAGCCGGCCAGGAAGCTGGTGACCAGGGCGCGCGCGTCGGCCGCGCGCAGCCCGTCCAGCTCGGGAACCGTGCCGCGCTGCCGCCCGCGCCAGGCCCGGTACCGGACCGCGTGGCCCAGCGCGCGGGCCGCATCATCGGGATCGGCGTAACAGGGCACCCCGGTAACCGCCGCCGCCGCCACGTCGATGACTGCCGCGGACTGGCCGGCGTCTGCCGGGTCGGCGGCTGGGGGATCGCCCGCCGGGCCGGTGTCCGGGTGTGAGCCTGGCGGCGGCTGTGCGACGGGCAGGCGCTTGAGCCGTGTCACCGATTCGGCCCGGTCGAGCAGGGCGACCGCGAGCGGCTTACTGACCACCGCCTCAGCCACCGCGGCGCTCAGGTCGGAGAACGCCGTGGGCACCGCCACCGCCAGCACCGCGTCAACGCCGTCGTCGGCGGCCACTTCCTCCACGCAGGCGCGGAAGGCCTCCGTCGTCACCACCGGGCTGGTGTCCACCGGCCCGGTCACCACCGCGGCGGCCGGCAGCAGCCGGCGCAGCGCGCGCTGGGTGGCCGCGGCGAGCTCCACGACCTGCAAGCCGTGGTCGGTGCAGGCATCAGCGGCCAGCGCGGCCGCGCCGCCCGCGTTGGCGATGATCGCGACCCGGTTGCCGGCAGGCAGCGGCTGGCAGGCCAGCAGCGCAGCGGTATCGACCAGCTCACCCAGGCTCCTGGTGGCGATGACGCCCGCCAGGTCGAACATGGCCTCCTGGCTGGCCAGCGGCGTCGCGGCCGCCGCGGTGTGCGAGGCGGCCCGGTGGCCCGCCGGGGACCGGGCGCCGATGACGGTCAGCACCGGCATCCGCTGCGCGACCCGGCGGGCCGTGCCGGCGAACTTGCGCGGGTTGCCGAACGACTCCACGTACAGCACCGCGAGCTGGGTCACCTCGTCCTGCGCCCACCAGGTCAGCAGGTCAGTGGGGGACACGTCGTACTTGTCGCCGGCCGAGGCGAAGGAGGACACGCCGATACCCAGCCTGGACATCTGCTCAAGCAGCGCGATCCCGACCCCGCCGGACTGCACCACTAGGCCGGCCACCCCGCGGACCGGGTGGCCGGCGGTGAAGGTGGCGTCCAGGCCGATCCAGGGCATGATCACGCCGAAACAGCTCGGCCCGAGCAGCCGCATGCCATACCGGCGGCAGACGGCCTTCAGCTCCGCGCCCGCTGCGCCCCGGCAAGAGCTGAGCACGATCAGGGCCCGGACCCCGTGGCGGCCGCACTGCTCCGCCACCTCGGGCACCGCGGCCGGCGGCACCGCGATCACCGCCAGGTCCACCGGCCCGGGCAGGTCAGCGACGGACGCCACGCACGGCACTCCCTCCAGAGCCTGGGCATGCGGATTGACTGCGTAGACCGGACCGGTGAAGCCGCCGGTCACGAGGTTGTGCAGGATGGCCCGGCCCATGCTGGCGCGACGGCGGCCCGGGCCCACCACGGCGACCGATCGCGGCTGCAGCAGCGGCCGCAGGCTGGCCACATCCGCCCGGCTTTCCCGGCTCGCCACCGCCTCCAGGTAGCTGCCCTGCCGGTGTTCGTCCTGGCCGACGGGCAGGGGGAAGGTCAGCTCAACCGTGTCCCCGGTTATCCGCCGCTTGGCGGGCAGGCCGACGTCCGCGAACACCCGCAGCATCGCCGAGTTCTCCGCCAGCGTCTCCGCGGTGAACGCCTCCAGGCCGTGCTGCCGCGCCTGCCAGACCAGGTGCTCCAGCAGCACGCTGGCGATACCGCGGCCGTGCATGTCATCAGGGACGGCGAACGCGACCTCCGCCACGCCGGGCTTCCCGGCTGGCTCGTAGGCGCCGACGCCGGCCAGCCGGCCGTCCTGCCAGGCCAGCAGCGCCGCATGGTCGGAATCCGGCTCGCGGCAAACCCGCTTGGCTTCCCGCCCGGCCGCGGCCGGGCTCATGCTGAAAAACCGCAGGTACATGTTGTCCGGTGACATGGCAGCATGCATCGCGCGCACCGCCTCAAAATCCTGCGCCCGGGCCGGCCGGATCTCCACTGTGCTGCCGTCGGCCAGCAGCGCATACGTGCCCGCCACCGGCGTGCTCACCTGCCCGCCCCTTCGCCGGGCGGCACGACAACGACAGGGCACCGCGAATGCTCCCGGCAGTAGCTGCTCACCGATCCGTGCACCAGGTGCTTCACAGGCTGGCCACGCTCCTTTCCCGCAACGAGAACGCCGCCCATCGCAATGCCTGAGCTATGCGGCCCGGCCGCAGGCGGTCGCCATGATGGCGCGGCCCCGGCGATTTGTGGTTCTCGTTCAGGGGCACTAGCGGATGGGTGATGCCACCTGCGACGCGGTTCATGATGGTGCGCGTCGTTGCTATAGCCACCCGGTGCATGATCGCCCGGTCGAGGTCGGCGCCGAGACCACGCAGCGGCGGCCGGTAAGCCCCGGCCAGCTCGAGCAAGCCGGCCTGGTCCCCGGCCGGGGTCAGCGTGATGCCGGCGTCCAGAGCGGGGAACAGTCCGCCGCAAGGCGCGGCGGCTTCCCATCCCAGCGCCAGCACGGCGGAGCCCTCGCGGGTCACCAGGTCCCGGACATGAACCTGGACCAGCCTGGACATACCCGGTCTGCCACCCAGCGGGCCAACCCGGGCCAGGCTCGCCAGCCGGGCCTGAGCCGCGGCGAAGCTGACATCCAGGAGCACCTCGCCGCTGATGAACACCCGAGCAGTAAACCGGGTCGGCGATCGCCGGGTCAGGGGACTTAGGTCCTCGCCGCGGCGCCGAAAGTCCGCCGGTTACCCCGCTGAAGGGCATGACACCGTCTCATTAACGCGCTGACCGGTTGCGCAGCGGCCGATACCGGCTACCTCCGGTCACCGCCGTGGCTATCCAGGGCCGCAGCGGGGGCGTATGGTCGGGAGCGGGCAAGTATCCGCAAACATCCTGCATCAGGCCGAAGCACGGGGTGCAGGGACCGCGTCGCTTCAGACCCCGGCGGCATGGCCAGTCACGGCCGGACGGGACCCCGGGTGCCGCAGCGATGCGCCAGTCATCGAACACACCACGCGCCGCCGTGCTGGCGGCACGTGCCGCCTGCCGCGCTGGCGGGCCGCTGCCATGCTGACGGACATCTGCCCGGTGCGGTGGACCGGCCACCGGGCGGTCATCGCTCTTCCTGAGCACATTGACGTGTCTAATGCCGGGCCGATCCGCGAGGAGCTGCTGTCGGTCATCAACCGCGGCGCCCAGGCGCTGATCGCGGACCTGACCGCGACGATCTCCTGTGATCACGCTGGCGCCGATGCCCTGGCCCGCGGCTACCAGCGGGCTGTCGTCAGCGGCACGGAGCTGCGGCTGGTGGTCACCGCGCCGGTCGTCCGGCAGATACTCAGCTTCAACGGCCTGGACCGCCTGGTCCCCATCTACCCGTCCCTGCAGGCGGCCAGCGCCGCCAGGGCGCCAGCCACGGTAATCCCGGTGGCGGCTACCAGGCCGGAGAGGTCTGTGGCGGGCATCACCCCGGCAGTGGTGGGGAAGTTGGTCGACGCGCTGCAGGAGGGGGTGGCGCTGACCGACGGCGGCGGCACGCTGGTGCTGGCCAACCTGCGGCTGGAGGAGATGTTCGGCTACGCGCACGCCGAGCTGACCGGGCGCCCGGTCGAGTCCCTCGTGCCCGCCGGCCTTCAGGCCGCGCACCGCGGCCACCGGGCCGCCTACGCCCGGGCACCCCGGGCCCGGCCGATGGGCGCCGGGGCGCGGCTGGTCGCGCTGCGCAAAGACGGAACCACGTTCCCGGCCGAGATCAGCCTCAGCCCGGTGGCGACCGCGACCGGCACCCTCACCCTCACCGTCATCCGCGACGTCACCGAGGCCCGCAGGGTCGCCGACCTCGCTGACCTCGCCCGGGCCGCGGTCGCGGCCAGGCAGGCTCGCCTCGGCCAGGAACTTCTCGGCTCGATCGCTACCAGCTTGTACGACGTCGGGCTCAGCCTGCAGGCTGCCGCGGACCTGCCCCACGACGCGGCCAGCAAGGGCATCGCAGAAGCCGTCCGGAACCTGGACGACACGATCCGCCAGATCCGCGACAACGCATTCACCACCCGCGACCAGGAAACTGATCCCGCATCCCGAATCGATGCCGGGTGACGCCACACCGCGGCAGCCTCAACCGGCCCAAGCTGCGGCACCACCAATGACGACAGGTCCCCGCGGCCCGTCTCCCTCGCTGATCATGAACAGGGAACGTAGCCGCGTCTTCCCCGGTCCGTCCGCTGAGCTCAGGGATCTCACCCCGTAGCTCAATCAGCAGGGCATCTATCGCCGCGCTGCCCGGTGCGGCGCGGCCGGGCGCGGCGTAGCCGCCTTGACTTTAGTACGGCTTAATCCGGCACGCGGACAGCCCTGAGTCAGGTTCGCGGGATTGCAGGCGGCGGCCTTGCCGGTGGCTGCGGCGGGCGCGGCGGTCTCGGCGGCCATCGCTGACCAGGCCCGCCAGCTGAGTGCGGTTGCCGACCCCTGCTCAGGCAAAGCTGAGGCCATACGCCGGTCCTTACCAGCGGGACAGGGCCGGCGTGATCTGCTCCAGAGCCGTCCGCTGCCGGGATCTCGGCGCCTGCGAGAACGACGGAGCAGAACAGGAACGCTGCTGGCCAAGTACTCCGCGGAGGAGAAGACCCTTGGCCGCAGGGCCAGCGGACGGCCGGGACGGCAACCGGCCAGCACTTGCCTCGGCAAGGATCCCGCAGCCATACTGGCAGATGATATAAGCGCTGCTCCAGACCCCGGCAGTGGCAGAGACTACTGATGCGGGGGTCAAGTTGGGCGCCGCAACGTCGCATACCAAGACCGATACCGGGTCCGCTAGCTGTCCGCGGGACGTCTGGGTGGGGCGCGGGCGGCATGCCCGCGATCCGCGGGGTAGCGCTGAGGCCGGTGATGTTATGACTGTCCCTCTCGCTGGTCAGCCCGGGCACGGCATTACAGCGAGCATCCGGCGTCAGCCGGTTCGCTTCGCGGAGGGCCCTAAGGAAGGTGGCTACCGGGACGCCTTCGAGGTCATCTGCGGCGACTGCGGTGACCACCTGTATGGGGATTACTCCGAGATCCCGTTGTCGTTGCAGCGGATCCGCGGTCCCTACACCACCATGGCCACGGCCCTGGCGGCGTATGACCAGCACCTCGGGCTGACTAGCTCACATCGGTCATGAACGGCTTGCTATCGGGCTCGGTTATGGTACGACCGGGGGAGGGTCTTGCCGCGATTCCGCTGGAGACCCGGCATTTCGAGGATCTCGGCCGCTACTTGCTGGAGCCGATGACCGAGCGGGTGCGCGCGGCCCAGCAGCACGCCGGTGAGCTGCTGGCCGGCAGGACGGTGTGGATGGTGAACTCTACCGCCTTGGGTGGCGGGGTCGCGCAGCTGCTCCGGACGCTGCTGCCGTACTGGAAAGGCGCCGGGATCGACGTCCGGTGGATGGTGCTGAGCGGTTCTGGCGAGTTCTTCCGGGTGACCAAGCGCTTTCATAACCATCTGCAGGGCCAGCCGGGCGATGGCGACGTGCTCGGGATCGAGGAGCTGACGACGCTGGACCGGGCTGCCCTGTACCACGCCCGGGCGCTGGCGCCCCTGGTCGCCCCCGGAGACGTGGTGGTGCTGAACGACCCGCAGACGGCGGCCATGTCGGTGCCGCTGGAGCGGGCCGGCGCGACCGTCATCTGGAGCTGCCACATCGGCATCGATCACGACAACGAGTACTCCCGGAACGCGTGGCGGTGCCTGAGGCCGCGGCTGACCGGCGTCCGCCGGTTCGTCTTCAGCCGCTACACGTCCTTGCCGGAGTGGCTGGGCGGGGCGGAGACGTCGATCTTGACGCCGGGCATCGACCCCGGGTCGACGAAGAACCTGCCGATGCCAGATGGCGCCGCCCGGGTGATCTTGCAGCACCTTGGCCTGGCCGCCGGGGTCCCGGCCGCCACCCCGCACTACGACTGCGCGGATGGGTCCACGGCCACGCTGGCTGGTCGTCCCACGGTCTTGGACTCCGACGGGGCACCGGACTGGGACCGGGACCCGGTGGTGGTCTCGCTGGCCCGGTGGGACCGTATCAAGGACCCGCTCGGGGTCCTGGAAGGCTTCCTGGAGCGGGCGCTGGCGGCGACCGGCGCGCACCTGCTCCTGGCGGGCCCCGACCCGCGCCAGGTCGCCGATGACCCCGAAGCAGAAGCCGTGCTCGCCGGCGTGCGCGAACGCCGGCGGCGGCTGCCGCCCCGGGCGCGCGCGCGGATCCATGTCGCCTGCCTGCCGCTCACCCCGGCTGAGGAGAACGCCGCGATGGTGAACGCGATCCAGCGGCTGGCCGCGGTGGTGGTCAAGAAGAGCCTGCAGGAGGGGTTCGGCCTGGGAGTGACCGAGGCGATGTGGAAGGCCCGTCCCGTCGTGGTGAGCGCCGTGGGGGGTCATCTGGAGCAGGTCCAGCACCGGCACAGCGGGCTGCTGGTCGCAGACCCCGCTGACGTCGGCGCGTTCGGCGATGCGATCGTCGAGCTCCTGCAAGAACCGCCGCTGGCCGCCCGGCTCGGCCAGGCCGCGCGCGAACGGGCTCGCGCCTTGTTCCTCAACGACCGGCACTTCGTGCGCTGGGTCGAGGTCTTCGGCTCGGCGCTCGAGCCGCGTGCCGGTGCCACCGGGTCAACGGGCCCCGCAGCGGACGCGCCAGCGCACCCATCGCCCGGTGCGGCCGCGCTCGATCCTGGCGACCGCGACGCGCTGACCGGTCTGTGGAACCGCCGGCGGTTCGAGACCGAACTGGACCGCGCCCGGGAAAACGCCGAGCATGTGGCGCTGTTGTCCATGGACGTGGACCGGTACCGCGAGGTGATCCAGCGGCACGGTGCGGCCGCCGCGGAGGGACTGATCCAGGCTATCGCGCACGTACTTGCACAGAGCCTCCGGCCCAATGACACGCTGGCCCGCATGGGCGGCGACGAGTTCGCCGCCGTCTTCCGCCACGCGACGCCCCCGCTCATCCAGAGCCTGGCCGACGGGCTCTGCACGGCCGTGCGCGAGCAGTCACACGCCACCGGCACCAACCGGATTCCTGGCACCATCAGCATCGGCGCCGCGTTCTTCGACGCGGGCACCCAGACGCACCACGAAGCGCTGCTCGCCGCCGACACCGCCCTTCACGAGGCCAAGGTCGCGGGCGGCGACTGCGCCATCGTGCACGAGCCCCCGCACGACGCCTAGCGCAGCGCCGCAATGACCTTCCGGGGGTCATCCTTTCCCCGGAGTTCAGCCGGACTGAGGGCTTGCCGGCGGGAACTGAGGGGTCTTCAGTCTTCTAGAGCGGATCCGGTCCTTGGGTTCGGGGGGATCCCTGCCGGGTTCTGCTGCTCGGCGGCGGTCTGGAGGAGCTGCCGGGCGCTGGATGCGTAGCGGACGGCGGTGCCGGGGTCCAGGCCGAAGGTGGCTGCCAGGTGCAGCGCGTCGGCGCCGGTGGCCAGGGCTTCCTCGAGCTGGCGGTCGACGCGCAGCGCCTCGACGGTGGCGGCGTGGCCGCGCAGGGCGGAGTTGACCCAGGTCCTGCTGGCCGGCGTCGCGGCGGATCCCGGCGGTCACGCCGTCGAGCTTGCGGTCCAGCCAGGCGTCGAAGGCGGGGCGCCGGTCGTCGTCCAGCAGGCCCGCCTGCCGGAGAACCTCGGCGACGTGCCCGGCGCACAGGTGCCGTGCCCGCAGCGAGGGCAGTGCCCGTGACCACGCGACGTCCTGGCCTTCCTGGTGGCCGTCCAGCGTGATGGCCAGTCCCTGGCGGACCCGGCGCCGGATCTCGCCGGACCACCCGCGGCCCTCGGCGAGGCGGTCGGCGATGCGGATCGCGGCGGCCAGGGACGGGCTGGCCGGCCGGCGCCGGCCCGGGCGGGCATGCGGCGACGGCAGTTCCGGCTGAGCCCAGGCGGCTTCCGGGGGGAGGGCCCTGCGCGGGCGGTGCGGCGCGGCTCCCGCCGGCGTGGCTCCCGTGCGCGGTGCTATCCGGTCGAAGAACAGCTGGTGATGGCTGATCTTCACGCCGACCGCGGTCAGGGCAGCCACCGCCGGGGGCGCGGTCCCTTCCCAGGCGCGGCCGCCGGACAGCTGGACCCAGCACAGCCGGCAGTACCCGTTCTTCGCCCGCAGTGCCCGGCCGCACCCGGTGCACTCGCGCTCGTCCCGGTTGCCGTCGCGGAACGAGCGGCAGGCCCGGCACCGTATCTGCTCCATCACTCCCCAGGCCAGGCAGTCGGTGCAGCTGCGGGGCAGGTCGCGGGCCGGGTTCCTGGACCTGCCCACCTCAGGGCGGCGGCAGGGTGCGGCCGTCGCGGCGCCTGGGCGTAACAGCGGGCCCGCCGGCGGCCGGCGCGGCGGCGTGCTGGTGCTGCTCCTCGCCGGCGGGCCCGGCGACCCTGCCGGGCTCGGGCAGCAGCAACTCCTCGATTCCGCAGCCCAGGACGGCGCAGATGACGTCGAGCTCGTCGAGCTTGACGCTGGCGGGGCTGCCTGACCACAGGCCGGACATCTTCCCGGCGCTGACGGACAGGCCGCGGGCGGCGAGCATCCGCTGCATCTCGCTGGCCGTCCAGATGCCGCGGTGGGCGGCGGCCAGCCGCAGGTTCCACTTCATCGTTCGCCCTTTCTGCGCAGGTGAGCCGGGATGCCCGGCGGCAGGGTGACCATAGCGCCCCGGTGCCCGCCGGCGTGCAGGACGGCCCTGGCCGCCGCCGCGATACTGGCACGGTCCAGCCCGGTGAGCGTCTCGCCCAGGTCCGCGGGTATCCCGGCGGCGATGCTCGCCGCCAGGTGAAGTATCCGCCGTTCCCCGCTGCTGCATGGCAGGGCGCCGCCGTCCAGGGCCGTGATCGCGGCGCTCCAGTCGATCGCCGCCGTCACCGCCTGGCCGGCCGCGCGCGGAGCGATGATGACGAACGGGGCGAAATCGCTGCGGGACAGCCAGGACTGCTGCGTGATCAGCAGCTCGGCGCCCGCCTCGGCGCAGTACAGGCGGGCCGCGCCGGCCCGCAGCGCGGCCGCCAGCATCGCGGGCTGCCCGGCCGCCGGGGCGCCGGCGGTCACGGCAGCAGCCCCTTCAGCTTCCCGGCGGCGCGCTGCTGGCCGGAGATCCAGGCGTCCTCTACATGGGTGCGATGGACGTGGATGTAATTCATGGTGGTGACGACCCAGGAATGACCGAGGACCTCCTGGATCGCGGCCAGGTCCATCCCGTTCGCATACAGCTGGCTGGCACAGTAGTGCCGCAGGAGGTGCGGGGTGACCCGTCCCCGCCAGTCCGGCAGGTGAACCGCGGCCGCGGCCGTGAGCGCCGCCCGCAGCGCCTCGTCGCCGACCCGGGCGCAGGTCCCGTCGGGGTTCTTGCGTTCTGAGGGCAGCAGCGGCGCCCCTGGCCGCGTGTGGTCGTCGTCGAAGTGCCCCCATATGTCCTGCACGAACCACTCCAGGGTCGCCCGCGCGTTGTTGATGAGCGGGACCATCCGCTCCCGGGGGGATCGGGCAGCAGGATGCCGGTGCCCTCGGCGATCTGGTCGATGATCCCGCCGAGCCGATGACCGGCCGTCCCTTCCACATTCCCTCCGCGACGGTCAGCCCGAACCCTTCGGCCAGGCTCTTCTGCGCGATGACGGTGGCGTGTCGCTGCAACGCGTTGACCGTGGCCGCGTTCTCGTCGATGTCATCCAGCGGCAGCGTCACCAGCAAGCTACGCGCCTGGGCAGCGGGGCTCAGATCGCGCCACTGCAGCAGGCACTCCCCGTAGACCGCCGCGCCCTGCGGATCGTCGCTCACATTCTTGACCGACGGGCCGACCAGCATCAGGTACCCCTCATCGGCGGGCGCGACATGGTTGGCGAAGCCGCGCATGACTCCGGCCATGTCCTTGAGCCGGTCCCAGCGGGACACCTGGATCAGTACTGGATCCCCGGGGCCGGGGCGGCCCTCGCCGATGATGGCGGCTGGCCTGGTGACGACGTCCTCCTGGCCGTCGCGGCGCACGAATGTCGCGGGCGCCGTCGGCGCCGCACCATCTAGCACGCCCAGCCTCACCAAGATGGCCCGCACGGTATCGGCGGCGAGTTGCTGGTTCTTCGGGGAGAACGGGTCGATGGACGGCGGGATGATCCAGGCCTTGCCAGCGGGGATCCACGCCGGGACGTATTCCCGGCGCGAGAACACGAACGCCTCCGCAGCGGCTAGGTGCGGCCGCAGGAAATCCCACCCCGCCCGGGTCACCTCGTTCTCCCAGTCCACACCGATGTGGCAGCGCCATACCACCCGGGCGCCGGCCTGCGCCAGCGGCGCGGCCAGGCCAGCGGTCTGCGGGTCGTGCAGCAGTACCGCATCGCCGGGCCGGACCCGGGCCGCCAGCTCCACCGCGTTCGCGGCGAGCATCTGTGCGTAATGACCGGCCTCCGCCGCGCCGAGCGGGGCTCCGGACATGCTCCCGTGGATCTGGTTGTGCAGCCGCTTGGTGATGGCGAAGAACCCGGCGTCGCCGGTGATCACCAGCCAGCCGATGGGGATGTGGAAATCCTGCACGTACCCGACCAGCACCTGCAGCATCTCGGCGACCCCGCCGCCGGCTGCGGTCGAGTTGACGTTCCAGATGGTGCGCCCGGCCAGCACCTGCCGCCACCGGGGACCGAAGCGGCAACCGGCGGTTGAGCCCAGGCTTCCGGCACAGCCACTGGCCAGGGCGCGATCAGCGAGCCAGGCCGGGCAGCAGGCCCGCCCCGAACTGTCATCACCGGCCCGGAACGCGCCGGTCCCGGAAGCGGTTGCCGCCGGCAGCGGCCATAGCCAACGGTTAACCCCGGTGAGGATCCGCAGGACGCCGACTCGCCGTTACCGCGGCTGCGGGTACTTGCGTGGCGATGTGCCTGGCTGCGAACGTCCGTAGCATCGGGTCGACGCCGCTGGCTGCTATCACGATCGTGACGACCCGAGAGGGTCTCGGCGGCACATTGGCGAACTCCTCGGGCCTAAGGTCCGGGCCTTTGGTCCCTGGAGGAGTTCCGCAATGTCCGGTAATCATGTTCCACCTTGGTAGTTGATCGTTAGCTGAGCTCCGGTCCCTGGCTCTCGCTGACCGGCATCGCAGGAGAGTGAGAGCAGTGCGGCAAGTGCATGGAGAGGAAGCGACCCCGGTTACACGCCTGGTAGAGCTGCCCGGCCGTGGCGTCACCCGGATGTGGGAGTGTGCCGGTCCGCCCGGCGCCGAGACACTCATGCTCATCCACGGGGTGGCGTGCACGGCGGAGCTGAACTGGGGGAAGGTCTTGGCGCCGCTCGCGGCTCATTTCCGTGTCGTGGCCGCCGACCTGCGCGGCCATGGCGACGGGATCAGGGCCGGGTCGCGGTTCCGGCTCGAGGAGTGCGCCGACGATGTCGCCGCGCTGGCAGCGGTCCTGGGTACCGGCAAGTTCACCGCCGTGGGGTATTCCATGGGCGGCGTGGTCGCCCAGCTGGTGTACCGGCGGCACGCCTCGCTGCTGTCGGGTCTGGTGTTGTGCTCCACCGCGGGCAACGTGGGGTTCCCGGCCCAGAAGCTGGCCGCCTTCGCGCTGCCGGCGGCGGCGGCCGGCCTGCGGTGGAACCCGGTTCTGCGGCTGGTCAGCGCCGAGGGCCTCGGGCTGGCGCTGCTCGGCCCCATCGACGACCCGGCCACGGCCAGGTGGGCCCGCGCCCAGCTGCGCCGGACCACGCTGGCCAGCGCCGTCTCGGCCAGCCGCGCCGTCTGCCAGTTCAGCTCGGACCGCTGGATCGGTCAGGTCGATGTCCCTGCCGCGGTGGTCGTCACCACCCGGGACCGTATCGTGCCGGTCAGCCGCCAGCTGCAGCTGGCCCGGGCGATCCCGGGCGCAGCGCTCCACCGGGTGGACGCCGATCACGCGGTGTGCATCACCGCGCCGCAGGTGTTCGCCCGGGCGCTGCTCAAGGCATGCCGGGCGGTGCAGGCCGGCTCCGTCCCAGCTGACCAGCGGCTCAGCGTGGCCTAGCCCTTACCAGTGCGCGCAGGATCACGCCTGGCCTGGTCGGGGTGCTGGCAGAGCTCTGGTGCCAAGGGCCAGAACGGCCCGATCTTCAGTCGGCCGACGGGTGGATCAGGCCATGGCAACCACCGGCCTGACCGGTCACCGGCTTGCCCCCGGACAGGCACCTCGGCTCGGCTGAGCTTAGGTTCAGGTGAGCGTATTTACCCGGCGCCGGGCCAGATCCGGGCCCGTGACCACGGGCGGATAAGCAGCGGCAGGCCCCGCGGTGGATAGCTTGTTTACCGGCCACGGCGGGTCACGGTGTCGGCCACGGTGCCCGCGGTGCCGGGCGGGCAGGTGGCCGGGCGCGTGGATCAGGCAGCCGGTGCCCAGCGGGCCGGGGAACCTGCCGGCCCTGCGTCCGGGTTACCGTGACCGGCCGGGCCGGGCACGCGGCCGGTCATGATGTACCCGCTGCCGAAGCCCATCTCCCGGACCTGAACGTCCTCGACCAGCTGCTCCAGGTGACGCCAGGGCCGGGAGAATCCGCTGAAGCTGCGCACGTACGGAGCGTGCAGCATGCTGATAAGAAGGTTCATCCCCATCAGCGCTGGCGTGGCCCATTTGCCGCCGCCGGCGGCCACCCATGCCCCCGGGCGGAGCCTGGCCAGGACATTGCGCAGCGCGCCGGGGGACTGCAAGATGTCGTGCACCGCGCAGAACAAGGCGGCGTCGGCGGCCGGGGTGATCCGGGCATCTTCGGCCGGCGACTGCACCACCGAGACGTTGCGCCAGCCTTCGATGGAGATGCGCTCACAGGCCACCGCCGCCATCTGCGGCGATTCCTCGATGCCGACCACGCCTCCCCGCGGGCCCACCTTGTCCCGCAGCAGGCCGCAGCACAGCCCGGTTCCGCATCCCACGTCCAGGACCACCTGCCCCCGGTCCAGCGGGAGCGCCTCCACCAGCTGCCGCCGGTAGGGGTGGAATGCGCCGGTGTCACGATCATAGGAACGGGCCTGCCCGCTATAGGCCCGCTGCCGGGCCGCCGGCACGGGAGTATGTGATGTGTTCACGGCTATTCGCCGCCTCCGGCGGGGCGGCACCTCCTGACGCGGGGTCCGGGCGTCATCTGCACGCGGTTTGCTGAGTGAATGCAGCTGGCTGGCTGTGCCGGGAGATATTTCCGGCGGCGCCGTTTCCGATCTTCCTCAGTCCCGCTGTGCTAACAAGTCTCTTAGCCTTATGCACGGGACGGCCGAAGACAAGGCCGGGATTCACCCTAGGTTCGCCCGGATCCTGCTGGTACCGCTCAGATCAGGTTCTGATCTGCGGAAACGCAACTTTTTAATTCTTGTCGTTTTCTACCCTGTCAAGCCTGCAGCCAGGGCACTCGCCGGGGTACCGTTGCTCTGGCCCGGGACTGATGTTCTACTCGATCCAGGCGATGACCATGGCGGGATTGTGTCACCCGGGACAGTTGTCCACGACGATGCCCACCGCGCCAATGTGCTCTGGCGCAGGAATGGGTGCGCCTGGGCCCGCCGGACCTTGAATTCGAGGCAATCGGCAGAGACCACCCCGACGGCCACGCCCAAGGTGTCCCCCGGTGCTGTCGCCGCTTCTCAGGTGCCCGTGCTCGCCTGACCCTGAGCCGGTTACCCCGAGCTCTTCGACCGGGAGCACCTCACGAGCGAGTCTGGCTCTACGACATCTGCTTTCAGATCAGGCAGCTCTGCGCTTGCAGGGCCCTCAACACGCGTTCGCTCCAGAACTTAGCGCGGGTTTCCGCACCGGTTCTCTGACCCTCGGATCGAGCGATTTCCAAGCGAGCTCGCACCTCCGCCAGCAACGCCCAGCTTGGCCGTGGGGCCGATACAGCGGTCATCCCGCTGATCGGCTGGAGGACCGTCTTTTGCAGGCAGTGCCTGATAAGGCCCTTCCCGTGCCTGCTTGCTGTCATCTGGGCTGATTCGAACCGGTCATTTCGCTCATGCCCACCAGGGCCGCTCACAGGTAATGATCTTCATCCAGGCCAGGTCCATCGCTGATATAGCCCCTGGAAGAACGACCTCAGGCCTGGTAAAACCCCAGGTAGCAGCAAAACCCAGTCCAGGCACAACGGGGCCGAAGTAGCGGCGCGGAAGTCCGCGTTAGCGGCGGCGACCCGGTCCGGAGCGGCAGGTCATGGCCGGTCAGGAGGCGGCCGAGCTGGCCCACTCGCTCGTGTTCCGGGAGCGGTGCCGCTTCCCGGATCACCGTAGCAGGCATGCCCGCCCCGCCGACGGCACCGGCGACGTCAGCGGATCACCGGCGCGACCCGTGTCAGGCAAGTTCGCAGGGCTGCCCGAATGAGCGCGCAGATTATCTGTTCGGGCCTGGCGCAGGCGGCCCTGTGGGCGACCAGTATGCCGACCATAACGGCATCGGATATATTGCGTCAAGCCTACTAGGGTCCGTGACAGATCGTGATATCTAGTGCTGTGGACGTCAGCGGACGCGGTACTGCCCGAGGTCGGCACGGTGCCCCCGCAGGCCACTCTGACTTTCGGCCTGGCCTGCGCATGTGCGGCGAGCCGCCGAGGGCCGGTCTTGCATTGGCCCGGATCGTGTCGGCTCTCCCTGGAGCCGGGCCTCGCGTTGCTGCAATGCCTACATGATCATGGCCCGCCGGCCTACGCTTGCTGACATAACGACACAAGCCGCGCACCATACGTAGCTAGCCTGAGGAGACGGAGGCACTCGTGGCAGAGGAGACCGCGAAGCTGATGTCCGATGCCGGCTTGAGGCTCGACCCGGCCGAGCGGCGACTGCTGGCCCGAATGCCGCTGCACGCGATCACCTCCGTGCACGGCGAGGCCGGGCTGCGGGAACGGCTGGCCATGGAACTCGCGTAGTTCCCCGCCGCGGACCGTGATCGGGCCGCGGACGCGCTAGCGCTAGCATCGCGGTTGCACGCGGCCGACCAGCGGCAGCGCGAGTCCTATGCCAGTCACCTGCTCCGGGTCACGATCCGGATCCTGGCCCGCTACCGCGTCGCGGATGCGGACGTGGCCTGCGCCGCGCTACTGCACGACGCCGTCGAAGACCACGCAAGAGACATCGCTCCCGGCGGTGACCGGCAGGCGGCCCTGGCGGTGCTGGCCGGGCAGTTCGGCGCCCGCACCGCCGCGCTGGTCGCCGCAGTCACCAACCCTGAATGGGAGCCCGGCCGCGATGAGCACGAGCAGTACCGCGAGCACGTCCTGGCCAGCCTGGAAGCCAGCCCGTGGGCGCGGGTGATCAAAGCCTCAGATTTCACTGACAACGCAGTGGGCATTATCCACACCACCGGCCCCAGGCTGGCCAAGCTGGCCGGCAAGTACGGCCCGCTGGTGCCGGCCCTCCGCGAGCTTATCCTGCGCCCGGACACCCCGCTGGACGCCGACGTCAAGGACATGATCGCCGGCCAGCTCGACGCCGCCCGCGAGCGCTTCGCCGCGATCGGGCACGGCCGCGACGGCGACAGTACTGCCAGCCAGCCACCCGGCGCCCAGCCGGGCTCCTCCTAGCGGCTAATCAGGCGCTTGCCACCGCTGGGAGCCCGCCGTGCGAGACGGGCAGACGCGAACAGCCGCCTGGCGAAGGCGGCAGCGCAGGCGCCGCGCGGCTCATGCCACCAGGTTCCCGGTGATCGCAGCGACGACCTGATCGGCAGCGGCGGTACCGTCGATCTCGCGGTGCCAGCAAAACCTACCCTGGTCTCCCTGTAGACCTGTTTGACGGTCAGTCGAACCCGCCGGGTGGCTTGATAACGGCAGGCATGGCTGGATATGCCATCTGACCAGGTATTACGTGGCTCGGTGCGGCTCAGTGTGGCTGGGCGACTGTGGCCGTTGGCTGCCAGTTAGGTCTCCAGGCACGGACAAATGGCCCGCGCGACCTCTCGCACGCCGTCCTCAGATCCCATAGGCCACCTCCGGACAGCAACTACCGATTCGGCTGCCGGACCAGCGGCCACTGCTGTGGTCATGCGCCGCTATGAATGTGAGAAGCCCATACTGATGGCGTAGTCAGCCACCGGTTGCGCAGCCGCCGGGTCGCCGCGTGCAACATGACGGCGATGTCGTCAATGGCTCCGGCGCTGGTAATGGCCGTGTACAGATCGTCGGCTAGTTCCACGGCAGTGTGGTCATTGATCGGCCAGAGTGTGCCGATGACGTGCCGGTAGCCGGCGAGCTGGAAAGCCGAGGCCAGATGAATCGCCTCATCGACCAGGCGCGTGCCCGGCCGGGCGGTCGAGCACGCGGACAGGAACGCGAACTCAGCATCGTCCAGGCGCAGCCTGGCCACGTCGGTCACTGTCATCGGCCGCTCCAGGTGGTCGGCGAGAAGCAGCCGGCTTGCCGACGGGTGGGTCACATCGGCGTAGCCGTGGCAGGCGAAGTGCGCCCACAGCGCTCGTCGCAGTGCTGCCAGCACCGCGTCATAGGTGGCCTCGGAGCCAGCCAGCGTGCGGACGCCCGCGCCGAAACGCTGGCTGACCAGGTGAGCTTCGGTTTCAGCTCCGGGCAGGTCGGAGGCACCCGGGGTACGCGGCATGGCCACAACGGCGATGCCGCCTTCACCGAGGGCAATGCCCTGGCCTTTGCTGGATCGTTCGGGCCGGTTCCGGCGAGCATGGATAAGTGCCCGGATCGTCGGCGTGTACGACGAAACAACGCGGTCCATCACCGTCTTCGGCACGGGGTCGAACCGTGTCTGATGGTGCCCGGCGGCGTGCAGGGGCACGAACGACAGCAGCCCGGGAAGGCACCACCACAGCCGGGGCCAGGGCTGGCCCTCCGGGGGTGGCCCGGTGAGGCCGAGCCGGTCCAGGACGGGGCTGGCGATCGCGTCCCAGAGCCAGCCGAGCACGCCGGTCAGTTCGGCCTGGGTATCTGCCGGGGGGGACTGGTCAAGGAGCGCGTTGAGGAGCGCGACAACCTGCTCGGCGACGCGGACGGGCGTTACCTCGTCCAGCGGTACCGGCGCGAGTACTCCAGTCGAGCTCACGATCAGCGCGTGCGAGCCGAACTCGGACACGTTGATGATGACAACCGGGCCGTTCGCGGCGGCGGCGAGCAGGCCGGGGGCCGACAGCGGGCGCAGGAATCCGTCGAATCCGGGCCGGTCGCGGATCTCGTTGATGACCTGCTCGAACGCTTCGGCGGTTGCCCGCTGCTGGTCCGCTTTGAGCCGCGCCCCGGCGATGGCGGCATTGAGATCCTGGCCTTCCTGCCCTGGTCGCATGACCGGATGCTCGCCTTGATCACCGGCGTCGTCGAGGGCGTCGCGCAGTGTGGTGAACCGTTTGGCGAGGCCAGGATGCTGATCGGTGAGGTCGGTCAGATCGGTGCGTATATCCAGCGCCTGGCCCAGCAGCACCCCTCGGCCCTGTTCGAGCAACTCGACGGCACGGTCGGCGAGGTTCGCCTGAATGCAGCACGCGGCGGCGTCGCTCGCAAGGCCCGCCAGGTCTTCCAGGACATGTTCCTGGTCGCTGCGAACAAGGCTGCGCGGGGCAACCCGGTCCAGCAGGCTCACCGCCTTCTCGAACCCGGCCGCGGCGTCGTGCCACCTCTCGCCAGATGCGGCGGCCTGTCCCCACATCTCTGCTGCCCGCGCGCGGGCCGCGGGGGGCGCGGCGTTTGCCGCCGCGCCGTGGCGGCTGGCGGAGATGGCCTCTTCCAGGTCGGTCACCGCTTCGGACCGCTCGAACCGGGTCCGCAATCCGACGCTGAGGTTGCGCAGCAGTCCGGCGCGGTCGGGGTGGTCGGCAGGGGCGGCGGCGACAGCCTGGCGGCTGGCGGTAATGGCATCGTCCAGGTCGGTCAGCTCTTTGGACTGCCAGAACTGGGCCCGCAGCGCGTTGCCGAGGTTGGACAAATGCCGGGCGCGGCTGGGGTGGCCGGCGGGGTTGGCCGCCACAGCCTGGCGGCTGGCGGTGATGGCGTCGCCCAGGTCCGCTAGCACCCCGGATCGCTCGAACCGGGCATGAAGGAGAGCGCCGAGGTTGGACAGGTGCGTGGCACGGTGGGGGTGGCCGTCGGGGGTGGCGGCGACGGCCTGGCGGCTGGCGGTGATGGCGTCATCTAGGTCGGCTAGCGTCCCGGACCGTTCGAACCGGGCGCGCAGGGCGAGGCCGAGGTTGGTGAGGTACGCCGCGCGGTCGGGGTCGTCGCCGAGGGCGGCGGCGTATGCTGAGCGGCCAGCAGTGATCGCCTCGTCCAGGTCGGCCCCCGCCTGAGTCCGCTCGAACCGGTCGTGGAGGGCAATGCTGAGGTTGGACAGGTACATGGCATGGTCGGGGTGGCCGCTGGGGGTGGCGGCGACGGCCGCGCGGCTGACGGTGATGGCCTCGTCTAGGTCGGCCAGCGCCCCGGACCGCCTGAACCGGGCCCGGAGAATAGTCCCGAGGTTGGACAGGTACCCCGCGCTGTCGGGGTGGCCGCTGGGGGTGGCGGCGAGGGCCGCGTGACTGGCCGCGCTTGCTTCCTCCAGGTCGGCCAGCGTCCCGGACCTCTCGAACCGGTCTATCAGCGCGAGGCTGAGGTTGGATAGGTACCCAGCGTGCTTGGGGTGATCGCCGGGGATGGCGGCTGCAGCCTGGCGGCTGGCGGTGATGGCCTCGTCCAGGTCGGCTAGCGTCCCGGACCGCTCGAACCGGGTTTTCAGGGCAGTGCTGAGGTTGGAAAGGTGCCAGGCGTGGTCGGGGTGGTCACCTGGAGTGGCGGCAACGGCCCACCGTCCTATCGCGATCGCCTCCTCCAGGTCAGCTAGCACTCCGAACTGCTTAAACCGGGCATCAAGGGCCGCACCGAGGTTCGACAGGTACCAAGCCCGGTCCGGGTGGTCGCCGGGGATGGCGTTCACGGCCTGGCGGCCGGTGGTGATGGCCTCCTCCAGGTCGGCCACCGTCCCGGACCGCTCGAACCGGGCCCGGAGCGCAACACAGAGGTTGGAAAGGAACCCCGCGCGGCTCGGGTGGCCGTCGGGGGTGGCGGCGATGGCCTCGCGGCCGGTGGTGATGGCCTCCTCCAGGTCGGCCACCGTCCCGGACCGCTCGAACCGGACCTGCAGGGCAGCGCCGAGGTTGGATAGGTAAAGCGCGCGTTCCGGGTGGTCGCCGGGGATGGCGTTCACGGCCTGGCGGCCGGTGGTGATGGCCTCCTCCAGGTCGGCCACCGTCCCGGATCGCTCGAACCGGGCCCGCAGCACATGGCCGAGGTTGGACAGGTACCGAGCGCTGTCGGGGTGGTCGCTGGGGGTGAGGGCGACGGCCTGACGGCTGGTGGTGATGGCGTCGTCCAGGTCGGCCAGCGCCCCGGACCGCTCGAACCGGCAATACAGGGCACTGCTGAGGGTGGACAGGACCGCCGCGCGGTCCGGGTGGTCGCCGGGGATGGCGGCAACGGCCTGACGGTCGGCCGTGATGGCCTCGTCCAGGTCGGCCAGCGCCCCGGACCGCTCGAACCGGGCCTGCAGGGCAAAGCTGAGGAAGGACAGGATCGTGATGCGGTCGGGGTTGTCGTCCGCTGTACCTGCCATGGCCTGGTGCAGTAGATCGATGGCCTCATTGAGGCTGGTGCTGCTGCCGGTGCGCAGCGAATCGCGCAAGAGGCGTAGGCCGTGCTCGGCGGTCGCCCGATGACCTAGGCTGGGCGCCTCGCGCACGGGGGCCGCGACCTCGGCCGGTGCCGCGGAATTGAGCATCACCGCCGGATCCCGCGAATCCCCGAGCCGCTTCAGCCGCGCGCGCGCCTTCGCGAGCACGCGATTACACGTTTCCCGTTTCTCAGTCACCGCTCACAACCGAGCCTTTCTGGCTGCTTGTTACAGCAAAGGTGAGGATGAATATAGCTGGCGTTTTAACTTTTTAAGGCTGGTTTGAGCCTGTTGCGCGGTGCTGGGCGTTGCATCGTGTCAATGGCCGCCGCGCTCATCGTGGCGGTGTGTGAGAAACCTCGATGAGGGGTGGCCGCAGATGCCTATTGCCGGTGACGAAGATGGCCGGGGCGCCAGCGGGGGACGCGCTGGCGGAGCTGGCCTGTGAGTTTTCCGGTCCGGCTCGGCGGGGATATCCCGGCGGGCGGATCCGCCACCGTGACGGCCATCATGACCGCGCTGGAGGCGGTCACGGCCAGCGCGGAACCGAGTCCGGCACTGCCCGGATCGGGCTCGTCCGGGCTATCCCAGGTGAGATTCGATGGTCCCGGTGAAGGAGTGGCCGGCCGGACACGTGATCATGGCGCCTTCAGGGGCCGTCGGTAGAGTCCATCAAGTGTGCTCTGATCAAGGAGTTCGTCAACTCCTGTCCACTGACTCCGTTAGCGCCCATCCCCTGCTGCGCCATGGGTTAGCACGGGATAGGCAGGCGATCTTCGTGGCGTGCGGACGACGGCCGAATGCTACCCCGACTTCCTGGGCAGACGGGACGAGTCGACGCTCGGTAGGCTGCGCACATGCGCCAGCCGTACCGCCTGCTGACTTTCGGGCTTGCGCTGTGCGCCGTTGTCGCCGTCGCCGGTGCATTTATCCTGCTGCACAGGTCCCACACGGCGGACTTTGACCTCGAGGTGGGCAAATGGCTGCTCACCGTGGCACTCGCCCTCGCATTGACCGGCGCCCTCGCCATGGTCGTGAAACAGATCGACCAGCGCCGAAGTGAGCGGCAAGCCTGGCATGACATCGCAGATGACCCCCGCGCAAGCCGCCCGCGCGCTCGGCGCGGACCCGGCGCAGCTGCAGGACGCGCTGGCCGGACGCGCGCACGGCACGCGCGGCACGCGCACGCGGACCGGACTGCGTGCGGACCAGGCCGCCGCCGCGCTCGCAGCACTGACCGACGGCAAGCGCGTGTCGGTGATCAACGCGCCGGCCGGGTCCGGTAAGACAAGGGTCCTGGCCGAGGCCGCCCGCGCCTGGGCCGCCGCCGGCCTGGGCCCGGTGATCGGCATCACCGCGTCCCAGTCGGCCCGCAACACCCTGGCCGCCGGGGTGCCGGTGTCCTACAACGCGGCTCAGTTCCTGGGTCACCTGCCCGGCCGCAGGAGCGCCCGCGGCCCGGTCCCCATCGGCGCGGGCACCCTGCTCGTCATCGATGAGGCCTCGATGATCACCGGCCCGGACCTGGCCGACCTGATCGCCTACGCCGAGGCCCGCGGCGCCAAGGTGATCCTGGCCGGGGACCTCAGCCAGCTGCAGGCGGTGGAAAACGGCGGCGGCATGTCCCTGCTCGCCGGCGCCCTGGGCTACGCCCGGCTGGCCGAACCGGTCCGGTTCCGCGCCCCCTGGGAACAGGCCGCCAGCCTGCGGCTGCGCGGCGGGGATACCACCGTGCTGGCCGACTACGACCAGCACGGCCGGATCTATGGCGGGGAGCCGGAGCAGATGATGGACGCCGCCGCGGCCACCTACCTCGCGCTCACCCTGGACGGCACTGACACCCTGCTGATGACCGCCGACCACGCGCTGCGCCGGGAGCTGTCCCGCCGAATCCGCGACGACCTCATCCAGCTGGGCATCGTCCAGGACGGCCCCGCCGTCACCATCGCCGGCGGCACCCGGGCCAGCCCCGGCGACCTGATCATCTGCACCCAGAACGACCACGCCACCGAGGCGGGGGAGCCGGGCCGGACGCTGGCCAACGGCGACCTGCTCCGCATCGAGGCCATCACCCGGAACGGCCTGCTCGTCCGCCGGGCCCTCGACCCCGACCCGCGCACCGGCCAGCGCCGCTGGACCGACCGCCACTTCCTGTACGCCGACTACAGAAATACCGAACTCGGCTACGCGGTCACCGACCACACCGCCCAGGGCCGCACCGTGCACACGGGCTTGGCGGTGATCACCGGCACCGAGGACCGCCAGCACGCCTAATGGGTCGCCCTGACCCGCGGCACCAACGTCAACACCGCCTACGTGTTCACCCAGCCGTCCAAGCGCGCCGACCCGGCTCCCGGCCCGCGGCCGGCTCCCGGCCAGGCCCGGTACGACAAGATCAGTGCCGAACGAGCCGACGATCCCGCCCCGGCTACCCCGCCCGCTACGGTGGGCACGACGCTGGGCGTCCTGTCCGCCGTACTAGAGCGCGACGGGACGCTGGGCGTCCTGTCCGCCGTACTAGAGCGCGACGGCCAGCAGCACTCCGCTACCCAGACCCGCAACCCATGCCCGACGGAAGGCTGCTCCACCTGCGCGACACCTATCCGATCGAGACCGCCTGGGCGCCGCCATACGTCGGCGATGAGCTCCGCCAGGTCCGCGCCGCCGCCTGGCACGCCCGCCTGGCCGGCCTCCGCGCCGCCGCCGAGGCCCATGCTTCCCAGCAGCGTCGCGACCATGACGAAGCCAACCGGAAGCGAGAGCTGGCCGCCAGCTACCAGGCCTTGCATGATGCCTACCGGCAGCGCGAGACAGTATTCGCCGCAGTCATGGCTGACCGCACCGACTGGGAGCACGCCACCCGCCAGCAGCGTCACCTAGCCGTGGCTGCCGACACCGAAATCCGTCGCCGCCATCCTGACCAGCACTACCCGCCGCTCCGTTCGGCCGAACCCGAATCCCTCGCTCCAGCCCAGTGCCACGAGCTCGACCTGACCGCGGGGGAGTCGCCCGGCGAGATGGGGCAGTGGATCAAGCAGCTGGCCGCCGGGCACCGCGACTTCGCCGACAGGCTCGCCGACCGGCAGAGCCAGACCATCCCCTCCGAAGACCCCGACTACGGCGACCTCGGCCTAGCCTTCCCGCCCTGGGCCGGGCCAGCCAAGGACGCCATCTTGCGCCCTCCCAAGCCGGAGATCACGCCGTCCCCGCAGATCCTCCAGCGCACGATCGACCGCGACGCCGACTGGGAAGCCGCAGACTGACGGCGGCCGGACTCCGTGCAGCGCCTGTTCAGTCTGGGTCGCCGTCCGCCCGCGCCCCGGGTTCCCCGGTCAGCTCGTCCAGTTTGTCGAGCTTCTCTGAACTATCAAACTGGACTTGAAGGTTCAGATGTCGTCGCAGGTCAGGGCAACTGCGCCAAAACTCGAGGTCAGGTCGGGCTGGTGTTTACTAGCAGCAGCGAGGAGGAGCAGGTGAGTCGTTCAGCACCGAATATCCGCTTTCTGTGGCGCTGAGGTCGAGGTCACGGCCACTGCGGTATGCCGATCGCGACATTCTGGTCAGAGTTGTGACGCTCTGGCGAGGTAGTTCAACCATTTGAGCTGCGGAAACGTCCCGTAGTTCAGTTAACAGGCCAGCTCGACGAGCCGGTACCGAGTGATCACGATCTCGCCGTTCGGCTCCGGGATACGAGCCTGCCAGGTGCCGAACCCGCCGTCCCCGACAATCACCTCAGGGTGCGCGGCGCGAAATGCCTGCAGGCGAAACACCTGTCCGAGCTCGTCCGGGACCAGTCCTCGGAGCACACGCGGCAGCCCGGTGTAGCCGTCGCTCACCGGAAGGTCTCCTCAGTGACCCCGGTGATCTGGCGGGCCCGGTGCCTGTCGACCGCGAACAGCACCGCGCGGAGCACGACGACGTAATCCCGGTGGAACTGCTGTCCGACCGCCGCGAGCAGGTCCTCGCCGTTTCCGCCCGGGTTCTGCTCGCGCCAAGCCGCAACAGCGGCCCTCGCCCTGCCCAGGTCCGCCGGGTTGTCCTCCCGGAACCTCATCGCCGACCGTCTCCTCACCATCGCGTACCAACGTGGCGGATCCAGTTCACCGGTAGCGGCCTGTCGTGCGATAGTGACACCTGGGAGCACGAGTGCATGCCCGGTAACATGGCCCGTGCTCCCTGATGTGCCTGGCAACGCGAAGGTACACGCCTTGACCGGTATCGATGGCGGGACGCTGCGCGAATGGCGCAGGTCACGCGGCTGGGACGTGCCGAAGACGGCACGAGAGCTCCGTCGTGTCGCCACCGAGCCGGTCGCTGCGCCCGACGCCCTAGTCCGCATGATCCGCGGCTGGGAACGTGGCGACCACGAGCTGTCCGAACGCTACGAACTGCTCTACCGCCTCCTCGGCCTGGAGAGAGCACAGAACCCGGCGCAGGCGCCGGACGCCCGCGAGCCCGAGCCGGACTGCGCCCCAGACGACGCCGCGAGCGTGACCGCGTGGATCGCCGCCACCAACACGACCGACGACGCCATCGAAGAAATGGACCGCGCCGCGACCTACCTCGCTGAGGTCCATGCGCAGATCCCCCCGCGAAAGGTCCTTGGCGAAGTGCTCGCGCTAAACCGGGACGTGCACACCCTCCTGCGGAGCGGCCGCCAACGCCTCCGCCAGACCCGTCGTCTGCTCCAAATCCATTCCCGCCTCATGGCGCACGCCTGCGTGCTCCTCGGAGATCTCGGCCGCGCGCAAACCGCACGCGAGTACGGCACCGCCGCGCTGCTGCTCGCCCAGGAAGCCGAAGCCGACGAGGCGATCGCCTGGAGCGTCCAGGCCAAGACCGCCCGGTGGACAGGCGGCTTCGTCGAAGCGGCGGAATTCGCGCGGCGCGGCTTCGAGGTCAGCGCCCCCACGCCGACCAGAGTGGAACTGGCCTACCGGGAAGCCAACGCGATCGCCTTGTTCGGCGATGCCCCCCGGGCCCGCAAGGCACTTCAGCAGGCCGAGCGCGCCGCAGAGACGCTAAGCACCGGCACGCAAGGCGCCTCAGTCTGGTCGTTCCCGCCCGGCAGGCAGGCCATCTTCTCCCTCTCAGTCGCCCTCCACACCGGCGACGCCGCCGGCGCCCTGCGCGCCGCCGCAACCACAGAAGCCAGCTGGCGCAGCGGAACCCCGAAGGCGCTGGCCACCTGGGCCTAGGTCAGGGCCGGCGCCGCGATGGCCTACCTGATCCTGGATTCCCTCGACGGCGCTGCCGCCCAGATAGCGTCCGTCCTCGAGCTGGCTCCCGAGATGCGCATCGGCACCGTGACCGGATACCTCCGAACCCTGGACCAGATGCTCTCCCAGCCCCGCTTTGCAGACAGCGGCCTGGCGGCCGCGCTCAGGCAGCAGATCGGCGACTTCGTCTCCGCCCCCGCGGCGTGCTAATGCTGCCCGACCAGTTCACCGACCGCCGCCAGGCCCGTCCCGGAGCACCAGACTTCAGCGACTCGGTCTGCTGGCACCTGCTGCTCGGTGACGCCGAACCCGTCCAGGCGATCGCCAGACAGGCGCAGCAGCACCTCTCCGGCTTCACCGGCCTGCACATGACCCCTCTGCGCTGGCTTCATGCCACCGTCCTGCTCGTTGGCCGCACGGCCGACCTGACCGAGCTCGACCTAGACCAGATGCTCACCAAGGCAAGACTCAAGCTCAACGGGATAGGGCCCGCCTCCGTCACCCTCGGCCGCGTGATCTACCACCCCGAAGGCATCGTGCTCCCCATGACCCCCGCGAGCGCCCTGGCACCAATCTTCGAAGCCGCCCAGGCCGCCACCTTCGAGGTCACCGGAACCCCCGGCGTCACCAGCACCCCCGGCCCGTCCTGGGTTCCCCATGTGACCCTGTGCTATAGCACCAGCCAGCAACCCGCCGTCCCCATCATCGCCGCCCTCGGCAAGGCGCTGCCAGCCCGAGAAGTGACCATCGACAAGCTCAGCCTCGTCATCCAGCACGGCCCAGCCCTGGCCTGGGACTGGCACCCTGTCGGCACCGCTCACTTGGGCCAGCATGACGGGCTTGAGCCTGCGCCACGCTTAGGGGAGACACCGGCGTTATACGCCTCCCTCCTCATGCGACCTTCGATGCGCCGCCAGTTGCCCCAATGGCTGGGCGGCCGGAATGCGCAGGAAGGCGCTGACCCGCCAGTTGTCTGGCCTCGCCCCTGATCGGTTCGTCGCAGCCTTCCAGTACGATCTCGGCCCTGCACTCGGTCAGCGGCAAAAGCGTACATTCAGCCCAAACTCGCCCAAGCTCCCCGATGCATGAAGATACGGCCGGCCCGCCTTCCCGCCGACCGTAACCGGGATTGCCATGCAACCAACGACGCGAAGCACTCCTGATAACCGCGCGCCGACCCCGCCGATCTGCGCGGGATCTCCCGGCGAGTGGCGTCAAGCAATCCGGCGCGAACCGGGGGATCTGTGTGTTGACCGATCTTCTTAGCCCTTTACTCGCCAGGTTGGCAGGGCTTTGGTCATGCCTGGTCATCCTCGCGGATCCAGTGCGGGCGGCGGAATAGCCGACCGAGGATGTCGTGGAGGCTGTGCCCCGAGTCCGCCAGCGCATCGACATGATAGACCGGGCTTCCCTGCGGTGGCGGCAACTGGGCTGCCTGCGAGTCGTCGAGGCTGCACCTGACGTGCCTGCGCGTGATCTGCTGCACATAATCAGCGTCGATGAAGCGGAGGCCAGCCTTCGTAGCGATCACGATTCCGTCAAAGACATCGACTTCCGGCACTTCCAGCACGTGCTCAAGAGTGCCGATCTGCGTGCCCGCGCTGCTCAGCACCGGCGTCCCACGAGCCGCCGCCTCATACGAGATCGGCGTGTCGTCGGTCATGCCAGCATCCTGTCTCCCCGCCGGGCAGTGCGGTCATCTGGGGCCGCCGGACCCGACGAACATACCACCCGCAGGGGCCAGGCCCGCCGCACGGCACTGTGCTCCCGATACGGGGAGCTGCAGAATCCGCCGCACCACGCAGCGAGTTCCAGCTGCTGGGCAGCGATCTGATCCAAGATCAGGGCATTCGCCTGACGGGCCGCTGGGCCGTCGGCAGGATGTGTACCGGTCGAGGCACCGTTGCGAGTTTTCCGGCAGCCGTTGCCGTACGACGGCCTGGCCGCAGATTAACCCAAGGTGCGCGTCCATCGGTGGAGGCGGCCCTCGTGAGCAGGAAACGTAAGCGACGCTCCGTCCATCGGACGCGCCGGCCGGTCTCTGGGACTACCGGGGATCAGTCTTGTGCTGTCTGGGTCGATGTTTGCGGTCGGCGCATGTTCGTCGTCGGCTATACACCGGGTGGAGCGCCCTACGGCATCTTTGAGGACGAGATGGATGCCGACACAGACGGCCTTGAGGCGGACGAATAGACCAACCGTACTGGCTCGGCCCTGCGCTATTCGCGGCATGAGAGCGCGTTTCCGCGGAAGCGGCTTGTGAAAATTCCGCACAAAGCGCTTCCGCGGAAACGTCGCGGACATGTCTGCCAGCGGCATAACGATCCGGGAAGCACCTCTCCGCGGTCATGTGAGTGCGTTGGATGAGAACGCGATAATTGCAGCGACTCGATTATTAGACGCGTCTGCGGCCAAATGCGCTCAGGATCATCCGCAGGACCTCTCCGGCATCAGCTCGACAGCCCGGGTCCTTCGACCATATCGTCGGCGTCACAATGACCGCTAAGACCCATAAGATCAGAACTATCGTAATCATTGCGACTTCCCCGTTTAACGGTATATGATATCAACGCGCACAATGAGGTGATCTCAGCGATTTTCATTTGATGT
Organism: uncultured Actinomycetota bacterium; assembly: GCA_963842265.1. Classification (GTDB taxonomy): domain Bacteria; phylum Actinomycetota; class Actinomycetes; order Streptosporangiales; family Streptosporangiaceae; genus Palsa-504. Next base: position 48,639 of record CAWJGE010000032.1, read on the forward strand.
AGCCGTATTCGAAATGGGTCAGGACGAGGGCTGCGCGGGCGATGTCGCCGATCTTGCTGGGGCTGGCGGTGATGAGCCGGAGGGTGCGCCAGCGGCCGGTGAGCAGGGCGAACCCGCGTTCCCCCAGGCAGCGCAGCGAGCGGAGCAGGGCGTTGCGGGTGCGGGTATTGATATCGAGGTCCTGCCCGCCGGGGGGCTGCTTGACCGGGACGTAGATCCCGATGCCGGCACCGTCGTAGCCGGGGTCGGCCGGGGTGGGCAGCCCCGCTGCTGCCGCGCGGTACAGGGCAGGCAGGGCACCGAGGCGAGCCGCGGTGATGTCGTGCGCGAGCCGGGTTCTGCCTCCGAGACCCACAGCGGGAACCCGTCGGGAGAAAGCACCGCCTGGATATTGCCGCCGTGGGCATGAGCCTTGCCGGAATACCACAGGTCGATGACTTCGCCGCGGACGCTGAGGGTCTTCTCCCGGCACCGGTCCGCCAGGATGATCGTCCCGTCCAAGATCACGTGCGAGTATCCCTCCTGCCTGGCCCGCTCCAGCGCCTGGCGCAGATCGGGAGCCTCACCTGCGAGCACCGCGATCACCTCGTCCACGTACCGGTACGCGGTGGCCCGCGAGATCCCGTGGTCGCGGGCTAGCGCCTCGGGGCTGGTCCGGTCGCGGAACCACCGCAGCCCCAGCACCGCCTGCCAGAAGCAGGTCAGCGCCCGGCTGCCCCGTGGGGTGCTGCGGCGGCGCCGCTCGTCTGCCAGCAGCTTTGAAACGAACTGCGCCAGTTCCCTGGGGACGTCAAGCGTGACACGATAGGCGATCACGTGGAGCCTTCCAACGGAAGCCGATCTTGCGGTGAGACCTGTTTACTGGGCTCCACACCTGTTTCCGGCACCCCGGTAAACAGTCCCGGTTCGTTAATGGGCACTGCTTCTTGTCAGCCTTGTCGCCGGGAGGCTGGTCGCCACACGCCGCTGCGCCTCTGGCGGCGCAGCGGCGGTTTGACCACACTTGAGGGATGCCTGAGTTCCTTTTGTCCGGGACTCATCGGCCGCCGAGCGGAGCTGGACGGGCTTGTCGGGCTGGTCGACGGGTCCGGCGGGGCCGTGGTCATGCTCGGCGAGGCGGGTATCGGCAAGTCCCGCCTGGTCGGTGAGCTGGCCGCAGCGGCGCAGGCCCGGGGACTGTTCATGCTGGCCGGGCGGGCGGTGCAGAGCGCGCAGCCGGCGCCGTATCGGCCGCTGGCTGAGGCAGTGTTGTCGGGTTGCCGGCGATTCGGCCTTCCCGGGTCAGCTGAGCTTGTTCCGTATCGGCCAGCGCTGGGCCGGCTGGTACCGGAGTGGCACCGGCCGGGCTTGGCCGAGTCGGCGGAGTCGACGGTGGTGCTTGGCGAGGGGCTGCTCCGCTTGCTGCACGCCTGGGGTGGTGATGCCGGAGCGCTGCTGGTGTTGGAGGACATGCACTGGGCCGATCCGGAATCGCTGGCCGTGCTGGAGTATCTGGCTGATCACGCCGTCGAGGTACGGCTGGCCTGTGTGGCAACGGCCCGGCCCGAGCCCTCGCCAGGGGTGGATCTGCTGCGCAGCCTGGTCGTCCGGCGCGCCGCCGCCGTGGTTGAGCTGTCGGAGCTGTCTGCGGCCGAGGTCGCGGCGATGGCCGGGGGGTGCCTGCGGACGACCGTGCTTCCGGCCGGGCTAGACCGGCTGCTGGCGCGGGCGGAGGGCGTGCCGTTCCTGGTGGAGGAGTTGCTCGCGGCGGCCGTTGACGGTGGCGGGCTGGTTCGTGAGGGCGGGCGGTGGGTGGTGCGCCCGGGCGGGGAGACGGTGGTGCCGCAAACCCTGTCGGACAACATCGCGCAGCGCATGGATGCTCTCGACCCGGCCGGGCGACAGATCGCGCGGCCAGCTCAGCGTCCTTCTGATCATGCGCCGAGACCGGCCGCTTCTTCCACTCGTAAAATCCCTGCCGCGTCACTTCCAGCATGCGGCACATGAAAACAACGGGAAAGCGCACTCCGGGAGGCAGCTGCCGCTGCTCTTCCGCCACCTGGCCAATGAACGAGAATTTCACAGGTTCTGGCTCGCGAAGTACGCGCTCGCTTTTTTCAGGAACGCGTTCTCCATGTTGAGGCGGCGGACGTCCGCCTCCAGTTCCCTGATCCGCGTCCGTTCCGCTGGCGTCAGCGGCGCCTCACCCGCCGCGACCGCCTCATTATCCTTGTCTTTCTTGACCCAGTTAGCCAGGGTCGATTCCTTCAGCCCGAGATTCCGGGCCGTCTCCGCGATAGTCTGATTTGATTCCCGGTAGAGCTTCACGGCCTCGGCCTTATAGCCGTCGCCGAACTTCTGGTACTTCGTCACCATCGAGGTTCCTCCTGTGCCCAGTGATCCTAGTGTGGTCACTGTCCACGGAAGTGGCGGGCCTCCAGTCCGGTCCGGTACGCACCTTTGTCATGGGCGGCTCGGACCACCGGAATCACCCCGCGCTGGCCCGCAAGCTGCAGGCCTGCCTGCGCTGGCGTAATGCCCGCGCCCGCCACCCCGGCGTGCTGGCCGCCCAGCGCCGCGAACGCGCCCGCCCCCGCAGCGAACGCCAGCAACGCCGGGGCCGCCCGAAACCTAAAGCTGCATAACCGAGCCGGTGAATCCCGCCCCCTGTGCGTCACCACAAGCCGTGTGGGTCCCGAGCCGGCACAGGGCATAATTTGACCAAACGGGCTGGCGTTCCCGCCTCCCGCCACCGACTCGCCTCGGATGGTGCATCATGGCTGGCCCGCCAGAAGTAATCGGGTTGCTCTACCGGGCCGACTGGACCCGCCTGTCCCTGTCCGCCGAGGTGCGCTTCGAACAGGACGGTGACCTGGCTCGTCGCCGGGAAGTGGCGGTCCGGGCGGAGTCGATGCGGCGCTTGGGGTTCCGCCCCGGTCCTCATGGCTCGCCGGTCACGGAGCAGGAGCCGGAAGACGAGCGGGGCGGCTATCACCGGTGGCGCGCGGCCTTGCTGATCGCGCCCGGCCGGCGGTACCGCCTGGAGTACGAGGGCGACCACGGCGGACAGGCCGACGGATCTGACGGCGAGCAGGCCTGGACGCTCCGGCCGCCGGACCCGCCGCCGCTCCCGCCGCTCGGCTTCGAGAACGGCCCGGGGCTGCCGGTTCCGGCCCTGTTCCGCCCGGCCGGCCTGCTCGTCGGGTTCACCCTGGACATGGGTGGCCCGGTCACCGCCTGCGGCCGCGAGGCGATCGCTGTGACGGCCGTGCCTCGGCACGGTGCCGTGGGGTCCGGGACGAGCCTGCGCCCTCCCGCCTGCAACCGCGTCGAGCTGATCGTGGACGCCGAGACCGGCATCCTGCTCCGCCGCGAGGAGACGTTCGAGGGCCAGGTGCTCACCCTCACCGAGCTGACGACCGTGACGATGAGCCCGCCGGAAGCGGATGACCCGGCCCGGTTCGCGCCGCCCGCGGGCAGCCGCCCCGTCCGGGATCCGGAGGATGCCCCCGGGCGGAGCGGGCTCGGCTGGCAGGTGGCGGCGAACGCGGCCGGCCTGGCGGCGGGCGGCCTCGGGGCCTGGCTCCGGCTGGCACCGCACCTGCCCGGCCACCGCCCGGCCGCCGAGGCCAGCTTCATGGCCGCGATGCCGTCTCCCGAACCGGGCCCGCTCGATCCCGGAGACGGGCCACTGCCCTCCGACGACCTGCTCGGCCTGCTCTACCGCAGCGGTCAGTATGACGGCGACGACCCTCAGGTCCGCGGCGCTGCGGTGCGGCGGTGGAACGACACGAAGGCGGTTCTGGGCTAGGTGCCCGGCACGTTCCGCGCGGCGGGACACGGCGGCGTCGGCTATCTCCTCGACACGGTAGCCCGGAAGGAAACGGTGACCCTGTCGACCGGCCAGCTGCGTATCGGGGGCCCCGAGCTGTACTACCTCGATTACTCGTCCTGGCAGGGCCGGCCCGGACCGCTCGTGATGGCCTGCGACGGAGAGCAGTACTGGGGGATCCACGAAAACAGGGCCCGGGTGGGGCCGGCGCGGCCGATGGCGGGCGCCATCGCGAGCCTGGTCGGCTCGTCCTGGCTGCTCGGCGAGCGGCTGTCCGGCGGCGTGGAGATCACCTACCACGGCCGCCGCGGCTACCACCTGCGGGTGACCCGCGGCGACGGTGCGACGCACGCGGGACCGACGATGTTCTACCCGGCCGACGCGATCGTGGACGCGGAGACGGGCTGCCTGCTCCGGCTGATCGCGTACGACGGCGACGCCCCCGCGGAATGGTGGGAACTGGACGGCGTCACCGCGGAGCCCGGCGATACCGCTGACCCGGCCGGATTCCGCCCGCACATCCCGCCCGGCACCCGCGTCGTCGAGGAATCCGGCGACCCGATGGTCGACGCCACCGCGGTCATGCCCGGCCTGACCGGGACCGCGGCCCACGCCGCCGCGGAGGCCTTCCGCCGCGGCACCAACGCCGTCTCCGCCGCCCGCAGCTTCCTGGACGACCTGCGCGGCCATCGCTAGTGCGCTGGCCACGAACGTGCACCGGCTCGGTTATGCAGCTTTAGGTTCCGGGCGGCCCCGGCGTTGCTGGCGTTCGCTGCGGAGGCGGGCGCGTTCGCGGCGCTGGGCGGCCAGCACGCCGGGGTGGCGGGCGCGGGCATTACGCCAGCGCAGGCAGGCCTGCAGCTTGCGGGCCAGCGCGGGGTGATTCCGGTGGCCCGAGCCGCCCATGACAAAGGTGCGTACCGGACCGGACTGCGCCTCGATCGGATTGGCCCAGGATGCGTTCGCGGGCGTGAAGCACAGCTCGACGTTCTCGCGCCTGGCCCAGCGCCGGATCGCCGGTGTCTTGTTCGCCGCCAGGTTGTCCATGATGACGAACAGCCGGTACCCGTCCGGCCGGGCAGCCCGGATCGACTTCAGCGCGGCCAGGGTGTGACCGGCGCCCTTATGCTCGCGAGTGATGCCCCGCAGCTGGTCATCGCCCACGCAGTAGCAGCCATGGAAGTAGCGGATGCCGTGGGTGCGATGATAAGTCGCGCGCAGCCGTACCGGCCGTTTGCGCGGCGCCCGGCACACGCCGTGGCAGGGCCGGATCGACAGCGGCCCGGACTGGCCGGAGGCGAAGCAACGGTCCGGGCAGGCGCTGGTCACGTACTCGATCCGGTCCAGCTTGGCGTCCCGGTCCGGATCGGTGGATTCCTTCCAGGTCCGGGTCCGCTGGAAGGAGATGCCGCGCTCGTGAAGGAGCTGCCGCAGCCGCTCCCGCCCGATCCGCACCGGCCGGCCCAGGCCCGCTAAATACCCGGCCAGCTTGCGCAAGCTCCACCGGGTGAACGGCTGGACTGGCTTCTCCGGCCGGGTCCTGGCCGCCGTGACGATGACCTCGATATCGCCGTCACTGATCAGGCGGGGACGGCCTCCCGCCCACCGAGGGTCCAGCGCGGCCAGGCCCTTGGCGTTGAACGTATGGATCACGTCCCGCACCGTGTCCTCATCGGCGGCCACCAGCCGGGCGATCGCCGGGACCAGCGTGCCCGACGCCGACGCCATGACGATCATCGCCCGCCGCACCCGGACCGACCCGTGCTTCCCCCGCCGCACGATCTGCAGCAGCCGCCGGCCCTCCCGATCAGTCAGCCGCCGCGCCCGCACCGGCTCAGCCATCGCACCCTCCCACCACTCCACCTGCCTTACAGACCCGGCAGTGCGGTCTGGGCTCGGTCCGCGAACCCGGTGTGTGATCGCCGTGCACCAGTTCGGGATCCGGTGTCCTGTCGACAAGTTGCGTGAGATCCTGCCAGCGCGTGTGTCGATAATCGAGGACGCTGCCCAGGCGTGGGAGACGAAGAGAAACGGCGAGTTCATAGGCGGCTACGGCAACGCTGTCATCGTCTCGTTCGGTGCTTCGAAGCCGGTCGCGCTGGGGGCTGGCGGTGCGCTCCTATCTGATCGTCCGGAATTGGAAACGTTGGTGACCTCGGAGGTGTCCGAACAGCGCTACTTGTCTCGCGTCGCGCTTCCGGCCCCCTTCCCTGTGCCGCTCGCCGGTCGGCTTCTGGGGGCCTTGAAGCGCGCCGACGAACGGGCCGCTAGACGCCAGGCGTTCGTGCGGTGCCTGCGGCCGGCTCTCGCGCCTGCCGGGTACGCCGAGCCGGACGGCATGCCCATAGACGATCCTCCCTGGCATCGGTTCCCCGTCTGGGCTGCGAACATCGCCGACCGGGACGCGATCATCCGTCACGCCGACCGCCTCGGAATCCGGGCGCAGCCTGACCATGATGTCCCGCTCTACCGCCTGCCGATGTTCAGCGGCCGCAGCCGTTACGTGAACAGAGTAAGCACAGGAGGTGCCCAGCTGGCCGTACTTAACATCGATGGCCCAGAGAAGCGAGCAGCGGCCCTGCGTCATGTGCTTGAGGATGCAATCCCGCCGCCTGTGCAGGAAAGCAGCGCATGACCGAGATACTTAATCCCGATGTCTTCGGAATGTCTCTGGCCAAGGAAGATATTCAGCGAACCGTCCTGGAGGTACTGCGCGAGGGGGAGCTCTTCCGTTACCGTGACGATCGGCGCGTCTCGTGGAATACCCGTCTGGAATGCTCCGTGGCGACCTGGCTGAACACCTACGGCGCCGTAACGACAAGCAGCGGAACTGCTGCTCTGCGCGCCGCGCTGCAGGCCGTGGGAGTCCGTCCTGGTTCACGCGTCCTGGTATCGGCCTATACCTTCATCGCTACTGCTGCAGCGGTAGTGTCGCTCGGCTCGGTACCCGAGCCGTTTGACATTACGGACTCACTCGGCATTGACCTCGCTGACCTGACCACGCGCCTGCGCTCCGAGGTGGCGGCCGTCATCGTTGTTCATGTCAATGGGCACATGGCGGACCTGCACCAGGTACGGTCCCTCGTGACCGAACGAGGCATACCGCTGATTGAAGATGCCTGCCGGGGCTTTGGTGCATCCTGTGCTGGTCGGCTCGCCGGATCAGTAGGCGATATCGGCGTGTTCAGTTTCCAGCAGTCAAAACAGATTTCCGCCGGTGAGGGCGGTATGATCGTTTCCAGTGATCCAGTCCTGCTCGCCCGTTGCGCTCGACAGGTTGATCTTGGTGCCGTTCGTGACGAATTCGGCAGACCGAGCTGGGATGAACCTGAGGCTATCTTCGGGGAGAATCATCGGATGACCGAACTCCAGGCGGCAATCCTTAGCCGGCAACTGGACCAGCTCGATGCCATCCTGGCACAACAGCGGATCGGTCGCAGTTACCTCAGATCCCTTCTAAAGGACCGTGAGATCAAAGTCCTGTCCAGCGAGGATCCCGATGGGGACAGTGGGTCCCATCTACTAATACCGACGGATAGCGCCGAACTAGCCCAGGAGGTGATCGGGCGCGCAGCCAGAGCAAGACCCTCGTCCGCCTCATCTGGGATCGCGCCTACTATCAGCATGCGGTGTTCCAGCGCGCATTCCTGACACCGCAGCAACTCGGCGCGAGACCAGCGCGCCGCGCGGAATCCCTCGCCCCTCGGCTGCTGAGCGTACCGGTCCCCGCATCTCTCGGCCGGCAGGAAATAGCACAGATCGCCGAGGTCCTCGCGAACGCCGTCGGGGACAGCAACGCCCAAGGACTTATCGGCGCATGAGCGAGCACATGGCGTATAAGAATCGGCTCGCACCTGTCGTGATCATCCGGGGCCTGCCCGGCGTGGGTAAGACATCCATCTCCAGCCTGCTGCGTGACTGGCTCCAGCCCGCGGTGCTCGTAAGCGTGGACACCATCCGGTATCTCGCCCTGCCGCGTGACCTGACCGATGTGACCATTGGCCGAGCTGAGTTGGCATGCGCGTCATTGGCGCGCGGCTACGCCGAACAGGGCGTGACAGCTATTGTCGAAGGCGTCTTGGCCGATACAGAAATCGTGGAGACGATGATCGGTCAGCTTTCCGTCGCTGCCATCCCAACTTTGGTGGTAACAGTGACAGCGAGTCTGAACGACTTGTTGCGCCGGAACGCCAGCCGCGACGAGTACGTTCAAGTGCCGGAGGAGCGGATCCACTGGCTGTACGAGCGATTCGACCCGGACGTCGGTCAACTCCTGCCCACGGACGGCATGGTCGCGGAGGAAGCAGCCGACAACCTTAGGCAGTTCCTACTTACGTTCCCGGTACCGGTCCGAGGACCTATCGGCACGCTCCTGTTCATGCGGCACGGTGTCGGCGCTTCGCATCCCGACCGTTATCCCGATCATGCCGTGATGGGCCTCTCACCGCAGGGTCGGGCTCAGGTTCTAGCGGCACGGGCATATCTGGCCTCGCTCGGCCCGGACGCGATTGTATGTTCACCGCTGCCACGCGCCATCCAGACCGCCGAGCTTATTGACAAGCAACTCGGGCTAGGCATCGAGATCGAGCCGCGCTTGGCCGAACGGACTATCCCGGCATTCTACGGACGTTGCTATGACGACATCAGGCGGGAAATCGGCCCGGATGCCGCGACTGCGGTGCGTGATAACTGCGACGGAGTAGAACACGACAGTGCGGAGAGTCTGGCCGAGGCGGCTGCGCGGGTGCTCTCCGCCATCCATGACCTCGCCGACCGCACTGAACGGACGACGCTGATCGTCTCGCACGGCGGGCCGCACGGATGGGCTCTAGCCGGACAATTTGACCTTTCTCCTCAAGCCGGCAGGCTCTTCAGCCTGGGCCCAGCGCGGTTGTCATGTTTCCGGCCGCGGACCGCCGACGCGAAGGGAAAGGTATATGCCCTCAATGTCAACGCTGCAGACCTGGCTGGAGCCTGGACGGAATGGGGATGAGCGGTGCGGATGGGATGCAGGAGTATCGCGCGTGCGAGGCGCTGCTGTATGACTGGCACAACTGTCATCTGCTGGAACGGCAGAACGCCGACATCGCCTACTGGCGGGCTCAGACGGCCACCGTACGGCGCCTGCTCGTGGTTGGTGCCGGTACAGGACGGGTCAGCGTACCCCTCGCTCAAGGCAGGCTCCGCGGCATCGTCGTCGCGCTCGATCGTAGTGAAGCGCGGTTGCAGCGGATGGTGACGCATATCCGTCACTTCCCGGTCTGCGCAGACATGCGGGCGCTTCCATGGTCGGATGGGTTCGACGGCGCTCTATTGCCCTACTCTACGTTGCAGACGCTTGTCGAACCGCATGACCGTCTGCGTGCGCTCGAAGAGCTAGCCCGGGTGCTGCGACCCGAAGACAGTCTGTGGATCGACGTGAGCGAGAGCTTTGACTCACGGCCTCCCGCAGATTGGCATGTAGCGCTGTCTGCCCCATGTCTTCCGTTGGGTGGCGTCGTGCAGGAGTGGCAGCGGATCACCCGTTTCGGTAGCTATCTGGGCATCGATAAAGCTTTCCGAATTAATGGCCGGGGTATCATAGATGTCGCTGAGTACTGGGTCTATGCCAGCGTTCTGGACGTGAGCGTGCAACTCAACCAAGCGGGGTTCGATGTGCTCGCTATCGAACGAGGGTATGGTGCCGATGCGTCGCCGCATCGTATCATCTATCATGCCCGTGCGAGGAAAATGGATCGCTAGCGGGCGGCCACGGCCGCCCGCCGCCTGGACCGAAAGGATTTTGATGGCCTTATATATCGTTCCTCGCCTCGAGGTACTGTACGTCAAGCTTTTCGACGACTGTAACGTGCGCTGCAACATGTGCGACTGCTGGCAGCAATCCTTCTCCCGCCGCGATGCCTCTTTCTACATCGACAATCTTGATCGGTTGCTTGCCCTGAGACCGGCGGCAATACGATTTACCGGTGGGGAGCCTCTGCTGCTGCATAGCTTGCCGGATCTCGTCCGGCACGCCGCCACGGACGCGCGAGTATCCGTCATCACTAATGGCCGCCTGCTGCGGGCGAAGGCCTCCGCGCTCGCCGAGGCCGGTTGCGCCGAGGTCGTCGTAAGCCTAGATGGTGTGGGCCTAACGCATGACATGATACGCGGAGTGCCCGGCCTATTCAGGCACTGTCTTGAAGGACTCGAAGCAATTCAGCAGAGTTCTATGGGTTACGGTATTAACACCGTGGTGCAGCGAGCCGGTTTCGATGACCTGCCGGTTCTGGCCAAACTGCTCCACGATCAGCCACGGCCAGCGCTGTGGTGGCATTTGATCCCCGTGCGTGACCACGATGACCTGCGTCCCGCGCCGGCGCAGCAGGAACTTCTTCGCGACCTCCTGCCATCGATGGAGGCCTTTCTGGCCGAACGCGAAATCCGCTTGATCGGTGACCTTGATATGTTCGATAACCGTCCGCCAGCGCGTTGCCAGGTACCCGCTTTCACCGCCTATGCTGACGCGGATTCGGGATACCTATTTGGCTGCAACATGCTCGCGCATCGGGACCCGGCGATAGGCAGCTACAGCGAGCGGGTAACCGCCGCGCAGGTATGGTCCAGTGCCGAAGCTGATACCCTTCGCAGCCGTTGCGCTCAAGGGGGAAACGCAGCTTGCGGCAGCTGCGATCCAGGCTCGCAGCGGATGAATCACCTGCTTCGCCAGCTCGCTTCTGAGCACCCGGGATGAGCGCCGACGCCAGGCGAGACGAAATCCGACGCTAACGAGAGATATCTGAAATGCCGGAAACGAGAACCGCCATCGCTGTCTGCGGCGTGGACTTCGGATGGGGCAGCGCAGGGAAAATAAACGCTATCGTAGCTGCGCTCAAGCGGTTGGGATCTGGATTCAAGTTCGTCCTGCTTGGCACTAAACTCGGTCGGCCGATTCTCACTCAGGAGTTGGGGGCAACGTGTTATGCCCAGTGGCCCGAGGAGCCGACCGCGCTGCAGGGCCTGTTTCGCAAGCATGGTGTCGTCGCCGGGCTCGTCGTCTTGGATCCGGTGGCAGCCAATGCCTTCGAGGCGGCTGGCTGCCCCACCGTCTACGTGGACAGCCTGCCGTTCATGTGGTCGGACGCCGATCCGGTACCGGCCGATGTCGCCGTGTACTGCGCGCAGCGCGTTGCCGCAGCCGATATCGCCTCCAGGCCGGAACCGCTCAAGGCCGTGCAGCGGTTGACCTGGGTGGATCCGATCACGGCGGACATCGCGGCGACCAGCCAGCGGCATCGTGGTATGGCCATCATCAGCCTGGGAGGCCTGCATTCACCGGTAAACCCTGGCGGCAATCCAGCCTATTGCCGGCTGGTCATCGAGCCCGCATTGCGGGCCGTGACCGCAGCAGGCTACCGCCCCGTGCACCTCTGCGGAAACCTTCTGGAGGAACACTACGCCGGGGCCGCACACGGTGTCCTCGTCGCCGGGGCGGGGCCGCGACCCCACGCCGAGTTCCTCAAGCTTCTCTCAACGACCGGAATTGCGCTCGTTTCCCCCGGTTTGACCACCCTACTCGAAGCCGCTCGGCTCCGCACGCCTGTGGTATGCCTGCCTCCGCAAAACCTGAGCCAGATACTTAACGGTGACCAGTTCGCCGAGACGCACGACCTGCGCCTTCGCGTTTCGTGGCCAGCGGAGGTCCTGGATCTCGCAGCGGTCGAGTCTGCCCGTGCCCGCGGGGAGGAGACCGCTGTGGCCCTAATTCAGCGGTCGCTGGAATCAGCCAACGTCAACACCGTCCATCGGGAGTTGGAAAGTGCGCTGTCCGCTGCGATCCGACATGCAAGTGACGCACGTCATTGGGATGCCATGACGAGGGGGACCATTGATGGTGCAGAACAAGTGGCCGCGATACTGTTGCGCGTTGCCACCCAGACCCGTTGATCACCTGCCGTTGAGTGCAACCGCGCCATCGCATCGGTCTTCCCGGCTATGAGCGTCAGCGGGTCATCGCTAACCGAGTAGTTATGGTACGGCTTTCGTGCCAAACTGGCTCGGGTGTCTCTCGTATACTGCCGTCCTGGCTGAAGAATAGATACCGGTCGAAAGACTGGGCGAACCATCGGTCATGCGTCACCGCCAGCACTGTTCCCTCATATGCCTCCAGGCCTTCCTGAAGGGCTTCAGCTGACTCCAGATCTAGATTATCCGTAGGTTCGTCTAGCAGAAGCAGCGTAGCGCCTTGGAGTTCCAGCTGCAGAATCTGGAAACGGGCTTGCTGTCCGCCCGACAGCTTATCGAAGCGCTGGTCACCTTGTCTCTCTAGCTCATACCGCCGGAGCACGCTCATGGCAGCCCCGCGGTCCCGGGCATTTTCTGTCCACAGCACCTCTACCAAGGTGCGGTCCATCAACTCAGGCCGGACATGTGTCTGGGCGAAATACCCCGGCACGACCCGGGCGCCGAGCTTCCACTGTCCCGCATGAGCCACATTCTCGCCGGCCAGCAGCCGCAAGAAGTGAGACTTTCCCGAGCCGTTCGAGCCAAGGACCGCCACTCTCTCTCCGTAGAAGATCTCTAGGTCGAACGGCTTCAGAATACCGGTCAGCTCTAGGCCGTTGCACGTCACGGCACGCATTCCGGTTCGCCCTCCACGCAACCTCATTCGTATGTCCTGCTCACGAGGAGGTTCCGGCGGCGGACCGGCCTCTTCGAATTTCCGCAGCCGGGTCTGTGCTGCCTGATAGCGGGAGGCCATTACGTCACTGCGAGCCGCATACTGTTGCATGTCATGCACGAGCCGCTTCAGTTGGGCGTGCTTTTCGCTCCACCGCCGCCTGAGTTCCTCGTACCGTGCAAAACGTTCCTTGCGTGCCTCGTGGAAGGTACCGAAACCACCGCCGTGCACCCAGGCATCGCTGCCCGCAGGACTCGGTTCGACGCTCACTATCTTCTCCGCCGCCCGGGCGAGCAGTTCGCGGTCGTGTGAGACAAAAATGACGGTCTTGGGGGTCTCTTGCAGCTGCTTCTCGAGCCACTGCTTGCCGGGAACATCCAGATAGTTGTCTGGCTCGTCAAGCAACAGCACCTCGTCCGGGCCGTGCAGCAGCGCCTCTAGCACCAAACGCTTCTGCTCACCGCCGGACAGTGCCCTTACCTGCCGGTACTGCGCTCGATCGTATGGGAGTCCGAGCGCCGCCATCGTACATACATCCCAGAGCGTCTCGGCGGCGTAACCGCGTACATCTGCCCAGTCGCTGAGCGCCTGGGCGTAGTTCATCTGCGCTGCCTGATCATCCCGCTCCATGATCGCCAGTTCGGCCTCGTCGACCGCGCGGGCGGCGTCCCGGATCTCAGCTGGCGCAGTCGAGACTAGCAGGTCGCGTATCGTCTGGTCGTCCCGTACCGAGCCGATGAACTGCGGCATCACCCCTAGCGCGCCGCTCACCGTAACGGTTCCGCTATGTGGTTTCAATTCGCCGGAGATGAGCCGCAGGAGCGTCGTCTTGCCTGCCCCGTTCGCGCCAACGAGGGCAACGACGGTACCTTCGCCTACCCGGAAGGAAATGTCGCCGAGCAGCGCTCGACCATCTGGCACGTAGTAGTCGACGTGTGCAACCTCGATATGGCCCATGTCAAGGATTCTCCCAGGCGACTCCGGATGGGTAAGACGGCATGCATTCTCCCGGCTACGCCGGATAACGTTCCTTGGGCGCTGTCCGGCAGCCTGACCGCCACTCCGAAGCGCTGGATCCTGCTGCAGGAGCGTCGTAGCGGCCTCGAAGGCCTCCACGATGAAACCTTTTCCGCAGGTCAGCGCGCCCGGCAGGATTCGAAGCCGCGACCCGCTGCTTAGAAGGCAGCGGCCAGCGAGCGCTGTAGTTCCCGCAGGAAGGCCAGCGTAAAGGCAGGTCGCCTCGCAGCGAGATCGGCATAATTATCTGCTCCCACATCGTGAGACGAGAACAGCGTCAGGCAAACTTCCCGAGCCGAGCCCACCGGTAGCCGGCACCTGCCGGTGCGCAACGTCATATGCCGCAGGCCGTAGTCGCGAATCTGATTATCAGATAAAATGGCCTCATGAAGACCATGACCGCAACCGAGGCATCACGGCACTTCTCCGATCTGCTCGATGCCGTCGAACGCGGTGAGACGATCACCATCGTGCGCGGCAGCCATCCAGTCGCGGAGATCGGCCCCGCCCATCGCCGCACCGGCGCCGACCTGCGCGCGGCGCTCGCCGACGTGCCTCCGCCAGACGAGGAATTCGGCCGGGATATAGCAGAAGCCGTCGCCTTGGTTAACTCGGAGGTACGCGACCCGTGGGCCGACGCCTGATCCTCGATACCAACATCCTGATCGCCTACGAACGCGGAACCATGGACCGCTCGTCGCTGGACGATGATGAACTGGCCATCGCCTCGGTATCGGTCGCCGAGTACCGCGTGGGGATCGAACTGGCAGATACGGCCAGCCGGGCAGCCGAACGCGCCCGGGCGCTCGTTGCGATAATGTCCGCCGTCGATGTCCTTGACTACACGCAGGCGACAGCGGCTCACCATGGGCGCCTGCTTGCCCATGTCCGCCGGTCCGGCTCCCCGCGCGGCGCACACGACCTGATCATCGCCGCTCACGCGGCGGAGACTGGGCGGATGATCCTGAGCCGCGACGCTAAGGCGCGCTTCGGTGACCTTCCCGGGGTAAGCACAATCGACGTGTAACACTAGTACACCAAGGTAGTCACGCATCGCCACCGTAGGCGGCGACGGGCTGGCCCGGCGAGCCAGACCGCATCTTTACCGATCTTAGCCGGTCCTAAATCACGCGCGTCCTTTCACCGGCCGGGCGCCCCGCCATCACTGAACGCCCTGCCGAGCTGTTCCTGGCTGAGGTGCGATGGCTCGGCCGCGGCAGCGGCCTTGGCTGCCGACGCCCCGGCGTGATGGCCGCCTGCCGGGACGGGTATGCCGGGACCGCGGGATCGCGTCCATTCATCCCTGAGGAGCGGGCCGGTGTCAGGCGGCCTTTGCGGCGGTCTCGGCGAGCAGGCGTCCAGGTTCTGCCCGGTTGTGGTGACGGTGATGGTGGGTAACCGCATGTCAACGTAGCTGACGCAGGTAGGCGTCCGCGGGCTCGGCGGCTCGGATGCGGACTCGCGCGTCGAGCGCCTCGGCGCCAGCGGCGCGGGCGACGACGGGGTTGAGCTCCAGTTCGGCGATCTGCGCGAGATCATCGGCCATCTGGGAGACCCGCAGCAGCACGCTCTTGACCGAGGTCAGGTCGGCGCCGGATACACGGGGACGACCGAGCAGGATCCGGGCGGCACCCACCGAGCGGATCAGGTCGTCGGCGTCGGATTCGGTCAGCGGAGCGAGCCGGGCGGTGCGGTCCGCCAGGACGTCGGCAGCGGCTCCTGCCAGCCCGAACAGCACCAGCGGGCCGAGCACCTCCTCCTCAAGCACATTGATTGTGACCTTCACCCCGCCGGTGATCACCGGCTGGACGATAACGCCGGCCAGCCGGTTGCCGAAGGTCTGCCGGAGCGTGCGGAACCCGCGCCGGACCTCCTCCGCACCATCTAGGCCGAGCAGGACGGCGCCGGGGTGGCTCCGGCGCACCAGGCCGGGCACGTTCGCCTTGACCGCCACAGGGCCGCCGAACCGGGCCGCCGCCACCAGGGCGGCTTCCTCGGTGGTTACCGCGACATGGTCGGCCAGCCGGACGCCATAGCAGCCGAGCAGCTCGGTGACCTGCTCGTCAGACAGCCAGCCGCCTCTCGGCGACCTGGCCAGAAACCTGGTCACCAGCTCCCTGGCCTGGTCCCGGCGCAGGCCGTCCAGTTCAGGAGCGCCTGCGTGCGGTGCCGCCCGCCAGATGCCGTAGCGTACGGCGTGGCCGAGGGCGCGGGCGGCGGACTCGGGATAGGCATAGGCGGGGACGGCGGGGGAGTTCTCATCCGAGCCCGGCAGCAGCCGGACCGCTTCAATCTGGTCCATCACCGAGGCGGCAACGGGCACCGGCAGCCGCGCGGCGCGCACCTCGGAAACCAGGTCGCTGGTCGCGGTCGTGGCCGTCATTGCCAGGACCGCGTCCACACCCGGGTCGGCGCCGACCAGCTCCAGGCACCGGCGAAACAGGCCGGGTGTGACCCCCGCGGTGGTATCGACCGGCCCGGCCACCGCGGCCACGGACGGGAGCAGGTCCCGGAGCGCTCGCTGGGTGTCTCCGGCCAGGATGGCGACCTGCAGGCCCGCGTCACCGCACGCGTCGGCAGCGAGCATGCCGCCGCCGCGGGTGTTGGCCACCACGCCGACCCTGTTTCCGGCGGGCACGGGCTGTGTTGCCAGCATCGCCGCCGTGTCGAGCAGTTCGCCCAGATTGGCCGTGGCGATCAGGCCAGCCTGCTCGAACAGGGCCCGCCTGGTGAGCTGCGGGGTGGCCGCCCCGGCGCGGGCTCTGGCCAGGCGTCGGCCAGCCGCGGACCGGCCCACGTTCAGGGTCAGGACCGGCATGGCGCGGCCGACGGCCCGGGCCGTCCGGGCGAACTTGCGCGGGTTCCCGAATGAATCCAGGTACAGCACCGCCAGCTTCGTCGCCTCATCGGACTTCCACCACAGCAGCATGTCGTTACCGGACACGTCGTCCTTATCGCCGAGGGAGACGAACGAGGAGATCCCGACGCCCAGCCGGGACAAGTGCTCGAGCAGGACGATGCCGACGCCGCCGGACTGCAGCGCCAGGCCGGCCTTTCCCGGCCCGGGATGGTGGACCGCGAACGTCGCGTCCAGATGCGTGGCCGTGTTGGCCACGCCAAAGCTCGTCGGCCCTACCAGCCGCATGCCGTGGCGGCGGCAGATGCCCAGCAGCTCGGTCCGGGCCGCGCCGTCCAAGCCCGACGTGATCACCACCAGGGCCTTGACCCCCCGCCGCCCGCAGTCTTCGGCGATAGCGACGACGGCAGCCGGCGGCGCGGCGATGACCGCCAGGTCGGCCGGCTCGGGCAGCGCAGCCGCCGATGGCGCGCAAGCGATGCCGTCCAGCTCGGCGGCGCCCGGGTTGACCGCGTAGACCGGGCCCCGGAAGCCGCCGCCGATGATGTTCTGCAGGATGACCCGCCCGACCGACCCGGGGCGCCGGCTTGCGCCGATGACGGCGACCGAGGTGGGGGTCAGCACGTGCCGCAGGCTCGCCACGCCGGCCGACCGCTCCCGTTCGGCGACCGCGTCACGGTAGGTGTCGAGGCCCGCGTCGTCTTCGCTGGTTGGCAGCGGGAAGCTGATTTCATACACGCCGTCCGCCAGGGCGCGGTGCGCCCGCAGCCCGGCGTCAGCGAACACCTGCAGCATGGGCGCGTTATCGCCGAGCGTCTCCGCCTCGAAGGCGCGGACTCCCCGGCCCCGGGCCAGCGAGACCAGATGCTCCAGCAGCAGCGTGCCGATACCGCGGCTATGCATGTCATCGGCAACCGCCATGGCGATCTCCGCCGACCGGGAGCCGCCGCCCACCAGCTCGTAGCTGCCGCAGCCGACCACCTGGCCCGCCAGCACCGCCAGCAGCGCAGCGCGGTCCGGCCCGGACTCGCGGCATATCCGGCGCGCTTCCTGTCCGGCCGCGCCGGCCCGTGCCGAAAAAGCGCCGGTACAGATTCTGCGGGGACATCTTGGCGTGCATTTCCCGCACCGCATCGAAATCGTCAGGCCGCGCGGGCCGGATCTCAATTGTGGTCCCGTCGGTCAGCAGGGCGTAGGCACTCGTCCCGGCCTGTGCTTTCACGTCGCTCTCCGATTCTGCCATCGGCTCACGATGCCACACCTCGCCGCATTATCGGATAGAAAGGCTAACGCCGATTTCCATGCAGGAAGTCCAACCGGCCGGGCACGCTCGTCGCGGCGCTGTTGATCCCGCGGCGAGCGCGATGGTACCGGCCGCCGGGGGGGGGGGACCTAGACAGGCGCCTGAGACCCGAGGGAACTCAGAGGTTATTTCTTATACATGGAGGATGGGTGCGGCACCGTCGTAGCTGGGTGCGCCGCCTGTAGCCTGGCGGGTGTCAACCGGGCCGGATCGAGCAGTGCTTGTAGCGTGCTGGGCAGAGCGGGCTGCTGGCCCTCGGCGCGTTACGGGCCACACAGCACGGGCAGACGGGAGAGTTAGTGATGGAGCCGCACCCTGGTGTTTTCCTCTCGCACGTGAAGACTGAGGAATGGGAGCCTGATCCGGAGGTTCCCGGCAGCGAGATGCACGAGCTAGTCCATGCCGATGGGGTGTGGGCGGGCCTGACCCGGTTCACCACCGTCAATGGCCCGAGCCTGTGGACGCCATCGCAGCGCGAGACGATTCACGTGCTGGAGGGCGAGGTGACCATCGAGATCGCCGGCGGCCCGGTGCTCGAGCTCAAGCCCGGCGACCTGGCTTCCCTGCCGGCGGGCCTTGAGACAACCTGGCACATCACCCCGCCGTTCAAGGAGCTGTGGGTGCTCGCCTGACCGGTTCCCTCAGCGTCGGCTGCCACACGGTGGGGAGCACCTCGTCGGATGCCTATTCAGCCGTCATTGTTGGTGCATCAGAGTTGGTCAGGTGAGCGGCTGGCGCCCGGCGGTCAGGATGCCACGCCTCGAATCCGGGACCACTCACCGGGCTACCTTACCCCTCGCTGTAGCTCAAGGATCTCGGGGGCCGTCTCGGTCACTCTTAAACCGTCGGCAGGCCCGCGGCAGCCGCCTGGTCGTAGTCGTCGTCGACGGCGACGACCGTCCGGCCTGCCGCCTCCAGAATGGAGGCAGCCACCGAGGAGCGGTATCCGGACCGGCAATACACCCACAGCTCTCCGTCCGGCACCTCGGCCAGGCGGAAGGGAAGCTCGTGCAGGGGTATGTGGATGGCGCCGTCGATGTGGGACTCCGTCCACTCCAGGTCGCGGCGCACGTCCAGGATCATCAGGGGACGGTGGTGGCGGGCCGTTTCCAGGTCGGTGAAGGCTGCGACGCCGAAGCTGCGCAGCGCGCGGCCGCCGGACCACTGCGCCGGGTCGCCGGCCGCCATCGCGGCCGGGCGGTCGATGCCGATCCGGGCCAGCTCCCGCTGGGCCTGCGCGACCTGCTGCGGCGTCTGGCCAAGCAGCGTCAACGGCGTACCCCGCGGGATCAGCCAGCCCAGGTACGTCGCGAGGCTGCCGTCGAGGGCGAAGCTGAGCGTGCCGGCCACGTGCCCGGCGGCGAAGGCCCGGCGGGCGCGCAGGTCCACCACCCACTCGCCAGCTTCGATGCGGCGCCGCAGTTCGTTGGCTTCCGCGCGATGCGGCGGACTCAGATCCGGGTCGGCCGGGCCGGACGCATTGGCCGAGCCCATGTGTGCGTAATAGGCAGGGTAGGCGTCCAGCCCGGCAAGCAGTTCGCTCACGTACCGCTGTTCATCCAGGGTCAGGGCCGGGTTGACCCGCCGCTCCCGCCCGATGGTCGAGGAGGGGACGCTGCCCTCGGATTGGGTGGCCGCGCAGAAGCTGCCGAACCCGTGGGTCGGATAGACGTCCGCTTCCTCTGGCAGGGCGGCCGCCAGGCGATGCGCCGAAGCGTACTGGGCGTGCGCCAACTCGGCGGCGTGCGCGGCGCCGAGCAGGTCCGGCCGCCCGGTCGACCCGTACAGTAGCGACCCGCCGGTGAACACCGCACGCGGCCGCCCCGCGATCTCCAGCGCGTACGACAGGTGAGTAAAGGTATGCCCTGGGGTGGCGATGACCCGGATCCGCATAGCCGGGCTGACGTCGATGACGTCGCCGTCGTGAACCGGCACGCGAGCGAAGGCCACCGCGTCGGCCGCGTTGACGTGGTAGGCGGCCCCGGCGGCCCGCGCCAGAGCCAGCCCGCCGGTGACGTAGTCATTGTGCACGTGCGTCTCGAAGACATGGGTCACCCGGACCCCGCGCTTGGCCGCCAGGTCCAGTACCCGGTCGATATCGCGTTGCGGGTCGATGACGAGGGCTACCCGCCCGTCGTGGGCGAGGTAGCTGCGGTCGCCGAGCGTTGGGGTGTCGATGGCCACGATCTCCGGGCCAGGTTCTGCCGCGGCGCCAGCATGTCCCGCAGATGACGTGGGGCGATCAGGTAGGTAAGCAGGGGATTGCATGATTCTTCCGTATAACTCCGCGGTTCTCAGGCGGCACGGGGTGCCGCCTGAGAACCAGCGACTTTAGAGGTCAGGACGCCAGGGATTCGCGCCCGCGCGGGTCGGGCACGATCCGCAGGTAAGGCCGGGGCGCCTTCCAGCCGTTCGGGTAGATGCCCCTGGCTGCCTCGTCGGAGACCGATCCGGCGATGATCACGTCCTCGCCCGGTACCCACTGGACCGGAGTGGCGAGGCGATACTCGGCGGTCAGCTGCAGCGAGTCGATCACCCGCAGCACCTCGTCGAAGTTGCGGCCGGTGGTCATCGGGTAGACCAGGATCAGCTTGATCTGCTTGTCCGGGCCGATCACGAACACGTTGCGCACGGTCGCGTTATCGGCCGGGGTGCGCCGCCCGGGATCGCCGGAGGTGGCGGCGGGCAGCATCCCGTAGAGCTTGGAGACGTGGAAATCGCCGTCGGCGATCAGCGGGTAGTTCAGCGCGTGCCCCTGGGTTTGTTCGATGTCGTCTGCCCATTGAGCGTGGTTGTCCACGGGGTCGACGGACAGCCCGATGATCTTCACGTCCCGGCGGTCGAATTCGGGTTTGATCTTCGCCAGGTACCCGAGCTCGGTGGTGCACACGGGGGTGAAGTTCCGCGGGTGCGAGAACAGCACCGCCCAGGAGCCGCCGATCCAGTCGTGAAAGCGGATCGTCCCTTCTGTGGTCTCGGCCTCGAAGTCCGGCGCAGTGTCGCCGATTCGCAGGTTCATTTCGTCTTTCCTCTCCTGTTGGATGAGTAGTGCGTTTTTCGTTGGGCGGGTAATGCGTGCTGGTGATTTGCTCGGTAAGCGCGGCCGCGCCTTAATGGCAGGACCCCTAGAGCGCGATGAGCTCGTACCAGCAAAGCCCGAGTTTCCCGGTGCAGGAGTGTCATCTTCCGGGGTGGGACTGCATCCAGACCTGGACGCCGGCACCTCTTGTTCCGCCGCCGGGGCAGCAGGTTCTGCGCACCGCCAGGTGGGAGCCGAGCATGGACCGGGCGTCGGTGATGACCTGCGCGGGCAGTTCCGGCCAGCTCAGCCGCCCGGCAACGCGGTCCGCGCCGATCACGGCGTGGCCGGATACGCCGCGGGTGCCGACGGCTAGCACGGTCGCGGCGCCGCTGTCGAGGTAGCGCAGCGCGCTGCCGAACGCCGGGTCGCCGGCCCGCACCCGGGTGGCGTGGATGTCCAGGCTGACCTCGCCGGACAGGCCGATGTAGCTGGCCGCCTCGTGGTCGATGTCCAGCCGTTCCAGCCGGTCCTGCCCGGCCGTCAGCACCTGGTCGGCCAGATCCCTGATGGCCCCATCGAGCGGGCCGGCGGGGTTGAATCCGAGGGTTTCTCCTGACTCGCTGACCACCACCACCGTCCCAGGCCGACGCAGCGCGGTTCCGCCTGCGCCTACCACCGTCGCGATCGCGACCGAGGTGCCGCTGGTGAGTATGAGCCGTAGCCGGAGGGCCACGTCCCGCAGGTCCTGGCCGTAAGGCGGCCACTCCGGCTCTCTGCTGACCGGGTCGCTGGCGGCGGGGCCCGCGGATAGCAGTGGCTGTGCCGGTTCCAAGTAGGTCGTGAGGTTGCTGAGCAGGATGTCGCCGGAGGCCACTTCCTGGACAGCGGACGGTGCCGGTGAGTTCATCTGTTCCCCCTTAGGTTGCATGCTTACGATCTCCGGCCAGCCCCGGCGGGCGCTTGAGCAGCGGCTACTCAGGTTTTCCTGAGGGCCCAGCTGAGTAGGATCCTGGCTGCAGCCCCGCAGTCGCCCGCCGCCGGAGTTGTGACGGGAGCCGGGCGGGCTGATCTGGCCGCCACGGAGGACCTCGGCGCCAGGTTGATGGCAGGGAAGTGCGGTGCGGCAGGCCGCGTCCCAGGCAGTACCGGCAGATGCGGTCGATGATCTGGTCGGCGGTCTTGGTCCACTTGAAAGGCCGGGCGTTGGCATTCCAGGTCTTGATCCAGTTCTCCAGTGCGGTGGTGAGCTCATCGAGCGAGCAGAACACCCCGCGGTCTAGGCAGCGGCGCTGCAACTCGGCGAACCACCGCTCGACCTGGCTGATCCAGGACCCATACCGCCAGCAGACTGCACGAACCGGCCGACCGAAACCCCGGGCCACAGAGCCGGACCTCCTGGGACCAAAAACGCCTCACGTGGTCCCGTAACAACAGCAAGACAAATTCGAGACCGGAACGCTAGCTCGGCGCGGCAGGGCCGTCCTGGCGTGCGGGCGTCCTGGCGTGCGGGCGTCCTGGCGTGCGGGCGTCCTGGCGTGCGGGCGTCCTGGCGGTAGTTGTCCGCGGTCCGCGCGGACAGGACGGCCCTTGGCGGCGATCCGGTGGCCCGGTGCGGCCGGTGCGCGATCCCTGCCACCTCCCCGGGGGTGTCAGGCCCGATGGCCGGTGCCGGGCGATAGCCCGGGGTCTTGACGTCCCCGCAGATAGCGGGAGTTGCCCGGCGCGCCTCGCCCGCCGCGCTGGGTGATGACCGCCCGGATCCTGGCCGACGCCGCGTCGGCGCCTATGAGTAGTCATTGCTCAGGCGCGGGCCGCCCGGCCCGGTGGATCGTCGCGGTAGATGACCTCACCGAGGAGAGCTTCCATGACAATGACCGCTTGGCCCGGCTCCTGTTCTCCCGCTGCGGCGGAGGCGGTCAGCGTCCATGCGGCGGCCGGGCGTACGTCGTGACGGTCCTGGGCCGGGCGCTGCGCGGTCCCGGACGCTACCGGGACCCGGCATCGCCGGCAGCCACCGCGGCCTGGGCATCGGTGTCGCCCGCTTTGAGTGCACCGCTGCCCACCTCGCCGCTACCGCGATGAGCTGGGCGTTCCCCGCCGCCTGGCCGGCCGCATCGCCGGGATCGCGGCCTGGCTCGAGTCGGCCGTCGTGACCGCGTGGCGCATGGTAACGCTTCGGATGACCGCCGTCGCCGGTTGTCTGCCCAGGGGCTGGGCTGTCATGCTGGCGGGTGTGACGGTCACGTTGCCGCGGTGGCCAATCGTCGGCCGCCGGCCGGAGCTCGAGGTGTTCGAGCGGGCCCTGGGCTCGGGCGAGCTCGCGGGCCTGGTAATCCACGGCCGGGCCGGAGTCGGGAAAACCCGGTTGGCCGACGAATGTCGGCAGCAGGCAGCGGCGGTCGGCCACCCGACCGAACGTGTGGCCGGCAGCCGGACCACCGCGCTGGTACCGCTGGGCGCCGTGGCCGCGTTGCTGGCCGTTGGGCTCGGCCGTCCCGGCCCCGACGGGCAGGCCGGCAAGGTGGCGCTGTTCGAGCAGACCCGCCGGGGGTTGCACGAGCGCCACGACGGCCGCCGCCTGGTGACCGTCGCCGACGACGTGTCCCTGCTGGATGCCGCCTCGCTTGCGCTTGTCGGGTACCTGGCCGGGCAGGGTACCATCTTCCTGGTCGCCACCGTGCGCACCGGCGAGCCGGTCCCGGACCTGGTGACCAGCCTGTGGCGGGACGGCCGGCTGGAGCGGGTCGACCTGGAAGACCTCAGCCGCACTCATCTGGATACCCTGCTGCACCTAGCGCTGGGCGGCCCGCTGGAGGCCGGCGCCGGGCGGGAGTTCTGGGAAGTCACCAGGGGCAACCCCCTGTACGTGCGCGAACTGGTGCTGGGCGGGCTGGAATCCGGGGCGCTGGCCGAGCGGTCCGGGGTGTGGCACCTGGAGGGCCGGCTGCCGAGCACCACCCGGCTGCTGGACCTGGTCGAGCAGCGGATCGGGCAGCTGCCGGCCGAGGCCCGTTCCGTCGTCGAGCTGCTGGCCCTGTGCCAGCCGCTGGACCTCGCCTATGTCGAGGCCGCCATCCCCGCCGCGGTGCTGGAGTCGCTGGAACGGGCCGGGCTGGTGACGATCGCCATCGCCTGCCAGGAGGTCCGCCTGGCCCATCCCCTGCACGCCAGGGTGGTCCGCGCTGCCATGCCCCGGTCGCGGGCACGGGCGATCCTGCTGGCCCAGGCCGACCGGCTGGAGGCCGCGACCCCCGTCCCCGGTCCGGCGGCGCTGCGGGTCGCGATGTGGCGGCTGGACGCCGGGGGGCGGCCCGATCCGGCGGTCTTGATCCGCGGCGCGCACCTGGCCCGCTACGCGCACGACTTCCGCGTGGTGCGCCGGCTGATCGAGGCGGTGCCCGGCGACCAGCTGGATGCGCCCGGGGCGCTGCTTCTGGGCGAGGCGCTGTATGAGCTCGGCGTCTTCGACGCCGCCGAGCGGATCCTGGCACGCGGGCAGCAGCTACCGAGCAACGAGCACGTCGCCCTGCGGCTGGCGGTCACCCGGGCCAAGAACGCCCAGTGGGGCCTATGCCAGCCCGAGGCGGCGCTGGCCATCAACGCCGCCGCCCGGGCTGTCATCACCTCATCCCCGCTGGCAGAAGAGCTCGTGGCCGACGAGGCCTCGGTGCTGACGTTCTCCGGCCACCCCGGCCGGGCGCTGGCCGTGCTCGACCGCCTCGCCGGTAGCGACCGGCGGACCCGGGTCGTCCGGGCCATCGCCGCGGCGCCCGCCCTGGCGGTCACCGGCCGGACCGCCGAGGCGGTGAAAGTGGCCGAGGCCGGCTACGCCGACCACGACGCGCTCGGCGACGAGCTGGCCATCGCCCACCCGGCCATGCACCTCATCAACCAGGTATTCGCCCTGTCCGAGGCCGGCCGACTCGCCGAGGCCGAGCAGCTGGCCCGGGACGGCACCGAGGTCGCCGCCTCCAGCCGCGTGCCCATCGCCCAGATCTTCTTCGCCGTCAACCTCGGGCGGGTGGCCACCTTGCAAGGCCGGATGGCAACCGCCCGCCGCTACTACGCTGAGGCCGCCGGAGTGGCCCAGGCCAGTCACTTCGCCGGCCCGCGCCGCGTCGCCCTCTCCGGCCTGGCCCTGGCGCACGCCATGCTCGGCGACGCCGGCGCCGCCGTCCAGGCGCTTGCCGAGCGCGCCACCGGGCCGGCGTTCGGCTTTCGCGGACCCGAGCAGCAGCTCGCCGACGCGTGGACCGCCGTGGCATCGCAGCGGCCGGCCGAGGCGGCGCAGCAGTTGCGGGACGCCGCCTCGCAGGCGGCGTCCACCGGGCACCGGACCGCCGAGTCGTGGCTACTGCACGACCTCATGCGTACCAGCGGGCAGGACACCTCCGCCCGGCTGCGCGAACTGGCCGGCGCGTGCGACTCGCCGCTGGTTTCCGCCCGGGCCCGCCATGGCGCCGCCGCCCGGGCCCGCGACGCCCGGGAGTTGGCCGGCGCCGCCGCCGACTTCGAGGCCCTGGGCGCCCTGCTGCTGGCGGCCGAGGCCGCGGCGGGCGCGGCCGAGGCCTTCCGCCGGGACGGCGACCAGCGGGCCGCGACCGCGGCGGCGCACCGGTCAACCGCGCTGGCCGCCGCCTGCGAAGGCACCGTCACCCCGGGACTCTTCCACGCCGCCGCGCCGGTCCCGCTGACCGGGCGCGAACGCGAGATCGTGATGCTCGCCGCTGCGGGCATGGCCAGCAAGGACATCGCCGAGCGCCTCTACCTGTCCGTGCGGACGGTGAACAATCACCTGCAGCACGCCTACACCAAGCTCGGTGTCAGCGGCCGCGGCGGCTTGGCCCAGGCCCTGGGAAGCCCCCCATGACGCCAGAGCAGATCACCTTGGTGCAGTCATCGTTCGAGCGGCTCGGCCCGCACCTGCCGGGTATGGCGACCCGCTTTTACCAGGAACTGTTCTCGCGGGACCCGGCGGTGCGCCCCCTGTTCACCACCCCCCTGGCCCAGCAGGAAGTCAAGTTCGCCGACAAACTCACCGAGATCGTGCGGGCCATGCCCCGCCTGGACGAACTTCTCACCCACACTCGCGCCCTCGGCGCCCGGCACGCCGGATACGGGGTACGGGCCGCCCACTACCAGACCCTCGGCGACGCCCTCCTGGCCGCGCTCGCAGCCGCCCTCGGCGACGATTTCGACGTCCCCACGCGCGAGGCATGGGCCCTCGCCTACAACCTTGTCGCCGAGACGATGCTCGAAGGCGCGGCCACGGCCCGGCTAGCCGGCAGCTGACCGCCAGCCAGAGCGTGGCCGGATCGCGGATCTTGTCCAGCTGGGGGTAAGCAAAGAGCCGGCTGGAGCGGGTAATCGCATCCAGCCGGGCGAGACGGGCTTGTGCTGCCGCGAGCGTCATATGTATGCTCGGCCGGTGCTGCCGCGGTGGGCGACGTTCGATTGTTACGGGACGCTGGTCGATTGGAATGCCGGCATCGGGGCCGAGCTTGGCCGTCTTTTTGGTTCACCGGCGGGCGAGCAGCTGCTCGCCCGCTACCACGAGATCGAGCCGCGGGTCCAGAGCGAGCACCCTGGGTGGAGCTACCGGGATGTGATGGCGGCCGTACTCGGACAGCTCGCCTCTGAGGCCGGCGTTACGCTTCCGCCGGAAGAGGAAGATGCGCTGGGGCGCTCCCTTCCCGGCTGGCCGGTGTTCGCCGAGGTGCCGGGCGCGCTGGCCGAGGCCCATGAGCGAGGCTGGAAGCTGGCCGCGCTCTCCAACAGCGATCGCGGCCTGATCGAGGCCTCGCTCAAGGCCATCGGCGTTCCGTTCGAACGGGCGATCGTAGCTTCGGAGATTGGCTCGTACAAGCCCGCTCATGGGCACTGGCATGCTTTCTACGAGTCGACCGGCGCCGCCAAGTCCCGCCATGTCCACGTCGCTCAGAGCCATTTCCATGACATCGTGCCCGCCCATCACCTCGGCATCCGCTCGATCTGGATCAACCGGCTCGGTGAGCGGGCCGAGCCTGCGCCAACGCGGGAACTGCCTGATCTGGCAGGCCTGGCGGACGTGCTAGATGAGCTCATCCCACGAAGCTGAGCGCTGAGCTAACCGGCGCGTTGGCCGTCGTCATCCCCGCCCAGCGCCCGGCCGGCTACTCAACGCTGGGCCCAAGGCGTGATCTTGGTGTCCTTACGCCGCGCAGGCAGGGACCCACCGAGGCGGGCGAACCAGGCCGCACCCTGGCCAACGGCGACCTGCTCCGCATCGAGGCCATCACCCGGAACGGCCTGCTCGTCCGCCGGGCCCTCGACCCCGACCCGCGCACCGGCCAGCGCCGCTGGACCGACCGCCACTTCCTGTACGCCGACTACAGAAATTCCGAACTCGGCTACGCGGTCACCGATCACGCCGCGCCCAGGGCCGCACCGTGCACACGGGCTTGGCGGTGATCACCGGCACCGAGGACCGCCAGCACGCCTAACGGGTCGCCCTGACCCGCGGCACCAACGTCAACACCGCCTACGTGTTCACCCAGCCGTCTAAGCGCGCCGACCCGGCTCCCGGCCCGCGGCCGGCTCCCGAGCTGGCCCGGTACGACAAGATCAGTGCCGAACGAGTCAGCGATCCCGCCCCGGCCACCCCGGTGCGGGGTGCGATAACTGCTACACGTTGCACGGCCGCGCAGAACTGGTTGACTGGCGCGCCCGACCTGGCCATAGCGGTGGTTTGTTGTCCCCGCGCCAGAGTCGGCAGGGAGTTCTGCGGGCTGTGGAGTTTCCTGTGCTGGGCAAATGCTCACTGTCTGTAACGACTTCAAGACGGCGCCGTGGCCCGAGCTGGCTATCCGTCTTGAGGTAGATGAATCGGCTATCGTCAGGCCATGCCGCGTGTCAGCGCGTTCTACGGGGTCGTCATCTACATGTACTGGAACGAGCGCGATCACCCGGTGGCCCACTTCCATGCCTACCATTCCGGGAGGCGGGCCTCGGTCTCGGTGAACGGGGAGGTGCTCGCGGGCAGCCTCGATCCGCGCGCTCTGCAGTTCGTGCGGAATGGGCAAACCTCCGGAGGGACGAGATCATGGCTAATTGGGAACGGGCCCGGCGGAACGAGCAGCTGCTCGCCATCGAACCGCTGGCGTAGCATTGAGGATGTGAGTGAGAACTACCTGCCAGTCGTCGTGGGCGTAGCCGTGGTCGGTGACCACGTACTCCGCCTGCTCTTCAGCGACGGCACGGCAGGGGATGTCGACTTCTCGGCCGAACAGTGGACAGGCGTCCTCGTGCCGCTGAATGACTCCGGCTACTTCGCTGAGGTTACGGTGGATCAGGAAGCAGGAACCATCGTGTGGCCTGATGGGATCGACCTGGCCCCCGAGCCGCTCTATGAGCAGGCGAAGGCCCACCCGCTTATTGCCGCTTGACGCGCCTGCTCTTGTGATCCGCTAACTGTGGCTCCGAGGCATGGTCAGTTCGTGCGGCATATGGTCGTGCGGTCAGCCTCCCGCCTCGGGCTCGACATCGTGCTCGGCGGCACCGCCTGTGGCGAACCGGCGGTGCTCGACGGCTACATGGAACCGGGACCAGAGCGTGGTCCCGCTCGTAGCGACGGCTGCAATCCGGCGCTGGTCGACCCGGTAATCCGGATGGTGACAGGGAGGAGTGCAAGCGGCGCCAGTACCTGCCGGCCCGAAGATCAGCACCGCGACTTCGGCCGGGACCGTCGGCTGCTGGTCACCAGCCGGTGGCGCGAGCCGCTCCGGTCCCGGCGCGCTGAAGGCTGACATCAGGATGCGAGGGGCAGGCCGGCGTTGGCGTCTGATCTGGTACCGGGAGATTATGTAAGGCGTGAGCCGGGATGCGGGTGCCCCGGTGCTTGTGGGCCGGGCGGAGGAACTGGCGGCGCTGGATGCCGCCTTCGAGCCGGTCCGGGAGGGCCGGCCGTCGACGGTGCTCATCGGCGGTGAGGCCGGGATCGGCAGGTCGCGGCTGGTCGGCGAGTTCGGAGTGCGGGCGCGGGCCGCGGCAGCCGCCAGGGTTTTGTCCGGGTATTGCCTGGAGCTTAGCGCGGAGGGCCTGCCGTTCGCCCCTTTTATAGGGATCCTGCGGGACCTGGTCCGCGACCTGGGTGCTGATGGCGTCGCGGCCATGGTGCCTGGCCAGGGCGCGGGAGAACTGGCCAGGCTGCTGCCCGAACTCGGGGAGCCCGGCGTGAATGCGGACCCGGCCGAGGCGCGGGCGAGGATGTTCGAGCAGGTGCTGGCCCTGTTTGAGCATCTGGCCGAGAGCGGGCCGCTGGTACTGGTGATCGAGGATGCGCACTGGTCGGACCGGTCTACGCGTGACCTGCTGGCGTTCCTGGTTGGTAACCAGCGGGCCCTGGACGGCGTGCTGATCGTGGTCACGTTCCGCTCCGATGAGCTGCACCGGGGTCATCCGCTGCGGCCGCTGCTCGCGGAACTGGACCGGCTTGACTGGGTGGAACGGCTGGCTCTGAGCGGACTTGCGCGCCGCCAGGCCGGTGAGCTCATGGCCCGCGTCCTGGGCCGCGAGCCCGAGCCGGGACTTGCGGAATGCGTGTACGCGCTCAGCGAGGGCAACCCGTTGTTCCTGGGGGCGCTGCTGCGGTGCGGCGGCAGCCCGGGTTCGGATTTGCCGGAGTCGCTGCGCGATCTCGTGCTGGCCGACGTGCGCGGCCTGCCTGCGGAGGCCCTGGGTGTGCTGGAGGCGCTGAGCGTGGCCGGCCAGCGGTGCGGGCATGCGCTGCTTGCCGCGGTCACCGGGCTCGGCGATGACCGGCTGGCCGGTGCGCTGCGAGCGGCGGTATCGGCGAACGTGCTGGTGACCGATGTGGACGGGTACGTGTTCCGGCACGCCCTCATCCGGGAGGCGATCCTGGGAGAGGTGCTGCCGGGCGACAGGACCCGGTGGCACGCCCGCCTGGCCGAGGCCCTGGCAGCAGACCCGTCGCTGGTCCCGCCGGGCCGCGCGGTGATCGAGCAGGCGCACCACTGGTACGCGGCGCACGATACCGCCCGGGCGCTGGAGAGCGCCTGGCAGGCGGCGGCCGCGGCCGGGCAGGCGCTCGCGTACGCCGAGAAGCTCACCATGCTGGCCAGGATCCTCGAGCTGTGTGACACGCTGCCCGACGCCGCGCGCCGGATTGGGGCCAGCCACCTGACCGTCCTGGAATCAGCGGTGGAAGCCGCGCTATCCGCGGGCGAGACTGAACGCGGCATCGGGTTCGCGACCGCGGCGCTGGAGCAGATCGATGCGGCCCGCGAGCCGGCGCGGGCGGCGTTGATGCTGAAGGCCAGGGCCCGGATGAAACGGCGCCTGGGCCACGGCGAGGGCATCGATGACCTCCGCGAGGCCCTGCGGCTGGTGCCGGCGGATTCTCCGGGGCCGGCCCGTGGACAGGTGCTCGGCTGGCTGGCCGCATGGCTGGGCGTATCGGGACGACCCGGCGCCCGCGCCGCCGCCGAGGAGGCGCTGCAGGCCTCCCGGCAGGCGGGCGATGGCGCGACGGAGGCGCACGCGCTGATCACGCTCGCCGGGCTGAATTCGCGCGAGCACGGTGACATGTCCGTCGATCTGCTCGAGCAGGCGCGCGCCCTCGGCGAGAAGGCGCAGGTCCATCGTGTCCTGCTGCGAGCCGCCACGTACGAGTCTCACGTGCTGGAGGGGGTCGGGGAGCATGATCGGGCGCCGACCGCGTACTGCGGCGGCGCCTGCCCGGCCTCGTCGACGAACAGCCAGCCAAGCGACTCACGGCCAAGGCCGCCGAACAGCCTGTCGAGGGAGGCAAACGTGGTGGACACCACCGGAACCACGAGGAAGAAGGTCTGCCAGGCGGCCAGCGTCGCCGCGTCACTGGGGCGCCCCTTGCCGCCGAGGATGTCCACCAGCGCACTGAGGTTCCGGCGGAATGTGGGCGCCTCGGCCAGGATCGGCGCCCTGTGCAGGGCGAGCGCTGCGAGGAAAAGCTCGGTCCGCGCCGCGGTGAACTCGGCGTCGGCCCACGGTGCTGACTTCTCCCGGCGCTGGATCTGCTCTGGCTCCGCCGTCTCCGCGTACTCGGGTCCGTCCGGCACATGGTCGCCCCAGCGCAGGCGGGCAGCACGGACCTGGTGCCGCAGTTCCTCAAGTTCGCGCGTCAGGCGATCGCGTGCGCTACGCGCCTTTCCCTCGTCGCGGCGTGCCGCGGCGAGGCGGTTCGCCATATCCTGAGCGGCACGCGAAACCGCGTCTCGCGGTTCCGGTTCATGGTGATGTTAGGCGATGGCAGTGACATTCGCGGGGAGCCTGAGCATGGGCGCCGACGGGCTCGGGCTGTTGCAGGGCCTGCGCCGCTCGCTGCCCGGTCTGGGCCGTCGGCTCCGGCCACGCAGTGACAAGACCGTACCGAGGCTGGCCTTGGAGAGTGGGGTCGTGTCGCTTGATCTGGGGTGACGCGGTCCGGGCGCTCCGGGTCGCGTCGGGGTTTCCTCAGAACTGGGCCTTCAGCTCGCCGATCTTGCCGATGTGCTCGCGGAGCTGGGTGTAGGCGGGGCGCTCGCGGATGCGGGCCAGCGCCCATCGGACGCCGTCGGCGCGGTTAGAGACGATGCCGGCGGTGATCAGGGCGTCGAGTGTCTCCAGGTCCTTGGGATCGAGCCGGGCCATCACCGGGGTGAGGTTGCGACCGATGGCCGTGCGATCCGGCGGCCCGATGGGCATCGTGATGACGGGGCGCTTGCCCTCCTCTGCCGGGACGGTGAACTGCAGGCGCCCGATGAAGGGCATGTTCTGGGCGATCCTCGCGCGCAGTTCCGTGATGGTGTCCTGATGTGCCTTCTCGAACGCCTCAATCGTCTCGTGCGGGTCCTCGTCGGTCGGGTTGAGGATCACCCGGACGATCACCTGGCCGGGCTCGATCACGGGCTCGTCGCCGTACTGCAGCACCTCGGCCTTTTGCACGACTCCCTCGCCGAACCGCCTGTTCAGCAGGTCTTCGGCCGCGCGCTCGAGCTGCTCCTTGTCTTCCTGATCCACGATCAGCTCCTCAGGTTGCTGGAGAAATCAGTGTAACTCTGGCTACTCGCATGCACAACAGGGGAACATAACGCCGTCGTTGCACCAAAGGACCCCAGGTTTGTCACGGTTTGCGGGTGATGTGAAGCTGATCCGGCCGCCGATCCAGCCAGCGCAGGAATCACGCAACGTAACCGCTAGCGCAGCCCCGAACCCGACCGTGAAAACACCGATCTACATGGCATTGGCACAGGGCCGCTTCCGGTACGTGTTTCATAAGGTGAGCGCCTGTGAAACAGGGGGTGTCTGAGCAGCGGCGCAATTTCCGTTGATAGTGGCGTGGGCGCGATCGGAGCGCCGCCCGGACCCGAGCCCAGCTGTTCCTCCCCGATGAGACACAACTCACAAATGGCTTTGCCGGCTTCGTCTGCCGGAAGCGCGTTTCACCTGGCCAGGATGCCCCGGCCAGCACCGGGTTTGCAGGATTTCACTGAATGCACTTTTCAAGATCTTCATCCCGTACCAGCAGGTCAGGACGGATATTGCCGAGCTCCGGAGGCGTAAGCCCGGCGGGGTTGACATGCATCCATGACGGATTCACCATCGTAGATGCAAGATAGATATGGGGGCGGCGCGGACAAGATGTTTAATGGCCTGGTCTTCCGCAGCGGTTATCTCGAGTTCAGCGGGCAATTCGGCCAGGACCGCGGCGACGAGAAGAGCGCGCGACCTGGCCTGGAGTTACGCGTCGTTCCTGGCGGCCGTGCGGGCCAAGACCGGCCAGAGCGTGCCGGGCTGGCCGCCGGACGCGCAGGAGAAGGACGCCCGCCCATTTGGTCAGCGGGACAGCAACCTGGTATGTCGCCCTGCCGGCATGGGGGCGTAAGGCAGCACGGAGGGGAAACTATGAGTACACACGTCACGGACCGCGCGAATGGCGGGCTTGAGCGGGGGAACGGGGACAAGCCCGCGAAACAGAAATTCGGGCTCGTACTCCAGGGCGGCGGCGCCCTCGGCGCTTACGAGGTCGGCGCGGTCGAGTATCTGTACGAACGCGGCATGGAGTGCGCGATCGTGACCGGGGCGTCGGCGGGGGCGGTGAACGCGGCGGCGCTGGCCGGGGCCACGCAGTACCCGCCGCGGGTCCTCCGGAAACTATGGGAGAAGCTCGCCGTCGATTCGCCGATCCCGTTCCTGCCCGAGATCCCGGTCCCGTTCCTGCCCCAGTGGATGACACGGCTATGGTTCTCCTACATACCGTCGCTCGTGGTGCCGGGCATGTACCGGCCGCGGCTGGATGTCTGGAATCTGCCTGATTGGACCTACGTCGCGAAGCCCACGGTGGGCAAGACGCTGGAAGATCTCGTGGACTGGGATCAGGTACGCGATCCACGCCACATGCGGCTGACCGTCTCGGCCAGCGGCGTCGAGGGCGGCACGGTCGCCTACTTCACCAACATCCCCGCGGACAAGCTCCCGCGCCCGCTGCAGCCGGAGTACCAGCCGGTACGGTTCGGCATCGAGCACGTGCTGGCCAGCGGTAGCTTCCCGGGCGGCTTCCCGTGGACCACGATCCGGGACCGGGCCTACTGGGACGGCGGCCTCACCGACAACACCCCGCTCAAGCCGATCCTCGACAACCTGACCGAGGACGAGGCGGCCTCGATGCCGATCTTCATGATCGACGTAAACGTGGCTGCCGCGCCGCGGCCTGACAACCTGTACGGGGTATCGCAGCGGATGCTGGAGCTGCTGGTCAGCAACCGGCTGCGGTCCGACCTGGATACCGCCGCCAGCTATACGCGGTTCATCAGCGTCCTGAAGCAGGTGGATGAGCAGCTGCCGTCCGACGCGCCGGTCCGGAAAGAGCGGGAATGGGATGAGGTGATGGGCTATCAGCACATCCGGCGCATCCACATGATCGACATGAAGAAACCGGCCGAGGACAGCGCCGGGGATTTCTCCCGTCAGTCGATCCTGCGCCGGATCAGCGCAGGCTACGACCAGACCCGGGCCGCGCTGGAGACCGCCGGGCCGTTCTGAGCCCTACGCCGCGGGCCCGGCGAAGCACTCCAGGAACGCCTGCCGGGCCCGTGGCGCCAGCACCATCCGGCCGGGGGAGCTGTCCGGGCCGGACACGCCTATGTCGCCGTCGCCATCCTCCCAGAAGGCGTGCATCCAGATCTGGCCATTCTGCCCGGTGTTTTTCATCAGCCCGGCCATCGCCCGGATGAAATATTTCGTTGTCCGCGCCGCCACCGTATTTACCGTCAGAATTCCACAATTGCAGGCCCCATTCCGGGAACGCCAGCGGCACTTCGGGTGAAGGTCTTTCGTGAAATGCACCCACCCGGACAGGCTGTCCCGGACCGAAGGCGAGTACACCTGCTCCCAGGCAGCCTGCTGCTGGCTGAGCGTGCGGTTGATTGCGTTCATTCACATGCACGGCAGCTGATCATTGGCTTTACCCGCCGGGCTTGCTGGAAAGCCCGGTACAACGGATTTTCCGCTCATGAGCTCGTTCTTGCTGACGACGGCGAGCAGTTACCGAGTTAGCAAATTGTGTCGCAGGAGTCATATTGATCATGTCATCTGGAAGCGTCAGGAAAATTACCCTGCGCTCACGTGGTGAGATGAGATCACGGAGCGGGGAGCCATTCCAGCTATGCCTAGCTCGCAGCTTGAGTAGTCCATCTCAGAGGCGTGAAGCGCGACCCGCCGCATCCGTACCATCAAGGTTGCTGAGGGCACGACCTTGCCAGACATGTAGGTCGACAGGCGAGACCGCGAGGTTCCTATTCTCTCCGCGAAATCCTGCTTGGACAGCCCGGATCTGGCGACGAGGCCCTGCACCTCGGATGCGACATCCGCCCGTTCTGAGTCGGCGGCCAGCTTACGGGCGTGGGCTACTACCCCCTCTAGCAACTCGGTGGTGCCGTAGGGATGGGACAGGTGAACGGCTTCGAGGACCTGATGGGCTACTGGACCCCAGGGATCGGTCCGGATCGTGCTCGCGAGCCGGCGCCAATCCGGGAGGGTGCCCCGTTCAACTGCCGCGAGGATGCCTTCGAAGGGCCAGGTCTCCACCGGGTCATCCGGAGACGCGTCAATATTGCGGAACCTCAGAGCGGTGGTCATTGAACCATCTCCACAGCTAGCGAGCGGCAGACGTCGGTAACGTTCCCCCAGTCCGTCCAGCGTGCATCCAGGCCCTTGTACCGGCCAAGCTGGCCGATCGTACGAGCGTCAGCTGGCCTAGGGTCTGCAAGTTGCCGGGCGAGCTGGGTCGCAACAGCCTCCGATTCGGGGCCGCGCTGATCGGAGTAGTAGGTATCAATGTGCCGGAGTACATCTGCAGCGTGAGCGATTCCATGCCTGTCAGAAAGAGCCGCCACGTCGAGGTAGTCCCGTACTTGGTTACGCCGGACAATGAGGTAACCCTTGATCCGCAGCGTCTCGTCTGGCGTCGGTACCCGGAGTACCTGTCCGGACGGAAGCTCCACTTCCGTGACCTCCAAGGGCCTGTTCCGGATTAGCTGGCGGACTCCAGACTCGATATCGCCCAGTTCGCCGAGGATGATCTTTCCGGGGTCACCCGGTTCGTCACCCATCCGTCCGTTGTTTCGATCGCTTCAAGTACGGCGTCGAAGCGATCACTGAGATCCTGCAGCACAGGGTCGTGGTCATAGGAGAAGCGGTGATTGGCCCACAGCGCCGCGGCAGAGCCGCCAACCAAGACGGCATCGGGAACGACCTCTTGGAGCCGTGCCGCTGATTCGAGCACGCGTACCAACTCGGGCCGGGCAAGCCCAGGAGCGTCAGATTCCGATCCGGTCATCCCTGAGTCCTCCTCCGATCAATCCTATTGTATCAGATGTGATACATGAAGATTAGGAATCAGTGGCCAACACCACGGTTCGGCCAAGCCGCCTTGACCTGCCAACGGTTAAGTCCGGCAGCCTTTGGCGCTGAAATTATCTGCTGTCCGAGCGCTACAGCTATCGCCGCGAGGGAACACCATTCCCCGTCTGTGCAGCTAGCATGCCCGATCCCGGCGCTGCCGCGGTCTACCTCGGCAACCGCCTGGCTATTGAGCAGCCCGCCAGCGCAAGCGGCGCCTAGCAGGTAAAGCCGCAGGTCAGCCAGCCAGCGCGCCCGGCAGGATTCGAACCCGCGACCCGCTGCTTAGAAGGCAGCTGCTCTGTCCGGCTGAGCTACGGGCGCCCGAAGGTAATTGTGCATGGCGAAGATCACGCCACGGCCACACGAAGGTCGCAGTGTCGCGCCTGCGAAGCCGCCTACCTCGGCCAGGAACGAAGCCGACGAGCCGAGGTGACTCCCGAGCGCCAGAGTATACCCGAACCTGGGTCAGTCATGCGGTATTTCATCGAAAACGTGTCTCGGACCTAGAGCACGCTCTATGTCAAACCCAGGAACCGCCGCACCGACCGCCGGATCCCGGCCGCGTCCAGTCCCTGCCACCGGGCGTGATCACCAGGCATCCCGTACCGTCGCAGCTCAGCGTCCTGGACGCCGAGGCTCAGCAGCCGGTGCGGCCGCGACGCCAGCGCCGAAGACACCGCGAACGCGGATGTCCCCGCCAGGTAGGGCTCGACCACCACGACCGACCCGGACGACGCAGCCGCCAGCAAGGACAGCCCGTCGGCGTCGAACGGCCGGACGGTGGTGGCGTACGCCACGGTCACGTCCTCCTCGCTCACCGCGTCGAGCACCGGGTCCAGCATCGGCCCCACCGCGACCACGACCGCCCGCCGCCCCGTGCGGACCACATCCAGGCCCGGTGAGACCGGCCTCGCCTCCCGGTTGCTCTCAGCAGACAGCCGCAAGTAAGCAGAGCCAGCGTCCAGCCCGTTCACCGCCCCGCGCAGCAGCCCGCCGACCTCGGCCGGGTGCCCCGGCACGAGCGCCGAGAAGCCGGGCACCGTGTCGATCAGCGCCACGTCTTCTGGCGCCTGGTGCGTCCGCCCGGCCCGGGCCGCGTCGTAGGACGCCCCGATGCTGACCAGCACGGCGTGCCCGCCCTGGTGCGCGAGGTCCAGCTTGACCTGCTCGAAGGCCCGCTCGACCAGGAACGGCGCGTAGGTGTGCAGGATCGGCCGCATCCCGGCCAGCGCCAGCCCGCCGCCGACGCTGACCATCAGCTGCTCCCTGATGCCCACGTTGAGTACCCGGTCCGGGTGCCTGGCCGCGGCCTTGGCGAACATGTCGGCGGAGATTTCCGCCAGCACGACGGCGGTCAGCGGGTCCTCATCGAGCAGCGCCGAAGCCGTATCGGCGAACGCCGTCCGCATGTCGGTCATGATCTGTGTCTCCTGCTAGCTTCCTGAGGCGCCCTTTTGGCGCCGCTGTGCTTGCCTGGCCACCTGCGGCGACGGGCCCTCGTCGCTTGTTCCTCGCTCCTTCGTCCAGGACGGCGCCGGCGCCCCGCGAGCTCGCGTCACCCCTTGTCCTCGACCGTGGCCACCACGAGCTGAGGCCCGCCCGCGGCCTCCGAACCCGCTCCGGCCGAAGTGGCCCGGAACGCCGAAGCCAGCGCGGCGTGATCGCGGCCGGATACGCGGACCGCCGACCACCCGCTGACCGCGAAGTGCGCCTCGATGCCGCCCGGCCCCCAGCCGTAGGACGAGGACCAGTTGTCCACCGCGACCACGGTCAGGTTGGGCAGGCCCACCGCGCCGGCGTACACGATCGCCTCGCTGTTGCTGCCCTCGTCCAGTTCCGCGTCGCCCACCAGCACGTACACCCGCGGCGCGGAAAGCCCCCGGGCGAGCAGCCCGTGGGCCAGGCCGACCCCGAGCGGCAGCCCGTGCCCGAGCGATCCGCTCGCGATCTCCACGCCGGGGATGAGGCTGCGGTCCGGGTGGTAACCCAGCCGCGAGTCGGCCGAACCGAAGCCGGCCAGCCACGACTCGGGGAAGAACCCCTTGGCCGCGAGCACCGCGTAATAGGCGGCCGGCCCGTGCCCCTTGGACAGCAGGAACCGGTCGCGGCCGGGATCGTCGGCGGTGTCCGGCGATACCCGGAGCACCTGGTCATACAGGACCCAGAGCACGTCGAGCGTCGATGTCGCGCTCGGCCCGTGCTTCTCGTCCCCCGTCATCAGCGTCATGAGCCCGCCAAGCTCCGCATATGTCCTAGCCATAAGACCAGCCTGCCCGCGGAGCCCGCCCGCCGCATCGGCCGCCCGCCGCACCCCGGGTAAGTAAAAGGTCCTAGGCCGAAGGGGGCACAATGACGTGGTGCCCAAACGCCGCCGCGCCGCTTCGGCGCGCTCACGCTGGCCCTTGGCGGCCGGACTGGCGGCAGGCGTGGCGCTCGACGCGCTGCTCGGCGACCCGCGCCGCGGTCATCCGGTGGCCGCGTTCGGCCGCGCCGCCGCGGCGCTGGAGGCCCGCGACTACGCCGACAGCCGCGGCCGCGGCGCCGCGCACGTGGCCGCCTGCGTGCTGGCCGTCGCCGCCCCCGCCGCGATCCTGCACCGCCGTACGCGAGGCCGGCCGCCGTGCCAGGCGGCCGCGGCCGCGCTCGCGGTCTGGGCTGTCACCGGGGCCCGTTCACTCCATCATGAAGCCGAACGAATCGGGCTCTCACTACACCACAACGATCTTGCCTCAGCCCGCGAAGTCCTGCCCAGCCTGTGCGGTCGCGATCCGTCGCAGCTGGACGCGACGGAAATCACCCGGGCGGTGATCGAGTCGGTGGCCGAGAACACCTCGGACGCCGTGGTGGCGCCGCTGCTGTGGGGCGCGGTGACCGGGATCCCGGGGCTGGTCGCGTACCGCGCGGTCAACACGCTCGACGCGATGGTGGGGTACCGCTCGGCCAGGTACGACAGGTTCGGCTGGGCCTCGGCGCGCCTGGACGACGCGGCCAACTGGATTCCGGCCCGCGTCACCGCCGCGCTGACCGCGGCCTGCGCCCCCCTGGTGACAGGAACCAACCCCGTAAAGGTCATGCAAACCATACGCCGCGACGGTGGCCACCATCCGAGCCCGAACGCGGGCCGGTGCGAGGCGGCCTTCGCGGCCGCGCTCGGGACCCGCCTGGGAGGGACGAACGTCTACGGCGGCGTGGCCGAGGCGCGCCCGGAACTCGGGGAGGAGGGCCGCGCCCCGGAGTCGGAGGACATCCGCCGCGCGGTCGTACTATCCAGGGCGGTCACCGTGTCCGCGACCGTCCTGGCCGTGCTGGCCGTGCTAGCTACCGATTGGCGTGCTCAGCGGCGGCGCATGAAGAAGCCGACGAGCCAGACGACTAGCGCGATGATGGCCACCCACCACAGCAGGTGAAGAGCGAACCCGGCGCCGAACAGGGCGAGGATGACGAGCAGGGCCAGTAGGAAGAGCAACATTTGGGGTCTCCTTCTTAAGTCTTAGTGGCCTACACCTACCCTCCTGGACGCCGCCAAACATGCCGGCCAGTAGCCTGCATCCGTGCGAGGGACGCTGCTGGTCGCCGGGACGGGTTCGGACGCGGGCAAGAGCGTGCTGGTGGCCGGGCTGTGCCGGTGGCTGGCCCGGCAGGGCGTGAAGGTGGCGCCGTTCAAGGCGCAGAACATGTCGCTGAACTCCTACGTGACGCTGGACGGGGCCGAGATCGGCCGCGCCCAGGCGATGCAGGCGGCCGCGGCGGGCATCGAGCCGGCCGCCGACATGAACCCGGTGCTGCTCAAGCCGGGTAGCGACCGGCGCAGCCAGGTGGTCGTGCTCGGCCACCCGGAAGCCGAAGCCGACGCGGTGGGCTACCGGTCGCACGCGCCGCGCCTGAAGCAGGTCGCGCTGGACAGCCTGAGCCGGCTGCAGGACGCCTACAACGTGGTCATCTGCGAGGGTGCGGGCAGCCCGGCCGAGATCAACCTGCGCGACACCGACGTGGCCAACATGGGCCTGGCCCGGGCGGCCGGCCTGCCGGTCATCGTGGTCGGCGACATCGACCGCGGCGGGGTGTTCGCCGCCATGTACGGCACGCTGGCCCTGCTCTCGCCCGCCGACCAGGCGCTCATCTCCGGCTTCGTGATCAACAAGTTCCGGGGTGCCCCGGAACTGCTCGAGCCCGGGCTGGCCATGCTGCGGCAGCTCACCGGCCGCCCCGTCTACGGCGTCCTGCCCTGGCGCGAAGGCCTCTGGCTAGACGCCGAGGATTCCCTATCCCTGGCGACCCGCGCGTCCCTGGCGACCCGCGTGCGCCCGCTAGCCGCCACTACCCGCGGCCGCCCCTCCGATGATTACTCGACTACTCCCGGCCATGGCGTAGAACCCACTTCGTTCGGTGGTAAGGATTTTCTCCGGGTCGCGGTGGTCAGCCTGCCGCGGATCAGCAACTTCACCGACACCGACGCGCTGTCGGCCGAGCCCGGCGTGCTGGTGCGGTTCGCGGTGACGCCGGCCGACCTGGCCGACGCGGACCTGGTGGTGCTGCCGGGGTCCCGGGCCACCGTCACCGACCTGGCCTGGCTGCGGGACCGCGGCCTGGCCGAGGCGGTCACCGAGCGGGCCCGGGCCGGGCGGCCGGTGCTCGGCATCTGCGGCGGCTACCAGATGCTGGCCGGCCAGATCGACGACCCGGTGGAATCGCGCCGCGGGCTGACCGAAGGGCTCGGGCTGCTGCCGGTGCGCGTCCGGTTCGGTACGGAGAAGATCCTGCGCCGCTCGCGGGGCCGCGCGCTGGGCGCGCCGGTGGCCGGGTACGAGATCCATCACGGCGTCGCCGAGATCACCGATCCCCAGGCGAAGCCGTTCCTCGACGGCTGCCGCCGCGGCGCGGTGTGGGGCACCAGCTGGCACGGCGCGCTGGAGAACGACGAGTTCAGGCGCGCGTTCCTGACCGAGGTGGCGGCGCTGGCCGGGCGGGACTTCACGCCCGCGCCCGGCACGGAATTCGCCGCAGTGCGGGAGGCGCGGCTGGACGCGCTGGGCGACCTGGTAGCCGGCCACCTCGACACCGCCGCGCTGAGCCGGCTGATCTCCGGCGGGCCAGAGCCCGGCCTGCCCACGCTGGCCACATCACTCAATCACGATCGATAGGGGTTGTTCATGCCCGACAAGGTCCTTTACACGGCGGAGGCCACGTCGACGGGGGATGGCCGCAGCGGCCACGTCGTTTCCTCGGATCATCGCCTCGATCTCGACCTCGCGCCGCCGACCGAAATGGGCGGCAGCGGCAACGGCGCCAACCCCGAGCAGCTGTTCGCCGCCGGGTACGCGGCGTGCTTCCACAGCGCGCTGCGGCTGGTGTCCCGCCGGGCCGGCGTGGCCCCAATAAATCCTGGCGAGTCCACGGTGACCGCCGAGGTGGGCATCGGGCCCGAGGGTGACGCCTACGGGCTCGTGGTCACGCTGGTCATTCACGTTCCGGGCCTGGACCGGGAGAAGGTGCGGGAGATCGCCGAGGCCGCGCACCAGGTGTGCCCGTACTCGCGGGCCACCCGCGGCAACATCAGCGTCGAACTGCGCGTGCTGTAGCCGCGTTCGGCCAAGCGGTCTCCGCGTCGGGATAAGGCAGGCCGCAGCGGTCCGGCCAGGCGGTTTTCCGCCCCGGGATGCGCGTCGCGTGACCGGGCCACTTCTGTTCGTTGACCCCGGACCTGCTGGTGCCGTTCATCTTCATCCTGTGGCAGGCGACCACGCAGGCGCTGGAGGACGACGAGGCGCTGGCCATCGGCATCAGGGTTTCCGGCCGGAACGCCGTCGACTACCTGGTGAACATCACCTCCGCAGGCCTGAGCTACGCTCAGGAGGACGTGTCCGGCATGCCCGCCGTGATCGAGTTCGATCCAGGGAGCCTGGTGCTGACCGCGTTCGGCCGAGTGAACGCGGGCACCATCCGGGGCGATCGCGCGGTGGCCGACAGGTTCCTCAACTCGTTCTTCCGTATCTAAGGGGCGCTGGCACATGGATCTCGCCGCGATCGAGACGGAGCGCGCCCGGTTGCGCGCCACCTACGTCGAGGCCGACCGGCCGCCGAGCAGCGCGCGGGGCATCCACCACACCGCACTGCTCAGCTCTGACGTGGAGCGGACGGTCCGGTTCTATCAGGGGGTCCTGGAGTTCCCGCTGACCGAGATCATCGAGAACCGCGACTACCCGGGGTCCAACCACTTCTTCTTCGACGTCGGTCACGGCAACCTGCTGGCCTTCTTCGACTTCCCCGGCCTGGACCTCGGCCCGTACGCCGAAGTCCTCGGCGGCCTGCACCACATCGCGATCTCGGTGACGCCGGAGAAGTGGGCCGCTCTGCGCGCCAACCTGGACGCGGCCGCGGTCCCCTATCTCGAGGAGAGCGGGACCTCGCTGTACTTCCGTGACCCCGACGGCGCCCGGCTGGAACTCCTGGCCGACCCCTTGGGCCAGATGTACGGCCAGCACGTCCTGTAGGGATCGGCTGGCGGGGAACATCGGAACGAAAAATCACGCCAGAGGTAAGCGCAACTGGGCCCGGCGCACTGGTGCCGGGAGCAGGAACACGGTGACCGCGAGGCTGATCGCCCCGAACAGGAACAGCGTGGCACGTGGCCCGGCCGCGGCGGCCTGCACGCCTCCGGCTGCGGCGCCAGCTGCCACGGTGCCCTGCGAGATGGCCAGCAGCGTCACGCACAACACCGGGATCGCGGGTCGCCGGCGCCTGCCACGGCATCGACGTCTTCCCGGCCACCGCGATCGCCATGATCGACGCCCAGGGCCTCGGCCTGGCCTCGCTAGCCGACGAGCTGTACGCGTTGCGCGATGCACAGCGATCCCCGCGCTTAGCGCCGCGATCCGTTGCGCGGTGCGGTAAGCGTGAACGCCAGCTCGTTCGGCTTAATCTTCTCCCGTCTACGGCGGGATAGCCTTTCCGCGGCGGGTCGACGCGCGCGAGACGGAGGACCATGCCAGAGCCAGCCCCGATGAGCCGTCCGCCGAAGCGTCTCGTCTTCGCCGGCGAGGCGATCGTCGACCTGCTGATGCGGGTGCCCGCGCTGCCCCAACGCGGTGGCGACATGCTCGCGGAAT
Source organism: uncultured Actinomycetota bacterium (assembly GCA_963842265.1). Lineage (GTDB taxonomy): Bacteria > Actinomycetota > Actinomycetes > Streptosporangiales > Streptosporangiaceae > Palsa-504. The sequence goes on from CAWJGE010000032.1 coordinate 91,330, forward strand.
CCGCTGCCATCGAGGTGGGCGGCGGGTTCAACATCATGGCCGCCGCGGTCCGGCAGGGGCTGCCGGTCGTCTACGCCGGCGGTCACGGCACCGGTCCGCGGGGCGACAAAGTGCGCGCGGCGCTGGCCGGGGAGGGCATCGGCCTGCTGCGCGGGCCGGACCCCGACGCCGACACGGGTTTCGACGTGGCCCTGGTCGAGGGCGGCGGCGAGCGGACGTTCGTCACCGCCCTGGGCGCCGAGTCGTTGCGTGAGCCGGGCGCGTGGGACCTGATCGAGGTCCGGGCCGGCGACGCCGTTTACGTGTCCGGCTATGGCCTGGTGCCGCCCGGGTCGGGCCGGGTTGAGCCACATCCCCGCACCCACCGTCACGGCGGTCGACACCACGGGCGCGGGCGACGCCCACTCCGGGGTGTTCCTGGCCGGCCTGGCCGCCGGGCTGACCGCAGGCGACGCCGCCCGCCGGGCCAACGCGGCCGCCGCCCTGACCGTCACCCGGGCCGGTGCGGCGACCTCACCCTCCCGCGCCGAACTCGATCAGTTCCTCACGCCTTCGCCTTGATTTCGTACACCACCGTGACGGTGAGGTTGCCCGGCTCCACGGTAAGGTCCGTGCTCAGCGCGGCATTGCTGGTCACGGTCACGGTCACCACCACGTACCCGTTGGCCGGGAGGGATCCCGCAGACGGTGAGACGGCGACCTTGCCGGCCACGCCGGCCGGGACCTTGATGGTGTAGTAGCCGACCGGGCCGCCCGTGGCGGTGAGTACGAAGAACCCGCTGGCGGCCTTGCCCTTAGCCGACGTGAGCAGCAGTTTGTCCGGTGCAAGCAGCAGGCGGCCCTGGCTCGGCGAGGCGGACGGCGGGAGCGACGGCGAGGCGGACGGTGTCGCCGGCCGCGGCGGGGTCGAGGGCGCAGGCGTGCCCCGTCCCGGCGGACCTGGGCTGGGTGCGCCCGCGGGCATCGTCACCAACGGCGTCACCAACGGCGTCGGCGGGCTGGCCGAGGGCGCGGCCTTGTGCGTGGGGGATGCCGCCGCGCTGGCGCTGGCCGGGGCCGCGATGGACGGCGAGCCGGCCGCGCCGCCACCGAGCCCGAGGGCGGAGACATGGGCGCGCTGCGATCCGCTGGCCGTCATGACCACGGTGATCCCGGCCACCGCGGCCACCGCCACGATCATGGCCGCGGCCGCCACCGAGCGCGGATGCCGCCGGATCTGCTGCCACCACGGGGGCCCGGTCAGGCCGATGGCCTCAGGGAAACCCGAAGCGCCGAACGTACCCGCGCGATGCGTCACGCTGACCCGGTGCGCGCGACCGGTCGGCGAGTCATCAGCGCAGGCCGTCAGCACCTGGCCGCGGAGTTCGGCCGGAAGCGTGACCGCGGGCAGGTCATCTGGATCCACTGGGCTGGCCACCGCTGCGGACGCTCCGGGTTCTCCGGCGCCCAGGCGGCGCAGGCACTCGTTCCGCGCCACGGCGTGCAGCCACGCATCGAGCCGGTCAGGATCACGGAGTCCGTCCAGCCGCGAGACCGCGATGAGAAAGGTGTCCCGCACGGCCTCGGCGGCTTCGGCCCGCGGCAGCATCGAGCGGCAGTAGGCGTAGAGGGACGCGGCGTACCGGTCGTACGCCTCGGCGAGGCCATCCGGTTCACCTGCGACGACGGCCGCGACCAGGTCACGGTCCTGCATGCGGCTAACCGTAGTTGGTCCGGCGCGAAGCTCAGGCCGAACGACATAACCAGATACCAGAACGAAATAACTGGCCAGCGGAAACACGGCACCTGATGAGGGGGCTATAACGGCAGCGGGGGAGTACCTGTGGGCCTCGGCGTGGGGCTGGCTGTCGACGTCGGCGTGGGCGTAGGCCGTCGCGGTGTCGGTGTCGGTGTCGGTGTCGGTGTCGGCGTCGGGGAGGGCGGCGCCGACGACGTGGCCGACGGCGACGGTTTCGCCTTGGTCGGCGAGGCCGAAGGCGCTGCGGCCGGGGGCGCGCTGGTGACGACCGCCGCGCCGGTGGCCGGGGACAGGGTCGGCGACGCCGGGCCAGCCGAGCCGGAGCCCGCGGTCACCGAGGCGGTCGCGGAGCCCGGCGAGTTGCCCGGCCGGCCGGCATCAGCTGACCGCGGGGGGTGCGAGCCGCTGAGCGCGAGCACCGTGATAACCCCGGTCGCCACGATCGCGACCAGGACGCCGATGGCCGCCGCGACGCCGGACAGCGCGAGCAGCCGGCGCTTCGGTGCCCTGACCGGCTCCGGGAAGCCGTTGGGCCGGAACGGGCCCGCCCGCTCCATCACGTCCCGCCGGTATGACAGCGAGAGCGGCTGGACGTCGGCGCACAGCCCCAGCACTTCCTCGCGCAGCTCGGGCGGGGGCGTGGCCAGCGGTGCCATGCCGTACAGCGTGGCTGGCCGCAGCGTGCCGTGCTTGCGGACGGTGCAGACGTCACACTGGTCGATGTGCGCGCTGACGCGCTTGCGCGTCAGCGCGGTCAGCCGGCCGTCCCAGTCGTCGAGCAGCATGTCGAGTTCCGGGCAGGCCCGGCGCCCGGTGCGCGCTACGAGCAGGGCGCCGAGCGCCTTTTCCAGCTGGCCGCGGGCGCGCGAGGCCACGGCGTGGGCCTGGTTCCGCGGCACGCCGAGCACCGCGGCAAGGTCGGCGCCATGCAGGTCGTGCCGGAGGTCGAGTTCGATGACCTCGCGTTCATCCGGGTTCAGCCCGTCGAGGGCGGTCCGGACGAGCTGGCGTAGTTCGGCCCGTTCCGCGGTGTCACCGGCGCCGGTACCGGCCGGCGGGCCATCCGGGGCATCGACCTCATCGAGGTCGCCGTCGGTCGCGCCCAGCCGGAGGTGACACTCGTTGCGGGCTACCGCGTAGAGCCAGGGCCGGAGCTTGCGCGGATCCTGCAGGCCGCCGAGCCTGGCGGCGGCGATGACGAACGTGTCCTGGATCGAGTCGGCGGCGTCTTCCGGCTCGTTCAGCATCACGTAGCAGTAGCCGTACAGGGACTCCGCGTACTTGTCATAGGCCTCGGCCAGGCCGGCCAGGTCGCCTGCCGCGATGGCCGCGACGATCTCGCGGTCGTCCATCCACCAAACGGTAGTTGAATTGCCAGCTTGTGGCTGGTATGTCGGTTAATTAGCCCGGCCTTGGCCGATCAGGCAGCCCGGCCTCGGCCGATCGGCACGATCCGGTGGCTACGTGGAGGAGGGCGAGGGGGTCGGCGTCGGGGTTGGCGTGTGTGAATGCGTGGGGGTCGGTGACGGTGACGAGGAAGCCGACGGTGACGCCGAAGGCGAGAGCGAAGCCGACTTCGACGGTGACGGTTTTACCGACCTCGTCGGCGTCGGCGTCGGCCGGAAGGTGGACACCTGGCGCAGCGTGGGCTGGGTGGCCGGTTTACGTGACCGTGAGGCGCGCGGACTAGGACTCGCGGGCGCCCCGCTACTCGCGGTCGGAACGATGCTCGGAGCCGCGGCGCTGTGGGTCTGGGCCGCCAGAGCCCGCACGGGGTGCACGCCGCTCAGCGTGATCAGCGTGGCGGTCACCGCCGCCACGACCCACACCGTCACGGCCGCGACAGCCGTCGCCGTCCCGGGATTGGCCCGGATCCTGCTCCACCCGAGGAACGATCCGGCTCCCCGGAACCCGGGAGCATCCGGCTCCGTGCCAGAAACCTGCTCCGCAACAGGAGGCAGATCAACGACAGTTGCCGGCTCCGCAACAGGAGGCAGATCAACGACAGTTGCCGCCTTCGCAGCAGCAACCGGTTCCACAGCAGCAACCGGCTCCGCAACAGGAGCCAGGTCAACGACAGTAACCGGCTCCGGGGCGGGACGGATCAGCGGGCGGCGGGGAGTCTCGGCCACGCTCGCCGCGACCCGCAGCAGTACCGGCTCTCGCAATCCCGGCGGCAGCGCCGCCAGCGGCAGCAGGCCGGACAGCACCTCCAGGCGCAGCGTGCCGCGCCTGCGGTGCGCGCATGTTTCGCACTGCTCGATGTGCTGGGCGGTCAGCTTCCCCGTCTGCACGGTCAGCCGCCCGATCCAAGGGGCCAGCAGGGCGCTGAGCTCCGGGCAGGACGACCGTCCCGTGCGCGCGACGAGGAGCGCGCCGAGGGCCTTTTCCAGATGCTCGCGAGCCCGTGACGCGAGGCCGTGCGCCCGGCTCCAGGTGACGTCCAGCACGGTGGCAAGCTCGGCCTCGTCCAGCTTGTGCCGGACGCTCAGCTCGAGGACCTCCTGCTCGTGCGGCTTCAGCTCGGCGAGGGTCTCGCGGATCAGCCGCCGTACCTCGGCCTGCTCGGCGTGGTGCGCGGAATCGGCGAACGGCCCGGAACCGCCCAGCGGGCCGAACTCGTTCGCGGTCTCCTCGAAGCCCGCTCCAGCCGCGCGGTCCCGGCGATAGCATTCCTCCCGCGCCGAAGCGTAAAGCAGGGCGCGCAGCTGGCTGGCGTCCCTCAGGTAGCCAGCCCTGGCCGTCGCCAGGACGAAGGTCTCGCGCAAGGCCTCGGCCGCGGAACCGGGATCGCGCAACATCCAGCGGCAATAGCCGTACAGCGGCGCCGCGTACGTGTCGTACGCGGCGGCCAGCCCGGCCGGGTCGCCGGCCGTGATGGCCGCGACGAGCTCGCTGTCGTCCATGTGCACACCGTAGTTGAGTTGCCTGCCCGGAGCCCAGTTCGTGTACCCGATGAAGCCCACTTCGTGTACCCGATGATAAGTAACAGGTCAGGGTGCACGTTACATCCTCGGGCGAAGCGTACCCAAGTCCACGCAGGTCAGTTGTAGGTCGAGCCAGGGGCCTGGATCCGGTCGGAATCCTGGGCGGGGGGCTGGAAAGGGATCCAGACCTGCACGCTGGTGCCGATCCCGGGCGCCGACTTGAGCATCGCGTGACCGCCGTGTGCGGCGGCGATCGCCTGCACGATGGACAGCCCGAGGCCGCTGCCGTGGGCGTCCTTACCGTTGTGGCCGCCCCGGTAGAAGCGGTCAAATGCGCGGGCCGCCGCCTCGGCGTCCATGCCCTGGCCCGCGTCGGTCACCTCGAGCAGCGCGCCCTGGCCAGCCTCGGACAGCAGGACCGCGACCGGTATGTCCGGGGCGGTGTGCTGGCGGACGTTACCGAGCAGGTTGGCGAGCACCTGCCTGATCCGCGGCTCGTCGGCCACCACCACCAGGCTGTGCGGTGTCCGGGCGTTGACCGGCAGGCCGGGCTCCACCGCCTGGGCGTCGGCGACCGCGTCCGCGACCAGCGCCGACAGGTCGGTCTCGGTCAGGTCGAGGGAGGAGTCCCGGTCCAGCCGGGCCAGCTCGAGCAGCTCGGCGACCAGGCTGGACATCCGGTCCGCCTCCTGCTCGATGCGGCGCATGGCGTTCGGCAGCCGGTCCGGCCCGAGCGCGCCCTGCCGGTAGAGCTCGGCGTACCCGCGGATGGTGGTGAGCGGGGTGCGCAGCTCGTGCGAGGCGTCCGCGGCGAACTGCCGGACCTTCTGCTCGGAGTCGTAGCGCGCCCGGAACGCATGCTGGATTCGGTCCAGCATCGTGTTGATCGCCCCGGCCAGCCGCCCCGCCTCGGCATGGTCGCCCGGGTCGGGCATCCGCGCGGTCAGGTCGCCCCGGCTGGTGATCATGTCGGCGGTGCTCGCCATCTGGTCCAGCGGCGCCAGGCCGCGGCTGATCAGCCAGCGGCCGCCCACCGAGAGCAAGGCGATCAGGACCGCCCCGGTGATCAGCTCGGCGCCGACCAGCCTGCGGACCTCGCTGCCCACCGCGCTGAGCGGCCGGGCCACCACGATGGCGCTTCGGCCGGCAGGCAGGAGGCCACCGATGTCCGCGGATTGCGCGGCGGTCAGGTTCACCGCTCGCACGGTCGCGGCCACGGCGGGTCCGCCGTCGGGCAGCGCGACCTCGAACACCTGCCCGTCGTTGGCCTTCAGATAGGCGTATGCCCCCCCCTGCGCGACCAGGGTGGTGAGCCATTCCCGCAGATCGGCCGCGTTGCGCGATGGCGGCGTAAGGATGGTCACCTGGCCGGTGCGAGCTGACACGTTCGCCGCGACGTATCCGCTGGTTGTATTGGCGATCTCTTTCGGCGTGCTCTTGGCGGTCAGCTGCAGATCGGTGTTGAACTGGTTCTGCTCGGTGTGACCCAGCACCACCGTGGTGACCACACCCATGACGACGAGGAACAGGGCGGTGACCGTGATGAGTCCGGCCAGCAACCGGGACCGCAGCGACAGCCTGCCGCGGCCGGATCCGAACCGCCGCGTGAAGCTCATCGGATCGCGCGTTCGGTTTCCGGTGGCGGGCGCAGGCTGTAGCCGACGCCACGCTGGGTGTGGATCAGCGGCGGGCCGAGCGGGTCGAGCTTGCGGCGCAGGTAGCTGACGTAGGTCTCCACGACCTGGGACTGGCCGGCGAACTCCCAGCCCCACACGTTCTCGAGCAGCTGCTGCCTGGTCAGCATCCGGCCCTGGTTGCGCATTAGGTACGCGAGCAGCCGGAACTCCGTCGGCGAGAGCTCCACCTGGGTCCCGCCGCGGCGCACCACCCAGTGCTCCTCGTCCAGTTCCAGGTCGCCCACCGTGAGCATGGCGCCGTCCTCCGGCGGGCCGTCGCCGCCGGCCGTGCGCGTGGTACGCCGCAGTACCGCCCGGACCCGCGCCACCAGCGCCTCGACCGAGAACGGCTTGGTCACGTAGTCGTCGCCGCCCAGCGTGAGCCCGCGGATCGTGTCTGAGGTGGTGTCGCGCGCGGTCAGGAAGATGACCGGGACGTCGTTGCCCTCGGACCGAAGCGTGCGGCAGACCTCGAAACCGTCCATGTCGGGCAGCATGACGTCGAGGATCATCAAGTCCGGCTCGTAGGTCTGCACGTGGTGCAGCGCGTCCTTGCCGCTGGCGCTGACCGAGACTGCGCAGCCGTGGAACTTGAGCGCGACCTCCACGAGCTCACGGATGTTCGGCTCGTCGTCGACGACGAGCACCTTGGGGATTCGGTCTCCGTCTGCCATGGCCCTCTCACGTTTCATTGTGCCGCATTGTGCCGCATGCAAGTTCGCAGCATGATGCGGCGCGCCCGGTCCGGGCGCGCCGCAACATGTGTCGCTGGTTAGCTCAACGATGTCTGAGCCGATTCAGATCCAGAAGTTGACGAAGACCCAGAAGGTGTCGAGGACCCAGAAGGTGTCGAAGATACTGACGGCCGGATGACGATCAGCCGGGCACCCTTGGCCCCGTTCACCACCGGCCCCCCGGCGAATACCGTTTCACCTTGTGACAGCGCGCTCGTCGTGGTCTTGGCGCCGTTCTTCCTGACCACCGTGTCGCTGACGATCTGCCAGGTCCAGGTGGTGCCGTCCGCCGCCTTGATCACGACGTTGCTGCCGCTCACCGACTGGATGGTGCCCCGCTCGAACGAGACCGTGTGGAAACCGGTCTTGTTGTGGAACGTCACCGTCCCGTCCACGCCGCCGATACGGCGCAGCCGCCCCAGCGCCCACCGGACGCGGGCCGGGGTGACGGTATTGGAGGTACTGGCTGCGGTGCCGAGCGCGGAGTTCAGCTCGGCCGCCTGCGCGCTGGTGGCGCCGGAAACGTTGCCGGAATTGGACAGAGCCGAGCTAGCCGCTGCTGTGCCGTTCCCAGACACCGCGGCCAGGGCGATCCCGCCGCCTGCAAGGAAGCCGGCCAGGGTGACGGCAGCGCCCCAGCGGAACAACCGCTTCTTGCGGGCCGAAGAAGGTTGCTGTGTCGAAGAAGGATCGGCCGGAGGGCTGCCATAGCCCCCGGCCGGCGTGCCATACGTGGTGTTCATACCGGTAAGGGTGTGTCCGGGTTCTTGGACATCGCCGCGTTCACCCTGTACGCCACCTGTGAGTGCTACGCGATTTCGCTGTTGTCCGGCATGGCAGTATCGGTGAGTGCTCACGATTCTCTTGGTTTCCACCGCCGACACCGAACTACTCGCCGCCGCGGCCTCCAGCGCCGACTACCTGACCGCCAACCCGGCCAGGAGCGCGGCGGACCAGGTGACCGGGCTGGCGGCCCGGGCTGACCTGGTGGTGCTCAGGCTCCTCGGTGGTCGGAAGGCCTGGCCAGACGGCGTGGCCGCGCTCTGCGCCACGCTGGCTGCCGCCGGCCGGCCGCTGGTCGCCCTGGGCGGCGAGGCCACCCCGGACGCCGAACTGATGGCGCTGTCCACGGTGCCCGCGGGCGTGGCCACCGAAGCGCTCGGCTACCTGCGCGAAGGCGGCCCGGAGAACCTGCGTGAGCTCGCCCGCTTCCTGTCCGACACCGTCTTCCTCACCGGCGAGGGCTTCGACCCCCCGCGCCCGATGCCCGCCTACGGCCTCCACCCCCTCCCTTCCATGATCGTGAACAGTTTTGGGCAAATGGCGCCCATTTCTGTTCGCGATCATGGAAACCCCGCACCGGTGGTGGCGGTCGTGTTCTACCGGGCGCACGAGTTGTCCGGGAACACGGCCTTCATCGATACGCTCTGCGAGGCCTTGGCCCAGCAGGGCGTCACGCCCCTTCCAATCTTCTGCGCCTCGCTGCGCTCGGCTGACGCCGAACTCGCGGACCTGCTCAGACCCGCTCACGCCGTGATCACCACCGTGCTCGCAGCCGGCGGCTCGGCCGCGAGCGACACCACGCAAGAGGGCGACTGGGACGCGGGCATGCTGGCCAGCCTGGATGTGCCGGTGCTCCAGGGGCTGTGCCTGACCAGCTCGCGCGCCCAGTGGGAGGCCTCGAACGCCGCCCTGGCCCCGATCGACGCCGCGATGCAGGTGGCCATCCCCGAGTTCGACGGCCGGCTGATCACCGTGCCGTTCTCGTTCAAGGAGGAAGGCCCGGACGGGATACCCCGCTACGCCGCCGACTCGGAGCGGGCCGCCCGGCTGGCCGGCATCGCCGTCCGGCACGCCCGCCTGGCCGCCACCCCGAACGCCGCCAAGCGCGTCGCCATCATGCTCTCCTCCTATCCCACCAAGCACGCCCGGGTCGGCAACGCGGTCGGCCTGGACACCCCGGCGTCCGCCGTGGCGCTGCTGCGGGCCATGCGCGAGGCCGGCTACGACCTCGGCGACGGCTTCCCCGAAGATGGCGACACGCTGATCCACACGCTGATCGCGGCCGGCGGCCACGACACCGAGTGGCTCACGGAAGACCAGCTCCGCGCCGCCCCGGCCCGGGTCCCGCTCGCCGCTTACCTCCGTTACTTCGAGGATCTGCCGAACGAGCTTGGCTCGTCCATCCGCGAACACTGGGGCGCCCCGCCGGGAGGCCTGTACACCGACGAGAGCTCGGGTGACATCGTGCTCGCCTGCCTGAGGTTCGGCCACGTGGTGCTGATGATCCAGCCGCCGCGCGGCTTCGGCGAGAACCCGGTCGCGATCTACCATGATCCCGACCTGCCGCCGTCACACCACTACCTGTCGGCGTACCGGTGGCTGGCCGAGGACTTCGGCGCCGACGCGATCGTGCACCTGGGCAAGCACGGGACGCTGGAATGGCTGCCCGGCAAGGGGCTCGGCCTATCGGCGCAGTGCGCGCCGGACGCGGTGCTCGGCGACCTGCCCGTGGTGTACCCGTTCATCGTCAACGACCCGGGGGAGGGGACGCAGGCCAAGCGGCGCGCGCACGCGGTGATCGTCGATCACCTGGTGCCGCCGATGGCGCGGGCCGACACCTACGGCGAGATGGCCAAGCTGGAGCAGCTGCTCGACGAGTACGCCACCGTGGCCGCGCTCGACCCGGACAAGCTACCCGCGCTCCGCGCGCAGATCTGGTCCCTGATCGAGGCCGCCCACCTGCACCACGACCTGGGCATCGACGCGCAGCCCGGCTCGGCCGAATTCGACGAGTTCGTGCTGCACATCGACGGCTACCTGTGCGAGGTCAAGGACGCCGCTATCCGCGACGGCCTGCACATCCTCGGTCTTGCCCCGGCCGGGGAAGCCCTGGTCAACCTGGTCCTGGTCATCCTGCGCGCCCCCCAGCTCTGGAGCGCCCGCTGGGGCGCCCTCCCCGGCCTGCGCGCCGCCCTGGGCCTTCCCGAGGGAACCCCTGCCCCATCCATTCCTCCTGCCCCATCCAATTCCCCTGCCCCATCCAATCCCCCTGCCCCATCCAATCCCCCTGCCCCATCCAATCCCCCTGCCCCATCCATTCCTCCTGCCCCATCCATGCGCACGGAGACCGACCACCACGAACGCCTCGCCCGCGAGCTCGTGGAAGCCATAGCCGCAGCCCACTGGGACGCAACACGCGCCCCAGAAATTGTCTCTCGCATCCTCACCAACGCCCCGGTAGCCGCCAACCTCGATTTGTCTGCAGTTTCGGGTGCTATAACCCCCGAAAGTGCAGACAAATCGCCAGCCGCCATCCAGCAAGTCGCCCGGGTGCTGGAGTTCGCGTGCGCCGAGGTGGTGCCACGCCTCAGCGCGACCACCGGCGAGATCGCCGCCGTGCTGCACGCGCTTGACGGCGGTTACGTGCCCGCGGGGCCTTCTGGCTCACCGACCAGAGGGCTCGTCAACGTGCTACCGACCGGCCGCAACTTCTACTCGGTCGACCCGAAGGCGATTCCGTCCCGCACGTCCTTCCGGACCGGCCTGGCCCTGGCGGATTCGCTGCTGGCCCGGCACCTGGCGGACGAGGGGGAGTACCCGCGCTGCGTGGGCCTGACCGTGTGGGGTACCTCGGCCATGCGCACCCAGGGCGACGACATCGCCGAGGTACTCGCGTTGATCGGCTGCCGCCCGCGGTGGGACGACGCGTCCCGCCGCGTCACCGGCTTCGAGATCGTCCCGCTGGCCGAACTCGGCCGGCCCAGGATCGACGTCACGCTGCGCATCTCCGGGTTCTTCCGGGACGCGTTCCCGCACGTGATCGCGCTGCTGGACGACGCGATCGGCGCAGTCGCGAACCTTGATGAGCCTCGCGAGGACAACTACCTGCGCGCGCACGCGGTGGCCGATCAGGCCAGGCACGGTGACTGGCGCCGCGCGACGACCCGCATCTTCGGGTCCAAGCCAGGCGCGTACGGTGCCGGCCTGCTCCCGCTGATCGACGCCCGGAACTGGCGGGACGACGCCGACCTGGCCGAGGTGTACGCGGTCTGGGGCGGCTACGCCTACGGCCGCGGGCTCGACGGCGTGAACGCCCGGCCGGACATGGAGGGCGCGTTCCGCCGGATCGCGGTGGCGGCCAAGAACATCGACACCCGCGAGCACGACATCGCCGACTCCGACGACTACTTCCAGTACCACGGCGGCATGGTCGCCATGGTCCGCTCCCTGACCGGACGCAATCCCGCGGCCTACATCGGCGATTCGGCCGTTCCCGACACGCCGAAGACGCGCACGCTGGCGGAGGAAACCCGGCGCGTGTTCCGCTCCCGGGTGGTGAACCCGCGGTGGATCGCGGCGATGCGCCGGCACGGCTACAAGGGCGCCTTCGAACTCGCCGCGACCGTGGATTACCTGTTCGGCTACGACGCCACCGCCGGCGTGGTCCCGGACTGGATGTACGAGCAGCTAGCCGCCTCGTACGTCTTCGACGAACAGACTCGCTCGTTCATGCGGCGCTCCAACCCCTGGGCGCTGCGCGGCATCACCGAGCGCCTGCTGGAAGCCGCCTCCCGCGGCCTGTGGGAGTCGCCCGACGCCAAGACCCTGGACCACCTGCGCCAGGTCTACCTCGACATGGAAGGCGACCTTGAGGCGGCGGGCGACTCCGACCAGTAGACAGCCGCGAGAGACCTGGGCGCAACAGCACCGTAGGATGCGTAGCCTTACTCTCCAGTTAGATTCGGCCAGCCGTGAAAGCCCGCCGGGAAGATAGCCGGGAAGATAGATGGTGCAGTTCGCGAACTGCGAATCGTGTGCGACACTGATAGCTGCCAGTCCGGGGCGGATGGGGTGGGAGGCGTGATGGCTCAGAGCCCTCGTGCACCAGCCGGGGTGGATGTCAGCAGGCCGGCTCCGGCTCGCATATACGACTACATGCTGCGGGGCGACAACCACTTCGACGCCGACGTCGAGGCGGCCGAGCGGATCCTGGGCGCGGTGCCGGAGATCAGGGATTGCGCCTGGTCCAACCGGGGCTTTCATCAGCGCGCGGCGAAGTGGATCGCTCAGCGCGGCGTGCGGCAGTTCATCGACATAGGCTCGGGCCTGCCGACGGTCGGTAACACCCACGAGGTAGTCCAGAAGGTCATCCCGGGTGCCCGGGTTGTCTACGTTGACAATGACCTCATGGTCGCCGAGCAAGGCGGCCGCCTGCTCGCCGACGACAGATCGACCCGCGTAATCTGCGCTGACCTGCGGGAACCAGATGCGATCCTGGGTAATCCCGATCTTAACGAGATTATCGACTTCAGTGAGCCTGCCGGGCTGCTGCTGACCGCGGTCATGATGTTCGTGTCCGACCGCTCAGATCCCTGGGGACTGGTCGGAAAGTACATGAGCGCCATCGCGCCCGGCAGCTTCCTGGCGCTTTCGCACCTGACCGATGACTACAAGCCGCCGGTGATGACCGAGCGATTCCGCGCCGTCTTCGACCAGGCCACCGAGCAACTGCACTTCCGGTCGAAGGAAGGGATCGCCCGGTTCTTCGACGGTCTGGAGATGATCCCGCCCTACGAAGGCGCTCCGCCCGCCATCTCTTACACGGGGGTCTGGGGTGCCGAGGACCCCGTGCTCGCGGACAGTGACGGGGCGCGGTGGCTCTACTGCGGCGTTGCCAGGAAGCCTTGACCGCCAAGCCCGCGGTCTCCGAGCTAGGCATCGACCTCGCCGCGCAGGTCTGGCATCGCTCCGGCCGCGGCGACGGCACCATCGAGGTCGCCTTCGCCCGCGCCGGCCAGTCCGCCAGTTCCGGGAACCCCCCTGCGGACCACGCCGAATGGGTCTTGCTGCGCGTAGTCGGCGACCGCGACCAGCGGGTGCTCGTGTTCGACCGGCACGAGTGGGAGTGCTTCCTTGACGGTGCGCGCAACGGTGAGTTCAATGACGCTGCTAGCCCCTGACTCGGGTAAGCCAACAACTTGTTTTGCGAATCACAAGTTGGGTACCGTGTAGAGCACGACAGGGCTCCTGTCAAGGAGGGAAGCCGCTATGGGCGATGACGCCTACGGTGCCACGATCGCCAAGCGACGCCTCGCCCGCCACCTCACCGCGGCCCGGCTCAGGTCGGGCTATACGGCCAACCATGCCTGCGACATCCTGAACTGGGGCCGCGGCAAGGTCGGGCGGTTCGAAGCCAACCAGTGGAAACGGCCCGAGATGAGCGACATCAGGGACCTTATCCGCATATACGGCATCGAGGGCGACGAGAAAGACGAAATCGAGGACCTGGCCATCCGCGCCCGGGCCAGGCCCTGGTGGCGTGAGTACCCGGAGATCTTCGACAGCGAATTCCCTGGTTACGAGAACGACGCCACCACTATTCGCGTTTTCATGCCGCTGGTGCTGCCCGGGCTCTTGCAGATTCCCGCCTATACCGAGGCGCTGATGCGGGCCGGGCCGCGGCCGCCCGCTTACCGCCGCCGGGCGCTGGAATCCCGGCAGCGCAGGCAGGAGGTTCTCGATCGCACGGATGGCTCGGCTCCCATGTTCAGCGCCGTGATCACCGAGGCGTCTTTGCTTTACCGGTGGGGCATGAGAGAAGACCGCAGGGAGCAGATCGAGCACCTGGTCCACCTGAGTAAGCGCCGCAATGTGCAGCTGCATATCCAGCGCTTTGAAGACGGCCCGCCGACCGGGATCGTGTCCATGGTCAACATCCTCGGCTTCCGCGACGACGAGCCGAGCCTTGTCTTTGTGGAGACCGACTACTCCGTGGAGGAGGTGAGCAAGCCGGAGTCAGTGCAGGGGTACATCGAATCGTTCGAGCGTGCCTGCGATGCCGCGCTTGAGCCTGGGCCCACCGCGGGCTACCTCGAACATCTCGCGAAGCGAATGGAGTAGGCATGACCGACCTGTCTCAGGCAATCTGGCGGAAGGCCCGACGCAGCGCCCACAACGGAGGGTGCGTCGAGATCGCGGCCAACCTGGACGGCGTGACCGGCGTCCGGGACAGCAAGCGACCCGAAGGCGGCGCGCACGTCGTCAGCCGGGACGCTTTCGCCGCGTTCCTGGCTGACGTGAAACAGGGGCGCTACGACCTGACGTAGCCATCGCGAACAAGGAAAAGGCCCCCCTGGTGGATGCAGCCACACTGGGGGGCCTTCTTGTTGATGCCGGCCCTGTCTCGAGGCCTGGCGGGTAACCGTCTGGTTTCCCCTGCCACCCGTGACTGTACACGGCAGGCCGAATTAATGGCTAGCTCACACCGGCCAAAAGTCCCATATAAACCGACAAACGAGCATAAATGTACTTAACAGCGGACATGTATATCGTACGCATCATAGTTAACACCCGCCAGTCCGGTCACAGTGTTGACAACTTACATACAAAGATCCGCAGAATTTTGTACAGTTTGTCCGAGAAACCCGGTTAATGCCCATTTCGGTACTCCTGTGTCGAACTGTTACGGAAATAACGATGCCGTCGATATTGCGAAGCGGGGCGCCGAGTCGTAATCTGTGTTTCGCAGATTAAAGAGTCGGAATCCGCGTATGTTTATTACGTGATTGCTGCCGTCGCATCCCTCCTGCCGACGGTTCTATGTCAGGTGATCTGCCGGAGGCGCCAGGTATGAGGCAGCAGGGCATCAATGGCTTGCGAGGTGTGCACGCGGGCTCATGTCACGCGTGGCCACTTCCAGCCGATGCGACGTGCGCCACGGTTGCGCGGCAGGTGTTCAGGAACGCGGTCTCGGGAGTCGGTCTTGAGCCTGACCTCCTTGACGACTGCGTTCTGATGGCCAGCGAACTCGCGGCCAACACCCTGCACGCGCGCGCGGTGGCCGGGACCGGCGGAGGGGGGGATCGGCTCGTGTCCGTCGCCTCGGACATGGGAGGCGAGCCGATTTCACCCGCCGGCCCGGTCCCGCAAACCACCCAGAGCGCCCCCGCGAAGGTCGTGTTCGGCTGCCCCGAGCTCTGGATTTACTTCCGCGGCCTCGGTGTCCGCCGTGAGCTCGTCTGCAAGATCTTCGACGGCTTCCGCGGCTGGCGGCACGGTTCGGTGCCGTCGGTGACCCGGGCGTCAGCCCAGGCCGTAGCCGGGCGCGGTCTGCAGATCGTGCACGAGCTTTCCAGCGGCCGGTGGGGGCACCATCCCACCCGGGCCCGGCTGGGCGGCTGGGGCATGCGCGGCAAGGCGGTCTGGTTCGCCGTGCCCGCGCCGCTGGCGCACGCCCGGCTGACGGACGTCACCGGGCTGCGCGCGTACACGCTCTCGGCCGACGTCACGGCCACTCGGGCCCACGAGCGCCTCAGCGCGCGCCAGGCCGCCGGGGAACTGGAGGCGATGCTGGACGAGCGGGGGTTCGGCGGTCGCCTGGTCCGGGCCGACCAGCCCGGCTCGGACATGTCGGTGCTTTCCGTCTGCCGCGGGCTGACCGTCTGGTGCCGGTCCGGCTTCGTCTCGCTGACCACCCCGGGGGGCGGCCCGGAGCGGTGGAACTACGCCGACCTCGTCGAGGCCGCCGAGCAGACGGTGCGGTGGTACGAGGAACTGGAACTCGGCCTGGACCTCGCCGCCGAGGCCTAGCCCGGCTAGCCGCCCATGGCCGCGGCCACCCGGGCATACGCGCCGAACGTGACCTCCCAGAACTTCTCCACGTCGATCCGCATCGCGACCCGCGCGTTGCCCCCGTGGATCTCGCCAGGGACGCCGACCTCGCCGGGGACGCCGAAATCGGTTACGGTCATGCCGGCCGTTAGCTGCCCGGCCAGCTCCACCTGGACCCGCGCCGGGTCCACGCCGAATAGTTCAGGCTGCGCCACCCAGGCCACCGCGCAGACGTCATGGACCGGCGGGCCGCCGGGCTCGCTGACCGACCGGTACTGCTCGAGCGCCGGCCGGAGCAATTCGGTGCCGAGCGGCCCGAGTTCGCCCATCCGCTGCAGCACCGCCGTGGAGGCCCCGGTCCGCAGGGTCACGTCGAGCCCGAGCATGGTGACGGTCCAGCCGGCCCGGAACACCGCGGCGGCGGCCTCCGGGTCGGCCCAGATGTTGTACTCGGCGGCGGGCGTGACGTTGCCCCGGCCAGCCGACCCGCCCATGATCACGAACTCGCGCACCCAGTCCGCCAGCCGCGGCTCCCGCCGCACGGCCAGCGCGATGTTGGTCAGCGGGCCCGTCGCGACCAGCGTGATCTCGCCGGGCGCGGCGCCCACGGTGTCGATGATGTAGTCGACGGCGTGCCCGGCGGCCGGGCTGGCCGCGGGCGGCGGCAGGACGGCCCCGCCCAGCCCGGAATCGCCGTGCACCTGCCGCGCGTCGAGCGCCGGGCGCAGCAGCGGGCCGGCGCAGCCCGCGGTCACCGGCGTCCCGGCCGCGCCGATGAACTCGCACACCGCCAGCGCGTTCGCCGTCGTCTTGGCCAGCCCGACGTTGCCCGCCACGGTGGTGACGCCGACCAGGTCGATGCCGGGGTGCCCGTGTGCGAACGCGATCGCGAGCGCGTCATCGATCCCGGGATCGCAGTCGAGGATGATTCTCGTGGTCATATGCCGGCCCCCTGCCGTTTGTGCCGCCACGAACGAAGGTACCGAACGGTCTTAGCGCGTGCCCCCGTGACCTGCGTGCGCCCGAGTGTGTAGCCTCATGGGCGAGGAGGTCTGCCCCATGCACATCCCACCCATTCCGGCCCTCGAGAGCTCGGACCCCGAGATCGCCCGGCTCATCCAGGACGAGGCCCGCAGGCAGTACGAGAAGGCCCGGCTGATCCCGTCGGAGAACTACGTGTCGGTGGCCGTGCTCGAGGCTTCCGGCAGCGTACTGACCAACAAGTACTCGGAGGGCTACCCCGGCCGCCGGTACTACGAGGGCCAGCAGTTCATCGACCAGGTCGAGACGATCGCCAGGGACCGGGCCAAGGCGCTGTTCGGCGTCGACCACGCCAACGTGCAGCCGTATTCCGGCTCGCCCGCGAACCTCGCGGTCTACCTGGCGTTCGCCAAGCCGGGCGACGTGGTGATGGGCATGGCGCTGCCGATGGGCGGCCACCTCACCCACGGCTGGCCGGTCTCGGCGACCGGCAAGTGGTTCCGGCCCGTCCAGTACGGGGTGCGTCACGACACCGGCCGGGTCGACCTGGACGAGGTGCGCGACCTGGCGCTCAAGGAGCAGCCCAAGATCATCTTCTGCGGCGGGACCGCGATCCCGCGGATCATCGACTTCCCGGCCTTCGCCGCCATCGCCGCCGAGGCCGGCGCGATCCTGGTCGCCGACATCGCGCACATCTCCGGGCTGATCGCGGGCGGCGCGCACCCCTCGCCCGTGGGGCACGCCGACGTGATCACCACGACGACGCACAAGACGCTCCGGGGACCGCGCGGCGCCATGATCATGTCCAAGGCCGAGCACGCCTCCGCGGTGGACAAGGCCGTGTTCCCCGGCCTGCAGGGCGGCCCGCACAACCACACCACGGCCGCGATCGCGGTGGCGCTGCGCGAGGCCGCACAGCCCGAGTTCCGCGACTATGCCCACCAGGTGGTCAAGAACGCCCAGGCCCTGGCCGGCGCGCTCCTGGACCGCGGCTACGACCTGGTCTCCGGCGGCACGGACAACCACCTGATCCTGATGGACCTCACCTCCAAGGGCATCGGCGGCAAGCCGGCCGCCAAGGCGCTGGACCGGGCCGGCATCGAGACGAACTACAACACAGTGCCGTTCGACCAGCGCAAGCCGTTCGACCCGTCGGGCCTGCGAATCGGCACGCCCGCGATCACCACCCGCGGCCTGCGCGAGGAGCACATGACGCCGCTCGCCGCCTGGATGGACGAGGCGATCACCGCCGCTACCAAGGACGACGAAGCGACGCTCGACCGTATCGCCGCCGAGGTCCGCGACCTGCTGGTGACCTTCCCCGCCCCCGGCTGGACTCCCTAGGGTCCCGCGGCTATCCGGCCTGCCTGCGTCGCTCCGGCGGCTCCCGGGGGCCCAGCACGGGCTGACCGCCGCGTACGCCCTGGTACTCCTCGTCCCAGGGCCAGCGGCCGCGCTTGTCGGCGTGCACCAGCTGCAGGCCGCGTATCCGGGTGCCATAGAACTCCACGGCCAGGTTCAGGTGCGCCCACGGCGCGGCGACCTTGACCACCTCGACGAGCGGGCCGTCGAGCAGGGTAGCCTGCGTCCCCGGCTCGGGGGCTTCCGCGTGCAGCAGGTGTGAGGCCACGCCGTTTAGCACCTGCGTGGCCCGGGTCAGGCCCATGCCGGTGATGACGAGCTCGGGTCGCCGGCGCGGCGTGAGCCCGACGGTGTAGGCCCATGGCGGGTGGATGCCGTCGCGTTCTACGCCCTGCACGGCCCAGCCGTACATGGCGATCAGCGACCGCATGTGGTCCTGGTAGTCATGCTCGGTAGCGCCCGGATGGTCGCAGATCCAGCACACGTTTACCTCCCTCGGCATAGCGGTGAGATGACCACCACTATGCCGAGGGATACTGACATTTTGAGTTATCGCAGCTCAGCTAGTGACCAGGATTTGTACCCTTGTTCGAGTAAAGGTACGACCAGGTTCAGTGGCCGGCCGAGATCGGCGTGGTCACGTTCGTGAAGGTGTTGGTCGCCAACCCGGACGCTGTCACCACCTTGCTGAGCCAGACGCCGATCTTGTTGTTGAGGATGTGATTGAAGGCGATCTCGACGGTAACGGGCGTGCCGCCAGAGAACACCAGGATCCCGGTGGTCACCGTGTCCTCGGGCGAGGCCGGAGAGTCCAGCGGGTCACCGCCGAGGTTGTTCGTGCCGATGGTGTTGCCGATCACCCGCTGGCCGCTGAGATCCTCGGATTTGCCCGGCGGAATGGTGTGGGCGTGGAACGTCACGCCGGACAGCTCGTTTCCGGCGATGAAGTTGCCCTGGACCAGGTTGTCATACACGGCGGTGCCGGGCCCCGCATTCGCGAACAGGACTCCGGCGCCCTCGCCCTTGTTCCCGTTGTTGGTCACCACGTTGCCGCGGATGACGTTGTCATAGACGCCCGCCACCGACGGCTGCCGCTGGCCCGTGCTGCTTAGCGCGTTCGAGTTATGCCCTGGCATGGTGATCCCGCAGTCGGTGGAGTTACCGGTGACGACGTTGCCTGCCACCAGGTTGCCGTGCGTAGGCCCGGTTTCGTCGCTCAGGAGCATCCCTCCGGAGTTGAAGGCGATCAAGTTGTCCTTGATCGCGGAGAAGGCGACGCCGGTGAAATGGATGCCCTCGCCGCAGTCACCGGGGATCTGCCCCATCGCCGCGCACTCGAAGTAGGTGGACTTGGGCTTCGGGACGCCGAAGCCGAGATCGTTGTCCACTATGGCGCTGTGGCTGATCGAGATGTCGTTGATGTCGCCGCCCAGTCCTGCGGCCAGGATGCCCTCGCCCTGGGCGTGGGTGACCTTGAAGCCGCTGAACTCCACATCAGAGCTGAAGATGCGGAACTAGCACATTATCTCCCAAAACTCCTCACCCGCAAGGTCCCCGGGGCAGATGCTGTGGAGTCGAGAACATCGTCGGCGCCGGTGCAGGACTCGAAGGTCTTCGGCCATCCTCCATTCAAACCTGTCATTCCAGCTGAGCTAGCCGTGGCGATTGGTATTCTCGTTCGAATGAACTAATATTCGACTGACGGTGCCGTCACCCGCTTCGGCGCTAATCACAGTGCTCGCAGTTAGTACTGCCTGTCTTCCTCCCTTGTGGCAGCGGCGGACTCACTGGTGCCTGAAGGCGCCCCGGAAGCGAGGCGGGAAACACGGCATGAACAGGGTGTACGGCGAGCCGGTTGAGGTTCAGGCCAGGAAGGACGGCAGGCCGACCAGGTTCGTGTGGCGAAGCCGGCTGTACACCGTTCGCGCGATCCTGGAGCACTGGGTCATCAACCGGGAGTGGTGGCGCGACCCCGGGGGGCAGGCACTCCGGCCAGCCCCGGCCCGGCCAGCCCCGGCCCGGCCAGCCCCAGCCCGGCCAGCCCCAGCCCGGCCAGCCCCAGCCCGGCCAGCCCCAGCCCGGCCAGCCCGAGCTCGAGTTCTGGCGGGTCGAGGCGGCCCCAGGCCAGGGCAGGACGCCCGGCATCTACGAACTGCGCCGCGACGCCACCACCGGCACCTGGATCCTGCGCCTATGATCCTGGCCGAACCAGACCTCGGCCATCCCTCCTGCCACACCCGTAACACCAACGATTCAATGAGTGCCACGTTCTATTGACTCTTTCAGGTAGAACGTCACATTCACTGAAATCGAACGGGGTGCCAACCCGCCATCGAGTAGGTAAATTCCTACGCTTGACACGTAGGTAATTTCCTACCCATCCTCAGGGGCATGAAAGCCGAGCGTAGGGCCGTGAAACCCGTAAGCGAGGAGCCGTGAACGCCGCGACCGACGAGATGTTCGCCGCGCTGGCCAGCCCAGCCCGGCGGGAGCTGCTTCAGTTGCTGCTCAGCGGCTCGCGTACCGTCAACGAGCTCGCCGCCCACTTCGACATGCGACGGCCGAGTGTCTCCGAGCACCTCAAGGTGCTCAAGGACGCCGGCCTGGTCAGCGAGCGCAAGAGCGGCCGGCAGCGGCACTACCAGCTCGAGCCGCAGCCGCTCATCAAGCTCAAGGACTGGCTGCACCCGTACGAGCAATTCTGGCGCGACCGCATGAAGGCCCTGCGCGACGTCCTGGACGAGGAAGAAGGATCATGACCGGCATCCACATCGATGAGTTCCTGCCGCACCCGCCCGAGCAGGTCTGGCACGCGCTGACCGACCCGGGCCTGATGGCGCGCTGGCTGATGCCGAACGATTTCCGGCTCGAGCCCGGCCACCGGTTCACCTTCCACGCCGATCCGATTCCCGCCGCCGGGTTCGGTGGCACCGGCCACGCCGAAGTGCTCGGCTTCGACGAGGGCAAGATGCTCAAGCTCGCCTGGCGCGCGGCCCCCCGGGATCCGAGCCGCCTGGACTCCACGGTCACGTTCCGGCTGGAGCCCGAGGGCACCGGCACCCGCCTGTTCATCGACCACGACGGTTTCGACCTCAGCGATCCCTACCAGGCGGCGTCGCGCCGGATCCTCGGCACCGGCTGGCCGGCCATACCCGGCCGCATATCGGCCGTAATCCAGGGAGGCTAGGCCGTGCCCCGCAGGTGCTCGACGTACCGCACCGCCGACTGTCGCACGGTCTCCCACGCGCCCGAACGCAGCACCGGAGTCCACCACCCACCGTAGATCCGGTCGAACGCCAGCGACCGCACCGCCTGCCAGACGCCATGCACGGCCGCCTCGGACAGCGGCAGCCGGTTCGGTGCCGACCAGACGAAGCTCACCCGGTCCTCGCCCGGCGTCACGAAGATCGTGTCCCCGCTGAGCAGGACGCCGCGCCCGTCCGCGCCGTCGGCCCAGTGCAGCACGGCGCTGCCGGGGAAGTGCCCGCCGCACTGGACCAGCGTCACCCCGGGTAGCACCTCGAGAACACCGGACCAGGTCCGCACCCGCAGGTCCGGCCCGGATCCTTGAACCCGCAGCCACGCCGCGTCGTCGGCTGGCACCAGGATTTCCGCGCCGAACGCGCGGGCCCACTCGGCGATCGCGCCGTAGAAGTGCGGGTGGCTGGCGGTCACGAAGCTCAGCCCGCCCGCCTCGCGGACCGCCGCCACCGCCGCGTCGTCGATGAACCCCGAGGGGTCCCACAGCACGTTGCCCGCGCCGGTGCGGACCAGCAGGGAACGCTGCCCGATGGCCACCGGCGGGTCCGCGCCGATCCCGGTCAGCCCCGGCTCGACCGCGCGTACGTCAGACCGGTGCCCGGCCGCGGCCAGCTCAGCGAGCGTCGTCCACCGCTGGCCGCCCGGCGGCAGCCATTGCCGCTCGTCCGCGCACACTGCGCAGATCTCCGGGCGCGGGTCGGGGAAATGGTTTCCGCAGGTAGCGCAGACCCAGTTCACGATGCAAACACTACCGCCCGTTCGGTATCTAAAGATCTTTTTACCGAACGGGCGGTGGTGTCCCTCTTGGTTCAGCGGCGAGCGGTCCCTGGCTAACCGGCGGTGGGCTCGCGCCACTTCACGGTGGGCCGAAGCGCCTCCAGGCGGACCCGGTGGGCGTACCGCTTGGTCACCTCGAACAGCGACTCGATCAGGGTGTCCGAGAGCAGGTGCGGTTCGAGGCCGAGCTCCACCAGCTTGGTGTGCTTGACGTTGTAGTAGTGCTCAGGCAGCTCGACGCGGGGGTTGTCCAGGTACTCGATGGTGACCTCCTCCGGGCTGGCCGCCTTGACCGTCTCAGCGATCTGGGCCACCGACATCGACTCGGTCATCTGGTTGAACACCCGGAACTCACCGCGGTTTGCCGGGTTCTCGCAGGCCAGCTGGATGCAGCGGACGGTGTCCCGGATGTCGATGATGCCGCGGGTCTGGCCGCCCTCGCCGTACACGGTGAGCGGGTGGCCGATGACCGCCTGGATGGTGAACCTGTTCAGCACGGTGCCGAACACCGCGTCGTAGTCGAACCTGGTCGCAAGCCGCTCGTCCCGCTCGGTCTCCGCCGTCTGCTGGCCGTAGACCACGCCCTGGTTCAGGTCGGTGGCCCGCAGGTCCCAGATCCGGCAGGCGAACTCGATGTTGTGGCTGTCGTGCACCTTGGACAGGTGGTAGAACGACCCCGGCCGCTTGGGGAACAGCACCCGGTCGGTCCGGCCGTTGTGCTCCAGGTCCAGCCAGCCTTCTTCGATGTCGATGTTCGGCGTGCCGTACTCGCCCATCGTGCCCAGCTTGACCAGGTGGATGTCCGGGTTGGTCTCGGCGATCGCGAACAGGACGTTCAGGTTCCCGACCACGTTGTTCTGCTGGGTGTACACCGCGTGCGCCCGGTCGATCATCGAGTACGGCGCGGCCCGCTGCTCGGCGAAGTGGACGACGGCCTCGGGCTCGAAGTCCCGGATGATGTGGTACGTGAACAGCGCGTCCGTCAGGTCACCGACGTAGAGCCCGATCGTCTTGCCGGTCAGCTCCTGCCACACCGCGATACGCGTCTGCAGCGGCTCGATCGGCACCAGGGACTCGACCCCGAGCTCGTTGTCGTAGTGCCTGCGGACGAAGTTGTCGGCGACGGCCACCTCATGGCCGGCCTCCGACAGGTGCAGCGCCGTGGGCCAGCCCAGGTACCCGTCCCCGCCCAACACCAAGATTTTCATGCTCCGGTCCTACCCTCTCCGTTGTCCGTCTGACGATTCGCTTGACTTTTGCTGCCGTTGTGCGGAGTGCCGCACGGGGCGGTAACGTGCTTCTGAGTGCGGATGCTGAAACACCCTCCTCGCAAGTCGCATCGGGCGGCTTCGCCGGGGTAGTACCACCGGCCTGCGGTTTCCGTACTGTATACCTGCTCCTCGCTTCATGGTCGGCTAGCTAACCTAGGACATCAATGGCTCTGGTATCCAATCGGCTCGGCGACACGCTGGCCGCGAAGGCCCGCAGCAAGCTCGGCATCCGCTTCGGCCGCTTCACCATCGCGGCCATCACGGCGTTCGCCACGACCGAGGTCGTGCTGACCATCTGTGCCGGGCCCTTGCAGCTGACCGCCACCTGGGCCAGCCTGATCAGCTGGTTCTCCGGTGCCCTGGTCAGTTACGTGCTCAGCCGCTGGGCGTGGAAGCGGAAGGGCCGCCCGAGCCTGCTGAAGGAGACCCTGCCGTTCTGGGTGGTCTCCGCGATGGTCGTCGCCATCCTCACCGTGGCGACCAAGTTCGGCTACCACGCGGCGAGCTGGATGGGCCTGAGCGGCGCGGAACGCGTGCTGTTCGTCGACGCCGTGTACGGCGTGGCCAATATCGGCACGTTCCTGCTGCGGTTCCTGTTCTTCCACTACGTCCTCTTCGCCGGATCCGCCGGCCGGGACGCGCCCGGTGCCGCCGAAGAGGCGCTCGCCTCGACCGACCCCGGACCCGAGCCGTTCGCCCGGGCCGCGGAATCGACCGGGCCGATGCGCGCGGTGCCCGACGAAGACCTCGCAGGCCTGGAGTTAGCGGACCGCCCCTCCCGGCTGATCCGCTGACGCTCGCGCCACCAGGTGCCGTAGGCCACCCGCGCGAAGCGCAGCCCGTAGAAGAGGTTGTTCACGCCAGGAAGGTGCAGCCGGTAGAGCGGGTTCTGGCCCTTCTTGCTCTCACCCACCCGCCGCCGGTGGATGGTAGCGGGCACCTCGGTCACCTTGTAGCCGTGCGTGATGACCCCGATGAGCAGCTCGGACGCCTGGTACTGGGGCTGGGAGAGCTCGACGACGCCGGTCACCTCGGCCCGCATGGCCCGCAGCCCGAACGTCGTGTCGCTGATCCTCTGCCCGGTCAGCAGGCTGATCGTGCTGGCGAAGAACCGGACGCCGGTGCGCCGGATCATGTCCTTGGTCTCCTGGCTGCCGAGCCGCCGGGAGCCGGTGACGAAATCCGCCTCGCCGGCCACCACCGGGCCCAGCACGGTGCCCATCTCCGCCGGGTTGTACTGGCCGTCCGCGTCGGTCGTGATGATGTAGCTGGCACCGCCCTCGCGGGCCAGTCGGTAGCCGAGCCGCAGCGCGGCGCCCTGGCCGCGGTTGACCGGCACGTCGCAGACCATGGCGCCGGCCTCGGCCGCCTCGGCCGCGGTGTCGTCGGCGCAGCCGTCGGCGACCACGATGGTCGCCGTGGCCAGCCCGCAGACCTCGGCGGGCAGCGCCTGGATGACCGGACCGATGGCGCCCGCCTCGTTGTAGGCGGCGATCACGATCGCGACCGGGGGAAGGCAGGTGGCGCGCTCGCCGTAGGCGTCGGTGAACGCCTTGATGGCGGCGTCGTCCACCACCTGATCCCCTGGGTTGCTGTAAATCACGCCTGCACCCCCTCGGGGGTGCCCGGGTCGAAATCCGGCCAGACCGTGGCCATGCCGGCTTCCAGGTCGTACGCGGGCTGGTAGCCGAGCGCCGTGGCCGCCGAGATGTCGAGCACCACGGCCGGCATCTCGCCGTTGGGGACCGGCACGTTCTCGGCCGGAATGGGGGCTCCGGTGACCCGCCGGGCCGTCGCCACCATGTCGTTGACCGAGACCGACTGGCCGGCGCCGAGGATCAGCGGGCCGTTGTGCCCGCCGCGCCAGGCCGTCAGGATGCCCTGGACGATGTCGTCCACGTGCACCACGTCGCGGAGCATGCTGCCGTCGCCACGGACCTGAACGCCCTCGCCGTCGCGGGCCGCACGCATCAGCCGGGGGATGAAGCTGTCCTTCTCGGCCATCCCCGGGCCGTAGACGTTGGAGAACCGCAGTGCCGCGCCGGTGATGCCGTAGCAGTTGGCGTAGCTGCCGAGCAGCATCTCGGCCGCCGCCTTGGTGGCGCCGTACGGGGTGAGCGGGCGGAGCACGGTCCGCTCGGTGATGACCTCGCCCGCGGCGCTGCCGCTGCCCACGACCGCGTTCGTCGACGCGAGCAGGAAGGTCCCCACCTCGTTCTCCCTGGCCAGTTCGAGCAGCCGGGCGGTGGCGTCCACGTTGAGCCGGTGGGTGCTGACCGGGTCCTGCACCGACGCCAGCACCGAGGTGATGGCGGCGAGGTGGATGATCACATCGGTCCCCGCACGGACGGCCCGCGCGGGCACGTCCTCCTCGCACAGGTCGCCGATGACCGACCGGACCGCCGGGTCGGGAAAAGCCCGCAGGTCGGCCACGGTTACCTCGTGCCCTTCGGCCAGCAAAGCGCGGACCACCCTGCGGCCGATGAAGCCGGCGCCGCCGGTCACCAGGACGCGTGAACGATTCGCCATGCGTGCTCCGTTCAGCATCTAGAAAATGTGACATGTCATTGCGTGCCAGGTTGCGGAGGCCATGGCGCGCTGTGTCCGCCTGCTCGCAGACGGCTGGATTCGCCATCCGGTTCTACCGGTTTCCGTTCGCACACGCTACCTGGACCCGCTGAGAGTTTCCTGGCGAATGGCTGGCAACGTAAGTGCCCGGAGCAAACCCGGGCCAGTGTACCCGGCGGGTAAGCGGACACAGTCCCTTCCGACCCTTCCGGCACCCCGGCCCCCGGCCCTTTCCGGCGGCCCGGCCCTTTTCCGGCGGCCCGGCCCTTTTCCGGCGGCCCGGCCCTTTTCCGGCGGCCCGGCCCTGCGAGCCGTCAGCCCTGTACGCACCCTGGCCCCCATCGGGCCGACCGGTATGCCATGCTGTGCTGAGGCGGCAACGCGGAGGAACTCCGGTGCGAATCCGGGGCTGTCCCGCAACTGTGACCGGGGGTGACCTGCGAGGTCGCCGTCTTAGCCCGGGAGCCAGAGACTCCGGCTGCCCTATGTTCCGGACTTCGGGCGAGGAAACCCGGGAAGGACTGGCTCTATGGCGACGATGGACATGGCCTATCCGTTCGCCGGCATCGTCGGGATGGCGGACCTGAAGCTGGCGCTGCTGCTCAACGCGGTGTCGCCAGCCATCGGGGGTGTCCTGGTCCGGGGCGAGAAGGGCACTGCGAAGTCGACCATGGTCCGCGGGCTGGCCGCCTTGCTGCCACCGGTGCCCGTGGTTCCCGGCTGTCCTTACTCCTGCGATCCCGCCGCGCCCGACCCCGCCTGCCCGGCGGGCCCGCACGGCGCCGTGGTGCCTGAGCTTCGCCCGGTCACGCTGGCCGAACTGCCGGTGGGGGCCACCGAGGACCGCCTGACCGGCTCGCTCGACATGGAGCGCGTGCTGACCGCGGGCACTACCGCCTTCCAGCCCGGCCTGCTCGCCGCGGCGCACCGCGGCGTGCTCTACGTGGACGAGGTCAACCTGCTCCATGACCACCTGGTCGACCTGCTGCTCGACGCCGCCGCCCTGGGCGTGAACTACGTGGAGCGTGAGGGCGTCTCGGTCCGGCACGCCTCGCGTTTCCTGCTGGTCGGCACCATGAACCCGGAAGAGGGCGAGCTGCGCCCGCAGCTTCTCGACCGGTTCGGCCTGACCGTCCAGGTGACAGCGAGCCAGGATCCGGCCGAACGAGCCGAGGTCGTCCGCCGCAGGCTCGCCTTCGAGGCGGATCCCACCGCGTTCGCCCGGCGCTTCGACGCCGACACCGCGGCGCTGGCCGCCCAGGTGGCCGCGGCCCGGGCCCGGCTCACGCGGGTGGAGTTGCCCGACGCGGCGCTGCGCCAGATCTGCGCCGTCTGCGGCGCGTTCGGCGTGGACGGCATGCGCGCCAACCTGGTCACCGCCCGGACCGCGATCGCCTTGGCCGCCTGGAGCGGCCGGGACGTGGTGACGGAGGAGGATATCCGCATCGCGGCCCGGCTGGCGCTGCCGCACCGGCGGCGCCGCGACCCGTTCGACGCTCCAGGCCTGGACGAGCAAGCCCTCGACGACGCCCTGCGGGAAGCCGCCCCCCCGAATACCGAAAGTCCCCAGGATCCCGGCACTCCCCAGGATCCCGGCACTCCCCAGGATCCTGATGGCCCCCACAGTCCCGATGGCCCCCGCAGTCCCGATGGCCCCCACAGTCCCGATGGCCCCCGCAGTCCCGATGGCCCCGGACACCACAGCGGCCCCGAGGATCTCAGCGGTCCCGAGGATCGCAGCGGCCCTGAGAACCCGGGCGGCCCCGAGGACCCAGACGACCCCGGCGGTCCGGGCGGCTCCAGCGGACGGCACGACAACCACCCGGCCGCACCAGCCTCGTCATCAAGCCAGGCCACCGAAGCCCCGCCGAGCTCGCCGGTATCACCGGCGGCCCCATTCAGAGCCCGGCTGCTGACCGTGCCCGGCGTCGGCGAGGGCGCCCCCGGCCGCCGGTCGGCGGCCCGCGGCCCCTTCGGCCGCACCGTGGGCGCCCGCGTCCCGCAGGACCGCCCTTTCGCCCTGCACCTCCCCGCCACCATCCGCGCTGCCGTCCTGCGCGGGCCGCACACCCTAGAACCCGCATCCTTCTGGACCTCCCGCACCAGCGCCCGCCCGACACCCGCCCGGCGGGTAACCCTGGCCCCGGCCGACTTGCGCCAGGCGGTGCGGGAGGGCCGGGAGGGCAACCTGGTGCTTTTCGCCGTGGACGCCAGCGGATCGATGGCGGCCCGGCAGCGGATGCGCGCGGTCAAGGGCGCGGTCCTGTCTCTCCTGCTGGACGCCTACCAGCGCCGCGACAAGGTAGGGCTGGTCACCTTCCGTGGCACCGGAGCCGAACTTGCCCTGCCGCCCACATCCTCGGTGGAGGCCGCCGCCCGGCGCCTGACCAGCCTGGCTACCGGCGGCCGGACCCCGCTGGCGGCGGGGCTGGCCAAGGCGGCGCGCGTGCTGGCGACCGAACGCCTGCGGGATCCTCGCCGCCGCGCCCTGCTCGTCGTGGTCACCGACGGCCGGGCCACCAGTGGCAGCGACGCCGACCTGAGGCGGGCCGCGGCCATGCTGGCCGGGGTGGCCAGCGTGGTGGTGGACTGCGAGGCATCGATCCTGCGCCTCGGCCTGGCCGAACGGCTCTCCGTCCAGCTGGGCGCGACGCTGTTCCGCCTGGACCAACTCGAAGCCGGTGCGGGTCTGGCGGGCGTAGCACGGCAGATGACCCGGGGGAGGGTCGCCTGATGCCGCAGGGGACTCCCGAGCACATCCCAGACGACGGGCTGACCACCCGGCAGCGGCGGAACCGCCCGCTGGTCATCGTGCACACCGGGCCAGGCAAGGGGAAGTCCACCGCCGCCTTCGGCCTGGCGCTGCGCGCCTGGAACCAGGGGTGGCCGGTCGGGGTCTTCCAGTTCGTCAAGTCGGCGAAGTGGCGGGTCGGCGAGGAGCGGGCGTTCCGGGTGCTCGGCGAGACCGGCCAGGGCGGCGCGGTCAGCTGGAACAAGATGGGGGAGGGCTGGTCCTGGATCCAGCGGGACGCTGGCAGCCACGCCGAGCAGGCCGCCGAGGGCTGGGCGCAGATAACACGGGACCTGGCCGCGCAGACCTACCGCCTGTACGTGCTCGACGAGTTCACCTACCCGATGAAGTGGGGCTGGGTGGACGTCGAGGAGGTGGTCAGCGTGCTCGCCGCCCGGCCCGGCCAGCAGCACGTGGTGATCACCGGCCGGGACGCGGACCCCAGGCTGATCGAGGCCGCCGACCTGGTGACGGAGATGACGAAGGTCAAGCACCCCATGGACGCCGGCCAGAAGGGGCAGAAAGGCATCGAATGGTAGCCATCCCGCGCCTGGTCATCGCCGCTCCGGCGTCCGGCTGCGGCAAGACCACCGTGGCCTGCGGGCTGATGGCCGCGCTGCGCGCGCGCGGGCTGGCGGTCTCCGGCCACAAGGTCGGCCCCGACTACATCGACCCCGGCTACCACGCGGTGGCCACGGGCAGGCCGCCGCGGAACCTGGACCCGTTCCTGTGCGGCGAGGACCTGATCGCGCCGCTGTTCCTGCACGGCGCCGCCGGCGCGCAGGTCGCTATCGTCGAAGGCGTGATGGGGCTGTTCGACGGGGTGGATCCGCAGGCCGCCCCCAACGCGGAGCCGGATTTCGGATCCACCGCGCACGTGGCCCGGCTGCTCGGCGCTCCGGTGGTGCTCGTGGTGGACGCGGCGCGGGCCGGGCGTTCCGTGGCGGCGCTAGCCGCCGGCTTCGCCGGCTTCGACCCCCGGACCCACCTCGACGGCGTGATCCTGAACCGGGTCGCGTCCGACCGGCACGAACGGCTGCTCCGCGAGGCCCTCGCCGAGTCCGGCCTGCCGGTCTTCGGCACGATCAGGCGGACGGAGGGCATCGCCACGCCGTCCCGGCACCTCGGCCTGATCCCGGCCGCGGAGCGCGAGGCCGTGGCCGGCCAGGCCATCGACCAGTTGGGCGCCCTGGTCGCCGGCTCCTGCGACCTGGACGCCCTGCTCGCCCTGGCCCGCGGTGCCCCCGCGGTGACTGCTCCGCCGTGGGAACCCCCAGGGACACCTGACTCGACGCATCCCGCACCGGTAATCGCCGTGGCCGGCGGTCCAGCCTTCACGTTCGGCTACACCGAGCAGGCCGAACTGCTCGAGGCGGCCGGGTCGCGGGTGGCCCGGTTCGATCCACTGCGGGACGAGGACCTGCCCGCGGGAACCGCCGGGCTGATCCTGGGCGGCGGCTTCCCCGAGGTGCACGCGGCCGACCTGTCCGCCAACGAGCGGCTGCGCGGGCGAGTGGCCGCGCTGGCCCGCCGCGGCGCGCCGGTCGCCGCCGAATGCGCGGGGCTGCTCTACCTGGCGCGGACCCTGGACGACCGGCCCATGTGCGGCGTCCTGGACGTGCGGGCCACGATGACACCGAAGCTGACCCTCGGCTACCGGCACGCCACGGCGATGACGGATTCGGTGCTGGCCCGGGCCGGCGACGTGGTGCGCGGCCACGAGTTCCACCGCACCGTGACCGTCCCGGCCCGCGGGGACCGGCCTGCCTGGCGGTTCGGCTCCGGTGAGCTCGAAGGCCATATCACCGGGACCGGATCCGGCGTTGCCTCCTACCTGCACACGCACTGGGCCGGCTATCCGGCCGCGGCGGCCAGGTTCACCGCCGCCTGCGCTAAGGTGCCAGCCCCGTGAAGCGGCTGATCGGAGTGGGCGTCGGGCCCGGGGACCCGGAACTGGTCACGGTCAAGGCCGTCCGCGTACTCCGCGAGGCCGACGTGGTGCTGGTCCCCGTGCTCGCGGACCCCGTAGCCGCCGAACCCGCCGCACCTGGCCGGGCCGAGACGATCATCCGCGCCTACGTCGGAGCGGACCGCATCAAGCGCCTGGAGTTCGCGCTGAACGACACCGGCGGGGTCACGCCGAGGCGGGCCGCGGCCTGGCAGGCGGCCGCCGCCGCGGTGGCTGGTGAGTTCGCCGCGGGCGCCGTCACGATCGCGTTCGGCACCCTCGGCGACCCGAACCTGTACTCCACGTTCAGCTACCTGGCCCAGACCGTCCGCGCCCTGGTCCCCGACGTGACTGTGGACACCGTGGCCGGCATCACCGCCATGCAGGACCTGGCCTCGCGGGCCGGCATCTCGCTGGCCGAGGGCGCCGAACCCGTCACGCTCGTGCCGCTCAACGGCGGCGTCACCGCCCTGGACCAGGCCCTGGCCGGCGGCGGAACCGTGGTCGGCTACAAGGTGGGCGCCGCCGCGAGCCCCGCCCCCGCCATCCTCCGCGACCGCCTGCATGCGGCCGGCCGCCTGGACGGCGCCATCATCGGCGCCCGCCTCGGCCTAGAAGGCGAGCTCATCGCCCCCGCCGCCGAAGCCCTCGCCCCCGCCGAAGCCCTCGCCCCCGCCGAAGCCCTCGCCCCCGCCGAAGCCCTCGCCCCCGCCGAAGCCCTCGCTCCGGTTACCAGTGACATTCCGGACATTCCGTATTTGTCCACCCTTATCGTCCCCGCCCTCCGCCCGCCCGCCACCGGCGCCGCCCTCCGCCCGGCCGCAGCAGAGCCCGCAACGTCCCCACCCAGCGACGAGCGAGAGGCGCGGACCGCCGACCGGACCGGCGTTCGGCACGGTGAATCCAGCTCTGACCGCCGTGATGTGACATCGATGCGGTTCCAGCCGCCTCGATGTGACATCGATGCGGTTGCGGCCAGCAGGCAGGCCGAAGACACGAGCCCGGTGGGACGGGTGGTTTTCGTGGGGGCCGGTCCGGGGGCGCCGGACCTGCTGACCCTGCGCGGCGCGCAGGCCATAGCCGAAGCCGACGTGGTGATCTGGGCGTCGAGTCTGGTCGACCAGCGTGTGCTAGCGCACGCCCGTCAAGGCGCCGAGATCGTCGACTCTGCCCAGCTCCCGATGGAGGGCGTGCTGCCCTACTACGAGCGCGCGGCGCAGCAGAAACTAACAATCGCCCGCGTCCACTCCGGCGACCCCTCCCTCTGGGGCGCCATCCAGGAACAGCTCGAAAAGTGCGAAACCCTCAGCCTGGACACCGAGATCGTGCCCGGGGTGTCCAGCTTCACCGCGGTGGCGGCGCGGATCGGGCGCGAGCTGACGATCCCGGAGATCGCCCAGTCGGTGATCCTGACCAGGCTGGGCGGCGGTAAGACCCCGATGCCGCCGGGCGAGCGGGTGGCCGAGTTCGCTCGCCACCAGACCACGATGGCGCTGTTCCTCTCGGCCGCGCGGTCCGGCCAGCTGCAGGACGAACTGCTGGCCGGCGGCTACCCGCCGGACACCCCGTGCGTCGTCGCCTACCAGGTGACCTGGCCCGAGGAACTGATCGTGCAGACAACGCTAAGCAACCTGGCCGCCACCATGAAAGAACGCAAGCTCTGGAAGCACACGCTGGTTCTGGTCGGGCCGGGCCTGGCCGCGGGCGGCAGCCGCTCGCACCTGTACCACCCCGGCCACTTCCACGGATACCGCAAGGCGGACCGGCAGGCCAGGCAGCAACTGCGCGAAACCTCCGCACCACGGCCGACGATCCCGTGACCCAGCACGACGACCCCGAACTACGCGAGCCCGACCTGCCGCGGACGGCGAAGGTCAGGAAGCAGGCGCTGCGCACCGGCTGGACCACCGGAACCTGCGCGGCGGCCGCCGCGCAGGCCGCCACCATCGCCCTGGCCACCGGGGAAGTCCAGGACACCGTGGAGATAGGCCTGCCGTCCGGCCAGCGGGTCGGCTTCAACGTGGACACATGCACGACGTCACACGAAAAAGCCGAAGCGGTCGTGGTCAAGGACGCGGGCGACGACCCCGACGTCACGCACGGCGCGCGGCTCACCGCGACCGTCCGCTGGCGCGAAAACCCGGGAATCGACATCCAAGGCGGCACGGGCGTCGGGGTAGTCACCAAGCCAGGCCTCGGCTTGGAGCTGGGCGGCCCCGCGATCAACCCGGTACCCCGCGCGATGATCACCCAGGCGGTCGGCGAAGCAATAGACCTAGCCCAAAAAGGCGTCCACGTAACAATCTCGGTGCCCGGCGGCGAGAAGATGGCCCGCAAGACCACCAACGCCAGGCTTGGCATCATCGGCGGGATCTCGATCCTCGGCACCACCGGCATCGTCCGGCCGTTTTCCACCGCGTCCTGGCGGGCCAGCGTGGAGCAGGCGATCTCGGTGCTGGCCGCCCAGGGTGAGGACACGGTGGTGCTGTGCACCGGCGGGCGCACCGAGAAGGGCGCCATGAAGCTCCTGCCGCAACTGCCCGAGGTGTGCTTCGTGGAGGTGGGCGACTTCACCGGCGCCGCCCTGCGCAAAGCGGTCGAGCACCGGCTGACCCGCGTCGTCTTCGTCGGCATGGCTGGCAAGCTGACCAAGCTGGCCGCGGGCGTCCTGATGACCCACTACACCCGGTCCAAGGTGTCCCTGACGCTGCTTGAGGACATCACCCTGGCCGCCGGCGGCCCCCAGGACCTGGCCGAACGGGTCGCCAGCGCGAATACCGCCCGGCACGCCGCAGAACTCTGGGACGAGGCCGCCCTGCTGCCCGCCGCGGGCCGGGAACTATGCGCCCGCGCCGCCCGCGTCCTGCGCCGTTTCAGCACGGAACTGGCCGCCAGCCAACATAAGGCCACCCCGGAGATCAGCGTCATCATGGTCGACTTCACCGGCCACACCAAGATCGCCGAGGCGGCGGCATGAGCCCCGTGGTCACCGTGATCGGCTGCGACGGCCGGCCGTTCGGTCCCGAAGCGACGCAGGCCCTAGCCGCAGCCAACTACGTCATCGGCGCCCCCAGGCACCTGGCCGCCGCCCCCATCCCGCCCCAGACCGAACGCATGGAGCTCAAGCACCTCGACGAGGCCCTCGACGCCGTAAGCGCGCACGCCGGCCACACAGCCGTGCTGGCCTCCGGCGACCCGGGCTTCTTCGGGATCGTCCGCGCCCTGCGCGCCAAGGCGATCGAGCCAAGAGTCATCCCCGCCACCTCATCGGTCACGCTCGCCTTCGCCCGGCTGGGCCTGGACTGGGAGGACGCCCTGGTGGTCTCCGCGCACGGCCGGGACCCGAAGCACGCGCTCGCTGCCGCCCTCGCGCACCCCAAGGCCGCCATCTTGACCGCGCCCCGGACCGCCGCGGCCCGCGACCTCGGCGAGCAGTTGCTGGCCGCGGGCAAACACGTGTACGTAGCCGAATGCCTCGGCACTCCGCAGGAGCGGATTACCGACCTCACCGCCGAGCCAGCGACAAACTTCGCCGAGCCCAACATCCTCATCGCCATCGATCCAGATAAACGGGGCACGCCACGCTGGCTGGCCGGCCACCAGGGCGCCCCGGACGGCTGGGCGCTGCCCGAGGACGCGTTCGAACACCGCGACTCGATGATCACCAAGGCGGAGGTCCGCGCCCTGGTCCTGGCCCGGCTCGGCCCGGCCCCGGGCAAAATCATCTGGGACATAGGCGCGGGCTCGGGTTCGGTGGCGGTCGAATGCGCCCGGTTCGGCGCCCACGTGGTCGCCGTCGAGGCCGACCCGGCCCAGTGCGACCGGATCCGCCAGAACGCCGCCCGCCACGGCGTCCGCCCGGATATACGCCAGGGCCGTGCGCCGGACGCGCTCGAAAACCTGCCGCCCGCGGACGGGATATTCGTCGGCGGCGGCGACCGAACCGTGCTGGCCGCGGCCATCCAGACCGCCCGTCCTGGCCGCGTGGTGGTCACGCTGGCCGCCGTCCAGCGGGTGGGGGAGACCAGTGACCTGCTCAGCGGCCTGGGCTACCGTCCCGAGGGCGTCCAGCTCCAGGCGTCCCGCCTGGCGCCCCTCCCCGGCGGCCAGCTTCGCCTCGCCGCCCAGAACCCGGTCTTCGTCTTGTGGGCGCAGCGATGATCGGCCTGGTCAGCGTCACCGCGGCGGGCCGGGCCGCGGCGGACCGGCTCGAGCAGGCATGGGCCGACGCGCGCCGTTACGACGGCCCCGCCGCCGCCGCGCTGCCCCGGGCTTACACCGAATGCGACGCGATCGTCTGCTTCCTCGCCGTCGGCGCCACCGTCCGCCTGCTCGCGCCGCTGCTGCAAGGCAAGCACACCGATCCCGGGGTGGTCTGCGTCGACGAGGCGCTGCGCTTCGCGGTTCCGGTGCTCGGCGCCCATCAAGGCGGCGGCAACGCGCTGGCCCGCCGGGTGGCGGACACCCTGGGCGCCGAACCGGTCATCACCACGGCCAGCGACGCCGCGGGCACCACCGCCCTCGACGACTTCGGCGCCGACCTGGGCTTCCGCGTCGAGCCGGGCAGTGACCTGGCCGCCGTCGGCGCCGCGATCCTGTCCGGTGCCCGGGTGACCTTCACCGCCGACACCGAATGGCCGCTGCCGGCGCTACCGCTCAACGTGGTGCGCACCGACCGTCCCGAACCAGGGGTTCCCGCCGTCGTGGTGACCGACCAGAAAATCGATTTGACCGAACGAGCTGCGGTTTACCACCCTCCTTCCCTGCTTGTCGGGGTGGGCGCGAGCCGCGGTGCGCCCGCCGCGGAAGTCGGCCAGCTCATCGACGGCACGCTGGCCGAACTGGGGCTGTCAAGCAGGTCCGTTCGGCATATTGCCACGGCGGATGTGAAGGCGGACGAGCCGGGTTTGCTGGCGGCCGCAGCCGAACGGGGCTGGCCGGTGGTCACCTTCCCGGTCGGCCGGCTCGCGGCGGTACCGGTGCCCAACCCGAGCGAGGTCGTCCGGCACGCGGTGGGCACGCCGAGCGTGGCGGAGGCGGCGGCGCTCATCGAGCCGGGGGCGACGCTGCTGGCCGCCAAGCGGGCCAGCGCACACGCCACGGTCGCGGTGGCCCGGGCGCGGCCGCGGGGGCGGCTGGCGGTGATCGGGATCGGCCCCGGCGCCCGGGACCTGATGACGCCGCGCGCGGTGGCCGAACTCCGCCGCGCCGCCGTGGTCGCCGGACTCGATGTCTACATCGAGCAGGTCGCCGACCTGCTCCGGCCGGGGACGCGGGTGCTGGCCAGCGGACTTGGCGCGGAGCAGGAGCGGGCGGCCGAGGCGGTGGCGCAGGCTCGGGCCGGGCGGGCGGTGGCGCTGATCGGTTCGGGCGACGCGGGCGTCTACGCTATGGGCAGCCCGGCGCTCGAGCTCGCCGACGACGCGATCGACGTGACGGTGGTGCCCGGGGTGACCGCCGCGCTGGCCACCGCGGCCGTGCTCGGCGCGCCGCTCGGCCACGATCACGTCATGATCTCGCTGTCCGACCTGCACACGGCCTGGCCGGTGATCGAGCGGCGGATCACCGCCGCCGCCGAGGGGGACCTGGTGACCTGTTTCTACAATCCGGCCAGTGCCAAGCGAGACTGGCAGCTGCGGCGGGCCCTGGACCTGCTGGCCGCGCACCGGCCGCCGGCCACCCCGGTCGGCTGGGTCAGGGACGCCAGCCGGCCGGGGCAGGCCGCGTCGCTCAGCACGCTGGGTGAGTTCGATCCCGGCCGGGTGGACATGCATACGCTGGTTGTCGTCGGATCCTCCCGCACCCGGGTCCAGGCCGGCCGGATGGTGACCCCCAGGGATTACCGATGGTCCCCGTCATAACGGCAGGGTGCCGTGGCTGCGGCGCGTGCCTGCTCACCTGCCCCGAGCACGCGATCCGGCCGGGAGCCAGCCGCCCGCTCGTGGTTCTCGCCTCCAGATGCACCGAATGCTTGGAGTGCATCGAGATCTGCCCGGCCGACGCGATAGAGGTATTGACGTGAACCAGGTGCATCCCATCGAGGCCGAGTCGTACCGGATCCTGCGGTCCCGGATTGACCTGAGCGCGCTGCCCCCGCTCACCCGGGCCGTCACCGAGCGGGTCATCCACGCGACCGCCGACTTCGACTACGTCACCAACCTGGTCTGCGACGAGGCGGCGCTGAAGCGCGGGGTCTCGGCGCTGCGCCGCGAGGTCCCGGTCATCGCGGACGTGGCCATGGTCGCCTCCGGCATCACCAGGTACCCGGTGATCTGCAAGATCGGTGACTCACTGTGCGCCCGGCTCGCGCGCACCGCGAACCTTACGCTCAGCGCGGCGGCGGTGCGGCTGGCGCACCGTGAGGCCGGGGCCGGCGCGATCTGGCTGGTGGGCTGCGCGCCGACCGCGCTGGTCGAGATCATGAGCAGGCAGGTCGAGCCCGCCCTGGTTATCGGTGTCCCGGTGGGCTTCGTCGGCGCCGCTGAGGCCAAGGACGAGCTGCGTGCCAGCGGCCTGCCGGCCTTGACCAACGTCTCGGAGAAGGGCGGTTCCGCGGTGGCGGTGGCCGCGTTCAACGCCTTGCTCCGGATCGCCCGCGAGGACACGCCCGCTGATCCGGAGCCCGCCCAGTGACGCCGCCCCCCATGAAACCGGCTCCCATAAAACCAGCCCCCATAAAACCAGCCCCCATAAAACCAGCACTGCTGCTGGCCGCCCACGGCACCCGGGACGAGGCCGGGGTCGCGGCCTTCAACGCGCTGGCCGGGCGGGTCGGCAAGTTGGCCGCCGCAGACGGGACACGGGTGGCGGGCGGCTTCATCGAGCTATCGGCGCCGCCGCTGCGCGAGGCCGTCGCCACCCTGGTGAACGGGATCCCGGCAAACCTGGTCGCGGTGCCGCTGATGCTGTCCGCGGCCGGGCACGCCAAGGGCGACATCCCCGCGGCGCTGGCCCGCGAGCGCACCCGGCATCCCGGGCTTAGCTGGACCTACGGCCGTCCCCTGGGACCGCACTCCGTGCTCATCGACCTGCTGGCCGCCCGCGTCGCCGCCGTCGGCGGCTCCCCGGCCGCGCCGGCCGTGCTCTTGGTCGGCCGCGGCTCCACCGACCCCGACGCCAACGCGGACGTGGTGAAGACTACCCGGCTGCTGTGGGAGGGCCGGGGCTACCCGCTCGCCGAGACCGCCTTCGTCTCGCTGGCCCGGCCCGATGTGCTCGAGGGCCTGGAGCGGTGCCGGCTGCTCGGCGCGCGCCAGATCGTGGTGGCCAGGTACTTCCTGTTTCCCGGCGTGCTCCCCGACCGGGTGGCCGAACAAGCGGGCCAGTACGCCGCCGCGCATCCCGAGCTGGACATCAGCTGCGCCGACGTGCTCGGCGACTGCGACGAGGTCGCCGCGCTGGTCTACGAGCGCTACCAGGAGGCGCTGTCAGGAGATATCCGGATGAACTGCGACATGTGCGTGTACCGGATCGCGATGCCGGGGTTCGAGCATCGCGTCGGTGAGCCTCAGCATCCCCACGATCACCCCCATGACCACGCCCATGGGTGACCCCATGAATCACCGGGACCCGGGTTACCCCCAGGACCAGCGGGACGCCGTCTACCGGGTGATCGCCGAGCGGCGCGACGTCCGCCGCGGATTCCGGCCGGACCCGGTGCCCGCCGACGTGCTCGGCCGGGTGCTCGCGGCGGCCCACCAGGCGCCGTCGGTGGGCTTCTCGCAGCCGTGGGACTTCATCGTGATCACTGACCGGGCCCGGCGGGAGCGGATCGCGGCGCTGGCTCGCCGGCACGCCGGCGAGTTCGCGGCGGACCTGCCCGGCGCCCGGGCCCGCTCCTTCGACCAGCTCAAGATCGAGTCGATCCTGGACACGCCGGTCAACATCGTGGTCAGCTGCGACCGCACCCGCGGCGGGCGGCACACGCTCGGCCGGCACGTCCAGCCGCAGACCGCCGAGTTCTCCAGCGTGCTCGCGGTCGCGAACCTGTGGCTGGCGGCCCGGGCCGAGGGCCTGGGCGTCGGCTGGGTGAGCTTCTTCGACGAGCGTGAGCTTGCCGCCGAACTCGGGCTGCCCGCGCACCTGGAGGTGATCGCCTACCTCTGCGTCGGCTACGTCACCGAGTTCGCGGCCGAACCGGAACTCGCCACGGCCGGCTGGGCACGCCGACGGCCGGTGTCGTGGGCGGTGCACGCCGAGGAGTTCGGCCACCGCGGACTGCCAGGGGAGGTACCAGTGGACCCGCTCGCCGACCTGATCGCGGCGATCACCCCGCCCGACGCCGAGGCGATGACCGCCGCCCGCGAACGGCAGGACCGGATGACCAAGCCGCGCGGCTCGCTCGGGGTCCTGGAGGAGGTGTCCGTGCGGCTGGCCGGGCTGGCGGGCAGCTGCCCGCCGCCGCTGCCCGAGCCCGCCTGCGTCGCGGTGTTCGCCGCCGACCACGGCGTGCACGCGCAGGGGGTCAGCCCGTGGCCGCAGGAGGTGACCGCCCAGATGGTCGCCAACTTCCTGGCCGGCGGGGCCGTGGTCAACGCGTTCGCGGCCCAGGCCGGGGCCGAGGTCACGGTGGTGGACGTGGGGGTGGCCGCCGACCTCGAGCCGGTCCCCGGGCTGCTGCCCCGCAAGGTCGCGCCCGGCACCGCGGACTTCACCGAGGGACCCGCGATGACCCGCGACCAGGCGATGACGGCCTTGGTCGCCGGGGCCGAGATCGCCCGCGACCTGGTCGCGGCCGGAAACAAGTGCCTGGTCACCGGCGATATGGGCATCGCCAACACCACCGCGTCCGCCGCACTGATCTGCGCCTTCACCGGAGCCGACCCGGCCGACGCGACCGGCCGCGGCACCGGGATCGACGCGGCCACCTATGCGCGCAAGATCGAGGTGGTGTGCCGCGGCCTGGCCAGGCACTCGCCCGACTCGGCCGACCCGGTGGGCGTGCTCGCGGCGGTCGGCGGCTTCGAGCACGCCGCCCTGGCCGGGTTCATCCTCGGCGCCGCCGCGCTGCGCGTGCCGGTGATCCTGGACGGGGTCATCGCGGGT
This sequence comes from uncultured Actinomycetota bacterium, assembly GCA_963842265.1. GTDB lineage: Bacteria > Actinomycetota > Actinomycetes > Streptosporangiales > Streptosporangiaceae > Palsa-504. The sequence goes on from CAWJGE010000032.1 coordinate 131,022, forward strand.
GCCGCCGCGCTGGCCGCGGTGGCCCTGGCCCCCGACGCGGTCGCCGCCTGCTTCGCCGGGCACCGCAGTGCCGAACCCGGCCATGCGGTTACGCTTAGCTACCTGGGACTGCGCCCGCTCGTAGACCTGGGGCTGCGGCTCGGCGAGGGCACCGGCGCCGTGCTGGCCCTGCCCCTGGTGCAGAGCGCGGCGCGTGCGCTGCGTGACGTCGCCACCTTCGATTCCGCGGGTGTGGCGGACAAACATTAGCGAAGGGAGTCATGGACCCGTATCTGCTCGGGCTGCGTCTTCGCGGTCGGCATGTCGTCGTGGTCGGCGGCGGGGCGGTCGCGTCCCGCCGGGTGCCGTCCCTGCTCGACGCGGGCGCGGAGATCCTCCTGGTGTCCCCGAAGGTGACCGCGTCCCTGGAGGACCTGGCCGCGGCCGGGCGGATCCGCTGGGAGGCGCGGGGTTACCAGCCCGGCGACTGCGCCGGAGCCTGGCTGGTCTGCGCGTGCACGGATGCCCCAGGGGTCAACGCGGCGGTCGCGGCGGCGGCCGAAGCCCAGCGGACCTGGTACGTCCGCGCCGACGACGCCGGAGCGTCGGCCGCCTGGACACCAGCCTCGGGCCGGGCCGGGGACGTCCGGGTGGGGGTGCTCAGCGGCGATCCGCGGCACAGCGCCGCGATCAGGGACGCGGTCGTGGCCGGGCTGCAGTCCGGCGCGATTAGCGCCAGGCACGGACGAAGCCACCGGGGCGGCGTGGCCATCATCGGCGGCGGCCCCGGCGATCCCGGTTTGATCACGGTGCGCGGACGGCAGCTGCTCTCCGAAGCCGAGGTGGTCCTCACCGACCGGCTGGCGCCCCGGTCGCTGCTGGACGAACTGCGCGACGACGTGGAGATCATCGACGCCGGCAAGATCCCCTACGGCCGGGCCATGGCCCAGGAGCACATCAACGCGGCGCTGATCAGCCACGCCCAGGCGGGTCGTTTCGTGGCCAGGCTCAAGGGCGGTGACCCGTTCGTGTTCGGCCGCGGGGCCGAGGAGGTGCTGGCCTGCCTGCGGGCCGGCGTCCCGGTCACCGTGGTGCCTGGGGTCACCAGCGCCGTGGGCGTGCCTGCCAGCGCCTGGGTCCCGGTGACTCACCGCGGCGTCGCGCAGGAGTTCCACGTCGTGTCCGTTCACGTTCCGCCTGGTGACGAGCGTTCCACGGTGAACTGGGAACTGCTCGGAGGGAGTTCGGGGACCCTAGTGCTGCTGATGGCCGTGGAACGGATTGGTGCGGTGGTGCACGAACTGATGCGATACGGACGCAGTCCGGATACTCCCGTTTCGGTAATCGCAGACGGTACTCTGCCGACGCAGCGCACAATTAACTCAACGCTGGAACAAGTGGAGAGCCTTGTGGCGAAGGAGGGGGTCCGGCCGCCCGCGATCGTCGTGGTAGGCGACGTGGTAACTGTCGCTGCGGAGATCACAGGACTGATGCGCGAGGTAACCGCCTGAAGAACGGGATAAACTCCGCGTGCCAGGCGATCATGCTGGTGGACTCGCCCCGCCCTGGGGAGACCCCGAACCCCCGATGGGCCCGCCGGGATTTCCGCGGGGTTTTTGAGGAGGACGTTACAACGATGGAAGGTAAGGGCGTGGCGGCGTCTGCGGCTTCTGCGGCGGGGAGGCACGGCGAGTCCGGCCCAGGTGCTGGCATCGCCGCTGAGCTCGACCACCCCGCCGATAACCATGCGGCCCGTGATATTGACCGCCCCCCCGATAGCCATGCGGCCCGTGATATTGACCGCCCCCCCGATAGCCATGCGGCCCGTGATATTGACTGCCCCCCCGATAGCCATGCGGCCCGTGATATTGCCGATGGTGGTGAGGGTCAGGGGCGTAATGGGGATGACAGTCACGTGATGGTCGCACCGGGTTACCCAGAGGCGTCCTCCCAGGATGCCAGTATGTCGCAATCGCCCGAATCCTCCCCATCGACCCGGTCGCCTGGAGAAGAGCGGTCATCCCAGCAGTCTCAACCGGAATTGCCGTCTCAGCAGATTGAATCGGACAAACTGGATAACATTGTTGATCCTGATCGGAACAATAGCGCTGTCGCAAGGGATGAGAATACGGGCCATAACCAGACCGCGGCCGGCCTCGCGCCGCCCGCGGTAGACGCTCCCGCGGGCAACGCCCCCGCGGTAGATGCCTCCCCGGCCGTCACGCCGCCCGAGACCGCGGCCACGGCCGGTTCCATGCCGCCCGAAACCGCCCAGCCCGAAGCTGCCCAGCCCGAAACCGCACAGCCCGAAACCGCACAGCCCGAAACCGCCCAGCCCGTGACCGGCGAGCCTGAGACCGTCCAATTCCCGGCCGTCCCGCCCGAGGCCACCGAGCCCGTGACCGAGCAGTTTCCGGTCATACGGGCCGAAACCACCGAGCCCGCCACCGAGCCCGTGACCGAGCAGTTCCCAGCCATTCGGGCCGGAACCAGCGAGCCCGTCGGCCCTTCCGAGATCGTCGCCCCTTCCCAGCCCGTTGTCCCTTCCCAGCCTGCAGTCGCATCACAGCCCAAGCCCGCGTCCCAGCCCAAGCCCGCGACCGCTTCCGGGTCCGAGTCCTCCGGGTCCGAGTCCGCCGAGCCTGCGCCCGCCGAGCCTGCGCCCGCCGAGCCTGCGCCCGCCGAGCCTGCGCCCGCCGAGCCTGCGCCCGCCGAGCCTGCGCCCGCCGAGCCTGCGCCCGCCGAGCCTGCGCCCGCCGAGCCTGCGCCCGCCGAGCCTGCGCCCGCCGAGCCCGTTATCTCCGCGCCCGCCGCGGCGGTCCGGTCCCGGGCCGCCGCCCAGTCGCATGTGCGGGTGGACGCGCGCTTGCTCGAGGCCGCTCTGCTCAACCTCAGGAAGCGGATCGCTGCCATCCCCCTCGTCTTCCAGATCTCCGGTTCGGCCGAGGTCAAGGCCGAACGCGGCAAGCTTCTCGGTCAGATCGACGACTACCTGCTGCCTCGGGTGCGCCGCTCCGCCGCGCCGGTGCTTGTGGCCCTTGTCGGTTCCACGGGCGCCGGCAAGTCCACGCTGGTGAACAGCATCGTCGGTGCGCACGTGAGCGCCACAGGCGTGCGCCGGCCGACGACGAACAGCCCGGTCCTCGCCTGCCACCCCGACGAGATCGACTGGTTCGCCGAGAACAACTTCCTGCCCACGCTGCCCCGGGTCAGGCAGGAAGGCCTGGTCCGTCCTGGCCGCGATGGGCTGCTCGTGCTCGCGGCGAGCGAGGGCATGCCGCGCGGCATCGCATTGCTTGACACGCCGGACATCGACTCGGTGGTGCAGGCGCACCACGAGTTCGCCTACCAGTTCCTCGACGCCTCGGACTTGTGGCTGTTCATGACCAGCGCCAGCCGGTACGCCGACGGGCCGGTCTGGGAGATCCTGCAGCACGCCCGGGACCGCAAGGCCTCCCTCGGCGTGGTCCTGTCCCGGATCCCGCAGGCTTACCGGACCGAACTGGTCGACCACTTCAACGCCATGCTGGACGCGAACGGGATCGCGGCCGCCGACCGCTTCGTCATACCGGAGATCCCCCTCATCAACGGGATGCTTCCGGCCGACGCCTTCCAGCCGGTCCGTGACTGGCTGGCCGACACCGCGGCCCGGGCCGACCGCCGGGTGGCGGTGCTCTCCCAGACGATGTCGGGCGTGCTCGACACGTTCAAGTCCAGGATCCCGGCCATAGCCGCGCACGTCGAGGCGCAGGTGGTGTTGCGCACCGAACTGCGGCGGGCCGCCGACACCGGGTACGCGAACGCCTTTAACGAGGCCAGCGTCGGCATGAAGGACGGCACCCTGCTCCGCGGCGAGGTGCTCGCGCGCTGGGAGGACTGCGTGGTCGGCGGCGACCTGCGGCCACGCCGCGGCGCCAAGGCCGTCCGGAGCGGGAACAAGAAGGGCAAGCGCGCACGCCGCGGGCCTTCACGGCCGGCGGCGCTGAACGCGGCGCTCCGTTCGGCCATCGAGTCCTACATCGTGTCGGTCGCGGACCGGGCGGCAGAGGCGGTGGAGGGCAGCTGGCGCGCGGATCCCGCCGGGGCCGTGCTGCTCGCGGCCGCCGCCGCCGAACGAGCCCGCGACGCGCGCACCAAGCAGGTGTTCGAGTCCGTCTTCGGGCCCGCCGGGCAGAGCGGAGGCGGCGATCCGGCCGACGCGGACATCAAGGCCGCAGACGTGATCAAGGCAGCCGACGCCGCCCATGCCTCGGCCTTCAGCCGGTCCTCGCCCGACCTGGCGCTACGAGCCACCAGAGCAGTCGGGGCCTGGCAGGATCACCTGGTCCGGCTGGTGGAAGGGGAGGACCCGCGGCCCGCGGCCCGGCGGAGCTCCTTCGACGAGGAGGCACTGAGCCTGGTGGTCCTGATGGCGATGCTCGGCGAGGCGGCGCCCGCTGCGGCGGGGCACGCTGTGGTGAGGCCTGCTGCGGAGGCGCCCGGCGCGAGGCCGGTTACGGGCCCGCCGCCGGGCGAACCCGAGGGCGGCAACGTCTACACCGAGCCGATGCGGATGCTGGCGTCGGTGTTCGGCGCTGTGATGCTGACCGAGATCCTGGCCAAGGCGCGGGCCGACCTGCTCGACCGGGTCCGGCTGCTGCTCGACGAGGAGCTCGTTAGGTTCGTTGAAGTGCTCGACGTGGCCGGGGCCTGTGACGATGTCGCGGCCATCCGGCTCTATCAGGCGGAATTCTCGCTCGAGGCGGTTAGGTGACAACGAACACGATCGGGGTGACCGGGCTGGCCCATTCGCGGCTGCCCGCCAGGCTCGCCTCGCTCCAGGAGCTGACGAAGATCGGGTCCGGAAGGATCGGGTCCGAAGGGTTCAGCCAGGAACTCATTACTGAGGCCGAAGCGCTGCTACGGCGGTCGGGCGAGCGGATGCGGATGTCCGCCTCGCACACCGTGGTGGCCTTGGCGGGTGGGACCGGCAGCGGCAAGTCCTCGCTGTTCAACGCCCTAGCCGGGGCGAACTTCTCGCCTGCGGGGGTGACCAGGCCGACCACCAAGCACTCACACGCGTGCGTGTGGGGGATGGAGGGGGCCGCCCCGCTGCTCGACTGGCTCGGCGTTCAGCGGCGGCACCGCTACGGGCGGGCAAGCGCGCTCGACGAGGGCGAGGCGTCGCTGACCGGCATGCTCCTGCTCGACCTGCCCGATCACGACTCGGTGGTCACCGGCTCGGCAGCGCTGGTCGACCGCCTGGTCAAGCTGGCCGACATGCTCGTCTGGGTGCTTGACCCGCTGAAGTACGCGGACGCGTCCGTGCACCGGCGCTACCTGGTCCCATTGGCCGGGCACACCGCGGTGACCACGGTGGTGCTCAACCAGGTCGACACGCTCAGCCCGGACCAGGCCGCCGACTGCGAGTCCGACCTGCGCCGGCTGCTCGACACCGAGGGCCTGTCCGAGACGCAGGTGCTGGTGACCTCCGCGACCACCGGCACTGGCCTTAACGAACTGCGTCGCGTACTGGCCGGCGCGGTAGCCGCCCGGCGGGCCGCGGGCGACAGGATCACCGCCGACATCGACGCTCTGGCCGAGAGGTTCGCGGTCTACGCGGGGGACTCGGTGCCCGGCTGGCTCCCCCCGTCGGCGCCCGTACCGTTGCTAGCCGCGGTATCCGATGTCGTTTCGTCCGAACCGGCTGCCACCCGGGTTCCGGATCGTCCGCCCTGGGAGCAGCCGGACGGTGATGAGCACGAGGGCAGCGGTCGGGCAGGCGTGGCCGACTGGCAGCCCTGGCAGACGACCGCCGCGCCGACGCGCCCATCGTCTTCCGCGCGGCCGCCGTGGGAGGACGCGACCCAGGACGGCAACGGCACCGGCAAGTCGGCCGAGGATCCCGCGATCTACGTGCCCGCCGGCCCAATCGGCGCGCTGACCGCGGCGTTCGCGAAGGCCGCGGGCGCGAAAGCGGTGACCGAGACGCTGAACGGCGTGCGTGAGCGCAGCGCCGCCGGTTACATCGGCTGGCCGCCCGCCCGCCTGGTGGCCCGCCTGCGCGGCGAGGCGCCGGCGTACAAGCTGCTGGCCAGTGACCCAGGCCAGGTCGGCCAGGCGCAGCGGTCCGACGTCGACAACGCGGTCAACGCGTTCGCCAACGAGGTGGGCGGTTCACTGCCCGAGCCCTGGTCACGGACTGTACGGGCGGCGGCGCGGTCCCGAGCCGACGAGGCTCAGTCGGCCCTCGGCACGGCGGTGGCGCAAGGTCTGCCGTCGCGTGACAAGGTGACCGGCTGGTGGCGGCTTGTCGCGCTCGCCCAGTGGCTGCTGGTGACGCTGATGCTGGCCGGCCTAATCTGGATCGTGTTGATCCTGGCGTTCGGCGAGTCGGGTCCGGCGCGCAAGTCACCGTCCCTGATCAACGATGTCTCCCTGGCCCCGTGGCTCGGGGTCATGGTGGTAGCGCTGCTGCTGCTCGGCTGGCTGATCTCGTCGTGGTGTCAGAACATGGTCGTCCTCGCGGCCGACCGCGAGCGGGAGCAGGCGGTACGCGACATCTTGGACCGGATCGCCACCGTCGCCAACGACCTGGTGGTGACGCCCGTGGGCCGCGAACTCAGCGCCTACGAACGGTTCCGTACTGAACTAGCCGCCGCCCAGGACAGCTAACGACCTGGGGATTGCGGGGATGCCGGTGAAGACAGAATGGGACAGGGCCGCACGCGCCGTTTTGATCGACACGATCAGATACCGTGGAGCCTGCACTGTCTGGAGCAACGCGCCACGCCGTTTGCGCAGGCATCTCTATTGGATCCCAGGTTCTGGGCCAGGTGCGTCCGCGCCCGGCTACAGCACCTACCGACGGCCTTCGAGGGCCTTAATTAACGGAAATCCCCGGGGTGATCCCTCGCCCACGACCGGAAGGTCCGCGCCGGCCGCCCGAGCAGTCGTTGGACGGTGTCGGTTACCCGCTCAGGGGACTCCACGAACGACGCCCACGCCTTCAGCCGGTCGTTCAGATGGGGTATCGGGTGGGTTCGCTGGTGTACTGCCGGCCGGACGGGGTGGTCCAGCGGAAGGTTCCGTCGGGAAGCTGATCCACCTTCCACCGCGGGTCCTGCTTGAGCCTATGGTCGTGCCGGCACTTCGGCTCCTGTCCGTTATATTAACACATATGACGATCCGCGACGCGATACAGCTAGCCGAGGCCAGCAGGCCGCCCGACGGCGTCATCCGCTGCCTGATCTACGTGCGGATCAGCATGGACAAGGCCCACGACGGGCACGGCGTGGCGAACCAGATGGCCAAGCTGGAGCAGAAGGCCCGCGAGCGCGGCTGGACGGTGGTGTACCGGCTGTCGGATAACGACATCGGGGTGACGCGGAAGGACCCTACTAAGCCGGGGAAGTACCGGCCGGGGTATGAGGAGGCGATGCGGCTGGTCGATGCCTGCATGGTGGATGCGGTGCTGTGCTTCAAGTGGGACCGGTTCCTCCGCGAGCCACTGGACCTGGAGTACCTGATCCCCCGGTTCGACAAGGCCGGGGTGCGGTTCGCCGAGGTGGACGGGAACATCGACCTGGGCACCGACTCCGGGCGGCTGCACGCCCGCATCCTGATCGCGGTCGCCAAGGCCGAGCAGGAGCGCAAGGCCGAACGGCAGAAGCTGGCCAACGAGCAGGCGGCCATCAACGGGCAGCGGTTTATAGGTGGCCCGCGCCCGTTCGGCTACCGGGAGGACCACGTGACCGCTCACCCGGTGGAAGGCCCGGCGGTAGCGGAGGCGTGCGCGGCGCTGCTGGGCGGAGGCACCGTCTCCGGGATCATGCGGGAGTGGACCAAGCTGGAGCTGACGCCGCCGCAGCAGGACCGGCGCGGCACCGCCCGGTGGAACCGGGCCAGCATCCGGAGCATCTTGCTGAACCCACGGATCGCGGGCCTGTCGGTGTACCACGGGGAGATCGTCGGCCAGGGCAACTGGGAGCCGCTGGTGTCGGAGGAGACGTGGCGGGCGGTGCGCGGCATCCTCGATGACCCGTCCCGCAAGCCGCCGCGGGGGGTGCGGACCCTGCTGGGCGGGCTGGCGCTGTGCCCGTGCGGCAACGTGGTCGCCGGGGGGCCGTCGCATACCGGGCACCGGGTCTACCGGTGCTCGATGCCGACCCGGGACCGGTCCTGGCCCGGCGAGCACGTGGCCCGGCAGGCCGAGCCGGTCGAGGAATTCATCACCAGGCTGGTCACCGGACGGCTGGCCCGCGCGGACGCCGCCGACCTGGTCATGGTCCCCGAGAACGGCCCGGATGTGGTGGCGCTGCGGGAGGAGGCGACGGCGATCCGCAAGAACCTGGAGGAGATGGCCGCCGACCGCGCTCTCGGGCTGATCACCCGGCCGCAGATGCTCGCCGCGACGGGGCGGGCCAACCTGCGGCTAGATGAGATCGGCGCCGAGCTGGAGAACGCGGCGCGGGAGAACGTGCTGGCTCCGCTGGTGGCCGCCGAGAACGCCGCCATGTTGTGGGAGACGCTGGACCTGTCCCGCCAGCGCGCCATCATCAAGACGTTGATGGGCATCACGCTGCACTCGCCGGGCCGGGGCGCTCGCCGCCCGTTCGACCCGGCCACGATCACCGTCACCTGGAAGTAGCCCGGCACCGCGTGAGGACGGGGCGGGCTTTGTCGGCGGCCCGGGAAACAAACCGGGCGCTGCGGCATGCCTCGCGGTTGGCTTAGCGGTGCTGCTGTCAGGGTGGGCTCCTTGCCCTAGGCCGACGGGTAAGTGAGGAGCTCGACGGTATAGCCCTGTGATCGCAGCCATGCTGTGGCCTGGTCGAGAAGATCCGGACGATCTAGGTTCAGGGGTTGCCAGCAGAAGTCCAGCAGGGCCTGTATCGCGGGTTCGAGCGGACCTTCTGGAGCAGGCGGGGGCGGAGGGAGCCACGTCGGCTCGACCCGGAGCAGCCCTTCGGGGGTCTGGCCCGGAAGCTGGCGCTCCTGGTACGGGAACCGGTGAACGACATAGGTGTCCGCGGTGGCCAGCAGGGCGTTGAGTCCAGGATCAGGGTGCAGCGGGACATGTTCGCATGCAGCGGCTATGTCCTGGGTTTCCCAGAAGATGGCAACTTCGTCGGCGCGGGCAGCCGCGGCGAGGTTGGACATCTCGCCGATCGCTGTGGCTGCGTCCTGGCCCTGGTAGACAGGCCGGAGCCGTACATAGCCGACGAGACGTCCCTTGACGAGGGGATAAAGCGCCGGCGGCATCACGAAGCCCTCGGCCATCGCGACCGCGTGTCCTTCCTTGGCGGCGTCAACCAGGACGTTCCATGTCCTGTCGTCCACTTGGGGACTCCTTCCTGCCATGCGCGCCCAGCGACCCTGCCGTGATGCGATCCCTGGCGTAGCGTGCTGATACTCGCACGCTGAGTGTAAGTCCCGTCCTCGTCGGAGACGTGGTCTTGGATGAGGCAGGTTTGTCCGTTACGTTAAGTAGGAATCGTATTGCGGTCTGTCGCGGCCGTGAGGTGCTCTTGCCCGCCCGGAGGACGTGATGCCCAGACGCAAGTCGCTGCTCGCCCAGATGTATGAGGCTCGCCAGAAGGCCAAGCTGCAGCAACAGAAGCTGGAAGAACAGGCCGCCAGGGCGTGGGCCGCCGAAGAACGCAGGGTCGCGGCTCAGGCGGAGAAGGAGGCCGCGCAGCTGCGCCGGGAAGAGGAACGCGCGGCCCAGGCCAGGCTCCGCGAGGAGCAGCAGGCCGAGCGCACCCGGCAGCAGGCGGCGGCGAAGGCGGAGCGGCTGGCCGCGCAGCAGGCACGGGAGCAGGAGCGGCAGGCGGCAGCCCAGGCCCGCGCGCAGCAGCAGCGGGAGGCCGCCGAGCGCCGGGACCAGCAGGCCAGCGAGGCGGACCGGCGCCGCCGGGCGGTGGAACGGCGGGCGGCTGAAGCCGAGTTCCGGACCGAGGCCGTGCGGGCTACGGTCACCGCGTTTGAGCGGCTGCTGGCCGACCGCAACCGTGACCTGGCCGGGCACAGCCGCAGCGCCGAGGCCGCTTTCAACGCCAACGGCCCGGACGCGTTCGTGGCGGCGATCCAGCAGGCGCTGGCGACCTCGGTGTACCCGCAGGGCCTGGACGGGTCGTGCGCGGCCCGGTACATCCTGGAATCCCGTGAGTTGTGGGTGGAGTACGAGCTGCCTCGGCAGGAGGTCATCCCCGCAGTCACCGGCTACCGGTACGTGAAGACCAAGGACCTCATCCAGGCCGAGCCGCGCAAGCCAGCGGAGGTCAACAAGCTGTATGAGAAGCTGATCGGCCGGGTGGCGCTGCGCACGCTGGCCGAGGCGTTCGACGTCGCCCCGGCCACGCTGGTCGGCGGGATCGTGTTCAACGGCTACGTCTCGGCCAAGGACGGCGCCACCGGCAAGCCGGTCCGGCCGCTGCTGCTCAGCGTCCAGGCCATGCGGGACGCCTTCGCCGAGATCGTCCTGGACGAACCGGAGCTGGACCCCAAGGCGTGCCTGCGCGGCTACCTCAACGCGCTGATCTCCCGGCACCCCTGGGACCTGGTACCGGTCGAACCCGTCCTGAAGTTCGATCTGTCGAAGTACAAGTTCGTCGAGGAGATGGACGTCATCGCCGGCCTGGACAGCCGCCCGGACCTGCTGGCTCTCTCCCCGGGGGAGTTCGAGCACCTGACCCGCAAGCTGTTCGAGGCGATGGGCATGAAGTCCTGGAAGACCCAGGACTCCAAGGACGACGGCGTGGACGCGGTCGCGGTCAACGAGGACCCGATCGTCGGCGGGCTGTGCATCATCCAGGCCAAGCGGTATAGCAAGATCGTCGGCGTGGAGGCCGTGCACGCGCTGGCCGGGGTGATGGAGGACAAGAACGCCGCCAAGGGCGTGCTGGTCACCACCTCCTGGGTGGGCAAGGCCAGCCGCGACTTCGCCGCCCGCAATGGCAGCCGGATCGAGATCATCGAAGGCCGCCACCTCAAATCCCTGCTGCGGGAACACCTCGGCCTCGACGTGCTGATCGGCCTGCCCAAGCTCCCCCCGGCTGGGAGCGGCACGAGATCTCCTGACCGGGCACGGCAGCGCGCCGCGCTGGCCATACCACCAGGGCATGCGGCGGTCCCGGCGCTCACCTGCGGCGCGGGCGGCGCAGCAGCAGCGCGAGCGTGTCACGCTGCTCGCCAGTCAGTGGGGGTGCGGCGTCGAGCAGCCGGGCGATGTAGGCATCCAGGTCCGTCTCCTGCCCGTCTGCGGCCGGGCGGTCCTCGTCCGGTCCCGCCTCACGCGGGCGCGGGACCGGAGGACCCGACGCAGCCCGCTTGCCCACCGCCGCTGCCCGGCCCATCAAGACCTGGTTCCCCGCTGAGTCATGGGCGGTCCCCCGGTTTCACTCGGCCGCTGCTGTCCTTGTTTAACGTGCGGCGTTTTGCCGCATTTCACGGTACCCGCCTATTCGCTGCTGCTGGCAAATCAACGTGCGCCACCATAGACCGCGTTAGACCGTACTGGGCATTACTGGGCAGCATTCAGCATCACCCAGCAACACTGGCTATTACTGATTAGCACCGCGAAATTTTTTGGCTTGAACACCTAAACCGGGGATACATCCCTGTGCTGCGTACCCGGCATTGCGGTGAACACCACCACGCGGTGATCACCAGCCCGGCACCAGTGCGCTACCCTGCCCCATCGGACACAGGACTAGCCGTTGACCTGCGGCTCAGCATAGCCGGCCACTCCCGGCATCAGCGAGGGGAACCAGAGGTTAGCGAGGACTCCGGTTCGCTCCCGCGTGCGCCAGTGACCGCCAAACCAGCGGCAAGGAAGGGATATGGGCGGTCATAGACCAGAGCCTTTGACCGGGGCCGGAAACGGCCGGAAGCGACCGCAGCAAGATGTGTGGTAAACCCCCTCTTACGTCTGGACCGGGCGCGGTCCATACGTAAACTGACACCAGGACATGGCCACCGGTAAACCTCCCGTCCGAGAAATCGGCGGGAGGTAAAAGAAGACAGCCACGAAATTGGAAGCCGCGAGCAGAGAGCACGACGAATTGACAGGCACCAGCAACGGCAGCAGCGGAACCGGCGTCAGCGGGCAGGGACGGAGGCGGGCACGGCAGCCGGTGCCGCGCACGCGCCGGGTGGAGTTCACCCTGACCGGCGAGGAGTACGCGGTCGTCACAGCGGCGGCCGGGCGAGCGGGGCTGGCCCGCAGAGCGTACGCCGCCCAGGCTGCCATGGCCGCCGCTGCGAACGGCAGGGCAGCCAGCGGCCAGGAACCACTCAGGCAGATCCTGATCGAGCTGATGCGCGCCGCCGGGCTGGTCCGCCGCATCGCCGCCAACTTGAACCAGGCGGCCACGAAGCTGAACGCCACCGGGCAGCCCACCGGGAACCTGCCCCGCTACGCGGCCGAGACCATCCGCCGCGCCGACCACATCGACGCCGTAGCCGACGCCGTGCGCAAGGCCCTGGGGCGAGGTTCACGGACGCGGCAACGGTGACCACGTGATCGGGAAGATCAGCACCCCGCGCGGGGAACACGTCCAGCCGCTGCTGTACTACCTGTTCGGTCCCGGCCGCCATGAAGAACACACCGATCCCCACATTGTGGCTGGCTGGCGGCACCCCGCTGACCTGGAACCTCCGCTGCGCCCAGATGGTACGCGGGACTTCACCAAGCTCACCGGCCTGCTCTTGCAGCCGCAGGCCGCCCTCGGCACGCGGGCCTACACGCGGCCGGTATGGCACTGCTCGATGCGCGCCGCTCCCGACGACCGGATGCTCAGCGACGACGAATGGGCCGCCATCGCGCACGAGGTGATGCACCGTACTGGCTTGTCACCGTACAGGCAGGAAGACGAGGCCGTCCGCTGGGTCGCCGTCCGGCACGGCGACGACCACATCCACCTGGTCGCCATGCTGGCCCGCCAGGACGGCGGCAAGCCCGGCCTGTCCTGGGAGCGGTACAAGGTCCGCGCCGCCTGCCTGGCCGCCGAGCAGCTGTACGGGCTGCGCTCCACCGCGCCCGCCGACCGCACCGCGGCCCGCCGGCCGGCCCGGGCAGAGAACGAGAAGGCCGCCCGCCGCGGCCTAGACGAAGCACCCAGGGTCACGCTGCGACGCCAGGTCACGACCGCCGCCGCGGCCGCCAGCAGCGAGGACGAGTTCTTCGCACGCCTGGGCCAAGCCGGGATGCTGGTGCGCAAGCGGTTCAGCGTCACCAACCCCGCTCAGGTCACCGGGTACTCGGTCGCCCTGCCCGGCGACACCACCAAGGACAGCGGACCGGTCTGGTACGGCGGCGGGAAACTCGCCCCGGACCTGAGCTGGCCCAAGCTGCAGCAGCGGTGGACCCCGACCCGGGCCGCACCCGGCCGTCCCCAATTGAACCTCACCGCCGAGGCACGCAGCGCGATCTGGGACCACGCCACCCGCGCCGCCGCCGACGCCACCGCGCAGATCCGCAACCTGGCCTGGACCAATCCCGCTGCCGCCGCCGACGCCGCCTGGGCCACCTCCGACACCCTGCACGCGGCCGCCGCCATGCTCGGCAGCCGCATCCTGCGCCAGGCCGCCGACGCCTACGACCGCGCCGCCCGCCCGCCTTATGGCCGCATCCCGCCACCGTCTCCGGCCGGGAACCGGCTCCGCCAGGCCGCCCGGCTGCTGTCAGCGTTCGCCTGTCTGACCGGCGACCGTTCTATGGCCCCGATCGTGCTCATCACCCGGCTGGCCGCGCTCGCCGAAGCCGTCGCCGAACTCCGCGACGCCCAGCAGCACGCCGCCCAGGCCGCCGCAGCCCGCGCCGCCGCCGAACGGATGTACGCCGCCGCACGCCCGGCACCGCCCGCACAGCCGCGCCCGGCCCAGCGCGCTAGCACCGTCGCCCAGCTCGCCGGGCTGTCCTTCCCCACGCCCGCCCGGCCAGCAACGCGACCACCGACACCAGCACAACCCGGCCCGGCTCCAGGCCGGCCGCCACCACCAAGACCACGCGGCCCTACCCGCTGACGATGCCAGCACGCACAACTCGGCGCATCAGACATATGACCCCGGCGCGCGAGTGCTTCGCGCATCCGGTGCCCTTCCGCTGGCGTCTCTGCCGTGCCCACGCTGCCGTCGGCACGCTCGGCTCAGGCGCCAATCGGCGTATGGCCACCGCCGGCTCATGTCACGGATGGTGACGGCCGACCGAGAGGTGGTGCGCTAGAGCCGCCTGATATGACCGGCGACCTGGTCGCCGACATGGCCGCCCGGTGCTGCGCCAAACCGAACGATCTGTACACCGCTATCCGTGGTCCGATGGCTGGCCCACGCCCGGATCTGCCGATTTGAGGGCGTTTCGCGTTCGTATACTTATGCGCTATCTTGTATGCCCGCTAACAACGGCGACGGTCGTCAATTCAGTGGAGTGGCTCGTATCAGGGCGCGCCGAGTATAACGCTGACCGATCGGTGAGCGCCGGAGGTGACCACCAGCAGCGTGCAGATCGATCATTCTGGCGGGCTGGAGCACCGGTGGCGGAAGGCACCGTTGCATGGCGCTGGTGTGGAAGGCAGGCGCTAACTTAGTTATCCGGTGTGGGCGGAATGTTCCTTGGTGCGACTGGCCAGGCCGGAGGGAATGGCGTCCAGCCCGAGCTGATGTCGGGGCCAGCGTCGTCTTGCAGCGCGCCGGTCTCCAGGACGCCCCTGAAGTGGGGATAGCGCCGCTGATCGGCGACCGCGCGCCGGCATGTCCGCTTCGGGTGACAGCAGCCACGTTCGTCAGCTCATACTTCTGGAAGCTTCCGCAGTCCCGGGTGGAACGGGGGTTTGCGTCAGGGGATCAGGCTCAGCTCACGGGCCCGGGCGACGGCCTCGGTGCGGTTGGCCGCGCCGAGCTTGCCCAGGATATGGCCCACGTGCTTCTTGACCGTGTCCAGGGTGACCACGAGCTCGCCGGCGATGGCCTGGTTCGACCTGCCCATCGCCAGCATCTGCAGCACTTGCAGCTCACGGCTGGTCAGCGGGTCGACGATGCCTGAGGGGCCGGGCTCAGGCGCGGGCTGCCCGGCGGCGAAGGCACGCTGGAGCCGGGCCAGGTAGCCGAGCGGGACACCGGCGGCGGCCTGGCCGGTGCGCTGGGCCGCGACGAGCCGCCCGAGCAGCGCGGCCATCGGCGCGTCCTCATCGGCGAACACCCGCACATAGCCCTGCGGGCAGGCCAGCATCAGCGTCCCGGCCAGGGCGGTGACCGCTTCGGCGTCCTCACCGCCAGCCGCCAGCGCTAGCGCCCGCAGCGCGCCGATCTCGATGACGCTGCCGGTCCGGCCTTGGGCGGCGGCCGTAGTCTGCAGCCGGTCCAGCAGCCCGAGCGCCGCGGCCGGGCGGTCTTGCGCCAGCAGCACGCGCGTGAGCACGAGATACTCCGGCTCCCGGCTGTAGGGCGGCGTGTCCGTTGCGCGCAGGCCGTTCTCGTGCGCCCAGCGGTCTGCTGCGGCAACGTCGCCCTGGGCGAGCAGCAACCGTGCCCGCTGCGGAGGGACGGGGTTGAGCAGGCCGGTCACCGCTGGGCCAGGCGCCGCCTGCAATGCCTTGCCCATTGCCTCGCGGGCCCCGGCCAGATCTCCTTGAGCCTGCAGGATCCACGCCAGCCTCGCCAGTCCCGTGGCCAGCGGCTGGGTGTAGGGGTAATTCTCGGCGAGTAGGATGCCCTCGCTGACCTGGCGGAGGGCAGTATCAAGCTCGTCCCGCTGGTATGCCACCTCGGCCAAGCCCACATACCCGACGCCAGCGCCAGGCGTTAGGCCGATCGCCTGCTGATAGGTCCCCGCCGCCACGTCCAGGCGGCCCCGGGCGCGCTGGATCTGGGCAAGATGGTGATAGCCCCAGGCGGCCACGGCGGACTCGCCGACCGCACGCCACTGGGCAACGGTCTCCGACAACAACTGCTCGGCTTGCCATAGTCGGCCGCGCATCCACTCGGCGATGCTGAGGTACCCGCGGGCGTGGGAGGCCAGCATCCACTCGTCGTCGCCGGCCTCGGCCAGGGCCCGTGACGAATCCGTGGCCGCCTGTTCGGCGTCGCCGCGGAGCTCGGCGAGGTAAGCACGGTCGAGCGCGATCGTAGCGGGGACATTGGCCAGCAGGCTCGCACCCCGCCCGGCCGACGGTTCGTAGGGTTCGCCGGCACCCCCGGCGGCGCCTGCTTGGGCGCGCTCGGCGGCATCGAGCAGGTCCGCAGCCGCTGCCACCCGGCCGCTGAGCACGGCCAGGCGCTCCTGGGCCAGCAGCAGCCGCGGCCGGGAGCCAGCCAGCCGGGCGGGCAGCGCCGCCAGCCACCGCTGCACGGTCACACGCTCGCCGCGGCCCAACAGCTCATCGGCATGCCGCTCGATCAGCCGCGCCGCCCAGACCGCATCCCCGGCGCTCAGTGCGTGCCGGACGGCGTCGTCGGCCAGCCCATGTTCCTCACACCAGCTCGCGGCGTTACGGTGCAGCCCGGGGATCAGGCCGGGCCGTTCCTGCCGCAGGCGGGCGCGGAGCAGGTCGGCGAACAGATGGTGGTAGCGCCACCAGCCGCGCACCTCATCCAGCGGTACCAGGAACAGTCCTGCCTGCTCGATGGTCTCCAGCATCGCCTGGCTGCCGTCCCGGCCAGTGACCGCGTCGCACAGCCCGCCGGACAGCCGCTCCAGCACCGAGGTCTCCAGCAGGAAGTCGCGCACCTGCTCGGGCTGGCGCTCAAGCACCTCCTCAGTCAGGTAGTCCAGGACATAGCGATGGCTGCCGCTGAACGCCGTCACGAAGCCGACGGGATCCGCCTGCCCTCCCAAGGACAGGGCGGCCAGCTGCAGGCCGGCCACCCACCCCTCGGTCCTGGCCGCCAGCGCCGCCACCGCCGGGTCAGGCAGGTCAGCACCAGCCGATTCGCGCAGCAGCGCCGCCGCCTCAGCCGCGGTGAACCGCAACTCGCCGATGCGCAGCTCCGCCAGCTGCCCGCCGGCCCGCAGACGCGCCAGCGGCAGCGGCGGATCGGACCGGCTGGCCAGCACCAGGTGCAATCCCGGCGGCAGATGCTCAACCAGGAGCCCAACGGACGAGTGCACGAGCTGGCTGTCGATCAGGTGGTAGTCGTCGAGGACCAGCACCATCTCGTCCTCGCCGGGCTGGGCGGCCAGCTCGTTGATCAGCGCCGTCACCAGCCCCTCAAACGACGGCGGCGGCGGCGGGCCGAGCAGCGGGCCGGCCAGCTCCCCAATCCCCGGCCGCGCCCGGTCCAGCGCCGCAACCACATGATGCCAAAACCGTGCCGGGTCGTCGTCGCCCGCGTCCAGCGACAGCCAGGCAACCGGCCGCTTGCCAGACCGGGCCCAGTCGGCCACCAGCGCCGTCTTGCCGGATCCAGCTGGGGCGCACACCAGGATCAGCCGCCCCGCCAGGCCTTCATCCAGCGCTCCCACCAGCCGCGGGCGGGCCACGAATCCCTTCCGCGGCCGGGGCACGTGCAGCTTGGTGGCCAGCAGGACATCCCGCTCGGAGGCGGCAACCCCGGCCGGGGCCGCCGCAGATAGCTCAGCCATCGGCGACCTACATATCCTGTGTCCGGCGATGGCCAGCGTCGCCGCTGCGTGCGGCCAGTCTAGCCGCCGGCTGGCGGCTGGGCCGTGCCGGAATTCGCGCCGGGGACGGAAATATGGGCCAGATCCCAGAGCACACCCGTAGAGCCACGCTTCTGATGGTCTCTCACGCTCGGGCGGGCCAGCCTTGTCCGTTTGGCCGGCGTTCCGGTGCAGGCCGGGTTCGGCGTAGTCGGCGTCGATGAGGTCGGTGAGCAGA
The DNA here is from genome assembly GCA_963842265.1 of uncultured Actinomycetota bacterium. Classification (GTDB taxonomy): domain Bacteria; phylum Actinomycetota; class Actinomycetes; order Streptosporangiales; family Streptosporangiaceae; genus Palsa-504. Next base: position 148,817 of record CAWJGE010000032.1, read on the forward strand.
ACGGTGGCGGCGGCTGCGACGTCGCGCAGCTCGGTGTCCGGGATCGCCCGGTCGTTCTCGAAAGCCGGCCGGATGGTTCGCGCGAGCAGGTCCGCCCGCTGTGCCAGGCCGTCGGCGGGTGCGGCTGCTTGTTGCAGGAAGCCTTCGAAGGTCGGCTGGTAGGCGTAGCTGATGTCGTCGGTGTCCATGTCGTCGCGGAGCAGGCCGTGTTCGGCGAGCAGCCCAAGACCTGCCCGCCTGCACTTCGGCTCCGCTGGCGCTCCGCCCGGAGCGCTGCCGCCTGCCCACTGACCGACCGATTTTCGATTCAGGCGGGTCGGCGCCCGGTTATTAGAGGCTCCCGTGCTGCATGCCGAACAGCAGTCCGAGCCACGGCCAGTAGGCTAGGTCGTATATTTTATGCAACGCCGCTACCTGCGGAAAACATCCGCATCTGCGGTCAGGGTCTTCCTGGATTGCCATGGCGGCGGCACCCCATCCGTCGTGCATCGCGCACGGGTCCATCACCCCTGGCGGCGAAGCTGATCGCGGATCACGGCGCAGAGGGTGAGCGGCGGGAAGCCCGTCCAGAATGCCCAGATGCTGATCTGCATTCCGGTCAGGCCAGGCCCGGGCGCGAACTCTCGGACGACCGGGGACGCCGGGCCGGGATCATCTAGCGGGGCGGTCCCGTCAGACGGCCGGACCCAGGGAACGTCGCGGTGGAGTTGGCGGGTGCTGTCCCGGTGCTGCCCAGGTCGCCGGGTCACAGGAACATGTGGCGGTCCGGAGCGTCCGCGTCCTGTCCCGACATCACGCTGAGTGATACAGGAGGTCGAGGAGAACGCGCACACTGCCGCCGATATGCGCGGGAGCCCCATCAATTGCGTGACGTTCAGCCGATGCGCACAGATCAGGCCGATCTGAATGGGCTGTCGCCAGCCGAGAATTGCTGTGAGATCACGCAATACGGCAATCATGCGCTGGGATGCCGCTGGTGAGTTCTCCTCCTCGGCGGCGCTCCCGACAGCGGGGACGTCGGCCGCGGCCAGCCAGTGGGCCACGCAGATCTCCCGCTGGACGCGGGGCAGACGGCCCTCAGAAGACGCCCCCGTCTGAGTGCGGTGGCCTGCGAGTCGCGAAGCTCGACCTGTCCGAAGACCCGGCGGATTACCTGAGCGCCGGTCTCCAGCGGGAAACGCGACACCTGGTCAGATCTCAGTAGCCCGGTCACTGTTCGCGGCCGGGTCCCACCGCTCCCGGATCAAGAAGCCGTCATAACCGATCCGGACCGCGCCCCGCTCAGGGTGTACAGGGCTAGCTGCGGCAATCTCTGTCACCATGCCTTGCCGGTGCGATGGGCGGACCATCAGACCCCGCGATTCCAGCTCCCCAGCGATCGCGCCCAGGAACTGCACCGCCGTTCGGGAATTCACCTGTCCATCTGTCACCCGCATTCGTCTCTGGATACTGGCTGGCGACCACCCGCCCGTCATCATGTACGTGCCTGGACCTGTCGTCCCCACCACGGCCGTACCCGCCCAGTCGGCATCCGCTGTGTGCACACCCGGCCACCTCTCTACCTCGCAGCTGTGACAGGACCATGCAAGCTGGCCGCAGCTAGCAGGCAGCAGAATCAGCGCGTGTTCACGATAATGTGGTGACAGCCTGCGACATCTGGATGGAGACCCATCGCGAGGGATTGGCCGGCAACCTCCGGCGCGCGCGGACTGCCGGATCGGTCGCAACCGGATGTGGCCCACATCGAACAGGCCACACGGCGTCGCCTCGGCGAAGCGCGGTCCGCCGAGGCGACGCAGGAGGGGGCGCAGGCGAGCAGCGTGAGCTGGTCGAAGCTACGCTCGCTTGCTGAACCTGGCACGCGCCCACAGGTATCCGACGAGGGCGATCCCGGCGCACCAGGCGAGAGGGGCGGCCGCGTAGCCGCCTGACGGGTGTCGGCGAGCAATCCATGCAACGATTCGATAATCGGCGTGAAGGGCTGATACTCCGCGAATTGCCGGACACCTTGTCCCATCTTGGCAGCCGGCACGATCGCGCTGCTCACGAATGGCAGCAGGATCAGCGGCACGACGGTGAGGCCTGCGGACTCCGGAGTTTTCGCAGCCATAGATAATTGAGCACGCGACCTCGTCAGTCTCAGATGCCGCCTGGCCAGAGGCGGGCGACAGGACTGCGGGCGGCGAGGCCGAACCGGGCCCGGGGGACGAGCAGTGGTGCGGAGCGGTTGACGGCGCGTTGTTTGGGCGTGACGCGAGCGCGGTGGACGGCTTCGTACTGGCCGAAGGCGGCGGCGTAATCGGCTGGCCGGTCCGCGAGTGCGGTGGCGAGGGTGTGCGCGCCCGCGATGGCGAGGCTGGAGCCGTCGCCCAGCAACAACACGCAAGAGCCGGCGTCGCCGGCCAGCGTGATGCGGCCCTTGGACCACGCGGGCAGGTCGACCAGGCTGACGGCGTCGAAGTAGAGGTCGTCAGTGGCCCGGAGTTGCTCAAGTAGTTGCGGTACACGCCAGCCGACGCCCGCGTACGCCTCGCTGACGATCCTCTTGTGCTGCTCCATGTCGCGGTAGGCGAAGCTGTTGGCCCGCTCCGGAATCGGGCTGAACGCCCACTTACCTCCGCTCGCATTCCTCCCGCGATCACTCGTTCCCACCAAGTGCAGCCATCAGGGTAGCTACCGCCACGAGCCTGCCCCGCCCCGAGAGCGCTGGTTGGACCGAACGGCCGCGCTGTGCGCGTGATACCACCGTCCGTTCGGTCAAAGGTCTCTATTCCGAACGGACGGTGGTGCTTCACCCCGCCTCACTGGCACGGGCGAGACGGTTCAGTGCGCGGCCTCCCGGGTCAGTTGCCCGGCGGGTGCCTGCGGTTCGGCGGCGTGGCCGGGCCACCAGGCCCTGCGGCCGATGAGGGCGGTGAGGCTGGGGGAGAAGAACATGGCCATGACGAACGCGGCCAGCGCGATCCCGCAGGCGACCGCGAATCCCAGCTGGGCCAGGATCGTGTTGCCGGCCAGGGTCAGCGAGGCGAAGGTTCCGGCCAGGATCAGCCCGGCCGCCGCGATCGTTGGTGCCGCGTGCCGGAATGCGACGCTGGCTGCCTGGCGGGGCGGCATGCCCTCCTTGGCCTGTTCGCGCAGCCGGGCGATCATCAGGATGTTGTAGTCGGTGCCGAGTGCGACCACGAACAGGTACATGTAGACCGGCAGCAGGAACACCAGGCCGGTCTGGCCGCCGAGGCCCTGGAATACCAGCACGCTGGCCCCGAGGGTGGCGCCGAACCCGAGCACGACCGAGGCCAGCAGGTACCACGGCGCCACCACGCTGCGCAGCAGAAGTCCCAGGATGAGCAGGATGATGACGGCGGCGGTGGGGAACACGACCGCGTAGTCGTGGTTGACGGCCTTCTGGATGTCGGCGAACACCGCGGTGGTGCCGCCGGTCAGCGCGGACGTGCCGGCGGGTGCGGCCGCGTGCACGGCCGGGCGCAGCTGGTTCTTGAGCACGTCCACCGCCACCGTGGACTGCGGGTTATAGGAGAGCGTCACGTTGTACGCGGCCGTGGCGTGGTCCGCGCTCAGCTTGGGCGGTGCCACCGCGCCCACGCCCGGCAGCGTCTTGAGCTTCGCGCCGAACGCGGCCACGTCCGAAGCGGGCAGTGCCCCGCCTGAGGGCTGGTGCAGGAGCACGACGGTTGGGTCGGTGGCGCCGGGCGGCAGCCCCTTCTCCAGGGTCTTCAGCGCGGTCTGTGATTCGGCAGTGCTGGGGATGCCCGCCGAGGACAGGTCGAAGGTCGGCTTGTAGCTGAACGCCCCGATGGCCAGGACCGCCAGGACCAGGCCGGAAATGATGGCGTAGGTGGCTGGCCGGCGGCCGAGGGAACGGCCGATGGCCGCGAACCGCGCCGCGGTGGGCTCGCGGCGCCAGGCTTTGGAGGGCCAGAACACGCGCGGGCCGAGCAGCGACACGACCGCAGGCACCAGGGTCAGCCCGGCGATCAGGGTGACGGCCACCGCGATGGCCAGCGCCGGGCCGATCGACCGCAGCACGCTGAGGGTGGACAGCAGCAGCGCCAGGAACGCGGCGATGACCACGCCCGCAGCTGACGCGATCACCTCGCCGACCCTGGTCACCGCGCTGACCATGGCCTGCTTGGGGTCCTCCCCGGCCCGCAGCCGCTCCCGGTAGCGGAACATCAGGAACAGGATGTAGTCGGTGCCGATGCCGAACAGGACGACGATCAAGATGGTGGAGATCGAGCTGTCGGTATTGAGGTTCAGCGCCTTGTTCACGTCGCTGATCAGGCCGGTCGCGACCTGGGAGACCAGCGCGATCACCAGCAGCGGCAGGACGGCGATGATCGGGCTGCGGAAGATCACCAGCAGCAGGAGCAGGATCAGCACGAGCGTGGCGAGCAGGACGATCTGCTCGGCCCGCTGGCTGGATTGCTGGCTGTCCAGCTGCTGGGCGGCGGACCCGGTCACCCCCTCGTGCAGGCCGGTGCCTGCCACCAGCGGCTTGATGTCGGCGCGCAGCACCTTGATCGCGTCACCGGCCGCCGTGCTGGACCCGTTGACCACGTTGCTGGGCATGGCCACCAGGGCCGTCTGCACCTCGCGGTTCGGCGAGGGCGGGCCAGCCGTGACGCCCACGATGTTGTGGATGTGCCTGGCGCCCAGCGACGAGGCGACCGAGCGGACCTTCGCCGAGTCAGCCGGGGTCAGCTTGCCGCCATCGGCCCGGGAGAACACGATGATGGCCGCCGACGCGGTGATGTGCCCGGCCTGCGGGAACGCTTTGTCCTGCAGGTTCGCGGCCCGGATCGACTCGTAACTCTTCGGCAGGAAGCTGCTTTCGTTCGTCGTGGTCGGCAGGCCTGGCGACGTGGCGATCACGGCGACCGCGGCCACCACCCAGGCCAGAATGGTCAGCCACGGATGGCGCACCACGGCCCGTCCCAGTGCGGCGAACGGGCCCCGGCCTGCCGTGCCCGGCCTGCGCCCGCCGCCAGCCGCACGGCGGATCGCGGAGTCGGTCGCAGATGCGTGTTTGTTGCTTACCATGTCTGTTCCTCGGTGTGTCTTGCCTCGGTGTGGGATGGGGTCATTCCGGTCGGGGGCTCCAGCGGGAAGGCGCGAGCCCAGGTCAGCGGTTGAGGTCGCACCGGGACACCAGGACTTAGGCGATCTTGCGCCGGTAGGTGACCATGGCGAGGGCGTAGGCGACGATGAGGATGCCGGCGCACCAGGCGAGGGCGGTCCAGATGCTGGTGCTGACCGGCTTCTGGGCGAACAGGTCGCGGACCGTGTTGACGATGGATGTCACGGGCTGGTTGTCGGCGAACGCGCGCACCGGTCCGGGCATGGTGGCGGTGGGCACGAATGCCGAGCTGATGAATGGCAGGAAGATGATCGGGTAGGCGAAGGCGCCCGCGCCTTCCACGGTTTTGGCGGACAGGCCGGCGATGACGGCGATCCACGTCAACGCCAGGGTGAACAGGACCAGGATGCCGGCGACGGCGAGCCATGCCGCCGCTGGCGCGCCGGTGCGGAATCCCATGGCGACGGCGACGAGCACGACGAGCACGAGCGAGATCAGGTTGGCGACCAGCGAGGTCAGCACGTGCGCCCACAGCGCGCTTGAGCGTGCGATCGGCATGGACTGGAATCGCTCGAAGATGCCGCTTTGCATGTCGGTGAAGAGCCGTACTGCGGTGTAGGAGATGCCCATCGCGATCGTGATGAGCAGGATTCCGGGCAGCAGGTAGGTCACATACCGTTCTGGCCCGGTGTGGATCGCGCCGCCGAACACGTAGACGAACAGCAGCAAGAGGGCGATCGGCATGATCGCGGTCGTGATGATGGTGTCCGGGCTGCGCGTGATGTGGCGCAGGGACCGGCCCGTCAAGACGGTGGTGTCGCCGAAGACGTGCGTGGTCATCGTGGTTCCTTTGTTGTGGGTGGCGTCGTTGCCAGCCCGCTGTCGTTGCCGTTGTTGCTGCCATTACCGTCGTGGCCGGTGATGGCAAGGAAGACCTCTTCGAGGCTGGGCTGTTTCTCGACGTACTCGACCTGGGCGGGCGGGAGGAGCTGTTTCAGCTCCGCAAGGGTGCCGTTCGCGATGATCCGCCCCTGGTGCAAGATCGCGATCCGGTCGGCGAGCTGTTCGGCCTCGTCCAGATACTGCGTGGTGAGCAGCACCGTCGTGCCCCGCCGGGCGAGCTGCTTGACGCTGTTATGCACCTCGAGGCGAGACTCCGGGTCCAGCCCGGTGGTCGGTTCGTCCAGGAAGATCACCGGCGGATTCCCGATGAGGCTCATGGCGATGTCCAGGCGGCGGCGCATGCCTCCGGAATACGTGGCCACCCTTCGCCCGGCCGCGTCGGTGAGCTGGAAGCGGGCCAGCAGGTCATCCGCGATCTGCCCGGCGCCCTTCAGGTGGCGCAACCGGGCCACCAGCACCAGGTTCTCCCGCCCGGTGAGGATCTCATCCACCGCCGCGAACTGCCCGGTGAGGCTGATCGACTCCCGCACCTCCGCAGCCTGCGCGCCGACACCGAAACCATCAACGGTGACCATCCCCGCGTCCGGCCTCAGCAGCGTGGACAAGATATTCACGATCGTGGTCTTGCCCGCGCCGTTCGAGCCAAGCAACGCGAAAATGCTGCCCCGCGCCACCTCGAAATCCACGCCACGCAGCACACGCAGCTCCTTGTATGACTTCTCCAGACCCTGCACGCGGATGGCTGCGTCGGTGGTCATTCCTGTTCCCCTCGCTCCGCGTCCTCGATCGCCTTGGTCAGCCGGGCGCGTTCCTTGTCGATCCATCTCTTTCCGGTGTAGGCCTGCGCGAATGTATCGGCGAACTCGACCGGGTCGTCGCCGACGATCGCGCGCACCGGCGTGCCGTCGGCCGCGGCACGCTCCCAGAGGTCGGCGAAGTCGCCGAGCATCTTGACGGCGGTCTCGCCGTCGGTGACGCCTCCGTTGTACATGAAGTACCGCTCCAGCGCCTTCGCGGCGGTGCCGTACGGCTCGGGCAGAGCCTCGATGCGGGCCTTGTACTGCTTGTACTGCTTCTTCTGCTCGAGCGACCCGGTGACCAGCTCGATCCACTTCGCTGCCATTTCACTTGCCTCCTTCGCGGAGCTGTTCGAGCCGTTCTGTGAGGAAGCTCCAGGTCCTCCAGAACTCTTCGAGATATTCCTGTCCCTGAGCGTTGAGGGAGTAGACCTTGCGCGGCGGCCCCTTCTCGGAGGGGACCTTCTCCACGTCGGCGAGGCCGCGCTGCTCGATCCTGATCAGCAGCGCGTAGACGGTGCCCTCGGCGATGTCGGAGAAGCCCTTCTCCCGCAGCCATGCCGTGATCTCGTAGCCGTACGCGGGCCGGCCGGACAAGATCGCCAAAACGATGCCCTCCAGCGTCCCCTTGAGCATCTCCGTCACCTGCTTGCCCATGGAACACCTCCTCCCTCAGCTACTCAGTCTTACTGACTACAGGTACACAGTAACACTAGCTACCAGTACTTAGCAAGACAGAATAGCGGAGGTGCAAGCCGCCTGGCTGCGGATACAAGGCGGGGTCAGCTGGCGGGGGCCGCGGCGGTGCGGGTGAGCGCGGTGCTGCCGTTGGACGGGCCGGGCTGGGCGGTGGCCATTGCGCATCTTCCTTTCGGTGTGCGTTCCGTTCTCCGCACGCTAGGAAGATCGGGCGGGCCAGGCGTCCCCCGAAAGGGGACATGCCGGGTGGAATCTTCCGGGGAGTACCGGGCACCAAGGTGTAACCTGGCCCGGCGTTGGTGCCTGGCCCTCGTGGGAATGCAGTGACCCGGCCGGGGTTGCGACGGCCCGCGACCAGGGATGAGGCTCAGTACGCGGGCCCGGGCCACGGACTCGGTGCGGCTGGCCGCGCCGAGCTTGCCCAGGACGTGGCCCACATGCCTTTGACCGTGTCCAGGGTGACCACCAATTCGCGGGCACTGGCCTGGTTTGACCGGCCCGCCGCCAGTATCCGCAGCACCTCCAGCTCGCGGCCGGTCAGCGGTCAATGATGCCGGAGGGCCGGGATCAGGCGCGCGGCCCGGCGGCGAAGGCACGCTGGAGCCGGCCAGGTAGCCGAACGGGACGCCCGGGGCCGCCGCGGAAGATTCCACCCGGCATATCCACTTTCAGGTGACGCCATGCCGCGTGCAGCCCCATAGCGTGCAGATCACGGAACCTGACGGAAGGACGGTACAGATGAGCGACACGGCGCGGTCATCGCGCTACAAGATCCGCGTCGAGGGGGTCCTGGACTCGCGCTGGACGGCCTGGTTCGAGGGCCTGGCGATCGGCAGTGACGACAGCCAGACGGTCATCTCCGGCCCGGTCGCGGATCAGGCCGCCCTGCACGGGCTGCTGAACCGGGTCTGCGACCTCGGCCTGGTCCTGATTTCGGTACGCCGGCTCGGTCCCGATTAACCCAGAGTGACCCCGCGAGGAGGACACCATGCATCCAGCCATGCTGCGGCAGCCCACCGCCAGCCACATCCGGGAGCCGGCCACCGAGACCGGTGACGGGCGGCGGGCCGGAAAGCGGGAATGCCGGCACCGGCCGCGGTGCCCGGATGCTCTGGCGCCAGGTCGCAGCGCGGCCAAGGTCGTCGCAGACCATCCCGGGCAGGGGTGGAGCCTGCTGTGCAACGGCGTGGTGCTGTTTGACGACGGCGGGGCACTGCTTCCCGGCGGCCAGGCCGTGGCTCCGGCCACCGCCGGCCCAGTCCGGACGGCGGCATGAAGGCGTCCCGGGTTCCGGAAACTGAGGCGCCCCTACCGCGACCAGGGGCCGCCAGTGGACGCTCTCGCTGCTCGCCGCGATCGTGCTGATCTGCGCGTTCGAGACCTTGGTCCCGCCCTCGCCGGGACGCCCGGCGCTGCGGGCGGTCCGGGGCTGTGCCCGGCGCGGGGCCCTGATCGCCGTCATCTTCGCCGTCTGGCACCGGCAGGCCGTACTCGTGGCTGATGATCTCCTCAGCCTGGTGGCGGGCATCGGTCAGCCGTCCCGCCTTGGCCAGGTATCCCTCGCACGGCCGGTCGTCGCCGGCCAGGTCCGCGGCCAGCTCGTCGGCCTGCCGGGCGAACTGCTGCCGGATCGCGGCCAGGAAAGCGTCGAAGTCCTCGATCTCCTCATACCACGGCACGCCGGACCAGGGCCACAGCAGCTGACACCACCACGGCCACTCGTCGTACGGCTTCGTGCTCATGCCGCCTCGCTCCCCCGCAGATCGCCGTGGCCGGACGCGGTGACCTGGGTGACGAGCTGGCTGACCTTGCGCCGGGACAGGCCGAACCGCCCGGCCAAGGCCCGCTGGCTCAGCGGCTCACCCGCCAGGACGGACGCCGCGTACGCCGCGCGGACCGCCTGCTCCACATCCCTGGTACCGCTGGCCCGCTGGTGGCCGCGCCCGGCCCGCGGGCCCGTCGCACCTGCTGCACCGCGATCTCCACCGAACCGATGAACGCCACCGCGGGCCACGCCGAGATCAGCGCCCCGAGCAGCCCGTACCCCGCGCCGAAGGCGATGTTCGCGCCGACCGTCGCGCCGATGCCGAGCCACAGCATCAGCCGGGCCAGCCCTGGCGCGTCCCGGTCGTTGCGGGCCTCGTGCAGCAGCACGAGCGAGGCGGCCAGGATCAGCCCGTCCACGCTCAGCGGCAGCAGCCGGGCCGCCGTGCCGTCCTGGCCGTGCATCCGGCCCAGACCGTAGATGTGGGAGTAGGACACCACCGCCGCGAAGGCCGCCACGGCGCAGACCACGGCCGCCGTCGCGAAACGAATCACCCGGTCCCCGTTCACCGGCTCGCCGCGCGCCGCGCCGTCGCTAGGCTGCTCGATGAGGGCCGTGGCCGGATCTCCGAGCTGTCCCGGAAGCAGCAGGGATAATAGAGGTTACGGCTGGCGGTGCCGCGCGGCGCGCGCCGGCCGTCGCGCAGCACGGCCAGCTCGCGGACCTCGATGCACACGTACCATTCGTCCGGGCCGCACTGTTCTACAATGGTTCCTGGCAGCCACGGCCACCGCTCGCGGTCGCCGTGTTCTTCCTGCTTCGAGCGCGGGTAGCGGACCTTGACCGGGCTCTCGTCGGGGAACCTGCCGTCGTTGTCCTTGTCGGGCATGACCTGGCTCCACTCCCGGAGCCGAGTGGACAACCTGTGTGGTTATCGTTTGCACAGCGGGGCCATATCACACTCGCACGTCAGTCCGCCCTGGTCCCAGGCGATGGTGTGGTCCAGGTCGCAGCGGGCCGCGGGCCGGCCGCAGCCGGGGGCGGTGCACCGGGCGTTGCGGGTGCGGATGAGGTGCTGGAGCTTGCGGCTGGGCCGGTAGCCGGGTTGGGCGTGGTCGTGGCCGCAGGTGCCCCGGGCGATCGGGGCCATCTGGATGCGCAGGCGGCGGATCCAGTCCCGCGGGCGGGGCGGATCCGGTCCGGGTCCGGGGGTCGCGGCGAGGTTGCCCGGGCCGGGCGGCGGGGGATACCGGCCGGTCGCGCAGCCGTGGGCGGCGGCGGTCCCGTCCGGGTGCAGCACGGTGACGCACCAGCGCGTGTTCGGGTGCCGGGCCGCGGCGGCGGTCAGGTCGCGGGCGTCGGCGGCATCAACCAGCCCGAACCCGGCCACGTCGGCCGGGACGCCGGACTCGCCGCCGAACGCGAACCACGGCACGGTGATGTTCACCAGCGCGGCGAAGCTGGGCCCGCTATCCCGGCCCGGCGGGCGCGTACGGCCATCGCCGGGCGGGGTGCTGGCGGGGCCGGGTCTGCCGGGACCGCTGCCGCCGCCCGGCCCACTGCCGCGGCCGGGTCCGCCCGCACCGGGTCCGCCCGCACGGTCCGCCCCACCGGGTCCGCCCGCGCCGCCGCCGTTTCCGTCCGCGCCGTTGGCGTCGTCCTGCGGGCTGGCGGGCTCGCCGGTGCCATCCGGACCGGTGTTATCCGGGCCGGCGGGGACGCAGCGGCTGTCGCGCTCCTGCAAGAGATCGCGGTAGGCGCGGACGCGGAGGTCCTGCAAGGTACCGGGCATCCCGGCGGCGCGCAGGTCCAGCGCCCGCTGCTGCACATGCTGCCAGGACGCGAGCACCTCATCGGGCGGCAGCCCCCGGGCCACCATCCCCGCATTGCCGGACTCTTCCCGGAACGGGCGCACGTGCGCGTCCTGCCGGGCCGCCTGCTTGCGGCGCTCGGCAGACTCCGGGTCCAGCTCCAGCACCAGCCGCCGGGCCGCGGCACGCAGCTTCCCGAACGTCAGCGACCCCGCCACCTCGGCCAGCACCGCATCGGCCTTCGCGGCGTCTTCGGCGGACAGGAGCCGGGTCTCGTCCTCGATGATCTTCACGTGCACCGGGTGGATGGTGCCGGCCAGCAGCGGGTCGGGGGGCATGTCCGCGGCCGGGCCGGCCTGGGCGAACTGGGCGGTGTCCAGCGACCCGGTGGGCAGGCACAGGAACGGGCCCTGCCGCGCTGCCTCGGCTGAGGGCCCCGCGTCCGGCCCGGCGGGCGGCGGAGAGCTATCCGGCTCCTGGCCGTCCTGCCCCGGGTCGGGAACGGGTCCGGGCGCATGCACCACGCTCCGTTCGGAAGAAAAGATCTTTTCGAACTATTATAGCATGATTGCGTAGTAAATAGCAATTCTTACGAACTCGTTTTTGAGTCAGAAGGTGGCCGGCCAATTGACGGGCCAGGCCACCGCGACCCCGTGCGCCCCGGGGGAGTCGAACCACCCATCCTCCGGATAAAGAGTCCGTTGCTCAGCCGTTGAGCTAGGGGCGCCTGTCTTCATTCCTTTCTTCATTCAGTTGTTCTGTGCTTATGGATCCATCTTCGCCTGGATCGGGGCCGCGGTCCCTAGAGAAACTCCCTAGTTCACCTCCCTAGGGTCTGGGCCGGGTCAGTGGTTACGCTGTTACCGGTCCGGCGTTGCCGACGCCACAGGCGGGAGTGAGGTGGGCGCGTGCGGAACCGGCAGCCGCCGCTCGACCTCTTCGTGGGCCGGGAAGCGGAGCTCGCGCAGATCGCGGAGGTCATCACCCTGGTCGAGGCGGGGCAGCCGTGGCTGGTGGCCATCGAGGGCGATCCTGGGATGGGGAAGACGGCCCTGGCCAGGCGCTGCCTGGCCGCGGCCAGCGGCCTGACGGTGCTGTCGGCCGGGCCGACCAGGCCGAGACCGACCTGGACTTCGGGCTCGTCGGCCAGGTGTTCCGGGTGGCCGGAAGTGCCGTGCCGCCGGTCTGGCCCGCAGACGAAAACGGCTCGGCGGACTCGTCGTTCGCGGTGGGTGCGCGGCTGCTGGAAGTGGTGGGAGACCAGCAGGCCGCCGGGCCGGTGGCTATTTTGGTCGACGACCTGCAGTGGGCCGACCGCAGGTCGGTGGAGGCCCTGACGTTCATGTCGCGGCGGCTGTCGGTGGACCCGGTGATGGCCCTGGTGACCTTGAGAACGGCCAGGTCAGTTACCTGCGGCTGGCCCTGGCCTGGCTGGACGGCTGGCTGGCCGAGGAGAGCGGCGCTCCCGATCAGGCCAGGGAGATCTACCAGCGCGGCGAGGATTCCTCCGGTACGCAAAGCCCGGTGCACACCGCCCGCCTGCTGCTGGCCCACGGCCGGCTGCTGCGTCGCGGGTGACCGGAAAGGCGCGGTCGACCGGCTGCGCCGGGCGAACGACTTGTACACGGCGCTGCGCGCCGCGCCGTTCGTCGCCCGGACCGAAGAGGAACTGGCGAAGTGCCGTCTGGGCGGCGGCCCGGCCAGGAAGCAGCCTGCCTTGCGCTGACCAGCCGGGAGACCGAGGTGGCCCACCTGGTCGGGAAGGGACTGTCCAACCCGGAGATCGCGGCCGAGCTGTTCATCAGCCGCAAGGCCGTGGAGTACCACCTGGGCAACATCTACGCCAAGTGCGGCCTGCCAGTGAGGACGCCAGCAGCTGCGGCGCTTCGTCGAGCAATGGCGGCAGCCGACAGCGGTCTGAGCCCGTATAACCGGTTCCGGGTCGGCGGGATGCGCCGCTACGGGCCGTCAGCTCACCCGCTCACGAGCGCGGGCGAGTTCGAGATCGCCGCCGGGGTGGATAAACACCTCGGCCGGACGGGGACGGCCGTTGTGCCGGCTGGCCTGGGCCGATGCGTAGGCGCCGGTGCCGGAGATGGCGACGAGATCGCCGCGCCGGAGCGCCGGCAGCTGGTGCAGGCCAAGGGTGTCCGAGGACTCGCACACCGGGCCCTCGACGGCCGTGTCCAGCAGCTCCCCCGGCGCGCAGCGGCCGCTCACGGGGTACACCGAGTGCAGCGCGCCGTAGAGCGCCGGGCGGATCAGCTCGGTCATGCCCGCGTCGATCACGGCCTGCTGCCGGTGACCGCGGCAGCGCACGTGCAGGACGCGGGCGAGGATCCAGCCCGACGCCGCCAATCCCGGTAGGGACCGCCCTTGCGGGCGGCCCCCCGGACAGATCCCGGCGTGCGGAATTAGCGCACCGGGCTCCTGCCTTGGGTCCTGGCGGCGAAGCGCACGCTGGGGTAGGGATGCACGATGCGGGCAGGGGGCAGCCACTTCTTCTCGATCCGGCTATAGCGCTCCCAGGTCATGCGGTGGCGTTGGCTTCGGCGCCGGAGCGTCTGGATCCAGTGCCACCGGATCTGGTCGCGGAAGGCCGTGATCAAATCGATGTTGCCGGGCACGGCGTAGTAGTTGAAGTGTCCCCTCAACACGCTCGCCAGCCAGCGCCCCTGCTCGGGGATGGGCCAGTGACGGCGCCGCCGGAGCTCGGATTTCACCTGCTTCAGCTTCGCCCTCAGCCTCTTTTTGATGGTGATGCGCCGGAGCCAGAAGCGCCCGTCCCTCGTCTTCCCGCAAACGTGGGTGAAGCCAAGGAAGTCGAACGTCTCCGGCTTTGCAAGGCCCCGCTTTCGCCGGTTCGGAGCCGCAAAGCGGCCGAACTCGATAAGGCGGGTCTTGTCCGGATGCAGCTCCAAGCTGAACTTCGCAAACCGCTCTCGAAGGTCGTTAAGGAACCGTTTTGCATCCCTGAGGTGCTGGAACCCGACCACGAAGTCGTCCGCGAACCTCACGATGATCACGTCACCATGTGCGTAGCGGCGTCTCCACCAATCGGCCCACAAGTCGAAGACGTAGTGAAGGTACACGTTCGCGAGCAACGGTGAAACCGATGCCCCCTGCGGTGACCCCTCGGCCGTCTCAGACCAGTTCCCATCCTCGATGACCCCCGCAGTCATCCATTTCCGGATGAGCCGCAGGACTCGCTTGTCCGCAATGCGATGCTCGAGGAACCTCTCCATCCAGGAATGATCAAGCCTGGAGAAGAAGTCGCTGACATCAGCGTCGAGTATCCAGTTCACCTTTCTCTCGGTGATCCCGACCGCGAGCGCATCCAGCGCGTTGTGCGGGCCACGCCCGGGCCGGAACCCATAGGAGAAACCGAGAAAGTCCTCCTCGTACACGGCGTTCAGCACCTCCGCCACCGCACGCTGGAGGATCTTGTCCTCCAAGGTGGCGATGCCGAGCGGGCGCTGCCGCCCGTCCGGCTTCGGTATGTACACCCTGCGGGAAGGGCTCGCCCGGTAGGCACCGCTGCGGACACGGCGGAGCAGGTCTTCGAGGTTCTCTCGCAGATCCTGCCCGTAGGCGTCCCACGTCACCTGATCGGCACCCGGAGCGGCCTTCGGGTTGATCGCCGCGTAGGCCGCCCACAGGCGATCCAGGCCGACGTGGTGCAGCAGTGCGGTGAACCGTGCGTCCTTGTCCCTTCGTGCTACCTCTCGCACACGGTCCAGCCCGCTTGGCACGCCTGACCCGGCACTGCGTCCGGGACGTGTCGAACTGGCCGTGTTCCCCTCGGCCAACCCCCTTCCCTCCACCACCTCCGCAACCGGCTCCCCGGCGTTGTTCGGCGGCTTCGCCGGTACTACGAGGTTGTCTGACTTCCCGCGCTCGTTCATCTCAGGCGTACGGCCTCGGCCTTCCCTGAGCGGCCCGCCCGGTGATCACCCAGGCGGGCGAGCGCGGGACCTCCCGGTTCTCGCGCATGGAGGTTCCGTACATGCCCTGGTTCTCTGACCGCGCGGGGCCCGCCAGCGACTCGCGATAACGCCGCTGGCGGTGTTGCCTTCCGCTTCCGTAGACAGCGTCGGCACCCCGGACTCTGTGATTACGCGGCTCAATAGCCCGGCCTGCACGTGCCGCTACCGACGCTTCACCTGCACCCTCACGGGCACCAACGCACGGCTCGCGGTCATCGTGGTTCGCTAGACCTTCGATGCAGAGCTCTTCCATCTCCTCCTCCATGCCGGTTTATCCCGGCGCACCTACGGACCGGCCCGGCTCGATCGCCAGGCGCGGGGGCACGACGAGCTTCTGGTTCGCGATCAGGTCATCCAGCGCCAGGCGGAAGTCTGCCGGGCGCTGGGCGCCGCGGCCAGGCCAGACGGGAAGCCGCCGCCGAAATCGACCGTATCGACGTGCTCTCCCCACCGCTCCCGCAGCTGGGCCCAGACCTCGAGCGCGGCCCGGGCCCCGGCGGTCCAGGCCTGGACGCCGGCCAACTGGGAGCCCACGTGGACGTGGACGCCGCGCAGGCGGATGGCCGGGTCGTCGAACGCGCCCGCGAGGCACAGCTGGCGCACCAGGGCGGGCAGGCCGTTGGCCTTCAGCGAGTACTGCCTCAGCCACGGTCGCGGGAAAGCGGACTCGATCTCTGCGGCGCAGCGGTCCAGCGTCGGCAGGTCGGTCACGTACAGCGGCGTATCGTGGGCGTCCGCAGCAGCCCGGAAGGCAGGTGCCAGAGCCGGCCGCCGGTCAGGTGCCAGAGCCGGCCGCCGGTCAGCGTCGCGGGAGCAAGCGGTGACCGCCGGCGCGGGCCCTGGCCCGGCCACCAGCGGCGACGGGGCGCTCACGGCTGCCTCGGCTGCTTCTGGCCGATGGCCTTGAGCTGGGCCGCCAGCTCGGGCCCGACGAGGATGGGCATACCGCCGAAGCGAGCGCTGACATATCCCCGCTCAGCCAGGCTGTCTCCGCGGCGGGCGCCGCTGGGCGTGGCCCCGCCGTGATTGCCTGCCGGGGCGGGGACGTCGCTCGCGCCGGTGACCGGCAGCGTGGCGGTCATGGTGTAACTCCTGGGCAGCCGACCGACGCATTCATGCCCTCGATGACGGCCCGGGCCCATCGCATCCGGTGTGCTGCCGTCTCCGGATGATCGCCATATGCGGCGGCTACCTCGGCCACGCAGCCACGGATGCCGTTATGGGTGCCGATCGCATGCCTTATCGCGGCCGCGACCTCGACCTGGGTATATTCGCTCCGAGCCGAGAGGCCACTGGTGAAGAGCGCCTCGGCCCGGGCCGCGAGCAGTTGTGCGGGGGCTGATTCTCGGTGTGCTGGTTCGCGGTATAGGACCGGGGTGATCATGGGTGTCTCCGTTTCTCAGCTCGGTTGCACCGGTGCGGATAGATCTAGGGTCGGCTGTCCGGAGGCCACAGTCCCTGGAGAAACTCCCTAGTCCACCTCCCCAGGACGGCTCCCCCAGCCGCCCGGGTGGGGCAGCAAGCACGGCGGCCGTTCGGCGGAATTAAGGACAGGGAACTGGCCGGGGCGGGCCGGACTGCAGGTCCGACGCGATTCCTCCGGTGGTCCTGACCAGCGCGTGAGGCGAATTAGGGAGTTTCCCCAGGGACTTAGCTCTCGGCGCCATCGAGGCTGGAGCTATCCATCGGGAACAACCAGGAAACGGAGAACCGGAAGAAATGAGTATCCAGTCCAAAACCCCATACGGGCAGGCCGCCAGCCAGCAAGACACCGGGCGGATGGGGCGTCCGAACGCGACGAGGCTGATCGCTGCTGGCCCCCGCAGGAGCGTTGGCGTCGGCGTGGACGAGCGCAAGTTGTGGGCGGGCGGGGCGGCCAGCGCCGTCGTCGCCGGCCTGGTCGCCCTGGTCGGCGTCCTGGTCAGCCGGTGGCTGTTCAAGGTCCCGGTGCTGGCACCGCGCCAGGACGGCGCCTATGGCGACGTGCGTACGACGGCCCTGATCCTGGCGGCCATGGCGGCGGCGCTTACCGCCACCGCGCTGGTGCATCTGCTGATGCTCGGCACCTTGCGGCCGCTGTTGTTCTTCGGCTGGGTCGTCGCCCTGCTGACCACGATCGCGGTCATTTTCCCGTTCAGCACCACCGCCGCGCTCGACGCCAAGATCGCCACGGCGGTCGTTGGCCTGGCTATCGGCATAGCGATCGGAACGCTGGTCGGCGGGGTCGCGGCACGATCCGTCCCCGGAGCGAGGTTCACCTGGGACGATCCCCTCTAGGTCAGTCGCCGTTGAGGGAGTGCTGCTGGGGGGCGATTCCGGAGAAGCTGGCCGGCGTCAGCGGCATCGGATTCAGGTGCAGGGCCCGGATCGCCGCCAGCAGCGCGGCGAGCTGGCGGCCCAGCCCGGGAACCCAGTGCAGGATGACGATCTCGCCCGGGCTCAGCGGCTTGCCGTTCCAGGTCTCGACGCGGTTGCCCGACATGGTGGCGCTCCAGCCCGCCAGCGCCGCCAGCCCGGCCCGCCCGGCCGCCACCTCCACCGTATGGTCGAAGGCCCCGTACGGCGGGCGGCCCAGGACGGGGGTCTGGCCCAGCCAGCGGCCGAGCGCCGTCCGGGCCTGCCCCCACTGGGCAGTGGCCCGGCCCAGGGTGAGCTTGGTGAGGTAGGGATGGGAGACCGTGTGATCCCCGATCATCCCGCCCGCGGCGACGAAGGCCTTCCAGTAGCTCAGGTGCTCCTCGGCGGCCCCGGAGATGAGGAAGGCCGTGATCGGCAGGTAGGTCTGGTGCATGAGGTCCAGCACCTCGGCGCTGGGAGTCCAGCCGTCATCGATGGTGATGTAGATGGCCCGCCCGGCCGGGTTCGCGAAGCAGTAAAGCCGGGCCACGGACACGGCGCGGGCCTTGGCCTCGGGCCGGGCGGGGATCGTGACCGGGACGGCCGCCTGTTCGCCGTCCTGTGCGGTCAGCTGAAGCTGGGCGTGGCACGCGGCCGCGCTCTCGGACACCGCCACCTGCGACGGTGCCACCAAGCTGACCTCATCGGTCCCGCACAGCACCTGGGGCGGACCGGCCCGCAGCGGGCCGGACGTATAGACCAGCCACCGGCCGGAGCTGGCGCCGGACGTGACGATCCGCGGCGGCGACGGGGTGCTGACCCTGAGCGTCCTGGTCAGCGTCTGCGGGCCGGTGAGCTGGACAAGCAGGCTGGTCTGCCCGCCTGCGGGCACCTGCACCTGTACCGTCCCCCCGGCCGCGGACCAGCGTTTGGTGTGTCCGTTGCTGTTCTCCGACACGGCCAGCCGGCTCTGGGCCAGGACCTGCCGACCGGCCGTTCCGGCCTGGGGGGTCACCCGGATCGTCACGGTATTCGAGGAAGGGGACAGGACCCACGCCACGCGGAGCGGGACCGGCGCCGCGCCGGAACGGCCCAGGCAGCCGCCTACCAGCGCGACCAGCGACAGCAACGCGACCAAGACCACGGCGCGCCGGAACCTGAGCTCCCGGGCGGATGCCCGGGGATAGCCATAGGCGGCTGCCCGGCGCGGAGCACTAAGCCCATCGCGTGAATCCACAGCAGTATTATTTGCGTCAAGTCCGGAAAATCCGAGAAACCCCGGAGGACTTTCTTGCCGTGTCGCGGCAGAGGCCTGACCCGAGGCGGTCCTGGCCATATCTAATATCAACTTTGACGCCAATATCCCACCAGCGCGCATTTTCGCGATTCGTATCCGCAGGGCTCGCGTGGCGGCAGGACGGGGCGCTCCGGGATGGCGTGCGGCTGGGCCGGCGGTTACGCTCGTGTTCGTCCGTGGGTGGCCGACGCCGGACGGGAGCGAGGTGGGCGCGTGCAGGACCGGCAGCCTCCCCTCGACGTTTTCGTGGGCCGGGCGGCGGAGCTGGAGCGCGTCGCGGAGGTTATCTCCCGGGTCGGAGGCGGGCCAGCCGTGGCTGGTGGCCATCGAGGGCAACCCCGGGATGGGGAAGACGGCCCTGGCCCGGCGCTCCCTGGCCGAGACCGCCGGCCTGAGGGTGCTGTCGGCCCGGGCCGACCAGGCCGAGGCCGACCTGGACTTCGGCATCGTCGACCAACTGCTGCGGGCGGCCGCCAGCGTCGGCCCGGCGGTCGCGCTGGCGGGCGGACCAGGGCCGGCTGACCTCGTCGTTTGCCGTGGGCGCGCGGCTGCTGGAGGTGGTGGGCGAGCAGCTGGCCGCGGGCCCGGTGGCGATCCTGGTCGATGACCTGCAGTGGGCCGACCGCAAATCGGTGGAGGCCCTGACGTTCATGCTGCGGCGGCTGTCGGTCGACCCGGTCATCGCTGTGATGATCTACCGCGGGCCCGCGGACCGGCTGGACGAGGCGGCCCAGCGGGTGCTGCAGAGCGTGGAGAACCGGCTGCTCGTAAGGCTGGAGGGTCTCGGTCTGGACGAGGTGGCGTCGCTGGCGGCCGCGCTCGGGACGGGATCGCTGAGCGATCAGGCCGTCCGGCGGCTGTACCAGAGCACCGGCGGGCATCCCCTGTACCTGCGCACGGTGCTGAGCGAGGGGTCCGGCTTCGATCCGCGGGCGCCGGGGCGGCTCGTGCTGCCCCGGTCGCTGGCCGCCGCCGTCGGTGAACACCTGCGGGTGCTGCCGCCCGACACCCGGGTCATCCTGGAGATGCTGTCGGTACTGAACCTGCGCCTGCCGCTGGCGCAGCTGGGGCAGGCGGCGCAGGTCGCCTCCGCCAGCGCGGCGATCGAGCCGGCGGTGGCCTCGGGCCTGGTGGACTGGTGGCCGGGAGAACCCGCCTGCCCGGTGGCGATCCGTCACCCGCTGGTCCGGGACGCGATCTACGCCGGCATCGCGATGGCCAGGCGCCGCGTGCTGCATGCCCGCGCCGCCTCGCTGGTCAGCGAACCGGCGTCGTGGGAGCACCGGGTGGCGGCCCTGGAACAGCCGGATGAAGGCCTGGCGGCCGAATTGGAGCAACTGGCGGCCGAGGAGGCGGCCGGCGGTCGCCTGGCGCTGGCCGCCACGCACCTGCGGTGGGCCTCGGACATCTCCCCGGCCCGGGCCGACCGGGAACGCCGCCTGCTGACCGCCGCGCTGCACCTGATGCTGGCCGAAGAGTCGCGGGGCCGGGCCCTGCGCGAGACGGTGGAAGCGTCGGCGCCGGGCCCGCTGCGCAGCTGCGTGCTGGGCACGATGGCATTCTCCACGGGCCAGCTCGGTGACGCCGAGCAGCAGTTCAGCGAGGCACTGGAGCAGGCGCGGGACGACCCGGGCAGCCAGCCGCTGGCCGCGATGATCGCCAACCGGCTGGCTGGTACCTACACGCTTCTCGGGGACGGGGAGAAGGTCATGGCCTTCGGGCGGCAGGCGCTGGGTACCGGGTGCCTGGACGCGGCGGCCGCCAGCCAGACGCGCACCCTGATCGCCATCGGCGCCTCCCAGGTGGCCGGCCCCCGGGCCGCCCTGGCCGAGCTGGCGCATCTGGATGCCGACCCGGCGCGGGTCGGGCCGGTCGACATCGACGGCTTGTCGTTCCGTGGAGTGTTCCGCCTGCTGTCCGGCGACCTGGGCCAGGCCATCAGCGACCTGACCGCCAGCCTCGGGCTGGCGCGGCGGGGCGCTACCTTGACCCTTGGCCTGCGCGCCTATTTTTACCTGGCGCTGGCCCAGTACCTGGCCGGCGCGTGGGACGACGTCCTGCTCACCGCCGAGCAGGGGTTCTCAGCCGCCGGGATCCATTCCCGCCGCTACGAACTCCCGCTCCTGCACCTGGCCGCAGGCTGCGTGCCGGCCGGGCGCGGCGCGGCCGAGGAGGCCGAACAGCACGCCCGGCTGGCCGAGGAGGCGGCGGCCAGCCTGGACTACGGCCAGGAAAAGGTGTACGCGGCGATGGCCCGGGCCCTGGTCTGCCAGGCGTCCGGGGACTACCTGGGCATGGCCGACGCGCTGGGTCACTGGCGTGACGATTCGGCCCTGGACGGCCGCAGCCGGGTGTACGCGGTCCTGTGGCGGCCGCTGCTGGCCGAGGGCCTGGTCGGGTCGGGGCAAGCCGAGCAGGCCGACGTCGTCCTAGCCCAACTGCGCGCCGTCGGCGGACAGGTCGGCTACCTCCCCGGCCCTGGCCTGGCTGGACGGATGGCTGGCCGAACAGCGCGGCGACCCCGAGCAGGCCCTGCGGATCTACAGCCGAGGCGAGGACACCGCCAATCCGCAAAGCCCGGTTCACACGGGCCGGCTGCTGCTGGCCCACGGCCGGCTGCTGCGGCGCACCGGAAAGAGGAGGGACGCGGTCGAGCGGCTGCGGCGGGCTCACGACCTGTACGCGGGTCTGCGCGCCGGGCCGTTCATCGCCCGGACCGAAGAGGAGCTCGCGGCGTGTCGCCTGCCGGGCGGCCCGGCGAAGAAAGCAGCCGGTGCTGGCGCTGACCAGCCGGGAGACGGAAGTGGCCCACCTGGTCGGGAAGGGACTGTCCAATCCCGAGGTGGCGGCCGAGCTGTTCATCAGCCGCAAGGCTGTGGAGTACCACCTGGGCAACATCTACGCCAAGTGCGGCCTGCACGGACGGCAGGAACTGCGGCGCTACGTCGAACAATGGCGCCAGCCGACCGCAGTCTGATGCTTTCCGGTAGAAACGGCCGAAGGCCGGGACACGGTCCCGGCCTTTCGGTCGCTGGTGGAGGGTATGGGTGCCTGAATCAGCTGTTCCCGCCCATCTGGTTGTTGCCGTGGGCCAGGTAGTTGGCCAGGGCGGCCTGGGTGACGGCGTTCATCTGGCCGGTCTGCGGCAGGCCCGCCTGACGCTGCAGGTCCTGGATCGCCGCGGTCGTCTGGGGCCCCATGACGCCATCGACCGGGCCCTCGTAGTAGTTCAGCTGCCCCAGTTCCCGCTGCAGCTGCATGACCGCGGCCGAGGGCTGGACCGGGGTGACGGGGTGGGACGGGGTGACCGGGCTGGCCGGGGTGACCGGGGTGGCCGGGGTGGCGGGGTTGGCCGGGGCGGATGTCGAGGCCGACGGGCCGGTGGTGGGCCGGGGCCGCGCTGGAGTGGCCAACCGACAGGACTACGGCCAGCGCGACCAGGGCCGCCGCCGCGACCGCGCCGATGACCGCGACCCAGATGCGGGACCGGGACCGGCCGGGCCTGCTGGTAGGGGGCCTGCTGGTAGGGGGCCTGCTGGTAGGGGGCCTGCTGGTAGGGGGCCGGGGTGGTGGTGTCAAACTGAGTGCTCATTTCGGGGTTCTCCTTGTCTTGCCTCAGTTGCTCCGTGTGGATAGATCCACTGTCGCTTGAGCCGAGAGCAAAAACCCTAGAGAAACTCCCTAGTTCTCCCCTCCCCAGGACGGCCTTCGCGCGGTCCTGGGGAGGCGGCGTTCAGTAACGGGCGCCGGTGACCTGGGCGGCGAGGGGGTCGAGCCGGGCCAGCTCGCCGGGGGTCAGGGTAATGTCGAGGGCGGCGGCGTTCTGCTCGAGCCACTGGTCCGCTTGGTACCCGGGATGGGGGCCAGCGGCACGCCGAGCCGCCCCTCCTGGGGGTAGACCCAAGCCATCGCGACCTGCGCGGGGGCCACGCCCTGGGCGCCGGCCACCTCGCGGACGGCGTCCGCGATGGCCTGGTTGGCCCGGGCCGCCTTGTTCAGCCGGCTCTAACGGGGCTGGACCCCGCCGAAGGTGACAGTGACCTGCTGGAAGCCGAGGGAGGTGAGCATGCCGTCGAGCATCCCCTCGGCGTTCTTCTGCGCCTCGCTCAGCAGCGGGCTCTGCTGGGCGGCGGCCTGGATCTTCTGCTCGGCCAGGATGTAGACCTGCTGCTGGCTGTTCGGGTTGCCGGAGAAGAAGTTACCGATCCGGTTGAACAGTCCCTGCTGCTGGGCGTACACGTAGGACTGCGAGACGTTGAGGACGGCGGGTTCCAGCTGGGCCTTCGGCAGGTTGACGGTCACCGCGGTGCGGGCCGCGTTGACGCTGATGGCCTGGCCCTTCAGCCGCGAGAAGTCGACGAAGGCGATGTCGGTGCCCTGCCCGATGAACAGCGTCTCGCTGCCCGCGAGGAACGACGGCAGCAGCGACGTGCGCTGGGTGAGGTCGACCACGACCTCGAACGAGCCGCTGGCCGCCTCGTAGCGGCTGAGCTCGGTAATGGATTTCAAGATGACGGGCTCGCTGCGGACGGTGGTGGTCTCCGCGAACGGTTCCTCAGCTGCGGCAGCAGGTGCACCGCGGACAGCACCACGAGCAGAACGAGTACGGCGGCCACCGCGCCCACTATCCCGGCCAGCGACCCTACCCTCGGCATGCGCGCCATGGTGTTTCCTCATGTCGTGCGGCGATGCGCGTGAACTACCCAGGCGGCGGCGGATAATGCAGATAATCCGGT
>CAWJGE010000033.1:0-153539 GCA_963842265.1 uncultured Actinomycetota bacterium
CCTGCCAGTCGACGCCCTGGGACGAAATCGGCGCGACCCAGACATTGAGCACCCCGTCACGAGGTGCGATCCAGGCCAGCTGGCTGCCGTCGGGCGAAATACGAGGACTGATGCGCTCCGGGTTGCCGAAGAGCACTTCGCGGGGGATGAGATCGGCCATGCTCACATGCCTATCACACCGCCGGCCATGCCCTGCGGAGCGAGCCGAGGGCGGGGCCGAACCCGAGTTCGTCGCGACGGCTACGCGGCTACGTGCCGGCGCTCCGTGCGCGCCGTGAGCCTGCCGCGGACGCCGAGGTATATCGCGATAACGATGGCCAGGTAGGCGACGTAGGTCAGCAGTTGCAGCGGCGTGGGAGCGTCGCTGTAGCCGAAGAAGCTGTGCAGCACGTCCCCGAACGCGCTGTCCTGCGACAGCACGCTGGCCGAGTGCCACATCGGCGCGTCGAGCACCGGCAGCCAGCCGAGTTCCTGCAGGTTCTGCACCGTATCGGCCAGCAGGCCTGCGGCGAAGACCATCAGCAGCACGCCGATGACCCTGAAGAACTTGGCCAGGTTCAGCCGGTGACCGAGCCGGTAGATCACGAACGCGATGCCGAGCGCGCAGATCAGCCCGATCACCGCTCCGCTCAGCGCGCCCGTGGTCGAGGTGGAGAAAATGATGGCGAGCGTGAACACCACCGTCTCGAGCCCCTCGCGGCCGACGGCCTGGAAGGCCAGCAGCGCGAGGCCCCACCTGGCCCGGCCGTCCAGTGCCGCGTCCGTGCGGGCCCGCAGTTCGGAAGACAGCGACCGGGCGTGCTTGCGCATCCAGAACGTCATGTACGTCAGTACCGTCGCCGCGACCAGGTAGGTGACGGTCTCGAAGATCGTCTGCACGCGCGAGCCGTCGTAGCTGCGGATCGTGTAGTAGGCCGCGGCCCCGCCCGCGGTCGCCAGGACCAGCGCGGCCCCGACCCCGAGGAACACGTCACGGAAGTACTCACGCCGCCCGATGCGGTTCAGGTAGGCCAGCAAGATCGCGATGATCATGCTGGCTTCGACACCCTCGCGGAGGAAGATGACGAGCGTGGCGAGCATCCGCAGGCCTCCAACCGGACGGGGTGAGAAGTTAGGCTAGGCAAACCTTACTTGAAGCATGCCTAGTTGGCATACCCAGGAAGAGACAGTTTCCCTCGAGGCATCCCGTGCGCTAGGCCCGAAGGTCCTGAACGGATGGGCCGAGAGTACGCACCCGGTCCGTTCGGCCCGAAAAGTTCTTACCCGGACCAGGCCCCCTAATCCCGCCTTATCCGGAGAACCAGTGGGCGGGCGCCGGGTTCGTGTTGTGGTAAACGTGCTTCTTCTCCCGGTATTCCTCCAGGCCGGAGGGTCCGAGCTCACGGCCGATGCCCGACTTGCCGAACCCGCCCCACTCAGCCTGGGGCAGGTAGGGGTGGTAGTCGTTAATCCACACGGTACCGTGGCGCAGCGCGCCGGCCACCCGCTCGGCCTGGCCCGCGTCCGACGTCCACACCGCGCCAGCCAGGCCGTAGCTCGTGTCGTTGCCGAGCCGGATCGCCTCATCCTCGGTATTGAACCGCTCGACCGTCACCACCGGCCCGAACACCTCGTCCTGTACCACCGTCATCTCGCGGCGGCACCCGGCGAACACCGTCGGCCGCAGGAAGAATCCCTTCGTCAGGGCCGGATCATCGGGCCTCTTACCCCCGGCCAGCAGTTCCGCCCCCTCGGACAGCCCCAGCGCGATGTACCGCTCCACCTTCGCGCGGTGCGCCGCGGAGATCAGCGGGCCGCATTCGGTCTCCGGGTCCAGGCCACTGCCCAGCCGGATCCGGTCGGCCCGGGCGGCGAGTTCGGCGACGAAGCTGTCGTGCAGCGAATCCTGCACGATCAGCCGCGAGCCGGCCGAACACACCTGGCCGGAGTGCAGGAACGCCGCGGTCAGCGCGTTGTCCACGACGGTGTCGAAGTCGGTGCCGTCGAACACGATGTTCGGGTTCTTGCCGCCGAGCTCGAGCGCGACGTGCCGTACCCCGTGCGCCGCCGCCGTCATGATCTTCTCACCGGTCGCCAGGCCGCCGGTGAAGGAAATCAGGTCCACCGAAGGCTGCGCGACCAGCGCCTGCCCCGCCGTGCCGCCCTGGCCGAGCAGCATGTTCAGCACGCCCGGCGGGATGTCCGCCTCCTCGAACAGCCCGACCAGGGCCACGGTGGACAGCGGGGTCAGCTCGCTGGGCTTGATCACGGTCGTGTTGCCCGCGGCCAGGGCCGGGGCGAGCTTCCAGGAGATCTGCAGCAGCGGGTAATTCCACGGCGCGATGAGGGCGCAGACGCCGACCGGCTCGTGCGTGATCCGGCTGGTCACGCATCGCCGCCCCGGGTCGACCACCCGTCCCGCGTGATCGCCCGAGATCCCGGCGTAGTAGCGGAACACGGCGGTGGTGTCGTCCACGTCGGCGCGCGCCTCGTTAAGCGTCTTGCCGGTATCCAGGCTCTCGGTGTGCGCCAGCTGCTCGCGGTCCCGCTGCAGCAGCTCGGCCACCTTGCCGAGCAGCGCGGCCCTCTCGGTCACCGTCGACCGGCGCCAGGGACCGTGGTCGAACGCCTCGCGGGCGGCCGCCACGGCGGCGTCGACATCGGCCTGACCCGCCTCGGCCACGGTGTCCAGCGGGCTCGCGTCGTACGGGTTGATGGTCTGCGACGTGCCGCCGTCCGCGGCCTCGGTCCATTTCCCCGCGATGTACAGATATCTCACGCTCGAACCCTATCTTCGCTCGCCGCTGTATCTTCCCTCGCCTCCGGGGCGCTTCAAGGCTCTGCTTGCCTCTCTCGCCTCCGGGGCCGCTTTGAGGCGTCGCCTTCCCTCGTCGCTCGTTCCTCGCGCCTGGGGTGGGCTGGGGGAGAACACAGCCCAGGCAACGCCGCGCCCCCTTTGGCTCGCTCAGGATGCGTCGCCGCGCCCCCTTCGGCTCGATCGGGGCGGCGCCATGACCCCTTTGGCTCGGGCGGGTATTACCGTGTCGCCGGGGATCGGTTACTTTGCTCAGGTGAGTGGTTCGCGGACCACGCCGGCAGGGTGGCTGGCGCGGATGGGATTCGCGGATGCCGCGCGGGCTGAAGTGCTCCTGCTCAATGACCTCGACATGCCCGCGGGCGAGCTGAGGACCGACCCTGTGGTGGCCGCGCTCGCCGCCGCGGCCGACCCCGACCTGGCGCTGATCGGCATGGCGCGGCTGGTCGCCGCCGTGGCCCAGCAGGGGGCTAACCCGAAGGCTGCCGCCGCCCGCAAGGACGCGCTGCGCGCCACGCTTCGCGCTGAGCAGGACTTCCACGACCGGCTGACCGCGGTGCTCGGCGTCAGCGCGGGCCTGGCCGACCATTTGGCCCGGCATCCCGAAGACGCCGAGATCCTGCGCGGCACCGTCAGCCGCCCGGATCCGGCCGAACTACGTGCGGACATGCTGCGCGCGGTCGGCGCTGACCCCGATGACCCGCAGAACCCGACGGCCGCCGGCTCAGAGCCTACGGCCGCGCTGGCCGCGGCCTACCGGCGCAGGCTGCTGCATCTCGCGGCGCGGGACCTCACCGGGGTCGCGACCGTGGATGTGGTCGGCGAGGAGCTGGCCGACATCGCGGCCGCGGTCCTCGAGGCGGCGCTCGCCGTGGCCCGGGCCGAACTGCCGCCCGGCTCGGCGCCGTGCCGGCTGGCTGTGGTGGCCATGGGCAAGTGCGGCGGCCGCGAGCTGAACTACGCCAGCGACGTCGACGTGATCTTCGTGGCCGAACCGGTCAAGGACGAGGACGAGACCGCCGCGCTAAGTACCGCCAGCCGCCTCGCGGCCGGGCTGATCGGCGTGTGCGCGCGGTCCACCCCGGAGGGCAGCATCTTCCCGGTCGACCCGAACCTGCGCCCGGAGGGCCGGGCCGGCCCGCTGGTCCGCACGCTGACCAGTCATTTGGCCTACTACGAGCGCTGGGCCAAGACCTGGGAGTTCCAGGCCCTGCTCAAGGCCAGGCCAGTGGCCGGCGACATGACGCTCGGCCAGGCGTATGCGAACACCCTTGGCCCGCTGGTCTGGCAGGCGGCCCGCCGCGAGCATTTCGTCGAGGACGTACAGGCTATGCGGCGCCGGGTGGAGCAGTCGCTACCCGCCAGGCAGGCCGGGCGCGAGCTCAAGCTCGGTCCCGGCGGGCTGCGCGACATCGAGTTCGCCGTCCAGCTGCTGCAGCTCGTGCACGGCCGCACGGACGAGACGCTGCGCTCACCCGCGACGCTGCCGGCGCTGGCCGCGCTGGCGGCCGGCGGCTACGTCGGCCGCGCCGACGCGGAGGAGCTTGGCGCCGCCTACCGGTTCCTGCGCCGCACCGAGCACCTGCTGCAGCTCAACAGGCTCAGCCGCACGCACACCCTGCCCGAGGATCCCGCCGTACTTCGCCGGCTGGGCCGGGCAATGCGTTTTAATGACGGACCGAACGAACCCTGGTTCCAGTCCTCGGTCACCGGGATCCGCTCCGACCCGGCGGTCGATTTCGACGAGGAGTGGCGCCGCCACGCCCGTCAGGTCAGGCGGCTGCACGAGAAGCTGTTCTACCGGCCGCTGCTCGACGCGGTTGCGCGGCTGCCCAGCGACGCCGCCCGGCTGACGCCCGCCGAAGCCCGGGCTCGGCTCGAGGCGCTCGGTTACATAGACCCGGCAGGCGCGCTGCATCACATCGACGCGCTGACCTCAGGCGTGTCCCGGCGCGCGGCGATCCAGCGCACGCTGCTGCCTGTGCTGCTCGGCTGGTTCGCCGACGCCGCGGAACCCGATGCGGGCCTGCTGGCGTTCCGCCAGGTCAGCGAGGAACTGGGGTCGTCGCCCTGGTACCTGCGGCTGCTGCGGGACGAGACCAAGGCGGCCGAGCGGATGGCCCGCGTGCTCGCGTCCAGCCGGTACGCGGCCGGCCTGCTGCTGCGTGCGCCCGAGGCCGTTGCCATCTTCGGCAACGACGCCCAGCTGCAGGCCAGGAGCCTGACCGGGCTGCGCGGCGAGATGATGGCGGCCACCCAGCGCTACGAGGACGACGCCGAGGCCGCGGTGACCGCGGTACGTTCGGTCCGCCGCCGCGAGTTGCTGCGCACCGCCGCCGCCGACGTGTTGGGTTTCACCGGGCCGCCCGGGGCCTCTCTGGCTGCCACGGGGGAGGCGCTGACCAGCGTCAGCCGGGCGTCGATCGAGGCCGCGCTGGCGGTGGCGCTGCGGAAGATCTCCGCCGAGTTGCGCCGCCCGCTGCCGACGCGGTTCGCGGTGATCGCGATGGGCCGCTTCGGCGGTCACGAGGTCGGCTACGGCAGCGACGCCGACGTGCTGTTCGTGCACGACCCGCTGCCCGGCCGGCCGGAGCGGGAAGCTGCGGACGCCGCGCACGCGGTGGCGGTGGAACTGCGGCGGCTGCTCATGCTGCCGGTGCCCGACCCGGCCCTGATCGTGGACGCCGACCTGCGGCCGGAAGGCCGGCAGGGGCCGCTGGTCCGTACGCTGGCCGCCTATCGAGGCTATTACCGGCGCTGGTCCGCGCCGTGGGAGGCGCAGGCGCTGCTGCGCGCCGAGCCGGTCGCGGGCGACGAGGACCTCGGCCTGAGGTTCATCCGGATGGTCGCCGAGTTCCGCTATCCCCTGGACGGGATCAGCGAGGTGGCCGTCCGCGAGATCCGCCGCATCAAGGCGCGGATGGAAGCCGAACGGATTCCGCGCGGCGCCGACCGGGCCCTGCACGTCAAGCTGGGACCGGGCGGCCTGTCCGACGTGGAGTGGACGATCCAGCTGCTGCAGCTACGGCACGCCCACGCGCTGCCCTCGCTGCGCACCACCCGCACCGGCGCCGCCATGGCCGCCGCAGTGCAGGCCGGCCTGCTGGACGCCGACGCCGCCGCCGAACTGACGGCCGCGTGGGAACTCGCCGCCCGGATCAGGAACGCGGTCATGCTGGTCCGCGGCCGCCCGGGCGACACCTTGCCGGCCAAGCACGGCGAGCTGACCGCGGTGGCCCGGCTCCTCGGCTACCCGCCAGGCAACGCCGCCCAGGCGCTCGAGCAGGACTACCGCCGCGCCGCCCGCCACGCCCGCGCCGTCATGGAGCCGTTGTTCTACGGCTGACCCGATCCTGCACCTTCCGCCCCGTAACCCGATGCTGCACCTTCCGCCCCGTAACCCGATGCTGCACCTTCCGCCCCGTAAACCCCACCCGCCCAGACCTCCGCGCTCGCGAAATTCCATGAAGGTGGCGTTCTACTGATTCTATTAGGGAGAACGCCACATTCATTTGAACCGCCGAGGCTGAACAATCGCTACAGGCGACCGTTGGCGCGCAGGACGCGCAGGGCGTCCACGGTGAGGAAACCGCGCCAGTCGAGTTCGGCGGCCGGTGACCAGGCCGGCCAGTTGAACGTCCAGCCGCCGTCGTCTCGCTGGCCCTGGGCGAGATGGTCCAGGTGCGCCTTGACCGTCACGTCGTCGAAGAGGCTGCGGGCCAGTGAATCGGGCTCGGGCGCGAAGTCGAGCACCCCGTGCACCTCGCCGGCTGCCTCCGGATCCAGGGTGACCAGGTTCCGCTCGATGATCAGCGGGCCGACCCGGCTGAAGACGACACGGGCCCGGTCCCGGTCGGGCACGTACTGGAGGAATCTGAGCACGCCGAACATCTCGTACCCGCTTGCCAGGGAAGTCGGCTCCCCGCGGCCAGCGCTGAGCGCGCCGATCCGGTTCCACATGACCGCCGTGGCGCCGTCGAGCCATGGGTGACGGACGCCGCGGGCATGCAGCGTGCCCGCGATCATGCCGGTGGCGACGAGCGAGGCGGGCCGGGAATGGGCAGGGCCTTCCTCAGGCACCCACCAGGGCGCGTGCGGCCAGCCGGCCAGGGTCGGCTCGACGAAGGCCGCGCCGCCCTCGGCGGGCGCCACCGCCGCGAGCCAGTCGCAAGCCCCCCGGACCAGGTTCTCGTCCCACGCGTCCGCCTCATCCAGGACACGCAGGGCCATCTCCGCGGCGGCGGGCTGGCTGCCGGGCGCCCGGCAGTCCGGCTCGAGCGCGTGGCCGAACCCGCCGTCGTCGTTGCGGTAGGCCGCCACCGCGTCCCGTACCGGCGCGGGCGGCCCGTCCTGGAACAGCCGCTGGAACCGGCGCCGGTCAAGCACCCTGGCGTCGGCGGCTACGAAGGCGGCGGCCGCGCTGAAGTCTGGAGTGTTCATCGGCCCATCAGAACACGGGGAGCGCCGGGCGTATTGAACGAAACGGCCGTCGTCATGCCATCCTGGTCAGGTGGATGCCCGAGCACTGCCGGTCGGCTACACCGAATGGCCCGCATCCCCCGCGCTGCGGGATGCCGTCGCGTGCCTGTGGGCGCAAGTTACTGCCGAGAACGCCGACCGGGCAGGCCTGGTGCTGCCCGACGGGTGCACCGACCTGATCTGGGAGCAGGGCCGGGGCGCATTCATAGCGGGCCCGGACACCGGGCCGGTGGCCACCACGATGCCGGCGGGCACGGTCACGCTGGGCGTCCGCTTCCGGCCCTCGGCGGGCGGACCGGCCCTCGGGATTCCGCTCAGCGAACTGCGCGACCAGCGCGTCGACGTCGCCGACCTGCGGCCCGGCTACGCGCGCCGGCTGCCCGCCACGCTCGACCTCGACACAGCCGCGGCCCGGGTCCTGGACGTGGCGGGTGCCTTGGTCGCCGATGGCCCGCCAGACCCCGCCGTGACCCGGGCCGCGTGCCTGCTGCGTAACCCGCAGGCGCGCGCGGAGGACGTCGCGGCCGATCTAGGGCTCAGCGTGCGGCAACTGCGCCGCCGCTGCCACGCCGTCGTCGGCTACGGCCCGAAGACCCTGCAGCGGGTGCTGCGGTTCCGCCGATTCGTCTCCCGCATCGACGCCCGCCCTGACGTTCTCGACCTGGCCGCCATCGCGGCCGAGGCGGGCTACGCCGACCAGGCCCACCTGACCAGGGAATGCGGCAAGCTGTCCGGCCTGACTCCAGCCGCGCTGGCCCGGCAGAGACTGGCCACATAGAGACTGGCCTAGCTCAGCGGCGGCCCTGCCACGACGCGGGCTCGCTGCTGACCCGGATACTCATATAGCCGCGGACCTTAGCGCATGTCCTGCCAAACCATGGCGGCCAGCTGGCTGATCGTGTCGATGCCGTACTGTTCGGTGGGATTCCCGCTGGTGAGCACGGCCATCAGGTAGTTCCGGCCGCCGCCGGAGATCCACCCGACGCTGTTGATCTGCCACTCGCTGTCGGTGCCCCGCAGGGGCAGCCAGCCGTCCTTCAGGGCCACCGTGACATCAGCCGGGACGCCATAGCCAACGCCCCAGCGCTGGGACGGCGTCACGTCCTTCATCAGCGACAAGGCGTAGGCGCGTTCGGCGCTCGTGAGCACCGAACTAGGCGTGACCAGCTGCTTGAGCAGGGCAATCTGGTCGTCCGGGGTGGTCGTGGTCAGCCCCCATCCCGGCCAGGGGAACCCGGGACAGACCACGCACGACGAGAGGGCGGTGCCGGTCAGGTCGGCCTTGGCATTGAACGAGCGGATGCTGGCGGCCCCGCCGACCTCGTACCACAGGCTGGTCGCGGCCGCGTTGTCGCTGTCTTCGATCATCTCCTCGGCCAGCGACTGGTCGCTGGGCGCCAACCCGTTGCCGTCTTTCTCGGCCAGCAGCGTCTCGAGGACGTCGAGCTTGACCACGCTCGCCTCGGCTTGCGGCTGGCCCTCGCCGAGGTGCCAGGTCTGGCCGGTCCTGACGTCGTAGACGGCGGCCAGCACGGTCCCGGCCCGGCCCGACAGGTACGAAGCCGCCGCGGTCCCGAACGGATCCCGCTGACCTGGCGCGGAGGTGGTCGCGCTCGAGCGGCGGGCGGCGGGCGGGTTGGTCCGGGTGCCGGTCGCGGCGGTCCGGGTGCCGGTCGCGGCGGTCCGGGTGCCGGTCGCGGCGGTCCGGGTGCCGGTCGCGGCGGTTCGCGTCGCCGGATGGCTCCCCGCACCAGGCACGGTCAGCCCGGCCACGATGCCGGTGGCGATGACGAGGCAGGCGCCGAGCACCAAGAGCACGGTCCGGACAGGCGGACCGGGCGGCCTCGACCTGGGGGCTGAGTGCCTGCCTCTCACCCCGGAGACCGACGTGCTGACCACCATCCGATCGAGAGCCTGGCCTGTGGCCCTCCCGGCCAGGGCCGGGCGCGGAGGTTAGCTCGCGCCGCAGACCGGCTGGAACGGCTGGGTACCAGCGTAGTCAGCCCACTGCTGGCGGGTGAGCGATTGATCAGCGATGGCGCAGGCGGCGGTCAGCAGCCCGGCCGGGAAGGCCACGTCCCACCGGCGGCCGTCTCCGCTGGAGCTGCCACTGGAGCTGCCGCTGGCGCCGGCGGTCACGAGCGCGCTGCCGTCTGGGCTGAACGCGACCGCGTAGACCGGGCCGGGGCCGGCCGTCATCGGCGTGCCGATCTCCTGCTGGGTGGCGGTGTCCCACAGCCGGGCGTTGCCGTCGCCGCCGGCGGTGGCGAGCGCGCTGCCGTCTGGGCTGAACGCGACCGCGTAGACCGGGCCGGGGCCGGCCGTCATCGGCGTGCCGATCTCCTGCTGGGTGGCGGTGTCCCACAGCCGGATGCCGCCGCTGGCGCCCGCGGTGGCGAGCGTGGCGCCGTCCGGGCTGAACGCGACCGCGGCGACCGGGCTGCTTCCGGCCATCGGGGTGCCGGGAGACCCTCCGCTCATGAGCACGCCGATCCTGTGCTGGGTGGCCACGCTCCACAGCGCCGCGGCCCCGTCCGCCGTGACCGTGGCGAAGGTCTTACCGTTGGGGCTGAACGCCAGCGCACCGCGGCTCGCGCCCGATCCGACGGTTACCGCGGTCCCGGTCTCCTGCTGGGTGGCTACCTGCCACAGCCTGGCCCTGCCGTCCGCGCCGATCGCCGCGACCAGCGAGCCATCCGGGCTGACGGCCACTGGGCCGGCGGCGTCGGCCGCGGGCAGCGTCTCGCCGAGCCGCTGGCCGGTCGCCGTCGACCATAGCCGCAAGCCATCGGCGGCCACAGCCAGGACCTTGCCGTCCGCGCTGAGCGCGAGCCCCGTCACCGCGTGGTGGCTGGCGATCGGCGCGCCGATCGGGCGCCGGGTCAGGGCGTTCCACAGCCGGATGGTGCCCCGGCTGTCGCTCACCGCGAGAACGTCACCCCGGCTGAGCACGGCCGGGGCGCGGCCGTCGGCGGCCGCAGGTGTTTCCGGCGTACGGGTGGCGATCGGGGCGGAAGACTGGTGAAAGCCGGCCGGATTCCACAGCTCGATGCTCCCGTTCCCGTCGCCGGTGGCCAGGACGCTCGCGTCCGGGCTGAAGGCCAGCGCGCTCGCGCTTCCGGCACCTTGCGCGGCCAGCGCGGCGCCGGTCTGCTCTTGCGTGGCGAAGGCCCAGAGTTCTGTGGCTCCGTTGCTTTCCGCGGTGGCGAGCGTGGTGCCGTTCGCGTTGAACGACAGCGCCGCGACCGGTGCTCCGGTCGCCATGGTCGCCCCCGCCTGGCTCTGGGTGGCGATGTCCCACAGCCGGAGGTTCCCGTCGTCACCGCCAGCGGCCAGGAACTTCCCGCCCGGGCTGAACGCCAGGGCGCTGACCGCGGCCGACCCAGCCGCCATCGTCGTGCCCGCCTCCTGCTGGGTGGCGGCGTTCCACAACTGGACCGTCCCGTCACTGCTGGCCGCGGCCACTTCCGTACCGTCGGGGCTGAACGCCACGGCCTCCACCGGCTTGAGGTCCGAGCTCATCGGCGCACCGATCTCCTGCTGGGTGGCGGCGTCCCACAGCCGGACGTTCCCGTCGTCATCGCCGGTGGCCACGGTGGTGCCATCCGGGCTGAACGCGACGGCGCGGCCGCCGGTGACGCCCGCGAGTGGCTGCGCGGCGATGGCGGCCTGGTTGGTCAGG
This sequence comes from uncultured Actinomycetota bacterium, assembly GCA_963842265.1. Taxonomy (GTDB): domain Bacteria; phylum Actinomycetota; class Actinomycetes; order Streptosporangiales; family Streptosporangiaceae; genus Palsa-504. The sequence goes on from CAWJGE010000033.1 coordinate 10,956, forward strand.
TTCCAGATCCCGACGGCCGCGGGACCGGCGACCTCCAGGGTCTTGCCACCGCCGGTGAACGCCAGCGCGAGCGCCGCGCCGCCCCACGACGCGGTGCTGATCACGCGATGCGAGGCGACATCCCATAGCCGGATCGTGCCGCCGGAGTACCCGGCCGCCAGGGTCTTGCCGCCCGGGCTGTACGCCACCGCGGTCACGACGCCCGACTGGGCGGCCAGGATGCCGCGCACCGGCTGCGCGAGCGACTCGAGCAGGCTGTAACGCGCCTGCGCGGTCGGCGCGATCCGCCATGCCGCCCCGGCGAGCAGCGAGGCGGTGAGCGGGTCGGTGGCCTCAAGCGCGGTGCTCTGCGCGGCCAGCCGGTCCGATACGTCCGCGGTGCGCTGCTGGGCGGCGCTGTTCCTGGCCGACCTGACCTCAAGACCCGCACCGGCCAGCGCGGCGAGGAGCAACAGGACCAGGGCCGCCGCCAGCGTCCGGCGCCCCCACCGGCCCCGGGTAGCCGCCCGGGCGCTGGCGCGCAGGAAAGCAGCCTCGTCGGCCGTCGGCGCCGGGTACCTGCTCGGGTCGGCCGCCCAGACGTGCGTGGCCTCCCGGACCGCGGCGAGCTGGACCCCCCGGTACAGCCGCGAGGAGTCCTTTCTGTTCTGGCGCCAGCGTGCGGTGTCCTCGGCGAGCTGACTGTAGAGGACCAGGCTGGCCTGATCTTCCTCCAGCCAGTCCCGTAGCCGCGGCCACGCCGGCAGCAGCATGTCATGGGTGATCTCCGCCGTGTCGGCGCTCAGCACCAGCAGGCGTTTCGCGGCGAACGCGTCGAGCACCGCGTCGACCTCGGCCGAAGCGTTCTTCGGGCGGCCCGCGCGCAGTTCGGCGCGGGACAGTACGCGCCGGACCGGTCCGCGGTCAGGATCCACGGCGGTCATCCGCCGGAAAATATCCCGCGTGACCGCCTGCTGGCCCGTCGGCAGCCCGGTGTAGACGCCTTCGGCGCTGATCTCGACGGACCGGGCGACGCGCCCCGCCCGCTCGTAACCTTCGCGGCCCAGCCACTCGCCGTCGCGGTTCTCCCAGGTCAGGGCCAGGGCTTGGGAGAGCAAAGGGAGCACCGCGCCGTCCGGCCCATACTCAGCTGCGTGCACGTCGGCCACGATGGCGTCGATGAGAGCGCTCTCAACGCGCAGTCCGCTCGCTTCGGCCGGCCCGCTGACCGCGCGCCGCAAGCTCGCTTCCGGCATCGGGCCGACCACCAGCTGACCGTCTTCCATAGCCCGAACGAGCTGCGGATAGCCGGCGCACCTGTCCCAGTAGTCCCCGCGGACCGCGATGACCACCCGGGCGGGCGGCTCACCCGCCAGCCCGGCTGGCTGGGTCGCCGCCGCGCATACCGCGTCGAGGAAGGCCGTCCGCTCGAGCCTCCCGTCCGGCCCTCCGGCCGCGAAGACCTGCTCGAACTGGTCGATGATCAGGACCAGGCGGGCTGGGTCGCCGGTGGCCAGCATGATCTCGCGCATCAGCAGGTGCGCCTCGCCGGGCGCATCGGCCAGCATCTGACGGATCGCGGCTGGATCCCCGCCGCCCAGCGCGGCCAGCCCGGCGGCGAGGTCGGTGAGCGGGCGGGCGGTCGCGCTGAGGCTGACTACCGGCCAGGAAGAAGACCCGGGAACCTGTACGCCCCGGCCCAGCGCGGGTACCAGGCCGGCCTGCAGCAGCGAGGTCTTACCGGCGCCGGAGGCGCCGGTAAGCAGGACGATCGGAGTTCCGGCTAGTCTTCCCGCCAGTTCCGCGGTGAGCCGTTCCCGGCCGTAGAACACGGCTTCATGGTCCCGGTCATAGGGCAGCAGCCCGCGGTAGGGGCAGCCGCCGGTCCAGCGCGGGCCCGGCTCAGCCGTTTCGGGCAGCCAGTGCCGGGTGCGCTGCTCGATGACCGCGAGTTCCTCGCGGATCAGGCGGACGTCCGCCGACTGCCGTCCGACCTGCTCGCCAGCGGTCCGGAGCTCGCCCCCCTGGTCGGCCAGGCTGTCCTGGATCTCCCCGGCCGCGCGGGCCAGGTCGGCTAGCAGGAAGGCCAGGTCACCGAACTCGGCGCTCAGCGCCTCGATCGCGGCGAGCACCTCGCGCTCAAGCTCTTCGTCGCCGGCCTCGATCGCCGCACGGATTACCGTGCCGCCTGCGTCGATGTCCCGCATCACCATGGCGATGTCGGATCGCAGGTCATCGGCGTGCTGGTCGCGCGCGGCGAGAACCTTGCCGACGCTCCCGCTGATTTCCCGCTCCAGGCTCCGGGACGCTTGATCTCCCGGTCCGATCGCCGACCGGGCACGTCCGGCCGCTTCGTCAAGGAGGTCAGCCAGGACGCTGGCCCCGACCGAGGAGAGCACGGCCATCCCGGCCACGTCAGCCACGGCGTTCGGCCCGTCGGCCAGCGCCGGCCCGAACGCCGCCGCGCACAGCAGCGGCAGCAAGTCGGGGGCGCCGATATCGCGGAGCTCGTGACGGCCGCTCCGCGCGGCCCGCAGCAGCCACGTGCGGATACCCGCCTGGAGGCGCTCAACCTCATCAAAATCGCCCACCAGGCTCCCCCTACACACGCGTAACACCCCAAGACGGGCGGCAGCCTAGCAGGCGAGATGCTCCGGGGCGGTGCTTTTGGCGGGTGTGGCCGCTACCCGCCGGTCTGGCCTGGAAGTTCTTTGTATACCGCCACGCGGTCAGCGCGGTGATCCGGCCCGGTTAGCTGGATTGGCCGCCGAGGACGACCAGCCGGGTCTTGGCGTCGAGGACCTGGAGCAGCGGCGTCGACGCGGTCCTGAGCCGCTGCACGGCGTCGTCGAGCCGGTCGGCGGGGTAGCTGGTTGACCATGATGGCAGCCTGGGCGGCGCCAGCGCGGGCCCGGTCGTTTATCTGGCGGAGCCTGACCACCTGATCTACCACCAGCACCAGCCAACGAGCCATCACACCCGCATGATCTTGATTTCGCCTTCGGGCGGCACGTACCGCTAACCGAGCCCGGGAAAGAGCTATCGGGAACCTTCAAGCGGTCAGTTTGGCCAGTCAGGTGACGGGGTAACCGTTGGTTGGCAGATGGGAGGCAAGATGATCACTGTCTGGCCATCCCGTAGGGGTTTGCCTCCAGAGCAGGCCTGCGCCCGATGCGGCCGCACCGGTGCGTCTCATCATGCCTGGGCCTGACTCGAGCGGACGGACTGCGCCCGAAGGCCCGCCCCAGGCCGCTAAATTCACCCCGCAGGTCACCAGGACACAGGCAACCCCGGCCACCACGCAGGATTCCCCCCGGGAAAGGCCGGAACTCAGAAGCTGGCGCAGTAAGCCGAGCTGGAGCCGCATATCTGCGCAGGTTTGGCCACGCCGCCTTGCCCTGACGGCGATCGCGGCCTTGGCAGGCCTGCTGTACGCCTGGGCCATGGGCCAGGACACGCTCGAGTACTACTACGCCGCGGCTGACCGCAGCATGTCCATGAGCTTGCACAACTACATCTTCGCCGCCTTCGACCCGGCGGGCACCATCACCGTGGACAAGCTGCCGGGGGCGTTGTGGATCCAGGCGCTTTCCGTGCGGGCGTTCGGCCTGCACACCTGGGCAATCGTCCTTCCGCAGGTCATCGAGGGCATCCTCGCCGTGCTGGTGCTCTACCGGGCGGTGACCCGGCTGGCCGGGCCGGCCGCCGGCCTGATCGCCGCGCTGGTCCTGGCGGTCAGCCCGGCCACGGTCGGCCTGGACCGCGAGAACATCTCCGACTCGCTGCTGATCTTGCTGCTGGTCCTGGCCGCCGATGCCGTCTCGGGAGCTATCGCCGGGCTGGCCGCTGGCGACGCGGGCCAGGACGCCACGCTAGCTGCCAGCGACCCGGATGAGCCGTCGTCCGGCGCCGCCGGCGGTGATCACTTGGTGGCCGGTGAGCAAGCTGCTCCCGCCGGGCGGGATGCCGGCGCTGCCGGCTCCCGCCGTCCGGCCGGGCGCGCCGCTCGCGTCCGCCAGCCCGGGGGAACGTTGGGCCGGCTTATCCTGGCCGGCTTCTGGGTGGGTCTGGCTTTCCAGGCCAAGGAGATCGAGGCGTGGATGGTGCTGCCCGCGCTGGGCCTGGCCTACCTGCTGTCCGGGCCCGGCTCGGTGTTGCGGCGCGCCGGCCAGCTCACGGCCGCGGGTGTGGTCGTCGCGCTGGTGTCGGTGTCCTGGATGACCGCCGTGTCGCTAGTGCCCGCCGCGGACCGGCCTTATGTCGACGGCAGCCAAGACAACTCCGTCTTCGAGCAGGTCTTCGCCTATAACGGGTACCTCAGGTTCGGCGACCAGACCCCGCTGCAGGTGCGGGCCGCCGAGCTGAATCCTGCCGCCGTGCTCCCCGTTCCGGCGCGTGCCGTCGACCGCCTGCTGCGCGGCGGCCTGGGCTTGGATACCGGCTGGCTGATCCCGGCCGCCGCCGTCGTGGCTGTCTGGGGTATCGCCAGCCGGCGCCGGCAGCCACGCGGTGACCCGCTCCGGGCCTGTTTCATACTGTGGGGCGGCTGGCTGGTGACCTTCTTCGCGGTTTTCTCGTTGATCACCACGCTCTGGCCCTATTACACCGCGGCGCTGTCCCCGCCAGCCGCCGCCATCATCGGCGCCGGCGTCGCCGCGGCCCGGTCACGGGAGCGAGCCCCGGTCAGCCGTACGATGGGCCTGGCGGTCATCGTCGCGGGCACAGCCGCCTATGCGGCCTGGCTGGTGGCCTCATCTGCCCGCCCGCCGGGCTGGCTGGTCCCGGCCATCATCGCCGCCGGCATCGCCGCGACCGGCTTGATCGTCTGGTCGCTGGCGGGCCGCCGCTCTGTCCCGTTCGCCGCGGCCCTCGCCGCGGGCCTGGTCGCCGTATCGCTGGCGCCGGCCGTCGCCTCAGTCAGCCTGGCGGCTCACAGCGAAAGCGCCTTTGACACCCCGTTCGAGTCGGCCCGGGTGCAGGAGGCTGTGGCTCTCGGCTTGGGGAAGCAGGCGGCCATCGCTGTGCAGGCCGCGATCCCCGAATGGCAGGGCACCCAGAATGGAGCCCCCTACCTGATGGCGGCGCAGAGCGCGGCGCTGCCGTCATTGATCATCTATGACACCGGCCTCGAGGCGCTCCCCATCGGGGGGTTCGACGGCACCACTCCGTCGCCGACCCTGGCCCAGCTGCAGGCCGACATCCGGCATGGCCTGTTCCATCTCGTCTGGATAGCTTCCGGCACCGACCCCCGGCTGCGGTGGATCACCACCCACTGCACCCAGATATCGAAGCGGTTTTATGACTGCGTGCCCGCCGATGCGGGCTGACGGCTCCATCCCCAGCAGCGTTCTCGGCGAGCCCCGCACCAGCCTTTCCGCCTGGCCCCGCACCAGCCTTTCCGCCGCACACCGTGCAACAACCGGGGGGCGCCGACGGCAAGATCTGCCCTGAGTGCGCGGAAACGGTCCGTGCAGCGGCCAGAAGCTGCAGGTTCTGCGGGCATCGCTTCATCGCCACTGCTGAGCCCGGCCGCCCGCCACGGCCGTCGCGCGGCGCCGGGCGCAGGCCTTGACGGCCTACTTGACGGGGAGCACCTCGAACGCCGGGTGCTTGGGCGCGATGGCGCGGATCTGCTCATCGCTCGAGTCCGGCCCGGTGCCCTCGAAGAAGATCCCGACCTCCGCCTTCCACCTCTTGAGGTAGGCGCGCAAGACCGGTACTTTCTCGTCGTCGGTGAGCTCGTGGCCGCGGAAGCTCTCGGCGCGCCTGCCCAGCCGCAGTTCGCCGGTGCCTGCGGCCCGCAGGTTGCGCACCCACTGGGTTTCGCCGCGGGGTGCGATCAGGTAACGGCGGCCATCGTGGGTGAGCAGGTTCACCGGCGTGGTACGCCACTCGCCACTTGTCCGGCCCTTGACCGCGAGGACCCGCGAGCCGATAACGCTGATGCCCTGCCTGGTAAGAAACGCCACCAACTGGTTGAAAACGTTACGCGTAAACCAGCCCGGTGCGCGGTAATGATCGGACACGCTGCCCAGCCTAGCTGGAGGGCATCCGGCTGATCACATGCATGAGCGGATGGGCGTGGCCGCGGGACAGGCCGCGCTACCCGCAAAAGGCACAGGCCCACGATCACCGATGAGTTCGCAGCCGGTGATGCGTCTTACAAAGGACCGCGCCAGCGCGGCCCGTCCGTAACGCTCACGCTCACTGGAGGACCTACGAAGTGACCATCGTCCTTGATCTTGAACCGACTGCCCGGCAGCTCGCCACGCTGGCCGAAGCGGCTACTGGCCATGGCTGAAACCTGGCACGGGCCGCAAGCGTGGGAAGGCCTGACCAAGGTGGGCGGCGGCACCATGCCGGTCACGATCGCGGGTCAGGCCGGGCTCAACGAACTGGTCCTCAGCGGCCGCGATCCGAACTGGCCCAGCCACAGCTAGCGCCAAGCCAGCCAGGCCAGCCAGGCCAACCAGGACCACGCCATGGTCTTCGAGCCGCCAGATACCACTAGGTATCAATCGGGGGCGGGCTCGGCGATCATGGCGGTGCCGATCTCGCGGAAGCCGATCCTGGCGTAGATACGGGCCACCGCGGCGTCGCTGGCGGACAGGAACACGGTCTCCACGCCGCGGTCCAGCGCGTCCCTGGCCAGCAGCGCGGTAACGGAAGCGCCCAGGCCCAGGCGGCGGGAGGACGGCAGGACACCTACTCCGGTGATCTCCGCTACGCCGTCCACCGTCTGGCAGCTTCCCGCTGCGAGGGGTCCGTCGGGACCGAACGCCGCCGCCAGCACCGAATACCGCGACCTGAGCCGTTCGCGCAGCATCGCGATCGTGCCGCCGTCGTGGTCCGCGGCGATCTTGTCGCGCTCGGCCAGCCCGGCTTCCCCGGCAGCCGTGCCCGGATGCCCGAACGCGACTGCGGGCACCGCCCACACCCGGTCGAGTTCGGCTTCCTCCGGGGCGATGACGCGTGCGGTGATGCCTGGCGGAATGGCGGGCGCCTTCGGCGGCGCGCCAAGCACCATGAGGGGATGCGTCTGGACCGCCAGACCCGCCTCGGCCGCGGCGGCCGCCATCTCGGGCGCGACCTGCTCAATCCATTCGAAGGACTCGGGGATGATCAGCTCGCGCTGACGGGCGCGGACGGCGCGGACGTCCGCGGCGGTGACCGGCGGCCGCGAGCCGCGCCTCGGCCTGGCGTAGTAGGGCCAGCCCGGGCCGGTGGGAACGAACAACACAAGCGGGCCGTTCTCATCAGCTCTGGCCCGGCGCCGGGGGACGGCGTCGCAGAACGCGTCAATCCGCTCAATGACCTCGTAAGTTCTCACAGCAGTATTTACCTTAGGGTGCTAACCGCACGAGACCAACAGCGTTAACCCTGCGTTCGGGTGTCAGTGACCGGGAAAACCCGACGCGGCCAGGGGCGCAGGCCCGACATTAAAAATTGGTGTACAGACTGGAGCGCCGGGGACTAGCCTGCCGCCCAGATGACTGACACCGAACTTCCGCTGAGCCTGACTCAGCTGACCTTTCACGGGCCCTTGTCCGAGGCCAGGGCCGCCCGGCTCGTCGCCAGGCTCATCCGGAACAATCCCCGGACGGTGCTCGATATCGGCTGCGGGTGGGGCGAGCTGATGCTTCGCATCCTCGCGGCGGCGCCGGATGCGACCGGACTCGGCCTCGACACGGATGCGGGGGACCTGGCCCGGGGCCGGGCGAACGCCCGGGCCCGCGGGCTGGCGGACCGTGTCGCGTTCGTCCGGGAGTCCGGGGTGGGGACCAGCCGGGGACCCGCCGACCTCGTGCTATGCCTCGGGGCCAGCCACGCGCTCACCGAGGTCCAGCCTCCCGGGCACACCGCGGCCGCGCTGCGCGAGCTCCGGCGGCTGGTCACGCCGGGCGGGCGGGTGCTGCTCGCCGAGGGGTTCTGGCATCGGACGCCCACCGAAGCCGAGCTGGCCGGCATGTGGCCGGGCACGTCCGCCGCGGAGTTCGGGGACCTGGCCAGCCTGGTCGACCTGGCCATCAGCGCGGGTTTCCGCCCGGCCTGGATCGAGACCGCCACGCTGGAGGAGTGGGAGGACTTCGAGTCGGGTTACCAGTGCGACGAGGAGGAGTGGCTCGCGGCCCACGGTGACCACCCCAAGGCGGCCGAGGTCCGGGGGCAAGTTGACCAGCACCGTTCGTTCTGGCTGCGGGGCTACTACGGCCTCCTCGGCCAGGCCTATCTCACCCTGGTCCCTGCTAGCTAACCGGGGCTAGCTAACCGGGGCTAGCTAACCGGGGCTAGCTAACCGGGGCTAGCTAGGCCGGGCCAGGAGCCGGCCTGACCGGCTAAGCGGGTCGGCTAACCGGGCCGAGTGCCCCAGGCCGGCTTGTCGCCGCCGTACCGGCTGAGCGAGCGCGGCCAGGCCAGCGCCTCGTCGTCGAGCCGGCCAGGCGGCCGCACGGTGGTCACCGGCCCCTCGGCGCTGTCCAGCGTCGTGAGCCACGCCGGGTCGCTGTCACCAGCGGCGGCCGAAGAGGAGCCGACAGACGTGTCCCGCGGCTGCGTGTCCCGCGGCTGCGTGTCCCGTGGCTGGCCGAGCAGCCAGTGCGCGGTCCGGGCCAGGCACAGCTCGCGGAACTCGGTGCCGCCGCGCACGGACTGCCGCGCCAGCGCCTGCAGCGCGGCGGCCGCGCACAGGTAGCCGGTGCCGTGATCCAGCAGCTGGCACGGCAGCGCGCCTGGCCGCTCGCCGTCCGCCGACTCCGCCACGGCGATACCGCTCGCCGCCTGCACGATGCTGTCGAAGCCCCGCCGCTCGCCCCACGGCCCGCGGCTGCCCCACGCCGACAGGCTCACTACCACCAGGCCGGGGTGCCGTCCCGCCAGCAGCTCCGGGCTCAGCCCGAACCGTTCCAGCGCGTGCGGACGATACCCGTGCACCAGGACGTCGGCCTCGGAGAGCAGGTCGTGCAGCCGCGCGTTGCCGTCCGCGGTGCCGAAGTCGAGGAGGGCGCTGCGCTTGCCGGGCAGCCCGTCGTAGGCGTGCTGGGTCAGTTCCGGCCGGCCCGGGGCGTCGAGCCGGAGCACGTCCGCACCGAGCGCGCTCAGGTACCTGGTGGCCACCGGGCCGGCGATGACGCGGGTGAGGTCGAGGACCCGGATGCCCGAGGCGGGCCGTGCTCCCGCAGGCCGCCAGCGCGGCGGCGCGCCGGCGATCGACATCCCCTCGACCAGCCGGGTCGCGGCGACCGCCTGGCCCGGCGGCTCCGCCTGCCAGCTGTCCTCGGCGCGGACGGCGGCGGCGACCCCGCCCGCGCCGACCACCAGGTCTTCCACGTCCCGCGCGCTCAGAGCCGCGACGGCCGCCGCGACCGACTCCGGATCACCGCTGCAGCCGAGCGCCCGCAGCAGCGCCTCGCGGTGCCAGCGATAGTTCCCGTGCGTGCGCACCCAGCCGTCGGCGGCGCGCCAGAATCGCGAAAGCGGCGCGAAGCCCGGTCCGGCCTGCTCGCCGTTGACCCGCAGGTAGGCCTCGCTGCGGAAGGCCGCCGCGACGTGCCCCAGGTCCAGCCGCGCCGTCGGCGACCCACGCGACCCGCAGTCTCCGCCGCGCTCGGCGTGCAGGACCGCGGCAGCCAGCAGGGCGGCCCCGGTGCAGGCGATGGCCATATCCTCGACCGGCAGGCGCGAGGGCAGGTGACCGGGGGCGCCGCTGACCCACAGCATCTCGAGCCCGGCCGGGAGCCGGGCATCGACAACGGGCGGGAGGACCCCATCCGGACTATCTGGGGCCGCGCCGTTGGCGGGCGCCGCCGCCAGGGCCGCCCACGCCTCGGCCAGCAAGCCCGGCCACAGCTGTTCCGCCATCCCCTTTATTCTCCCAGACGGCCCACTGCGCCCCTACCCTGAGCTATGACCTGCGTGGAACTCCGGCTGCGGCCGGCGACGCCGGATGAGATCGAGGCCTGGCTGCCCAGGCTCGCGGCAGAATACGCGGCCGCCATCGCCGGCTCCGGTTCCCTGCCGCCGGCCGACGCGCGCCGGAAGGCGGACAGCGACCTCCGCGCGCAGCTCACGGACGGGCCGGCCCACGCCGGGCAGCTGATCTTCAGGCTGATCGCCGGCGAACAGCCGGCTGGCTGGCTCTGGCTGGCGGTGCCGGTCCCTGCCGGTGACCCGGCCATGGCCTGGGTAAACAACGTCGAGGTCGACGAGGAATTCCGCGGCCGAGGTTACGGACGGCAGGCCATGCTGCTGGCCGAGCGGGAGGCGGCGGCGCGGGGCATGACCTCTGTCGGGCTAAACGTCCATGGCCAGAACACGGTCGCCCGCGGCCTGTACGACAGCCTCGGCTACCAGGTGACGGCCCAGCAGATGAAGAAGGTGCTCTAGCCAGGGCGCCGGGCGATCAGGTGCAGCAGCGCCGCCACCTGCCGGTACGGGTCGGTGCGCCCCGCCCGCTCCTCACATGCCAGCAGGTCCGGCAGGTCCGGCAGGTCCGGCGGCGGCTCGGCGTCATCGGGGATATCCGGGGCGGCGTCGGTGAAGACCCTGACTCCGTACCAGGCGGAGACCTGAAGGCCGCGACCCGCCAGCCGGGCCGTCAGGTCGGCGAGCCGGTCGGCGCGGGCGGTGACCCCGATCCGGTTGGGGTAGCGGTCCGAGTCGAACGCCTCCGCGCACGCCGCCCAGTGGCCGAGCAGGCCAGGCCGCATGGCCAGCGCGTCGCCGTTGCGCACCAGCAAGGACACCAGGCCGCCCGGCGCCGTCATCCGCGCGATGGCGCTCAGCACCGGGTCAGGATCGGCCAGGTACATCAGCACACCGTGGCACAGCACGGCAGGGTAAGGCGAAACCGGGCCTCGTTCGGCATAATCCTCGAGCAGGCCGTGCTCCACCCGCACTCGGTCGCGGACCTCGGCCGGCTCGGCGGCCAGGTCCTGCTCGAACCGGGCCAGCAGGCCGGGCGAGGCGTCGACCCCGGTCACTTCGTACCCGCGCCGCGCCAGCCGGAGGGCCTGCGTCCCCTGACCACATCCAAGATCAATAATCCGAACGGGTGCCGGTGGCAGCTCCCGGTCCAGCTGTCTGGCCACGATTTCCTGGCGCACCACGTCCCTCAGCTTCCCCAGACGTGCGTGCCAGTTCTGCTCCCCGGCGGTGAACGCGGTGCTCAACGGTCCCCTCCCAGGTCTTTTTGCATCAGCACGGTGTCGATCCAGCGGCCGTGCTTGCGGCCGACGCCGGACAGGCGCCCCGCGTGGGTGAAGCCGAACCGGCGGTGCAGCGCCGCGGACGCGTCGCTGCCGGTGTCGGCGATGACCGCGATGACCTGCCGCGCGCCGGCGTCGGCGCATCCGGCCAGCAGCGCGCCGAGCAGGGCGCTGCCGATCCCGCGGCCGCTGTGGCCGGGGGAGAGGTACACGGTGTCCTCGACGGTGTGCCGGTAGGCGGGCTTGGGCCGCCACGGGCTGGCGTAGGCGAACCCGCATACGGCCTCTTCGGCCTCGGCCACCAGGAAGGGCAGGCTACGTGCGGCCAGGTCATCGAGCCGCCGCCGCCAGTCCGCGGCGGCCGGCGCCACCTCCTCGAACGTCGCCATGCTGGTCGTGACGTAGTGCGCGAAGATCGCGGCGACAGATTCGGCATCCGCCGGGACCGCCGGGCGGACGACGTGCGATGCTGGGGGCAATGCGGCACCTCCGCCGGATCGAAAGTCGATCGTATATTCGACATCGGCTGGCTGGGGGTGTACGCTATGACCATGGTCACCACGCCAGCCGACGTGTCCCGGGTCCCGTATCAGTCCCGCCCCGGGCGTCTCGCCGTGGTCGCCGCCAGCCTAGCGGACCTCAAGGGACCCACCGAGGGCACCGTCGAGCTGCCGCTGTGGCTGTTCTGGAGCAGCCCCGATCGCACCTTCGACCTGAGCCAGCCGTTCATGCTGCGGTCGATGTACGAGACCGTCCTAGGCGAAGCGAGCCACCCGGAGGATCTCACCACCTACCTGGATGGTGACACGCTGATCGCCCTCTGGCCAGACCTGTACCTGCCCAAGGGAGTTCGGCAGGCATGGGAGGACAGGCATCCCGTGCTGCGGGCGGCGGCCATCGCGGCGGCCTGAGGCCGGTGATAGACCTCCACCGCGAGGTGGCCGCCATAGCCTTGCGCGCCGCCGCCCGGCATGGGTTCGCGCTAGGCGGGGGCAACGCCCTGATGGCCCATGGAGTCATTGACCGGTTCACTGCCGACGTCGATCTGTTTACCGACAGGGAGGCTGGCGTGGTAGCGGCGGCTGACGCGGTAGAGGCGGCAGTGCGCGACGCGGGCTTCCAGGCCGACCGGCAGGACAAGACCGGCGGGCTGGCGGACATATTCGCGGGGATGGGCGAAGGGCTCGCCGAATGGATCATCACCGCACCCTCGGGGGAGCAGATGATGCTCCAGATGGCTTACTTCGACCGGAGCCGCGGGCCGGTGACCATGGACGTCGGCCCTGTCCTGGATCTGGAGGACGTGATCGGCGGTAAGGTGTGCGCGCTGGCCAGCCGGGCCTATGACCGCGATTACGTGGATACCGCGGCGGCCCTCGACCGGTACAGCGTGGACCAGGTGATCGGCTTCGCCCGGCGCCTGGATCCGGGCCTGGAAGCCCGGGATTTCTCCGATGCGGGCCGGCGGCTTGACCGGATGGACGACGGGGCCTTCGCCCGCTTCGGGCTCAGCCCGCAGGACATCGCCGAGCTGCGCAAACGGTTCGCCGCCTGGCCCCGGACCTGATCGCCGGGGGCGCGCACGCTCCTGGTCCACTGGCGGGGCATCATGCTCCTAGTGACACCTGGAGGTGACGGTTATGACCGGCGAGACGATGCGCGCCCTGCTCGAGCCCCTCATCGGTAAGTACGGGTCGATATCCATGCTCGTCAGCAGGATCGGGCCGGTCTCTTTCCCCGTGGCCGAGAACAAGAGGCTGACCGGCGTGGAGGTCCGCCCGGACGGCCTGATCGAACTCAGGCGCCAGACCGGTTGGGCCGTGATCGACCCGAATGATGTCGTGGCCATCGTCTGGAACGACGATTCGGATAACACGCCCGGCCAGTTCCTGTAAGCGAAGGTGCTGTCGGCCCGGGCATTAATGCGAGAAGCCCGCAGGAAGGTCCAAGCCTTCCGGCGGGCTTCCGCTCTGCTCTAGGCGTCAGCAGTCGTAGTACAGCTCGAAATTTGGGTGCCGGTTCCAGTACCAGTCACTATACCGCTGAGCTGGGATTTCATTGAGTATTGGTTCGCATCGTTTGGGCGGCACTTGATCAGCGTCAGCCGGAGCAGAGACTACGACGACCGCCCATGTCAGTTCGGTCGTGTATTCGATTTATTGCATTATAGTTGAAATTCGCCGCGCCATGATACCCTGAAGGTACAACTTGAGATGAGATGAAACGCGATGCCCTTCAGGTCAGCGCCGTCACGAAGATCGTCCAGCGTGACACAATCCGAAATCGCTATCAGCCGCGTGCTCGCTGACATGGGAAGCGCCGACCAGCTTGCTCATGCCGACCCTGCCCTCCGCGTCGCCTGCCCCACCTGCGAAGCACTCAGTCATCAGCGATGCCTGGAGCGCAACCCCAAGCAATACGTCACCCCGCACGTCGCGCGTGCGGCGCTCGTAACCGGTGCCGCCACCTAAAGGAGAGCCGGACACGGCCGCCACAGAACCGCCGCCCCCGGACGGCGCGCAGCCCGCAGGAAGGTTGCTGTGTTTTTCTACGGTTCCGTTGCTTGGTCGCTGACAGATCTCGGCCCCTCCCGTTAGCGGCTACGGTGGTGAGGTGGCCTGGTGTCCTTCCGTCCTCCTCGCCGCCGCTGCCTGGTCCTCCGCCGCGGTGGCGCTGCGCTTAGACACAACGTAGACCGCGCTGATCGCGTCCGCCGCGGCCTTGGACAGCTCGATCGTCGCCTTCTCGATGGCATCGCGATTCGCCTTGTCACAAGCTCGCTTGACGTCGCCAACACCTGCCAAGACGCGCCTTCCTGCCTCATCGGGCAGGTCGGCGTGCCGCGCCACGAACTTCCTCGCGCGGTCGGAGAATCTGCCTGCCGAATCGATCACATCAACCATGGAGCGGTCCCTGAAACCGGCACGCACCTCAAGACACGCCTTCGCACGTTTGTAGCTGGTGCGAAACGTATCGATCGGGAATGCGGAGTGATCCAGCAACGCGGCGAGCCGCGGGAACCCTTCCCGGTCCTGTAGCAAGCGCCACGCCTTAGTCGGTTCGGCGAGCGGGACTGGCAGCGTCGGCACGCCGGTGCCGACATTGGCGGCCGTCATCTGGCCGGTCAGCCATAGCTCGTCGAGACGTTGCTGTCTCGCCACACAAAGATATCCGGTCTCATACTCGGACCCCAGCGCGTCGAGGTACTTGTGCATCGCGCTGATGTTCCCTCGCAGTGCTGGGTCCCCGGTCACGAGGCCGATGACCTCGATTCCTCGAAGCTCTACACGCGCGCGCATGATTTCGGCAAGTTGCTCTTGGTACGTCAGCGCGGACTGTTGCGCCGCCAGCCGCAACCGGGCCAGCATGACCGTCTGGTTTGCGGCGACGAGGTCCTTGAGCACGGCATGCCAGGCGTCCCGCTCGGTTCGGCGCTGATCGATCTGTTTCACGACCATACTGAGAGCGCCGGTCAACACGAGGCCAGCGGCCACGGTAAGCAGCCATTTACCCACCTCGGCGTTGAAATCGACCGTGTGGGAACTGTGCAGGAAGTAAAAGGCGCCGACGGCCACGGCGACGGCGCACATCATTAGCCCAAGGCTCAGCAAACGGTATGGCTGCCGCATGTACGCAGCTTACCCAGCGGCGGACCGGTGAGGACGACGCGGATCGCCAGAGCCACCTGCACCGCGCTTGTTCTGCGGAGTTACGTGGCCTGAGACTCGCTGGCGCGAACTGTGGAATCTCTCATAATCGGTTACACATCGTTCTCAGGACTTCAGTTACATCGCCTCAGACACCCAATCAATGTCCTCGGATCGCCGCTGAGCATCGGCTCCCCCGAGATCGATGCGTCGTGTCGAGCCTCAGCTGCACGATGTCCTTGGAATGGCGTCAGTGTAGCGTCTTGACCAGCTTGCGAGCGAATGCCCGTACGGGAGGAAGATCTCCACACTATCTTCATGCAGTCTCCATCACTCCTGCACACGAGCGGGTTGCGGTGCCGTGGGACAAGAGCCAAGGTCCGCAGGGGGGCATAGGCGGCATGGTCGGGCTGCATCATTCCGGTGCGTTCGTTTCAAGCCGATCGCCCCGGGTGCGGCTTACTGGAAAGGTCACGCCATGCCACCACGTGATGACAGATTCGATCACCAGGATCCTGGTCACGAAATGCACCCTGTGGATCCGTTGGACGCCGCCACCCATCCACCCTTGTATGCGGTGTCGACCGATGCCGGGAAGGCCGCGATCAAAGCATACGGTAACCCTTCGGCGGGTCTCTTCCTCGGCGACGTTTAAATAGACGGTCACATTACGACCGGCAGCCTAGAAATCACCGGAGAGGTGATTGGGTCGCTGTCCTTGAAGGGTGACATCCTGCTGCTTGCTGGGAATGACCTCGCCGACGAATTCGAGCACCATGACCCCGTGGCACCCGAACCCCGTACCGTGATGGTTCATGCCGATGACGGCTCAGTCCGGTAGCCGCAGCTCCAGGCGCAGGCGCGGAGGTGCTGCACAACCCGGCCTGTGGCCTGGGCATCGCGCCAGCTATTACGGCGGGTTGGTGCGTGACCCGACGGGGGCAACGTCGAGGCCTTGTGCCACGCCCCCGGGTAGCGTACATCCCTCTCGTGCGCCGCTAGCCGGCAACGGCCGCTTGCCCGGTAGGTAATCCGGCCACTGGCCGCGGAGCTGGTGTTCGTGGCGGACCGGTGTTCGGCAACGTCCAGGTGAGCGGGAGCCGGACCAGGTGCCGAGGAGGTCGAAGGCCTTCGGGGCAAGCTCAGCCGCGTGGTTGGTTTCCCTGTGCCGTCTCGGCGCCGGTACCTGCCGGTATCAGCTGGCCAGAGCCAGTGTGTCGGTCCCAGCCGGCCGGAACTGGCCCGCCTACCGGCCACAGGGCGCCGGTGAGCTCCGCGCGGGTGAGGTCCGCGCCGGTGAGGTCCGCGCCGGTGAGATCGACATCGGTCAGGTCGGCGCCGGTGAGGTCGGCGCGTGTGAGGTCCGCGCCGGTGAGCCTGGCGCCGCCGAGATCCGCCCCGGCGAGGTCCGCGCGGACGAGTTTCGCGGCGGGTAGATCCGCGCGGGCCAGGACCGCATTGGCGAGGACCGCTTCGGTGAGGTCCGCGCCGGTGAAGTTCGCGCCGGTGAAGTTCGCGCCGGTGAGGTCCGCGCCGCCCAGGTCCGCGCCGGCGAGGTCCGCGCGGGCGAGGTCAACAGGCCCGATGTCGCGCTCGGTAAGCCGGCGCCCGACCACGGTAATGGCTGCAAGAACGTCGGGCCGCAACGATCGTTCCCGGGCCTGGCCGCCGGGATCTGGTGGCGGCCATTGCTCGCGTGAGCGCTCGCGGATGAAGGCGGCGAGCATCTCCATCACAGCGGGGTGGTCTGCGGGCGAGTCGCGGGCCACCCGCTCCAGCGTGTGGATTCCGCCGATGCGCACGTCAAGCTTCTCGCAGCCAAGCTGCCCTAGCGCCTTCGCGTAACGGTCGGTCACCCGCCCGTCGCGGGACAGCACAAACCTCCGGGCCGTGAACAACAGCGCGCTGGTGGCGAGCAGCCCGGCACCAAGTGTCAGCACCCGGCCGCGCGCGGTGTCCCGTGCCGTCCGGGGAAGTGGTCCCCTGGCAGGGCCGCCGTCATGATGCGCGAGCCAGTCGCCAGCCGGCACCAGCACCACCCGTGCGGCCGCTGGTGCCAGCCCAACGGCGGCGACCCCGCCGATCGTCCATCGGATGCCCCGCTGCGAGGCAGCCCACCGCTTCATCACGTGCAAGACGTTAGGGGACCAAGGCCGCCTGCGCGGACCTTTTCGGCGACAACGCCCGGGTCGCCGCAAGTGATTCATTCACGCCCGCCGACCGCAGAGCCGGATGGTCAGCCATCTGTGCCCGTATTGATCCGGTTACCGGTGATTACCCGGAAGTCGCTGTGAAACGATCAGCCGATTGCATGCGAAGACGGCGGTTCAGGTGTTCTCCGGCTTACATCCGGTGGCCTGTGGGCAGGCTGTGAGTAAACCCGTGGATAACCGCTGTGAAATGCGGATAACTGCCTGCTTTCTGTGGAGTCTTCCGTGGATAGCGGGAAAACAAGAAATGGCTGGCCGCAGGGCCTTGCGCGGTGCTTGCGGCGGTAGTAATAATGCTTTCACCGCTGGAAACGGGCACCATCCGGGGGCGACGCCGGGAACGCGGGAGGAGCCGGGAGACCGGCCCCTCGCGCGGGTACCTGGCCCCGGCGGGCGGCGCGGCGCGCGGTGAAGACCAGGCAACTGGCCAGCCGGCGCGGCGAGGCCGGGCAAGGCCCCTCCATCTCATACATGGAGGGGCCTTGCCTGATTCAGCCCGGCAGGAACGTCTTGCCAGGGTCGGCGCCCCAGGCAACCGCGGGAATGCCGGCCGCGATGATCTGGGGTCCGACCGAGCACGAGCGAGGTTCTCAGGCGGCCGCGCCGGGTCGGCCGCGCCGGGCCGGAGGCGGTAAGCGCGAGAGCCGCCGCGCCGACAACAGACCCGTGCAGGACCGCCGGAGTGCGAGCCCGCAAGACTGGGTGCTGCGCCGTCGCGAGCAGGGACGCCTCCGGGGGCCAGCGCCCCGGCATCGGCCGTTGCTGGCCAGTGATCAGCTGCTGAACCTGGTCGTCGATGGGGAACGGCGCCTCCCACTCCGGCTCGTGGTCGCGCAGTTGGGTGGATCAGCGCCGACGGCGACTGAGCCCGGGCAGCTTGAGCGTATCGAGGACGCGCCGCCGGCAGGATGACGATGAGCGTGACAGCAGGTAGGCGGCTGGGGACGCGGGCCGCCTGTCCTGCAGGGTGTGCGGCGAGCATCCGGTGCCCGCCGTCGTGGGTGATGTCATCCAGGCCCAGGCTAGATCCGCGTCCTGCGTGCCGGTCGTGTCGCGCAAGCACCGGCATGGTGACCCGCTGCCTGCCAGCCCGACACGAGAACGTGTTACAGGCTTTGCTGTGCACAACCATGTGGATCACTTGTGCAAAACGGCGCCGGGCCTGTGCGCACACTGGGGAAATGCTGGGGATTGTGTTGCCGGGGCCGCGCCCGTAACAGGGCCTTGGCGTGGGAAAACGCCGCCCACACCCCTGTGCACGGAAAAAGAACCGGAATTGTCCACACGCCACGCCGCAATAACGCATAAATAAGCCGAACGTTTACCGCAAATATATCCAGCCGTGATTCGGAGCCGGAACCGTCAATCAATGAAACCCACAGACGGTGAGCCCGGGGCGATTTGACAAGGGGAGGCAAGCCGCACTAGCGGCACACGTGCACCGGGACAAACCAGGCGCTCGCTGACGGCAGGCCGCGATCCCCGTGCCTGCCGACGACAGCCCGGCATGACGTGTACGCCGCGCTGGCACCACCCGAACCCGGCACACCCGGGACTCGCAGCCGCCGCCCGGTCCGTCATCCCAGTGCACGCGCCTGTCCCCGGGGCAGGTCACCCGCAGCGGCACGACGCATACCACTGGCACAACGGGAGGCCCGACATGAAGATCAAGATCCGGCCAGGCGACACTAGCGCGCTCCAGGAGAACGACTGGCTCCAGACGGACGGCTGGCTCGCCGAGCTCCGGGACGACGGCCATGCCGACCCGGCCGGCGATGACCACGCCCAGCCGGCGCGCGGCAGCGATCCCTGGCCAGAAGTTCTTGCCGAGGCCGACGCCCGCGCCCAGGCTGAGGCCGACGCCCGCGCCCAGGCCGAGGCCGACGCCCGCGCCCAGGCTGAGGCCGACGCCCGCGCCCAGGCTGAGGCCGACGCCCGCGCCCAGGCTGAGGCCGACGCCCGCGCCCAGGCTGAGGCCGCTGCCCGCGCCCAGGCTGAGGCCGCTGCCCGTGCTGAGATGACCGTGCGGGCGGTGATCGGCGATCAGCTGCGGATGCCGGTCATGTGGTGCGAGATGGGTTCGTGCATCTCCTGGCATGCCGATCCCGCAGCGCTCGGCGAGGCCGACACCCGGGCCCGCGCGATCGGCGCCGGCTGGCGCATCGACGCCCTCGGCCGGCTGGCCTGCCCCCGGTGCCAGCAGGCCGACCCCGCCTTCTGGGCCACTGACCTGGTCGTGCCGTGGGACCGGTACACGGCCATCGCCAGGGCCGCCCGGGCCGCCGTGCGCGGCGACGGTACCGCCGCCGCCTGGGGAAGCAGCGGTGACCCCGGCCGCGCGGCCGGCGGCTATCTCCCCGTCGGGCTGCCGGAGCCGGGATGGCACCGGTGAGCAGCTCCGTTCCCGCGGCGGTGGTCTTGAAGGCGGTCCGGGGCTGGCGCCTGTTTCCGTGTCGGACCGAGGTTGACCGGGCGGTGGTGGCGGCGCACCCGTCGCAGCCGGCGGGCAGCACCGGCAGCCGCTGGCTGATGCCGGCCGCGGAGATGGCCGGCCTGGTGACCGGCAGCTGGCGGTCACCGCCGGATCCCGCCCTGACAGGCTGGGCCTGCCCGCCGCGGATCGCCACGCGCGCGCTCAGCGCACAGGCCGGGTCGGTCCGTGCCGCGCGGTACTTCACCCTCGCCACCTTGCGCCGGTGGGGCACGGCACACAGCAGCCAGGACATCGCGATCGTGGTGTCGGAGATGGTGACCAACGCGCTGCGGCATGCCCTGCCGGGGCCCGGCGGTACCCGGTCCCGGCGGCCGGTCCGGCTCGGCCTGCTGCAGCAGGGACCCTGGGTGCTGTGCGCGGTGGCCGACCCGGGCAAGGCGGTTCCGGTGCCGCGAACCCCCGGTTCGCTGGCCGAGGCCGGCCGCGGGCTGCAGATGATCTGCGCGTTCAGCGACCTGTGGGGCTACACCACGCCAGGCGACGCGGGAAAGGTCGTGTGGGCCATGTTCACCGCACGGCACGCACCGCCTTCCCCGGCCCGGCACCAGGGCAGTCCCGGCCGCGACCCGGTTCCGGGAACAGCACGCTGACGCCCGGGACCAACACCGCCCGGGGCGGTCCGGGCGCCCAGAGCTAGCCTGGCGGACGCGACTCCGCGATCCTCAGCCCAGCTCGGATCCGATGCCATCGCCGGAAGGGATCGGCCGGGCCGCCGATCTGTCCGGCCCAACCCGTACCGGTAGCAGGCTGGTGCGGCTGGCACGCGAATATGGGCCTGGCCGTGGCCAGGGCCACACTCCGTCTCCGCGGTACACAAGCCCCGCCCTCGCGCCCCTCACTGGGCTGGTGGTCCGGGCGACGGGACGCCGGCCGGTCGTGGGGCCCTGCCTTCGTTAAGGGATGTTCTTGCCCGCCGAGGTGACCCGCGGGCGGTCATCACCGGGGAATTCCGGGCGAATTCGACGGGGCGGGCCTGCGGCCGGCGCAAAGGTGCCGGTGTCCTCGTCACAGCCATGCCGCGCTTTCGGTGCCGTCGGCGCTACCACCGCGACGACGCCGCGGAGCCGGGCGGTAACCCGTCATCCACAGGTCACGTGTGGATAACTATCTGGCGCCGGTACGGACGCGATCCCTTCCGGATCTTCTCGCCACCCAGCCTGCCAACGGCATCTGTCCTGGTAACCGGGGGTGGGGCCGCCAGGGTCTCCGGGCACGTCTCCTGGCACCGCACCGCGATCCTGCGTATATTCACAGTTCATCGACGAGTCTTGTGCACAGCCCCTACACTCGTGATCTCGCCGGGGCTGGCGTGATAGGAGCGTGCTCTCGTGCCGGCCCCGGCTGCCGCGAGGCCCAACTCGACAAGGCACGTCAGGACACCGCCAAGGCCAAAGCCGACGATCAGGCGACCCACCAGGCGGCAGAGTCTGGTCAGGACCACGCCACGGTCTGCGACGGCGGCGTCGGTGTGTCCGACGACCAGGTCGGGGTCCGACACCCAGACCGGACTCAAGGACGCAGAGGGCCCCGTCAGCAGCGCTGATTCCACTCGGGACGCAGCTTCACCGAACTGGCACAGGCCCTCGGTGGGCTGCCCACGTACCGGCCCGACGCCATCCCCGCCGGTAACGACGTGCCGGGGGCCAAGGCTTTTCGGCCGACGCCATCGCCTGGACGGAGCAGCACAACAACGATGGTGCCGCTCCGTCTATAGAGCTGTCTATAGAGCTGTGGCCGGATAGCAAGCTCGAATCACTTCTCGCCCAAAAGCCCCACCTGGCCGCGGCCCACGGACTCCGCTAGGGCGGATCTGACGGAGCACTGTGGCGACAGCGGGCCGCCTTGCGCCCACAGACGTCCTGGCACTTAACATTTAACATTGCAGATGCCTAAGCAGTCCACGAAGGCAGTCATTGATGCCGTAGTGGACTCGAAGTTCCGGGATCTTGCGGACTCTGTGCGGACTGAGGGGGCGCGCCGTGACGCGCCCCCAGCTCAGCGGCCTACTTCAGGTCAGCAGTCGTAGTACAGCTCGAACTCGTGCGGGTGCGGGCGCAGCCGGAGTTCGTCGAGCTCGACGGTCCGCTTGTAGTCCAGCCAGGTCTCGATCAGGTCATCGGTGAACACGCCGCCCTCGGTGAGATAGGCGTGGTCGGTCTCCAGGTGGGCGAGCACGGCCTCGAGGGAGCCGGGCACCTGCGGGATGGCGGCCGCCTCGTCCGGCGGCAGCTCGTACAGGTCCTTGTCCACCGGCTCCGGCGGCTCGATCTTGTTCTTGATCCCGTCCAGGCCCGCCATCAGCATGGCGGCGAACGCGAGGTACGGGTTGCAGGACGGGTCGGGGACGCGGAACTCGACGCGCTTGGCCTTCGGGTTCGTGCCGGTGATCGGGATGCGGGCGCAAGCCGAGCGGTTGCGCTGTGAGTAGACCAGGTTGACCGGGGCCTCGAAGCCGGGCACGAGCCGGTGGTAGGAGTTCGCGGTCGGGTTGGTGAACGCCAGCAGCGAGGGCGCGTGCTTGAGCAGGCCGCCGATGTAGTACCGGCCAAGGTCCGACAGGCCGGCGTAGCCAACCTCGTCGTAGAACAGCGGCGAACCGTCCTTCCAGATGGACTGGTGGCAGTGCATCCCGTTGCCGTTGTCACCAAACAGCGGCTTCGGCATGAACGTGACGGTCTTGCCGGCCGCCTGAGCGGTGCACTTGATGATGTACTTGAAGAGCATCAGCCGGTCGGCTTGCGCGAGCAGAGAACTGAACCGCATGTTGATTTCCGCCTGGCCCGCGGTGCCGACCTCGTGGTGCTGCATCTCGACCTGGATGCCGGAGGCGAGCAGGTTGGCGGTCATTTCGGAGCGGAGATCCACGAAGTGGTCCATCGGCGGCACCGGGAAGTAGCCGCCCTTGTACCTGGGCTTGTAGGCGAGGTTGCCGCCGTCCTCGTCCTTGCCGCTGTTCCACGCGCCTTCGACCGAGTCGATGTGGTAGTAGCCCTCGTTCGCCGAGGTGGAGAAGCGCGCCGAGTCGAAGATGTAGAACTCAGCCTCAGGGCCGAAGTATGCCGTGTCGCCGATGCCCGTGCCGCGCAGGTAGTCCTCTGCCTTACGGGCGATGTTGCGCGGGTCCCTGCTGTAGGGCGCGCCGGTCAGCGGGTCGTGCACGAAGAACGTGAGGTTCAAGGTCTTGCGCGTGCGGAACGGGTCGATCACCGCGGTGCTCGGATCCGGCAGCAGCTGCATGTCGGACTCGTGGATCTGCTGGAACCCGCGGATCGACGAGCCGTCGAACATGAGGCCGTCGGTGAAGACGTCTTCACTGAACGATACCGTGGGCACGGTGAAGTGCTGCATCGTTCCAGGCAGGTCGCAGAACCTGACGTCGATGAACTCCACGTTCTCCTCCGCGATGAAGCGAAGGATCTCTTCGGCACTGCTGAACATCAACCCTCCCGGGTACAGGGCACGCTTTCGGTTCTCAAGGCACGCGATTAGGACGTTAGCCGCCGGCAATTTCCGCGCCGTGTCTGGTGTGTTTCACGGATGTTACGGTAGGCGGCCGAGGTCAGGCCTCCATTATGACCCGCTGACAGCCCTGCGGCCCAGAACAGATACCGTGGTGTCGTGGCCAAGAAATCCAGAAACCGCCGCGGCGCCGGCCCGGCGCGGGCTGGTGCCACGGGTCAGTCCGCTCCCGCGGCAGCGGGCGCGGGCGTGAGCGCGGCGAGCACGACGCAGCTGACCGCCCCGTCGGCGGCCAGCCAGGCGGAGGCTTATCCCGGCCAGCGCTTCGGCCTGCCCGAGCGCGGTTACGGCTCGGTCGCCGGCATGCCCCGCCGGGTGCTGGCGCTGTTCATCGACTGGCTGCTCAGCATGCTCGTCGCGTACTGGCTCACCCGTTCGCAGTTCTGGACCATCGCCGTATTCGCGGTGGAGGTCTACGTACTCACCGCGACGACCGGATTCACTGTCGGAAAGCGGCTGACCGGCATCAGGACGGTACGGCTCAGCGGCGGCCCGGTCGGATTCCGGTGGGCCCTGGTCCGCACGGCCATCCTGCTCACCGTGATCCCACCGCTGCTGACCGACCGGGACCTGCGCGGCATGCACGACCGCGCCTCGGACACCATCGTCGTCCGGGTCTAGCCGGCTCAGTAGCGAGGCTTAGCGGGTCTTCGGCCTGGGCATCTTGGGCTGCCTGGCGTTCCTCGGGATCGGTCCCTTGGGTGCCTGCAGGGAGGGCTGCAGCGCCTTGAGCCGGTGGTTGATGTCACTGACCGCGTCCGGCTTGAGCTGGCGCGGCAGCCGCATGATCTTCCGCTGCAACTTGCTGATCGGGACCTGTCCCTCACCGTCCCCGACCTGGAACTCGATGATGGGCACCTCGTAGGCCACCCGGGCGACCCGCTTCTTCTCCGCGGCGAGCAGGCTGGCCAGCCGGTTGGGGGAGCCCTCGCCGACCAGGATGACGCCCGCCCGGCCCACGGCCCGGTGCACCACGTCCATGTTCCTGTTCGCGGCGATCGCCGGGGTCACTGTCCAGTTACCGCGCATGTTCTCCAGCACGGCGGCGGCCGCGCCTGGCTGCCCCTCGATGGCCGAGTACTGCGCGGCCTGCGCGAACCTGCCGAACAAGATCGTCGTGACCAGCACGCCAAGCAATACGCCCAAGGGAATGAGCAACGGGTACAGGCCGGTGAGCAGCCCGATGACCACGAGGATCACTAGCGTGCCGAGGCCGCTGCCGATGACGATCGGCATCGCCTTCGGGTTGGACTTGTGCACCAGGCCGGCGACCATGCGGATCTGCTTCAGCCGCCCGGCCTTAGCCAGGTCCGCGGCGGTTTCCCTCGTGGCGGCCGGGTCAGCGGCCTCAGACTTTCTTGACATGCGTGCCATGCTCCGCAGCATACGGTTAAGCCGCCCCGGACAGAAACCGCCGGGCTACCAGAAATCCCCGCTACCCGAAACCAGTGTAGTTACCCGCCCGCCCGCTGCTCGATGGCTTGGGTGTACAGCCGCCCGGCCCGGTAGGAGGACCGCACCAGCGGCCCGGACAGCACGCCCGCGAACCCGAGTTCTTCCGCCTCCTCGCGCAGTTCGGTGAACTCCCCGGGCCTGACCCAGCGCACCACCGGGTGGTGCCGCGGCGTCGGCCGCAGGTACTGGGTGATCGTCAGCAGGTCACAGCCCGCGGCCCGCAGGTCCCGCATCGCCCCGGTGACCTCATGCCGCTCCTCGCCCAGCCCCAGGATCAGGTTGGACTTGGTGACCAGCCCCGCCTCCCGCGCCGCGCGCAGCACCTCCAGCGACCGCGGATAACGGAAACCCGGCCGGATCCGCCGGAAGACCCGCGGCACCGTCTCGATGTTATGCGCCAGCACCTCCGGCCGGGCGCCGAACACCTCCGCCAGCCGGCCCGGCTCGGCATTGAAGTCCGGGATGAGCAGCTCCACCCCGCAGCCCGGGACGGCGGCGTGGATCTCCCGGCAGACCTGCGCGTACAGCCACGCGCCGCCATCAGCCAGGTCATCACGCGCCACCCCGGTCACGGTCGCGTACCTCAGCCCCATGGCGGCGACGGACTCCGCGACCCGGCGCGGCTCGCCCGCATCCAGCGGCAGCGGCTTGCCCGTGCCGATCTGGCAGAAGTCGCACCGCCGGGTGCACTGATCGCCGCCGATCAGGAAGGTCGCCTCGCGGTCCTCCCAGCACTCGAAGATGTTCGGGCAGCCCGCTTCCTCGCACACCGTATGCAGGCCCTCGCTGCGGACCAGGGTCTTCAGCTCTGAATACGACGGCCCGGTACGGAGCCGGGTCTTGATCCACGGCGGCTTCCGCTCGACCGGGACCAGGCTGTTCCTGGCCTCCAGGCGGAGCATCCGCCGACCCTCGGGTGCGAGTACCACCCCTTTAGGGTATGTCAGCGGCTCGCCAGCGGCACCGCCGCAGCCGCTGGCGAACGCGGGCCGGCCAGGACCCCGGGGTCGTGGACGTACCGCCAGGTGCGGTAGCCGAGGACGTCGGCCAGGTGGCCTTCCATCACTGGCGTCACCTGGGCCACGGTGATGTCGCGGCCGGTCTCGGCGGACAGCGTGGTCACTCCGGCGTCGCGGATGCCGCACGGCACGATCCGGTCGTACCAGGACAGGTCGCAGTCGGCGTTCAGCGCGAACCCGTGCATGGTGACGCCCCTGGCCACCCGCGCGCCGATCGCGCCCACCTTGCGGTCCGGCCGTCCTCCGTCCTCGTCGCGCACCCAGGCGCCGCTGCGACCGGGCACGCGCTCGGTGGTGACGCCGAATTCCGCGCACGTTCGGATCATTGCCTCTTCGAGCGCCCGCACGTAGGCGACGACGTCCAGCGGCTCGCGGAGCTTGATGATCGGGTACCCGGTCAGCTGCCCGGGACCATGCCAGGTGATCTTGCCGCCGCGGTCTACGTCGACGACCGGTGCCCCCGGGTCGCTGAACGGCCGGTCGGACACCGCGGTCCGCTTGCCCGCCGTGTACACGGGCTCGTGCTCTAGCAGCAGACAGCTGTCGGGAACCTCGTCGGCCATCCGCCGGGCGTGCACCCGCCGCTGCAGATCCCAGCCTGTGCGGTACTCCACGAGAGTGGCGCCAAAGCCAAGATAGACAAGCTCACTCACTTTCCCTAGCTTACGCTCGGCCGCCCAGGCAGGCGCCGCGCAGCCAGCGCGCAGCATGAGGGAGGACAATGAGGTCGTGATAGATAAGGCCGAATTGCGCCAGATGAGCCAGGCCGAACGCCGCGAACTAGCCACCCTGCTCGCCGATCTCGACAAGTCGGCCCCGGGCGAACGCACCCCGGGCGAACGCACCCCGGCCCCGGCGCGCGGGGCTACCGTCGGCGAGCCGGACCCGGGCCGCGCTGACCCGTTCCATTACGACCCGTCGCTGCGCCGTGAACGGCGGCTGGCGCTGCTCATCGCGGCGGGCTGCTGCGTGGTCCTGGCCGGCTGGATCGTGGTGCTCGCTGCCACCCTGCCGCACCGTTTCGACGCGCATCACTGGCGGGCCGTCTGGGTGAACTTCGACGTGTTCCTGCTCGCGGCGTTCGCGGCGACGGCGTGGGCGATCTGGCGGGAACGGCAGATCCTGATCTTGCTGCTGGTGCTCATCGGGACGATGCTGTTCTGCGACGCGTGGTTCGACGTCGGCACGTCACTAGCCACGAGCGGCTTCTGGGTAAGCCTGCTGTCCGCGCTCTTCGCCGAACTGCCGCTGGCCTTCCTGGCCTTCGCCGGAGCACGGCGCCTGCTCCGGGCCACGGTCGCCGCCGGGATCCTGGCCGGCCAGCAGGCGCATTCCCTCCGCGTCACGCCGCTGGCGGGCCACGGCCTGGACGAGGCGCTGCCACGCGGGCGTGCCGAGCGGCTGGCCGAACGCGCCGAGCGGGCTGGGCGAACCCGTCAGTCGGCCTGAGCGGACGCCGTCGCAGAATTGATTACGTGATCGATGAGGCCGAACTTCGCCGTCTGACCGCAGAAGAGCGCCGTCACCTGGCCCGCACCCTGGTCGCCATTGACCGGCCGCACCCGCTGATGGATCCCCGGCTCCGCCGCCGCAGGCGGTTTGGCCTGATGTTCATGACCGCCTGCTGCGTCGGGCTGGCGTGCTGGATCGCGATCTTGATCCTGACCCTGCCCAGCCGCTACACCGCGAGCCACTGGCAGGTGGCATGGGTCGGGCTGGACATCGCCGAGCTGGCCGGATTCGCCGCGACCGCCTGGGCAGCCTGGCACCAGCGCCAGGTCGTCATCTTCTTCATGATCATCACCGGCACGCTGCTGGTCTGCGACGCGTGGTTTGACCTCGCGCTTGACTACGGCTCGCCCGGCTTCACCATGAGCCTGGTCTCTGCCCTGGTGGTCGAGCTCCCGCTGGCGTTCATGCTGTTCAACAGCGCCAGGCGGCTGGTCCGGGTCACCATAGCCACGATGATGCAGCTAGGCGCGGCCGCCGGGCCCGTACCGCCGCTATGGCGGATCCCGCTGTTCGCGGACGGCCTGGAGGAATGCCTGCCCGCCCGGCTCAGGCCGCACTCCGCGGAGGCCAGACAGAAGGCGGATGTCACAGCGGCCGGAGGCCCCTCGTCATTAGGGATCAGACCGATCCCGAGGGGAGAACTGTGGACACGAGCCACTACACCGAGTACCGCCCGCTGATGTTCTCGATCGCCTACCGGATGACCGGCAGCGTGAGCGACGCCGAGGACATCGTGCAAGAGGCCTTCCTGCGCGCCGGCAAGGACGCCGACATCGGATCCCCGAAGGCGTACCTGGCCACGATCACCACCCGGCTGGCCATCGATCACCTGCGCTCAGCCCGCGTCCGCCGCGAATCTTACGTCGGGACCTGGCTCCCCGAGCCACTCATCGGGAACGGGGTCGGGCCCGATCCGGCCGAACTCGCCGAGACCTCAGACTCCCTGTCGATGGCATTCCTGGTGCTGCTGGAAAGCCTGGCCCCGGCCGAACGCGCGGTGTTCCTGCTCCGCGAGGTCTTCGGCTACGACTACCGGGAGATCGCCGACACGACAGGCAAGACCGAGGCCGCCTGCCGGCAGGTCTTCACCCGCGCCCGCCGCCGCATCGACGAGGGCCGGCCGCGGTTCGAGACGTCTCGCGCCGAGGGCGAGGAGCTCACCAGCCTGTTCCTGGCCGCGGCGAGCGGGGGCGACATGACCAGCCTGCTCGAGCGGCTGGCCCCCGATGTACTGTTCTACGGGGACAGCGGCGGCAACGGCGAGACCACGTTCATCGCGCCCGTCTTCGGTCGCGACCAGGTGGCCGAGGTGGTCCGGATCCAGGTCGAGCGGACCCTGCAGCTGGGCGCCTCGCTCCGCCCGACGCGGGTCAACGGGCAGCCGGGCGTGCTGGCCTGCGACGCCGACGGCGACCTGATCGCGGTCATCGCGTTCGACGTCCTTGACGGCCAGGTGCAGGCCATCCGAGCGGTCGCGAACCCGGAGAAGCTGCGCCACATCGGCCCGGTCTCCCGCACCTGGCACCTGCGCTGGCGCGAGAGTGAAGGCGAAGGCGAGGGCGAAGGCGAAGGCGGCGAGGAAAACTAGGCCCGCAAGTGTCACGCCCACCAGAGCAGCGGCGTCGTAGAGGGGCGAAGAGGAGCACAGCGGAGGAAGGAACCATCATGAGAGTCTTCGTTGCGGGGGCGAGCGGAGCGATCGGTCAGTACCTGGTCCCGACCTTGGTCGCAGCCGGCCACGAGGTAGCGCATGCCCACGCTGCCTGAGGACCCGACCGCAGCGGACTACGCGGAGTTCCGGCCGCTGATGTTCTCGATCGCCTACCGGATGACCGGGAGCGTCAGCGACGCCGAGGACATCGTCCAGGAGGCCTTCCTCCGGCTGACCCGGGTGCTCCGCGACGGCACCAGCATCGACTCGCCCAAGGCATACCTGGCCACCGCCACCACCCGGCTGGCCATCAGCCACCTGCGGTCCGCGCGGGTGCGGCGGGAGTCCTACGTGGGGGCCTGGCTGCCCGAACCGCTCCTGACCGGCAGTCCTGGGGTCGAACCCGATCCGGCCGAGCGCGCCGAGCTGTCCGATTCGCTGTCGATGGCCTTCCTCGTCCTGATGGAGAGCCTGACACCGACCGAACGCGCGGTGTTCCTGCTGCACGAAGTGTTCGGTTACGGATACCCGGAGATCGCGGACATCACCGGCAAGTCCGAGGCGAACTGCCGTCAGATCCTCGCCCGGGCCCGGCACCACGTCGACGAGCAAAAACCCCGTTACCAGACCACACGCGCGCAGAGTGAGGAGGTAGCCCGCCGCTTCTTCGAGGCGGCGGGCGGCGGGGACCTGACCGCCCTGCTCGAGCTGCTCGCGCCGGACGTGACCATGGTGGGCGACGGTGGCGGCAAGGCCTGGGCGACGGCCAGGCCGTTCCACGGCCGGGAGCAGGTGGCCCGGTTCCTGCTCGGGCTGGCCCGCCGGGGACCGAAGCTGGGCGCCCGGATCGAAGTGGCGTGGGTCAACGGCCAGCCAGGAGCGGTCACCTACGACGCGGCCGACCGTATCATCAACGTCTTCGCCCTCGACATCGCCGGCGGCCTGGTGCAGGCGGTCAGGTCCGTGATCAACCCCGACAAGCTGCAGCACCTGGGCCCGGTCTCTGATGTGGCCCTACGGCGGGGGGTGCCAGGGGGGTCGCCCCCCCGTGGCTAGCACGGCGGGGGGTGCCAGGGGGGTCGCCCCCCCGTGGCTAGCACGGCGGGGGGTGCCAGGGGGGTCGCCCCCCGTGGCTAGCACTGCGCCGCGGGACTTACGCCACTGCGCCGGGGGACTTACGCTGTCGGCCATGGCCACTGACTTCACCGAGGAAACCGCCGCCGACGCAGTCGTCGACAGCTTTGCCAAGACCCAGGACCCGCGGCTGCGCGACCTGCTGAGCAGCCTGGTCAGGCACCTGCACGCGTTCGTCAGGGATACCGAGCCCACCATCGCCGAATGGGAGCGGGCGATCGAGTTCCTCACCGCGACCGGCCAGAAATGCGACGACGAACGGCAGGAATTCATTCTGCTCTCCGACGTGCTCGGGATTTCCATGCTGGTGGAGACCATTAACAACAGGAAATCGCGCGGGGCCACGGAATCCACCGTGCTCGGCCCGTTCCACGTGGTGCAATCCCCGCGCCGGGAACTCGGCGAGTCCATCGACTTCGTTGGGACGGGCATGCCGTGCGTGGTCCGCGGCCGGGTGCTCTCGGCCGACGGCTCACCCCTCCCGGGCGCCGAACTCGACATCTGGCAGGCTAATGACCAGGGCTTCTATGACGTCCAGCAGCCCGAGGTGCAGCCGCGAGCCAACGGCCGCGGCCTGTTCACCGCCGATGCGGACGGGGCCTTCTGGTTCCGCACGATCGTGCCGAGCCACTACCCGATACCGACCGACGGCCCGGTCGGCACGCTGCTGAACGCGACCGGAAGGCACGCGTACCGCCCGGCGCATATCCATTTCATCGTGACCGCCCCCGGGCATCGCGCGCTGACCACGCACATTTTCGTGGCGGGCAGCCCGTACATCGAATCGGACGCGGTGTTCGCGGTGAAGAAGAGCCTGATCAAGGAGTTCACGCCCATCGATGACGCCGAACAGGCGGCCCGGTACGGCCTCACCGGATCGTTCTGCCTGGCGAACTTCAACATCGTCCTGCAACCGGCCGCGGAAGGCTGACCGGCCGTTCCGCCATTTTCATGCCGAACGGGCTGGGTATCCGTCATCCCGAAGCGAAAAATGGTTCCGGGCGGGCGTGGCCGCGGGGACATGATGGACCGATGACACGATACTTCGCCTCCTACGACGGCACCGTTCTCGCCTGCGTGCCCACCTCAGGCTCACCCAGCTGGACTTGCTCGGTC
This sequence comes from uncultured Actinomycetota bacterium, assembly GCA_963842265.1. Taxonomy (GTDB): domain Bacteria; phylum Actinomycetota; class Actinomycetes; order Streptosporangiales; family Streptosporangiaceae; genus Palsa-504. The sequence goes on from CAWJGE010000033.1 coordinate 41,896, forward strand.
ATCCGGCCGCCGCCCACTTCCCGTGGGTCGACGACCAGGCTTGGTTCGCTGCCGCCGTCGCCAGGTTTTGTCATGATTAACGGCATAAGGTACGGGTAGTCCGGAAGCCAAAACCGCCGCGCGAACCTTGGACGACTGCGCGCACGCATCCGGTGAGGGCTTGAATGCTTCAGGCGATGTTGCTCGCGGCCATCGTGGCTGCGCCGCTCGGCTCGGCTGCCTTGTTCCTGCCCGCGCGGCGGCATCCCCATGACACCGGCGTCTGGCCTGCCGTGCGGCGGTTCGTGCTCGCCATCGTCGGCACCATCGTGGTCGCCGCGGCCGCGGCGGCCCTGCTGCGGCTGCTGAAGGCGTCCGAGCACAACCTGGTGACCGGCATCGCCGCCTTGGTGTTCGCGAGCCTGGTCTGGCTCCCCGTGACCAGGCGATGGTCGGCGCGGGCCCACGTGTGCTGGGCGTCGAGCGTGTTCTTGTTCGTGGTCTACCTCACCTATGCGCTCGAGTGGACCTTCGACAGCCACCTCGGGCCCGCCAGCACCGTCGGCGGCGTGCTGCTCTGGCTGCTCGAGGTCTTCGCCGCGCTGCTGTGCTGCGCGTACCTGTGGGAGATCTGCGACGCGCTCGGCACCGAGCACTGGCGGCGCCGGATCACGCCGACCACCAGGCTGTCCGTGCCGGACAGCGAGCTGCCCATGATCAGCCTGCACGTCCCGGCGCACAACGAGCCGCCGGCCATGGTCATCGAGACGCTGCGCTCGCTGCTCCGCCTCGATTACCCCCGCTACGAGATCATCCTCATCGACGACAACACCGATGACGAGTCGTTGTGGCGTCCGGTGGAAGCCTGGTGCAGCAGGCACGGGGTCAAGTTCGCCCATCTGGACGACTGGCCGGGTTACAAGTCGGGCGCGCTGAACTACGCGCTGCGCACGCTCACCTCGCCCGACGCCGAGCTCATCGGCGTGGTCGACTCCGACTACCAGCTCCAGCCCGGCTTCCTGCGCCGCTGCGCGCCGGCGTTCGCCGATCCGTGGATCGGCTTCGTCCAGGCACCGCAGGACTACCGTGACTGGACCCAGGCGCGCTACTACCGGCGGCTGTACTACTCCTACAAGTACTTCTTCGCCGTCTCCCAGCCGTCCCGCAATGAGCACAACGGGGCCATCTTCGCCGGCACCATGGGGCTGATCCGCCGGGTGGCCCTGGATGAGCTGGGCGGCTGGGACGAGTGGTGCATCACCGAGGACGCCGAACTGTCCCTCCGGCTGCTAAGGGCTGGCTGGTCAGGCCTGCACGTGGACCAGTCCTGGGGCTACGGGATCATGCCGCTGACGTTCGAGGCGCTCAAGGGCCAGCGGTACCGGTGGTGTTTCGGCGGAATCCAGATCCTGCGCATGCACTGGCGCTCGGTGATGCCCGGGCGCAAGGGCCGGGAGAACCACCTGACCGCCGGGCAACGCTGGGCCTACCTGGCCGGAGCGGTGCAGTGGTACGGAGACTTGCTCGGCTTGCTTTTCCTGATCTTCCTACTGGCCGGCGCGGCCAACCTGGCCACCGGCGGAGGCCAGCTGTTCCGCAGGCTCACCCTATTCCTGGTCGCCGCCGTACCGGTGATGGTGCTGCTCGGGCTGGTGCGCGCGGTGGCTCTGCTGCGCCGCGGCACCGGCGCCTCCTGGCGGGACGCCATCGGCGCCTTCTTCATCTGGCAATCTACCTCCGTCGTTGTGGCGCGCGCGTCGGTGCTCGCGCTGTTTGCCCGCAAGGCCGCGTTCCTGCGCACGCCGAAGACCAGCGAGCGGACCAAATGGTGGGAGGCGCTGCGGGCCAACTGGGCGGAGTCCACGCTCGCGCTGTTCGGCTTCCTCGGCATCGGGGCCGCCCTGACTAAGACGAACCAGCTGAGCGGGCCGTTGCTGGCCGGCCTGCTGCTGTTCCCGACGCTCGGCATGGCCGCTGCGCCAGTCAACAGCTGGGCCGCGCGCCGGGCCGCGCTGCCGGCCTGGCTGCGTGAGCGGCGGACCACAGAATACCGCCGTGATCGCCGCGCGTTCGCGGCCGGCGTGGCGACGGGGGGCGCCGTCGCCGTCGTCGGCGTCGCCATCGCGGCCGTCGCCCTGCTGTTCACCGGCCACCAGCCGGAAAGCCCCAACCTGGTCGGCCCGGCCCAGGGCACAACCTCGGCCCCGGCCACCCCGACCCGCTCGCCTTCCACCTCACCGTCCGCCAGCACAACTCCGACCTCCAGCACCAGCCCAAGCGCCTCCCCATCCGCATCACCCAGTCCCACCACGTCCCCGTCGGCGACCTCTTCCCCGTCCGCGACCGTCACGCCTACCGGATCTCCCGTCGCCCCCTAGCACCCTGTCCGTGCAGGTTGTCACACGCTATGCTGACAACTTGTTCTGCACGTGATAGCGGATCGGGCCTGCGATGACCAACGACGGCATCACCAGTCCAGCACTTCCGCCGCCCGCAACGAATCGCCCGGCGGGACGGGACCTGTTCGCGCTGCTGCTCGGCCGGGACGTCGTGCCCAGTGGCGCTGGCCCTGCTGATCCTTTTCGTCCGGGCGTTCCCGGTCGAGGTCATCCGTTCCGGACACCAGCTCCTGTTCTTCGGCTACGGGACGTTCCACGCCAGCGGTCCGCCCGCGTGGGTCACGCTGCCCGTCGTGTTCCTTGCTCGGCGCGATGATCGGCGGGATCCTGGAGTACACCTCGCTCATCATCGGGTACCGGTGGCTCATCGTCATGGTGGCGCTGCTCTACGGCCTGGCGTTCGTCACCGGATGGCGGCACCTGCGGATCGCCGCCCCCACGGCCGCGCAGACGCCGCAGCCAGCCGGCCAGTTCCGCTCCGGCACCGTGGACCCGTGAACCGGATATGCGTAACAGCCCGATCCGAGGAGCCTGCGATGAGCGATGAGACCCAGGTACTGCTGGACTATCTCGACCAAGAGCGCAATCATGTGCTCGGCATCCTGGAAGGTCTCTCGGAGGAGCAACTGCGGCGCCCGGTACTGCCGTCCGGGTGGAACTGCCTAGGGCTGGTGAAGCATCTGGCGCTGGCCGATGAGCATTACTGGTTCCGCAGCGTGGTCGGCGGCGAGTCGTTCGACTACTTCCCGAAGGGGCGCAATGCCGAGTGGCAGCTCCATCCCGGCGAGTCGGCCGAGGATGTCTTTAACTTGTACCGGGACGAGATCAGGCGTGCCAACGCCATCATCACCACCACGCCGCTCGAGATGGCGCCCCGGCAGCCCGACCCGGACTGGGGGGACTGGGGCAGCTGGTTTTCCGACCTCCGGGTCGTCATGCTCCACGTGCTCAAGGAAACCGCCTGCCACGCCGGACACCTCGACGCGGTACGCGAGCTCATCGACGGCCACCAGTGGATCGTCCTAGGCGACCGGTGACCATTCCGGCCCCTGAGCCGCAGGCACGGGCCCGTGGTGGTGGGCACTGGCCCTACCCGACAGAGGCGGAGTTGCCTTCATAGTCGGACTGGATGAGCATCGACACGGCCTCGATCAGGGCCAGGTGGGTGAATGCCTGCGGGAAATTGCCGAGATGCTGGCCTGTCGTGGCGTCAATCTCCTCCGCGTAGAGCTGCAGCGGTCCGGCGAACGACAGCAGCTTCTGGCAGAGGGCGCGCGCGCGTTCGGTTTCGCCGACCATGGCCAGCGCGGTTACCAGCCAGAAGGAGCAGATGGTAAAGGTGCCTTCCGCGCCCTCGAAGCCGGTGTCGGTTCCCTCGACCCGGTAGCGCAGGACCAGGCCGTCCTGGGTCAGTTCGTCGGCGATGGCCAGGACGGTCGCTTTGATGCGCTTGTCGTCGGGTGGCAGGAATCCCATGATGGGCAGCAGTAGCAGTGAGGCGTCGAGATCATCGGTCTCGTAGTGCTGGCGGAACACCCCCCGGCTGGACAGGCCCTTGTCCAGGATTTCGGCCTTGATCTCATCCGCGCCGGCCCGCCAGCGCTCGGCGCGTTCACTGGCGCCGCGCTCCTCGGCGAGATCGGCGCCCCGCGAGGCCGCGACCCAGCACATCATCTTGGATGCCGTGAAGTGCTTGGGGTCGCCGCGGACTTCCCAGATCCCCTGGTCGGGCTCACGCCAGTGCTGCAGGGCGGCGTCCACGAATCCGGCGAGTCCTTCCCACACCGGCGTCACGATCTGGGTAGCTCCGGTGCGGAACTGGACGTCCAGGGCGTCGAGAATCATTCCCCAGACGTCGTGCTGCTGCTGATTCCAGGCACCGTTCCCGACCCGGACCGGCCGCGCTCCCCGGTACCCGGACAGGTGGTCCAGGGTCCGCTCGGTAAGGTCGCGTTCCCCGCCGATGCCGTACATGATCTGCAGCTCGAACTTGCGGTTGAGGTCGCCCCCGCTGACCGCGTCGATGACGAAGCCCCAGTACTCGATCGCTTCCCAGTCGAAACCCAGCCGGTACAGCGCACGGAGCATGAACGCCGAGTCTCTGATCCAGGTGAACCGGTAGTCCCAGTTGCGCGCCCCACCGGGCGTTTCCGGCAGCGAGGTCGTCGATGCGGCCATAATGGCGCCGGTGGGAGCGTAACTGAGCCCCTTCAGGGTCAGGGCGCTGCGGTCGAGGTAGGTCTTCCACGGATGGTCGGGGATCTTGGCCGAGCTCAGCCAGTCGCGCCAGAAATCGATAGTGGTGTTCAGCGCGCTGAACGCCTCGTCCTGGCTAGCCGGAACGTTGCCGCCTCCCCAGGACAGCGCGACGAAGGCCGACTGGCCCGCGGTGAGCGTCGTGCGACCGTAACAGCGGGCGCCCAGCACGCCGAGCGGGACGGTGCCCGCTACCTCGAGGTGTATATCTCCCTCCGCCGGGGCAATGGTCATCGCGTCGTAGCCGTCGCCCTTATAGCTCCACGTGCCGCCGGTCGCCCCGTAATTGAACAGCGGGCCGCAGTTCACGACGGCCTCGACCCGGCCGCTGATGCACGTCGCGATCCGTACCAGCGCGCCGACGGCACCGAGATCAGCCGGAGCCCGGTGATAGTCCGGCCGTCGTCCCTCGTGCTGGATCGGGCCGATGGCCAGGAAGTCCTGGACCGTCATCCATCCCGTCGGCGTCTGCCAGGTTGTTTCCAGCACCATCGTCCCCGGCACGTACCGGCGATGCTGAGGAACGCGGGTATTGCCCGGACCGAACCTGAACATGCCGGCGGTCCGGTCAAGGAGGGCCCCGAAGACACTCGGGGAATCAGGGCGGGGCAGGCACAGCCATTCGACCGCCCCGTCCGGTGCGACCAGGCAGTTCTGCTCGCAGTTCGACAGGAACCCGTAATCGGCAATCGGCGGGAACATGCTCGTCGGTGCCTGGCCTCGTGCAGTCAGGATAGGAACGTCCGGCATTTTGGCCTCTTTTCTAATCGTGACCAGGCCCGGTCACGCCATCCGGCTCAGCAGATGGTCGCCGACGCGGATCGCGTTGGCCATGGCGGTGAGCGCGGGGTTCACAGCTCCTATGCTCGGGAAGAAGCTCGTGTCGACGACGTACAGGTTGTCGACCTCGTGCGCTTTGCAGTTGACATCGAGCACCGAGGTGGCCGGGTCGGTGCCGAACCGGCAGGTGCCTGACTGGTGGGCGTTGCCGGCCACGGGGATGTCCATGCTGGCGTAGAAGTTCTTGTCCAGGACGTGGTGTTCGGCGATCCCGATGTGGTTGAGGATCTTCCGGAGCTCGCGGTAGAGCCCGGCCGTTTCGGTCTCGTTGGTCGGCTTGTAGGCGAGGTGCACGTGCCCGTCCCGGTCGACGGTGACCCGGTTGTCCGGCTTGGGCACGTCCTCGGTGCTCAGCCAGAAGTCGACCGCCTGCTTGGCGACGTCCCCCAGGGTCCACTTCGGTGCCAGCATGGTGAGCTTGGGCTTCTCGCCCTTCATCGCCTCGGCGTTGGACTTCCCGATCATCTGGATGTTGCCCAGCGGCCACTCCTGGCCGTTCCCGGCGGAGTAGAAGTCGTTGAGGCCGAGCGTCTTCTGGAACACCGTGTCGTTGCGCTCCTTGCTGATCGCCACGACACTCTTGCTGTTGTGGAACATGTAGTTGCGGCCTACCTGATCAGACCCGTTGGCCAGGCCGGCCGGGTGCTGGCCGGAGGCCGACCGCAGCAGGATCTTGGCGCTATTGGCGGCCCCGGCTGAGATCACCACGATGTCGCCCTCGTAGAACTCCTGGCTGCCTTCGCGGTTGACCTGCACGCGGCTGACCGTCCGGCCGGACGGGTCGGTTTCGAGCCGTTCCACTTCCGCGTTGACCAGCAGGGTCACGTTCGGCTGGTCCAGCAGCGGGCGCACGGCGATGATGTCGGCGTCCGCCTTGGCATGCACCAGGCACGGGTAGCCGTCACACCAGGCGCAGCGAACGCACGCACTGAGCGGCCGGTCGGCCTCGTTCAGCAGGATGCCGCACGGCGCGTGGAACGGATGGTAGCCGCCCGCCGCCAGCGCGTCGGAAATCTGCTGGATCCGCGGCTCGTGCGAGACCGGCGGCCACGGGTACTGCTTGGAGCAGTGGCCCTCAGTGGGATCTTCGCCGTGGATTCCGCGGACCTGGTAGAGCCACTCGGCCTTGGTGTACCACGGCTCGAACTCGTCATAGCTCAGCGGCCACGCCGGGGATATGCCGTCAGAGTGCCTGATCTCGCCGAAGTCCTGGGGGCGCAGCCGGTACAGCGCCGCCCCGTACAGCTTCGTCGCCCCGCCAACGTAGTAGTGCGCCTGCGGCTGGAACTGCTTGCCGTCAGCGTCGAACCACGTGTCCGGCGAGATGTATCTCCCGTCCACGAACACCGAGCCGGGACTCCAGTTTTCGGGCTCGCGCGTAAGGAAGTTGCCCCGCTCCAGCAGCAGGATCCGCTTGCCCGAGGGGGCAAGCGTGTGCGCCAGCGTGCCCCCGCCCGCGCCGCTGCCGACAATGATCACGTCATAGCGCTCGGTCACATAGCCAAATCTGGCGGTCTGGGATGTGCGGCACATCACACCTGCTGGGTGATTGAGCGGCCGCCTGCCGCCTGCCGCCTGCCGCCCAGATCACCCGGGCAGGATGATGCCTGGCCAGCTTCAGGCGGTGACAGTGACGATCAACGACTAGCTTCCAGGACGGTGCCATGTCTACTAGCACGCAGCAAAGCAGCAGCTGGCCAGAGCTCAGAACGGGCCCGATGGTTACCGGCGCCGCGTTGGTCGGAGCCGGCGCCCTGATCGCCCTGGCGGGCCTGGCCGTTGGTGGCACGCATCTGGTCTCGGCGACCCGGCGGTGGATCCAAGAGATGGAAGTGCCGCCCAGGGAGCAGGCAAGGATCAAGTGGGCGCAGGCCAAGACTGCTGCCGCCGCGGGTGCCGCCGCCTGGCAGAACGGAGTCTCGGCTCGCCAGGACGCCGAGACGTGACCACCGGGCTGCCTGGCCGCGTTGTGCCATAGGCAGCCGATCCGTAAAGCCTTCGTGACCAAGGGGAGTAGATGACCAACGTCGACTTGGCGCGGGTGGAGTTCGCATTTGTTTCGATCAATCACTTCTTCTTCGTCCCGATCACGATCGGTCTGGCCTTCCTGACCGCGTTGCTGCAGACGGCATGGCACCGCAGCAGGCGCGATGACTACCTGCGGCTGACCCGGTTCTTCGGCACGCTGCTGGTCATCAACGTGGCGATCGGCGTGGTGACCGGCATTGTGCAGGAGTTCCAGTTCGGGATGAACTGGGGCGCTTACTCGCGGCTGGTCGGCAACATCTTCGGCGCGCCGCTGGCGATGGAGGGGCTGGCCGCGTTCTTCCTGGAGTCGACGTTCCTGGGGCTGTGGCTGTTCGGCTGGGACAAGCTGCCCCGCCGGATCCACCTGCTGACGATCTGGGCGGTCTCGCTCGGCTCCGCGCTGTCGGCGGCGTTCATCTTGGCGGCCAACTCCTGGATGCAGCATCCGGTCGGCTACACGATGGTGAACGGGAAGCCGCAGCTGAACGACATCTGGGCGCTGTTCACCAACCCGGTGTTCGTGTGGGGGTATGCCAAGGTGCTGTTCGCGTCGCTGGTCACCGGCGCGGTGGTCATGCTGGCCGTCTCCGCGTGGCAGCTGCGGCACGGCGGGGACCGCGGTGTGTTCACCCGGTCGACGCGGCTCGCGCTGGTCGTCCTGGTCCCGGCGATCTTGTTCACCATGCTGGTGGGCGATGAGCTCGGGGTCATCGAGGCCAGGTACCAGCCGATGAAGATCGCGGCGGCCGAAGCGCAGTGGACTACCTGCCAGCCGTGCTCGTTCTCGCTGTTCCAGATCGGCGGCGGCAACAACGACCAGACCCCGACCGAGATCATCGCGATCCCGCACCTGCTGTCCCTGCTGGCCACCAACCACTGGAACGGCCAGGTGGTCGGGCTGGACCCGCTGCAGTCGCAGTACACCAAGCAGTACGGGCCCGGCTACTACGTGCCGAACGTATTCATCCAGTACTGGGCGATGCGGGTGATGGCGTACCTGGGGGTCCTGGTTCTGCTGATATCGGTGTGGGGGCTGTGGCTGATCCGGCGCAAGAAACTCGCCACCTCCCGGGTATTCCTCTGGGTGGCGGTGTGGGGGGCGGTGCTGCCGTTCCTGATGAACACCGCGGGCTGGTTCCTGACCGAAAGCGGCCGGCAGCCGTGGATCGTGCAGGGCATCATGCTGACCAAGAACGGGATCTCGCCGACCGTCAGCACCACCACGCTGTGGATCAGCCTGGTGGCATTCGTCCTGCTGTACGGCACGCTCGGCACCGTCGACCTGATCTTGATGCTGCGGTACTCCCGCGAACAGCTCCCGCCCCCGCGCACCGAAACCGACGTGGACGCGCCGGTGCCGGCCGTCCTGTATTGAGGTCACGATGGGTCTCATCCCGTTCTGGTACATCATCATCGCAGTGTTGTGGACCGGCTTTTTCATCCTCGAGGGGTTCGACTTCGGCGTCGGCATGCTGCACAGCGTGATCGGCACCGACGAGGCCGGCCGCCGGGCGGCCATCAACACGATCGGACCGCTGTGGGACGGCAACGAAGTCTGGCTGATCGTGGCCGGGGCCGGCATGTTCGCCGCGTTTCCGGGCTGGTACGCGACGATGTTCTCGGCCTACAACCTCGCGCTGGTCCTGCTGCTAGCCGCCCTGATCGTCCGCGGTGTGGCCTTCGAGTACCGCGGCAAGCGCGACGCGGCCCGCTGGCGTGGCACCTGGGGTGTGCTGCTGACCGCAGGCAGCGTGCTAGCCCCGCTGCTGATCGGCGTGGCCCTGGCCGGATTGCTGCACGGACTGCCCATCAACTCCAGCCAGAACTACACCGGCTCCTTCTGGGACCTGCTCCAGCCCTACGCCCTGTTCACCGGCGTCACCCTGGTACTGATCTGCCTGCTGCACGGCGCGACGTTCTTGTGCCTGAAGACCACCGGCGACATGCGTGAGCGGTCCTGGCAGGTAGCCCGCCGCGTGGCCCCCTTCACCGGCGCCGCCGTCATCGGCTTCATCATCTGGACCCACGTGACTGCCAGCACCACCTTCTTCCTCAACGTGATCGAGTTGCTCGCCGTGCTCGCCGTCATTGCCGCCGTCTGGCTGGTCTACGACCATCGTGAGGGATTCGCCTTCGCCGCGACCACGGTCACCATCGCGTCCTGCATCCTGGCGATCTTCGTTGACCTCTATCCCAACGTAATGGTCTCCTCCACCAACCCGGCGTACAACCTCACGGTGCACAACACAGCGTCCGGAGGGTACTCGCTCAAGGTGATGACGGTCGTCGTCATCATCCTCCTGCCGGTGGTACTCGCCTACCAGACCTGGACGTATTACGTGTTCCGGCGGCGCGTCAGCCGACAGGACTTCCAGCCGCCAGCGGGCAGCGCGCCGGACGGTGTCTCGCCTAAGCCGGCAACAAGCCCAGAGGTCGGCCCCCCGCCGGCCAGAGGCGGCCACTGAACGGACAGGGCTGGCAGATGCAATCACCCGCTTCGAGTGACCAAGCAGCGGTACGGGCGCGATCTGATGAGAACAGCGGCCGGATAGATCGGCAGAGGAGCTGACATGGCGACTAACGACGTTGACGCGCTGGTTATTTTCGGCGCGACCGGTGACCTAGCCAAGATTGAGACATTCCCCGCGCTGGTGGGCCTGGTCCAGCGCGGCGTGCTCAACGTGCCAGTGATCGGGGTGGCGAAGAGCGGCTGGGGGCTGGAGCAGTTCCGCGACTACGCGACGGCCTCGCTGCGGCTCAACCACATGGACCCGGATACTGCAGCCGCGCGGAAGATGCTCGGGCTGTTGCGGTACGTCGACGGGGACCTCGATGACGATGCCACCTACAAGGCCATGTCGGACGCCATCGGGTCTGGCAGCCGGGTCCTGTTCTACCTTGAGGTGCCGCCCCCGCTGTTCGGGCGCATCGCTCAGGGAATCGCCACGGCCGGCCGGACGACGAACGCCCGGGTGATGGTGGAGAAGCCGTTCGGCCACGATCTGGCCAGTTCGCGGCAGCTCAACGACACCATGCACAAGTACTTCGGTGAAGAGGCGATCTTCCGGGTCGACGACTGGCTGGCCTTTGATCCCGTGCAGAACGTGCTCTTCGTCCGGTTCGCCAACTCGATAATCGAGCCGCTGCTCAACCGGACCTACGTGGAGAGCATCCAGATCACGATGGCCGAGGCGTTCGACGTCGCCGACCGCGGCAGGTTCTACGACCGGACCGGGGCCATCTGCGATGTGGTCCAGAACCACATGCTCCAGGTGCTGGCCACTGTGCTGGCCGAGCCGCCGGACCGGCCGGGCCTCGCCGACTGGCGGGACGCCAAGTCACGGGTGGTGGCCGCGCTGCGGCCGCTGATCCCCCGGGACACGGTACGCGGCCAGTACGAGGGCTATCGCGAGGTCAAGGGGGTGGACCCGAAATCGACCACGGAGACCTTCGTCGCGGTCAGGCTTGCCGCCGACACCTGGCGCTGGGCGGGTGTGCCGATCCTGATCCGGGCCGGCAAGACCATGCCGGTCACCGCCACCGAGGTGAACATTCGCTTCAAGCGCCCCCCCCATGACGTGTTCGGCATCGAGCCGTTCGCCGTCCGCGACTCGCTGCGGTTCCGGATCTGGCCGGAAACCGCGGTCGGCCTCACGCTGGCGGGCAAGAAGCCAGGCGCCGGAATGGAGCCGCTGCTTGAGGACCTGACGTTCGCGGGGCAGCCCGGCTCGGACATGCGCCCTTACGACCGGCTCATCGGCGCGGCCCTGGACGGGGACCGCTGGCTGTTCGCCCGCCAGGACACCGTCGAGGCCGCCTGGCGGGTCGTCGACCCGGTGCTCGGCGACGTTACCCCCGTACACCCCTACGCCAGGGGCAGCTGGGGCCCGGCGGAAGCCGACCGGCTGCTGCCCGACCGGGATACCTGGCACGACCCGGCTGGCTGAGCGACGGACGGGAGCATGCAATGAGCGACCAATCTGGTCAGCGCCGTGTGGTGGTCGTGGGCGGCGGTTTCGCCGGCCTGTTCGCGGTCCGCAGGCTCAAGCGCAGCAACGTAGCTGTGACCATGATCGACCGTTCCCAGCACCATGTATTCCAGCCCCTGCTCTACCAGTGCGCGACGGGCATCATGTCCGAGGGGAAGATCGCCGCCCCGCTACGTGATCTGTTCAAGAAGCAGAAGAACGTGGACTGCGTGATGGCCGAGGTCGTCGATTTCGATGTCACTGGCCGTCGGGTTATCGCGAGGCGCGTCGGTGGCGACCGCCTTGAGTACGGCTACGACGAGCTGATCGTGGCGGCCGGGGTCCGGCAGTCCTATTTCGGCCATGATGAGTATGCCCGCTGGGCCCCGGGCATGAAAACGGTATCGGACGCGCTGGCAATTCGCCGCCGGGTCTACGGGGCGTTCGAGATGGCCCAGACCGCGCCGACCCCGGAGGAACGCCGGGCCTGGCTGACGTTCGTCCTCGTCGGGGGCGGCCCGACCGGCGTCGAGCTGGCGGGCCAGCTCCGGGAGGTCGCCACCAAGACCCTCCGCGCCGAGTTCCGGACGATCGAGCCGGAGGACGCGCGGGTCCTGCTCTTCGACGGCGGCAGCGCGCCGCTGGCCGTGTTCGGCCCGAAATTGTCGCAAAAGGCCGCCAAAAGCCTGGAGAAGCTGGGTGTCGAGCTGCACATGGGCTCGATCGTCACCCACGTCGACCAGGGCGGGGTGCTCGTCCGCGACCACGCGGGCGAACAGACCCGCTATGACGCCAACACTGTGCTCTGGACGGCCGGGGTGGAGGCGCCACCTGTCGCGGCTGCTCTGGCCGCCGCTACCGGCGCCAAATCAGATAGGTCCGGCCGCATCATGGTCGAGAAGGACCTGACGATCCCCGACCATCCCGAGATCTCCGTCCTGGGCGACATGATGAGCCTGGATAAGCTCCCCGGGGTTGCCGAGGTAGCGATGCAGTCCGGCCTGTATACCGGCAACCGCCTCCGGCGCCGGGTTGCGGGAAACATGAACGACAAGCCGTTCCGCTACCGTGACCTCGGCTCGGCGGCCTACATCTCCCGCGGCAATGCCGTCGTCTCAGCCGGGCCCCTGCAGCTCAGCGGCTTCCCGGGCTGGGTCGTCTGGCTGTTCATCCATATCGCGTTCCTGACCGGCGTCCGCAATCGCGTCGGTGCCCTGTTTACCTGGTGGTTCGCCTTCACCCGTGACATCCGCCGCGAGCGGAGCTTCACCACCCAGCAAATCGAGACGCGGCAGGACGTCTACGCGCTTCCCGAGGGCAACGCGGCAGCAGAATCGGCGCCTCACGCGCCCATCGCCGCAGCCCCGGAAACTGCAACGGGCACAACGCCCGCGGCGCCGCAGCCGTTACGACTGGGCCTGCCGGCCGCGCACCGGCTGGTCGCGACCGGAGCCGCGTCCTGCGCCGCTCATGCCACGATTAGGTAGATGCTGCCGAGGCCGAGGAGGAGAAGGTCAGCTACCACGGCAGGACTCCCGGCATCAACGCCGCGAGCGGCTGCCAGTAACAGGGGCAGCTCATTTGACGACGACCAGCCCGTAGATGCCGTTGCCGACCAGAATGGCCCCGCCAACGAGCAGCACCCAGATGAGTATCTTGTTCCCGTTGGCGCGCAGCCAGGCGTTGAAAGCCGTCAGGCGGCGTGTGGTTACGCCGGGCGCGAATAGATGCAGCAGAAGGGGCAGCCACACCAGAGCCGCATTGATCACCACGACGACAATAAGGGCTATGGCGCTTTCCTCATTGCTGACATTTGCGGTGGCGATCACCTGAACTGCGGCGATGAACGTGACGCCGGGTGCGAACAAAAGCAGGCCGACCACGAAAGCGCTGCCGGGGGCCGGATTGGCGATCATCCTCGACACGAACCCTTGTTTCGCCTTGTCGGGATCGGGCATCTTCGGCTTCCGCTTGGCCAGCACGGTGCCCGCCGCGAGCATCAGGACGCCGAGGCCGAGCCGCAGACCGTAGCGGGCCGAATGCTGACGGTGCAGGTTCAGGCCGACATTGCGCAGGATCACGATCACCACGATCCCCATCACCAAGCTCATGAGGATCGCGCCGGCGAGGTAGAGCGTGCCGACCAGCCGTGGCCGGGCTGAGCCGAGGTAGACCGCGCCGACCAGCAGAGCTGTCGGGGAAAGGGCTGCCAGCAGCGCGAGCCCGGCGGCTTGGAGGATCATGATCGTTCGAGTCCAGCGCGCTCACGATCCCGGCTGTGGCCTGAGCATTCCACCGCAAGCCCCTCCGTGCGGTCGGCGTCAGACAACGGTCACCTCCTGGCGCGTAGTTCCCGTGCTCCGCCACCGATCATGACCGGCCTGCCGGACGCTGTATCACTCGATTCGTTCACCGTCTCCCGCGCAGGCCTTGGCCCACCTCACCCACCAGGAGTGAATCAATGGCCCGCTATCTGCTACATGCTCTGCTACATGCAGGCGGCAACGAACCCGGCACCGGGCACGACAGGCCGCAGGGGCGCCGATCGACGGCTGCTTGGTTATACCAGCGGCGCCCGCGGTTACCTGGTAGTGACCGTGGCATTCGGACTGGCCGCGACCGGGTTGATCCTGGCCCAGGCTGGCCTGCTGGCCCGCGCGCTCGCCGCCGCGGCCGGCGGCGATGTCGCGGCCGCACTGGCGGGCACGCTGGCGGTGCTCTTGGTCGTGGTGACGGCCCGGGCAGCAGTGAGCTACGCCGGAGAGGTGACAGCGCTGCGCGCGGCTGCGACGGTCAAATCGGGCCTGCGCCGCGCGCTCACCGCCCGCTCGTTGCAGCTGGGCCCAGTATGGCTGGGTGGCCAGCGGGCGGGCGAGATCACCACCTTGAGCACCCGAGGCCTGGACGGGCTGGACTCCTATTTCGCCCGCTACCTGCCGCAGTTCGTGCTCGCCGTCCTGGTGCCCATCGCGGTGCTGGCCAGAGTGGCGGTCGCGGACTGGGTTTCCGCGGTGATCATCGCCGTGACGCTGCCGCTGATCCCCGTTTTCGCGGTGCTGGTCGGATGGCATACCAAAGCACAGACGCGGCGGCAGTGGCGGCTGCTGGCCACCCTCGGCGGGCACTTCCTCGACGTGGTCGAGGGCCTGCCCACGCTCAAGGTGTTCGGCCGGGCCAGAGCGCAGGAAGACGTGATCGCCAAGGTCACCAATGACTACCGGGCTGCGACCATGTCCACCCTGCGGGTGGCGTTCCTGTCCGCGCTGGTGCTGGAGCTAGCCGCCGCACTGGCTACCGCGCTCGTGGCGGTCGAGGTCGGGCTTCGGCTGCTGTACGGCCACCTCGGTTATGAAACGGCGATGCTGGTCCTGCTGCTCACCCCGGAGGCGTATCTGCCCCTGCGCGCGGTGGGTGCCCAGTTCCACGCGAGCATGGAAGGTACCGCCGCGGCCGCGCGCGTCTTCGAGATCCTGGACACCCCGGTACCCGGCCTGCCGCAGCCCAGCCCGAAGGTGACGACGCTCCGCCACGCCCGTGCGGACCTGCGGAGCGCGGCCATCACGCTAACCGGGGTGACCGTGGTCTATCCAGGCCGGCCTCGCCCCGCTCTGGAGGGGGTAAGCCTGACCATCGCGCCGGGGGAGCGGATCGTCCTGCGCGGCCCGAGCGGAGCGGGCAAGAGTACGCTCATCGCCCTGCTTCTCCGTTTCATCGTGCCAGCCGCCGGCAGCATCACGGTAGGCGACCGCGACCTGGCCGCACTTGAGGTGGGGGCCTGGCGCCGGCAGATCGGCTGGGTGCCGCAGCAGCCCTACTTGTTCAGCGGCACCGCGGCGGACAACATTGCGCTCGGCGAGGCCGACGCGAGCCGCGATGCCATCTGCCGGGCGGCCCGGATGGCGGGGGCGGCCGACTTCATCGAGGCGCTGCCAGCCGGATACGACACGCCGCTCGGCGAGCGCGGCCTGCGGCTGTCCGCGGGCCAGCGACAGCGGATCGCGCTGGCCCGCGTGTTCTTGCGGGACCCGCCGCTGCTGCTCCTGGACGAGCCCGCCGCCCACCTGGATCCGGCCAGTGCCCGGCAGATCGGGACAGCCCTCGACACCGCCCTCGCCGATCGCACCGTGATCCTGGTCAGCCACGGCCAGGGTTGGGATGGCCGCGGCTGCCGGGGCATCCGCCTGGACCGCGGGAAGCTGATGTCGCCAGCCGGTGCCGCGGGAGCAGCCGACCCGAGCGCAGCGGCGGTGCTCCGGTGAGCAGCGAGCCCGGGACCGTGCCCAGCCCTGTGCGCATGACAGCCGGACGCCGTCCGCTGCTGCGCCTTCTTCGGCTGGCCCGGCCGCTGCGCAGCCGGCTGCTGCTCTCGGTCCTGGCCGGCGCCGCCGCTACCGGCTGCGGGGTGGCCTTGCTGGCGACATCAGGGTTCCTGCTGGCCCGGGCCTCTGAGCACCCGAGCATCCTGGCGATCTCCGGGGCGGTCGTGGCGGTGCGCGTCTTCAGCGTCGGCCGCGGCGTATCCCGCTACCTGGAGCGGCTGACATCCCACGACGTTGCGTTTCGGGTGCTTTCCGACATTCGCGTGGCCATCTACCGGCGGCTGGAACGGCTTGCCCCGGCCGGACTCGCCGCCTTCCGGTCCGGTGACCTGCTCGCCGCGCTGATCAGTGACGTGGACGCCACCCAGGACCTGTTCATCCGCGGCATCGGGCCGCCGCTGGCCGCGCTGCTGGTGGGCGCGGGTGCGGTGACCGTCTGCCTGCTGATCCTCGCGCCGGCCGGCGGGATCCTGGCGCTCGGCCTGCTGGCCGCCGGAGCCGCCACGCCGCTGCTCACGGTGGTTGGCTCCCGGCGAGCCGCCCGGACAACTGCGCCGGTCCGCGGCGAACTCAGCGCGACCCTCACCGACCTCCTGTCGGGCGCGGCCGAGCTGCACGCATTCGGCGCTCAAGACGCCGCACTCGCCGCCGTCGTCGAGGCGGACGGCAGGCTGATGACGCAAGCCAAGCGTTTTGCTACCGCAACGGGGCTGGGCAGCGGGCTGATCACCGGCCTCACCGGGCTTACCCTGTGGGGAGTGCTCGTTCTCGGGGTGGCAGCCGTGGGGCAGGGCACGCTCTCCAGGGTGCCGCTTGCGGTGCTGTGCCTTACGGCACTGGCCTCCTTCGAGGCGGTCGCCGTCATGCCGACGGCAGCACTGCAGCTCGGCGCGGCGCGCGCCTCCGCGAGCCGCATCGGTGCGATCCTGGATGCCGAGGAACCGGTCGCCGAGCCAGCGGCTCCCAAGTCGCTGCCCGCCGGATCCGCGCACGTGCAGCTGTCAGGAGTGCGGGTCCGGTACGAGCCGGACGGCCCGCTCGCGCTGGATGGGCTCGACCTGGACCTGCCGCCGGGCCGGCGGGTCGCGCTCATCGGCCCGAGCGGAGCCGGCAAGTCCACGGCGGCTGCGGTGCTGCTGCGCTTCCGCGACCCGCTCGCCGGGACCGTCACCCTGAACGGCGCCGACCTCGCCAGCTACGCCGGCGCTGACGTGCGGACGCTGATCGGGGGATGTCTGGCGGACTCGCACATCTTCGATGCCACCATCCGCGACAATCTGCGCCTGGCCCGGGCGGCGGCCAGCGACATCGAGCTTGTCGATGCCGCGGAGCGGGCCCGGCTGCTGTCCTGGATTGATTCGCTGCCGCTGCGCTGGGATACCCCGGTCGGCCCGCGCGGCGTGGCCATGTCCGGCGGTGAACGACAGCGGCTCGCCCTGGCCCGGGCCTTGCTCGCCGACCCGGCCGTGCTGATCCTTGACGAGCCGACCGCCCACCTGGACCCGGAGGCGCGTGCTGCCTTGACCGCCGATGTGCTGGCGGTCACGACGGGCCGTGCCACTTTGCTCATCACGCACGAGCTGGATGGGCTCGACCAAGTCGACGAGATCATCGTTCTGGATCACGGCCGGGTTGCCCAGCGCGGCACGCATGCCCAGCTGATCCGGGCCGACGGGCCCTATCGGCAGCTGTGGAAGGCGCCGTCGTTCTGGCCTGCGCAGGCCGGGCCGGGAAGCTAGTGGCCTAGCCGGAGGTCCGGATCAGCGGGATGCCAGCTCGGCGGACAGGGCCTCGGGCAGGGTGGGGCTACGGAACTCGTATCCGGCCTGCTGCAGGCGCTTGGGCAATACCCGGACGCTGGAGAGCAGCTCGACGGAGGACTCGCCCAGGGCCAGGCGCAGCACCGGAGCGGGCACCCGCAGCCAGGGCAGGTCGCGGCGGCCGACCGCGGCGGCGAGCGCGGCGGTGAACTCGGCGTCGGTGACCGGAGCGGGGGCGGTCAGGTTGACCGGGCCGCTGATGTCCTTGCGATCGAGCAGGAACCGGATGGCGCCGATCTCATCGGACAGCGAGATCCAGCTCATCACCTGGCCGCCGGATCCGAACCTGGGGCACAGGCCCAGCCGGGCCAGCGGGAGCAGCCGGGCGAGCACCCCGCCGCGGGGAGTGAGGACCAGGCCGCTGCGCGGGTGGACGACGCGGATCCCGGCGTCCGCGGCGGGAGCGGCGGCCGCTTCCCAGTCCCGGACCAGCCGCGCGAGAAATGCCTCCCCGGCCGGCGCCGACTCGTCGGCCGCGCGGTCGCGGGTGTCCCCGTACCAGCCGATGGCCGAGGCCGCCACCAAGGTGGCGGGCGGCGGGCTGAGTTTGGCCAGCGCGCCCGCCAGCGCGCGGGTGCCGAGCACCCGGCTGGCCCGGATCTCCGCCTTGTACCTGGCCGTCCAGCGACGGTCGGCGACGCCCGCGCCGGCCAGGTGCACGCAGGCGTCGAGCCCGTCGAGTTCGCGGGTCCCGCCCGGCCCGGACGGGACCAGCCCGGCGTCCGCCGCGCGGGGGTCCCAGCGGGCCTCGTCGGCGGCCCGCGGGGGCCGCCGGACGAGCCTGATCACCTCGTGGCCGTCGGCGCGCAGGCTGGCCATGAGCGCGGTGCCGATGAGCCCGGACGAGCCGGTGACCGCGACCTTCATGGGCTCCGGCGCACTCCTGTCACCGTGGCCGGCCGCTAGAGCCCGAGCTCTGCCTCGAAGGACCCTTCTTCCAGCCGGTTCTTCACCGTGGTGAGGAACCGGGTCGCGTCGGCGCCGTCGACCAGCCGGTGGTCGTAGGTGAGCGCGAGGTACACCATCGAGCGGACCGCGATCACCTCGCCGAGAGCGGCGTCCTCGACCACGACGGGCCGCTTGACGACCGTGCCGGTACCCAGGATCGCCACCTGGGGCTGGTTGATGATGGGCGTGTCGAACAAGGCACCGCGGCTGCCGGTGTTGGTCAGCGTGAACGTCCCGCCGGCCAGCTCGTCCGGCGCGACCTGACCCGACCTGGTCCGATTCGCGAGGTCGCTGATCTTGCGCGACAGGCCGCCGATGTTCAGGTCACCCGCGCTGTGGATGACCGGCACCATCAGCCCGCGCTCGGTGTCGACCGCGATCCCGATGTGCTCGGCGTCGTGGTAGGTGACCTGGTCCCCGTCGATCACCGCGTTGAGCTTGGGGTGCATCTTCAGGGCCTCGACGGCGGCCAGCGCGAAGAACGGCAGGAAGCTCAGCTTGACTCCCTCCCGCGCCTCGAAGTCCTGCTTGGCCCGGTCGCGCAGCCGGGCGATGGCCGTGAGGTCGGCCTCCACCACCGTGGTGAGCTGGGCCGAGACATGCAGCGACTCGACCATCCGCTGGGCGATGACCTGGCGCGGCCGGGACATCCGCTGCGTCGTGCCGCGCAGCGCGGACGACACCACCGCCGGACGCGGGGCCGCGGCCGGAGCCTGCTGCGGCGCCGGCTGCGCCGCGCGCACCTCTTGCGGCCTAGGTGCCTGGGGCTGCTGGGGAGCCTGCGAAGGCTGGGGCTGGGTGGTCTGGGCCACAGGCTGCTGAGGCTGCGCGGCGCGCTGGGCGCGGGCGGCCTCGATGACGTCCTGCTTGCGGATGCGCCCGCCGACTCCGGTACCGGTGACGGTCTCCAGGTTCACGGCATGCTCAGCGGCGAGCTTGCGGACCAGCGGGGTGACGTACGGCGCGTCGACGCCGGTCGGCAGCGGCGTGGGCGGCGGGTACTCCTCGGCATCGCCCTGTTCGCCGGCCGGAGCCGACTCGGCCGGGGAGGGCTGGCTCTGCGCCGGCACCTGACCGGCCGGGGCCGCGGCGGGCTGGCCGTAAGGATCCGAAGGCGCTGGCTGGCCGTAGGCGGTAGCCGGCGAGGCAGAGGGGGCAGCCGACTGGGGCTGGCCGTACGCG
Source organism: uncultured Actinomycetota bacterium (assembly GCA_963842265.1). GTDB lineage: Bacteria > Actinomycetota > Actinomycetes > Streptosporangiales > Streptosporangiaceae > Palsa-504. The sequence goes on from CAWJGE010000033.1 coordinate 61,635, forward strand.
GGCGGCGGGGCGTAGGCAGGCGGCGGAGCGTAGGCCGGCGCCGAAGGCCCGGACGAGCCTGAGAACCCAGACGAGGGCTGCCCGGAGGACGGCGCGGGTGGCGCATAGTTGGGCTGCGAACCCCAGCCGTCTGCGCTGGACGCCGGAACCCGCTCCGGTTCCGCGGTCTCGGGCTGCGTGGTCTCGGGCTGCGCGGTCTCGGGCTCGGCGGCTTCAGGCGACGCGGAGCCGTCAGAAGCGGGCGTCGCGTCGGCGGACTCGCTGTCCTCGATGACGGCAAGCTGGGCGCCGACCGCGACCGTCTCGTCCTCATCGACCGCGATGCCGCGCAGGATCCCGGAGGCGGGCGAGGGGATCTCGGTATCCACCTTGTCCGTTGATACCTCAAGGAGCGGCTCATCCACCGTCACGCGCTCGCCTTCCTTCTTCAGCCAGCGCGTGACGGTGCCCTCGGTGACGCTCTCACCGAGTTGCGGCATGGATACGGACACCGACATGATTCTCGTGACTCCTAGGCGTGTACGTGCAGGGGCTTGCCGGCCAGCGCAAGATGCGCTTCGCCGATCGCCTCCGACTGGGTGGGATGGGGATGGATGAGCTGGGCCACGTCCGCGGGCTCGGCGTCCCAGTTGTAGATCAGCTGAGCCTCCGCAATGAGCTCACTGACATGGCTGCCGACGATGTGGATGCCGATCACACGGCCGGGACCGTCCTCTTCGGAGATCGCGATCACCTTGACCCCGCCCTGGGTCTGCAGGATCACGCTCCGGCCGTTGCCGCCGAGGTTGTAATTGAACTCGACGGTCTTCAGGCCGCGCTCGGTCGCCTGCGCCGAGGTTAGGCCGACCGAGGCCACCTCCGGGTCGCTGTAGGTGATCCGCGGCACGCCGTCATAGTCGATCGGGGTGACGGGAATGCCGCCGACCCGCTCCGCGACCATGATCCCCTCGGCGAACCCGACGTGCGCGAGCTGCGGCGTGTCGATGAGGTCGCCGACCGCCGAGATCGAGGGGATGCTCGTCCGGCAGAGCGAGTCCACTTTGACGAAACCTCGCTCCACGGCCACCCCGGCCTCGGCGTAGCCGAGGTCGTCGGAGACCGGGCCGCGGCCGACCGCGACCAGCAGCAGGTCGGCCTCGAGCGTCTTGCCTCCGGCGAGCGAGACCGAGACGCCGGTGTCGGTGTACTTCACCGACTCGAACCTGGTGCCGAGCTCGAAGCGGATGCCCCGGCGCCGGAACGCCCGCTGCAGCAGCTTGGCGCTCGTCTCGTCCTCCAGCGGCAGCAGCTGGGGGAGCATCTCGACGATCGTCACCTCGGCGCCGAAAGACCGCCACACGCTGGCGAACTCGACGCCGATCACGCCGCCGCCGAGGATGACCACCGAATCAGGCACCCGGTCCAGCTGCAGCGCGTGGTCCGAGTTGATCACCCGCTCGCCGTCGATCTCCAGGCCAGGCAGGCTCTTAGGCTGCGACCCGGTGGCGAGTACCACGTGCTCCGCCTCGTAGACGGTGTCACCCACCCGGACCTGGGTCGGCGACTCCAGCCGACCGGACCCTTCGATGGTGTCGATCTTCCTGCTCGCGATGGTGGACTGCAGGCCCTTCCAGAGCCGGTCCACTACGGAGTTCTTGTACGAGAGCACGCCGGGTACGTCGATGCCCTCGAAGGTGGACAGGACGCCGAAGGACGCGCTGTCCCTGGCGTGATCCGCGATCTCCGCCGCGTGCAGCAGCGCCTTGGTCGGGATGCAGCCGCGATGCAGGCAGGTCCCCCCGACCCGGTCCTTTTCGATCAGCGCCACGCGCTTGCCGAGTTCGGCCGCGCGCAGCGCGCACGCGTAGCCGCCGCTGCCGCCGCCGAGCACGACCAAGTCGTAGCTGCCGATGCCCTCTGCCACCCCTTAAGCCTCCTTAGTCAGCCCTAGCTGCCTTACCCAGTCTTTATCATTTCACTTGCTGTCAGCCGGGCTACCCGCAAGCTTCCCTTCCGCCATGTCCGCCGCGATCTGGACCAGAGTCCTGACCGCCGCCCCGGTGCCGCCCTTGGCGACGTACCCGTACGGGCCCCCGTCGTTATAGGCAGGACCGGCGATGTCCAGGTGAGCCCAGCGGACCCCGTCCGGCACGAACTCGCGCAGGAACAGGCCCGCGACGAGCATGCCGCCGCTGCGGTCTCCGGACACGTTGGCGATGTCCGCGACGGTCGAGTCCAGTCCCTTGCGGAGATCCTCTGGTAGCGGCATCGGCCACATGGCCTCACCTGCCCGCCTGGCCGCGTCCGCGATCTCCGCGGCCAGCGAATCATCGCTGGCCATCACCCCGGCCATGCGGTTGCCGAGCGCCACTGTCTGCGCACCTGTCAGTGTAGCCACGTCGATGAGCAGGCTGGGCCCGTCGGCCTGGGCCCGGGCCAGGGCATCGGCGAGCACCAGGCGGCCCTCGGCGTCGGTGTTCAGCACCTCGACGGTCTTGCCGCCGTGGATGGTGATGACGTCAGAGGGCCGCTGCGCGCCCCCGCCCGGCATGTTCTCGGCGAGCGGCAGGTAGCCGACCACGTTCACCGCGGGGCCGAGTTCTGCGATGGCCTGGAGCGCGGCCAGCACGGCCGCGGCGCCGCTCATGTCGGCCTTCATCGTCTCCATCGCCTTCGGCGGCTTGAGCGAGAGGCCGCCGGAGTCGAACGTGATGCCCTTGCCCGCGAACACTACGGTGCGGACCGCGTCCGGATGGGAGTACTCCAGCCGGACCAGTCGCGGCGGGTGAGTGGAGCCCATGCCCACCGCGAGGATGCCGCCGAAGCCCTCCTTGGCCAGTTCGTTCTCGTCGAGCACCTGCACGCTCAGGCCGTGCGCGACGGCCGTCCGCTCGGCCACGGCGGCTAGGTCCGCGGGCACCATGTCGGCGGGAGCGGTGTTCACCAGGTCGCGGACGAGCGCCATCGCGTCGGCCAGGATCCTGGCCCGGTCGGCCGCGTCCTCGTGCGTGGTGTACACGATCTGCTCGAGGTCGCCGGGCCCGCTTACGCTGGTCCGGTACTTCCTGAAGGCGTATCCGCCGAGCAGCCCGCCGAGCGTCACCGCCTCGGTCTCGTCCGGCTCGCTCGCGGGCAGCGCGATGGCGATGCGCTTGGCTCGGCCGGAGGCCAGATCTCGGGTGGCGGCGCCGGCGCCGCGGCGCAGCCTCTCCAGGTAAGCCTGCCGCTCGGCGGTCCCCGTGGCGGGCTCCGGGCCGAGGCCGACGGCGACGACCACGGGGGTCGCCAGACGGCCCGTCGTAGGGATCTTGGTGATCTCCTCGGCCTTGCCCGTCGCGCCGAGCGCGGCGAGCGCCGCCATAAGGTCGATTTCATCCGTGCTGAGCGTGAGAACGGGGCCGTCTGGGCCCTGGAACACGCCGGTGACGAGGGCATCCGCGTCGGTTGCCGTCGGCACTGACTGGCTGGTAAGCAGTGTGACCGTCATCCTGCTGATCGTAGGGCATCGGCCGGTGTTCCAGCCCGGCCGACTAGGTCGGCCAGATGCGCACGAGGCCAACCTTTCTGCTAATCGAGGCAACGGATCGCAATTGCCGGCTGTCTAAGAGATAGAGCCTGGTCGGCTGGGCCGGATTTGTCCCAGGAACCATCTCCTGGCGAAGCACGTTCCTGGGGCAGAGCCCGCGTGGCAACGCGAAGATCACGCGGGCATGCCGCGCCGTCCGGCTCTAGCTGCCCGGGACAAGGCGCAGAAGCACGGCTGACACGACGACCAGCGGGAGCTGAACATGCGGGGCCTGGAGCCGATTGAGGGGCAGGTAACTACCCGGTGACCATAGCTGAGTACGCGCGGGAAGGCCTGGTGACCGCGCGGCCTGATGAGAACGGGACCGGCATCCCGGCCAGGAGAACAGCCTTCGACGACCTGGCCGATCAGGCCGCGCGCCTGCCGTGGTGCTGGCCCGGGCTGCTGACTCTGGCTCTCGGCCTGTACCAGATGGGCCGGCCCGAGCTGTGGCGGGACGAACTGGCCAGCTGGTCGTTCGCCAGTCGTCCGGTATCGAGCCTGATCGCGAGCGCGCATCACACCGGCGCCACCCAGCTGGCCTACTACCTGCTGCTGCACGGCTGGCTGGCGGCATTCGGGGATTCCGCCGACGCGATGCGATCCCTGTCCGTGCTGACCATGGCGGGCGCGGCGGCATGCGTCGCGCTGGTGGGCCGGCGGCTAGCCGGGGCCCGGGCCGGCCTTCTCTCCGGGCTCGTGTTCGCCCTGGTGCCGAGCGTGTCGCGGTTCGCCCAAGAGGTCCGGTTCTACGCCCCCGCCGTGCTGGTCGCGACGCTGGCCACGCTGCTGCTGCTGCGCGCCCTGGACCGGCCCTCGGCGTTGCGCTGGCTTGGCTATGCGGCGTGCCTGGCGCTGCTTGGCTACATCGATCTGGTGGCGCTGTCGGTGGTCGCGGGTCATGCCGCGGGAGCGGCGTTGCGCTGGTGGCGGGACCGGGATCGCCAGCAGCTGTGGTTCCTGCTCGCCGTGGCGGGCGGACTGGCGGTCTGCCTGCCGATGATCGTGGTCGGCTCGGCGCAGGCCAAGAACCAGATCAAGTGGATACTCAGGCCCGACCTTGACCTGACGGACTTCGCCTTCTTCGGCCGTAACCTGTTCTATTCGACCTCCGTGGCGACCGCGCTCATCATCCTGGCCTTGCTGGCCTGGGCGGTCGCCTGGCGGGAAGCCGCCTTCATGACCGCGGTCGCCGTCGGCCCCGTGGCGGCGGTGTGGCTGGTATCGCAGGGCCCGTACTCGTATTTCTTTCCTCGGTATCTCCTGTTCACCTTGGGGGCCTGGGCGATTCTGGCCGGGATCGGGCTGAGTCGGCTGGACGCGCGGATCGCCGCGGTGGCCGTTCTGGTCATCGCCATCCTGGGCGCGGGTGATCAGCAGGTAGTCAGGGAACCGGGTGCGCACAACTGGCCGTCCTACCCGGTGGGCTCCGGCGGCGCCTACGTGGACTACGCGGGCGCGGCGACCTTCGTCGCCCGCCAGGCGAAGGCCAGTGACGGCATCGTCTACCAGGATTACCAGGCGAGGTGGCTGATGATCGGTTACGGTCTCCAGTACTACCTGGCCAGGGATATGCCGAACGGCGTGCCGGTTCCGCGTGAGCTTTTCGTCGCCGAGACCGCGGCCAGGGCTGACGCCCTCTATCCGGTCCCGTGCCAGCACCCGGCTGCCTGCCTGGGCCAGGAGGCGCGGATCTGGGTCGTGGCCAGCGGTTACCTGAAGAATCCCTACAAGGCCGTGACGCCGGCCGAGGCCACGCTGCTGCGGTTGCGTTACCGGATCAGCGCCGTCAAGCACGTGCAGTTCCTGACGGTGTTCCTGCTCACCCGGGCGCCGACCAGCACCCGGGCGCCGACCAGCACCCGAGCGTTGGTCGGCAGGCTAGACGCGGCGTAGGCCACGATAAGCAGCGTCACCGTCTGCTAGAGGTTGATGCCGGGCCGCGACATGACCGGCAGGTTGTACACGAGGGTGGCTTAATGGTCACAAAATGGCCATAACTTCAGTTAGTGTTATAAGCTAACGACTGTTGCATTCAGCAGGACGGGAAGGGGCCCGACGGTGCGACGGTCAGCGGCTCTCCGCTTCCTCGGCGTACACCCGGGCCGCGTAGGCTTCCAGCGAGAACTCGCACTCCTCGATGGCCTTCTCGGCCGCCTGCCGGCCGTCCGCGTCGAAGGCGTCGCGCTCCCGCACCTTAGCGAACCAGTTGCGCAGCTTGACCAAGTCGACCTCGTTCTCCTCGAGTTCGGCGTAAGTGAAGTGGTTGTCCGTGTACTCCTTCTTCACCTGCGACAGAAAGTCCTCGCAGCGGTCGACGATCTCCTCGTACTCATCGTTCCTGGCCGCTTGGAAGGCCTTATGCACATCGGACTCACCCGCCAGCACCGAGCACGACAGCAGCACGGCGGTCCCGGACATGTCGATGATCTCTCTCCTGAGCTTGCGCAGCGCGCGCTCGGTGGCCGCGCTGGCCGGGAGCGCGGCGGCCGAGTTCTGCAGGTAGATGGCGCCCAGGCTCTTGATCCGCCGCCATACGGTCGAGCGCAGCCTGGTTGGCTCGGGCGGTACCCGGTAGATGAGTACCAGCCAGCCCGTGCCGTCACCTTTCTCGGCGGGTTTCTCCGGAGTTTTTTCGGTCACCCGATCATTGTCCCTGACCTAGCGAAGGCCCCGCACCGAGCGGCAGCCATGGAGGCTTCATGACCGCGCTTCCCCTCATCCTGACCGTCTTCGTCGCCTGCGCGGTGGAGGCGATCGAAGCGCTGACGATCGTCCTGGCGGCCGGCCTGACCCGCGAGTGGCGGTCGACCTTCCAGGGCATGGCGGTGGCCCTGGTCGTGCTGGCCGCGATCGTGGCGGTGCTCGGGCCGACGATCACGCTGCTGCCGCTGACCGCGCTCCGGCTGGTGGTCGGTGCCCTGCTGGCGGTCTTCGGGCTGCAGTGGCTGCGCAAGGCGATCCTGCGCGCCACCGGGTACAAGGCCCTGCACGACGAGGCCAGCGCCTACCTGCGCGAGGTGGCGGCCGCGAAGGAAGCGGCGGTCTCCTCGCGGCGCGGAGTCAACGACTGGTACGCGTTCACCTTGTCATTCAAGGGCGTGCTGCTCGAAGGCCTGGAGGTCGTCTTCATCGTGATCACGTTCGGCGACAACCAGCGCAACCTGGGCGCCGCGGTGATCGGCGCGGCCGCGGCCGTGATGGTGATCGCAGCGACCGGCATCGCGGCGCGGGCGCCGCTGGCCCGGGTGCCCGAAAACGCGATGAAGTTTGTCGTGGGCATCATGCTCACCTCGTTCGGCATCTTCTGGGGCGCGGAAGGTGCCGGCGTCTCCTGGCCGGGTCATGACGCGGCGCTGCTCGTGCTGGTGCCGGTGGTCGCGCTGGTGTCGCTCGGCTACACGATCCTGCTCCGTCAGCGCCCGCGGCCCGGCCTGGCCCCGGCGGTGGCACACTCGTCCGAGGAGGTGGCCTCATGAGGCGGCTAAAGTCGATCGGCGCTTTCTGGTATGACTTCGTTATCGGCGACGACTGGCGCGGCGCGGCCGTTGTGGTGGTCGCTCTCACCCTGACCGGGCTGCTCGTGCACGCGGCCGGCGTCAACGCCTGGTGGCTGGTGCCCGTGTGCGTCTTCGCGGCGCTCGGCTGGTCCCTGCGCCGCGCCACCGCCGGGTCCAGATCGTAGCGGCCGCTGGCGCCGCTCCCGGGCTCCCACCCAAACTTCCCTCGCCCCGCTGGTCCCATGCGTACCAGTCGGTGCGCCGACGCTAGGTCCAGGGTCCTAGGCACTGGACTAGCGTACGCAGCCGCCTGCCCGCCGTCGTCCGCCTGCGGGCCGGGCCCGCCGTCGTCCGCCTGCGGGCCGGGCCCGGCATCGGCCCCTGAGGGGGACACCACGGCCGGGCCGAGCCGGGAACTCAGGCGCCGGGAACTCAGGCGCCCAGGAAGCGGGTCTCGAGCCGGGTTTCAGTGATCCCGGGCTCAACCCGGTACGCGCTCGCGCCAGGCCGGTCCGCGATCAGTTCGGTCAGCGTGTCGTCGATGAAGTGCGCCGCCGCGCCGTCGTCGCACGCGATGCCGTCGGCCAGGGTGCCGTCCGCGATCAGCCGGTGGTACAGCGGCCGCCGGCCTGGCTCGGAGTCGTAGTGCGGGCAGTAGCTGCCGGCCAGCAGCCCGAGCCCGTCGGTGAACGCCCTCAGGTCACGGCCGAACGAATCCGTCGTTCCCCCTTCGAACCAGCAGATGCCCCCGGCGCTTGATCCGGCCAGCACGATGCCGGCCTCCCATGCCTTGCGCAAGATCCGGTCCAGCCCGTGCACCCGCCATACCGCGACCATGTTCGCCACGCTGCCGCCGCCGACGAAGATGACGTCCTGGGATAGCAGCAGGTCCTCGGGGTCGTTGACGTTGGGCATCGGGAACAAGGCCAGGTGGCTGAGCCTGGCCGGGTGCCCGGCGAAGCGGTCGTACATGTGTAGCGCCCACCGCGGGTCGTCCCCGCCCGCGGTGTTCAGTACGCAGATCCGCGGCTCGGGCCGGCCGGTCAGCTGTAGCGCGTGGTCCATGTGCACAGGCACCTGGCCCTCCGGAACACGCATGCCGCCGCCGATCGCGATTAGGTGCCGCCGCCCGTCCGCTGCCATGCTGGCACGCTAGCGTCGTTACAGCCTGCAAGCAAACCCGAGACCGCTTTGCACCGTAAGTAACGAAACGGCCGCTCCGCGAATTCTTCCGACCGAACGAAGCGGGTTCGTGCTGTGTTGCCTGCTCGCCTCCGGGACGCCTTCGAGGCGCCTCCTTCCCTCGTCGCTCCTCCGTTTGCTCCTCAGTTCAGGCGGCGCCGGCGCCCCTTTGGCTTGTTAGATCCCGTACTGCAGCAGGACGGCGGTGACGTTGACGCCCGGGTCGGCGTAGGCATGGGTGGTGCCCCCAGCCAGTACGCCGAGGGTGCCAGGAACCAGGGCCACGGTGTCAACGGTGATCCGGTTCGGTCCGCCCGGGAGCGCGGCTGCGGTCAGGTGGCCGGCCGAGTAGTGCAGCAGGTAGGACTTCTGGCCGCCGGAGCCGGGCATCGGGAGCCACAGGCCGCCATGGCCGTCGGAGCTCAGCTGCTGGAGCGGCTGGCTGCCGAAGCCGTAGTTGCCACCTGCCACCTTGGACCACTGGTAGCCGTCCCAGTGCAGGACCACGATCGGACCACCCTCGTCCTGCAGGTCGCCGTTCGCGATGGCGTAGACGTTGTGGCTGGACAGCGCGAGGATGCCGGTGAGCATCGGGTCGTTGAGCAACTGCTTGGCGGGCAGCAGGGAGGCCACCGAGGTGCGGGACCAGGTGGAGCCGTTCCAGTGGGCCACGCCGGTGCCGTCGAAGGCCCAGATGTTGTTCGCCGACAGCGCGCTGCCGCCCTCCAGGCCGTGCCCGGATGCCACGCGCGTCCAGGTGCGGCCGTTGTAGTGCCAGGCGCCGAGCCCGGGACCGGGGAAGAACGGCTGGCCGAAGACCCAGATGTCATCCGCGCTGACGACTGCGGCGCCGCCGATCTGCCGGGTGAACGTCCGCTTGACGGTCCAGGTGTGACCGTCCCAGCGAGGCCGCGCCGCCCGCCGTGCGGGTCGCCCCGGCGGCGTCACATCCGGACGCGGTGTGGAACGCGGGCTACCCGCTCACCGATGCTCAGCGGATGAGGATCTGCGCCCGGGCGCACGCCCTGGTGGGATGCCCGTACGAATACCCGGCGTACGTCGGCTTCGCGCTGAAGGTGCTCAAGCTCCGCGACGGCAGCGAACTGGATCCGGTCTTCAAGGCCGATCACTGGCGGGTGTGCTCGGCGCTGGTGGCGGACTGTTACGCGTATGCGGGCCTGCGGCTGACGGCGGGCCTCAAGAATCCCAGCCTGGTTAGCAACGTGATCCCGCGGCAGGCTTCCGCCTGTGACGATCATGCGTAACCGAGACCCTACCGGCGGAGTAACCGAGACCCTACCGGCGGAATTGCGATGTACGCGGCTCGTGCCCGATCTCGTTGGCGAGGCAGCGGTAGACGCGCGAGCCGCTGTCGTACCCGGCCTCGGAGGGCGGCAGGACCTGGATGTCCCAGTCCTGGGCCGGGCGGCGGCGCGCCGGACCCTGACGTGACGCGAGCATGACCGCCTCGGAGCATACTCTTTGCACCGTCGGGTCTGCGGCCACCATCGGCTGGTCGAAGGTATGCACCTCAGCAGGCAGGATGGCGATGGCAAACGTCTCCCAGACGTGCGGGCCGTCACAGGGCAGCTGTTCCGCGCTGGCGGTGCCTGAGATCACCGTGAGCCCGTTGAAGCATTCCGGGGTCGCCGGGCACCGCGCCGTCGCCACCCGCAGGGCAGCGGCTGGGCAGCCTGCGCTCTTGGTCGCGATCCCGAACACGCTCGCGGCGCTCATCGCTCCGCCCGGCCGGGCACCCGATGAGGTCCCGCTCATTCCGGCACCCGATGAGGTCCCGTTCGATCCGCCGCCCGCGCCCGCGCCATGCGGGAAGAAACGCGCGCCGGTTACCAGGATGGCGACGACGATCACGATAAGCCCGGCGGCCATCCCGACGTGCCGCGCCGATACCCGCCGGGCCGTTCCCGTGCTCTCCGCCTGGCGGTCCCGGGCTGGCACGCTGCCTTGGTGGTCCCACGTCGGCGCGCTGACCCGAGAGTCCCACGTCGGCGTGCTCACCTCACGGACCGGCCCGGGATGGCCAGGCGGGCCCACCCGGCCGTCGTAACCGGGCGGCGCCGCGTGGACGTACCCGGACGCCGCGGCCGGGACGTACCCGCGTGGGTCGGCGAGCGCGTCCCGCAGCACCGCGGCACTTTGCGGCCGCGCTGCCGGGTCGGGCGACAGGGCTGCGCGCAGCAGCGCCATCAGCTCGGGCGGCGTGCCAGGCACGTCCTCAACCGGCTTGTCGTGCAGCATCATGATGGTCGCGAAGCTCGGCAGCCCCCCGTCGGCCGGGAACCGCGGCGGCCGGCCGGACAGCAGGGTGTACAGGGTGGCCGCGAGGGAGTAGACGTCGGCCAGGACGGTGGGTTCCTCGCCCCGGAATGTCTCCGGCGAGGAGAATGCAGGCGTGAGTGCTTCGCGGGAAGCCGTCTGGTCGCCGTGCGCCGAGACGATCGAGGCCAGCCCGAAGTCGGCGAGCCCGACCATGCCGAACCGGTTGACCAGGATGTTCGCTGGCTTGATGTCGCGGTGCAGCACACCGGAGGCGTGCGCCGCGGCGAGCGCGTCGGCCAGCCTGATGCCGATGTCGCGTACCTGCGCGACCGGCATCGGCCCGTTCCTGCGCAGTGCGTCGTTCAGTGAGCCCGCCGGGCACAGTTCCATCACCAGAAAGGGGCGTCCGTCCCCGAGGGTGCCCGCGTCGTAGACGTCAATCACATGCGGATGCCCGGACAACCGTCCCGCCGCCGTCACCTCGCGGATGAACCGCCGGCGATCACGTTCAGTGAACAGGACCCGGTTATCCAGCTTCACCGCCACTTCCCGGCCGACCGCTAGCTGCCAGCATCGGTATACGGTGGCGAAACCGCCCGCACCGAGGACGCCGCTGACCCGATGTCCGGGAATGTCGGGTGCCGTGACCACGATCCGTCAGCCTAGCCGCGGCACGGTTACCCTTGCGCGACCATCGGCAGATCATTCCCCGGCCGCGCTGCGCTCAGCTGGCCGCCGAGGCTGAGGTCAGAGCTCGTCCTGGTCGGCCGGGGAGTCCGACCCGAAGTACTTGGCGTCTTCCTCCACGGCGGCAACGTCCGCGGCCGCGGCCTCTTCGGTCGGCTCGAAATCCGGGTCCTCGTAGCGATAGCGGATCAGGCTGTGCTGCTCTTCCGGGACGTCCGAAGACCTGAGAGAACGGAACCAGGAAAGGATGCCCATAACGGTCTCCCGGACAGTACGAATCTGGCATTCGGCTGCCGCTAGTATTTCGGCCGATATTCAGCGTACGCCCGGCCTGGCCGGCTGAGCTCACCCGAACGAGGTTAGTTGACGACGTACTCCAGCGGCTGGGGCAGCAGGGTGCCGTAGCGGGTCGTGACGGCCACGGTCAGCTCGTGTGCCCCCTCTTCCCCCGCAAGACGGAGCGGCTGGCCGGGGTCCAGGACGATGGCCTGGCCGTCGGCGTCGGTCACCCGGAATCCGGTGGCATAGGGGTGGTCAGCCTGGAACACCAGCGCCGGGCCTTCGTGGTCGGCCACGCCGGTGCTGATCTCGGCCAGGTCGGGGGCCACGCCGGCCAGCGACTCGGTGAGGCGCTGGCTGGCGACGACGGCCGCGCCCTCCATGACCGGCACGTAAGGCCCAGGCGACCAGGCCAGCACGCCGGTCACGCTGGCGGTGTAGAAATACCTGAACCACCGGGCCGCGTCACCGGGGTCGAAATTGTGCCCCCGGCCAGAAAACTCCGGCTGGTCGCCGATGAGGTACCGCTCCTGCAACTCCAGGACGCCGAGCGGCGTTCCGGCTGCGTCTCGCCACACCGCGCCGTTCTGCCCGTCGAGCACCACCCACTTGCCGAGGTCGTCGATCCAAGCCTCGGTGACGACGTGCCCCGTGCCCAGGCCGGTGTAGTAGTCCAGGCGGAACAGGCTGATCGGGCGGGCCGGGATCAGGCTGGCGTTCAGCGCCTGGGACAGCACGACCGTGTACTCCACGCAGGCGAACCGTTCGCCCTGCTCGACGCGATCAAGCACGATGTTGGCGTCGTTGGAGGTGTCGTGGCTGGCCCCGCTGTGCCGCCACCGGTCGGTCACCCACCCGAGCAGCGTCTCCGCCGTGGCCAGCGCGCTGGCCTGTGGCGGCGGCAGCCGGGCGGCCAGCCGGGCGGCCCCGGCGGCGTCCAGCCGGGACAGGCCGAGCGGCAGGATGAGCCGGGAAATAGGCCAGCGGACCAGTGCCACTGGCGGCAGCGGGGCGTTGGCTTCGATGCGGGCGCGTAGCGCGGGCCAGTCAGGCTCGGTGCCGAACGAGTCCTCAAACAGCCTGCCGAACGGCTCCATGTCGTGAAACCCCGCCGCGATGCAATCCTCCAGCAGGTCGCGAGCGTCCGTGCGGCCATCGTGCCACCGGCCGATGGCGCACGCGGCGGCCCACCAGCTGGACCAGTACTCGGTGTCCGCGCGGAGGGCCGGCTCGAGCGCCACAAGCTCGGCCCACTCTCCGCTGCGGATGTGGTCAGTGGCCAGCGTGCGTAGCTGGCCGACGGACAGATCGGCCTCGCTCATGTGCTGATCCAAGCAGGCTCCGCGCCCGGCGGGCAACGCCGACCCCCGCAGGACCGCGATCACGCCGCCATGGGCCCCGGCCGCGGCTAAGGCGAAGGAAAGCAGTCATCATAAACCAGGACCAGGGAACGGATTTCGGTACCAGCGCGCCAGTTATTGCCCGGGACCTGGAATTCATCGCTCACGCTGTGCTCTTGCCCCGCCCATGAACCGCCGCCAGCCGCGACCGAAAAGCCATTACCGAGATGAAATGGCTGCTATTCGCGGTCCCGCGGAACGAGCTGGCTAAATGCCCGCGGGTGCGTAGCATACTGGGGCGGTGGCTGCGCTGCCCCGGTTCGTCGTGCAACTGCATGACGCTACGACGCTGCACTTCGACTTCCGTTTGCAATCCGGCCAGGTGCTGCGCTCGTGGGCGGTGCCCAAGGGACCGTCGCTCGACCCGGGTATCCGGCGGCTGGCCGTGCCGGTCGAAGACCACGCCCTGACAGCCGGTGAGTTCGAGGGCGTTCACGTGGGCCAGTCGCGCGGCAGTGGCGCGGTGATCATCTGGGACGAGGGGACCGCCGAGATCGTCCGGGACGAGCCTGGCCATGTCTCGTTCATCCTGCACGGCCGCAAGCTCTCCGGGGGATTCGCGCTGACCCGGACCGGCGAACAGCGCTGGATCCTCGTCAAGGTACGCGACGAGGCCGCGCGCCCCGGATCGGACATCGTGGCCGAACGGCCGGCCAGCGTCCGGAGCGGCCTGACCTGGCAGCAAGTGCTCGACCGGTAGGAAATCACCCTGAAGTAAAGGGCGCAGGCCCGCGAACGTATAGGCGGGAGGAAAAGGGTATGACTGACCGGGCCGAGTGAACGCCACATGAACGTGGCCCGCCGGTGGTTCACCACGGGACGAGCGGGGAAATGTCGCGCTGGCAGAAGACCTATTCAGCGTGAACTCAGAACTAATGCTGCCGTGGTCGGCGTGGCCGGGCCAAAACGCAGGATACAAGGGCGGTTGGCGGGCTTCGCCGATCTCACGACGACCGTCGGGGTTATGTTCTCAGCAAACGATAAATCGTTACGCGGCTTGTTTGGCGCGGAGCGCATACCGGCTCATTAGGGGCGTCGAGGCCGCGGGCGAGCCGACGGAGGTCCCGGACTTTGCTGTTCGGCGTTTCGCCGACAGCAAGGTGGCGGAAATCTCAACGATACAGGATCAGTTCGCGCTTCCAAAGCAGATCGGATATATCTCCGGAGAGGTCTTTGCGCTTAGCCCGTGCTCGCCGGTCGCGGGCCGCCGAACAGGGCCGCCGAACAGGGCCGCCGGACAGGGCCTGTGCTCCGCACCCTGCGGACAGGAGTGCAGGCCGGGGACTGACCTCGTACGCCTTGTCGTCATGTCGACTCAGCGGGTAGGGTAGCGTCACCCATGGACCGCCGTCGCGGTATCAATGAATCGATGTCTTTTTCGTCAAGGCTGGGAGAATCCTGAGAGTTCGGCTCAGCGAAACGAGAAGCTGCTGCACGTGCATCACGGTTAACCCGCTAATGCGCAGCAGGCTAGGTACTGCCCGCTAACCAGGCTTGTTCCCAGATCTTAAAGGCAAGCGGGCCAGGCAATGCGAACGCCCGGGGCAAGCGGGCAGCCTCGTTTCCGTCATGACAGGAATGACGGCAAACGATTTCATATCGTAGCGGAGAGCGCCCGGGCTCGTACTCCGCTACCTGCTAGGTGTGCGGTTGCGCACCGTTGGTGACTTCTTCTGCCGTCCGTCAGTTCATCGGGAAGGCGGGCGGTCTACGTTCAGCGAACGGCGCGCAATGTAAATGGGGGGTGCTGCGCCTTATCGGTCGATGATCGTCTACGCTTATGCACTATTCAACGAGTGGAACGGAGTACACGTGGCTCAGAAGATACAAACCCTGTTCATCGATGACATCGATGGTAGTGAGGCAGAGGGTACGGTCCGCTTTGCGCTGGATGGTGCCGAGTACGAGATCGACCTGAACGCGAAGCACGCCGAGGCGCTTCGCAAGGCGCTGTCGCGATACGTCGAGGCTGCGCGCCGGAGCAGTGGCACTGCTCGGCGGCCCGCCCGGAGTGGGCGCCGGACGGCGGCCAGCGGGCTGAACACCACGGAGGTCCGTGAATGGGCTAAGGCGCAGGGGATCGAAGTCAAGGACCGCGGTCGCGTGCCGGCCGAATTGGTCGTCAGGTTCCGGGCGGCAACGGGGAACTAGTGCCGCAGCGCGGTTCGCCGTGGCGGCTCATAATCGGATGAGAGGCCCAGGTGCGCAGTGGCACTAAACCGGGGGGGTCTCTCCGCAGGTTTGCTTGCTCGTGACTTCGGTACCACGACTTTCCCGCCAGTGCCGTCCCAGCTGTGGGCGCAATGCCATTACAAGGGCACGGAAACGCCAGGGCCTGGGGTCGTAGTTTCCAGGCGTAACGCTCAGAAGGCGGGTCCCTAGGACCCGCCTTCCGCCTTGTCCGGCCCGCCCTCGGCGTCCTGGCTGGGGTCGTCGGCTCATCCGGCCGGGATGGCGGGCGTGGCGCGCCTGACGATGGCCGCGGTGTCCGTGCCGGCCGGGAGGGTGCCGAAGGCGCGGCCCCAGCCCAGAAAACCCCCGCCGTCGTCGGCCAGACGGGACGCGGCGAACGCGTCGGCCACGGCCGGGTCGCCGTACCGGACCAGCAGCGCCCCCTGGAGGGCGAGCGCCATGGCCTCGGCGAGATGGCGGGCGCGGGCTTCTGACGGGTCGCTGAGTTCCTTTCGGAGCCGGACGACAGCCTGATCCAGGCGGCTGTCCGCCCCGGCCGCCTGATCGAGTTCGGCGAAGAACGCCTCGGCGGATTCCGGCTGCCTGGTCAGGGCGCGCAGCGCGTCGAGCGCCGCGACGTTGCCCGAACCCTCCCAGATCGACGCCAGCGGAGCCTCGCGATACAGGCGGGGCATCCCCGACTCCTCCACGTAGCCGTTGCCGCCCAGGCATTCCAGGGCCTCGGCGGCGTGCCCGGGGGCGCGCTTGCACACCCAGTACTTAGTCGCCGCCAGCGCTAGGCGGCGGAACGCGGACTCCTGCTCATCGCCGCGGACCGCGCGGTCGGTCGCGCCGGCCAGCCGGAAGGCCGCCATCGTGGTCGCCTCCGACTCGATCGCGAGATCGGCCAGCACGCTGGTCATCAGCGGCTGCTCGGCCAGCTTCCGGCCGAAAGCCGTCCGGTGGGCGGCGTGGTGCGCCGCCATCGTCACCCCGGCGCGCATCCCGGTCGCGGTACCCAGCACGCAGTCGAGCCGGGTCATGTTCACCATCTCGATGATGGTGCGGACCCCGCGGCTCTCTTCGCCGACCAGCCAGGCCTCGGCCTCGTCGTACTCGACCTCGGCCGACGCGTTGGACCTGTTGCCGACCTTGTCCTTCAGGCGCTGAAGGTGCATGCCGTTGACCGTGCCGTCCGGCCGCACCCGGGGGAGCAGGAAACAGGACAGCCCGCCAGGTGCCTGGGCGAGCACCAAGAACAGGTCGCCCATCGGCGCCGAGGTGAACCACTTGTGCCCGGTCAGCAGGTAGCTCCCGGCCCCGCCCACCTCCCCATCCCCCTTCACAGGAACGGCGCGGGTGGTGTTCGCCCGGACGTCGGAGCCCCCCTGCTTCTCGGTCATCGACATGCCCGCGAGCAGCCCTCGCTTGGTCTCGGCCGGCCGTAGGCCGAAGTCGTACTCGCGGGCCGTGAGCAGCGGCTCGAAACGATCGGCGAGGGCGGGCGCGTGCCGGAGCGCGGGCACGATGGCGTAAGTCATCGAGATCGGGCAGCCGTGCCCCGCCTCGACCGCGCTCCAGACGTAGAAGCCCGCTGCCCGCGCCACGTGTGCTCCGGGCCTGGGGTCCCGCCACGGTGCGGCGTGCAGGCCATTCCGCACCGCCACCGTCACCAGCTCGTGCCAGGCCGGGTGGAACTCCACCTCGTCGACCCGGTGGCCGAAACGGTCGTGCGTGCGCAGCTTAGGCGGGTACTCATTGGCCTGACGGCCTTGTTCCTGGGCTTGCGCCGAGCCGGCCAGGCGGCCGAGTTCACGGACCGCGTCCTCGGCCCAGCCGGCGCCCTCGCGCCGCAGCGCGCTCAGCATCGCCGGGTCGTCGGCGACGTCGTACCCGGTCAGCGCCGGTGGCTGGTTGAATACTTCATGTGTCGGCGGCATCAGCAGTTCCTGGCTCGGTTCTTCCTGGCCCATTTCGGTCCACCCGCGGCTGTCGGCCGGCGAGGTCCGCGGCGGCCGGCCTTTCTCGCCATTGAAACATGCTCCGGTGGACGCGCATGACCTGCCGCTGATAGACCAGATCAGAGCAGGTGCTGGCACAGGTCGGCCGTGAGCATCGGAGCAAGGAGGGTGGCGAGTGACCGCTTACCTGATCCGGCGGCTCGGGACGTCACTCGTGATCCTGGCCGGCATCTCGGTCTTCATCTTCATCCTGTTGCATTCAGTCTTCCCTTCGCCCGCCATCGTGGTCCTCGGCCCCCGCGCCTCGCCTCAGGCGATCGCGGCCTGGAACACCCAGAACGGCTTCAGCGAACCGGTCATCGTGCAGTACTTGCGTTACATGAACGCCCTGTTCCACGGCAACCTCGGGTACTCCTACAAGCTGAACCAGAGCGTGGCGGCACTATTCGAGGAGCGGTGGGCGCGCAGCCTGTACCTATCCGGCATGGCGCTGGCACTCGCGGTCCTGATCGCGATCCCGCTCGGGATCTACCAGGCGGTGAAGCGGAACACCTTCGGCGACCAGGCGGCCACCAGCGTGGCCTTCACCGCCTACGCCATGCCGGATTACCTGCTCTACCTGATCGCGATCCAGATCTTCGCGCTGAGCTTCCATGTCTTCGGCTTCGAGGCCAGCCAGTCCGACTCGCTGCTCGCGGTGATCGGTGACTGGCGCGACATGACGCTCCCGATCGCCTGCCTGACCCTGCTCATCCTGGCCGGCTACTCCAGGTACATGCGGTCCTCGGCGCTGGAGACCCTGGCCCAGGATTACATCAAGACGGCGCGGGCCAAGGGCCTGCCGGAGCGCCTCGTGCTGTTCCGGCACCTGGTCCGCAACGCCTGCCTGCCGATGATCACGCTGGTGGGGTTGTCGATCCCGGCGCTGCTCGCGGGCAATCTCATCGCCGAGTTCGTCTTCAACTATGACGGCCTGGGCCTGCTGTTCTTCAACAGCCTCGGGAACGAGGACTACCCGGTGCTGATCGCGTACACGCTGATAGGCGCGGTGCTGACGGTGCTGGGCAACCTGATGGCCGACATCGCGCTGACCGTGGCGGACCCGCGGATCCGGCTGAGCTGACGCGCACCGGCCGGCCGCGACGGTGCCGGCGCCACCGCGCCGGCGCCATGGCGCCACCGCGCCACCGTCCCGCGGGTCAGGCGGCCGGGCCCATGGCGGCCACCACCAAGGTGGCGGTGGTCGCTATCTCGGCCAGTGCGCCGAGTACATCGCCGGTGATGCCGCCTAGTCGTCGCACCGCGTGCCGCTGCGCCGCGAACGCCGCGCCCAGGCCGGCCAGGACCGCGAGCGGGAGGGTCCAGCCGAGTGGCTCGCTGCCGATGACGGCAGAGACGGCCACCGCCGCTGTGGCCGCCGCCAGCGTGGCCACGGTGACCGCGGCCGGGATCGCCGGGCGCACCGATTCCGCCACCAGTGCCCCGAGCCCGTCCGGCCGGGCCGCGGGCACCCCCCGACGGCAGGCCCACGTCAGGGCGAGCCTGCCGGTGACCACCGCGGCGATGAGCGCTGCGGGTCCCCGGCCGTGCCCCGCCGACTCGGCCTGGCTGAGCGCCGCGACCTGGATGAGCAGGGTCAGGATCAGCGTGACGGTGCCGAGCGGCCCGATGTCGGAGCGGCGCATGATGTCCAGCGCGGCGGGGGCTGGCTTGCCGCTGGCCAGGCCGTCCGCCAGGTCGGCCAGCCCGTCAAGGTGAAGGCCGCGGCTGAGCAGCGCGAGCAGCCCGATCGCGAGGCCGGCCGCCGTGAGCGGCCCGGCCCCGAACGGATGATCGGCCACCACCAGGACGGCCGAGGCGATGACGCCGAGCAGCAGCCCTACCGCCGGCGCCCACGCCATCGCGGCGGCCACGGTGGCCCGCGGCAGCGTCGGCACGGCCGGGCTCCCGGCCATCGCCGCGGTCATCTCCCCAGCCGCCTCCCCAGCCGCCTGCGCGGTCGGCTCGGCGGCCCGCGCGTCGTGCCACGGGATCACGGTGAGCAGTGTCACCGACAGCCTCAGGCTCGTCCCCTTCACGCTCTGCTTCCCACTCGCCTCCGGGGTCCCACCCACCTCCCCATCCCTCTTCACTGCGCCGCCTTCCCTCGTCGCTCGTGCCTCGCTCCTCAGTCCAGTCGGCGCCGCGCCCCTTCGGCTCGCTGGTGTAGCAGCCTATCGGCAGGCCGCCCAAAGACGTACTATCTTAAGCGGGGGCTAGACGAAACCGGATGGCGGTGGCACAGACGTGTCCGAGTGGTGGTCGATCGAAGTATTCGACGCAAGTGAGCTGCCCGCTCGTCGCTGGAAGGACTCCTACCAGGACGACCTCACCGAGGCGGCGCTGACCCACGGGGCGATCGAATGGGCGTGGCATGAGCATCGCTATGGCGTGCTGTTCGAGGTGCTCTTCGACTCCGACGAGCAGTGGGAGACGTTTCGCGCCTTGCCCGCGGTCCGTTCGGCTCTTGACGGCGCCCCCGACCCGGTGAACGGCCTGATCGTCTACCGCGGGCGGGGCGGGGGATCGGGACCGAGGAAGCCCCGCAAGCCCAGGCCCGCCCCCGGCGCGAGCGCGATGAGCCTGCCCGAACCAGCGGAGGAGCGCGTCTTGGACCTCGCCGGCGTGGCGCCGCCCGGGAGGCCGGAGGTCGGTTAGATTCGCTCCCGGGGGTAAAGTACCCGGCGGGACGGTGCAGGATGGGGGCATGAGGGAAACGCGAGTCCTGACCGACGGCCTGCGGGCCGCGATCGAGCACAGCGGCTACTACCCGGGCCTGGTGTCCGATGCCGTCGCCTCGGCGCTGGGATCGGAGCCAGTCACGGCCTACGTCGTCCACCACGACGCGATCTTCGATCCCGGCATGGAGGTGCGCAGGCACATGACGGTGCTGGCGCTCACCCCGACCCGGCTGGTGTACTCGCACACCGACGAGCATCCGGCCGAGGATTCCGACAGCCGGCCGCGGGCGGAGACGAGCACCGAGGCGATCCGGTTCGCCAAGATCTCATCCGTGGCCCTCAGCCGCGTGGTGCCCGACCCGGCGGCCTACGTGCCGGGCGTCACCATGCCGTCGGAGGTCATGCTGACCATCGGCTGGAACGTCCTTTCCCACCTGGAGCTCGAGCCCGCGCACTGCGGTGACGAGAGCTGTGAGGCTGATCACGGCTACCTCGGTACGATCACAGCCGACGACTTCTCGCTGCGGGTCAGCCAGGCCGCCGACGGCGAGGACGCCGTGCGGCAGCTGCTGAACTTCGCGCGGGAGCTGTCCGACGCCACGGCCGTCCACGGTAGCTGAAGGTCTGGTGGGCGGTCGCTGAAGGCTCGTTTTGCCGCCGCTGCCCGCCAGTGGCACCATGTTCCGGCAAGATGCTAAGGCAACGGCGCCGAGGCAGGCCGCGGCGTAGAGCTACGGCAAGATCCAAGGCAAGCAGCCAAGACGCTGAGTGGCACCCACGAGTAGCAGGTGAGGATTCCCGCATGACGCCCGAGCCGAGACATTCGCCGATCGTGCCGTCCTACGGGACCGCGACCCTCGCTGACTTGTCATCATCGATGCTCGCGTCTCTGGACCCGGAAGCACCCCAGGCGCAGAACGTCCTCGGCCTCACCCCCGCGCGGCGGGCGTGCCTGCTGATCGTGGACGGGCTGGGCTGGGAACTTCTCCGCGACCATCCCGCTGCCACGCCGTTCCTCTCCGAACTCGCGCGCAACTCCAAGCCCATCATGGCCGGGTTCCCGTCTACCACGGTCACCAGCCTCGGTTCGATCTGCACCGGGCGGCCGCCCGGCCAGCACGGGATGCTCGGCTACCAGGTCATCATCCCAGGCGAGAACCGCCTGCTCAACGGACTGCGCTGGGATTCGCGGATCGATCCCCGGCAGTGGCAGCCGCTGCCCACCATTTACGAGCGCGCCGCCGCCGCGGGCATCGCGGCCGTGCACGTCGCCCAGGGCGCCTTCCGCGGCACCGGGCTGACGGTCGCCACCATGCGCGGCGCGGACTTCCGGCCGGCCGACAGCATGGGCGCCCTGGCCGCGCAGGCTGCCGCGGCCGTCTCGGAGAACGGGCGCGCGCTCGTAACCGTGTACCACGGGGACCTCGACAACACCGGGCACGTGTTCGGGGTCGGCTCCGACGCCTGGTACAACCAGCTGGCCCACGTGGACAAGCTGGCCGAACAGCTGGCCAGCGCGCTGCCTTCCGGGACGTTCATGTACGTGACGGCGGACCACGGCATGGTGGACGTCGGCTCCGACGACAAGTTCGACGTAGACGCGACACCGGAGCTGCGGTCCGGGCTGGCCCTGCTCGGCGGTGAGCCGCGGGCCAGGCACCTGTACGCGCGGCGCGGCGCCGTCGGCGACCTCCTCGCCACCTGGCGTGAGGTACTCGGCGACCGCGCCTGGGTGCTGTCCAGGGACGATGCCATCAAAGAAGGCTGGTTCGGCCCGGTGGATCCGGCCATGGCCAACCGGATCGGCGACGTGGTGGCCGCCCCGGCGGGATCCATGGCCATCGTGGCCGCCAAGGCCGAGCCGAGGGAGTCCGCGCTGGCCGGCATGCACGGCTCACTCACCTCCTCGGAGCAGCTGGTACCCGCACTGACCTACACAGCCACGTGAACCCGGGCACCGACCGGGACCGGTTGCTGGTCAGCACGCTGCTCGTCAGCACTGAGGCCCTTGCCGCCGAACTGAACACCGATCCGCCGCCCGTGCTGCTTGACGTGCGGTGGCGGCTCGGCGGCCCACCAGGTATCGACAGCTACCGGCAGGGACACCTCCCCGGCGCGGTCTTCGCCGACCTGGACCGGCACCTGGCCGCGCCGCCCGGTCCCGCCGGGCGGCACCCGCTACCGGACCCGTCCGCCTTCCAGGCCGCGATGCGCGCGGCCGGGGTGAGCCAGGACCGGCCGGTCGTCGTGTACGACGACGGGGACGCCACGATCGCCGCCCGCGGCTGGTGGACGCTGCGTTACTTCGGGCACGAGGACGTCCGGGTGCTCGACGGCGGCTACCGAGCCTGGACCGGCGCAGGCCTTGAGGTCAGCACGGCCGAGCCCGCGCCGGCCTCCGGCGACTTCACCGCGGTGCCCGGTCACCTGCCAGTGCTCGACGCGGCGGGCGCGCAGGCGGCGGCGCGGACCGGGCTGCTGCTCGACGCCAGGGCGGGGGAACGATACCGAGGGGAGACCGAGCCGGCCGACCCGGTGGCCGGCCACATCCCCGGCGCGGTCAGCGCGCCTACGGCCGGCAACGTGAACCCGGACGGTACCTTCGCCAGCGCTGCCGAACTCGCGGCCAGGTTCACCGCCCTCGGAGCCGTGCCAGGCGTCGGCACACCGGGCGGAGCGCCGGTCGCCGTCTACTGCGGCTCGGGCGTGACGGCGGCCCACGAGGTCCTCGCCCTCACGCTGGCGGGCATCCCCGCCGCGCTCTACGTGGGCTCCTGGTCGAACTGGATCGCCGACCCCGCCCGTCCGGTGGCGACCGGCGGGTAACCCGCCGCCGCGCGGTAGTTCGTTGACTTGGCCAATCGGCTGAGGCAGTGTCAAGGTCATCTACCCCGCGCGGCCCGCTCCCCGACGCAGGCAGGAACCCCCGATGAGAATCACCGGCGACGGATACGCCCAGCCGGGCATCGGCCTGATCAGCGTGGGCTGGATGGGCAAACTGCATAGCCGCGCCTACCAGGCCATCCCGCTGGTCTATCCCGAGCTGAAGGTCCGGCCCAGGCTCGTGCACGCGGCCGACACCGCCGCCGGGTGACCGCCAGTCCCGCCTGCGCATCTCTCCACCGAGGAGTCCACCTATGTCGACCGCCGCTGACAAGATCGCTGGCGCGCCCATCTCCTGGGGCGTGTGCGAGGTGCCCGGCTGGGGTTATCAGCTGTCTCCCGACCGCGTGCTGACCGAGATGCGGCAGGTCGGCCTGGCCGCCACCGAGTTCGGCCCGGACGGGTTCCTGCCTGCCGACCCGGCGGTCAGGGCGGAGTTCCTCGCCTCTCGTCACCTCGCCGCGGTCGGCGGCTTCACTCCGGTCGTGCTGCATGAGGCCGGCCGGGACCCGGTACCCGGGATCGAGCGCCTGCTCGACAGCTACGGCGCCGCGCACGCCGGCGTGCTCGTGCTCTCGGCCGCGACCGGCCGGGAAGGCTACGACACCCGGCCCGACCTGGATCAGGCGGGCTGGACGACGCTGCTCACGAACCTCGGCCGGCTCACCAGCCTGGCCGCGGCGCGCGGCGTCCGCGCCGTTCTGCACCCGCACGTCGGCACCATGATCGAGCGCGGCCCCGAGGTCCAGCGCGTGCTCGAGGGCTCGGCCATCTCGCTGTGCCTGGACACCGGTCACCTGCTGATCGGCGGGACCGACCCGGCCGAGCTAGCCAGGCAGGCCCCGGACCGTATCGCGCACGTCCACCTCAAGGATGTCAACGACCAGATCGCGGCGCAGGTCCGGTCGGGCCGGCTGACCTATACCGAGGCGGTCAGGCGCGGCATGTACTGGCCGCTGGGCAGCGGTGACGTCGACGTCGCCGCCATCGTCGGCCACCTGCGGAGCCATGACTACGGCGGCTGGTACGTCCTGGAGCAGGACACCATCCTCACCGCGGAGCCACGCGGCGAAGGCCCGGTCACCGGTGTCCGCCAGAGCGCGGACTACCTGCGCAAGCTGCTGGCCGCCGGCCGGTGACGGGCCGAACGCTGCTCGGGGCCGCGATCGCGGTGGCTAGAGTCGGTATGCGCGAAACTCCACGACGGAAGGTGACAGGAATGCGGATGCGGACGCTCGGCGGTACCGGGATCAAGGTGAGCCCGTACTGCCTCGGCGCGATGATGTTCGGTGCGTGGGGCAATCCCGATCACGACGAGAGCATCCGGATCATCCACGCCGCACTCGACGGCGGCATCAACTTCATCGACACGGCGGACGTGTACTCCGCGGGGGAGTCCGAACAGATCGTCGGCAAGGCGCTGCGCGGCCGCCGCGACGACGTGGTACTGGCCACCAAGGCACACAGCCCGATGGGCGAGGACGCCAACATGCGCGGCAACTCGCGCCGCTGGATCGTCCGCGAGGTCGAGAACAGCCTGCGCAGGCTGCAGACCGACTACATCGACCTGTACCAGATGCACCGTCCCGACCCGGACACCGACATCGACGAGACCCTGTCCGCGCTGTCCGACCTGGTGCACAGCGGCAAGGTCCGGACGATCGGCTCCTCCACGTTCCCGGCCGAGCGCATCGTGGAGGCGCAGTGGGTCGCGCAGAGCCGTGGCCGGGAACGGTTCCGCTGCGAGCAGCCGCCCTACTCGATCCTGGTCCGTGGCATCGAGGCGTCCGTGCTGCCGACCTGCCAGAAGTACGGCATGGGGGTCATCGCCTGGAGCCCGCTGGCGGGCGGCTGGCTGACCGGCCGTATCCGCCAGGACGCGGGTCCGGACATGACCACCGCCCGCGCGCGGCGGCTGCCGCAACGCTTCGATCCGGCGCTGCCGGGGAACGCCGCCAAGCTGGCCGCCGTCGAGGAGCTCATCAAGATCGCCGCCGGCGCGGGCTGCTCACTGACCCACCTGGCGCTGGCTTTCGTGATCGCGCACCCGGCCGTCACGTCGGCGATCATCGGCCCGCGCACCATGGACCAGCTCACCGACCTGCTGGCGGCCGCGAGCGTCGTGCTGGACGACGACGTCCTCGACCGCATCGACCAGATCGTCCCGCCCGGCATAACGCTGAACCCCGCCGACGCGGGCTGGCAGCCGCCCGAGCTCACCGATTCCGCCGCCCGCCGCCGCCTCCCGGCCTCTCGTGCCGCCAGCTAGACGATTTGTCTGCGGTTCCGGGGGTAATAGTCATTTCCGCCACGCAAGCAACCCCCTTCGCTACTTTTCGTGAAGGAGATGCTACAAATAGTCGCGTCTTGTGTCCGGGTTTCGCAGTTCAGCGGTCCGGCGGGGAAGGGTGATGTGGTGGCGGCGGAGGGTGATGCGGCGGCGGGGGAATGGTGGCCACGTCGGGCGCGGACTCGGGCCAGACCAGCAGGACGGGGCAGGCCGCATGATCCACGACGAACCGGGTGACCTTGCCCAGGCTCTTCGGGCCCAGCCGGGCCCGGTCCCCGTCCCGCGCCACGACCAGCAGATCCGCCTCCGCCGAGGCTGCCACCACGGCCCGTTCGGGTCGATCTTGAATTTCCCGCCGTTCGCACCGGCGTCCGAGCCGGCGGGCGGCCGCCTCGAGCAGGTCGCCGGCCGAGGTGGCGGCCATCTTCTCCAGCCGGGTTCCGGGGTCGTCCCCGGCCCGGTGACCTCGCCCGAGCAGGCCCGCGTAGGCGCCGTGCGCCGCGTCCGGTACGTCGGTCGGGGTGACGTGCAGCAACGTGAAGCGGGACCCGGCCGGGGCCAGGCTGAGGGCCGCGTCCACGCTGGCCCGCCAGGTCCCCTCACAAACCCAGATATAGACCGAACGGACCTCGTCATCGCTATCGCTCAATGTTGATCAGCCTCCCAGGACATGTAGCCCGGCCCAAAGCGCCAGCACCCCGATGACCAGCCCCGCGGGCACGGTGAGCAGGCCTAGCCTGGTGAATTCCCCGAGATCAGGCGACGACCCGTGGTACCGGAGGATGCGGCGCCACAGCAAGGTGGCCAGCGAGCCGGTGTAGGTGAGGTTGGGGCCGATGTTGACCCCGAGCAGTACCGCCAGCACGGCGCCGGCGCCGGACGGCGCGGCCAGCGGGAGCAGGACCAGAACGGCAGGCAGGTTGTTGCAGACGTTGGCCAGGACGGCGGCCAGCACGGCGGTGGCGAGCAGCGCGGGCAGCGATGTCCCGCCGGGCAGCAGCGGCGCCAGCACCCGGCCGAGCCCGTTATCCGTCACCGCCTTGACCACGATGCCCAGGCTCAGCACGAACAGCAGGAAGGGCAGGTCAGCCGCCCGAACCAGGCTGGCAGGAGCCACCCGGCGGCGGACCAGCGCACGTACGGCCAGGACCACGGCCCCGGCGCACGCCGCCCAGGCGGGGTTGACGCCCGCCGCCGACGCGCCGGCGAACCCGGCCAGCGTCAGTGCCACCACGATGACCGTGAACACCGGCAGCCTGGTGGCCTCGTCATCGTCAGCCCCGTCCTGGTCAGCCCTGTCGCCAACGCGGCGCGGCCGCACGTTCAGGTCGCCAGTATTCAGGTCGGAGGCGAAGAACCGGCCGAACACGACGTACTCGACGCCGATGGCGGCCAGCCAGGGCACCGCCATCAGCGCGGCGAAGTGACCGAAGGCCAGCCCGCTGGCCGCGAACGCGAGCAGGTTGGTCAGGTTGGAGACGGGCAGCAGCAGCGAGGCGGAGTTCGCCAGGTGCGTGCACGCGTACACGTGCGGCCGGGCCCGCACTTCCAGCCTGGCCGCGGTGGCGAACACCACCGGGGTGAGCAGCACCACGGTGGCGTCCAGACTGAGCACCGCCGTGGTCACCGACGCGATCACGAACACCTGCGCGAGCAGCCTGCGGGGCATTGCTCGCCGGGATGGGCCGGCGCTGGATCGCGCCATCCACGCCCCGCAGGCCCGGAACAGCCCGTCGTCGTCGCACAGGTGCGCCAGCACCAAGATGGCGGCCAGGAAGCCGATCACCGGTCCCAGTTGCCTGGCCTCGGAGCCCGCCGCGCCGGCCGGGATCGCCCCGGCCGCGACCAGGATGACGGCGGCCGGGACGGCCGCGACCGCCTCCGGCCAGCCGCGCGGCCTGATCACCGCCCATGCCAGCACGCCTAGCAGGGCGATCAGCGAGACCGTCTCACTGGCGGCAGCGTTCAGCGCATCTCCTCCTGGCAGCGGAGCCGAAGCACCATCCAACCAGAGGTGCGCGCGAGCGCTCTAGGGACGGACCTCGTACACCAGGTTGAACGGCGTCTCGGCGGCGCGCCGGAACCGGGTGAAGCCCGCGTCGGTGACGACTTGCCTGATGGCGGCCTCGCCGGCCTGGGCGCCGAGGGCGTAGCCGCCAGGCTGGGATAGCGCGTTCGGGATCCGCCCAGTCCGCGTACGGCTCGTCGCCGATCGCGGTGCCCGCGGACAGCAACTCGTGCGCGCGCTCGGCTGCGGCCAGCGCCAGCGCGGCGGCGGTGCCCAGCTTGCCTTCGGCCTGCTCGCAGAAGCCGGCCGCCGCGTCCGGGTCCACCAGGACGCCGGGATCGCCCGCCAGCCGGTACCCGGCCCGGCCGCCCCGGATGAGGTTGGCCCCCAGCACCGCGCGCAACCTGCTGACCAGGGTTGCGACGTTCTGCTCCGGGGCAGCTGGCCGCTCGTGTGGCCATAGGACCTCGACGATCCGGTCGAGAGGGACCAGACCCGGGCGCTCGACCGCGAGCAGCTTGAGCAGCGTCCGCGACTTCCGGCTGCCGATCTCCCCGTCGGTCAGTTCGGTGCCATCCCGGACGACCCTGAACGTGCCCGCGAGACGCAGCTCAACGTACGCAGCGCTGACTGATCCCGCGGGACCAGACCTGCCCACCTGCACTTCTTACCGCTGGCCCGCGTGGCGTGCAAGAGACGTCGACACCATGACCAGCATCGGGGACGGCCGTGATTACCCGGCCTGGGCCTCGGCCCGGCGGCTCTGGCCGTACCGCCCGACGAACCCGCGCAAGATAACCGGCGGCCAGCTGACGTGGCTGCGGGTGGCCTGCGCCTTGATCTCGTCGGCATGGTCAGGCTCGAAGTAGCCTGCGTGCTTGTAGACCTCGACCCGGGTGCACAGGCCGGCCACGTCGAGTTCGGGGTGGAACTGGGTGGCGTAGATGTTGGCGCCGACCCGGAACGCCTGCACCGGGCAGTCGGCCGAACTGGCCAGCAGGACGGCATGGCCGGGCAGCCGGCTGATCGCCTCCTTGTGGCCGGTGAAGGCCTCAAAGGTCGGGGGCAGCTCGCCGAGCAGGGGGTCTCGTCGGCCCGTTGCGGTGAGGGTGATCTCGACGGTACCCACGGGCTCGGCGAAGCGCCGGTCCACCACCGCGCCCTGATGATGGCCTAGCGCCCCGATGCCGTAACAGGCCCCGAGGAAGGGGAAGTCCGCGCTGACCACCCGGTCGAGCAAGCCGTGCAGATCGGCCTCTACCCGCCGCTGGACCGGCGTCTTGAGGTCGTCGGAGTCGGTGTAGTTGAACGGCCCGCCGCCGAGCAGGATTCCCGACCAGTCCCGCAGATCGACGTCGCCCAGCGGGCGCTGCTCGAGACGTATCCGGCGCAGCTCGCCTTCAGCCAGCCCGGTCAGGGTCAGGAACGAGTCGTACTCGTTATCGGCTGCGGCATCCTCGGCGCGGATGGCCAGCAGCAGAAATGGTTTCACCCGATTACCCTAAACAGGCCGGGTAGCTGCCGCAGCCGGCTACCCGGAAGCGCGGCTTGCCCCGGGCCGCCGGTTCGTGCGAGCCTGAGACCACATAGTCGGCCTGGATCAGTCCGGACCATGTGCTCCCTCGCCGCTAGCGGCTCCGCGCTGGAGGGTGTACGACTCATGACGGATACAGCGTTCACCCTGGCCTCGGGTACCGCGGCCGAATCGCCCGATGCTCATCGTCCTGTGCTGTGCATTTATTGCCGGACGGACAGGTTTGTGTACTGGCCCCCGGCCAGCCGGCTGTCGTCGGCTGACTGCCCGGGCTGCCGTCGGCGGGATCCCGCCGACGGCAGCCCCGCAGGCGGCGGCACCCACCTGTCCTGAACCGCTCACGTGGATGCCTCCGGGAATCCATCGGGATTGACGATGGATTCACCGCCAGGAACCCTGGTGACGTGACCGATGAACGAGCGCGGGCCGAACGCTTTCGCCGACCTCTTCCGCGCTGTCTACCTGACGTTTCTCCGGAATGATCCTACGAGGAGGACCTGATGACCACCGCACAAGCCTGCGAGAGCTGCGGGATGCCGATTGAGACCGGCCGCTACTGCGGCTACTGCACCGACGAAACCGGCGCCCTGCAGTCGTTCGACGAGCGCTTTGCGCGGATGACCGCGTGGCAGGCACGCCGCAACCCCAGCGCGACGCGCCAGGAGATCGAGCGGCAGACCCTGGAGTACATGGCGACCATGCCTGCCTGGCAGGACCACCCGCGCGTCACGGCCAACCGCCCGTCCCAGGCGCCCTGACGAGCCGAGGAGATGACGTGCTGCGGGCCTACGGGATCCCGGACCAGGCAGGTGCCGCGCCCGGCTGGCGGCGCCGCCGCTCACCGCATCCTGGGGGTTATCCGGCCGCTGAGGTAGATGTAGGGCGTACCGTCGCCGAACTGCCCGAAGCTCAGTGGCACCCATGGCTCGTCGTCACGCGAGCGCAGCACGAACCTCGTGCCTGAGGAGTCCGCCGGGCGCGGGAACACTTCCTCGGGCTCGGAGTCGGTCAGGGCGGCCAGGTTCCCGGTCATGATCAGCATGATCCGCAGCTGCCCGTTGCGGACCGACACGTCCAACCGCCGTGACGTGCGCTCATAGCGGCCGGCGTAACGCTCGAGATCCGCGTCCCCGCCTGTGCCGGCAGGCGCGGGGTGCGGCGGCGGGGGCACGGTCACGCCCGTCAGGGCCCCGAACACTTCGCCGAACACCTCCCGGTACAAGGACTCCGACTCTGCGGAGTTGGTCAGCAGGCAGGCCGCCGCCCCGGCTACCGGGTCGATCCGCAGGTAGGCGGACTGGCCGACGGTGTCACCGTCGTGCCCGATCATCGTCCGGTCATCCCAGCGGCTCAGCCGCCAGCCCAGGCCGATGGCCGCGCCGGGCGCGGAGAACTCGGGAATGGAAGCGTACGGCGCCTGCATGGCCGCCACCGAAGCCTCGCTGAGCAACCGCATGCCGTCGGCCGTGACGCCGCCGCCTAGGTGAAGACGGGCGAAGGTGAGCAGGTCGCTGGCCGTGGCGGTGATCAGCCCGGCCGGGCCGATGCTGCGTGGCAGGCCCCAGACATGGACCGGAGTGCCGCAGCGGTGGTGCCCGACGGCAGCCCGGTGCAGGATCGCCTCCTCCGGCAGGGTGACCGTCTGGGCGACCGGAAGCGGCCTGATCAGCCGCTGGCGCAGGGATTGGTCCCAGGACTGCCCGTCGAGCACCTCGATGATCCGGCCGAGCAGCACGTAGCCGCTGTTGCAGTAGGAGTACGCCGCGCCCGGGGCGAAAACAGATGGGGTGCCGGATAGCTCATCGACGTAACGCTGTATGCATTCGTCGCCCCGGCCGGTGTCGGTGAAGATGTCGCCGTCGATACCGCTGGTGTGCGTGAGCAGGTGCCGCACCGTGACCTGCGCGCCGACATCGCTAGCGCCCAGCCGCACGCCCGGCAGGACCTGCGAGACGGCCGTGTCCAGCGAAAGCAGCCCTTCGTCGATGAGCTGCGTAATCATCGTGGCGGTCCATATCTTGGTGATGGACCCGACCTGGAACAGGGAGTCGGTGGTGACCGGAACCCCGGTCGCGGAGTTCAGCACGCCGTGCGCGGCGAGGATTTCCTGCCCGTCGAACCAGATGCCCAGTGTGGCCCCGGGGACCTGCGCCCGGGAGGCCAGTTCTTTCAGGCGGGCAGTCCAATTCGCGGCATCGAGCATGTTATGGACGCTAACTCATGGCCGCGGCCATGACCCTAGCCAAAGTGACTGGACCGACCTAACCGAAGCTAAAGCCGGCTAAACCGGACCAGGCCTGGCCATGCTCATCTACCTGCGTGGTCAGTCACAATGTGCACCAGGCCCCTTTGTGGGGCCAGCCATGGTTCGCTGGGCTACCCGGGTGTAGGTTCGCTGGCGAAGACTCGAAGGTCGAGATGGGTTCAGACCGCTGCGGAGGGATACATGAGCATCCTGGGCACCAGGGTGATACGGACGGAGGATCCGCGGCTGCTGACAGCCGGCGGCGTCTACGTCGACGACTTGCGGACGCCGGAACTTAACGGAGCGGCACGCGTCACGTTCGTGCGAAGCCCGCTGGCGCACGCGCGTATCACCGGCATCGACACGAGCGAAGCCATGAGCCAGCCAGGCGTGATCGCGGTGCTGACCGTCCGGGACATGGACGACCTGGCGCCGCCACCGCCAGATGACGGCTCGGGAGGCGGCGACGAAAGCGGCCTGATGCCGCTCGGCGGCCCGTGGTCGGAACCCTTGCTGGCGGTGGACACGGTGCGGTTCGTCGGCGAGCCGGTCGCAGTGGTCATCACCGACGGCCGGTACCAGGGCGAGGACGCCGCCAACCTGGTCAGCGTGGACTACGACCCGCTGCCCGTGGTGGTCGGCCCCGCGGCCGCCGTCAAGGACGAGAGCCTGCTGTTCCCCGCGGCCGGGACCAACGTCGCGCTCACCAACCCGGTATCGGTCGACGACACCCCGTTCGGCGCCTGCGAGGTGGTCGTCGAGCAGGACATCGTCAACCAGCGGCTGGCCTGCCTGCCGATGGAGGGACGCGCGACGGCGGCCACCTTCGAAAACGGCCAGCTGACCGTCTGGCACAGCTCGCAGAACGCGCAAGTGTGCCGCCTCATCTTGTGCGGCGTCCTGGGCATGACCCCGGACCAGATTCGCGTGGTGGTGCCC
Source organism: uncultured Actinomycetota bacterium (assembly GCA_963842265.1). GTDB lineage: Bacteria > Actinomycetota > Actinomycetes > Streptosporangiales > Streptosporangiaceae > Palsa-504. The sequence continues at coordinate 93,259 of CAWJGE010000033.1, forward strand.
GACGTGGGCGGCGGCTTCGGCGCCAAGATCGGCATCGACCGGGACGCGCTCATCGTCGTCTGGGCGGCCAGGAAGATAGGCCGGGCGCTACGCTGGACCGAGACGCGCAGCGAGAACCTGGTCGGCATGACGCAGGGCCGGGCCCAGCTGCAGCACGTCAAGATCGGCGGTACCAGGGACGGCCGGATCCTGGCCTACCGGCTCGACATCATCCAGGACGCCGGCGCCTACGGGCGCACGAGCGGCTTGATGCCCGGGTTCACCTGCCTGATGGCGCAGGGCGTGTACGACATCCCGCAGGTCCAGGCCGGGTTCCGGATTGCGGTCACCAACACCACGCCGACCCACGCCTACCGCGGCGCCGGGCGCCCGGAGGCCGCGGCCGCCATCGAGCGCGCGGTCGACCTGTTCGCCGCCGAGATCGGCATGGACCCGGCCGAAGTCCGGCGGCGCAACTTCGTCGCGCCAGACAAGTTCCCCTTCCAGACCAAGACCGGCGCCCTGTACGACAGCGGCCAGTACGCCGATGCGCTGGACAAGGTGCTGGCCGCGGCTGGTTACGACGATCTGCGCAAGGAGCAGGAGCGCAGGCGCGCCAGCGGCGACGTCAGGCAGCTCGGCATCGGCCTTTCCACCTACGTGGAGATCACCGCGGCCGACGCGGCCGCTGGGGAGACGGCCAAGCTCGAGGTGGCCGACGACGGCACCGCGACCGTCTACACCGGCAGCTCGCCCCACGGCCAGGGGCACGAAACCGCCTGGGCGATGCTGGTGCAGGAGGAGCTCGGCATCCCCATGGATCAGGTCACGGTCATTCACGGCGACACCGACCTGGTCCCGGTCGGCGTCGGCACCTACGCCTCCCGCTCCCTGCAGCTCGGCGGCTCCGCGGTACACAAGGCCGCGGTCGAGGTCAAGGACGAGGCCCGGCGCCAGGCCGCCGACATGCTCGAGGCCGCGGAGGCCGACGTGGTGCTCGACACGGCCACCGGCCTGTGGCAGGTGCGCGGCGACCCGGACACCTCGCTCAGCTGGGCCCAGGTCGCCGGTCACACCAGCGGCGGCAGCCTCATCGCCGACGTGAGCTTCACCGCCGACCTGCCCACGTTCCCGTTCGGCGCGCACGTGTCCGTGGTGGAGGTGGACACCGAAACCGGCAAGGTGACGCTGCTGCGGCACGTGAGCGTGGACGACGCGGGACCGGTGCTCAACCCGGTGCTCGCCGAGGGGCAGCGGCACGGCGGCATCGCCCAGGGTGCGGCGCAGGCGCTGCTCGAAGAAGTGCTCTACGACGCCGACGGCAACCCGCTGACCTCGACGCTCGCCGACTATGCGGCGATCAGTGCGACCGAGCTGCCGAGCTACGAGCTGGTGGAAAGCGAGACGCCGACCACGCTGAACCCGCTGGGCGTCAAGGGCATCGGCGAGGCCGGGACGATCGGCTCGACCCCGGCCATCCAGAACGCGGTCGTCGACGCGGTCGCGCATCTCGGCGTCCGGCATATCGACATGCCGACCACCCCGCAGCGGGTCTGGACAGCGATCAACGAGGCACGGAAAGCGAGTAACCAGTGAAGGTCGACCTGACGGTCAACGGCAAGGACATCACCGCGGACGTCGAGGACCGCATGCTGCTCGTGCACTTCCTGCGCGACGTGGCCGACCTCACCGCGACCAACGTGGGCTGCGACACCACCTCCTGCGGGGCCTGCACGGTGCTGCTCGACGGCGAGTCCGTCAAGTCCTGCACGGTGCTCGCCGCCCAGGCCAGCGGGCACGAGGTCACCACGGTGGAAGGGCTGGCCACCAACGGCGAGATGCACCCGGTGCAGCGCGCGTTCCATCAGGAGCACGGGTTGCAGTGCGGGTTCTGCACGCCGGGCATGGTGATGGCCATCGTGTCGATGCTGAAGGAGAACCCGCACCCGACCGAGGAACAAGTGCGGGCGGGCCTGGAAGGCAACCTGTGCCGGTGCACCGGCTACCACAACATCGTCAGGGCCGCCCTGGCGGCCGCGGACTCCGGGAAGGTGTCTTCGTGATCCCGTCATCGTTCACCTACAAGCGGGCTGCCTCTGCCGAGGAAGCTCTGGACCTGGCCGCCGAGCACGGCGAGGACGCCAAGTTCCTGGCCGGCGGTCACTCGCTGCTGCCGCTGATGAAACTGCGGCTGGCCGCTCCCGAGGTGATCATCGACCTGGGCGCCGTACGTGACCTGGCCTACGTCACCGACCAGGGCTCGTACGTCGCGATCGGCGCCCTGACCAGGCATCACGACGTTGAGCATTCTGAGCTTCTCGGCCGTGAAGTGCCGCTGCTGGCCTACGCCGCCGGGCAGGTCGGTGACCCGCAGATCAGGCACCGCGGCACGATCGGCGGCTCGATCGCGCATGCCGATCCCGCCTCGGACCTGCCCGCCGTGCTGCTGGCGCTGGACGCGACCGTGGTCGCGCGCGGTAGCGACGGCGAGCGGGAGATCGGTATCGGGGAGTTCTTCCAGGGCCTGTTCGAGACCGCTCTGGAGCCGGACGAGCTGCTCACCGAGATCAGGGTGCCCAAGCCGGCCTCGGCCTGGGCCTGGTCGTTCCAGAAATTCACCCAGCGGGCGATCGACTGGGCCATCGTCGGCTGCGCCGTCCAGGACGGTCACGTCGCGCTGGTGAACATGGGCGGGACCCCGTTGCGAGCCACGGCGGTGGAGGCCGCTCTGGCCGGAGGCGCGTCCGCCGCCGACGCGGCCGAGCATGCCGCCGAGGGCACCAGTGCCGCCGACGACATCCGCGCCACCCGCGCCTATCGTGAGCACCTGGCTCGGGTCCTGGTGTCGCGCGCCCTCTCGGAGGCAAGTTCAAGATCTTGATCCCGAACGGGCCGTGGTGCGTGCCCCGGTGCCACCACGGCCCGGACGAACCGGGTGCCTGAATGATCGCGGCGGTCGTATTCGATCTGGACGGCGATCTCACCACGGACGCCGTCTCGGCCCTGAGCTGAGGCGGCCCGTCATCCCACGGTGAAGGTCGACCCGGATGTGCTCCAAGAAGTAAGCAGCTGCCCCTGTCGCGGGCAGCGCCCTGGCCGGCCGACAATAGAAGCGTGCGCAAGGCGCTGACGAGGACCGGCCGGTGGATCTGGTCGCAACGCCGCCTGATGCTGCTCTTGGGAGCCTTGCTCATCCTCGCGTTCCCGGCGCCGAACCTGGAGTGGCTGGCCTGGTTCGGGCTGGTGCCCGGGCTGGTGCTCATCGTCAGGTCGCCCACGGCCCGGGAGGGCGGCATACGCGCCTGGTGGCTCGGGGCCGGGTACCTGATCGCGGCGCTGTACTGGATGGCGCCGGAGATCGGGCCTGGAGTGCTGCTGGTAGCGGCGCTGTTCGGCGTGCTGTGGGTGCCGTTCGGGGTGGCCGCGCAGAAGCTGCTCAGGGCGCCCCTGACCTGGCCCCGCGCCTTGGCCGGGCTTGTTGTGGTGCCGTCCTGCTGGCTGCTCACCGAATGGCTGCGGTCCTGGCAGGCGCTCGGCGGCCCGTGGGCCGTCTTCGGTGCCAGCCAGTGGCAGCACCCGGCGGTACTCGCGCTGGCCGCGGTCGGCGGGGTCTGGCTGATCAGCTTCGCGCTGGTCATGACCAATGTGGCGATCGTGCTCGTCATCCAGGCCCTGCCCCGGCCCGGCGGGGCGAACCTGCGTCCCGGGCTCGCGCTATTCGGCGCGGCCGCGGCCGTGGCCAGCATCGGCGCTGGGCCGCTGGCGTTTGCGCTCACCCCGGCCAGTCCCGCCGTCCGCCAGGTCACGGTGGCCATGGTGCAGCCCGGCGTGATCAGCAACACGAGCCTGCGCGTGCACGCCTCGCAGTCGCTGACCGCCGAACTGAGCCAGAGCGGCACGCTGAGCGGCGTGCGGCCGGACTTGATCGTCTGGGGCGAGAGCAGCATCGCGGTAGACCTGACCCTGGCCAAGAACCGCGCTCAGCTGCTCCAGCTGGAGCAACTGGCCGCGCGGGACGGTGCCGACATCCTGGTCAGCCAGGACGCCACGCCACCCGGCAAGGGCCACGAGAAGTGGGCGGTCCTGGTCAGTCCCTCCGGGATCGAGGGCATCTACGTCAAGACACGGCTGGTGCCGTTCGGCGAATACATCCCGTTCCGCCAGCAGCTCGGCTGGCTCACCAAGATCAGCAAGGCGGCGGCGTCCAACATGATCCCGGGCACGGGAGCGCACCTGCTGCAGGCGACCGACCGGCAGGGGCGCCCGCTGCCGATCGGCGTGCTGATCTGCTTCGAGTCCGCGTTCCCCGACATGTCCCGGGTGGACACCGACAACGGCGCGCTGCTGATCGTGTACCAGTCGGCGACTTCCACCTTCCAGGGCACCTGGGGACCAGACCAGCACGCCTCGCTCGGCGCGGTACGCGCGGCCGAGACCGGGCGGCCGGTGGTCCAGGCCGCGCTGACCGGCGTCACGGCCGCGTTCGACGCCCGGGGCCGGCTGCTGGCCTGGATGGGGCAGTCCTCGCGCGGCGTGGTCAACGTCAGGCTGGACCTGCCTCCGGCGTCGGCGCGGACCCTCTACGACCGGTTTGGTGACTACGTTCCGTGGTCGGCGCTGGCCATCGTGGTCTTGGCCGCACTGGTCATGTTTGCGAATTCACGTGGTTTTCCTGGCCGAAGTGCTGGCGTGAAGCCAGGGGATGAGGCACAATATGTAGCTGGGCAGTCCGTGCCGAGTTAGCGAGGCCGCAGGGGAAGGCGAACCTCGTCTACAAGGAGGCACGGTGTCCGCGCATGGTGTTCTGTACGTTCATTCCGCGCCCCCGGCGCTGTGCCCGCATATCGAGTGGGCTGTCGCCGGAATCGTGGGGGCCCCTGTTGGCATGCCGTGGGTCGGCCAGCCGGCCGCCCCGGGCGCGCTGCGGGCTGAGCTCACCTGGCAGGCCCACCCGGGCACGGCGGGAGCGATCGCATCCGCGCTGGCCGGCTGGAACCGGCTCAGGTTCGAGGTCACCGAGGACAACTCGCCCGGCTGTGATGGCGTGCGCCACTGCTACACGCCCGACCTCGGCCTCTTCAGCGCGGTGACCGGCGCCAACGGCGACATCATGGTCTCCGAGGACCGGCTCAGGTCGGTCATGACGCTGGCCTCCTGCGGAGCCGCCGGCCGGTCGCTGGAAGACGAGCTGGGCAGACTCCTCGGCACGGCCTGGGACAACGAGCTCGAGCCGTTCCGCCGTGCGGCCGACGGCGCCCCCGTCCGCTGGCTCAACGCGACCGGGTAGTGCTGTGCTAGCCCGGGGGACGACCCTCCGGAACCCCCGCGACTGGGGGGATTTTCCCCCAGACCCCCCTTAACCAGCTGGTCGGGACGGGCATGCCCTCGCTGTAGCCGGACGCGCTCTGCACCCCGACGACGGCGTGCTCATGAAATTCCGCCAGGTCCCGCGCACCCGCGTAGGTGCACGAGGAGCGCAGCCCGGCCACGATCATGTCGATCAGGTCCTCCACGCCGGGGCGCACCGGGTCCAGGTACATCCGCGCCGAGGAGATGCCCTCCTCGAAAAGCTCTTTACGGGCCCGCTCGAACGCGGAGTCGCTGGCCGAGCGCAGTCGCACGGCCCGCGCCGACGCCATCCCGAAGCTCTCCTTGTACAGCCGCCCCTCAGGCGACCGGAACGTGTCACCAGGAGACTCGTACGTCCCGGCGAACCACGATCCGATCATCACGTTCGAGGCGCCCGCGGCCAGCGCCAGCGCCACGTCCCTGGGGTGCCTGACCCCGCCGTCGGCCCAGACCGAGGCGCCCAGCCGCCGGGCCGCCGCGGCGCACTCGAGCACGGCGGAGAACTGCGGCCGCCCCACGCCGGTCATCATCCGGGTGGTGCACATGGCGCCCGGCCCGACGCCGACCTTGACGATATCCGCTCCCGCCGCCACCAGGTCGGCCACCCCGGCCGCGGTGACGACGTTGCCTGCCACCAGCGGCACCGCGGGGTTCAGCGCACGCACCGCCCGCAGCGCCCAGATCATCTTCTCCTGGTGTCCGTGCGCGGTGTCTACCACGAGCACGTCGGCGCCCGCGTCGAGCAGCAGCTTGGCCTTGGCCGCCACGTCTCCGTTGACCCCGATGGCCGCGCCGACCCGCAACCGGCCCGAGGCATCGACCGCGGGGGAGTACAGGGTCGCGCGCAGTGCCCCGGTCCTGGTCATGATGCCCAGGCAGCTGCCGGTCCCGTCCACTACGGGCGCCAGCCGGTGCCTGCCATCGTGGAGCAAAGAGAACGCCTGCTCGGGCGGCGTCCCGGCCGGCAGGGTGAACGGGTCGGCCGACATCACCTGGCGCAGCTGGGTGAAGCGGTCCACGCCCAGGCAGTCCGTCTCGGTAGCGACGCCCACGGGCCGCCCGTCCTCGACCACAATCACGGCGCCGTGCGCCCGCTTGGACAGCAGGCTCAGCGCGTCGCCCGCGGTATCGGTCGGGGCCAGCGTCAGGGCGGTCTCCGTCACCAAGTCCCTGGACTTCACCCAGGTGATCACGTCCGCGACGACGTCCGCCGGGATGTCCTGCGGCAAGATCGCGATGCCGCCTCGCCGCGCGACGGTCTCCGCCATCCGCCGGCCGGAGACGGCGGTCATGTTGGCGGTCACGATCGGGATGGTGGCCCCGCTGCCGTCGGTAGTGGCCAAGTCGACGTCGAGCCGGGAGCCGACGGCTGACCGGCCGGGCACCATGAAGACGTCGCTGTACGTCAGGTCGTAGCCGGGAGCCGTCTCATTAAGAAATCGCACGCTAACGATTCTTCCCGAACGACGCGGGTGCTATAGCCCCGATCCGGCGCCCGGCTCCGGCGCCCGGCTCCGGCGACCGGCTCCGGCGACCGGCTCCGGCCGGGCGTCCGCCTGCTCCACCCCGGTAACAAGAGCCACGCGCGGGCCCGCGCTTATAAGGCCGCTTTCATGATCGCGAAGACTTTGCCCCCCGGTTTCCGGGGGCAAAGTCTTCATGATCATGGAATGTTGAGGCCGAACGCGGCATACATGATGTCCGCGATCCGGTCGGCCATCTCGTCTTCCGGCAGCCGGACCTCGGCGCTGATCAGGTAGTTCACCCGCTCGAGCATCATCAGGCAGGCCACTGCGGTGAGTTCGGCGTGTTCCTGGTGCTTCCCGGCCGCCTGGGCGGCGGCGGTCATGCCGGTGGTCATAGCCTCCGCGATGCTGAAGAACAGCCGCAGGCCGTCGCCGAACACCTCCTCGGGCACCAGGTCGGCCTGGCTGAGGATGCGGATCACGGTGGCGTGCGCCGCGTAGGCGCGGAAGAACTTGCGGACCCACTGGCGCAGTACGGTGAGGCCGGTGTCGTCGCTCGTGACCACGGGGAAGTCGCCGGCCACGATCTCCATGTCGTGCAGAGCGTCCTTAAGCAGAGCCTTGAACAGGTCTTCCTTGTTGGAGAAATAGAGGTAGAACGTGCCGTGCGAGATGCCGGCCCGGCGCACCACGTCATCCACGCGGACGCCGTGAAACCCGCGGTTCTCGAACTCGACCATGCCCGCGTCGAGCAGCCGGCGGACGGTTTCGCGGCCCTGCGCGCGCAGTTCGCGATCCTGGGCGGGGGTGCCTCCGCCCAGGGATGGTCTAGCTGGTTGTTTCCTTGGTGGCCGCCCGGTCCCGCGCGGCGCGGCGTTGGCGGGGCCGCGGCTTGCCTCCTGGTTCATAGCAAGAGCGTAGCCCCACGCGACTTCGATGCTGCCCATTCCGGTTACGAGCCGCACTTTCCGCTACCCTCCGGAGGCACTGCTACCCTTCCAGCGGTGAGTAGTCAGGCCGCCGGTTCCCGGCCGGCCAGCGCAGCGACCGCCCCCGGCATGGCCGACGGGACGGCCGGCGGTACCGGGCGTTTCCGGGAGTTCTGGGGCCGCAGCGAGGTTAAGGTGGGCGTGCTGACCGCGGCGGCCGCCCTGGTCTACTGCCTGGACTCGCTCATCTTGTTCCGCCGCTTCCTGGCCAGCACGTTCAACCTGGTCATCTTCGACCAGGGGATCCGCGGCTACGCGCACTTCGCCGCGCCCGTCTCGATCGCGCGCGGCGTATCCGACGGGGTGGGCGCGCACTTCCTGCTGCTGGCCGACCACTGGTCGCCCGTCCTGGCGCTGTTCGCCCCGCTGTACTGGATCCACGACAGCCCGGCCACCCTGCTGGTCGCGCAGGGGGTGCTGTTCGCGCTGGCCATCCCGCCGCTGTGGGCCTACACCCGGCGCCAGCTCGGCTCGGGGGCGGCCTACTTCGTCTGCGTCGCCTACGCCTTGTCCCTGCCGGTCATGGAAGCCGTCATCTTCGACTTCCACGAGGTCGCGTTCGTCCCGGCGCTGACCGCGCTGATGGTGGAGCGGTTCGACGCCGGGCGGCGCTGGCACGGGGTGATCGTTGCCGCAGCGCTGCTGCTGGTCAAGGAGGATATGGGCCTGCTTGTCGCGGGCTTCGGCTGCTACCTGCTGCTGACCAGGCGCCGGTGGACCGGGCTGGCCTTCGTGGTGGGCGGGCTGGCCGCGACCTGGGCGGCTACCCGCCTGCTGATCCCCGCGTTCGGTGGGTCGGCCACGTTCTACTGGGCGTACGACCAGTTCGGGCCTACGCTCGGCAGCGCGCTGCTCAACGTCATCACCCACCCGCTGCACGCGCTGCGCGTGTTCGTCACTCCGTGGGTCAAGGCCCGGACCATGATCGGGCTGCTCGCGACCTTCGGTTTCCTCCCGCTCGCCTCGCCCATGGTGGTCGCGGTGCTGCCGCTGCTGGCCGAGCGGATGCTCGCCTCGGGCTACCCGCTGTGGTGGCAGGCGAAGTTCCAGTACGACGCGTTCGTGGTGATGATGCTGTGCTGCGCCGCGGTGGACGGCGCCGCGCGGCTGCAGCGGCATTGGCCGGACCGCTGGGACAAGTTCCTCACTTATCCGGCCCGCCGCCCGTCCTGGCTGCGCGGTGCTAGCCCGGGGGGACGACCTGTGCTGGTCCGGGGGGACGACCCCCCGGGTCCCCCCGATCACGGAGGGGTTCCACCCCCCCGTACCCCCCTGGCCCCCCGGACCCCCCTTGGGCGGCCGGCCACGTTGTGGGCCGCCGCGATCTGCGCCGCCGCCCTGGTGTACGTCCCGTCGTCGCCGTTCGGCCCGCTGCTGCACCCCGGCTTCTACGGGGTCAACGCGCGGATGCGGGCGGCCGCGGCGGCCATCGCGCACGTCCCGGCTGGCGTCGAGGTGGAGGCGTCCAACAACATCGGCCCGCGGCTGTCGGGCCGGGACACCGTGCTGCTGCTCGACGGGACGCCACGGTGGGCGCCGTGGGTCGTCGGCGACACCATCGGGCTGGACTTCCCGTTTTGTACGCCCAGCCAGCAGGCCCAGGAGGTGGCCTACCTGCGGGCGCATGGGTACTCGCAGGTGTTCGCCGACGACGGCTACGTGGTGCTGCACCGCCCGGCCGACTCGCGCACGGCCCAGGCCCTGGCCCATCCGCTGCCCGCAGTCCGCCTGCACACGAACATCTGCTACTGATGGCGGCATCACGAGTGCTGAGCCTGCGCGCGGTCAACCGCGCCCTGCTCGCCCGCCAGCTGCTGCTCGACCGGCCCCCGCTGCCTGCCTCCGGGGCTGCCCGGGCCGCGCAGGTGGTGCAGACCATCGAGCACCTGGTAGGACTGCAGGCGCAGGCACCCTTCCCGCCCTACTACACCTGCTCCGAAGGGTCCGGCATGCACACTCCTGGGGGTCCGGGAAGCTGAAGATCTCTTAATAAGAGGCTTAAGGACTCTTTAATAATCTGATCCGGGACTTTCTGTTGGCGTCAGATGCCTTATATCGTCGTATCTATTGTGCTGTCCTTGTTCCCGCGGCGTGCCGCGCCGATGCGGCGCGCCGCTCAGCTGGCCGCCGCCACCGTCGCGGCGTGCGCGACGCTGACGGCCTTCGCCGTCCCGGCTGGCGCCGCCAGCCTCTCGGGCGGACCCTATACCTTGAATGCCTCCCCGCCCCCCGGTGTCGCCGCGCCCGGCGGTTCCATCCCGAAGTCCCTCCAGGTCCCCGGCTCGGCCGGAGCACCCCCGCGCCAGCTGTTCGTGCCCGATCTCATCGCCGCCACGCAGGCCGGGATCACCCGGGCGCAGCTGGCCAGGATCAGCAAGCTGACCGGCGTGCGGGCGGTGCTGCCCGTCGATGGCGGCAAGGTCACGGTCAACGGCCAGAGCGCCAACGTGCTGGGCGTGGCGCCGCAGGCGTTCCGTTCCTGGACCCCGCCGGAGACCGCGGCAGCCAACCAGGTCTGGACTGACCTGAGCAAGGGGCAGTTGGTCAGCACCCACGCCGCGGCCGGCAAGCTGCACCTGTCGGCCGGGAGCTCCTATCAGGTCTCCGCTGCGGTCCAGGCGCAGGTGCCGTTCGGCGCGCCGACCGCGCTGAGCATCCCGGGCGCCGACGGGATCGTGGACCAGGCCAGGTCGGCCCAGCTGGGACTGGCGAAGAACTTCGCAGTGCTGATCAACGCGCCCGGCGTGGACTTGGTCACGCTGATGGCGAAGGTCCGGTCGGTGATCGGCCCGGGCGCCAAGGTGATCAACCTGGTGCCGGTGGTCACGGTGAGCAAGCTTCCGGTGACCGTCAACGTTCCGACCGGCGGCGTGCCGCGCAGCCTCCTGACGCTGTACAAGGCGTCCGCCGAGATGTACTGCCCGGGCATGTCCTGGACCGTGCTGGCCGCGATCAACGAGATCGAGAGCGGTGACGGCACCAACGTCGGCCCGTCCAGCGCCGGCGCGCTCGGCCCGATGCAGTTCCTGCCGTCCACCTGGGCCGAGTGGGGCATCAGCGCGTTCGGCCAGCCCAGCCCGCCGAACATCATGAACCCGCTCGACGCCGTGCCCTCGGCCGCGCGGCTGCTGTGCGCCGCGGGCGCGGGGCGTCCTGCCACGCTCTCTCAGGCCATCTTCGCCTACAACCACGCGACCTGGTACGTCGACGAGGTGCTCGCCCTAGCCACCGAGTACGCCCAGAACTACCCCTAGGCAATGCGTCTGGCCGGGCTCGCCTAGGCTGGCACTCCGGCGGGCCTGGGGGAAGCCGTTCCCCCCAGACCCCCTCGGCCCCCCGGCCTGGTTGGATGGAGACATGCCGGCATACGACGCCTTCCTGCTCGTCTCGTTCGGGGGCCCGGAGGGCCCCGGCGAAGTGATGCCGTTCCTGGAGAACGTCACCCGCGGCCGCGGCATCCCGCCGGAGCGCCTGGCCAGTGTGGCCGAGCACTACTACGCGGTCGGCGGGGTGAGCCCGATCAACCAGCAGTGCCGGGACCTGCTGGCCGCGGTCCGCGCCGACTTCTCGGCCAGCGGACTGTCGCTGCCCGTCTACTGGGGGAACCGGAACTGGACGCCGTACCTGACCGACACGGTGCGGGCCATGGCCGATGACGGCGTGCGGCGCGCCGTGGCCCTGGTGACATCCGCCTACAGCTCCTACTCCGGTTGCCGGCAGTACCTCGATGACATCGAGCGGGCGCGCGCCGCGGTCGGCTCGGACGCACCCAGGATCGACAAGATCAGGCGCTTCTTCAACCACCCGGGCTTCATCGAGCCGTTCGCCGCCAGCACGCGCGCCGCGCTGGCCACCCTCCCCGCCGACCTGCGGGACGACGCCCACTTCGTCTTCACCGCGCACAGCGTTCCGGTCGCGATGGCCGAGGCCAGCGGGCCGGGAGGAGGGCACAGGTACGTAGCCGAACTGACCGAGGCTGCCCGTCTTATTGCCGAACGGGCTGGTGATACGCATCCCCATACCCTGGCCTACCAGAGCCGGAGTGGGGCCCCGTCCCAGCCGTGGCTGGAACCCGATGTCGGTGACCACCTAGGTGACCTGGCGAAATCTGGCACGAAGGCAGTGGTGGTGATCCCGGTCGGCTTCGTTTCCGATCACATGGAGGTCCGGCATGACCTAGACGTCGAGGCGGCGCAGAGCGCCGACTCGCTGGGCCTGGCCTTCGCCCGGGCCGCCACTCCAGGCAGCCATCCGAGGTTCGCCGCCATGGTCACCGAACTGGTCACGGAGCGCCTGGCCCTGCAGGACGACCCGGAATCGGATAGCTCGGCACTGGATAGTACGGTTTTGGATAATCCGGCATCGGACGAGCCGGGGTCCTCGGCTGCGCTCGGGGACATGGGCGTGCCGAGCCAGGCCTGCGTGGCGGACTGCTGCCGGTACGCCGCGCCAGCCAGGCCGCCAGAAGGGTCGAAGGGGCATCGCCGGCATGACGGGCACCGAGGCCGACGAGGACGCCGAGGCGCTGCTGCGGATCGCGGTAGCCGCCGCCGGCGAGGCCGGCCGGCTGCTGGCCTCCTGGCGCGGCGATGAGCGTCCCGAGGTCGTCGAGACCAAATCGAGCCCGACCGATGTGGTGACGGAGATGGACCGCCGGTCCGAGGCCCTGATCACCGGCCTGATCCGGGCGCATCGTCCCGGAGACGCCGTCCTGGGCGAGGAAGGCGGCCAGACGGCAGGGGCAGGGGGGCCGGTCGGCCGTGGCCACGACGGCGGCAGGCCCGGGCGCGTCCGCTGGGTCGTTGACCCGCTGGACGGGACAGTCAACTACCTATATGGGCTGTTCGACTGGGCGGTGTCCATCGCGGCCGAGGTAGACGGCACCGTGGTGGCCGGGGTGGTCGAGGTTCCCCGTCGCGGTGAGAGGTTCACGGCGGTGGCGGGCCAGGGCGCCTGGCTGCATCGGGGCGAAGCCAGGATGCCGCTGCGTTGCACGTCGGGGGTGCCGCTCGGCCAGGCCCTGGTAGGTACCGGGTTCGGGTACGATTCGGGACGCCGCCGGGTGCAGGGTGAGGTGATCGCGGCGTTGCTGCCATACATACGAGACATCAGGCGCGGTGGCTCTGCCTCCGTGGACCTGTGCTCGGTAGCTGCCGGACGCCTTGACGCGTTCTTCGAGCGCGGCCTGAACTACTGGGACTTCGCGGCCGGTGGCCTGATCGCCCGCGAGGCGGGCGCGGCGGTCGGCGGCCTGGCTGGCCAGGCCGAGAGCACCTCCATGGCGGTGGCTGCAAGTCCGGGCCTCTACCAGCAGCTTGATACGTTCCTGACCCGGCTGAACCCGGAGCGGGACGCGGCCGTTCTACTCCCGGGGGACGACCCCAGACCCCTCTTGAAAGCTCCCCGCGAAGAGTTATCGGCGTGCCGCGTGTGCGCCGGGCGCGAACGTGACAGAATTCCCCGCCGGAATCGGGCACAACTACGGCCTTGAAAGCGTTACAACCGCGCAGCGAATGCGCACTACGGATGAAGGGGGATGGAGTACTCAGATGGCTACCGACTACGACAGCCCGCGGAAGACGGACGACGACCTGACTGAGGACAGCCTTCAGGAACTTCAGGCGCGCCGGATGGACAAGTCATCGAGCACCATCGATCTTGACCCCGACGATGTTGCCGAGTCCCTGGAGCTGCCGGGGGCAGACTTGTCGAACGAGGAACTCTCGTTCCGGGTGATTCCGCGACAGGCGGATGAGTTCACGTGTTCCCGGTGCTTCCTTGTGCACCACCGGAGTCAGCTTGCAGAAGACCGCAATGGTCAGCTTGTCTGCCGGGAGTGCGCGGCTTAGCCGTCCGCGGCGTTAGCGGGCTCGCGCTCCGGGCCGCTGTGCGTTCTGCGTGCGGCAGCCCGGGTGGCGAGCAGCCTCGCCGCCTCGACGCTGACGCCGGTCAGCACGGACCAGCCGAGCGCCTCGGTCAGGGCCACCTGCGGATCCTCCGGGTGGGTGGGAGGTTCCTTGCCCGTGGCCTTGGTCCAGGCGAACGTGATCACCTTGCGTGCGATGAAGGCGGCCGCCATGGCCGCCACGGCGCTCACCAGCTTGGTGCCGAGGTCCACTTTCCTGTCTGCCATCCCGCTGCCTCCTTGTCGCCCCGTCCGCTACCCTCGTCCGCGCAATCATGCCACTGGTTCGTGGCCTACCTGTACCCGGCACCTTTCGATGGCGGCGGCTAGCTCCGCCGGATGCCTGGTACCGATCAGCCAGTATGGCGTCGAGCCAGCCGACGGCTGCGAAGCGGCGACGGCCAGATAGACGGATTGCTTAAGGTAGGGTCGCGAATACAGGTGGGCCGCAGGGTCCGCCCGCGGGCCGCGCAACCGCATGGTCTGCTTTTCGTCGAGGCTGACCACCTCGCTGACCGCCGTCAGCGGCAGCACTGCTTTTCCCGCTCGCAGTGCCCCGTCGCGGATCTCCACCGTGGCCAGGCCCAGGGTGACCAGGAATGCGACGCAGCCCGCGGTGAGCCCAGTCATGACGATGACCGGCCAGGGCTCGGCGAGGCCGGCGTAGAGCGTTGCGCCGAGGATGAGGACAGTTGGCACGGCGAGCAGCCACCAGGCGAGCGGTACGCGGAGCCGTTCGCGGTAATCATGCATGCAGTCGAGGGTAGTTGGTCAGATGAAGTCGTGGCGGGGGCGGGGAAGACGGGCGTGACCGGCAGCGCGGGAAGGGTGCCCGACGATGGCGCCGCCGATGCGGGCGTGACCGCCAACGCGGGTGCGGGGCAGCCCGGCCCGTCCGGTGCGGGGCGGTCCCTCGTGGGGCAGTCCGGCGCGGGGCAGTCCGGCGCCGGGCGATCCGGCGCCGGGCGATCCGGCGCCGGGCGATCCGGGCTGGGACGGGACCGCGCCGCGGCGGCGGAGCCCCGTCCGGCGGGCAGACCGGAGCACGCCCGGGTAACCATGCCGGACCGCCGCGAGGACACGGCCGAGCACAACCGGGTGCCGGGCTGGCTGCAAACGGGGGCGGCGTGGTCCTGGCGCCTGCTGATTCTCGTCCTCGCCGTCTACCTGATCACGCGCCTGCTCGGCATCTTGTACATCGTGGTCGTCCCGTGCATCGCGGCGCTGCTGCTCACCGCCCTGCTGCAGCCGCTCGCGGACCGGCTGCGCCGGGCCGGGCTGCCTAGGCTCGCCGCGACCTGGGCGACCATGCTCATTGCCGCCGCCGTACTCGGCGGCTTGGTCACGCTGGTCGCTAACCGGGTGAGCGCGGACTATCCGACCTTGGTAGCCGAGGCCAGGCACACCACCACGCAAGTCGAATCGTTGCTGTCCGGGCCGCCCTTCCACGTCAAGAACAGCAACGTCCAGAAGTTCCTGAACGACATCCCCAGCTACCTCAGCAAGCACAAGTCGCTCGTCGAGGGCACTGTGGTGACCGGCGGAAAGATCGCCGCCCAGTTCTTCGGCGGCCTCGTCCTCATGCTGTTCGTCACGTTCTTCCTGATCAAGGACGGGGAACGCATCTGGACCTGGCTGCTCGGCGCGTTGCGGGCCGACAGCGCCGAACGGGTGAACCGGGCCGGGCACGCCGCCTGGCTGGCGGTCGTGTACTACATACGCGGCACGGTCGCGGTGGCCGCCATCCACGCGCTCGTGATCGGTCTCGTCCTGTGGATCATGCGGGTCCCGTTGGCCCTGCCGCTCGCCGTGCTGGTGTTCCTGGCCGCCTTCGTGCCGCTGGTCGGGCTGCTGGTGGCGGGTGCGCTGGCCATTGTGGTGACGCTGGCCACCAAGGGCTGGGTCGATGCGGTCATCCTGCTGGGCATCCTGATCGTCGAGGATCAGCTGGAAGCCCACCTGCTCCAGCCTCAGGTGGTCGGCCGGGTGATACGGCTTCACCCGCTCGCGGTCATCTTGTCGCTGGCGGTCGGCGGTGTGCTGGCCGGAATCGTCGGCGCTGTGGTCGCCGTGCCGATGGTCGCCGTGATTACCCGGGCGATACCCGAGTTGCGGCGGCGAGATCCCGGTCCAGACGACCCGTAAGATGCGACAGTGCCCGGATGTCGCGCTATCCTCACCGTGCGTGCAAGCAGTTAGAGGGAGTCTTCGTTGCCGCATTCCGAACCCGATGTGCTGATCAAGCGCCTCGACCCCGGCGTCCCGCTGCCGTCGTACGCCCATCCGGGCGACGCGGGCGCCGACCTGACGGCGGCCGAAGATGTCGAACTTGGACCAGGCGAGCGGGCGCTGGTACGGACCGGGCTGGCGATCGCGCTGCCCGACGGGTACGCGGCGTTCGTGCATCCCCGCTCCGGCCTGGCGGCCACGCATGGGGTCACGCTGGTGAACGCGCCGGGGACCGTCGACGCGGGCTATCGGGGTGAGATCAAGGTGATCGTGCTGAACACAGACCGAGACCGCCCGGTGAGCTTCAGGCGCGGGGACAGGATCGCGCAGCTCGTCATCCAGCGGGTGGAACGGGCGGTATTTCACGAGGTAGAGGTGCTTCCCGGGTCGAGCAGGGCCAATGGCGGCTTCGGTTCGACGGGTCGAGGGGGTCTGGGGGGAAAGATTTCCCCCCAGGATCGGGGGGTTCCCGGGGGGTCGTCCCCCCGGGGCTAGCAGAGAAGGAGCGTGCGGAGTGTTTCGTCGGCGTCGTTCAGCAGACGCGGGTCGGCAGTGGCCCGGGAACAGCGATCAGGAACTGTCCGGCGACGAGCTTGACGACGGCGAGCCGTTCGACGACGAGTCGGAGGAACAGCCCGCGGTAACTGCGCAGGCGGAGGGCGGCCCCTGGGACGCGGCGGAGGCTTTCCCCGCGCAGCAGCGGGTAGACCTCGGCAGCCTGCAGGTGCCGGTCGGTCCCGAACACGAGATCCAGCTCGTCATGGCCGAACAGCACGGCGCCTGGGTGACGGTCAGGTACCGGGAGAGCGAAGTGCAGATCCAGGCGTTCGCGGCGGCGCGCCGGAGCACTCTGTGGGACGACGTCCGGGCCGAGATCGCCGCCGAGGTGGACACGGCCAGCGGCCGGAGCCAGGAATCGGAGGGATCGTTCGGGATCGAGCTGATGGCCCAGGTGCCGATTGAGCCCGGGCAGCCGGCCTCAGGCATGCGGCTGGTCAGGTTCGTCGGCATTGACGGCCCTCGCTGGTTCGTGCGCGGACTGTTCACCGGCCCCGCCGCGGACGGCGGTGAGCAGGCCGAACTGCTCGAGGACGTGCTCAGGAACGTCGTGGTGGTCCGTGGCGAGCATCCGGTACCGCCGCGGGAGATCCTCGAGCTCCGGCTGCCGCCCGAGGCGCGGCAGGCGCTCGAAGAGCAGCAAGCCGCCGCGGAAGACGAGAACCGGTTCCGCGGTGACCTGAACCCCTTCGAGCGCGGTCCGGAGTTCACCGAGACGCGCTAGCCGCCCGCGTCAGCTCACGCGTGCTCGCTGGACCGCAGCAGGCGGGCGAGTTGCTCCTCGACGTCGTCGCTGGTCACGAAGAACAGCTCGTCGCCGGCCTGCAGCGGGTCGTCGGGTTGCGGTACCAGCACCCGGCCTTCGCGCAAGATCGCCACCAGCGAGGTGTCGGCGGGCCAGTCGATCGCGCCGACACGCTGGCCGACCAGCGGCGCGTCGTCCGGCATGGTCAGCTCGACCAGGCTTGCCTCGCTCTGCCCAAACGTCATGAGCCGCACCAGGTCACCGACGCTCACCGCCTCCTCGACCAGGGCGGAGAGCAGCCGCGGAGTCGATACGGCCACGTCGACACCCCAGGATTCGTTGTATAGCCACTCGTTGCCCGGGTGGTTCACCCTCGCCACGACGCGCGGCACCCCGTACTCGGTCTTGGCCAGCAGCGCCACGACCAGGTTCGCCTTGTCGTCGCCGGTCGCGGCGATCACCACCTGGCATCGCTGCAGCTGCGCGTCGTCCAGCGAGCTGATCTCGCAGGCGTCGGCGAGCAGCCATTCGGCCCGGGGCACGCTGTCCACCTTGATGGCCCGGGGCGAGTTGTCGATCAGCAGCACCTCGTGCCCGTTCTCGAGCAGTTCGCCGGCGATGGAGCGGCCGACCGCCCCGGCTCCCGCGATCGCGATCCGCATCAGTGCTCGCCTCCCCGCGTCGCGAAGGCCGCGGCGATCCGGTCCAGGTCGTTTTCCGTGGCCACGACGTGCAGCACGTCTCCTTCCTGCAAGACGGTGCCCGGTTCGGGCACGAACGCCTGGCCGAGCCGGTCAATGAAGGCGACCCGGGTCATCGTGTTGGCCTCGAGCGACTTCACCTGCTCGCCGATCCAGGCAGGTGAGAAGGCCACCTCGGCCAGCACGATCTTGCCCGTGGGATCCCGCCAGAGCGCCTCTCCGCCCTCCGGGAGCAGCTTGCGCAGCATCTGGTCGGCGGTCCAGCGGACCGTGGCCACGGTCGGGATGCCGAGCCGCTCGTAGACCTCGGCCCGACGCGGGTCGTAGATCCGCGCGGCCACCCGCTGTACCCCGAACGTCTCGCGGGCCACCCGGGCGGCGATGATGTTAGAGTTGTCGCCGCTGCTGACCGCGGCGAAGGCGTCGGCACGCTCGACGCCCGCCTGGGTGAGCACGGCCCGGTCGAAGCCGATCCCGGTGACACGATCGCCCTTGAACGACGAGCGGAGCCTCCGGAATGCTTCCGGGTCCCTGTCGATGACCGCGACGGTGTTGTCCCGGTCCTCAAGGATGTGGGCCAGCGTCGAGCCAACCCGTCCGCAGCCCATGATTACGATACGCACGACCGTCCTTCCACTTGAGCGTGGACCCCGAGCAAGGGGCCGCCTCGCCAAAGTTATGCCCTCACATGCGAGAATGCGACCCCATGAATTATGAGACTGGTCAGGTCGTCACCGTCACGCCGACAGACGTGGCGCACGGAGGCTGGTGCGTCGCCCGGCCGGACGACGGACCGGTCGTGTTCGTCCGGCATGCGCTGCCGGGCGAGACGGTTCTCGCCCGCATTACCGAGGTCACGTCCCGGCTGGCCCGCGCCGAGGCCGTAGAAGTCCTGGTGCCCTCACCCGATCGTGTCCCGCCGCCGTGCCCGCACGCCGGGCCCGGTGGCTGCGGCGGGTGCGACTGGCAGCACGCCACGCTGCCCGCCCAGCGGTCGCTCAAGGCCGCCGTGATCCGCCAGCAACTCAAGCGGCTAGCCGGCCTCGACCGCGAGGTCACGGTCGAGGCCCTGCCGGGTGACGAGGAACCCGGCGCGGGCCTGGGCTGGCGGACGCGCATGCAGTTCGCCGTGGGGCCGGACGGGGTGGCCGGGCTGCACGCACACCGCTCGCACGAGGTGATCGACATCTCCAAGTGCCTGATCGCTCATCCCGCCATCACCGATCTCGCCCTCACGGCCCTGCGCTGGCCGGCCACCGCCTCGGTGGAGGTCCTAGTGGCGACCGGATCGGGCGAGCGAGCCGTGATCATCAGTGCTGGCCCGGGGGGGCGACCCCCCGGAACCCCCCGCGGCCGGGGGGGTTCCACCCCCCAGGACCCCCCTGGCCCACCGGAGGCGGATGCCGTGCTCCGCCGGACTGGTCACCGCCTGACTCCGGTGCGCGGGCGCACCTACCTCGGCCAGCGGGCCGCCGGGCGGGACTGGCGGGTCAGTGCGGGCGTGTTCTGGCAAGTGCACCCCAGCGCGGCCGACGTGCTGACTCAGGCCGTAATGGCCGCGCTCGGGCCACAGCCCGGTGACGTGGCGCTGGATCTGTACTGCGGCGCCGGGCTGTTCGCCGGAGCGCTGGCCCCAGTGGTCGGACCGGCCGGGACCGTGGTCGGCGTCGAGGCGGACGCCGCTGCGGTCCGTGACGCGCGGCACAACCTGCGAGAATGGCCCTGGGCGCGGGTACACAAGGCTGACGTAGCGGCGATGCTGCGCCGCGGCGGCCCGCACGGAGCCGGGTCGGCGGCGCTTCCCGCGGCCAGCCTCGTGGTGGCCGACCCGCCGCGCGCCGGGCTGGCCCGCGAGGTTATCGACTACCTCAACACGGCGGAGCGCGGGGCGGCTCGCTTCGCCTACGTGTCCTGCGACCCGGCCACGCTGGCCCGCGACATCGGCCTGCTCATCGCCGGCGGCTGGGTCCTGGAGAATCTGCGCGCGTTCGACGCGTTCCCGATGACCCATCACGTCGAATGCGTCGCCACCCTGGTCATGGGGCACGGCTAGAGTTCCACCGCGCCCGCACGACGGCTCCGGACTCGGTACGGATCGTTATCGTGGGCTGTTGCCATCCCGGTAGCGGCTCTCGCGCAACCAGCGACAGCAATTTCCATTATCGGGCTTTTCGGCGGAAGCCGACCGGTCGGCGGGCCGACCGACGGCGGATCAGGCGCCCGGTTTCGCCGGGGATTCGGCGTCGGTGGTTCCGGTGACGTAATAGCCGAGGCCGGGGATGCGGGTCAGCAGGCCCTCGTCTTCCAGGGTCCGCAGCGCCTTGGCGCATGTCTGCCGCGCATGCCCGTATTGCTGGCTCAGCGTGGTGATGGACGGCGTGGGCATCCCGGGGGCGAGCGTTCCCTCGGCGATCTCCCGGCGCAGCCGTGCGGCCAGTCGCACGTAGGCTCTTGGGTCCGATTCGTCGCTTATCGACACTCTCGTACCGTACTCGATTGGCAATATTGCCAATCGCAACGCTTCGACACTAGTCGAGATTAGACGAGGGGGCCATTGGTGCGTTAACGTCGGAAACCGTCAGGGCCTCCACGGCCGCGCGTCGCCAGATCCCTGGGCAGGTCATGATCTTTTATTCGTGGACCGCACTGAGCAATAGCGGCTCGACTGCCGCCACGGGGCCGGCCGGATCGGCGGTCGCCATGGGCATCACCGATGATCGCGGCCGGGCCATGCGGGCGGCGGAGGAGACCCTGGGGTCCGGCCAGGCGGTCCTGGTCATCATCGAGGCGGTGCGCCCCGCCATGGCCGCCAATACGCTGGCCCCGTGTTACGTCCAGACCGGGGCGGGCTGGGTGGGCCGGTGCACCGCCGCAGGCGAGGTGGCCTGGAAAAGGTTCTTCCTGCAGGGGGATCCGAGTGATCAGAAGTCCGCTGGCAGGATGGGACCATGAAACTCAGGATTTTCACCGAGCCGCAGCAGGGCGCTGACTACCAGACGCTGCGCGCGGTGGCGCTGGCCACCGAGGAACTCGGGTTTGACGCGTTCTTCAGATCGGATCACTACCTGGCAATTGGTAGCGGCTCGGGGCTGCCGGGGCCGACGGACTCATGGGCCACCCTGGCCGGCCTGGCCGTCGAGACCAGCCGCATCCGGCTCGGGACGCTGGTGAGCGCCGCGACGTTCCGGCTGCCGGGCCCGCTCGCAATCACCGTGGCGCAGGTCGACCAGATGAGCGGCGGCCGGGTGGAACTCGGCCTGGGGACCGGCTGGTTCGAGGCCGAGCACACCGCGTACGGCATTCCGTTCCCGCCGCTCGGCGAGCGTTTCAGCCGACTCGAGGAGCAGCTCGCGATCATCACCGGGCTGTGGGGGACCGAAGTAGGCCAGACGTTCTCCTTCCAGGGAACGCACTACCAGCTGAAGGACTCGCCCGCGCTGCCGAAGCCGGCCCAGCGGCCCCGCCCGCCGGTTCTCCTCGGCGGCGCGGGTGCGCGCCGGACGCCGCGACTGGCCGCCAAGTTCGCCGACGAGTTCAACGTGCCGTTCCACACGGTGCAGGATTCTGCGGCCGCGTTCGGGCGTGTCCGCGAAGCCTGCGAGGCTGCTGGACGCCATCCCGCGTCCATGACCTACTCGATTGCCCAGACGGTGTGCTGCGGGAAGGACGAAGCCGAGTTCCGCCGCCGGGCCGCCGCGATCGGCTGGGACCCGGACACCATAAGGGAAACCGCCGTAGCGGGCACGCCCGGTGAGGTGGCGGCCAAGATCGCCGAGTTCGCCGAGATCGGAGCCGAACGGGTCTACCTGCAGGTGCTCGACCTGGCCGATCTGGACCACCTGGCGTTGATCGCCTCGGACGTAGCGCCGCAGGTGTAGCCGTCAGGCGTCGCACCGCAGGGGTGGCACGCACCACGCCCGTTCGGGATGAATTCAGCTGAAAGCGCGCCGGGCGGCGGCGGCACCGGCCGCACTGGCCGCCCGGAAGCCGTAGGTTCCCTGCTCGCGCAGTTCGGTGGCCGCGCTGACGACTGCCTCCAGGGCGGCGAACGCGAACGAGCCGCCGACCGAGATCCGGCTGACCCCGGCCTCGGCTAGTTCGGCCACGGGCGGGACTCCCTCCAGGGCCAGCACGTTGACCGGCCGGTCGACTTCGCTGATCACCTGGCGGATCTCCTCGAGGCGGCGTAGGCCCGGGGCGTACAGCACGTCGGCGCCGGCCTCCTGATAGGCCTGCAGCCTGGTGATGGTGTCCGCCAGATCCGGGTGACCGTGCAGGTAGTTCTCCGCGCGGGCGGTCAGCACCAGGCGGACAGGGCCCGCGTGGGCGGTCTCCGCGGCCGCCGCGATGCGTTCGGCGGCCAGCCGGAGGTCATAGATGGGGTCATCGTCACGGCAGGTGAAATCCTCGACCGAGGCGCCCGCCAGGCCGACCTGGATCGCCTGCCCGATGGTCTCCGCCACGCCGGCCGGGTCGTCCGCGAAGGCGTTCTCCAGGTCAGCCGAGACCGGCAGATCCGTTGCCGCGACGATCACCGCCGCGTGCACCAGGGCTTCTTCCCTGCTCACGGAGCCGTCGTTACGGCCCAGAGTGGCCGCGAAGCCCGAACTCGTGGTGGCCAGGGCCTCGAACCCGAGGGACGCGAGCAGCCGGGCCGAGCCGAGGTCCCACGGGTTCGGCATGAGGAGCGGCTCACCCGCTCGGTGCAAGGCCAGGAACCGCTGTGCTTTGTCCGCCTGAGTGATCATGCACACAACGTATCGCCAGTCACGTTTGCCGGCTGAAGCCGCGTGGCTCTCATTAATGAGAAATGCCAGGTCAGTGGCATTAGCGATAGTGCGTACCCAATTCTGGTCCTGAGGCCGGGCGGTGACGCTCCGAAATGACGGTCGTAATGGTTACGGCTGGCCATATGGCTTGCGAGCCGCTAACCGCGATGCGATCGTTGAGCAGTGCGCTCTAATACCGCCGCTACCAGGAGGGTGCGCCTCGTCATCGTCCTGGCGGTCGCGGCTGCCGTGACGGTCATGCTCGGCGCCATCTTGGTGGCCGCGAGTGTGGTCATGCGGCTTTTGACCAGGCATGAGCCGGCCAACATGACCCGGCTGGGGCTCAACGTGGTCGCGGCAGGCGTCGTGTTCGGCCTGGTAGTCCTGGTGCTCTTCGCCATCGCGCGGATCGGGGCAGGCGGAGCGTCCCGGCCGCCCGTCGCTGCGGCGCAGCACCGAAGGGGGGCCGCCGGCCCGCAACCCGAGGCGGCGTCCCCCGAGTACGGTCAGCCACCAGGACGCGGCACATCGCAAGGGCACCGCCAGGACCGCCTCCGCGCCGGCGCCCGGCCCGCTGGCAGCGGTCAAGGCGGAGCGCGTTCCGGTCGGCCGTCCGTGCTGAACCCGACGAATGTGTACTCACCGGGCGGCCTGCTCGACATGCCCAGGGATGGTCGCGCACCCGGAGCGCCGGCAGGCCAGGACATTCCGGAAATCCTGCGGACCGCAGGACCTCCGCCGCGCCCGGGAGCCCCCGGAGGCCCAGGAGCGCCTGGCCCGGGTGCGCCGCCTGGCCCGGGTGCGCCGCCTGGCCCGGGTGCGCCGCCTGGCCCGGGTGCGCCGCCTGGCCGGGCTGGAGCTAGGCCGCCACGTCCGGGTTACCAGCCAGGGATGAACCCGGGCGGTCCTGGCCGGGCGCCTTACGGCCCCAGCGGCCAGCCGCCGGGCGCTCCTGGCAGCCAGCCGTCGCGTGCTGCCGGTAGCCAGCCACCGCCTCCCATGCCACCCCGTGACCACATGCGACCCCGGGAGGCGCCGCGGCCCGGCCACGCGATGCCGCCCCGCGAGGCCCCCCGGCCGGGACACGCCGGTCCCCACCGCGACGCCGGCCCGCCGCGCGACCCTGGTCTTCTCCGCGATGCTGGCCCGCCCCGCGATGCTGGCCCGCCCCGCGATGCTGTCCCACCGCGCGATGCTGGCCCGCCCCGCGATGCTGGCCCGCCGCGCCCGGGTGGTCCGCTGCCACCTCGCGACCCCGGCCATCAGCCTCCGCCAGGCCAGCGGCAGCCGCAAGGCGGCGGAGCCGGCTGGCATGGGGGCGGTCCCGGCTACGCCGCTCCGCCCGGTCCCGGCTACGCCGCTCCGCCCGGTCCCGGCTACGCCGCTCCGGGCGGTCCCGGCTACGCCGCTCCGGGCGGCCACCGGTCAGGAGCCCAGGGGTACGCAGGACCTCCGGGACCCGCCGGACCTGCTGAGTCCTCTGACCAGTTTGACGGCGGGTATGCCCAGGTCATCCGCCCGTCGGATAACCCGGTCCGGTCGGCCGGCCCCACTCGGCCGCCGAGCTTCGGCCACGCCGCGACCCCCGCCAGCCGCTCCCAGCAGGCCAGGCCCGCAGACCCCGCCAGGCCCGCAGAC
Source organism: uncultured Actinomycetota bacterium (assembly GCA_963842265.1). Classification (GTDB taxonomy): domain Bacteria; phylum Actinomycetota; class Actinomycetes; order Streptosporangiales; family Streptosporangiaceae; genus Palsa-504. The sequence continues at coordinate 117,587 of CAWJGE010000033.1, forward strand.
CCCGCCAGGCCCGCAGACCCCGCCAGGCCCGCGGAGTCGGAGGTGTACGTGTACCGGGACTCCGGCGGCCAGCTCGATGATCCGGCCGCGGCCGCGCCGGGACCGGACCAGCATGACGCCTCCTACTGGTACGACCTGCCCGGGACCGGCGCCGGGGGAGAAGCTACCTCGCGCGTACCCCAAGAGACCCGCGGCCCGTTCGAGCCCCTGGTGTCTTCTGCCGACCTGCCCGGCACGCCCCCTCGCTTCTCGGCCAGCCTCGACGACGCCGAACCCGTGCCGCAGGCCGCCCACCCCCGGGAGACGCCGGCGTCGGCGGAAGATGACCGGCCGGAGGAGACGGCGCACGCCCACGCGCAGAAGCTCGAGCAGATTAAGGACCTGTACCTGACCGCGGAAGCGATCGGCGAGGCGAACGTCGACAAGCACTTCGACCAGCTACTGACCCAGCAGCGCGAGCTGATCAGCGAGTATTTCAAGCATTCGAGCGCGACCAGGCCGGCGTCCGGCCCCGGGGATCAGGCGGGAGCCGATCCGGCAGGCCCGGCTCAGGAGCCGGGCGATCCCGGGGATACCGCCCCCGCCGGCGGCCCGGCGGGGCCACCAGAAAGCGCCGGCGGCCCGGCGGGGCCACCAGAAGGCGCCGGCGTCGTCGCCGATCAGCCCCGCGCATGGTGACCCAGGACCGACACGCGCTGGTCATCGCCGTTCTCGGCCTGGGGGAGGCCGGTTCTGTCATCGCGCGCAACCTGGTCGCCGCGGGAGCACGCGTCCGCGGCTACGATCCGGCGGTAACCGCCGCGGAACCCGTCGTGGACACGGCCAGCGAAGCCGAGGCGGCGCGCGGGACGCACCTGGTGCTGAGCGTCAACAGTGCCAAGGCCGCGGTGGACGCGTTCAAGGCCGGACTGGCCGGGCTGGCCGGGTTGCGTCAGGACGAAAGCGCGCGGCCGGGCGTCCTGTGGGCCGACCTGAACACGGCCTCGCCGGGCACCAAACGGCAACTGGCCGAACTCGCCGAGCAAGCAGGCATCCCGTTCGCCGACGTCGCCATGATGGCCCCGGTGCCCGGCCGGGGCCTGCGCGTCCCGATGCTGGCCAGCGGAACCGGCGCCGCGCGCTACGCGGCCACCCTCGAACCCCTCGGTGCCGACATCGAGGTGCTCGATGGCCCGGCCGGGCTCGCCGCCAGCAGGAAACTCCTGCGCAGCGTGTTCTACAAGGGCATGGCCGCCTCGATCGTCGAGGCGCTGGAGGCGGCCCGGGCCACAGGCGACGAGCAGTGGCTGCGAGAACACATCGCCGCCGAGCTAGCCGCGTCCGATGCCGCCGCCGTAGCGCGGATCACCGGTGGCACCCGCAAGCACGCGGTCCGCCGCACCGCCGAGATGGAGGCGGCCGCCGACATGCTGGCCGAACTCGGCGTGCCGCCCCTGATGGCCAGCGCCAGCCGTGACCTGCACGAGCGCCTCGCCGGAGACGCGGCAGGAAGCGGAACGGCCTTACCCGAGCGGGCCGAGCGCCTCGGCCAGCGGCTTGAGGGAATCGGGCTTGGCGTGGAGCGGAAGGTTCACGATGATCAGGTCGACGCCTGCGTCGCGGTAGGCCGCCGCCCTCGCGACAACGGGCTCCAGCCCGGTCTCCGGGTCCATGCGGACGTTGACCGAGCAGGTGATCTCGTTCACGTCCCTGCCGATGGCGGCGCAGTGCCCGGCTAGGACTTCCTTCAGCTCGAGCCACTGCTCCGGGCTCTCCGCGATGGCGTTCCACTGCTGTGCCCAGCGCGCCACCGTGCGCAGCGTGCGCTTCTTGCCGCGGCCGCCGATAGTGACCGGCGGATGTGGCCGCTGTACCGGCTTCGGCTCGCACCTGGCGTCGGTGAGCTTGACGTACTGCCCGGCGAACGTGGTCGTGGGCTGGCTCAGCAGGCTGACGATGGCCTCGACGCCCTCGTCGAACCGGTCGAACCGCTCGCGCAGCGGCGGCAGGTCGATCCCGTAGGCGTCGCACTCCATCTGGTTCCACCCGGCGCCCAGGCCGAGTTCCAGCCGCCCGCCGGAGATGATGTCCACGGTCGCGGCCATGTTGGCCAGCACTGCCGGGTGCCGGTAGACCATTCCGGTCACCTGGCAGCCGATCCGGATCCGCCGGGTGGCCTGGGCCATCGCCGCCAGCATCGTCCAGGCCTCGAAGTTGGGCCCGGTCAGGTCGCCGGTCAGCGGATAAAAATGATCCCAGTTCCAGGCCGACTCGAACAGGGGGATCTCGTCGGCCGCGAGCCAGGCGTCGCGTATCTCTTCCCAGGTCTGATGTTCGGGCCGCGTCTTGACCGCGAAGCGCATGCCGACGTCCTCTCCTGACCGGATACCGACGGTCACGCCATCATCCTAGAGGGACGACTCCTAGTCGTAATCGAGGCATGCCGCTCGTGCCGAAGCCCTCGCTAAGTACCTTGATATCGAGATACTGTAGGTTGTAACACGGCGGGCGTGGAACGCAGGCGCGGTACGAGCGAGGAGGCTCAACGATGACGGCGAACAGCTTCGGCAGCCGGGCGGCGCTTCAGGTCGCGGACGAGCAGTACGAGATCTACCGGCTCGACGCCGTGCCAGGATCGCAGGCCCTCCCGTTCAGCCTGAAGATCCTGCTGGAGAACCTGCTCCGCAACGAGGACGGCGTCAACATCACGGCCGAACAGGTCACCGCGCTGGCGCAGTGGGACCCGAAACAGGAGCCGAATACCGAGATTCAGTTCACCCCAGCCCGGGTGATTCTGCAGGACCTGACCGGCGTGCCGGCCGTGGTGGACCTGGCCGCGATGCGCGAGGCCATGCAGGCCCTGGGCGGTGACCCGACGAAGATCAACCCGCTCATACCGGCCGAGCTGGTCATCGACCACTCCGTGGTAGCCGACGTGTTCGGCAGCCCGGACGCGTTCCGGCGGAACGTGGAGATCGAGTTCGGCCGGAACCGGGAGCGGTTCGGCTTCCTGCGCTGGGGCCAGGATGCTTTCAGCCAGTTCAAGGTGGTCCCGCCGGGCACCGGCATCGTGCACCAGGTGAACATCGAGTACCTGGCCCGGGTGGTCATGATCAGAGACGGCATCGCCTACCCGGACACCTGCGTGGGCACCGACTCGCACACCACCATGCAGAACGGCCTGGGCGTGCTCGGCTGGGGCGTCGGCGGCATCGAGGCCGAGGCCGCGATGCTCGGCCAGCCCATATCGATGCTCATCCCGAAGGTGGTCGGGTTCCGGCTCACCGGCGAGCTGCCGAGCGGCGCCACCGCCACCGACCTCGTGCTCACCATCACCGAACTGCTGCGCAAGCACGGCGTGGTCGGCAAGTTCGTCGAGTTCCACGGCGAGGGCGTGGCCGCGGTCCCGGTGGCCAACCGCGCCACGATCGGCAACATGTCACCGGAGTTCGGCTCCACCTGCGCGATCTTCCCGATCGACCAGAACACCCTGGACTACCTGCGTCTCACTGGCCGTCCCGGAGCGCAGCTGGCCCTGGTCGAGGCGTACGCCAAGGAGCAGGGGCTCTGGCACGACCCCAGCCGGGAAACGCGGTACTCCGAGGAGCTCAGCCTGGACCTGTCCACCGTGGTCCCGTCGATCGCGGGCCCGAAGCGCCCGCAGGACCGGATCGCCCTGGCCGACGCCAAGACGGCCTTCCGCGACGTCCTGCCGAACTACGTGCCGGAAGCCAGCCTGGACAACGGCCTGGCCGGTACCTTCCCGGCTTCAGACCCGGTGGCGGCGGGCGACGGCACCCGCGCATCGAACCCGGTCCGCGTCACCCTGGAAGACGGCACCGAGACGGCCGTCGACCACGGCAGCGTGGTGATCGCCGCGATCACCTCCTGCACGAACACGTCCAACCCCTCGGTCATGGTCGGCGCCGCGCTGCTGGCCAAGAACGCGGTGGACCGGGGCCTGGCCCGCAAGCCCTGGGTCAAGACCACGCTGGCGCCCGGCTCCAAGGTGGTGATGGACTACTACGAGCGCTCCGGCCTGCTGCCCTATCTGAACAAGCTCGGCTTCAACCTGGTCGGCTACGGCTGCACCACCTGTATCGGCAACTCCGGGCCGCTGCCGCCGGCGATCAGCGAGGCGGTGAACTCCAGTGACCTGGCCGTGGCGGCGGTGCTGTCGGGCAACAGGAACTTCGAGGGCCGGATCAACCCGGACGTGAAGATGAACTACCTGGCCTCGCCGCCCTTGGTGGTCGCTTACGCGCTGGCCGGGACGATGGACATCGACATGCAGCACGAGCCGCTCGGCTCCGACGCCGAAGGCAAGCCGGTCTACCTCGCGGACATCTGGCCCTCCCCGGAGGAGGTCGCCGACGTCGTGCAGACCGCGGTGGCGCAGGAGATGTTCACCCGCGACTACGCCGACGTGTTCAAGGGTGACGACAACTGGCGCGGGCTCGACATCCCGGCGGGCGACACCTACGCCTGGGACGAGAAGTCGACCTACGTGCGCCGCCCGCCGTACTTCGACGGCATGCCCGTGGAGCCGGAGCCGGTCACCGACGTCACCGGCGCCCGGGTGCTGGCCAAGCTCGGCGACTCGGTGACCACCGACCACATCTCGCCGGCCGGCGCGATCAAGACCGAGGGCCCAGCCGGGACCTACCTGACCGAGCACGGCGTCGAGCGGAAGGACTTCAACTCCTACGGCTCCCGCCGCGGCAACCACGAGGTCATGATCCGCGGCACGTTCGCCAACATCAGGCTGCGTAACCAGCTGGCGCCGGGCACCGAGGGCGGCGTGACCGTCAAGGACGGCGAGCAGATGTCCATCTACGAGGCGTCCCGCCGCTACGTCGACGAGGGCACCCCGCTGATCGTGCTCGGCGGCAAGGAGTACGGCTCGGGCTCATCCCGCGACTGGGCCGCCAAGGGCACGCTGCTGCTCGGCGTGCGCGCGGTGCTCGTCGAGTCCTTCGAGCGCATCCACCGGTCCAACCTGATCGGCATGGGCGTCCTGCCGCTGCAGTACCGGCCGGGGGAGTCGGCGGCCTCGCTGGGCCTGACCGGGAATGAGACCTTCGACATCCGCGGCATCGAGGAAATAAATTCAGGAAATGTACCGAACGAGGTGGCGGTGACAGCCGATGGCAAGGAATTCCGCGCTGTCGTCCGGATCGACACCCCTGGTGAGGCGGACTACTACCGGCACGGCGGCATTATGCAGTATGTGCTCCGGTCGCTGCTCGCCTCGGGCTAGCCGCTTCCGCCCGCCTCGATGCCTGTCTCGGATTCGGTCATCGTCGGTAAGCTCCGCGCCGCGGGCTGTGTCTTCGCCGAAGATGAAGCCCGGCTGCTCACGTCCACGGCGCGGACGCAGGCCGAACTCGATGCGATGGTGGACCGGCGTGTGGCCGGCTTCCCGCTCGAACAGGTCCTGGGCTGGGCCGAGTTCTGCGGCCTGCGGATCGCCGTGGCCCCCGGCGTATTCGTCCCGCGCCGGCGCACCGAACTCCTCGTCAGGCAAGCCGTTGTACTCGCCCAGCCGGGAGACGCGATCGTCGACCTGTGCTGTGGCGCGGGTGCGATCGGTGCCGCCCTGATGGCCGCCGTGGAACGGGTCGAGGTGCACGCGGCCGACATTGACCCGGCCGCGGTGCGCTGCGCCCGGCGCAACCTGCCTGGCTCACGGGGGCACGTCTACCAGGGAGATCTGTACGAGCCGCTGCCAGCCACGCTGCGCGGCCGGGTCGCCGTGCTCGTCGCTAACGTGCCCTACGTGCCCACGCAGGAGATCGAGTTCCTCCCGCCGGAGGCCCGGGCGCATGAGCCGCGGGCCGCGCTCGACGGCGGCCCGGACGGGCTCGACGTGCTGCGCCGGGTCGCCGCCGGGGCCGCGGAATGGCTGGCACCCGGCGGCCACCTGCTGATCGAGACCAGCGAGCGCCAGGTGCCGCTGGCCGAGGCGGCCTTCGCCGCCAACGGCCTTTGCACGCGGGTGGTAAGTTCGGCCGACCTCGAGGCCACCGTCGTTATCGGGCTGCTGTCCGACCTGCGGGGCCCGGCGTGAAGGCCCGCCGTCTTCAGAAGCCGGGGAAGATCTGCCGCAGCTCGTCGAGCTCGAGCCCGGCGCTTTCCGCTGGCGGGGTGTGCGCCTCGTCCATCCGCCCGTAGACCAGCCGGACGAACGCCTCGGCGGGCAGCCGCAGCTCGGACAGGCCAAGCTCGGGCGTGGTCTCGTCGTCCGCCGGCGTGAGCGTGACCGCCTCGCCCGTCTCCAGGGTGAACTGGCGCTCCGGACTGGTGGTGGACACGCGCACCTTGCGCTGCTTTCCGTCCGGCTTGCCGCTCCTGGCCGCGAGCTGATCGAGCGTGTCGATCAGCAGGGCGACGGCATCCGGGGGCAGGGTGGCCGCCGGGTCGAGCGCGACCAGGACGTCCCAGGTGTGGATGGCGTGCTCGCTGACGCGCATCCGGGCCAGACCGGCGGTGCCGAGCTCCATCCCGAACATCTTCAGGTGCAGCCGGACCTGCTCCTCCGCGTCCAGGGACTCGAACCGCTCGAGGGTCGCCTGGTCGGCGCGCAGCGCGTCCGACGCCTGGGCCTGCGGTTCCTTGGCGTTCCAGCGGTCCCAGATGGGCATGAACTCCTCGCGTCCAGGCGGCTCCTGCCCGGTCAGCCCGGCGTCGAGGAACAAGCCGAAGATCTCGGCCTGCGACCCCAGGTGGGAGAGCACCTGGGCGATCGACCACTCGCTGGCGTATGAGCGCCGTTCGAGTTCGGCGACGCCGAGAGGCTCGACACCGGCTCGCAAGCGGTCGTGGGAGTGCCGCAGCGCGCTGATCCACGGGCCTGGGCTAGATTCCATACTCTGTCTCCGTTGCTCGCCGGCGTATCTGGAGGAAATCCACTGGGCAGCCTACTCCCGCCTGCGCCCGTGTCCGGAGGGTACCCTCCACATCGTCTATCCTGAGCCCATGACGGCCCCCCACCAGGCCCCGCGCCGGCTGCGGGCCGACGCCGCGCGCAACCGGGCCGCGATCGTGGCGGTGGCCAGGGACGTGTTCGCCGAGCAGGGCCTGGAGGCGCCGCTCGAGGCGATCGCCGGCCGGGCCGGCGTCGGCATCGCCACGCTGTACCGGCGCTTTCCCACGCGCGAGAAGCTCGTCGCGGCCGCGCTCACCGTGAAGGTGGCCGAGTACGCCGAGGCAGCCGAGCAGGCTCTGGCCGCCACCGATCCATGGGATGGCTTCGCCGGGTTCGTGCACCGGATCTGCGAGCTGCAAGCCGGTGACCGTGGCCTGTCCGACCTGCTTTCCATGACGCTGTCCGCGGATGAGCAGGTCGAGCAGCTCCGCCGGACCGCTAACGACCGGGTCGTCGCGCTGACCGAGCGGGCCAAGGCCGACGGCGCGCTGCGCGAGGACTTCGCCGGTGAAGACCTCGCTTTGCTGATGATCGGCACCGCCGCGGTCATGCACGTCACTCGCGCCGACGCACCCGGCGCCTGGCGGCGGTTCGTGGCCCTGGCTCTCGACGCGTTTCGGTGCCAAGGTTCGCCAAGCCTGCCGGATCCGCCCACCGCGGCCCAGATGACCCGGGCCATGCTCCGGCTAGCCGCCGAACGCGGCTGCGGCCAGCGCGGCTGAGGACCGATACCTACCCCGCTCCACCGCCCCTAGAATGTCGGTGCGACGGTAGGTCGCGGCTGGAGGATGTCAACGGGGGACCAACTGACCCACTACGCGGACGATGCAGCTCAGCCTGGGATGGACAGCGCTGGCGAGGACGGTCCTGCTCACGGTGGCAGGGCGCGTGCGCTCACATCCGCTGCGGTTACAGCGGTCCACAAGCCCGAACGGCTCTGGCTCGACCGGCGCCACCTCATGACGGCGTACGCCGCCTTCGCGGCGTACGCCGTCATTGCCGCCGTCTTCTCCGCCGGCCGGGACCAGGTCTGGGCCATCTGGGCCGCGTGCGGCTATGCCGTAGCCCTGTTCATGCTGTGGTGCTGGCGTGGCCGGATCGCCGCCGCCGGAGTCTCGGTGGCGCTGGCCGTGCTCGCGCCGTTGCTCTGGCTGTCGGTCGCCTACTCGCTCGAAGACGGGATGGCCGTCATCGACCGGTCCGCGACGTTGCTGCTGCATCACGGCTTGCCTTACCTGTCCGCCGCCCAGGTCACCTCCTGGTTCTCCTACAACCCGTACCTGCCGGTCATGACCTTGTTCGGGCTGCCGAGCGCGGCCGGGCTCGGCGGCCTGGCGGGCAACTCCGGGGTGTGGATCGCCGTTGGCACAGTGATCCCGCTCGCGGCGGCGTTCTGGATCGCGATGCCGCACCGAGGCTGCGCCTCGTGCCGCCGTGACGCGCTGCTGGCCACGGCCGTCGCGGTGGCCTCGCCGGTGATAGGGCTCAACCTGGCCGTGATCACCACCGACCCGCCGGTGCTCGCGCTGATCCTGCTGGCCCTGGCCCTCGCCGCCCGGCCTGCGGGGGCCACGCGGGCGGTCTCGGCGGCGGTCGGCTCGGGTGTCGCCCTGGGCGTCGCCTGCGACCTGAAGTCCACCGCCTGGCTTGCGATCCCGGTGCTGGCCGCGATGTTCGCCGCCCGCGACGGCGCGCGGGCCGCGGGCCGTTTCGTCGCGGCGTCGGCCGTCACCGTCGTGGTCTTCATCGCCGCGCTAGCGCCGGCCGCGCTGACCTCGCTGCGGGGCCTGGACGCCCTGGTGCAGAACAGCGTGCTGTTCCCGCTCGGCCTGACCCGGGACAAGACCCCGGCCGAGAGCCTGCTGCCCGGGCACTTGCTCACCGCGATGGGCACCGCCGGGCACGTGATCTCGGTCGGCCTGCTGCTCGCGGTCGGGCTCGGCATCGCGATTTCCCTGGTCATCCGGCCGCCCCGCGACGTCCCCGCGGCGGCCCGGCGGCTGGCCCTCGGGCTGGCGCTGATGTTCCTGCTCGGGCCCGACGTCCGGTTCGGCTACTTTATCTACCCGCTCGGCCTGATCGGCTGGCTGGCCCTGACCGCAACGAACGCGGAAACGCAGGCCGCGCCGCCGGCGGCCCGGCACCGGCCGGGCTAGCCGAGAACCTCGTCGACAACCGCTAGCAACCGCCGGGTCATGGACCGGAGTACCGGCAGCGAGACCGCTGCGGATCAGCTCTCCCTTGGAGCCGAATCTGAACACGTGCAAATCCAAGCGGGGTTGTCCCGGTCCGCGTGGCATTGTGAAAAGCTGGTCCAGGGCGTCAGGCGAAAGGGCGAAAAGGGAGAGTGTGCGCATGCGCGTGATAGTCGGCGAGCGTCTGGGCGGACCCGACGTGCTGAAGGTCACCGAGCAGGAGGCGCTGCGACCGGGACCGGGCCAGGTGGTCGTGGATGTCGCCGCGGCGGGCGTCAACTATATGGACATCTACCAGCGAGAAGGCGTCGGCAACTACCGGACGGAACCGCCTTTCGTCCCCGGTGCGGAAGGCGCGGGCACGGTCGCCGCCGTGGGGGAGGACGTGACCTCCCTGGCCGTTGGCGACCGGGTGGCCTGGGCCGGTCCGGGCGGCAGCTACGCCGAGCAGGTCGTGCTGCCCGCGAACCGGGTCGTCCCGGTTCCGGACGGGGTCAGCCTGCAGGTCGCCGCGGCCGCCATCCTGCAGGGCATGACCGCCCATTACCTGGTCACCAGCACCTTCCCGGTGCGCGAAGGTGACGTGGCCGTAGTGCACGCCGCAGCCGGCGGGGTCGGGCTGCTGCTCACCCAGATGGTCAAGCGGCGTGGCGGCATCGTCGTTGCCACCACGTCAGGCGGCGAGAAGGCCGAACTCGCGCTTGGCGCGGGCGCCGATCACGTCGTCGGCTACGACCGCTTCCGCGCCGTCGTCGACGAGGCGACCGAGAGCGTGGGCGCGCACGTCGTGTACGACGGCGTGGGCAAGGACACGTTCGACGACAGCCTGGCGGCCCTGCGCCCGCGCGGCATGATGGTGCTCTACGGCGCCTCGAGCGGCCAGGTGCCTCCGGTCGACCCGCAGCGGCTGAACAGCGGCGGGTCGCTGTTCCTCACCCGGCCCACGCTGGTGCACTACATCGCCGACGTCGAGGAACTGCGCTGGCGCGCGAGCGAGGTATTCGGCTGGATCGCCAAGGGCGAACTCGAGGTGCGGATCGGCGGGACCTACCCGCTGGCCGATGCCGCCCGGGCGCAGGATGACCTGGCGAGCCGCCGGACCACGGGCAAGCTGCTGCTCCTGCCTGGCCTTTAGCCGCAGCGCTCAGGCGTCTTCTGGGCACGCAGTACGGTTCGTTCGGCCTTAAAGGAATTTTTCTTCTCATATAACTTTAGTTGCTGATGGCTAAATACCAGGCCGCCAACGAACGCCGGCCGTACGAGATCACGCTGCTCATCGTCGCGATGGCGGCGGCCGGGCTCAACCTGCGCGCCGCGATCACCAGCCTGCCGCCGATCTTTCCGGACCTGCAGACCCAGCTGCACCTGTCTTCGGCCACGCTGTCTCTGCTCGCGGCGACCCCGGTGATCTGCTTCGGCGTCGTTTCCGCCTTCGCGGCCTGGCTGAACCGGCGTTACGGCGAGGAAGCGAACCTGCTGGTGGCGCTGGTCCTGCTGACCGCGGGCCTGCTGCTGCGGGGGGCGGCGCCCGGGATCATGCTGTTCCCGGGGACGGCACTGGCCGCAAGCGCGATCGCCGTCCTCAACGTGCTGCTCTCCAGCATGGCCAAGCGGCGCTGGCCCGAACGGGCCGGGCTGCTCATCGGCATCTACCTGACCGCGCTGTCCGTGGGCGCGATCTTGTCCTCGCTGCTCAGCGTGCCGCTCTACCGCAGTTCGGGTGGTTCGGTACGGCTGGCCCTGGGCCTGTGGGCGGTTCCCGCCGCGCTGGCCGCCCTGCTGTGGCTGCCCCAGCTCAGGTACCGTACGGCCGGCGCCCGGCCGTCGGCTGTACGGCCCGGCGCCGCGACACCGCTCCCGGCGGCCGCCGGCGTCAAGGTGTACCGGCACGCACTCGCCTGGCAGGTCACCGCGTTCATGGGGCTGCAGAGCCTGCTGTACTACGCGGCGCTCTCCTGGCTGCCGACGATCTTCCGTGACCGCGGCGACTCCGCGGTCACGGCCGGCAACCTGCTCGCGCTGATGGGGGTGGGCAACCTCGCCACCTCGCTCATCGTGCCGGTGCTCGCGCACCGCAGCCCCGGCCAGCGCGCCCTGGTCGTGCCCAGCCTGATGGGGACCGCGGTCGGCCTGGCGGGATCGCTGTGGGCGCCGCTAGGGACGGCCCCGTTCTGGGTCCTGGTCCTCGGCGTCAGCCAGGGCTCCTGCCTCGGCCTGGCCATCTACTTCATGATGGCGCGGGCCCCCGATGCGGGCGCCGCCGCCTCGCTGTCCGCGTTCGCGCAGTCGGTCGGCTACCTGATCGCCAGCGTCGGCCCCCTGGTGGTGGGCCTGCTGCACGCGGCCACCGGCAGCTGGGACATCCCGGTCGTCTTGCTGCTCGCGCTGGCCGCCGTCGAGCTCGCGGTAGGTATCCTGGCCGCGCGCCCGCTGATGCTTCCGGCCGTCCAGGCCGGCCAGCACTCCCCGACACGCGTGTCGGGGACCGGGCCGACGCGATGAGCTATCTGAGGCCCAACCTCGTACACTCAGTTCGACTAGCGTTCCCCATCAGGCCCGCACAGCACATGAGGAGCACGCCGTGACCCTGCTTGAGTGCATCAATGGACCTGAGGACCTGAAGGGACTCAGTCAGGATCAGCTCACCCGTCTCGCCGGGGAGATCCGTGATCTGCTCATCGAGACGACCACCCGGACCAGCGGCCACCTAGGCCCGAACCTCGGCGTGGTGGAGCTGACGATCGCGATCCACCGGGTCTTCGACTCGCCGAGGGACCGTGTCGTCTTCGATACCGGGCACCAGGCGTACGTGCACAAGCTGCTGACCGGCCGCGTCGCGCAGTTCGGCACGCTGCGGCAGCGCGGCGGGCTGACCGGCTACCCGAGCCGGGCCGAGTCCGAGCACGACCTGGTGGAGAACTCGCACGCCTCCACCAGCCTGTCCTATGCCGACGGGCTGGCCAAGGCGTACAAGCTGCGCGGCGAGCCGGACCGGACCGTGGTCGCGGTCATCGGCGACGGGGCCCTGACCGGCGGGATGGCCTGGGAGGCGCTGAACAACATCGCCGCCGCCAAGGACTCGCGGCTGATCATGATCGTCAACGACAACGGCTGGTCTTATCAGCCGACGATCGGCGGCCTGGCCGAGCACCTGGCCGCGATCCGGGTCAACCCGCGCTACGAGCACGTGCTCGACTACATCAAGACCACGCTCCCCCGGACCCCGCTGGTCGGCCCGCCGCTATACGGGACGTTGCACCGCGTCAAGAAGGGCATCAAGGACGTCATTCAGCCGCAGGTGATGTTCGAGGACCTGGGCCTCAAGTACGTCGGCCCCATCGACGGGCACGATGAGCGGCTGGTGGAGCACGCGCTGCGGCGGGCCCGTGACTTCGGCGGGCCCGTCCTCCTGCACGTGATCACCAAGAAGGGGTTCGGCTACCCGGCGGCCGAACAGAACGAGGTGGACTGCCTGCATCAGGTGCCCGCGGCCGGCGCGCTGCCCGGGACGTGGAGCCGGGTGTTCGGCGATGAGATGGTGAGCATCGGCGCGCGGCGCCCCGATGTCGTCGCGATCACCGCGGCGATGCTGTACCCGACCGGCCTGGCGCAGTTCGCGACGGCCTACCCGGACCGGGTCTACGACGTGGGCATCGCCGAGCAGCACGCGATGACCAGTGCCGCGGGCCTGGCCATGGGCGGCCTGCACCCGGTGGTGGCCATCTACTCGACGTTCCTGAACCGGGCCTTCGACCAGACGCTGATGGACGTGGCGCTGCACAAGCTCCCGGTGACGATCGTGCTGGACCGGGCCGGGGTGACCGGGCCGGACGGCGCCAGCCACCACGGCATGTGGGACGGGTCGATCATGCAGCTCGTCCCGGGCATGAAGATCGCCGCGCCGCGCGACGCCAAGCGCGTGGCCGAGCTGCTGAACGAGGCGGTCGAGGTGGCCGACGGGCCGACCGTGGTCCGCTTCCCCAAGGGCAAGGTGGGCGGTGAGGTCGAGGCGGTCGCCAGGCTCGGCGGCACGGACGTGCTGCGCGTTCCCGCGGCCGGGCTGGCCGCGGACGTCCTGCTGGTCGGCGCGGGGCCGATGGCGCTGACCGGCCTGGAGGTGGCGGACCGGCTGGCCGTGCACGGGATCGGCGTCACCGTGGTGGACCCGCGCTGGACCAAGCCGGTTGACGAGGCGCTGGTGGAGGCGGCCCGCCAGCACCGGCTGGTGGCCGTGGTCGAGGACAACGGGCGGGTCGGCGGGTTCGGCGACGCGGTGGCCAGGCTGCTGCGTGATCACGACGTGGACATGCCAGTCAAGACGTTCGGGCTGCCGCAGGAGTTCCTCTCGCACGGCACCCGCGAAGAGGTGCTCGACGAGGCGGGCCTGACGCCTCAGCACCTGGCCAGGCAGATCACCGAGACGGTCGCGCGCCGGTCCTCGGGTGACCTACGCGACACCGCTGAGGCCACGCCGGAAGGGCGGCCCGTCGAGTAGCGTAAGCATTTATGCTGAACGTTGCCGTGGTGGGCTCGGGACCTGCCGGGCTTTATGCCGCTGAGGCGCTGGTCAAGCAGGCGGCGGCGCTGCCGGTGCCGGTCCCGGTGCGGGTCGACGTGATCGACCGCCTGCCTACCCCGTACGGCTTGGTCAGGTACGGCGTCGCGCCCGACCACAAGTCGATCAAGTCGATCGCGCAATACCTGCGCAAGGTGCTGGAGAGCCCCGACGTCCGGTTCGTCGGCGGAGTTCACCTCGGCGAGGACGTCACCCGCGATGACCTGCTGGCGGCGTACGACGCGGTGATCTACGCGACCGGCGCGATGCGCGACCGGCGGCTCGGCATCCCGGGCGAGGACCTGCCGGGAAGCTACGCCGCCACCGACTTCGTGAACTGGTACTGCGGCCATCCGGACATGGATTCCAGTACGTTCACGCTGGACGCCGAGTCGGTCGCGGTGATCGGCGTGGGCAACGTCGCGGTCGACGTGGCCCGGATCCTGGCCCGGGATCCCGCCGAATTGCACACCACCGATGTCCCGCAACCCGTCCTCGACGCCCTGCACGCGAGCAAGGTGCGCGAGGTCCACATGATCGGCCGGCGCGGGCCCGCGCACGCCAAGTTCACCACGAAGGAACTTCGTGAGCTGGGCGAACTGCCTGGCGTCAAGGTGGTGGTGTACGGCCACGAAGCCGACTTGAACGGGTTCGACCTGGCCGGCGAAGGTATCGCGCTGGTCGAATCCGACCGCCGGGTGCGCGGCAACCTGGTGGCGATCTCCAAGTGGGCGCAGGGCGGTTCCGCCGCCCCGGTTCTTGGGTCCCCCTCCGGGCACGAACGCAGGCTGACCGTCAGGTTCTGGCTGAGGCCGGTAGAAATCCTCGGGACCGAACGGGTGGAAGGAATCACCCTGGAGCGGACGGCTATAGCGGCCGATGGGGCCTTCGGCGGCACCGGTGAGTTCGAGACGCTCAGCGCGCAGATGGTGCTGCGTTCGGTGGGGTACCAGAGCGTGCCGCTGCCGGGCGTGCCGTTCGACCCGCGTGCTTCGGTGGTGCCGAACGCTCTCGGCCGTGTCCTGGACGAGGACGGCTCACCGCTACCCGGCGAGTACGTGGCCGGCTGGCTCAAGCGCGGCCCGACCGGCGTGATCGGCACCAACAAGTCTGACGCCGCCGAGACCGTCCGCTGCCTGCTCGAGGACCTGGCCGGCGGCCCTGGCGAAGGTGACGTCCCGCTGCCGCGGGCCGGCCTGCTGCGCTATCCGGACCGCCCCGTCCCGGCTGCCGATCCCCTGCTCCAGCCCGCTGATCCCGCCGTGGCTGCTGATCCCGCCGTGGCTGCTGATGCGGCTGCGGAGGAGTGGCCGCTGGCCGGCGTGCTCGCCGGACGCGGGATCATGCCCGTCTCCTACGCCGAATGGCTGCGCATCGAGACCGCGGAAGCCGACCTGGCCAAGGCCCTTGGCCGGGGAGAACGCGTCAAACTGCACAACGCCGAGGCGATCTGGTCCGCCTGCCGCCCCACCGACGACTAGCCGATCCAGCCCCACGCCCCCGTTTCCCAAACCGGTACATTCCACCCATTTCGGTCCTATCCGGGCTGGTGTGGAGGGCGTGAAAATTCAATGGATGTGACTCTCTAATGACTCTTTCAGGTAGAGAGTCACATTCACTGAATCGCGCGGGTTGCGGGGGGGGCTTATGGGAGTAGCGGGAAAGCCGCGACGGGTGGGGGCGGCACGGTCTGGGTGCAGAGGCGAATTAGCTGGAGCCAGCTGCGCTATAGCCTCCATGGGGATGTGAATGCCCACGATGTTGCATGTGCCGATTTAGTGCCGTGCGTCGGCGGCGGGCTGGTGTCATTGATGCGGGAGTCGGCTGTGAGGCCGATCTCGCCAGGGTCGGAGCCGTGCCGTTTGGCCGGAATGTCAGTGCCTGTCTGCATCATGAATCTGAAGGCGGGACAGCCACAGTGGATGGAGGCAAGCGGAATGAAAGACCACAATGGCGTCCTGATGATGCAGCGGGTGCTGCTGGCAGGGACACTCGGACTGGCCATGGCGCGGAAGGCGGCAGCCATCCTGGAAGGAGAACCGAGTTACGCGGCACCGGACAACGCGGGATCCCGGTGCACGCAGGGCGGCCAGGACCCGCAGGGCGGCCAGGACCCGCGGGGCGTCACGAGCTTCCGGGAACCCCAGGGGACGGACGGCGCGGTACTGCGGGCGATCCTGGACGCGGCGAACGAGTGCCTCGGGCACTTCGATGACCGGCCCGCGGGGGAGCGGTGGTGCGACACCCTGTTTCACCTGCTCGACCTGGCGGCATTCGCCGCCGAACTCGGCTGAGCTGAGCCCGGCCCGGACCGCGGCCGCTGGGGGCCGCCGTGGCGGCCCCCAGCACCGCGGCGGCCGGCGCTGAGGGCAGCACCGCTACCCGATAATGCCTTGACCTGGCCAAGGGCAGTTACCCACTCCGTTCGGCCCAAAAGGTCTCAATCATCTCGACGTTTCCCGCTACGCGCCGACCGGGGACAATGGGACTCATGAGTGTCACCCAGATGAGCCCGCCCGCCGCCGAGGGGCACGAGGGCCGCGATGAGAACCGCAACGCGGTGCTGCCGGGGGCCGAAAGCGCGCTGCCAGAAGAGCGCTACCTGGACCGCGAGGAGAGCTGGCTCAGGTTCAACGAGCGCGTGCTCGAACTCGCCGAGGACGAGTCGATCCCGCTGCTGGAACGCGTGCGCTTCCTCGCCATTTTCGCCACCAACCTGGACGAGTTCTTCATGGTCCGGGTGGCCGGGCTGGTGCGCCGGATGGTGGCGGGCTTCCCGGTCGAGGGCAATGGGGTGCAGTTGCCCAGGCAGGTGCTCGAGAACACACTGGAACTGGCGGGCAAGCTGACCGTCCGGCACGCCCGTGCGTTCAGCGAACGCATCAATCCGGAACTGACCGAGCACAGGATCGAGATCCTGCGCTGGAAGGAACTCTCCGCGGACGAGCGCGAGAGCCTCGGCGACCTGTTCGCCAAGCGCATCTACCCGGTGCTCACCCCGCTGGTGGTGGACCCGGCCCACCCGTTCCCTTTCATCTCCGGCCTGTCGCTCAACCTGGCCGTCATGATCGCGGACGACAGGACCGACGGGACGATCTTCGCCCGGGTCAAGGTCCCGCCGCTGCTGCCCAGGTTTCTCGCCCTGTCGCAGAACCGCTACGTGCCGATCGAGGACGTCATCGCCGCGCACCTGACCGATCTGTTCGGTGACGTGGAGATCATCGAGCATCATGCGTTCCGCGTCACCCGGATCAGGGAGCTCGAGGTCGACGAGGACCTGACCGAGAACCTGCTGCAGGCCATGGAGCGGGAGCTGATGCGGCGCAGGTTCGAGCCCGCGGTCCGGCTCGAGGTCGAGGACACCATGTCGGCCGACGTGCTCGAGAAGCTGGTCACCGAGCTCGATATCAACCGACGGGCCGTCTACCGCGTGCCGGGGCCGCTGGACCTGAGCGGGCTGTTCGCCATCGCCGACCTGAACATCGGCGAACTGAGATACCCGGCGTTCGTCCCGTCCACCCGGGCGGTCTCGAAGGACAACAGTATCTTTTCCGCCATCGCCGAGCGGGACATCCTCGTCCATCACCCCTACGACTCGTTCGCCGCGTCGGTGGAGCGGCTGATCGACGAGGCCGCCGAGGACCCGCGGGTGCTCGCCATCAAGCAGACGCTGTACCGGACCAGCGGCCAGTCGCCGATCGTGGACGCGCTGATCGACGCGGCCGAGGCGGGCAAGCAGGTCGTCGTGGTGGTGGAGATCAAGGCCAGGTTCGACGAGCGCGCCAACATCGCCTGGGCGCGCAAGCTCGAGGAAGCGGGCTGCCACGTCGTCTACGGCTTCGTCGGCCTGAAGACGCACTGCAAGATGGCGCTTATCGTGCGCGAGGAACCGGACGGGACGCTGCGCCGCTACTGCCACCTCGGCACCGGCAACTACCATCCGACCACGGCCCGGATCTACGAGGATTTCGGGCTGCTCACCGCCGATCCCGCGGTCGGTGAGGACGTCACCGCCCTGTTCAACCACCTGACCGGGTACAGCCGCACCGGGGCGTACCAGCGGCTGCTCGCCGCCCCGGAATCGCTGCGCACCGGTATCGTCAGCCGGATCGACCGGCAGGCCGAGCGGAGCCGGGCCGGCCAGCCCGCCCGGATCGTGTTCAAGACCAACGCGCTGGTCGACGAGGTGGTGATCGACGCGCTCTACCGGGCGTCCCGGGCGGGCGTCCCGGTCGACCTGTGGGTGCGCGGCATCTGCGCGCTGCGGCCGGGTATCCCTGGGCTCTCCGACACCATCCGGGTCCGCAGCGTGCTCGGCCGGTTTCTCGAGCATTCCCGGATCTACGCCTTCGGCACCGGCGAGGACGAAGACAGCCAGGTCTGGATCGGCAGCGCCGATATGATGCACAGGAACCTGGACCGCCGGGTGGAATTGCTCGTCCGGGTCGACGACCCTGGCCACCAGCGGCGGCTCCGGCGGTTCCTTGACATGGGCATGGACGATGGGACTTCTTCGTGGTGGCTGAACGCGGACGGGTACTGGGTGCGGCACAGCCGGGACGAGAAGGGCAATCCGCTGCGCGATGTCCAGGAGACCCTGGTCAGGGAACGGCGAGTCCGTTCGGCAGATGACTGACGTCATCCTCGCCGCGGGCGCGGCGATCTGGCGGCCCGCGGTGGACGCGCCCGGATCAGCCGGCGGAGCCGAGGTCCTGCTCGCGCACCGGCCGAAGTACGACGACTGGTCGCTGCCCAAGGGCAAGAGCGAGCCCGGTGAGCACATCCTGCTCACCGCGGTCCGTGAGGTCTGGGAGGAGACCTGCGTGCGGCCGGTGCTCGGCCCCCGGCTGCCCACCGTGGAGTACATCAGCTGGGGTCAGCCCAAGCGGGTCAGTTACTGGTCGTCGTTCGGCTCCGGTGACGAAGCCGCGCCAGGCAACGAGATCGACGCGGTGGCCTGGGTGCCGCTAGCCCAGGCCCGCGAGCAGCTGGCCGATACCCACGACGATCCGGTCATCTCCGCCTTCCGGCCGCGCGAGACGGTGCCGTTGATCCTGGTCAGGCACGCCTCGGCGGGGCACAAGGCGGACTGGCCCGGCGACGACGGGTCGCGGCCGCTCGATGCGCAGGGCGCGGGCGACGCGCAGCTGCTGGCCCGCCTGGTGGCCTGCTTCGCCCTCACCGCGCGGGTGATCAGCTCGCCCACGGTGCGCTGCACCGAGACCTTGCGGCCGTTCGCGACGGGTTTCGGCGGGGCCGTCGAGGCTGACGCCCGGCTGGCCCCGCACGCCCGCTCCGCCGGTTTTTCCTCCCGAACGGACCAGGCTGACGCGCTGCGGCGCCTGCTCTCCGATCTGGTGGCGGAACGCCGTCCGGCCGCCCTGTGCCTGCACCGGGAGAACCTTCCCCAAGCGCTCGCCGCGGTGTGCTCGGCGCTCGGCGCACCGGATGCGGTGCCCGCGGACACGTCGCTGCCCAAGGGTGGCTTCTGGGTCGTGCACGCGGCCGCGGGGGAACTGGCCGCGCTGGAGCGCTACGACTTGTCCGGCGCGTGATGATCCTGCGCGTGCTGCGCCGCGGCTTCGGGCCGGTCGTCCGGCGCGCTCCTGGCGACCTCCGGTTCGCCCGGCGCGATCTCCGTGTCCTCGTCCGGTGGGATCCCGGCGGCTTCTGATTCGCCCGGCGCGATCTCCGAATCCCGGTCCTGGTCCTGGTCCTTGGCCGGGGTGGTCTCGGCGGCTTGCTTGGTGCTGCTGGCCTCATCCGTTTCGTCGGCTCGGGTGGCCGCGGCAGCCGTGCGGTGCCGGCGGCGCCGCCGAATGCGCCAGGCGAGATAGCCGAGGAGCAGCACCGCCAGCGCGATGAGCACGTAGTAGGAGTACAGGTTTATGTAGTGGTAGATCGTGCTGATGTGGTTCCCGGCGAAATAGCCGAGGCTGACCCAGGTCCCCACCCACAGGGCAGCGCCGATGGCGTTGAAAATAAGGAAACGCAGCCAGTGCATGCCGGTGATGCCGGCGATGATCCCGTTCGCCTGGCGCAGGCCCTCGACGAAGCGCGCGAACGTGATGACTATAGCGCCCCGCCGGTCGAAGAAGTTCTCGGCCTTGTCCAGCCGCTCCTCGGTCAGGAACACGTACTTGCCCCACCGCAGGGCCAGGGCGCGGCCGCCGAAGTGCCCGATGGCGAAGCCGATGTTGTCGCCGAGAACGGCCGCGACGAAGGCCACCACGCCGACCAGCAGGATGTTGAGCCTGCCCGCGCCGGCGTAGATGGCCCCGGCGATCAATATCGTCTCGCCGGGCACGGGAATGCCGAAGTCCTCCAGCATGATCAGCAGGCCGATGGCCCATACGCCGTAATGCTGCAGGGGGGACGAGAGGGCGTTAAGGAAGCCGGGCAGCGGCGGCGGGTTACTCGTGGCCAGGGCTGCGGCGGTCATCAGCACCGGTACGGTCCCCTTCGGGTTCGGCGGAGCCATCCAGGATAGCCGCCTGGCTGGCGTGTGCCGGGGCGTCGCGCAACGCGCGGGCGACCGGTTCCGCGGTGAGCTCGATCTGCCAGGGTCTCGCCCCGGACCCGGCGAGCGCCTCGGCCACCGCCTGCTCATCGCATCGCCGCGGGGGATCCCAGCTGAGCCTGCGCAGCGCGTCGGGGGATAGCAGGTTCTCCACCGGCAGCTTGTTTTCCTCGGCCAGGGCCGACACGACCCCGCGTGCCGCCGCCAGGCGCGCCGCGGCGGCGGGATCGCGCTCGGCCCAGCGGTGCGCGGGCGGCGGCCCGTTGGGTATCGCTCCGCCGGTGGTCTCGGGCAGCTCGTGGTCGGCGCTGGCCCGGGCCCGCGCCACCGCGGCCAGCCACTCCTTCTCGTGCCGCCGCGCCTGGCGGCCGGCGAACCCGCTGATCTTGATTAGCTGAGCGTGGTTGGCCGGGAAATACCTGGCCGCCTCGACGATCGCGGTGTCGGGCAGGACCCGACGCGGGGACAAGTCGGTGACCTGCGCGATCTTGTCCCTGGCCAGCCAGAGCTCGCGCACCACGCCGAGTCCGCGGCGGGACTGCACCCGGTGGATACCCGACGTACGCCGCCACGGGTCCGGCCGCGCCGGGGCCGGGCGGGTCGCGAGCACGGCCTCGAACTCCTGGCGGGCCCACTCGGTCTTGCCCTGCTCGGCGAGTTCGGCCGCGAGGGCGTCGCGCAGCTCGATCAGCACTTCGACATCGAGGGCCGCGTAGCGCAACAGTTCCTCGCGCAGCGGGCGGGCCGACCAGTCGGCCGCCGAATGGCCCTTCTCCAGGTGAAAGCCCAGCACCTCTTCGACCAGCGTGCCGAGGGCCACCCGGGGGTAGCCGAGCAGCCGGCCAGCGAGTTCGGTGTCGAAGAGCCGCTGCGGCCGGAAGCCGATCTCGGCCAGGCACGGCAGGTCCTGAGACGCCGCGTGCAGCACCGCCTCGGCGTCGCCCACCGCGCCGTCGATGCCGGACAGGTCGGGGCAGGCGATCGGGTCGATGAGTACCGAGCCTGCCCCGGCGCGGCGGAGCTGGACCAGGTACGCACGCTGGCCGTAGCGGTAACCGGAGGCGCGTTCGGCATCGACCGCGACCGGTCCCTCGCCGCCAGCCAGCCTGGCGGTCACCTCGGCCAGCGCCGCGTCCGTCTCGACGACCGGCGGCAGGCCGTCGCGGGGCTCCAGCAGTGGGACGATCCCGCCAGCCTCAGTGCCTGCCGGAGCGCGCTCGTCGGCCAAGCCGCCGCGCGGCCGCTCACTGCCTGCGCTCACCCGTGCCCCGGTTGCCGCAACGCCCGCGTTCCCGGCGGTTCCAGTCCGGCCGCGGCGGACATGCAGTCGCACCACGCCGCGATGTGCGCAGAAAGGTCAAGGGCGTCGAGATCGCAACGGCCGTCCCCGCCGGAGCCGTGCGTGCCGCCAGGTCCTACCGGAGACCATGAGGCACGCAGCTCGAACCCGGTCAGCGGAAGCTCATCTCGCTTAGCGCCGAAGCCTTCGGTGATGACCCGGGTCACCGTGCCGCTCGGGACGGCGTAACCGGGTACGCGCAGGTCCAGGGCCTCGGAAAGCCAACTCCAGCCGACCTCGCCGAGCAGCGGGTCGGCGGCCATTTCCGGCTCCACGTCGGCGCGGACGTACGCGACCAGCCGGAAGAAGCCACCCCAGCCCGGCTGACCGTCCGGGTCGTAGAGCAGGACTAGCCGTCCCCAGGCCACATCCACCTCATCCCGCTGGACCGTCGCGGCGATAGCCATGGCGTGGGGAGCCAGTCGCTTCGGCGCCGGGACGTCCTCGAACGTCACGCCCCGCTGGCTCTGAGCGTCACGGCCCGCCATGAAGGCCTTCGCCGCTGCCGCGAACGTCGCCTCGGCAGCGGAGCCGACCGTTGCCGTTCGTGACATCCCCATCGCCTTTTCTTCGGGCGGCATTTCCCGTGCCGCCGATCCGGAAGCGTCGGCGACGCTCCCGGTAATCCTCGTCACCGCGGGGGTGCCTGCCGTGGAGCCGGGCACCGCCCCCGATCGTCGTGGCGCTCGTGATCGCGTGCTGTGCCGATCCCTTGGCCCTTCAGTCGGCCTCATGACCCGAGCGTACGTGTCGCCCATCGTTTCTCACGCAGCGCCATATAGATTCATGCAGAAACACCAAATGTTTCATGCCAATTGCCGGAGTGAACGTAAGCCCGGATCTGCCCCGGAAACAGCGCTGAACTGTCCGGTCAGGCGGCCTTGGTCGTGCTGTCGCTGCTGAGGTAACCCGGCACGGGCAGGCCGATGATCAGGGCATCGCCGCACATCGTGCAGCCCCATTCCTGGCAGTCACCGTCCGGCTCGTCGGGGCAGCTCGCAGGCTCCGCGTGAAACTGCTCGAATAGCCGCTCCTCGTTGCATCCGGCGCAGTGCCTGCTCAATTGGGCGCTGCTCAATTGGGCGCTGCTCAGCTGCGTCATCCTGGCGACCTCCTCGGTGCGATGGGTCACGGGGCGTGCCGGGGGTTGAAGGGGTTGATGCCGATAGTGGCACGCTCTTGTGCTGATTCGTGGGATCTCGGACGGCGTGTCTCCCGGCGGCTACCGTGCGGTGATGTGAGACGATCCCTCACGTGACCGTGTCCCATGAGAAGTCCCCCTTCATGCTTGCCTGCCGGAGAGAGCCAGTTCCTTACACGCCCGTCTGGTTCATGCGGCAGGCGGGCCGGTCGCTGCCGGAGTACCGGCGAATGCGCGAAGGCATCTCGATGCTCGAGTCGTGCACCCGTCCCGACCTGATCACCGAAATCACCTTGCAGCCGCTGCGCCGGTACGACGTGGACGCAGCCATCTTGTTCAGCGACATCGTGGTCCCGCTGCGCGCGATCGGAATCGACGTCGACATCAAGGCCGGAATCGGGCCGGTGGTCGAGACTCCGGTGCGGACCTCCGCGGACCTGGGGCGGCTTCGGCCGCTGAACCCAGACGACGTGCCGTACGTGACCGAGGCCGTGCGGGCGCTCGTGACCGAGCTGGACGAACGTCCGCTCATCGGCTTCGCGGGCGGGCCCTTCACGCTCGCCTCCTACCTGATAGAGGGCGGCCCGTCCAAGAACCACGACAAGACCAAGGCGCTGATGTACGGCAACCCGGAGCTATGGCATGCGCTGCTTGGCCGGCTGGCCGACATCACCATCTCGTTCCTGCAGATCCAGGTGGCGGCGGGCGCCTCGGCGGTTCAGCTCTTCGACTCCTGGGTGGGCGCGGTAAGCCCGGACGATTACCGGCAGGCGATCTTGCCGCACACCAGCCGGATCTTCGCCGCGCTCGGATCCACGGGTGTCCCGCGCATCCACTTCGGGGTCGGAACGGGTGAGTTGCTCGGGCTGATGGGGGAGGCCGGCGCCGACGTAGTCGGGATCGACTGGCGTATCCCGCTCGACGAGGCCGTACGGCGGGTGGAGCCGGGAAAGGCCCTGCAGGGCAACCTCGACCCGGCGATCCTGCTCGCCCCGTGGGAGGTCATCGAGGAGCGGGCCAAGGATGTGCTCACCCGTGGCCGCACGGCCGAAGGGCACGTGTTCAACCTGGGCCATGGGGTGCTCCCCGAAACCGACCCCGGCATGCTGGCCAGGCTCGCCGATCTCGTCCACGCCGAGTCGGCCCACACGCCCGCCTGAGGCGGGACCGCGGGCGTAGGCCGCGCACCGGACCAGCAGGCGGGGCGCCGTCAGCCTTCCGGCGAGGCGGAGGGCGCAGCTGGCCTGCGGCGGATCAGCCGGCGCCGGGCGCGGTAGATCACGTATCCGGCGACGGCCGCGATGACGGCGAACGGAGCTATCGCGCCGAGGAAGGCGAGCGTCCAGGACACCGTGACCCGCATGGCGTGCCAGCCAGCCCCGAAGCCTCCCGCCAGGGTGGGCGGGGCCTGCGGGCGATGCACCAGCGGCTTGGCTTTCGGGCCCAGGAGGGACAGCGTCACCGTCGCATAGGTGGTCTCGTGGGAGAGGGCGCGCTGCTGGGCCTGCATGGACTCCAGGCTGGATTCCTCGTCGTTGATCTGGTTCTGGACGCTGAGCAGGTCGCCGACCGAACCCGCGTGCGACAGCAGGGTGCGGAGCTGGGTGATGGCCGCCTGGTCCGAGGCGACCTGGCTGTTCACGTCGGCCACCTGCTGGGTGACGTCCTGAGCGTGCTGCTGCAGCGAAAGCTGGGTACCGAGGCGGCTAGCCAGCTGGCCGAGTGTGGCGGGATACGACGCGACCGGGATCTTCAGCTGCACGTCGGCGGTGGCCTCGGACGGGTGATCAGGATCGGCCGAAGCGGTCTCGCTCGACACGTAACCGCCCACGCCCTGGACGATCTGAGCGGCCTGGGCGGCAGCCGAACCGACGTCTTTCGCCCGCACGGTGAGCTGCGCGGTGTAGATGATGCTGCTGACCGGCGCCAGCCGGGCCGTGGTGCCGGTGCCACCCTGACCGCCCGGAGCACTCCGGCCGACGCCGGCGGCCGGGGCCAGCGCGGGGACGCTCTGGCCGGACGCCGACTTCGCGGCGGCCCCGTCCGACGTGCCGGCGGCGGTGCTCGAGCTGGCGTTGCTCGAGCTGGCGTTGCTCGAGCTGGCGGCTGAGCATCCCGCGAGGAACATGCCCCCGCCGAGCAGGACGCCGCCGATCGTGAGGCCGGCGACAACGCCGGGCCCGGTGCACCCGGTCCGCGTGCCGCGGCGGGTCAGGCTCCGTGTGTTCAGCATGCCGTTGTGACGACGGGCGGGAGCTGCACGGTTCCGCGGCGCTGGTCACGATCGCGCAGCGGCCCGGCCGCGCCCAGGTCACGAACGGGGAACGGCCCTGGGGTGTCGGCGGCCGATGCTCAGGAGCGGACGAGGCGCGCGATCGCTTTCAGACGTGGTGATGCCCTTCCCGGGTATGCGCCGGCGCCAGGTCAGGTCCGGTGTAGCGATCGCGGCAGTGCTCAGAGCAGAAGTAAGTGACCTGCCCGCCGGCCCGCAGGACGGCACCGGGGTGTTGCTTGTCGACCTGCATGCCGCAGACCGGGTCGCGGGCGACATCCCGGCCGCCGCCGAAGCGCTCCCGGCTGCGGTGCAGCCAGAAGATGGCGGCCAGGACGAACAGGAACACGATGTTCAAGATCGTGGTGTAGTTCCAGCTCAGGTGCTCCGGAGCGATGCTGCCCGGCCGGATCGCCGGGATGATGCCGGCCGCCTTGAAGATCAGCTCCGTCGCCAGCCCGGCCAGGCTCATGACGAGCCAGAAGACCCCGAGGAGCCTGAGCGTGAGCCGCCCGCCGTACAGCTTGCGGTAGATGAACAGCAGCGGCAGCGAGATCAGGTCGGCGAAGATGAACGCCACGACCCCGCCGAAGCTGATGCCGTCTTTCCAGAGCGCGGCGGCCAGCGGCACGTTGCCGACGGAGCAGACGAAACTGATGATGGCGACGAACGGCCCGACGATGGCGTTCTCGATCATGGTCAAGGGGCCGTGTCCGTGCAGGAACACGGCGTTCCAGAATCCGGCGGGGACGGCGACGGCGGCGAAGCCCGCCACCACGAAGCCGATGATGATCTCGCGCCGCAGCATCGTCAGGTCAGAGATCGTGTAACCGGCCGCGTCGGCCCAGCGGGAACGCTGGCGCAGTCGCCGGGCCAAGGAATCGCTCTCATGCCCGCCGGTGTCCCGGGCCGCTTCGCCATGGCCGGCCGCTTCGCCATGGCCGGCCGCTTCGCCATGGCCGGCCGCGTCCCGGTCGAGCCGTTCCCGTGCGGCGGTGACCAGCCGCCGCGGAACGAGCCTGGGCACCAGGAGGCCGAGCAGGACGATCATGATGGCGCCGCCGACGAACTCGGCCAGGGTGAACTGCCAGCCGATGAGCAGCCACAAGACGATGCCCAGTTCCGCGACCAGGTTGGTGGAGGCGAACATGAACACGATGGCCGCGGTGAAGTCCGCTCCGCGTGAGAACAGCGACTTGGCCAGTGCGCTGGCGGCATACGAACACGACGAACTGGCCATGCCGAGCAGCGAACTGCGGGTCAGGGCCGCGGGTCCGCGACGTCCCATCACCCGCTGCATCTGGCTCCGGGACACGAAGGCCTGCACGGCCCCGGAAAGCCCGAAGCCGAGCACGAG
Organism: uncultured Actinomycetota bacterium; assembly: GCA_963842265.1. Taxonomy (GTDB): domain Bacteria; phylum Actinomycetota; class Actinomycetes; order Streptosporangiales; family Streptosporangiaceae; genus Palsa-504. Next base: position 143,873 of record CAWJGE010000033.1, read on the forward strand.
CGCCCAGAGCGTCTCCCAGAACATGAAGAAGGCTTCCCGCAGGCTATCGCCGATCGTGGCCAGTGCGCCCATGCCTTCAATATACCTATAGGGGGTATAGGTATACCTGGCGGGGCGTCTTCGCCGGGGATGAGCGCGTGGAGCCGCGCTGCCGGGCAGGCCCTCAGGTGCCTAGCACCCGGACGCGTCTGCCAGGCTGGGGGCATGGAGCGTACGAACGCGCAGCCGCACGTGGTCATCGTCGGTGGGGGGATCGCGGGCCTGGCGGCGGCGTTTTTCCTCAGCGACGAGGCGGTACGGGTGACCGTGCTCGAGGGATCGCCGCGGCTCGGCGGCAAGCTGTCCGTATCGGAGATCGGCGGCATCGCGGTCGACGAGGGAGCCGAAGCGCTGCTCGTCACGCGCCCGGAAGGGGTCGCGCTGATCGCCGAGGCCGGACTCGGTGATCAGCGCACCGTCCCGGGCCCCACGTCGTCCGCCCTGTGGACCCTGGGTGCGCTGCGGCCGCTACCGCGGCGGCAGTTCATGGGCGTGCCGTCCGATATGGCCGAACTAGCCAAGTCCGGCGTGCTGTCCGCCGAAGGCGTGGGCCGGGCCAGCCAGGACCTTGAGCTGCCGCCGACCGCTCGCGACGGCGACGTCCCGGTCGCCGAGTACGTCGGGGCGCGCCTGGGCGCGGAGGTGGTGGACCGTCTGGTCGACCCGCTGCTCGGCGGGGTCTATGCGGGACGTTCGGCGGAGCTGTCGTTCGACGCGACGTTGCCCGCGCTGGCGGCCGCGTCCCGCAAGTACCGGTCGCTCGCCGAGGCCGCGCGGTCCCTGCTGCCGTCCCCGGCGCCGGCCGCGGGCGGCTCACCCCCGGCGCCGGCTTCGGCGGGCCCGCCCCAGACGCCAGGCACCCGCGCGGGCGGATCGGTGTTCACCACCCTCACCGGGGGCCTGGGGATGCTCCCCGGCTACCTGGCGAAGGCGTCGGGTGCGGAGGTACGTACCGGCGCGATGGTCCGCGAACTGGCCCCGGCCCGGAGCGGCTGGCGGCTCACCGTGGGATCGGCGGCGTCGCCGGAGCAGTTCGATGCCGACGCGGTGATACTCGCGATCCCGGCGCGGCCCGCGGGCCGCCTGCTCGCGGACGTTCCGCACGTCTCCGCCGCGGTCACGGCGTTCGGCGAGATCAGCTACGCGAGCATGGCGATCGTCACGCTCGCGTATCCGCGGTCTGCCTTTCCCGGGCCCGGCCTCGCCGCCCTCGGCTGGAGCGGCTACCTGGTGCCCGCCGTGGACGGGAGGGGGGTCAAGGCGGCCACCTTCTCCTCCGTGAAGTGGCCACACCTGGCCGGCCCGGCGGCATCCGGCGGCGAACCTCTGGAGATCGTCCGCTGCTCGGTCGGCCGCATCGGCGAGGAAGCGCTGCTGCAGCGGGCCGACGATGATCTCGCCGCGCTGGCCGCAGCCGAACTCGCGGAGGCGACCGGGGTGCGGGGCGCGCCGGCCGCCATCAGGGTGACCCGCTGGGGCGGCGCGCTGCCCCAGTACACGGTCGGGCACCTGGACCGGGTGGCCACGATACGCGCGGCGGTGGCGGCTCAGCCCGGCCTCGCCGTCTGCGGTGCGGCGTACGACGGGGTGGGCATACCCGCCTGCGTCGCGACGGCTCGCGGAGCGGCCAGCCAGGTAATGGCGTTCCTCGCGGCCAGGCCATCGGCCTGATGACGACACCCGTGCGGTCCGGTAATCGCCGTGGCAGACAATGGTGGCATGGCTGACGAACAAGGAATGGCTGGCGAACAAGGGATGGCTGGCGGGCAGGAGACCGTGGCCCCGGACGGCGCGAGCACCGAGACCGGGGCGACGGCGCACAAGCCGAAGGCCCGTGATCTCAACGAACTAGTCCGTTACACGATGTGGTCGGTGTTCCGGGTGACGGACCGGGTGGCGCTCGAAGCCGGCGGCCTCGGCAATGCCGCCGGCGAGGTGAGCGACCTGCTTGACCAGGCGGCAGGCAAGGGCATCGTGACCCGCGGCTGCTACGACGTCCAGGGTCTGCGGGCAGACGCGGACTACATGTTCTGGTGGGTGGCATCGAGCCCGGATGACCTGCAAGACCTGTACGTGCGGTTCCGCCGGACCCGCCTTGGCCGCTGCAGCGAGCCGGTTTGGTCGGTGATGGCGATGCACCGTCCGGCGGAGTTCAACAAGAGCCACATCCCCGCCTTCGTGGCGGAAGAGGAACCGCGGGCGTACGTGAGCGTGTACCCGTTCGTGCGCTCCTATCAGTGGTACCTGCTGGACCCCGCGGAGCGCCGCAAGATGCTCGCCGAGCACGGGATGATGGCGCGCGAGTACCCGGACGTCAGGGCGAACACGGTTCCCTGCTTCTCGCTCAACGACTACGAGTGGATTCTCGCCTTCGAGGCCGATGAGCTGCACCGGATCCTGGACCTGATGCGTCATCTGCGGGGCTCGGAAGCCCGTCTGCACACCCGGGTGGAGATCCCGTTCTACACCGGCCGCCGCAAGCCCGTTCGCGAGCTCGTTGCCAGCCTGGCCTGATCCGGTCCCGGTCGGATGCCTGACGATCTCCGGGTGAACGGCTGGCTGCTGATACCCGGTAGCGAGTTGCACGAGCGCTTCTCCCGGTCATCCGGACCGGGAGGCCAGTCAGTCAACACCGCCGACAGCCGGGTTGAGCTCTCCTTCGATGTACGGCAGTCCGCCGTGCTCCCCGAGTGGGCGCGGGCCAGGGTGGCCGAACGCCTGGCCGGAAGGCTGGCCGACGGCGTGCTCACCGTGGCCGCCTCGGAGCAGCGCAGCCAGTTGGCCAACCGCCAGGCAGCCCGGGCCCGGCTGGCTGCCCTGCTCCGGGAGGCGGTCGCTCCGCCGCAACGCCCGCGCGTTCCGACCAGGCCCAGCCGGGGTGCCAACGAACGGCGCCTCGAGGCCAAGCACAACCGCAGCGCGATCAAGCGCGCCCGCCGCTACGACCGTAAGGAACCCGAGTGAGGGCAGGCCACCGGGCCAAGCGGTCGCGAAGATCCCTCACGAGCCGGCTGATCCCGAGGGCTCGATCGTGAGCGACACCGAGTTGATGCACCAGCGCTGGTCGGTGGGGACGTCGTAGCCCTCACCGGTGAACACGTGGCCAAGATGAGAGTCGCAGGCGGCGCACCGCACCTCGGTGCGGGGCATGCCGAGCGTGCGATCCTCGATCAGCACGACCGCGTCCGACGCCGACGGCTGGTAGAACGACGGCCAGCCGCAGTGCGACTCGAACTTGGCGTCCGAGCGGAACAATTCGGCCCCGCAGGCGCGGCACCGGTAGACGCCCTCGGTCTTGGTGTCGGTGTACTCGCCGGTGAACGGGGCCTCGGTGCCCGCCTGCCGCAGGACGGCATACTCCTCGGGGGTCAGAAGTTCCCGCCACTCGGCGTCCGTCCGCTTGACCTTTTCCATAACAGGCAGCGTATAGCCGGCGCTTAACCAATCGGCATAACTGGCACCTGATGGGATACTCGACCTCATGGTGCTACGGGTACCGGCTGAGCGCATGGTGGGCCGGGACGACGAACTCGGCCGCCTGCTCACGCTGCTCGACGACGCCGAGGCCGGCCGCTCCGTGGCCGCGCTGGTCAGCGGCGATGCCGGGGTCGGCAAGTCCCGGCTGGTCACCGAGGTGACCAGGCTCGCCGAGGGACGCGGCTTCACCGTGCTTTCCGGCCAGTGCGCCGAACTGGGTGACAGCGTGCCTTACCTGCCGCTGGCCGACGCGCTGCGTGGCGCCGCCCAGTGCACCGGGGTGCGGGACGCGCTCAGCTCACGTCCTGCCCTGGGCCGGCTGCTCCCCGAAGGCGGCGACGGGCAGCCAGCTGACGAAGACCGTTCCGGCCTGGCCCGGCAGCAGATGTTCGGCGGCGTGCTCGGCCTGCTCACCGAGCTCGCGGCCGCGGCCCCGGTGCTGCTGGTGCTCGAGGACCTGCACTGGGCCGATGCCTCCACCCGGGACCTGCTCACCTTCCTGTCCCGCATGCTGCACCGGGAACGGGTCGCGCTTATCGGCACCTACCGCACCGACGACCTGCATCGGCGCCATCCGCTCCGGCCCGTGGTGGCCGAACTGCTCCGGCTGCCCAGCGTCATCGCGGTCGACCTTGCCCCGCTGGATCCCTCGGCCCTGGCCGAGCACCTGACGGCGGTGCTAGCCGAGCACCTCACGGCGACGGCGCCGGGCCGCATCGACGCGACCGCGCTGAACGACATCGTGGCCCGAGCCGAGGGCAATGCCTACTACGCCGAGGAACTGCTCGCCGCCTCGGTGGGCGGCGATCCCGCCGACCGTCATGCCCTACCTGCAGGGCTGGCCGCACTCCTGCTCAGCCGGGTAGAGCAGCTGTCCGATGCCACCCAGCGCGTGCTCCGCGCGGCGGCGGTCGCCGGGCGCAAAGCCGACGACGAGCTGGTCCGCGCCGCGTCGGCCCTCGCGCCCGACGAGTACGAGGCAGCGGTCCGGGAGGCGGTCACCCATCAGCTACTGGTGCCCGACGGCACCGAAGGCTACGTCTTCCGGCACGCCTTGCTGCGTGAAGCCGTCTACGGGGACCTGCTGCCGGGGGAGCGGACCAGGCTGCACGGCACGATGAGCTCGCTGCTTGCCGAGGAGCAGCGGCTGGCCATGCCGGGAACGGCCGCCGAACTCGCCCAGCACTGCCTGGCCAGCCATGACATTCCCGGCGCGTTCGCCGCCTCGGTGCGAGCCGGGGAGGAAGCCGAGCGGCTGGGCGCCCCGGCCGAGGCGCACCGCCACTACGACCAGGCGCTCGCCCTTTGGGAACGGGTGGCCGAGCCGGAGAAGACGGCCGGCATGGCTCGCGGCAAGCTCGGCCTGCTGTCCGCGACCACCGCGGCCGACAGCGGCGACTATGAGCGCGCGGTCCACCTGCTCCGGCGGCTGCGGCAGGTCCTCGCCGCCCAGGCCGAACAGGGTCTACGGGACGACGCCGAGCCAGATGTCCTGCTGGCCAGCAGGATCGGCGAGCGCTTGGCCTCCTACCTGTTTCTGTTGGAGGACCGCAAGGCCATGGGGGAAGCCGTCGAGGTGGCCCGGATCACGGTCGACTCCACTCCGGCCGAGCCGCCGACGTGGCAGTACGCCCGGGCTATCTCCACCTACGCCAACACCTTGGTGATCGAGGACGACTTCACCATGGCCCGGGAGCAAGCTGAGCGGGGGCTCGCCGCGGCCAAGGCCGCCGGCGCGCTGTGGGTGCAGGCCGACGCGCTGGTCACCCTGGGCTTCATCAGCAACCGCGAAGGCCGTAACGACGAGGCCATCAAGCTGCTGACCGAGGCGCACAAGCAGGCCCGCCAGGCCAAGGTCCTCGGCGTGGAACTGCGGGCCGCCGCCCACTTGGCACAGGCCCACCTGGAGCATGGCGACCTGGCCATCGGTGCGGCCGTGGCGCACGAGGGAACCAAACGGGCCAACCAGACCGGGCTCAACATGGCGCCGTTTGGCTGGGAGGTTCAGCACCTGCACTTCCAGTGCCATTTCGCGGACGGCATGTGGGACCACGCCCAGGAGATCGCCGACGGCTTCCCGGTCCGGGTGACCAGCGTGCCCGAGGCGTCCCTGTCTTCCATGGCCCTGTTCATCGACGTAGGCCGCGGCAACCCGGCGGTGGCCGAGCGGCGCGCCTGGATCGAGCCCTTCCTGTCAGCCCACGCGTTCGATGGCTTCATCGCGTACAGCCTGCTCGCCGAGCACGCCCTCTGGCAGGGCGATATCGAGCAGGCCCTGACCGAGGCCCGGGCCGCGATCGACGTCACCTTCGAGGCGCCGTGGGGCTACCACCCATCTGCCATCAGGCCCGCCACGATCGCCCTGAGCGCCCGCGCCGACCGGGCGGTACAGGCCCGGATCGCAGGCGACGACAAGTCCGCGAACGCCGAACTCGCGGCGGCCGATGAGCTGCGGCAGATCGCCCGGCAGGGCGCGGCGTTCCCTAAAAGGCCTAAGTTCGTCCTCGGCCCAGAGGGACGCGGCTGGCTGGCCCGGGCCGAGGCGGAGTACCGCCGGGCCAACGGCGACAACGACCCGCAGGCGTGGCGGGCGGTCCTGGAGGAGTTCGGTCCGGACTATCTCTACGAGATCGCCAGGACCCGCTGGCGGCTGGCCGAGGCGCTCGCCGAGGCGGGCCGCCGGGAGGAGGCCGCGGACCAGTGGCGACAGGCGGCGCAGACGGCGGACAAGCTCAAAGCCAGGCCGCTGCGCCGGGCGCTCGACGATCTCGCCCGGCGGGCCAGGATCGGAACCGCGGAACAGCGCGGTGACGGTACGGTCCTGGCCGCGCTCACCAGCCGGGAACGGGAGGTCCTCCGGCTCATCGCCGCCGGCCGCAGCAACCGGGAAATCGCCTCCGTGCTGTACATCGCGCCGAAGACGGCCAGCGTGCACGTGTCCAACATCCTCGGCAAGCTCGGTGCCGCCAGCCGCACCGAAGCCGCCGCTATCGCCCACCGCGAGGGCCTGGTCAGCCAGCCGTCAGCCCGCTGACCGTCCCCGCGACGCCGATCCGTCACCCCGGCGCGAGCTCGGTGAGGATCTCGTCGGCCCGCTCCGCCGCGGCCTCCGGCGCCACTGCGGGGTTGCCGACCTGCGGATCCCAGTTCAGGTCGTAGAACAGTTCGGTGACGCCTTGCCCGCCAAGCCAGGCGGCGTCCTCGCGGATCTGCGCGTAGCTCCCGGACAGCAGCCTGCGGCCGCCGTCCGGGCCCTTGGCTTCGGCGCCGGCCAGCGTGACGCCCCGGCAGATGATGCGCACCGCGTCCGGGTCCCGCCCCGCCGCCGCGGCGGCCCCGGTGATCACGCCGACCGCCTCGCTGATCTTGGTCAGGTCGGCGCGGCTGGAGGTGATCCAGCCTTCCGCGATCCGCCCGGCCCGCTCCATGGCAGGCCGGGACATGCCGCCGAGCAGCACCGGGGGCCCGGGCTTCTGGACCGGCTTGGGGTCCTGCCGCCCCGCCGGGACGGTGTAGAACTCCCCGTTAAACGAGCTGACCTCATCGGCCCACAGCGTGTGCAGCACGGCCAGGTACTCCTCGGCGCGCGCGCCGCGCCTGGCCATCGACGCGCCGGCCGCGGCGAATTCCTCCGGCATCCAGCCGATGCCGAGCCCGAGGTCGAGGCGGCCGCCGGAGAGCACGTCGACGGTCGTCGCCTGCTTGGCCAGGTAGGCGGGGGAGACGAACGGCAGGTTGATGATGGCCACGCCGAGCCTGATCCGCGACGTGCGGGCGGCCGCGTACCCCAGCGCCACCATCGGGTCGAGCACGCTGTGGTAGACCGGCTCCATGCCGGATCCCTCGGGCACCAGCAGCCGCTGGAACGTCCACAGCGACGCGTACCCGGCTTCCTCGGCCCGCTCGGAAAATGCCGCCAGGTATTCCGGCGTGGCCCACGCGCCCGCGACCGGGGCACCGAATCCGATCTTCATGTTCTCACCCTATTAAAAAGAATTTCGGCCGAACGGACCGCGGTACCCGCCCTGGCCCCGGCTGATACTCACGTTCGAACGGGCGCCCGACGCAGCCCGAGGGAACCGTCCCGGTCGCCAACCGGCACCGCTCCAACTGGGGCGACCCCGAACCATGGGGCCCGCTGGCTCCGGACTGGCGGAGCGTTGCTAATCCGAGGGTGCTGGACATCCTGAAATCGATGATCCCGCCCCGCACCGGCCCGGGTGTCGGCTGACCGGCCTAGCCGAGCTTGGGTAGCACCGCGGCGGCCAGTTGCTCCATCTGCTCGCGCTGGTCGAACAGGGCCGTGAACAGGATGAGTTCCGCTCCGGCCTCGGCCACCTGGTTCACCTCGCGGACGCAGTTGGCGGCCGTGCCGGTGATGGCCGCGGCCTCAATGGCCGGCACCCGGTGCCCGTAGATGCCTTCCAGGGCGGCGTTCATCCGGGTTCGCGCCCGTGTGGCGTTCTCGTCGATGGCGATGTACACGCGCTTGGCGATGGCGAAGTCCCCGGCCGGTCCCTGGGTCCGGCCGGCCTCCGCGAGCGCGGCCCTGACCATGCTGACCTGCTCGGCGAATTTGTCCGTGGGGGAGGAGCCCGCGCCGAAGAAGCCGTGAGCCCCCAGGCGCACCGCCCGCCGCAGGGCAGGTTCGCTGGCCCCGCCGAACCACAGGGGCGGGTACGGCTTCTGGAACGGCTTGGGCTCCATCGCCGCGTTCTCCAGCTGCCAGAACTCGCCGTGGAAGGTGACCCGGGGCTCGGTCCACAGCGCCTGCATCAGCTTGACGCCCTCGGTGAACCGCGCCACGTACCGGTGCGGGTCCACGCCGAAGGCGGCGAACGGACGCCCCCGTCCGCCGGTGCCGACTCCCACCTCGATCCGGCCCCGGCTGAGCTGATCCAGGGTGCTGAGGCTCTTGGCCAGGTGCACCGGGCTGTGCAGGGTGGATACGAACACCACGCAACCCAGCCGCATCCGCTCGGTGCAGGCAGCCGCGTAGGTCATCGTCTCGATCGGACTGAGCTGCGGGCCCGCGCCGAGTACCGCTTCCTGCGTCCAGGCGCTGTCGAAGCCGAGCTCCTCGGCCCGGGCGAAGTAGGCTCGGAAGGCCGCGGGATCGAACTCGCCGTCGGCGTAGAACTGCGGGATCGCGATCGCGTACTTCATAGCCAGCAGCGTAGCTAGCCACCCCGGGGGCAGAATCGCTGGGTGAGCCATCAAGCCGAATTCGCCGAGCGGCTGCGCCTCATCTGCCTGGCCCTGCCTGAGGTCACCGAGCGGCCCAGCCATGGTGCGCCAACCTGGTTCGTCCGGGACAAGAGCTCGTTCGTGACGCTGTGGGCCGACGGCCATCACGCTAACCAGTTCCCGCACCTGTGGTGCGCGGCGCCGCCGGGTGCGCAGCAGGAACTGATCGCGTCTGACCCGGACCGGTTCTTCCGGCCGCCCTACGTCGGCCATCGCGGCTGGCTCGGCATCCGGCTCGACCACGACCCCGACTGGGCCGAGATCGCCGAGCTGTGCCAGGACGCCTACCGGGTCATCGCCCCCGCCCGGCTAGTCGCCCAACTGGACGGCGGTTAACCGCAGACGGCCGTGGTGATCTCGGCGGCGCAGCCCCAGGACAGGGAGATGCCGGCGCCGCCGTGGCCGTAGTTGTGCCACAGCACGCCGTCTTCGAGCGGCTCGGATTCCAGCCGCACCTCGGGCCGGCCCGGCCGCAGGCCGACACGGTGGCCGAGGACCTCCACCCCACGCAGGCGAGGTTCAATAGCCGAACACTCGGCGACGATCCGCTCGGCCACCTCCGGTTTCGGGTCCATATCCCAGTTGCCCTCATCGTTAGTGCCGCCCAGCAGGATGGTGTCACCGTGCGGGAACATGTACACGATCCAGGGCGGCTCGGGGTCCCTGTCGATCAGGAACTCCTCGATGCCGGGGTTGGCGGCGATCACCACCTGCCCGCGGACCGGCACCACCTCGGGGTCTGGTACCAGGTCGTGGGCGGCGGCGCCGGAGCAGTTGACCACGACGGGCGCCACCCCGGCCAGCTCGGCGAGTGAGGTGACCGGGGACACCTCGAGCGTGCCGCCCGCCCGCTCGAACCGCGCGTGCAGGTAGTCCAGGTAGACGGGCATGGTGGCGAGCGGGG
>CAWJGE010000034.1:0-51788 GCA_963842265.1 uncultured Actinomycetota bacterium
ACGTCAGGATCGGCGGCGACGGCTCGCAGGACCGGCCCGGCCGGCCCGTAGTCCTGGCCGGACAGGCCGAAGAACGTGCCTAGCTGCCAGGTCTGTCCGTAGCGCTGCGGGTTGGCGGTGGCGTCGGAGACCCCGGCCGAGAAGGTGAACGCGGCCAGCACCCCGAGGACGCCCGCGATCGCGCCAGCCAGCGCCGGGCCGACCGGCACCGCCGACCGGCCGCGGCCGGGCTCGAGCGCGAGGCGGGTGCCCACCACCACCGGCACCGGAAGCCCGGCGGCGGCCGCGGCCGCCGCCACGGCGGACCGGCGCGGGATGGCCTGCCGCCTGCGGGAGGTGAGCGCCAGGGCTGCGACGGCCGCCGATCCGGTCGCCACCAGAAGCGGTCCGAGGACCCAGCCGGGGCCGAGGATCAGCCAGTCAGCGCCGGTTCCCGGATGCGGCTCGACATACGACGCGGCGCCGATCGGCATCCACCGCGAGGCTACGATAGCCGCCGCGACGCCGAGCGTCGCCCCGGCCGCCGCGGCCAGGAACGGCGGCACCGCGGCCGACGCGACGGCCTGCCGGGGCGTCAGGCCCACCGCCTGCAAGACCTGGAGGTCAGCCACTTCCGCCGAGGTGTACCTGGCCACGGACTGCCCGACGAGGAACACCGCAGCCAGCAGCGCCGCCAGGGCGAAGGCAAGCAGGCAGGCGGCCTCGTACGCGGTGAGCCGCAGGATCGGCCCGCCGAAGTAGCTCCAGTTGTCCCACATGTCGATGTCCGACCGCCCCGTCACCCGGGCCAGGTCGGCACGGAACGCGGGGATCGCCGCGGCGCCGCCCTTGAGCCGCACCAGCGCGTTGAGATACGTATCACCGGAGGTGCCCATGATGTTCGGGCGGTAGTGGCGGAACAGGGCCGGCGAGGCGAGCACGCCACCCTTCTGGCCCGGCCCGTCCACGTTCACGCCCGCGAAGACGTCAAGGCCCACCCCGACGATCCTGGCCGCGATCCTGGGCCCGCGCGGCGCCCCGGAGGACCCGTCGTATCCCGCGTTGACCTGCCCGGGGCTGGCCAGTTGCAGGGTCAGCGTGTCGCCGACGTGCTTGCCGTAGACGGCCGCGAACTGGGGGGTGACCACGATCTCGTCGACACGACCGGGGTTGAATATCCGCCCCTGGAACATGAGCGGCCGTTCGATGGTCCTGGCCATCTGGTCGTCCGCAGGCGGGAACCCGGTGCTCGCGCCGGGGCAGCAGTTCAGCGCGAACCCGAACACGACAGGGAACTCGGTCAGCGCCGCCACCTCGGGCAGGGCGCGGATCCTGTCCCAGTCGAAGCCGGGCTGGTTGGGCAGCACGGTCACGGTCGCGGGCAGCGTCTGGGCCCACAGCCGGCCGAGCGCGGTCTGCCCGCGGCGAGCCCCCGCGGCCGCCGTGAGCACCGTCGCCGTGGCCAGCGCCACCAGCAGGGCCAGCACGATGAGCGACCGCCAGCGCCGCCGCACCTCCAGGCGCAGCCAGGTCAGGGTGATACGCACGTACGCCCCCCACGGTCAGAACACGTAGGTCTAAGTAGATGACCCGCGACCGGGGCGCGGCAAGAGTACTAGGGCGACCGGGCCGGGGATGCTGGCCTCACCCGACCCGGTGTGCTGGCCTCCCGGCCCGGCGCGGGGAGGCACGCTGGGCACGGCGGCCACTGATCAGCACAATGGTCGGTATGGGAGGGAGAACAATCCTGGTCGCGCTGGCCTGCTGCCGGTCCGTGGTCCGGGGTTCGTGGCGGCAGGCGACGGCGTTGGCGCTGGTGGCCGGCCTGCTCGGCGGCGCGCCCGGCTGGTGGACCGGATCGTCTCGGCCAACCCGGACGGGACTCCCGGCGGCAGCTACGAGCTGACCCACGCGCGGGCCTCGGCGGTCGTCAATGCCGAGCAGATGGGCGGCCAGCCGCTCGCGCTCGCCGCTGGCCTGGCCGCCGCGGCGCTCCTGTCCCTCGCCCTGACCATACTGAGCCTGGTCCGCAGGCGCCGGCGCGAACTCGCCCTGCTCAAGACGCTGGGTATGACCCGGGGGCAGGTCAGGGCAGTGATTGCCTGGCAGACTACGGTGACGCTGCTGATCGCCGTCGCCGTCGGCGGGCCGCTGGGAATCGCCGCGGGCAGGCTGGCGTGGCACGCCTTCGCTCGCTCCCTCGGGGTCGTGCCTGTCGTCGAGGTCCCGGTGCCCGTGCTCGTCGTCGGCCTGGCCGGGCTCGTGCTGGCCGGCAACGCGCTCGCCGCGCTGCCCGCGGCCGTTGCGGCCCGGACCCGGCCCGGTGCCAGCCTGCGAGACGAGTAGCCGGAGGCCGCGTCCGGTCCGGTGACGGGCCTGGCTGGGCGCTAGCGATTCCGGAGACGCTCGGCCGAGGTGGCGGCCAGCCTGGCCTTGACCGCCGGTTCGGTGTCGGCCAGCCACTGGAGATCGTCGCTGGTCAGCTTCAGGAGCCGGCCGGGCTGGACGCAGCGGACGGTGGCGAGACGGGCGTAGCCGTAGCCTCCTCCCCAGTCGCGCGCGGCGAGCTCGCCGAAGTGGTCACCGGGGCCAAGGGTACGGATGTGCCGGCCGTCGATGACGATGTTGTAGCGGCCGGCCAGGACGATGTAGAAGAAGCGGTCGGAATCCCAGCGGCGGATGATCTCCTCCCCGGCGGCGACGTCGAGATAGACGCCGCGGGCCCGGACGGCGTGCCTGGTCGAGGTGGGCACGCCGGCCAGCAGCGGGACGGCGGGCAGCACGTCCGGGCCGGGGTCCGGCATGAGGCCGGCCCGTGCCGTGGCGTGAGCCGCGCCGTCATACGGCGCTGCCGCCGGGGCGGGTGCGCCGGCGAAGTGCTCGATGACTCGCCGTACGTGCTCCGCGGAGCTGGTCGGGTTGAGGATGCAGAGCCGGATGGCGTGCCGGCCGGCCAGCCGGGTGGTGGAGACCAGCGCCGTGCCGCCGCGTTCCAGCTCTTCGGCGAGGGCCGTGCCGCGGCGCTCGGTTTCGGCCTCGTCGCAGCCGGGCCATTCCCGGCGGAAGCAGACGATCCCGAGCGTCGCCGGCGCCGTCAAGGTGAGCTCGGCGTGGCTGCGGACCAGGGCCTCGGCGTACTCCGCCAGCTCCAGGTTGCGCTGGATGCAGGCGCGGAACGCGGCCAGGCCGAAGGTCTGCACGGTAACCCATACCTTGAGCGCCCGGAAGCCCCGGGACAGCTGCAGGCCCCGGTCGGCGAAGTTGACCTCGCCCGCGCCCTGGGCCGCGTCGCCGTCGAGGTAGTCGGGATGGATAGCGAACGTGCGTTCCAGCCGGGCACCGTCGCGGATCAGCACGCAGCCGCATTCCATCGGCTGGTACAGCCATTTATGCGGATCGAGCGTCACCGAGTCGGCGCGATCCAGGCCGGCCAGCACCGCTTGTCCCATGGCGGTCAGCGCGGCGAAGCCGCCGTAGGCCGCATCGACGTGCAGCCACAGCCCTTCGGCGGCGCAGACCTCGGCGAGCTCGGCGAGGGGATCGACGGCGCCGGTGTTGGTCGATCCCGCGCTGGCGCACAAGGCGAAGGGGATGCGGCCCGCGCTACGGTCGGCCCGGACGGCCGCGGCCACCGTGCCCGGCAGGAGGCGCCAGCGATCGTCGGTCGGCAGTACCCGCACCTGCTGCGGGCGCAATCCCATGGCGCGCGCGGTCCGGGCCAGGGAGGAGTGAGCCTGGTCCGAGACGTACAGCACGGAGTCCGGGGACGGCCCGCCGGCGGCCTCGCGGGCCACAAGCAGCGCCGTCAGGTTGGCGGCTGAGCCGCCGGTCACGAGCACGCCGGCGGTGCCGTCCGGCAGGCCGAGCCAGCTGCGGAACCAGTCGATGACCTCCAGTTCGACCTGGGCGGCACCGGCCGATTCCAGCCACGCGCCGCAGTACGGGTTGGCCGCGGCGGCGGTCAGCTCGGCCAGCGCGGCCGGCCAGGTGGTGAAGCTCGGGATGAAGGCCAGGTACCCAGGGTGATCGGTCCGCGCCCCGTAGGGCAGCACGTCAGCGATCACCCGAGCCAGGACCGCGCCGTAGTCCCCGGGCTGTTCCGGTGGCGGGCCGCCGAGCCGCGAGCGCAGGTCGGCGGCATCGGCGCGGCGTAGCACGGGATCGGCCTCGGGGTCGGCCAGCCGGGCCACGAGGGCATCGACGGTCGCGTAACCGGCTCGCCGCATGGCCTCCACGTCCATCGCCAGCGGATGCTCCACCGCTGCCTCCTAACTACTCGGATTCTGAGCTGTCGACCTGACCTGGCGCGGCCCCGTGGCCAGCCGCGCAGCGGCGATGCGATCGGCCTGCCGCCGGGTCGGGGCATGTCCGAGCACCGCGGTCAGGAAAAGGTCCCGGTCCAGCTGGTAGACGGTCGCGGCGGTGTGGGCGATCACGGTCGCCGTGCGCGGGACGGCGCGCAGCAGCGCGATCTCGCCTACTCCTTCGCCACGGCCGAACCGGCCCAGCGACTGCCCGTCCTGCACGGCGTCGAGCTCACCCGCGGCGATCGCATAATAGGCATCTCCCGGATCACCCTGCCGGATCAGCACGGCTCCGGCGCTCAGCTGCTCCAGCCGCAGCGCCGCCGCCAGGCCTTCGATCGCGGGTGCAGGCAGTTCGGCGAACAACGGGAGCGAGCGCAGCAGCGCGATCTCCACCACCGGCACGGCGGTACCTGCGTCGAGGCGGAACACGGCGCGTCCGCCGGCCACGGCCGCTAGCGGCAGCACGGCCGCGACCCCGAGCACCGCCACCCGGCTTCCGCCCAGGTGCATCAGCCCGGGTACCAGCAGTGCGCCCACGGCGTACCCGGCCATCATGAGCCCCTCGAGGACGCCGAAGATCCGCCCGATCAGCTGAGGCGGAACCGAGCGCTGCAACAGGGTGCGGGTGGCCATCAGCAGCACGCAGTGGCCACCCCCGGCCGCCGCCAGCAGGGCCACGGTCCCGGTCAGGCCAAGGCCGAACGCGACCGCGGCCAGCGCGGCGCTGAAAGCCAGCGCCGCGGCCAGGATCGGCCCACCCAGGCGACGGCCGACCAGGACCGCGCTCACCGTGGCCGCCAGCATCGCTCCCGCGCCGAAAGCGGACTGGAGGTAACCGGCCCAGGCCGCAGGGCGGCCAAGCGCGGCGCGGGCCAGGATGACGAACAGCAGGTCCAGCGCACCCACCACCACGGCATCCGCAGTCAGCAGGGCCAGCATGAGCCGCAGCCGCGGCTGGCGGACCGCCAGCCGCAAACCCTCGCCGATCCCGGCCGCCACCGCGTCAGTGCCTTGCTCCGCCGGCAGCGCCGCCACCCGGAGCCCGGCGACCAGCAGCGCGGCCATCAAGCCGAGGCCGGCGCACACCGCGAACACGCACCCCACCCCGGCCAGCGTGATCAAGATCCCGGCCAGCAGCCCGGCTGCCACCACCCCGGCGGCTTCCAGCCAGCCCACGACCACGTTGGCCGCCGTCAGCTGATCGGGGGTAGCGGCAACCGACGGGATGAGCGCGGACTGCGCCGGACGGGTGGTAGTCACCGCGGTGGCGGCGACCACGGCGGCCGCGTAAGCCGCCAGCGGCGCGCCGGCGCCGACCGCCGCGGCCGTGCCCGCCATCGCCGCGGCCTGCGCCAGGTACCCCCCGGCGAGCAGACCCACTGGTGATCGGCGGTCGGCGACGGCGGCGGCTACGGGGGCCGCGACCGCGGCCGGCGCAAGTTGCGCCACCGCGACCAGCCCGGCGATGGGGGCGCCGCCACGGCTGTACGCGAACACCAGCATGGCGATCCACACCGCGTACTCGGTGAGGGTGAACATCAGATACGCCGCCAGCACGCGCAGCATCGCCCTGTTGCCCGCCAGCGAGCTGAAAGCGCGTAGCCGCCGGCCGCTGGAGTCGCCTCTCACCGGTCCCTCACAGACATCCACCGGCCGACGCCGCCGCTCACCGTAAACCCGGCGTTACCCCGCCGTGCCGTCCGTCATGCTGAAATTCGCGCCAGCCGACTGCTGCTGTCGTACCCATAGGCCGATCCTCAACCGGCTGTCACGGCTCTGCCAGGGTGCTACCTCGCAGATCTGTGGTGTGCCACCATCACTCATCACTTCGCCCGGGGGTAGGCGCCTACAGCGGCCCGCGCGTGTACCCGCGGCCCGCATTCGGGTCGAGGAGGCGTCTATCCGTTCGGGTGGTGGATGTCCACCGGCGGCAGGTCCTGGACCTGCTGCTTGGTGAGGTTGAGCCGGATACCGTCGTCGACGCCGGTCACGGCGCTGATCGGGATGGCCACTTCCTTTCGGCCCCACAGGTGCCCTTCTTGGAGGAGCACGTGCGTCACGTGGTGGCTGTCAGGGTCGATGACCAGCCCCTGGACTTTCCCGATGTGGCCGTCGGTGGCATGGACGTGCTCACCGCGGCGCACCTCTACCTCGTCCAGCGGGACGGCGTCGTAGGTGACCGTCAGCGGGGCGTAAGCCCCGGCCATGCCCATCCCCGTGCCGTAATAGGGCATGTAGAGCACCTGTTCCGGGTCATAGCCCGGGTATCCGGGCGTGCCGGGCAGGAACTGCGTCTCCTCGGCGGGATCGAGCTTGCCGAACTCCGCCAGGGTGCAGCGGAGCCGGATCTCGCCCGTCGTGGCGTCCACAAGATCGAGCGGAACAAGCCGGCCGCGGTCATAGTGATGCTTGGGTTCGATCATGAGATGGGTGACCGTACGCGTGACCGGGTTCACGACCACGCGGGTCACCTTGCCGCAGCCCCCGTCGGTACATTTGGCGTCGGCCCCGATCGTGAACGACGTTGTCTCTGCCATCGCCACCCTCCTCGTTCCTTGCCGGGCCATCGTCCCGGCTCGTCGCCCGCCCCCGGCACGGCCGCGTGCTTGCCCCGGCCTGGCTGGCCTCCGCGTAGCCAGGACCTAAGCTTCCGGCGCTGTCGCCATTCGGGCCGGGAAGCGGCCCGAGGTGCTCGTCATAGGCCTCTAGGGCCGCCTCTAGCGTGCGCGGCCCGCGAAGCCACTGAAGCCGCGGCGGGATCTCGGAGTAATCCACATATGGATTATCGCCGCAGCCGGGGCAGATGAACTCGAACACGCCGGTGTAGCCGCCTTCGACGCGGCCGTCCACGATGCGAACCGGCTGGCGCCGCACGAATGCCGTCCTGCCGTGGCCGGGCTGACCGGCCAGCGGGAAAACCATGCCGACTACAGGCCCCATGCGCAGCCACGGGTCACGGCGATCGTGCAGACGCGGCACGGGAACGGCGGCCAGAGGGACACCAGGTCCGGTACCGGTCATGGCGTCAGTGTCAGCAGGACTGCTCACTTAACTCACCGCCAGGAAGTAATTCCCGCGCTGCCGGGGTCTGGAGCAGCATATTTGTTATCACCAGACAATACACGCGGGCACTGCGCGGCGAAATGTCCAGCCGAGTCGGACATTGCCTGGTGAGGCTTTGTTTTCCGGCCGTTTGCCTCAGCGTCAAGTGATGTTCGCGGTGGCCCGTTTTCTCGGTGGTCTGTCCGGTGAGCAGCGGGACCGCCGGCCGGGGAGGTTCGCCTCCATGATCGCGCTGCCTCCGGCGGGGTGGGTGCGGACGTCCGGGCAGCGTTCCCGGACTCGCTGCAGTGTCTCGCAGTCGCCGAGGGGCAACACCACCTTCAGGCGTGCGGAGCGGAACGCCGGGCCGGGCCGTCGGAGTGCTTGTTCCTCCGCCCGGCAGGGACAGGCAGGCCCCCGCGGGTCAGGAGCGGGCCGGGCGGGCTGGCTGGGTCCATGCCAGCGGATCGAGGGTGCCGTTGGCGGCCGCTTCGGCGACATCGGTGAGGCGCTGGTTGCTGTTGCGGGCGTAGCTCAGCAACCGGGAGAAGGCCTCCGCCATGTCGACGCCGGCGCGCTCGCAGATCACGCCTTTGGCCTGTTCGATTGCCGCGCGGCTGGTTAGGGCGTTAGCGAGCTGCTCGTTCAGGCTCTGGGCTTCGGCGGTGGCACGATGCTGCACGATGCTCAAAGTGGCAAGGTCGGCGAAGGCCCCGGCGACGACGATATCCGCTTCGTCCATCGGGGTCTGCGTGACGCTGAGCAAGTTCAGGGCGCCAAGAGTCATCTCCCGCCACCGCAGCGGCAGGGCGGACGCCGACTGGAAACCCGCGTCGAGGGCGGCCTTGGAGAACGACGGCCAGCGGCCGGACCCGGCCGCCAGGTTCTCGTATTCGACGCGCTCGCCGGTGCGGAAGGCGTCAAGACAGGGGCCTTCCTGGGCCTGGAGCTCGAACAGCTCCAGCAGGCGCATCGCCTCACTGGACGAGGCCGCCAGCCCCAAGGTGCCCTCGGGATGGATCAGCATCACTGGAGAGGCCAGCATCACCCCGGCGGCGGAGACGCCGAGCAGATCAACGCACCGATCCGCTAGCCCGGTCAGCAGGTCTACGACATCGTAGTCCCCGACCAGGGTGTCGGCCATCGTGACCAGCGCCCGGACTACGTCGGCTTCTCGGGTCATCTCAACTCACCCCCCGAGCCCGGCGGCCCGTCACGGCCTGGCGGACGCCGGAGCACGCCCCGAGCGGCAGGGTCCACTCTAGCAGCAGCCCATCCCGCCGCACCGGGCCGGGCGGGTGGCACGCAAAGGCCGGCCGGGACGGGCACGCGCCGGGTGCTCAGGAGGGCACCGGACGGCCTGGCCGGGTCCAGGCCGCGGGATCCAGGGTGCCGTCGATGGCGGCCTGGGCGACATCGGTGAGGCGCAGGTTGTGGTTGCGGGCGTAGGCCCGCAGCCGGGAGAAGGCCTCGGCCAGGGCGACGCCGGCCCGCTCGGAGATCACCCCCTTGGCCTGCTCGATCACCACCCGGCTGGTCAGGGCGGCGGACAGCTGTTCGTTCAGCCGCTCGGCCTCGGCGCTGGCGCGATGCTGGGTGATGCTCAGGGCGGCCAGGTCCGCGAAGGCCCGGGCGACGATGACGTCCGCCTCAGCCATCGGCGCCCGGGTGATGCTGAGCAGGTTCAGCGCGCCGAGAGTCACCTCCCGCAACCGCAGCGGCAGCGCGGACGCCGAGGCGAACCCGGCCTGCAGGGCGGCGGCGGAAAACGACGGCCACCGGCCCGACCCCGCCTCCAGGTCCTCATACCCGACAGGCTCCCCGGTGCGGAAGGCATCCAGGCACGGTCCTTCCTGGGCCTGCAGCTCGAACAGCTCCAGCAGGCGCATCGCCTCGCTGGAGGAGGCCACCAGCCCCAGGCTGCCCGCGGGAGAGGCCAGCATCACCCCGGCGGCGGAGACGCCGAGCAGATCAACGCACCGGTCCGCGACCCCGGTCAGCAAGTCCACGACATCGTAGTCGTCCACGAGGGTGCCGGCCATCTCGACCAGTGACCGGACCACATCGGCTTCCCGGGTCATCTCCACTCACCCTCCTCAGCCCGGCGGCCCGCCACAACCGACAGCCGCGAGCCAGGGCCGGAGCATCCATCCTACGGCGGCCCCGCTCCAGACCCCAGCGCGCCGGACCAGCGGAGGTCATCCCAGCCGGAGCCGGCGGGCGACGACATCCCCGGCCACCTCGGCGAGCAGCCGATCGCTGCTGAACGCGAACGCCCGCAGCCGGATCAGCGCCTCGGTGACGCTGATCCCCTCCTGGACCGAGACCATGCCCGCCGCGTTGTGCACCACGAAGTGGAAGTCGGCGCCCGTCTCCAGCTCCTCGGCCACCATGTCCGGGGGCGCCCCGGCCTGGGCCTCCAGCACCCAGCGGGCCGCCACCTCGGCCACCACCAGCGCGTCAGCGTGCTGACCGGCGCTCATCGGGCCGGGCCGGTCCCGGTAGAAGTTGAGCGCCCCCAGGCGCACCGTGCCGACCCGCAACGGGAACCCGAACACCGCCCGCGCGCCCGCCTGGACCGCCGCCGGGGAGAAAGCCGGCCACCGGCGGGTCACCGGATCGGCCAGGTCCGGCTCGGCCACCACCGCGTCCTGCCGGTAGGCATCCACGCACGGGCCCTCGCCCAGCGTGTACTGCAGCTCCTCGATCACCTGGCTCACCCCGTCGCTGCTGCACAACGACCCGTGCGGTATCTCACCCGACATCAGCATGACACCGGCACCGGTCACCCCCGCGATCCCCGGGCACACCCCGCACAGCCGGGCAGAGGACCACCCCTGCCCCCCGGCGGACAACTCCGCCAGAATCCGCTGCAGCCTGCCACCCGGCATTGTCAGCCACACGACCCCTGGCACACACCCGGCCCATGGCACACACCCGGCCGGGCGCACCTAATCCCCATGACGATCGCCCACCTGCAGCCTCCTTCGCCCGAGGGAACGAACCATCCGGCCGGGACCGGGCTCAGCGGCCTCCCGGACCCGCACCCATCACCGACGCTACTCCACCAGCAACTCCAGGGCGCCGACCCGCCGCCCGGATAGCGCCCAGATCGGGATGATGATCTGCGCGCGATCAGCTGTGGCACCTGCGGGCCAGCAGCACCACCGGCAGCCGGTGGTGCTGCTGGCATGTACAGTCCGCGCACCCTTGCGTTCTGGACTACTGTCCTGTTTCTCTTGTTCCCGTAACGAGCGGTGATTGCTCGTGCCGGGCATGCCCGGCGGAGCCGCCGAGGCCGGCCGGACTGGGCCCGGGATCATTCGGGCGCGGGAGCTTGCTCGCGTGGCCTGGCCACCAGGCGCGGTGCCCGATCAGCGCGGTCAGGCTGGGGGAGAAGAACATGGCCATCACGAACGCGGCGAGCGCGATCCCGCAGGAGACGGCGAACCCGATCTGGGACAAGATCGTGTTCCCGGCCAGGGTCAGCGAGGCGAACGTGCCTGCCAGGATCAGCCCGGCCGCGCCGATCGCCGGCCCGGCGTGCCGGAGCGCGGCGGCGGCGGCCTGCCGCGGGTCCATGCCCTCCTTCGCCTGCTCGCGCAGCCGCGCGATCATCAAGATGTTGTAGTCGGTGCCCAGCGCGACCACGAACAGGTACATGTACACCGGCAGCAGGAACACCAGCCCGGCCTGGCCGCGAAGGTGCTGGAACACCAGCACGCTGGCGCCCAGGGTCGCGCCGAACCCGAGCCCGACCGAGGCCATCAGGTACCACGGCGCTACCACGCTGCGCAGCAGCAGCCCGAGGATGAGCAAGATGATGACCGCGGCGGCCGGGAACACCACCGCGTAGTCGTGATTGACCGCGCGCTGGATATCGGCGAATACCGAGGTCGTGCCGCCGACCAGCGCGTACGTGCCCGCGGGCGCGGCCGCGTGGGCACCTGGCACCAGCGTGTTCTTCATCACGTTCACCGCGGCCGTGGACTGCGGGTCATGCGACAGCGTCACCTGGTAGTCCGCGGTGGCACGGTCCGTGCTCAGCTTCGGGGTCCCCACCGCGCCGACGCCGGCCAGCGTCTTCAGCTTCGCGCCGTAGGCGGCCAGGTCCGCGGCCGGCAGCGGCCGGCCCGATGTGGCGTGCAGCAGCACGTCGGTGGGGTCGGTCGCGCCCGGCGGCAGGCCCTTCTCCAGGGTGCGCAGCGCGGTTTGCGATTCGGCGCTGGCCGGGATGCCCGCCGAGGACAGGTCGAACGTCGGCTTGTAGCCGAACGCGCCGATGGCCAGCGCGATGAGCACCAGCCCGGAGACGGCCGCGAAGACGCCGGGCCGGCGCCCCAGGGCGCGGCCGATGGCGGTGAACCGCGCGGCCTGCGGCTCCCGCCGCCACGACCGGGACGGCCAGAACACCCGCGGGCCGAGCAGCGATACCACCGCCGGGATCAGCGTGAGCCCGGCGATCAGCGTGACCGCGACCGCGATCGCCAGCGCCGGGCCCATCGACCGCAGCACGCTCAGCGTGGACAGCAGCAGCGCCAGGAACGCGGCGATGACCACCCCGGCCGCCGAGGCGATCACCTCGCCGACCCGGGTGACCGCGCTGGCCATCGCCTGCTTGGCGTCTTCGCCGGCACGCAGCCGTTCCCGGTAGCGGAACATCAGGAACAAGATGTAGTCGGTGCCGATGCCGAACAGGACGACGATGAGGATGGTGGAGATCGAGCTGTCGGCATTGAGGTTGAGCGCCTTGTTAACGTCGCTGATCAGCCCGGTTGCGACCTGGGAGACCAGCGCGATCACGACCAGCGGCAGCAGTGCGATGACCGGGCTGCGGAAGATCACCAGCAGCAGCACCAGGATCAGGGCGAGCGTGGCCAGCAGGACGATCTGCTGGGCCCGGTTGCTGGACTGCTGGCTGTCGAGTTGCTGGGCCGCCGGCCCGGCGACACCCTCGGTCAGCCCGGTTCCGGCCACCAGCGGCTTGATGTCGGCGCGCAGCACCTTGACCGCATCGCCGGCCGCCGTGCCCGAGCCGTTGACCACGCCGTCGGGCATGGCCACCAGGGCCGTCTGCACCAGGCGGTTCGGCGACGGCGGCCCGGCCGTGACGCTCACGATGTCGCGGAGGTGCCTGCCGCCCAGCGTCGCCGCGATCGCGGCGACCTTCGCTGAGTCGGCGGCGGTCAGCCGCCCGCCGTCGGAGCGGGCGAACACGATGGTGGCCGCGGCGCTGGTCACGTGGCCTGCCTGCGGGAACGCCTGGTCTTGCAGGTCCGCGGCCCGGATCGACTCGTAGCTGCCCGGCAGGAAGCTGCTTTCGCTGGTCGTAGTCGGCAGCTTCGGGGCGGTGGCGATCACCGCTACCGCGGCGATGACCCACAGTGCTATCACCCGCCACGGGTGGCGGACCACGGCCCGGCCGAGCCCGGCGAACAGGCCGCCTCCCGCTCCGGCCGGCCTGGCTCCAGCGTCAGCCGCGCGGCGGTCCCCTGTGTCCGTCGTATCGGCGTATGGATTACTCACGATCTCCCTTTCGGCTCGTGGCATGACCCCGTATGATCGCTGCCCCGTACGATGGCCGCGCAGCGGCGCGGCGCGGCGCCTGGCGAGACATCTGCCAGCTGGCCGATCAGTGCCCGGGGTGGCCGATGGCCGTCGCAGCACGGTCGCGACTAGACCGTTTCGCGCCGGTCATGGGCGTTGGACTCAGCGTCGGCCGGCCAGCGGTCGAGGGTGAGTGCGGGCATCTGTGCGTCCCTCCATCGGGGTTGCGTGATCTACACGCTATGGAGCGGCAAACAGGCGTGGCGTCACCCGAAGGTGCCGATCAGGTGGAATCTTCCGCTCCCGCGCCAGGCACCAAGGTGCCGCGGCCCGCGCCCGCGAGCTGAGCCTGATCCCCTGACCACGGCCGGGGCTCGCACCGGGCCTGGTGCACGCACCACACCCGTTCGGAAATCTCTAGGACCCGAACGGGTGTGGTGCTACGGTCCTGGACGCAGCGGCAGCTCTAGCGGCAGATGGCGTACGGCCGGCTGCTGGAGCGCCGCTACCTCGTCGACGAGGGCTGGCCCAATGGCATACTTGCCTTCTTCCACGCTATCCAGGCGTGCGCTTATCCTCCCGGTCTTCCGCGCGGTGCCTACCGGAGTCCGAAGAACCTGCGTACCCGCGCGGACTTGCGGGCCAGGACCCGGAAAAGCGGGAGCGAGAACACGACCTGAGAAATGCTTCCGTACCGTTCGTAGATTGCCGCGTTCAGCTCCATGGCCAGCACGACTCCTCTGCCGAGGATGAAAAACCAGCCCAGCGTCACGATGGTCGTGCCGATCGCCCCGTAGAGCTGGCTGGCGCGGTCGAGCCGGTCCGGGAGATAGAACTCACTGATGGCGTGCATGACCGTGATGGTCAGAGCCACGAGCAAGGATCCTGGCAGCAGCGCTCCCGGGTCATCGGTGGCACGCGGCAGCATCATCGAGACGCCCAGCCACGCCAGTCCGTAGATCACCAGGGCCGGGACGAACGTAAGGCCTGCCACGCCTAGTCCCAGGTCTTCCCGGACCCGATTGACCAGGATGGCGATCAGGGCTATGCCGCAGATCAGGCCGGCCACCACGCCCGCCGCGCGAAGCGAAGCCCGGGACCCCGACAGCGGCAGCCGCCACGCGGCTGCGCTCGCTGCCCGCAGGACCCTGCTCAGCGACCGGCCAGCCGTCAGCACCCCGAACAGGCCGAACAGCACCGCGAACCATCGCGTGAACCCAGGCTGGTGAAAAGCCGCGCTGATCTCCGCCCCGAGGCTGCCGTACACGCCAGTAGTCCTGCTGACTGCGCGGGCATCGACGAACCCAGAGGCGAACCCCGCGATGCCGACCGCTAGGAGCAGCAACGGCACGAAAAACAGAAACAGGCGAAACGCGATTGCGCTGCCCATGACCGATCCTGCCGATTCCCGGTCTCGCCTGTAGACCCCGGCGATGACACCGACCACAGGAATGTGCTCGTACCGCGCCAGCCGCTGCCGGACTGTACTCAGGCGCGTCTGGGTCGCTCCAGCCATCCTCCGGAACGCAGTCAGTTCGCGGCCGCCTTCACCGGCACGCTGATCACCGGGGTTATCAGTCATCCGGCCGGCTCCGGCATCTCGCGTATCGGCCCGTGCGGGCCCGATCGTGTTTCGTGCACCCGGTTCCCTCGCCCCTATGAGACCTCCGGAACGGGGGAGCTGTCCAGCTAGAGCACCGAAGGTGCTCTAGGGCGTTTCCCGATGTTCAGAGGGTAGAGGGCCAGGGTATCCACCAGGGAGATCACGGATGCCACCACACGACACCAGTGCGACGCTGGACGCAGCCGGCCCATCAGCAGAGGTTCGCGCGGGCTTGAGGACACTGCGCGATGACTGCGGCCGACTCAGACTACTGAGCCCACAGGGAAAGGCATCGTCATGAAGCCACACTGGCCCGTGCCCGCCGGGCTGCATGCCGCCTCGGCCGAGCTACCCGTAGAGAGCAGGCTGCCTGGTTTCGACGGCACCACCGGGTGGCTCAACTCGCCGCCGCTGACACCAGCCGCGCTGCGCGGGAAGGTGGTCCTGGTCGGCTTCTGGACCTACACCTGCATCAACTGGCTCCGCCAGCTTCCCTACCTGCGCGCCTGGGCCGGCCGATACTCCGGCCAAGGGCTGGCCGTGATCGGCGTGCACACCCCCGAGTTCTCCTTCGAGCACGACGCCGTGAACGTCCGCCGGGCCGTACAGGACATGGGAATCGACTACCCGGTCGCGCTCGATGACGACTACGCGGTCTGGGGCGCGTTCGCCAACCACTACTGGCCCGCTCTCTACTTCGCCGATGCCCAGGGGCGCATCCGGCACCACCACTTCGGCGAAGGCGAATACCAGCAGTCCGAGATGGTCATCCAGGCGCTGCTGACCGAAGCCGGATCCGGCGGCGGGCATGACCTGGTCTCGCCCGAGGTCCGCGGTGTCGAAGCACCGGCCGACTGGGCTAGCTTGAGGTCACCGGAGAACTACACCGGGTACGAGCGCACCGAGAACTTCGCCTCTCCGGGCGACCTGGTACCGGGCAGGCAGCACGTCTATGCGGCCCCCGCGCAGCTGCGGCTCAACCACTGGGCCCTGTCCGGA
This sequence comes from uncultured Actinomycetota bacterium, assembly GCA_963842265.1. Taxonomy (GTDB): domain Bacteria; phylum Actinomycetota; class Actinomycetes; order Streptosporangiales; family Streptosporangiaceae; genus Palsa-504. The sequence goes on from CAWJGE010000034.1 coordinate 15,478, forward strand.
GGCTGGACGGCCGGGGACGAGGCCGCCACGGCGGACACGGCCGGCGGGCAGATCGCCTGCCGCTTCCACGGCCGGGACCTGAACATGGTCCTGAGCCCGCAGACGCCAGGAACTGCGGTGCGGTTCCAGGTGCTCCTGGACGGGCAGCCCCCCGGCGACGACCACGGAACCGAGGTGGACGGCCAGGGCCGGGGCAGCGTCACCGAACCGCGGCTCTACCAGCTCATCCGCCAGCACCGGCCCGTCACCGAGCGCACCTTCCAGATCACCTTCACCGATCCCGGCGTCCAGGCCTACGCGTTCACCTTCGGCTAGACCGCGGCCGCGGCGAGGCTTGACTCGCACGGATTCCTGTTCCAGCGTCAGGGCCACTAGGCCACTGCCCGGTAACCGAGGCTCAGCACAACGGGAACCGCTCCGAAGGGCATGCGGAATCGTGTGCCGGGTTTGTCCGGCGCGTGCGGGTCGTTGATGTCGGGCCAGTGCATCCTCAGATGCTGGGCGGTCAGGCCGGCGACCGAAAACGGGAACTCCATAGCCGAGATGCCGTGCACGTGGAGCAGCCCGCCCCACCGGAACGCGGCGAACACCTTGGCCAGCTCGCGGACCGACAGGGGTCGCCGCGCGGTGAGTTCGATCAGGTAGACCGCTTCGGCCAGCTCGATCAGGTCGCTGGCGCACTGGGCCAGCGCCGCCGATCTGGTCCGGAAGACGGTGCCGTCCGGATTGGTGGTGCCCAGCTTCTCGCCGTACACCGGCGAGTAGCGCGGCTGAGCCTGGCACTGCATCCAGTCGCAGGCCGCCAGCAGTTCCCAGGGGATTCCGCTGCGATCGGCGACGTCCTGGTACAGCGGCTGCGCCCGGGTCAGCGGGGCCTTGGCCGCCGCCGCGAAGTCGGCGGTGACCGCCCGCGGAAACTGCGGCACGTAGCGGCGGGTGCCCGTCCGGGCACCCCTGGGCGAGATCCGCGGCCCCGGCCGCCGCCTCGCCTCCGGAATGAGCCCCGCCTCCGGCATGAGCCTCGCCTCCGGCGCGCGCCGCGTCGTGCGCACCCTTACCGCACCGGCGGCCAGAGCGCCCGCCACGCCGGGAATGCTCACCCCGCCAGGACCGCCCGTGGCCCCGGAGTCCCCCCTGGCCCAAGCTCCGCCAGCTGACGCCCCCGGAACCGGAACGCCCGGCACGGCCGCCTTCGGCGCCACCGCCGACCGGCCCGCCACCTGCCGGGGCTCCTGGGCTGCGCCCGCCTGGGACGCGGCCGGCGTCGCTGAATCGTAACGGTACAGGTTGTACTGCCGCATCAGCGTGATCAGGTTGGGGCCGTAGTTCGGATCGGTGGCGTAGACGCCGGTGAGGGCGGCGGCGAACGCGTCGGGCACGTGGCGGTTGGCCATGGCGTGCTGGTATGCCTGGCTCGTGGCCAGGAGCTGGCTGTGGTCCGCGATGCTCTCCGTGATGTTGTGGTACACCCGGAACGGGGCGGTGCGGGTGACCCAGATGCCGTTCTCGTACTCTTGCGTCGGCCACATATGGGTGCCGGCCGGGCCGGTTCCCTTGATCCCGAACAGGTTGTGGTCCGCCGTCGCGAGCCCGCTTTGCCCCCAGCCCGATTCGTCGATGGCCTGGGCGATCGTCACCGCGGCCGGGATGCCGTACCTCTGCTGCGCCGCGATCGCGCCCGGCGCCACCAGGCCGATGAACGCCTGCTGCGCGGCCGTGCCCGGCCCGCCCGCCGGCGGCGGGTCGTGCCTGCCGTAGGTAGAAGCGTGCTGCCTCGCGGAGCCACCGGCCGGGGCCGGTGCGGGACTGCCGGAACCGGGCGTTGACGCGACCGTCCCCGGGATCGCCGCCGATCCGTGGTCCTCCTGGGCTGCCACCCCCACCGCCTGCGATGCCACCCCCACCGCCTGCGATGCCACGCCCGGCACCTGAGCCGCGTCGCCCGCAGCCTGCCAGCCGCCCGGAGCGAACTGGCCATCGTGGTCGGCCGCGCTGACCAGCTCGCCGTTGTCGACGAACCCGAGCACGCCCTGGGCGGTGAGCGGAGCCGGGAACTTGTGCGCGTTGACCGTGAGGTTCGGCAGCGAGTCCGCGCCGACGGTATACAGGGCGGCGCCGGCATACCTGGTGACCACCTCGACGTGCCCGTCGAACAGCACCCAGTCGCCCGGCTGCGGCCGGTAGCCGTCACCGAGCGGGTGCCAGCGGTGATGCGCCTGCGCGTCCTGCGACATCGACACCACGTCCGGCGACGCCGGGTTGGGTTGCACGCGGACATCGGCCCACTGATGCAGCGGCCACGGGTAAGAGCCGCCCCCGGTCACCCAGCTCTGCTGGCCAACCGCCTGGGCGCCGAGCGCCAGCGTGAGGCTGGCGAACGCCGCGCACGACTGGCCATGGTCGACGCCATCAATGCTGTCAGCCTGCCAGATGAGCGCCTCCATCTCGGCTGGCGTCTTGCTCTGCGCCATCTCCAGGTAGTGCTTGGCCACGCTCACGATCGCCGACCGCAGCGCGCCGTCGCTTGACGAGCCCGGTGAGGCCGGCGAGGCCGGCGTGTCCAGTGCCATCAAGTGAACCGGCATGCTCGTCGGAGTTGTCATGTCGGCGACCGCGGCGTGGGCGAAGGTGTATCCGGTCACCGCTCCGCAGGTGCTCAGGCTCACGAGCGTGGTCCTCTGCCACGTTGGCTTTTTCGCGGAAGTCACGGAATCACCCCCATCTCCCGTTCCGTTCCGGGTGAGTCGCTGGTCCGGAATTGACGTCCTTACCTGCCCGGATTCGGCATGGCCTTGAGGATGGCCTGTACCTGCGGGTCACCGGGGTTGTTAGCGTTCTGGTACAACGCGCTCACGTCCTGCGCGGCCACTGCGGTGGCGCCGACCATCCACTGCTGGTACACGTCGGCTACGAGCGCAGCCTGGCCTTCCCGGCTGGTCACCGGGCTGGCGCACAGGCTGGGGAATCCGGCGTGCGTGATCATGGCCGGCGATCCGGTGTACCTGGCGCAGTTCGCCGGCTTGCTCTCCAGCCCCGGCTGGACGGCCGGGTTGCCGTTGGCACCGGTCAGCGTCGCCCCGCCGATGATGTTGTTGATGGCCCGGGCCGCTACCTGAAGACTGTCGATCGCGTTGAACGGGTTGTAGGGATGATGCAGGTTCAGCGACCAGGCGATCTGGCCGCCCTGGACGGGAGCGATGGGCTCGAGCCCCTTCCGGCCCGTCTTGGAGCCGGAGTAGCTGGGATTGTTGTTGCTCGTCATCAGCGCGAACACCCACAGAATCTGGCTGGTGTCCTGGCCGCAGGCGAAATTGACCTGGCTTGGTTCGGAAACGACATTCGGATTCTGGCAGGCGGTGGCGATTTCGCTTTTCACCGTCGCCACGCTCGGCGGCCACGACGGGCCGTGCCTCAACACGATCATCGCGCCGATGATGAGCACGACCAGGCCAGCCGCTGACGTGATGGCCAGCTTGCGGCCGCGCCGGGTGCGGCGCTGCCGGGTCGTGCGCCGCCCCCGGGTCGTGCGCCGGCCCGGGTCGTGCGCCGGCCCTGGTCGATGAGCGCCCGGGTCCGGTCCTTGGCCGCGCCCCGCCCGTCGTCCGGGATGGGCCAGGCGTGCCCGGCCGCAGGCGCGGGCCGCGTCCGCGGCCGGGCAGCCGAGGGCCGGCCGGGGTCGCGTTCGTGCTCGGTGTTACCGGTGGCTCGCAGGAATTCCCTGTGCCGGTGACCGCCGGCGCCGTCGGCGCGGCGGAACGCCGCCGTGCGACTGGGAGCCGGCTCATCGGCCTCGGCGGCGTCGCGCTCATGTTCCCGGCGCTGCGCCGATTCGGCGAGCTCCCGGGTTCGCGACTCTCGCCACTCAGAAAGCTCCTGCTCCAGGTCGATGGCTCTGAGTTCTATATCGGAGAACCATTCATCACTATCTTCGATAAAATTTTCGAATCGCTCGTTCGTCGCTATCACCCCTGACGCATGGCCTGAACTAGGCACTCCGGGCGAGTGCCGGTGCCGGACATGCCCGTGAGGCAGTCCTCGGCGGTTGTCAGCCGCCTCCGGTGTCGGGCGGACCCGACCGGACGGCGTCCTGCCGACGGCCTAGCTCACGTGTTCGGCCCATGTCTACAATTAGAACACAGATACGAGTAACTTGGCCAGCGGCGAAGACCCGCTCGTCCTCATCCGCGGTGGGTGAGATCGGCGATCTGCTCGGCGAGGAAGGCGCGCCGTCGCGGCGAGCACCCGGGCGGGACATGGAGTACCGGAGTACTAAAGCGGGCTGACGCGACTGTGACGATACGGTCGTCCATCACCGGTCGGCAAGCCAGAGCTCTGGTAGGGGGAGAGCCCCGCTCATGAGCCACAGCCCGCTGGCTGGCCGTGTATCTCGCCTGCCGCGCTCGTGGTCTCCGTGTTGAGCAGGGCAACGATGGCCGGGTCGCGGCGCAACCTGTCCAGGCAACGGCCGCGGATGGGCCCTATGCTCCCGACCGAAATGCCCAGCCTGGCGCTGATCTCGGCGTACGGCACCGGAGGGTCAGCCATCAGCAGAGCGAGGAGTCGCTGGTAGTCGGGAGGCAGGCGCGCGAGCGCCTCGCGCAGGGCGGCGTTGCGTTCTGCGGTAAGGAGTTCATGGTCGATCGCCACGGCCTTCTCGTCCGGGGTGTTCTCGTCGAGCACCTGCCCGCCCGCGGACGGCCGGTACGCAGCGCGCTGGACCTGGTTGCACTGCCGGCGGGTGGTGGTGACGAGCCAGCCCGGTAGCGCGGCCGGATCGCGGAGGTTGTCCAGATGGTCCACGAGGCGCAGCCAGACGGACTGGCCGACGTCCTTGGCATCGGCGTCGCTCAGCCGGTAACCACGGCAGATCGACCAGATCAGCGGGGCATACCGCTCGACGAGCGCGCCCCATGCCCGCTGGTCTCCGTTTCTGGCGCGCATTACCAAATCGGTGACCCGTGGATCATCGCGCATCGGATTACCTCTCTTTCCGGTAAGTAGTGACGCCAGCGATGTCGTCCACCCGGTACTTCGCGGCAGGGAGGTGTGTGCATCCGTCAGCTTCAGTCATGGAACTCAGCGTGGCCGGAGGCACTGCAGTGTCCGCTGCAGTGTGCGCTGCACTAGCCGTCAGCCGTCGCGGTCCGAAAAGAATTATCTGATCTGCCCGCTCTGGAGATAAGTTGGTGTGAGGTCCCGCTGTGCAGCGGGGAGGGGATATGAATGATCCGGCCGTTCCTGCGCTGCGATTCGGGGTCCTTGGTCCGCTTCGGGTCTGGCGGGGCGAGACCGTCGTAGATCTTGGGCCTGTTCAGCAGCGGGTGGTCTTGGCGGTACTGGCGCTCCAGGCGGGCCGGCCGGTCGGTCGGCAGCAGATGATCAATGCCGTGTGGGGTGAGACAGCGCCCAGGAATGCCGTGAACCTGGTGCAGCGGCACGTTTCCGGGCTGCGCCGGATACTTGAGCCCGATCGCCTCGGCCACACCCCGTCCGGCCTGTTGATCTGGACCGATGCGGGCTATCTGCTGAGCTTGCCTGCCGGTGCCCTGGATCTGGACGAGTTCGAGCGTGACGTGGCCCGCGCGCGGGCCGAGCGGGCTGTGGGCCAGCTGCGGGAAGCCGCGGCGGCGCTGCATTCGGCGCTGGGGCTCTGGCGCGGGCCGGTCTGTGACGGTTTGTCCAGCCCCTTCCTGGACGCCCAGGCCGACCGGCTGGCCGAATCACGCGTCAGCGTGCTCGAGGAACGCATCGAGATTGACCTAGCGACCGGCGATCACGCCGGCCTGATCGCGGAGTTGCGGGATCTCGTCGCCGAGCACCCATTGCGCGAGCGGTTGCGCGGTCTGCTCATGCTGGCGCTGTACCGGGCCGGCCGCCAGGCAGACGCATTGATCGCCTTCCGCGACGCGCGCCGTCATCTGCACGATGAACTCGGCGTGGAGCCCGGGGCAGCGCTTCAGAAACTCCATCAGCAAATCCTGGCCGCCGATCCGGCGCTGGCCGCGGCGGCTCCCGCCGAGGTCACCGGGGACCCTAGCGCCACGATCAGCCTGCGTCGGCCGGTACCCGCCCAGTTGCCGCACCGCATACCGGACTTCACCGGCCGCGACGCCGAGCTCGACCGGCTAAACGCACTAGCGGGCCAGGGCAGCGGCGAGCCCGAGAGCGCCGTTGTCATCACCGTCATCACCGGAACCGCCGGAGTCGGCAAATCGGCGCTCGCGTTGTACTGGGCTCACCAGGTGCGTGACCTGTTCCCGGACGGGCAGCTCTATGTGAACCTGCGGGGTTTCGGCCCGGCCGGATCGGCGATGGAACCGGCTGAGGCGATCCATGGATTCCTGGATGCCTTCGCCGTGCCGTCGGATCGGATCCCGCTGGATCTTGCTGAGCGGGCCGCGCTCTACCGCAGCATACTGGCCGACTTGCGAGTGCTGGTCGTCTTGGACAACGCTCGCGACGTTGATCAGGTACGTCCCTTGCTTCCCGGTTCTCCCGGAAGCGTCGTGGTGGTGACCAGCCGAAACCAGCTGATGAGCCTGGTCGCCGCCGACGGCGCCCGTCCCGTGGCGCTCGACCTGTTTCCCGCCGCGGAAGCGCGACGGCTGCTGATCCGCAGGCTGGGGCCGGACCGGGTCGCCGGAGAACCCGCGTCAGTCGACGAGATCATCAAGGCGTGCGCGGGGTTGCCGCTGGCCCTCGCGGTCGCGGCGGCCCATGCCGCGGCGAGTTCCCGGTTGCCGCTTTCCGCGCTGGCTGATGCGCTGCGCAAGGTCCACGGCCGACTCGACGCGCTGGACGGCGGAGACCAGTACACCGACGTTCGCGCCGTGTTCTCCTGGTCTTACCAGGCGCTCAGCGAACCGGCGGCCCGGCTGTTCCGGCTGCTTGGACTGCATGAGGGACCGGATATCGCGACGTCCGCGGCAGCAAGCCTGGCCGGCGTGCCGCTGGCGCAGGCCCGACGGCAACTGGCTGACCTGGTCCGTGCTCATCTGCTCACCGAATGGGCTCCGGGCAGATTCGCGCTGCACGACCTGCTTCGCGCGTACGCCAGCGAGCTGGCCGCGACCTACGACACCGCAGCCGACCGGCGCCTAGCGGTCCAGCGGATACTCGACTACTACCTGCACACCGCATACTCCGCAGAACTGTTGCTCCGCCCGCGCCGCGACGACCCCATCACGCTGGCACCGCCGCAACCACTTGTGACACCTGAGACTCTTGCCGATTACCGAACCGCGCTGGCCTGGCTTGCGACCGAGCGTCAGGTTCTGCTCGCGGCCCTCCGCCAGGCGGTGAGCTATGGCTTCGATGTCCACGCCTGGCAGCTTGCCTGGGCGGTCACGTCGTACTTCGACCGCCACGGTCATTGGTACGACGCGGCTGCCTCGCACCGCGCTGCCCTGGAAGCCGCCCAGCGACTTGGTGACCTGCACGCCGAGGCGATCATCCATTGCTGTCTCGCCGCCGCCTACTGCCGCCTTGACGGCCACGCCGCCGCGAATAGGCACTTGCAGCAGGCTCTTGAACTTTACGAGACCCTTGGTGACTACGCTGGCAAGGCTCACGCGCACCGGACCCTGACCTGGCTGCTCGACCGGCAGGGCCGCTACCGTGAAGGGCTCGAGCACGCTGAGCAGGCCGTCGAATTGTTCCGGATCGCCGGCCGCCCGACCGGGCAGGCCCGGTCTCTGAACGCGGTCGGCTGGTTTCACCTTCAACTCGGGGATCCCGAGCGGGGCCTTCGCGACTGCCAACGCGCGCTGGACATGCAAAGGGAAATCGGTGACCGGTTCGGCCAGGCCGATACGCTGGACAGCATCGCCCGGGCGCGCACATTCCTCGGCGACTATGACGAGGCTATCGCCGACTACCAGCAGGCCCTGCAGATGTGCCAGGAATTCGGCGACAGCTACTACGAAGCGGGCACTCTCGACTCCCTCGGCGACACCTACCTCGCGGCCGACGACCCTGAATCCGCTGCCAAGGCCTGGCGAGATGGCGTGGCCATACTCGACGAGCTCGGTCTTCCCGAAGCGGCCGGGCTACGCGCCAAGCTGAGCAATCTAGCCAGCATGACGGGTGGCGCCACAGAAAACGCCCGCACTCAGGTGGCCACCGGCACTTGACGAACGTCGGCCGACAGGCCAAGTTTGAGGTACTCGACCTCAACTCAATATTTCTATCGAAGACGCGGCGGGCCCGCGTCCTGACCCGGATCGTTCTGTTTAACGTGCAAGCAACTTCCTACCGGAGGATGGTATGGCTCTCTTCAAGTTTACTTGGAAAGAAGTAGATGTACTCACCGATCGGCTTGGCTCAGTCGCAACCGGGCTTACCGAAAAAGAATGGAGTCTCCTGCTGGCTATCTTCGCGGCTGCGGCGGATCAGGTTGAGAGCGGCCCGGATAAAACGTGGGGGACGCTGCCTGCGCCAGAAATCGATGGCGACATAGAGAAGGTCGAGGACCCCGGAGAGTCGACGGCTGAAGAGCTTCGCGAGCAGCTGCTTCAATCCTACGTGCCCGGCGGCCCGCCTCGGCACCGTCCTATCGTCTTCAGAGTTAGCCCCCCCAAGCCCGGGCCATAGAGTTAAGAGCGGGGACGGTGTTTTACCTGAGAGAAGTCGCCAGGTAAATTCGGCAAAACTCTGGGGAATCGAGGAAATGCTGGACGAGGAGATCTTGGCGCGACACTCCGCATGGCCGGTCGTTCTGGTGTCCATGCCATTCATGGATCCCTATCGCCCGTCGATCCAGCTCGGCCTGCTCAAAGCGGTGACGGCGCGGTACGGTTTCCCGGTCCGCACCTATCACGCCTACCTGGACTTCGCCGTGCAGATCGGCATCGACTACTACGAACAGCTATGTGAGAATCACGGGACGCTTATCGGGGACTGGCTGTTCTCGCTGGAAGCCTTCGGTGACGAGGCACCCGACCCCGGTGCGCACATGCTCGATGAGCTTGCCGACAGGCTGTCGCGCTTCGGGACATCGCCCGAAGCAGCGAGAGAAAAGCTGCTCCGAACGCGCAGCCTTGATGTCCCGTTGTATCTTGACGCACTGATTGACGGCTTTCCCTGGGACGATGTGGCGGTTGCGGGCTTCACCTCGACCTTCCAGCAGAGCGTCGCGTCATTTGCCTTGGCTCGGCGCTTGAAGCAGCATCATCCAGAAATCACGACCGTATTCGGCGGGGCCAACTTCGACGGCGAGATGGGTCCGGAGTTGGTCCGCGCGGTCGACTGCATCGACGTCGCCGTCATCGGCGAAGGGGATCAGGCCTTCCCCCGTCTGCTCAGCGTCCTCGCCGCCGGTGGCCGCCTGGACCGGGTTCCCGGTCTCGCCCGCCGCCAGGATGGGGAAGTCAAGGTAACGGCTCCCGCGCCCGCGACAGATCAGCTAGACGACCTGCCCGCGCCGGACTACGACGAGTATTTCCAGCACGCAGAGGACCTGGGTGTGCTTCCCCGGGCGGGGCAACGTGACGTCTGGCTTCCCATCGAGACAGCCCGCGGGTGCTGGTGGGGCGCTAAACATCACTGCACGTTCTGCGGGCTTAACGGGACCACGATGCGTTATCGGTCCAAGTCGCCCGAACGCGTCCTGGACGAACTAGCCGAGCAGGCGAGGAGATACCGCAGCTTCCGCTTCGAGGCAGTCGACAACATTCTCGACATGGCGTACTTCGTGAAGTTGTTTCCCGTGCTGGCCGAGAATGAGACCGGCTATGAAATCTTCTACGAAGTGAAGGCGAATCTGAGCCGGGCCCAGCTGAAACTAATGGCCCAGGCTGGCGTTACTCATATCCAGCCCGGCATTGAGTCACTGAGTTCCAACGTATTGCGTGTCATGCGGAAGGGTGTCCGAGCCGTCCAGAACGTCAACCTGCTGCGCTGGGCCCGATATTACGGCATCCAGGTCGAGTGGAACCTCCTCTGGGGTCTTCCCGGCGAGACCGAGCAGGACTACGCGGACCAGGCGGCGGTTATACCACATCTACGTCACTTGCGGCCGCCCGGGAATTCCGCCCGGATCTGGCTGGAGAGATTCAGCCCGATATTCACTGATCAGGACACGTTCCGGCTTCGCCGGCGGGCGCCGGAACGCAGCTACCGGTACGTTTATCCGGACCGCGTGGACCTCGAGCGCGTGGCCTACTTTTTTGACTATGAGCTTGACGGCGGACTGCCGGACAGCACGTATGCGGACGTGCGCCGCGCGGTGGGGGACTGGTCTGCTGCCTGGCTGGATGGCAGCCCGCCGGCGCTGACATACTGGTCCGCGCCTCATTTCGCCCAGATCTACGACGAAAGACAGCCGGGGCAGGAGGGGAGTTACCTGCTTGAGGACACGCTCGCCGACTTGTACCTGGCGTGTGTCAACCGGCCTACTACCGCCGCCGCGGTCCGCCGATCGCTGGGTCTGCGCATGCCGGAGGAAGGTATCCAGGAGGTTTTCGAAGAGTTCGGCAGGCTGGGCTTGATGTTTCTTGACGGACAGTTCGTTCTGGCCCTGGCCCTGCCCGCCGTCACCGGACGGTGAGGCCTGCAGTACGCCGGCTTTCCAGATTCCGGATAAGGCGAGCGCAGAAATCTGTCGCTGGGATGCGGCATTACGGCGGAGGCGCGATTTCAGCGAACCGAACTACGCCATACGGATTCTGTTCCCGGTCGAAAACGGTGTAATAGTTGTTGAGCAGGGGCAGGCCGAGGATCGACTGTACCCCGTTCGAGTTGCTAATCTGGAACGTGGCCTGGCCCGCTTGGGGCGTATCGAGTTGCCAGTAGCTCGACGGGGCACAGGTGAGAGGGACCGGCCCGCCGTTCTTATCTGCCAGGTTGAAGGTGATGTCCGGCCATTCGCCGAGAGTCAGGTCGGCGGTGGGGATCACATGTTGCTGCGCCTCTTGCGCAATTTCTGCAAAGGCCGGGTTGACCTTCTGCAGAGACGACATGATCGCCGTGTAGACGTCAGGTGCCAGGACCATGGCGCTGGCCCCGCTGTCGATGATCGAGTTCGATTTGTTGGTCTTGGCGTACTGCATGGTCAGTGGCTTGGCGTTGATCTCGTCGGCTCCCGCCACTTGGACCCCGAGCAGGTTGACGTTGTACCACATGTCATCGACCACTTCGACGTCTGCGAACTCACCCGTGTACAGGTCATCCTGCTCCGGCCCGCCGCCAAGAATGAAGAATCCGTTGTTCAGCGGGTCGGCGGATGGATCCGGGGTTCGGTTCCTGACGGTCGACCGGAGTGTGTAGAAGGCGAAAATGTTCCGCGTGACGCCCTGTTCGGCCAAGACGGTGAAGTATGGTGTTATATCTTGCTGCGGAAGACGGCTTAGGAACCGCGCGAACTGCCGGATCGCAACGCTGGAGCCGTGTAGCTGGAATGGCCAAGGGTAGGTCGCTGGAAGTTGCATCTCGGTGAGATAAGAAGAAAGGTCGTAGGCACTGTTCAGCGAATTAAAGGCCAAGCCTATTACGCCATCGGCGTTACCGAAATTTCCCGGCTCATAGTCGGCCGTAACGGCCAGGTAGGTATTTATCGAGAGCGCCGGCCCGCCCGCGCCAATGCCGACGTCCGTGCTAACGACTGGCCCCGTCCAGCCTCCCGTGTCATAGCTGACATCCTGGGCAAGCGGTGTAGGCTTCATGTGGGCGTCAGTACTGGGGTCGTAGATCGTGGAATTGATCGCCAGCGTGCTGCTGCCCGTATCGAGTAGGAAATTAGCCGGTACTCCGGCGCTACCGACCCTGATCTGAGCCGTGTAATCACCGTCACCATAGACGTTGGTGATCGGTATCCTCAATGCGGGTGGCATTTCGCCTCCTGGTATTAGCCGGTCTGATCAGATGCCTCGGATTACCCTCCGTACTGGTTGTTCTCGATGCGTCGGCAGGAGCCCAACCCGGCCTCCGCAGGCCTGGCGCGCTGCCATCAACGAGTAACCGGCCCAATCGCGTTATACCGTTGCTGCGCGGTAGAAGCAAGGGCCGGAGGATCTCATTCTCATTCTCAGTCTCCAGCCGCCGCTTATCGCAGTGTCTCCGGCCGCCGCTTATCGCGGCGCGACCAGTTCCTCCGCTTTTTGCCCGAAGCCCGGGCATCTGAGCATTTCCCGCGCGGCGCCGGGGGACCGGCAGGCGGCGCATCAGCGGCAGGGCTTGGACCAGCTGTGTCCAGCCGCTCGCGACGTAAGGGCGGCAGGTGTCACCGGGCCGGCTGGCGATCCTGGTTCCGGACAGCGACCCTGATGGCGCCGCGCGATCGAGTGCGCCGGGCCCGGTTTACGGCGCGCCGCCGGTCTTCCTCCTCGGCCAGCAGATCATCCTCGCTGGGCTGCAGGAACAGTCTGACGAACGTCGGGTGCACAATGCCCTCCTCTCGGCGGCCGAGCCGCCTGGGTATGCCCGGCCGCAGTCGGCGGCCGGGCCTAGCAGACGCGTTACCGGCCGTGCCGTAGCAGCACGCTCAGCACGCGTCGGGTGAGCAGATGCGGGCGCGGCTGCGGTACGGGGCGCACCGGTGCACAGGGCAAGGCCGAGGTGGCGATACCGCCGGTCGCCCGCGGACCGAGGATGGCGACGATCTCTTGGAACACGACAACACTCCTTGCGCTGACGGGCTGATCCGCTCAGCCCATGTCATCGAGGATCGCGGTAAGCCAGGGCCGCGCGCGTCGGGCAATCGCCTAAGATCTGGCCTCCGGCGATCCTTAGATTCCCGTGCGGCCGGTGCTTAGGGCTGCGGGAATGGATAAGCCGCCACGTCGGCTCGCCGGCCGCGGGCGCGCCCTCGCCGCCCTGGCCTGCGCCGTAATGCTTGGCGGCGGTGAGCCCAGCTACCTGCCTTCAGCCGGGCCTCGTCAACGTCTTCTCCCGCGACGGCGGCCGTTAGCGCGGTCGGCCAGCCGGGCACGACCGGCGGCGGATCAACTAGCCCGCGCTGCCCGGCCCGGGTGGCCGCGGGGCCGCTTGAACGCGATGATCTTGCCCTTCTCGAATATCTCCCCGCCCCAGACGCCGAACGGCTCGCCGCGGTCGACCGCGCCCGCCAGGCACGGCCCGCGCAGCGGGCACGTCCGGCACGACGCCTTGGCCAGTTCGAGATCGGCGGGCTGTTCGGAGAACCACAGCGCCGCGTTGTCGCTGCAGGGCAGCGGATTGCCTAGCTCAGCCGCTCGTCTGGCCAGCGTGGCCAGCGAGATGCTCGTCATGTCGCTTCACCCCCGTGAGGCGGATAACCGGATTTCCCCGTAAAAACCCGGATAGCTAAGTCTGCACCAGCGTCGTCCCGCTCGCATCCGCCGTAGGGCTGATATCCCGGGCAGCGTCAGGCGCTAAGCGCCTCGGCTGGTTCCGCGCAGGCCCGGGCGATCTCCTCCAGGGACAGGCCGAGCGCGTCGGCCAGGGCCGCCACGGTGAAGAAGGCGGGAGTGGCGATGCGGCCGGTCTCGATCTTGCGCAGCGTTTCCGCGGGAACGCCGGAGACGGCGGCGATCTCGGCCATGCTGCGCGGGCCGCGCGCCTCGCGCAGCAGCATGCCGAGCCGTTCCCCGCGCGCGTGCTCCAGGTGGGTCAGGGGCGGTCGGACCATACCGTGATAGTAATACCGGTATAGTTATACCGCAAAAGGAGGTGCTGAGCCGTGGTCGAGATCAAGACAGCAGCCGAGATCCAGGCGATGCGCGCGGCCGGGCGGGTGGTCGCGCAGATCCTCGCCGTGGTCCAGGACCAGGCCAAGGCCGGGATGCGGCTGACCGAACTGGACGAGATCGCCCGGGACGTACTGGCCGGAGCCGGCGCCGTCTCGCCGTTCCTGGGCTATCAGCCCGGATTCGCCCCCGTACCGTTTCCCGCTGTCATCTGCACCTCGGTCAACGACGCCGCGCTGCACGGCATCCCCGGCCGGTACCGGCTGGCCGACGGCGACCTGCTCAGCGTGGACAGCGGCGCCGTGCTCGACGGATGGACGGCCGACGCCGCGGTCTCCTTCACCATCGGGCCACCGGGACCGGCCGACGCGCGCCTGATCGCCACCACCAGTGCGGCCCTGCAGGCGGGCATCGCCGCGGCGGTCCCCGGCGCCCGGATCGGGGACATCTCCGCGGCGATTGGCGCCGCCGGCCGTGCGGCGGCCTACGGGATCTGTACCGACTTCGGCGGTCACGGCGTCGGCCGGGCCATGCACGAGGACCCCCACATCCCGAACGAGGGATCGCGCGGGCGCGGCCGCCGGCTCGTGCCGGGGCTGGTCATCGCGATCGAGCCGTGGTTCCTGGCCGGCGGCAAGGACGTCTATCAGATCGACGACGACGGCTGGACGATCCGTAGCGGCGACGGGAGCCGGGCGGCGCACGCCGAGCACACCGTGGCCGTCACCGACGACGGCCCGAAGATCCTGACGGTGCCCTGACCCGCAGCCACCTCCCATCCCTCTTCACTGGCCCTCTTCACTGGCCCTTTTCACTGGCCCGGCTCTTTCTTTCGGCCGAACGAACCAACCTCCAGCCCCGGCCACCGACCCCGTGGCATGCCGCGTCGGCCCGGACGCCCGTGGGGCGCCAGCCCAGACGCCGCCTGCGGCAGCGCCGCGCGAGTATCACCGGCCCGGGCCTGGTTGCGGGCGTGCAGCGTGACGGAATGGCCGTCGGCGGCCAGCAACTGCCCGGCCATCAGGCCCAGGCCGTCACTGGAGCCGGTGATGAACACGCGCGACAAGGGACCCCCTTTTGATTTCCCGGCCCAGCCGGCCGTAGGGTCAGGCCAGAAGGGAGCACGGATGTCATCCTCGCCGGAGTCGCCGCACCTTGACAACCATCACCGGAACACGCTGCGCCAGATCTTCCAGCACCCCGCCAGCCACAACATCGAGTGGCACGCGGTGACGTCGCTGCTCGAGGCGGTTGGCACGGTCGCCGTGCACCACGACGGCAAGGTGACGGTTACGGTCGGGTCCGAGAAAGCGATCTTCGAGCCGCCAGTGGGCAAGGACATCGATGCCCAGATGGTGGTCGACCTGCGCCACATGCTGAGCAAAGCAGGCTACGACCCGCGCGGTTACTGAGCATGATGCAAGTGGTCGTGATCAGGCACCACGGCGTGGATTCGGCTGGCTTCATCGGCGACGGGTTCGAGGCGCGCGGCGCGGCGCTGGCCGTTCACCTGTTTCCCGATGACGGCCCGCTGCCCGCCTTCGGCGGCGTCGACCATGTGGTGGTGCTCGGCGCGGTCAGCTCGGTCAACGATCCCGACCCCTGGATCGCCGCGGAACTGGCCTGGCTGCGCGCGGCGGACTCCGCGGGCGTACCCGTGCTCGGCATCTGCTTCGGCGCCCAGGCGCTCTGCGCCGCGCTGGGCGGCCGGGTCGAGGCCATGGCCCGCAAGGAGATCGGCTGGACGCTGGTTGAATCAGCCGATCCCGGACTGATCCCGGCCGGGCCCTGGCTGGAGTTCCACGGCGACCGCTGCCTGCCGCCCGCGGCGGCGGTGGTGCTGGCCCGCAATGGCACCGGGGTGCAGGCGTTCCGGCTCGGCCGGCATCTCGCGTTCCAGTTCCACCCCGAGGTTGATGGCCCGCAGCTCAAGCGCTGGCTGGACGCGGACGGGAACGTCGGCGCCGAGCAGTTGGGGCTCGACCCCGGCCAGTTCCTGGCCGACACGATCCGCGAGGAGCCGGCCGCCAGGGAGCGGGCCTACGGCCTTGTCGACGCGGCGCTCCGGGTCGCCGGGGAGACCATCTCCTACGGGAGGTGACAATCGGGGACATCGCCGGACACGCCGTGTTCTGGCGGAATTGCCTGCCGTTACGATAACGCTTCATGTCATCCGAACTCGGTGCCTGGCTGCGCCGGCAGCGTGAGGACCGCGGCTGGACGAGGTCCGAGATGGCCCGCCAGCTCATCAGGGCCGCCAAGGCGGCGGGCGACACCAGCGTGCCCGGAGCCGACAACATCAGCCACAACATCTACCGCTGGGAACGTGGCGCCGTGGCTCCCGCCGAGCGCTACAAGCTGTACTACTGCGGTGCTTTCGCCATCCCGTTCGGTCAATTCGGGAGCTCGCCGCCGTCGGCCCGGCCGGTCCTCGCCGACCTGCCGGGCATGGTCGACCCTAGCCCTGCGGCCCTCGCCGCCGCTGCCTACCGTGGGCTGCTACCGCCCGATTCGGCACCGCCCGATGTGGGCGCTTCCGCGATCAGGCGAGAGGTGCTTATGGCCGCGCACGAAGGCAGCGAGCACGCCGAGCGGGCTGAGCAGCGCGGCATCGGCGAGGCCACCCTGGAGCAGTTCCGGGCCGACGTGACGAGCCTGTCCGTGCAGTACATGACCGGCGAGACGTTCGGGCTGTTCATGGAGATGCGACGGGTCAGGAACCGGATCACCGATGCGCTCGACCGGCGGCAGTGGCCGCGTGACGCGGCCGAGCTTTACCTGCTGGCGGGCTGCCTCAGCGCGTTAATGGCCGCGGCAGCCACCAACCTCGGCTACCCGCAGGCCGCCGAGGAACTGACCAGGGCCGGGTGGGCCTATGCCACGATCATCGACCACCGTCCGCTGATGGCCCGGCTGCGGCTCTGCGCGGCCTACGCCGCGTACTGGAGCGGGCGCCCCGAGCAGAGCGTGAGCCTGGCCAGGAGCGGCCTGGCGTATCTCGCCGACGGCCAGAACGCGGCGCAGTTGCACCTGTTCGGCGGCCTCGCGTCCGCCCGCCTCGGCGATGCCGGGAGCGCGCGCCAGGCGATCGCGGCCGCGCGCGACGCCAGGGACCGCGACCATCGCGACGAACTGCTCGAGATCGGCGGGGAGTTCGGCTTCTCCCGGGCCACGCAGTCCTACTACGCGGGCTTCGCCTTGTCCGAGGCGGCCAGCGACGAGGCAGCCGCCGAGCTCGAGGGCGCGATCGGGCTGTACGCGACCGGCCCGGGCCCGGGCGAGCACCACAGCCGGAAGTGCCAGATGCTCGCCCACACCGACCTGGCCATCGCGCGGCTGCGGGCCGGCGCGCTCGACGCCGCGACCGCCGCCCTGGAGCCCGTGCTGGCGCTGCCGCCGGGCGAGCGTACCGCGGTGGAGGGACAGCGCCTGTCCGTCGTCCGGGCCGAGCTGGCCCAGCCCGTCTACCGCGGCTCGGCCGCCGCCCGCGGGCTGGACGAGCAACTGGCCGGGTTCGGTCCCGGCGAGCTCGGAAGTTTGACTGATCACTAGGCGGTAGGCCAGGGCCGGGTGGCGCTCAGCCCCTGGATGCTCAGCCGTTGATGCCGGGGCGGCCGACGACCACGGTCATGGTGGCCTGCATGACCGCGAACGGCCGCTGGCCGCCGTCGGCGAACGCCTCGCCGCGGCACACCACCAGGGTCCGGCCCGCCCGCACCACCTCGCCGGTGATCATGAACCGCTCGCCGGCGGCGGGCGCGAGCAAGTTGATCGTGAAGGTCGCGGTCAGCACGGCGGCCTCTGGCGGCATGACGCTGTACGCCGCGTACCCGCACGCGGTATCGAGCACCGAGGCCACCGCGCCGGCGTGCAGGAACCCGTGCTGCTGGGTAAACCGGTCGTCGTGCCGCAGCGACATCTCGACCCGTCCGGGCTCGACCGCGGTCACCTCGACGCCGAGCGTGTTCATCATGGCCTGGCGGTCGAAGCTGGCCCGCACCCGGGCCAGCATCGCCTCGCTCGTCTCCGTCACCCGCCAATTGTTTCACCTGGCGTACAGGGCCGTCCGGGCATGCCGCCGCAGAATCCGCGCCTGCCGGATGAGCCGCTGCCAGCGCCCTGACACCTTGGCGGCCAGCATCCCCAGCTGCTCGTCGGCGCGCCGCTGCTCCGCTGCGGTCTTGATCCGTTCGGCCTGGTACTGCACGCTCATGTCGTAAAGCATCATCGTCGCCACGTCCTTGCATTCTCGTTCGGTTGGCTAGTCATCATGACGACGAACGAGAACAGCCGGGATGGACAGGCATCGGTCCAGCGGGCCGCGGGGTTTCACGGTTTCCGGGTGGCGCACTACCAAGCCGGCCCGTGACCGGCTCGGCATCGCAATACCAAGGCAGCCTGTGACCGGCTCGGCACTGCGCTACCAGGCCGGCCCATGATCAGGCCAGGCGCCGCGCGGCGCGGCGGTGCCTTCGTGTCTGGAGCTGAGACACCCGACGGCTTGACACCGCGTGCCCGGACTTTGGGATCATTGTTACCAGTGCGGCCAGCCAAGGAGGACTGATGATCTTTATCACGGCCAAGTTCCAGGTCCGGCCCGAGGACGCCGACGAGTGGCCGCAGATCTCCGCCGAGTTCACCGAGGCGACCAGGAACGAGCCGGGCTGCCTGTGGTTCGACTGGTCCCGCAGCCTCGATAACCCGGACGAGTACGTCCTGGTCGAGGCGTTCCGCGACGGCGACGCGGGGGCCGCCCACGTCCAGTCCGACCACTTCAAGAAGGCCCAGCAGACGCTGCCGCCGCACCTGGCGCACACGCCGCGGATCGTCAACTTCACGATCCCGCAGGACGACTGGTCCCTGCTCGGCGAGATGGCCGTACCCGGGGACTGACGCGGGCCGGGGCTGACCGAAGCTCACCCGCGCTGACCGAAGCTCACCCGTGCGGCTGGGCAGACCGCAGCGCCTGCCAGACCCGCTGCGGGGACGCGGGCATGTCGATGTGACGCACGCCGAGGTGCGCCACCGCATCCACGATCGCGTTCTGCACGGCCGGGGTGGAGCCGATCGTGCCTGGCCGGGACGCCGGTGGTCAAAGCCGGCGTCCCGGCCTACGGTGAACCCGCGGCGGAGGATCCCCGCGGTGAACCCGCGGCCGGAAGATCGGGTAACCTTTCTGCGTTAGCGATGGCGGAGTAGCTCAGTCAGGCAGAGCAAGCGGCTCATAATCGCTGTGTCGCCGGTTCAAGTCCGGCCTCCGCTACACTTGGTCAGTCCCCAGAAGATGATGAGAAAGGCGCTGCGTCGTGGCTGCCACCGATGTCCGGCCGAAGATCACGCTGGCTTGCCAGGAATGCAAGCACCGGAACTACATCACCCGGAAGAACCGGCGTAACGACCCGGACCGGCTTGAGCTGAAGAAGTTCTGCCCCAACTGCCGCTGCCACCGGCCGCACCGCGAGACCCGGTAGTGGCGATCAACCCGGAGTACGTCGGACGGACCTTCGAGCCGTCCGAGCCGTACGAGGTGAGCCGGGTCAAGATCGCCGAGTTCGCCACCGCGATCGGCGAGCCCAGCCCGCTGTGCCGTGAGAGCGCGGCCGCGCAGGCGGCCGGCTACCCGGACGTGATCGCGCCACCCACGTTCGCGATCGTGATCACCTCGGCGGGTAACGCCAAGCTGATATCGGATCCCGATCTGGGCGTGAACTACGCCATGGTCGTGCACGGCGAGCAGAGCTTCACCCACACCCGCCCGCTGCACGCGGGCGACGTCGTGGTGGCGCAGTCCACCATCGAGTCGATCAAGCAGGTCCGCAACATGACCACGATGGCGATGGTCACGCAGGTCCGGACCGTGGACGGCGAGCACGTCTGCACGGCGCGCTCCATCCTGGTCGAACGCGGCGCATAAAAACGCATAAAGGCATAAAGGGGAGACGATGGCGAGCCCCAGTTACCACGACATCCAGGCAGGCACCGAGATCACGCCGCGGCAGTACCAGGTAACCAGAAGGGACCTGGTGCGGTACGCGGGCGCTTCGGGCGATTTCAACGTGATCCACTGGAACGAGCGCAGCGCCAAGTCGGTGGGCCTCCCGGACGTGATCGCGCACGGCATGCTCACGATGGCCCTGGCGGGCCGTTTCCTCACCGAGTGGGCCGGGGATCCGGGCGCGGTGACGGAGTTCGGGGTCAGGTTCTCCGCGCCGGTCGTCGTGCCCGACGACGACAAGGGCGCCTTGGTCGAGATCGCGGGTGCCGTCACCGGCAAGCTGGATGGCAACCAGGTGACGGTCGAGATCACCGCCCGGTCGGGCGATGCGAAGGTGCTGACCCGCGCGCACGCCGTCGTCCGGCTCACGTGAGGCTGGCCGACTACACCACGCTCCGCCTGGGCGGCCCCGCTCGCGGCTTCGTCCGCGCCAGCACCGAAGACGAGCTCATCGAGGCGGTGCGGGCCGCCGACGCGAGCGGCGAGCCGGTGCTGATCCTCGGCGGCGGCAGCAACCTGGTGGTGGCCGACGAGGGGTTCGACGGCACCGTGATCCAGGTGGCCACGCGCGGCGTCAGCCGTGGCGCGGCGCCCGGCGTGCTGATCGTGGCCGCTGGCGAGGAGTGGGACGCGGTGGTCGCCCGGACCGTGGCCGAGGGCCTGGCCGGCCTGGAGTGCCTGTCCGGCATACCCGGCCTGGCGGGCGCCACCCCGATCCAGAACGTCGGGGCTTACGGCCAGGAGGTCTCGCAGACGATCACGCAGGTGCGCGTCTACGACCGCAAGACCGCCGAAATCCTCGGCATCCCGAACGGGCAGTGCGGCTTCGGCTACCGCACCAGCCGGTTCCGCGGGGCTGACCGGTTCGTCGTGCTGAGCGTGACGTTCGGGCTCGCGGTGCAGGTCCGCTCGGTCCCGGTCCGCTACGGCGAACTGGCCGCGGCCCTCGGCGTCTCGCCGGGCGAGGCGGTGGAGAGCATTCAGGCCCGCTCGGCGGTGATCGAGCTCAGGCAGCGCAAGGGCATGGTCATCGATCCCGCCGACCCCGACACCCGCAGCGTCGGCTCGTTCTTCGTCAACCCGGTGCTCGACGCCGACGCGATGGCCGCCGTCGAGGCGGCCGCCCGGGCCAGGTGCGGGCCGGACACCCGGGTGCCCCGGTTCGCGGCCGCGGACGGGCTGGTCAAGGTGCCCGCCGCGTGGCTGATCGAGCAAGCCGGGTTCGGCAAAGGCTACAGCCCGGGTGACGGCGCCCGGATCTCGTCGAAGCACACGCTGGCCCTGGTCAATTCGGGATCAGCCAGCACGGCCGCGCTGATGGCGCTGGCCCGGGAGATCCGGGACGGGGTGCGGGCCGCGTTCGGCGTCTGGCTGGCCCCCGAGCCCGTCCTGGTGGGCGTCACGTTCTAGCGCGCGACAATCAAGCCGCTAAGCCGCGCCGGTAGGCAGCGAAGGTAAGCCCAGCGCCTTGGTCCCGCCCGAGGGCGGGACCAAGGCGCTGTGGCGGAAGGGTTAGTGGAGCAGGTTCAGCGTGTTGGTAGCGTCGTCCACGAAGTAGACGGCGCGGTGGGAAGGCTTGACGGCCAGCCCGAACAGGGCACCGGCGCCCGGCGGGGAACCGGAGCTGTCCAGCGTGCGGACCGCGATCTGGAACCCGAACGGCGTGGTCTCGACGAGGTTCCCGTCGCCGCTGTTGACGGTCAGGATGTTACCGCCCGGCGCCACTACCAGGCCGAGCGGGCCGTTCAGGTGGTGCCCACGAGAGATGGTGAAGCCCCGTCCGGCACTGAAGCCGCGGAAGACCGCGTTGCGAATGCCGGCCACCCGGTTCGCCAGAGTGTCGGCCACGTACAGGACGCCGTTGCGGCCGAGGCCGACGCCGGTCGGGCCGATGACCAGGGCCGCCGGATCCAGCTTCTCGGGGAAGCCGGAGCCGATCGTGGTGTTGAACTGGATCCACGGCAGACCGAACCGCGGGATCTGGACGACGAGCCGCAGCACCGTGCCCCCGAATACGGTGCCGCCCTTCGCCGCGACCGTGCCGTTGAGGACGTTGGTGACGAACAGGACGGCCTGGCTGCCTAGGTCAAGGGAACCCATGTCCCAGGGGCCGTTGATGCCCTGGCCCGCGAACGTCTCGCGGACGTGACCCCACCGGTCCAGGACGATCAGGCAGCCCGATCCGGAAACGTTGCCGTTCTTGGTGGGCAGCGAGCCGACGATCACCCAGCCGCTGCGCAGCACCGTGAGGGCGGTGGTCAGGCCTACGCCCCCTGGACAGCCCCGGAGATGGGGGTTGACCCGGGCGAACAGCGAGACGTGGCCGGACGGGGTGACCTGCACGATCGTGGTGCCGGTGCCCTGCACGTTGGCCTTGTTGTTGAAATTGCTGACCAGGACGTTGCCTCGCCAGAGGTGCCCGGTGCTGCGCGGGATGACCGCGACGCCGTACGGGTTGACGTCGCCGTTGCGCGGCACCGTCGACGCGAGCGTGGTGACGCGGTGCAGTGGGCCGACGAAGGCCGGGAAGCCCGCAGCGTTGGCGGCGCCGGCCGCCAGGCCCGTCCCGGCCAGCAAGCCGGCCGTGGTGGTGACGATCGCGGCCAGCGCGGCCGCGTACCGTTTTGTTGGTTTCATTTCTATGTCGCTCCCTTCCGGTGGAGAATGTCTCCACCTATGGGCACGTTGGCGGGAGCGGCTTGGTTCGGCGCATGGGCAGATTCCGGCCGACAAGCCCGGCACGGACGATCTCACCGGTGGCGGTGATGCTGATGATGTCGGCCGGTTTCGGTCGGATTGTCCTTGGTTCTATCGGTTCTTGTCGGCTTTTGACAGGTGGGCTTGGTTCTGGCGGTCACGGCGGAGACCAGTGACGCGGCTGCCATGGAAAGGACACGGCTCACCGGGGCCCGTGACCATAAAGGACACGACTCGATGATCTTTCCTGACGGCCGCGTGCACCGGCCACCAACCTCAGCTACGGCCGGACGGCCGGACTTGGCTCAAGGCCGGCCGCCCGCGTAACAAACTGGTAAGGAATCCCGCCTAGTGGAAGAGGTTGAGCGTGTTGGCGGCGCCGAAGTCGTCCACGAAGTAGACGGCGTTGGCACCGGGCTTGACGGCCAGGCCGAACAGGTTGCCCGCGCCACCTGCGTTGTTGTCAATGGTCTTGACCGCCACCTGCGTCCCGCCGGGGGAGGTTTCCACGATGTTCCCGTCGCCGCTGTTGACCGTCAGGATGTCGCCGCCGGGCGCCACCGCCAGGCCGAGCGGGCTGTTCAGGCCGCTGCCCTGGGTGACGGTCTGGCCGGTGCCGTCATCGGAGAGACGGAACGCCGCGTTGGGAATGGCTGTGATCCTGTTGCCCACCGTGTCGGCGACGTACAGGGTGCCGTTCGGGCCGAGGCCGACGCCGGTCGGGCCGATGACGAGCGCCGCGGGGTCGGTGTGCTCGCCGAAGCCGGAGCCGATCTGGGTGACCTTCAGCAGGCGCGGCAGCCCGTCGGGTCCGCTGGTGATGAGGAGTCGCAGCACCGTGCCCCGGTTGACGGTGGCGCCACCTCCGGCCACCGTGCCGTTCAGCACGTTGGTCACGAACAACTCGGTGAAGCCGCCGAGTTCAAGGGCGGTCATGTCCCACGGGCCGTTGATGCCGTGGCCGGCGAACGTCTCGCGGACGACGCCATGACTGTCCAGGACGATCAGGCAGCCGGCCCCGGAGATGTTGCCGCCGCTGGTGGGCAGCGACCCGACGATCACCCAGCCGTTGCTCAGCACCGACAGGGCGGTGGTGAGGCCGACCCCTCCGGGGCAGGCGCGGCCGTTGGATCGAACGTAATGAGCCGGTAATAATTTCCGCGGTGTTCACCCGGGCGCCGACACCCGGTCCCCGGTAACGCCGGTAACGACGCGCGGGTCAGCGCGAGCTTGACGGTGGCGTCGGCCAGCGGCTGGGGATCGGTGCCGACGTCGGCGGACGGGCGTACCTCCAGGTCCACGGCGAGCGTCTCGGCGGCCACGAAGCCGGCGTGCGCGCGGACCGCGTCGGCGACCGCGCCGTCGGCGCCGATCGTCAGCCGGATCCGGTCGGACACGGCCAGGCCGGCGTCCCGGCGGGCCTGCTGCACGATCCGCACCACGTCGCGCGCGGTGCCTTCGGCCGCCAGGGCCGGCGTCACCGCCAGGTCCAGCGCGATCAGCCCGGTGTTGCCGGGCAGCGCCGCGGTCGACTCGGGGTCGGCCGCGGCCAGCTTGAGCTCATACTCGCCTGGCGAGAGCTCGACGCCGGCCGCCACCACGCGCTCGCCCACCCGGGTCCAGGAACCGGCCTTGACCGCCCGGATGACCTGCTGTACCTGCCCGCCGAGGCGCGGCCCGAGCAGCCGCGGGTTCACCGCCAGTTCGAACGTGCCGAGGCTGGCCGGGTCGGCGGAAAGCTCGACCGCCTTGACGTTGACCTCATCGGCGATCAGGTCGGTGAACGGCGCCAGCGACTTGGCGTCGGCGTGGGCGATGACCAGCGACGCCAGCGGCAGCCGGACCCGCCGCTGGTGCGCCTTGCGCAGGCCGAGCGCGGTGCTGCACACGGCGCGGACCAGGTCCATGGCGCCGGTCAGCTCGCCTGCGGCCGGCCAGCCGGCCGACGCGGAGACGTCCGGCCACAACGCCAGGTGCACGCTCGGCTCGCCGGTCAGCCCGCGCCAGACCGCCTCCGTGGTCAGCGGCAGCAGCGGCGCGGCGGCCCGGCAGACGGTCTCGAGCACGGTCCACAGGGTGTCCAGCGCGTCCGGCTCGCCCGCCCAGAAGCGGCTGCGGGACCGGCGGATGTACCAGTTGGTCAGCACCTCCAGGTGCTCCCGGAGCGCCTGACACGCGCCGCCCACGTTGTAAACGTCGAGAGCGCGGGCGATCTCGGTCACCGCGGCCCCGGTCTTGGCCAGGATGTAGCGGTCAAGCACGTGCTCGCTGGCGAGCGACGGCTTGGCCGCGTAGGACTCGGCGTTGGCGTACAGGGCGAAGAAGTAGTAGCAGTTCCACAGCGGCAGGATCGCCTGCCGGACCGCGTCCCTGATGCCATGGGAGGTGACGATCAGGTTGCCGCCGCGCAGCACCGGGCTGGCCATCAGGAACCAGCGCATGGCGTCCGAGCCGAAGGTGTCGAACACCTCGTTCACGTCCGGGTAGTTGCGCAGGCTCTTGGACATCTTCGCCCCGTCGTTGCCGAGCACGATGCCGTGGCTGACGCAGGAGCGGAAGGCCGGCCGGTCGAACAGCGCGGTGGCCAGCACGTGCAGGGTGTAGAACCAGCCCCGGGTCTGGCCGATGTACTCCACGATGAAGTCGCCCGGGTAGTGGCGGTCGAACCACTCGCGGTTCTCGAACGGGTAGTGCACCTGGGCGAACGGCATCGACCCCGACTCAAACCAGCAGTCGAGCACCTCGGGCACCCGGCGCATCATGGACTGCCCGGTCGGGTCGTCCGGGTTCGGCCGCACCAGCTCGTCGATCGCCGGGCGGTGCAGGTCGTCCGGGCGCACGCCGAAGTCGCGCTCGAGCTCGGTCAGCGAGCCGTACACGTCGGTGCGCGGGTAGTCGGGGTTGTCGCTCTGCCAGACCGGGATGGGGGAGCCCCAGAACCGGTTCCGGCTGATCGACCAGTCCCGCGCGCCCGCCAGCCACTTGCCGAACTGACCGTGCTTGACGTGCTCGGGCACCCAGGTGATCTCCTCGTTGAGCTCGACCATCCGGTCCCGGAACGTGCTCACCGCGACGAACCAGCTCGACACCGCCTTGTAGATCAGCGGGTTCCGGCACCGCCAGCAGTGCGGATAGGAGTGCGTGTAGGTTTGGCTGCGCACCAGGCTGCCCTGCTCGCGGAGCTTGGCGGCGATCCCGGCGTTCGCGTCGAACACGTGCTGGCCCGCGAAGTCGGGCACGACCGAGGTGAACCGGGCGCCGTCGTCCACCGTGAGCACGGTCGGGATCCCGGCCGCGTGGCAGGCCAGCGCGTCGGCCTCGCCGTAGGCGGGCGCCATGTGCACCACGCCGGTGCCGTCCTCGGTGGTGACGTCGTCGGACAGGATCACCCGGAACGCCTCGCCGGTGCCGAACTTCTCCGCGTCGGCCAGGTAACCGAACAGCGGCTCGTACCGGCGGCCGGCCAGCTCGGCGCCGGTCAGCGTGCCGACCACGGCGGCGTTCTCGAGCTCGCGCTCGTAGGCGGCCTGCCGGTCCCGGGCCAGGATGTACTGCTCGCCGCCGGAGGCCACGACCACGTAGCTGATGTCCGCGCCGACCGCGCAGGCCAGGTTGGACGGCAGCGTCCACGGCGTGGTGGTCCAGGCCAGCAGCCACTCCCCGGTCTCCAGCTTGAACCGGACCGTCACCGACGGGTCCTGCCGTTCGGCGTACGTGTCCTCGTCCATCCGCAGCTCGTGGTTGGACAGCGGGGTCTCGCACCGCCAGCAGTACGGCAGGACCTTGAAGCCCTGGTAAACCAGGCCCTTGTCCCACAGCTGCTTAAAGGCCCACATGACGCTCTCCATATAGGGGAGATCGAGCGTCTTGTAGTCGTGGTCGAAGTCGACCCAGCGGGCCTGCCGCCGCACGTAGTCGCGCCATTCGCGGGTGTAGCGCAGCACGGACTCGCGGCAAGCCTGGTTGAACTTCTCGATGCCCATGGCGAGGATGTCGGCCTTGCCGGAGATGCCGAGCAGCCGTTCGGCCTCCACCTCGGCGGGCAGGCCGTGGGTGTCCCAGCCGAACCTGCGCTCCACGTGGTACCCCTGCATGGTGCGGAACCGCGGCACCAGGTCCTTGACGTAGCCGGTGATCAGGTGACCGTAGTGCGGCAGCCCGTTGGCGAACGGCGGCCCGTCGTAGAAGACGAACTCGCGGTCGGCCGGGCGCTCCCGGATCGAGGCGCGGAAGGTGTCCGCGTCCTCCCAGTAGTCAAGCACCTCGCGCTCGAGCGCGGGAAAGTTCGGCTGGGCGGGTACTTCGGTGTCCCCGGTGCGCGGGTAGACGGCCATCGGTCAGTCCTCTTGAGCGGTCCTTCAGCTGGGCGCGAGGACGACGCGCCCGCTCCCGCGCGGGCGTACCGCGGTACCACCTCGCTTGCCGCCTGGCCCGTGCCCGGGCCGTCACCGGCGACCGCTCGTCAGCCGGCTGTGACGGGCCGGACCCGCCCGGTTCTAATCGGGCCACGCTGCCGTGGACCCTTTCTTCCGGGAGCTCCCCGGTGATAGCCGGATCATCGCCTACTGGGGTGAAGCCTATCCGCTGCCTGTGGTATTCCGCGCACCTCAGCCCCGGCGGTCGAGGTCATTTCCGGGCCGAACGGTGTGGGCGCGTCACCCGGCCACCGCGGCGTGCTCAGCCGGGGGATAAGCCCGGGGATAAACAGAGTGCGGCGAGCCAGCCGTCGATCCCGGTCAGCAACTCGGCCCGCAGCGGCCCGGGGGCGGCCGAGCCGAGCACCGACGCGCGGGCCAGGTCGGCCAGTTCGGCGTCGGTGAACCGGTGCGCGTGCCGGGCGATCTCGTACTGCGAGGTCAGCCGCGGGCCGAACAGCAGCGGGTCGTCCGCGCCGAGCGCGACCGGCACGCCGGCCTCGAACAGCTGGCGCAGCGGAAGCTGCGCCGGGACCGCCGCGACGCCGAGCGCCACGTTGGAGGACGGGCACACCTCACAGGTGATGCCCTCGGCGGCCAGCCGTTTGACCAGCGCGGGGTCTTCCGCGGCCCGGATGCCGTGGCCGATCCGGTCCGCGTGCAGGTCGTCGAGGCAGGCCTGGACGCTGGCCGGGCCGGAAAGCTCGCCACCGTGCGGGACCAGCAGCAGCCCAGCCCGTTCGGCAATCCTGAAGGCGGGGGCGAACTCGGGCGCGGCCCCGCGCCGCTCGTCGTTCGACAGGCCGAACCCGGTCACACCCCGGCCCGCGTACTGGGCGGCCAGCCGGGCCAGGGTCCTGGCTTCGAGCGGGTGCTTGGTCCGGTTGGCCGCGATGATGACGCCGATCCCCACGCCGGTGGCGTCCGCCGCGGCCGCGGCCGCAGACAGGACCAGCTCGGTCATGGCCGTGATCCCGCCGAACCGCGTGGCGTAACCGGACGGGTCGACCTGGATCTCCAGCCAGCGCGAGCCCTCCGCCCGTTCGTCCTGCGCGGTCTCGGCCAGCAGCCGCCATACGTCGGCGGGAGTGCGCAGCACCGAACGAGCGATGTCGTACAGCCGCTGGAACCGGAACCAGCCGCGCTCGTCGGCGCCGCTCAGCCGCGGCGGCCAGTCCTGCGTGAGCGCGGGCGGCAGCCTGACGCCGTGGATCTCGGCCAGCTCGACCAGCGTCGCGTGCCGCATCGCGCCGGTGAAGTGCAGGTGCAGGTGCGCCTTCGGGAGTGCGGTGAGCGGCCTCGACATCCGCCTAGTGTGCCGTGCCTACAGCGTCCCATCAAAGTTCGCGTCATTCAGATCTACGTCGGGGTCCCCGCCGTAGCCTTGCACCGGCCGCTCGCACGGGCTCAAAAGGCCCGTGCTCGCTAGCCGGTTCTGAATGACGCTCACCGGGCTTCCGCGAGCAGCTTGGCCATCCGGCCGATGCCTTCTTCGAGGTCAGCGTCGCCGAGTGCGCAGGAAAGCCGGAAATATCCGGGCGTACCGAACGCCTCGCCCGGGACCACGGCCACCTCCGCTTCGTCCAGGATGAGGCCGGCCAGTTCCGCCGAGGTCTGCGGCCGCTGGCCGGCTAGCTCCTTGCCGAGCAGGCCCTTGACGCTTGGGTAGCAGTAGAACGCCCCCTGCGGCTCCGGGCAGACGACGCCGGGGATGTCGTTCAGCATCCTGGTCATGGTGAGCCTGCGCCGGTCGAACGCCGTGCGCATCTCGGCCACGGCGGACAGGTCCCCGGACACGGCGGCCAGCGCGGCCGCCTGCGCCACGTTGCAGACGTTGGAGGTGGCGTGGCTCTGCAGGTTCGCCGCGGCGGTGATCACGTCCTTCGGGCCGATCATCCAGCCGACCCGCCAGCCGGTCATCGCGTAGGTCTTGGCCACGCCGTTCAGCACCACGCAGGTGTCGGCGAGCTCCGGCGTCTGGACCGGAATCGAGGAGAACTCAGCGTCCCCGTACACCAGGTGCTCGTAGATCTCGTCCGTGATCACCCACAGGCCGTTTGCCGCGGCCCATTCGCCGATCTGCTTGACCATGGCCGGCGGGTAGACCGCCCCGGTCGGGTTGGACGGGGACACGAAAAGCAGCGCCTTGGTGCGGCTGGTGCGGGCCGCCTCGAGGTCGGTGACCGAGGCCAGGTAGCCGGAATGCTCGTCGGTCAGCACGGGCCGCATGACGCCGCCGGCCAGCGCGATGGACTCGGGGTAGGTGGTCCAGTACGGGGCCGGCACGATGACCTCGTCGCCCGGGTCGAGCAGGGCGGCGAACGCCTGGTAGACCGCCTGCTTGCCGCCGTTGGTGACCAGCACCTGACCGGCTTCCACCTGGTAGCCGGAGTCCCTGGCCGTCTTGGTCGCGATCGCCTGCCTGAGCTCGGGCAGCCCCGCCGCCGGGGTGTACTTGTGGAACCGCGGCTCGGCGCAGGCCCGCTGGGCGGCCTCGACGATGTAACCGGGGGTCGGGAAGTCCGGCTCTCCGGCGCCGAAGCCGATGACAGGCCGGCCCGCCGCCTTCAGCGCCTTGGCCTTGGCGTCCACGGCCAGCGTGGCGGATTCGGAGATAGCGGAGATTCGTGCGGAGACTCTCGTAGCCATGCGCCCATGCTAGCCGGGGGGCGACCCCCCCAAGCCCTGCCCGCCGGGGGGGCGACCCCCCCAAGCCCTGCCCGCCGGGGGGCGACCCCCCCATACCCCCCCGCTCCTGGGGGATTCCATCCATCCCCCCAAGTCCCCCTGGCCCCCTGCGGGGAACCCGTCCCCTTGGCCTCCCTGGCCCCCTGCGGGGGAACCCGTCCCCTTGGCCTCCCTGGCCCCCTGCGGGAAACCGGCTCCCGCGCCCCCTTTGTCCCCTGCCTGGCCTGGCGGTTCGACGGACGGGCGGTTCGGACGTACACTGCATGGACCAACAGCGGTGCTGTGGTTGCGGCAGCGTGCCCGTGTGCATACGGCGGATGCTGAAGCGGTGCGGTACCAAAGCACAGTGTTATTGAAAAGCTGTTATTGAAAAGCACAGTGTTATTGAGCAGAGTGTTATCGAGCTCAGGGCAGTAGCTCAATTGGCCAGAGTCCCGGTCTCCAAAACCGGTGGTTGGGGGTTCGAGTCCCTCCTGCCCTGCGAGTGCGATCCGGCGAACCCGCCATATTTGACGGGCAGAGAGGCCGGCCTATAGGTGAGGATATGGCAACTCAGACACGCGGTGAGGCCGCGGAGAAACGGAGCGGAGCCGGGGGCGCAGCCAAGCGCGGCAGCCGGACCACCCCTGCTCTGTTCTTCCGGCAGATGGTCGGCGAGCTTCGCAAGGTGATCTGGCCTACCCGCAAGGAGCTTGTCACCTACACGGTGGTCTGCCTGGCCTTCGTGATCTTCATGGTCATCATCGTGACGAGCCTGGACTACGGCTTCACCAAGCTGGTGTTCGAGGTGTTCGGGTAGGCGTCCAGGGGTCCGGGGGTCCTCCCCCGGGAGAGCAGAGCCGGGGGCGCCCAGAGGCCGCGTGTACGCCATACGCGGCGCCATGATCGCGAGAAGCTGGTCATGGCTTGAGGAAAGAGAGAGCAATCGTGTCCGAGACCCAGCTGGATTCCGTGGTGACGGGCGCGACCGAACCCGACGCGGAAACCGGGGAGGCCGATGACGTGAGCGACTACAGCGAAGAACCCGCCGAGCCTGAGGACGTTGCCGCCCCAGCCGACGACGCGCTGGACGAGTCGGCGGCGGACGCCAAGGACGCGCTGGACGAGTCGGCGGCGGACGCCAAGGACGCACTGGACGAGTCGGCGGCGGACGCCAAGGAGGAAGAACCGGCCGACGGCGCCCGGCAGGAGTTCGAGCGCGAGCTTCGCATGCTCCCCGGGGACTGGTACGTGGTGCACTCGTACGCGGGTTACGAGAACCGGGTGAAGACCAACCTGGAGAGCCGGATCCAGTCGCTCAACATGGAGGATTACATCTACCAGATCGAGGTCCCCGTTCATCAGGTGACCGAGATCAAGGGCGGCAAGCGCCAGCAAGTCCAGGAGAAGGTCCTGCCCGGCTACATCCTGGTGCGGATGGAGCTGACGGACGAGTCCTGGGCGGTGGTCCGCAACACCCCCGGCGTGACCGGCTTCGTCGGCCTGTCGAGCCGGCCGTCACCGCTGCAGCTCGGCGAGGTGGCCAGCCTGCTCGCGCCCGAGCCCGAGCCCGGGGCCAAGCAGGCCGAAGCCGCGCGGACCTCCACGGTGGAATTTGAGGTCGGCGAAAGCGTTACCGTAATGGACGGCCCGTTCGCCACGCTTCCCGCCACTGTGAACGAGATCAACCCGGACACCCAGAAGCTCAAGGTGCTGGTGTCGATCTTCGGCCGTGAGACTCCGGTCGAGCTGTCGTTCGACCAGGTGACCAAGATCTAACAGTCGAGTAAGGACATATTTCAATGCCGCCAAGAAGGAAGAAGCTCGCCGCCGTCGTCAAGGTGCAACTGCCGGCCGGCCAGGCCACCCCGGCGCCGCCCGTGGGTACCGCGCTGGGCCCGCACGGCGTGAACATCATGGACTTCGTCAAGCAGTACAACGCGGCGACCGACAGCCAGCGGGGCAACATCATCCCGGTCGAGATCTCCATCTTCGAGGACCGGACCTTCACCTTCATCACCAAGACACCGCCGGCCGCCGAGCTGATCAAGAAGGCCGCGAGCGTGGACAAGGGCAGCGCAGAGCCGCACAAGACCAAGGTCGGCAACATCACCGCCGCTCAGGTCCGCGAGATCGCGCAGACCAAGATGCCCGACCTGAACGCCACCACCATCGAGGCGGCCGAGAAGATCATCGCCGGCACCGCCCGCTCGATGGGCATCAAGGTCGAGAGCTAGACGTTTTCTTAGCCACAGAAGTTAGCCGCAGACAGACAGACAGACAGGCAGGCAGTGGCAGGGCCTTGCGCGGCCCGCTGACCACAACCTCCGGACCTTAGGAGATAAGCAATGAAGCGCAGCAAGGCCTACAACAAGGCCCTAGAGCAGATCGACCGCGAGCGGCTCTACAGCCCCGCGGAGGCCGTCACCATCGCCAAGTCCAACCAGGTGACGAAGTTCGACCCGACCGTCGAGGTGGCGCTGAGGCTCGGCGTCGACCCGCGCAAGCAGGACCAGATGGTCCGCGGCACGGTCAACCTGCCGAACGGCACGGGCAAGACCGCCCGGGTCCTCGTCTTCGCCACCGGTGACCGGGCCGAGGACGCCCGCGCGGCGGGGGCGGACTACGTCGGCTCCGATGACCTGATCGAGCGTATCCAGGGCGGATTCCTCGACTTCGACGCGGTGGTCGCCACCCCCGACCTGATGGGCAAGGTCGGCCGTCTCGGCCGGGTGCTCGGCCCGCGTGGCCTGATGCCGAACCCGAAGACCGGCACCGTGACGCCGGACGTCGCCAAGGCCGTGACCGAGATCAAGGGCGGCAAGATCGAGTTCAGGACCGACCGGCACGGCAACCTGCACTTCATCATCGGCAAGGCGTCGTTCCCGTCCACTTCCCTGCTCGAGAACTACGCCGCCGCCCTGGACGAGGTGATCAGGCTCAAGCCCGCCGCGGCCAAGGGCCGGTACCTGAAGAAGGTCACTTTCACCACGACGATGGGTCCCGGCATCCCGGTCGACCCTAACAAGACCCGCAACTTCACCGAGGAACTAGCCGGAGCCACCGCCTGACCCCAAGCGACCATGCGGCGGGCCCCCAGTGCGGGAGCCCGCCGCATCTGGCTGGTGCTGTCAGGTTACGTTGGTCCGTCGCCAGTTCCTCACCAGCCCCTCAGCATCTCCGCCGGCTGCGGAGCCGCCCGGCCGACCGCACCGATGTGACATAGAGGCGGTTGCAACCGCACCGATGTCACATCGGTGCGCATGGACATGACCGGCAGGCGCCGCTCGCACGATCAAGCCAACCGGGCCAACAAGATCTGACACGGCACTAGACGCAATTTGGCCGGGCCAGGGACCGCGCTGTAGGCTGGAAGCACCGAAGACCGTTGGTTGCTGTCGCGCTTGCGCGGCGGCCGAAGGCTTCGGCCAGGATCACCTGATCCCGGCCGGACATCCCGCGCAGGTGAACCGAGCTGTACCGTCCGGCCTTCGTGGGCTGGCGTTGCCGCCCCGTGCGCCTCGCGCCGGGGCGTTTTTGCTGTCTTCGCGTTCTACACAGCGCAGAAGTTTTCTACGCAATGGAGAGGAGGCACATGGCTAACGCCGAGAAGGTCGCCGCGGTCGCCGAGCTCACCGACCGGTTCAAGGACTCGTCAGGCGCGGTGCTCACCGAGTACCGCGGGCTCACCGTGGCTCAGCTCGCCGAGCTGCGCAGGTCGCTCGCGGGCAACGCCACGTTCACCGTGGTGAAGAACACGCTGACCAAGATCGCGGTCACCGACGCGGGCCTGACCGACCAGCTGTCGCCGCTGCTCGCCGGACCCTCAGCGGTCGCGTTCGTCGACGGTGACGTGGTCGAGGCCGCCAAGGGCCTGCGCGACTTCGCCAAGGCGAACCCGCTGCTGGTGATCAAGGGCGGCGTGCTCGACGGCAAGGCGATCTCGCCGTCGGAAATCATCAAGCTGGCTGACCTGGAGCCGCAGGAGGTCCTGCTGGCCAAGCTGGCCGGCGCCATGAAGGCGTCGCTGGCCGGCGCCGCCGCGACCTTCAACGCGCTGCCGGTGCAGATGGCCCAGCTCGCCGAGGCGCTGCGCGCCAAGCGGGCGGCCGCCGGCGAAGCGGCCCCGCCGATGCGGGCACGGAAGTCGCGGGCACGGCCGATGCGGGCACGGAAGTCGCGGGCACGGCCGATGCGGGCACGGAAGTCGCGGGCACGGCCGATGCGGGCACGGAAGTCGCGGGCACGGCCGACGCGGGCACGGAAGTCGCGGGCCCGGAAGACGCGGGCACGGAAGACGCGGGCACGGAAGTCGCGGCCCCGGCAAGTTCAGACGCCACGCCGGACACGCCGGGTGCGGGCGGCGAAGGCTGACCCGATCACAGGCGCTGACCCGATCACAGGCGCCGACCCGACCACACACGCTAGGAATTAAGGAACGAGGACCACACCACCATGGCGAAGATCAGCACTGACGACCTCCTTGACGCGTTCAAGGAGATGACCCTGCTCGAGCTCTCCGAGTTCGTGAAGCAGTTCGAGGAGACGTTCGACGTGAAGGCGGCCGCCCCCGTGGCGCTGGCCGCGCCCACCACGGCCGGGACCGGCGGCGGCGAAGCCGAGCAGGCCGAGGAGCAGGACGAGTTCGACGTCATCCTCGAGGCCGCGGGCGACAAGAAGATTCAGGTCATCAAGGAGGTGCGCAGCCTGACCAGCCTGGGCCTGAAGGAGGCCAAGGACCTGGTCGACGGCGCGCCCAAGACGGTGCTCGAGAAGGTCAACAAGGAGAGCGCGGACAAGGCGCGGGCGGCCCTGGAGGGCGCAGGCGCCACCGTCACCGTCAAGTAGCCTCCGGGCTGCGCTAGGCGGTAACTGCAGCGAGACCCGGGTCCGCGGGCCACGAAAGTGGCCTGGGGGTCCGGGTCTCGTCATGTTCGCAGCCAGGGCAGGAATAACGTCATACCCTGGCGTGTTGCTGAGTACACATAACACTGCATGTGGCATCCGTCACCCAGGCAATGTGCCCCGAGTGTCCGGTTTAGACTTGACTCTTGGCCGCCAAAGAGCGATGCTGCGGAGCAACCGTGAATCTCATAGTGACGTACACTTGACCAGCGGTGTGGCCTTCGGCTACACTGCTAGTTTGCGCTGCACTCTGACGTCCTCGGTGTCTCTCCCGCGTCTACGGGGTTTTGCCGCGGGACGTTTGGCGTGCGTGCGGTGATATTTCCGCGACAAAGTTCGGAAGGACCCCTGTTGGCAGCATCGCGCAGCGCCTCCGCAACGACTACCTCCGCAACGAATTCTGGTTCACGCCGCGTGTCTTTCGCGCGTATCCAGGAGCCGCTCAAGGTACCCGACCTTCTCGCCCTGCAGACCGAGTCGTTTGACTGGCTGCTAGGCAACGAGAGGTGGCAGGCTCGCATCAACGAAGCTAAGGACGCCGGGCGCAAGGACGTGCCCGAGCAGTCAGGCCTCGAGGAGATCTTCGAAGAGATCAGCCCGATCGAAGACTTCTCAGGCACCATGTCGCTCTCGTTCCGTGATCACCGGTTCGAGCCGCCCAAGTACTCCGCGGAGGAGTGCAAGGACAAGGACATGACGTTCTCCGCCCCCATGTTCGTGACCGCGGAGTTCATCAACAACACCACTGGCGAGATCAAGAGCCAGACGGTGTTCATGGGCGACTTCCCGCTCATGTCGGCCAAGGGCACCTTCATCATCAACGGCACCGAGCGCGTCGTGGTCAGCCAGCTCGTCCGCTCGCCCGGCGTGTACTTCGACCGCCAGGTCGACAAGACCTCGGACAAGGACATCTACTCCTGCAAGGTCATCCCGAGCAGGGGCGCGTGGCTCGAGTTCGAGATCGACAAGCGGGACAGCGTGGGCGTCCGCATCGACCGCAAGCGCAAGCAGAGCGTGACCGTCCTGCTGAAGGCGCTGGGCTGGGACGACGCGAAGATCCTGGACAGGTTCGGCGGGTACGAGTCGATGCGCGCCACCCTGGAGAAGGACCACACCGCGGGCCAGGACGAGGCACTGCTCGACATCTACCGTAAGCTGCGGCCGGGTGAGCCGCCGACGCGCGAGTCGGCCCAGGCGCTGCTGGAGAACCTCTACTTCAACCCGAAGCGGTACGACCTGGCCAAGGTGGGCCGCTACAAGGTCAACAGGAAGCTCGGCCTGGACCTGCCGATCCGGCAGGGCACGCTGAGCGAGGGCGACATCGTCGCCACCATCGAGTACCTGGTCCGGCTGCACGCGGGCGAGGAAGAGATGATCGCCGGCGAGACGATCATCCCGCTCGAGACCGACGACATCGACCACTTCGGCAACCGGCGGCTGCGCACCGTGGGTGAGCTGATCCAGAACCAGGTCAGGCTCGGCCTGGCCCGGATGGAGCGTGTCGTCAGGGAGCGGATGACGACCCAGGACGTCGAGGCGATCACGCCGCAGACCCTGATCAACATCCGGCCCGTGGTGGCGTCCATCAAGGAGTTCTTCGGCACCAGCCAGCTCTCCCAGTTCATGGACCAGACCAACCCGCTGGCCGGCCTGACCCACAAGCGCCGCCTGAGCGCGCTTGGCCCGGGCGGCCTGAGCCGGGAGCGGGCGGGCTTCGAGGTCCGCGACGTGCACCCCAGCCACTACGGCCGGATGTGCCCGATCGAGACGCCGGAAGGGCCGAACATCGGCCTCATCGGCTCGCTGTCCAGCTACGCCCGGGTGAACGCGTTCGGCTTCGTCGAGACGCCGTACCGCAAGGTGAACAACGGCATCGTGACCGACCAGATCGACTACCTGACCGCCGACGAGGAGGACAGGCACGTCATCGCCCAGGCGAACACGCCGCTGGAGGCCGACGGCACCATCGCC
>CAWJGE010000035.1:0-111725 GCA_963842265.1 uncultured Actinomycetota bacterium
GCGCGACCACGCACTCGAACGCAGCCGCGTCATCGTCCCCAACCTCCGTCAGCACCGTCCGCGCCGCCCACTCCGCCGCCTGCCCGAGCGCCTCGAGCGGCCCGGCCGGCCCGGGCCGCGTAACCGCCGCGGCGATAGCTGTCTTCGAGGCGTCGCTCATCGGGGCATCTCCTTGAGGTCGAGCGGGAACACATGCACGTCGCGGTCGGTATCGCCCGGCGCCGTCACCTGGCCCGCCGGGGACGCGTGCTGCGCGCGGAGCACGACGACGCCGGTACCCGACCACGAGGGCCGGACTCCGACCCGGTACGGTCCGCTGGTCAAGCCGGGAACCTGCAGCGTCACGCGCCGGTCGCCGATATCGAGGGTGAGCTCTGGATCTTCCAGGACGAGCGGCTCGTCGCCCTGCCAGGCAAAGGAATCAGTCCACGGCAGCGGCAGGCCGGTCTCCTCGAGCAGCCCGTCCCTGACCTGGTGCGTCGGCAGAGTCACTGGCGGCAAGTCGTGCGGAGCGAGGTGAGCCTGCCCGTCGGCTAGCAGCAGCGCGCCGAGGGCAGCCGATTCCGGGCCGAGAACGGTTGGCGGGCCCGCGGCAGCCTCGGCTACTGCCTGGTGCGCCAGCGGAAACCAGGCCAGGCCGCCGGTGAGCACCGTTACGGTTGGCGTCGCGGTGCTCACGACCGCCGACAATCCTGTCCGGATGCGATCCGCTACGGGAGCGAAGCATTCAGCCGCCTGACCCGCCGTCAGCTCATAGCTGCCCTGCGCACCCGTCAACGAGTACAGCCGAGCGTCCCGGAACTCCGGAGCGTTCCGCGCCCGGTCCAAGACCAGCCTCGCCCTCCGGTCCTGCGCGATCGCCGACAGATGCCACGTGGCCAGGCCCGGATCGGAAGCAGCGTGCAGCGTCGCCCGGATGGCGGTGTCGAAGTCGAGCCATCCGCCGCCCGGGGCGTCATGAACGGCAAGCGGGCGCACTGTCCGGCGCGTCACCTCGCAGGCCGCGACGCGTACGCCGTGACCTCCGACGTCGCAGATGAGGTAGCGGCCCGGCTCGGCGAACCCGCGCCGGCTGGCCGCCAGCACGGCCACCGAGGTCAGCTGGCCTACCCAGGAGATCCGGGTCAGGCCGAACTGATCTTCGACGAGGTAGCGGAGCGCCTCCTGGCGCCGGGCGCCTTCGACGCTGCCGTCCAGCCAGGCGTCTGGTACCGCCAGGCTCACATGGATGTCGCAGCCGCCATCGGCTTGGGCTGCGCGGCTCTGGCGGGCGGCCGCCAGAGCTGCGGTCAGCGCGGCGCGGTCACGATCGGCACCGGTGGCTCCGGTGTGCTGCTCGGTGCGCAGCGACGGTTCCCGTGACAACGGCCCGGAATCGCCGCCGGATATGGCGATCTTGGTCACCAGCGATCCGGCATCCACCGCTACCTTCGTGACCGGGATGTGCTCGCTCACCCAGATTCCTGTGCCGCTTGGCCGCCGTTTCCGACCCGGCGCCAGAGCGAGGGACGCTTGCGAGACTTCTTGTTGATAACTTCCAATGTCTCTTTGACCCGTGCCAGATCGTCGCGCTCCTCGTCGGTGATCTCGTACTGCCCACCACGATCTTCCTCGACGAGGGCGACGAGCAGCGCGAGCTGCGCATCGATCTCCTGACGGACGGTACGCGACATGCGCTCGCGGAAATCCTGCCCGACGGCATCGCCGAATTTGCCGAGCACGAGCCTCTTGACAAGCAAGGTCAGCCATTCTGGAGCGCTCGCGGGCGCAACGCCGGGCTGCTCGAATTCCTGCCGCAACGCGGTCAGCGTGGCGGCGGCTACCTCAGCCGAATCGATAGCGCCGGACCTCGCCAGCTTGCGGTACGCCTGGTCCGCCGTTATGCCCTCGCGGTGCGCTCGTAGGCAGAGCCCAGCCAACTGGCCGGGTCCGGTGCCCGGCTCGGCGGTTTCGAGCGCCGTCAGCAGCCCGCTCCTGAAGGCTTGCGGATCGTCTTTGCGGACTCGCGCCAGCCAATCCTTGGCGAAGTCCCACCGCTTCGCGGCCGGATTGGCCGCCAATGCGCTCCCGACCGCCCCGGCCAGCACATGCTCGCTGTCGTAGGTGAGGAGCCGCCCGGTCAGGTCCGCGACCGCAGCCGCCTGGGCCTTGCGGCTGGCCCACTCCTGGCCCTGAAGGTAGCGGGCTAGAGCTCGGACGCACCGTTCCGCGCTGAACAGGGAGTACTCGCGGTCCAGTCGTTTCCAGATAGCGGTCAGGTCAGTCGCGTAGGCCGCGCTGTCCGGCGGGGGCAAGGCCGTCGGGGCCGCGCCTATGGTCAGCAGCGCCATGTCCAGCCACGCTCGAAGCGCCCGAGTGCCCGCGACGAGGCCCCTGAGCTGCTCGCTCCAGTAGCGCCGCTCACTCGGGTCGAGCTCACCGCGAGAGGCCAGCCAGCACGTGAAGCCGGGAAGCAGGCCGTCGAGCCGACCGGCGCATGACCCGGTGGCTAGCAGCGCGCAGACGCAATCAGTGCCTTTGCTGGCCAGTTGTCCGACGTCCCGATCGGTGGCCTCGCCGTGGCTGTGGCCAAGCGCGATGCCGAAAGGACGGACCAGGTCGGCGGGCGCATATGGGGTCAGCCAGGTCAGGAACTGCTCGGCGCCGCGACCGGAACTCGCGAGCGCAGCCAGGTATTCGGCCGCGGCCAGCGGCGCGCCGGCCAGGGTGTCCCTGGTGGCCCGATACGCCTCACCGCCGGCGGCCTCGGCGAGAACCGTCCTCGCCAGGAGGCCGGCGGCATACGACAAGCCCGCGGGCTGGCTCGCTCCTTGCGGCAGCCCGACCAGTTCGGCCAGAACGTCGTCGTCGAGCCCGCGAGCGGCCGCCACCTCCAGGCATTCACGCAGGACGCCATCGTCCGGTTGAGCCGTCCACAGCACGCGCCGCCCGAACTGCGCGAGTATGCGCCATAGGGTCCGGAGATCCTGCACCTGGCCGAGCCACGGTCGCAGCGCTGGCCAGTCTTCGGCCGAGCCCCGACCGCTCAGCGCGGTGAGCAGGTCCTCGCGCGCGTCGGGAAGCAGCTGCGCCAGCGAGCCGAGGCGGATGACGTGCCGCAGCTCCGTGAGGTCGACCGCATCACCGTCGTGAACGGCCCGCAGCACGCGGTCCGGCAGGTCGATCTCGCGCAAGATGGCCAGGGCCTCCTGCGGATGTTCGAACTTCTGCGGCTCGATCCGTGCGGCCAGGTGCGAGACCACCGTGGACAGGTCGAACTTCTTGCCGTGCGCGGCGCCTCCGCTGCGCAACTGGCGGAGGTGCTCGAAGTACGCCCGCGCGATATTGTCACCGCCCGGGATCTCCCCCAGGTGCCGCCAGGGCACCGAGGCCGCGTCTTCCCGCGGCCGGTTGGCGAAGGCCAGCCGGAGCCGGTGCCTGGTCCCGCTGTCCGACCACGTGGCGGCGGAGAACTTCGCGCGGAACCCGTAGGGCAGCAGGCTGGCCACCGCGTCGATGAACTCCAGCCGCTGCCGCAGGGTCGATCCCTCGGCCTCGACGACGCTGACCGGCGTGCGTAGCAGCAGCGCGGCAGCGGCACTCACGATCTTGTCCCCGAGGTCCTCGACCCGCTGGGCCACCTCTGCGGTGGTCGTCGCGGGCACGGCGAGCGGGATCAGGCCGCCGTCCTCCGGCACCAGGCGGACCTGGGCGACCACGTCGTACAAGGCGGAGTAGGTGACGCTGCCCGCCGCGATCTCCCGGTACGGCACGCAGAAGTAGGAGGTCTGGGTGATCGGCCGTCCAACCCCGTCCACCTGGCCGGTCTTGTCGGTAACGCAGATCCCGAGGTGCAGGCTCGCGTCGACGCCGACCCAGCTCACGGTAACCCAGGGCAGTTCACCGGGACCGGTGGAACGGGTGTCTGGGGTGCCTGCCGCGAAACGGGTGATGATCGTGCCGAAATCGGCCTTGCTGAACGGCTCCGGGCTGCAGGCCAGCACCGAGTAGTCGATGCGGCTACCCGGTTCCTTGCCCCACAGGGCCCAGCCCGCCCGGACCGGCCGTTCGTCTGCCATCGGTCACCTGGCCGCACTGAGGCTCTGGCCGAGCCACATCAGCGGCTCCACCACGTTGATCGGGTGGATCGCGCCTCTGATCAGCGGGTCCCCGCCTTCCTGGCGGACGGTGTTCATGAAGTCCGCCTCCTGGAACCTGGCCGCCTTGTGGCTCTTGTAGAAGCCGATGGCCGAGGTGACGAAGAACCGGACCCGGTCCGGCTCGAAGTACTTACGCAACGCGTTCGCAACCAGGTCCGCGTTTCCTCGTTCGGACTGTCGTACTAGGTCGACGAAGAACTTCTCGGCCAGCTCGTCCGGGACCCGCGGGAACATGTAGGGGTCATCCATGGAGAAGCTCCGGTAGCCCCGGTTCTTCGCCCGCCGGTAGACCTCGGGGTGGTCGAACTTGGTGGCGCACACCGCCACGTAGTGCGGCAGCCTGCCGCCGGGCGTCGCCTGGCCGATCATCCGCCGCTGGGCGATCCGCAGCAGCGTGCCCTGGAAATAGTTGAAGGCGTCGCCGTCCTTCCATTCCTTGGTCGGGTCGAAGAGCAGCAGCAGCCCGTCACAGCTGGCGAGCCGGTCCATGACGCTCTCCTCGGTGCGAGGCCACGTCCACGTCGGCGTCGGCATC
The DNA here is from genome assembly GCA_963842265.1 of uncultured Actinomycetota bacterium. GTDB lineage: Bacteria > Actinomycetota > Actinomycetes > Streptosporangiales > Streptosporangiaceae > Palsa-504. The sequence continues at coordinate 4,675 of CAWJGE010000035.1, forward strand.
GCTGTCGTCATCGAAACCGAGGTCGCTGCCGCCACCGCCGTCGGTCACCGGCTGGTTCTGGACGTCCTTGAAGACCCTGCCGGGTTCGTCAAGCAGGTCCAGGTTCAGCTCGAGCGGGACGGTGGTCATCGTCTGCCCGCCGAACCGGCCGCCGGCCCCGCTCGGGTACCTGGGTCTCCATGCGCAAGACCCAGCTGTACTGGTTCCCGCTCAGGTTAGTCGCCTCGGGAAAACGCCGTTCGCGGGTCAGTCGCGCCGTATTATCCACCAGGAAGTCGGTTGACGCGTCGTCCACCCCGAAGATCATCAGCTCCCGAGCGGCCGCCTGGTTCACCGCGATGTTCAGGGCCGCGAGAAAGGTGGTCTTGCCGCAGCTTGGCGCCCCCCATAGGCCGATCCGGCCAAGGGATCGCATCGCCTGCGGACTCCCGTTCGTCATTGTCATTACGCACCTTGTTTCTTTTCGTCAAAGCCAAAGCTCATTTCAGGCGGGCAAGGGAACCCCTATGCGCTGCCCCTTCCGGGCGCTGACGCCCAGGTCCGCGCCGACCTCCCGCACGCTGGTAGCCGACAGCGCGTGCAACCCGGAGCGCCCGACGTCGGCCCAGAACTTGTCCCTGGCCGCCCGGCCGGGCATGGTGTCCACCACCGCGACGACCGAGACCGCCGACTCAGCGAGCCTGCGGGTCAGCCCGCGCCAATCGCAGCGGAACGGGCAGGGCTGCACCATGTCAGGGCCGAGGATCCGGGGGTGCGCCCGTCGGCCTGCGACCAGCAGCAGCCGCGCCGAGCGGCCCTTGGCCCGGCTGTCCGCCAGCATGCGGTGCGCCTCGTAGAGCAGGTCCTCCAGCGGCGCCGCGTCCAGATACCGGATGCTGTCGCCCCTGAAGTTGGCCAGCGCCAGCAGCGCGTCGGCCGAGGCGCCGAGCGGCTGGCGGCGTACCACTCGCCGCTGCTCCTCACCGGGCGCGAAGATATGGTCCGTGCAGCCGAGCAGTCCCACCCGCAGCCGGTCCGGATCGGGGTATTCGTCGGCTAGGTCCTCGAGCAGTTCCCGGACCAGGTCACGCCGCCGGTCGACCAGCTTCTTCTCGCCGGCGAGCTCCAGCGCGCAGACCAGGTCGACCGGACCGGAGACCATGTCCACCCGGCGCGGGATCGTGGCGATCACCTCGGGCCAGGGCCGGGCGAGCGGGGTGACCCCGCGCGGCTCGGTGAACCGGACGCGTCCTGGCGCATCCAGCACCGCACGGACGCGGTACACCGGCTCGTCGGGTAGCGGCACCTCATGCAGCGACATGACGTCGAGGCCGGACCCGTCGACGGTCCCGTCGGCGGACGGCGCATCCCTGGCCACAGCGACGGCCAGCGTGGTAGCGTCCCGGTCGCCGGGAGCGCGGCGCAGCGTCAGCACGGACTCGGCGCCTTGGACATCGCCCGGCTTGAAGAGCGGGCGCGTCCCGAGCGTGACCGCGCCGGTGGCCGGGGCGATGGTCGCCACGACGACGTTGTAACCGCGCAGCAGCGGCATCCGGGCCGTGAGCGAGCCGATCAGGCCGCTCCCTCCGGTCGGCATCCCGGCGACTCGCACGAGCGTGGCCCTGGCCGTTCCCTGGACCACATGCCGGGCCGCGTCCTCCAGGATCCGCCAGCCGGCCGGGCGGCAGATCACCAGCGTCTCGCCCGCGGTTCCTGCCGGTACCGCGCCGGACGGGACCACGTTCGCCAGGTACTTGGCTAGCAAATTCCGGTCAAGCCCGGCAATCCCGCCTGCGAGCTGGAAGAGGCGCTCGTCTTCGTGCGCCGAGAGCATCGGCAGCAGGTCGGTCCAGAGCTTGGCGGCCTGTTCGCGCCGCAGCAGTGGCGTCCCGAGCCTGTCCGTGGCCGCACGGGTTGCGCCGATGCCCTCCGGACCGACCTCCAAGAACACGGTCGTGGCGCCGTCGGCCAGGCCGCGGAGCCATGCCGCCAGCGCGGCGCACGCCGACACCTCGTCGGCCGCCCCGGCGGTGGCGGCGGCCGCGTCGCGCACCGCCGCCGCCCATTCGGCGGAATCCGGACAGCCGCCGCGGATCCACGGGGCCAGGCGATCAGGATCGGCGCTGACCAGAGCCGCGGCGCGGGCGTCGAGCCGCCTGCGGGCCGCGCTGAGCCGCCGGTCGAAATCGGCTCGCAGCTGCGCGGTCACCGGGCCAGGACGCCGCGCGGTCCGCAACGTCCAGCCGCATTCGGCGCAGGCCTGAGGGGGTCCGGACGCCAGGCCGCACACTGGGCACGCGGCAGGCCTGCCGTCACCAGACGACATCGGGGACGTCCTCCTCGCGGAAGGTGCTGAGCTCGGTGTCGTCGGCGTCAGGCACGGCCATCAAGCGGGCGCCGAGCCTCGCCTCCATGCTTCCCAGCAGCCCGCGTACGGCCCGCCCGTTGCCGAAGCTGCCCGGCTTAGCCCGCCGTTCCGCCTCGAACCAGGCCAGGGCCTTCTTCTCCGCTTCCGGCGTGATCTGGTATTCCTCCCGAGCCGCCATCGCCCGGAGGATCTCCACGAGCTCGGCCCCGGAGTAGTCGGGGAACTCAACCCGTTCGGTGAAGCGGGACCCAAGTCCGGGGTTGGTGGTGAGGAACTCCTCCATCGGTTCCGGGTAGCCGGCCGCGATCACCGCGAGCCGACCACGCAGGTTCTCCATCTGCTGGACCAGCGTGTCGATGGCCTCCTTGCCGAAGTCGTTGCTGGCACCGCCGGCGCTGGCCACAGAAAGGCTGTACGCCTCGTCGATAAATAGCACGCCATCCAGCGCTTTCTCGATCTCCTCGGTGGTCTTGATGGCCGTATGGCCGATGTAAGCGCCGACCAGATTGGCACGGCCGACCTCATGCACGTGACCCTTGACCAATAGCCCCAGCGACTTGAAGATCCGCCCGATCAGCCGTGCCACCGTGGTCTTTCCCGTGCCAGGCGGCCCGAGGAAAAGCATGTGCGGCGCCGCCACCTTGCTGCCCCGGCCCCGGCGCTGTTTGAGCGCGACCTGGCTGACCAGAGTATGGATCGCCTCCTTGACGGGCTGCAGCCCGATCATCGAGTCGAGTTCGCCCAGCAATTCGCTCATCTCGGGGATCCCCCGGTCCAGGTACACGGCGAGCCGCTGCGGGATATCCGCGATGTCCGCGGGCTGGTGGATGTCCGGGCGCGTGCGTTCCGCCCAGCCGTTCACGATCTCGTCGCAGATCTCCCGCATCGCGCGTGCGTTGCCAAACCCCGCCCGCCGCGTGCGGTACATCCCGGCGATAACCGCGGCGAGATCTTGTTCGAAGGCTGATGTCCAGGTCAGACCCTGCGCACGGAGCCTGCTGAGCGCTATGGACAGCAGCGTTTCGGCATCGTAGTCGTCGAACTCGATCACGTTCGCCGCGGGAAACCGGCTGCGCAGCCCCTCGTTGGCCGCCAGGAACTCCTCCATCTTGGCCGGGTAGCCCGCGGCGATCACGACGAGCCGGTCCCGGTCGTCCTCCATCCGCTTGAGCAGCGTGTCGATGGCATCCTTGCCGAAGCCGCCCTGCTGGTCGCTGAGCTGGTAGGCCTCGTCGATGAACAGCACGCCGTCCAGTGCCCGGTCCACGACAGCCGCCGTCTTGATCGCGGTATCGCCCTGATAAGCGGAGATAAGGTCGGACGCCGCCGTCTCAACCAGGTGCCCGCGGCTCAGCACGCCCAGGTCCCGGTACATCTCGCCGACCAGCCGGGCCACGGTGGTCTTGCCGGTGCCGGGATTGCCGGTGAATACCAGATGGTTCGAGCCGGGCTCGGCGTTCGCCAGGCCCGCTTCCCGGAGCCGGGTCTCGGCTTCCAGCCGCGCCTGGAGGGCCTGTAGATGGCGCTTCACCCCGTCCAGGCCAGGCATCTTTTTCAGCCGTTCCCATACCCCGTCCCCGTCCGGGACGGCGGAGGAAACACAGAGGTCGCAAGCTGGCGCTGTCGAGCACAGTCCCCTGTCTGGCGAACCCGCGTAGGCGGCCCGCCCATCGCCTGGCCTCTTCCAGCTGCGCGCTCATCGCGCGGACGGCGGCAGGAAGCGCCGGCCAGTCGGCCACGGCAGCCCCTCGGATATCCGCAGCGTGTGGACCATCCGGGTCAGCTCAGCGTCGCCTGGATGGGCGATTAGTCCTGGCTGAGTCCGCCGCTCCGCCTGCCGGGCCGCCGCGGCGGCGAGCGCGGGGACCGTGCCAAGCCCATCGAGAAACCCATGGACGCCATCCAGGGTCCTGCGCCGGAAGACCAGCACGCAGGTGTGCGGGGCATCCGGCCGGTAGGAGACCTGGTGGGCGAAGAAGCCTGCCAGCCCGCGGACAGCCTCAATGAGCCGCAGGGTCTCCTCGGCGTCCACGAACACCAGCGCGGTGCGCACGGACCCGTCGCGCATCAGATGGTTGAACATCTGCACGCTGAACGGATCACTCAGCCCTCGCCCGGGTGCGGATGCGGCGGGCACCCGCGGCAGACGGCGCGGGATCTGGGACGGCGGTATCCGGCGACGCGGCGGAGCCACCTCCTGGCGCTGGCCCTGCATCCGGCCGTGCGGACGCGGGCGGTGCGGCCCCCGCCCGGACGCCGGATCCGCTCAACGATCCGGTCGCCAAGCGGGCCGGAGAACCCCACTCGCATCCGCCGCCCAGGCTGGGGCGCCGGCTGGCGCGCCGCGCCACCTCCCGGTGGCCGCAGTGCGCGCAGCGACGCCTCGTCACGGAAGTACAGCTTCCTGGTCAGCGAGTAAAACCCGATCTGGGCAAAGCCAGCGGCCCGCAGCGACTCCCACAGCGCCGCCTCGATCCCGCAGGTACGGTAGGCGGTATCAACGAAGGCATCATCGGTCCCCGGCCCGTAGACGAACATGACCGGGTCGTCTTCGTGCGCCGCCGTCCGGAACGCGGCGAGCCGCTCTATCTCAGGGAACTGTGCTGCCTCAGTCAAGCCCGCTCCGGCTCCGTTACCGTGGCGGCCCGGGGCCCGGCTGGACGGCACCGGCTTGCGCAGCGCGTCGAAATCGGCCAGGTGCGGGGCGGCCTGCTCCATGTCCGCGGCGGGCAGCCCGGCCTCGAGGCCATGCGCGCGCAGGCTGTCGGCTACCGCGTGGGCCCGGCGGACCCGCTCCTCCTCGTCGTGCAGCCCGACGTCATAAGAGAGAATGCGCAGCGTGCACGATTTTCCGGTCTCGTCCGGTGTCACCTCCACGACGATCTCGCTGTCGTCCAGGTGACGCAGCTTGCTGTAAAAGGCCCGCCTTTCGTCGCCGCCGACGTAGATGGCCTGCCCCTCTTCCCAGCTGTACCCGGCGGTCTCCTCCAGGGTAGTGACCACAAGCTCGGCCAGATTGGCTCGGACCTGTGAGGCGATCTGCCTGGCCTGGGCGGTCGCCACGATGTCGGTGAGCTCCTCGTCCAGCTGCCCGGCCGCGTGGTCCGCGATCTCACGAAGCTCGGCTACAGACGGCGGGTTGTCCGCGTCGGTCAGCCTGGCGGCCATCGTCGCGGCGGCCCCGCTCAGCTTGGCGAGCTCGCCCTCGGACCAGAAGTCCACATCCAGCGTGTAACCGTCGATCTTCTCGCCGTTCTCGTCAAGAGCGTCCGGGTTGGTATTGACACGGATCTGCTGCTGCAGGAGCGTGATGGCCGAGCCTGCCGTCAGCCGGGCCGCCTGCCATTCCTGGTCGCGCAGTTCCACCTCGGCACGCAGTTCGCTCAGCTGCAGGTAGACCTCTTGCGCCTGAGCCAGCGCGGCCTCCCCGAGGCCGCGGTTGACGTTATCCTCGGCGTTGTCCAGCCGCCTGCTCAGCTCCGCCAGCCTGCCAGGCGCGAAACGTTCGTGGGGCAGTTCCGCGTCGATGGCGCCCCGCATCAGCCGGGAGTCGGCGACGAAGGTGGCCGCAGCCGACCGCGCCCGGTCACGGTCGGTTCGTATCCCGGCGAGCTCGTCGCGCAGTTCACTGGTCTCCCGCAGACGTTCCTGCCGTTCTCTGGCCAGCCCCTCGGCGAACCGCCGCTCCTGGTCTTCCATCGCGGCCCGGGTCTCCTGGCGCAGTTGCCTGGTGGTGTCCCGCAGCTCGCCGCGGAGCCGTGTCTCCTGCGCCCGGATGCGCTGACGGGTCTGGGCCTCAATCTTCCTGGTTTGCTCGCTGAGCCCGGTCAGCGCCTGGTCAAAGGCGTTCTGGCGGGTGCGGACCTCAGCGGCGGCACGGTCAATGGCCGCCTGATTCTCGCGGCGCACCGCATCGAGCATGCCGGGAATTTCCCGGTTGACCTCCCGCAGCCTGGCCGCCGCTTGCTGCGCCCGGGACCAGTCGTTCGCGTCGACGGTAATCCGCTTAACCCCGCTCATTCCATGTCCTCTCGCCCAGCAACTCATCGTTGACCTTGTGACGCCAGTACCTCGAACGCGCCCGCGGCGACTTGGTCGGGAACCCCGACGAGCATGGCCGAACGTTCGCGAAGCCGGATCTCCGTCCGTCTCGGGCCGCCGGCCAGGTCCTCATAGACAGCGGCTAGCCGATCGGTCAGCATGTGCACCCGCTGGTTGTCGCTGCCGCGCAGTCCGCGGTTGTCGTTGCGCGCGGCTACATACCTGCCGTCGATGAGCACGTCGGTCTCCGCCAGCAGGTCTCCGACGCCGGGATCGGGTGGCCTTCTTCCCAGCTCGGCGAGACGGTACCCGGTGAAACAGATCAGCGTCACGTCCCGCTTCCGCCGGGCAGCGCGTATCACCGCGGCCAGGGCAGTCGCCTGGGCCATCGGGCTCTCCGCCGGAGAACGTCAGCCCGGTGACGGCCGGGTCGGCGAGCAATTCCGCGGCCAGGTCATCCGGGCGCACTTCCCTGACCGGACGCTGAGGAATCCAGTCGGGCGCTATGCATCCGCGGCAGCGGAACGGGCAGCCCTGCACCCAGACGGCCGACCGTAGCCCAGGCCCGAGGGCACGCGTGCCGGTGCAGCTTTCCGCAACCTGAACATCAGGTAGGCGCATCCGCGGCCCCTCACATTCCCGTAACGATTCCAGGTTCATCACAACTGCCCCATCAATAATTCCGCGGTCCCGGAAATAAGCATGGAAAATAAAGCCACCGGCAAAGGCGCCAATGATTCACGGAATCAGCGGCAGGACGACCGACTACTCGGAAGACATTTCCCTGAATGACCCGCCTGGGGCTTTTGTCCCTTTTTACCCGGATTGACAGCCGAGCCGCATGCGCACCCCCTCTAGCGGGCTCCCCACCCGCCAAAGATCTCCAAGGACGGTGACTACCCGTCCACGGGATGACCAGAGTACGCGAGAACGGTCGAAAGGCGCTACTATTTCCTGACTGATAGCAGGGATCGAGGGGGGCGTGGGCCTGATGATCATCATACGTGGCCGCCATAGTAGGGCTTTACCAGGCCTTTTGGCTTTCCAGCAGACCATCCCGCGACAGAAGTATCAACGCCATCTGGAACGCATTAGGCATGACGGTGACCAGGGTCGGCCCGCCGTACCGCCGACCGCGCCGTAAGTATGGCGTGCCATCGACCACTGACGGTTTCGAGAACCCGCTAGGGGAGAAGGTTCTTCGTGGGAAGATTTTTGATCTGGCTGTCGGGTGCCCAGCACAACATCCTTGACAGCTGTCGCACTGATCGCGCTAAATACGTCGGCGTCGGCAGTGCCGTCCTCGTCACATCTTCGATGGCGGCCATCTCAATGGCGTTCGCGCTGCACATCGCCCTTAAGGCATCCCTGCCCGTCGCGATCCCATTCGCGGCCGCCTGGGGACTGGCGATCATGAGCCTCGACCGCTGGCTGGTTGTGTCCATGGTGCGGCAGGAGAAGCGCCTGAACTATCTGTTGCTTGCGCTCCCCCGGATCGCTCTCGGCCTCCTTTTCGGGGTAATCATCTCGACCCCCCTTACGCTGCAGATCTTCCACCTTGAGATCGCCAATCAGATCTCCATCGACCACACGAACGCGGCCAGCACCTTCAACGCCACTCTCAGCAAGAGCGCACTGGTCGCGAGGGTCACCGCAGATCAGAAAGCGGTCAGCACAGATCAGGGAGTGATCAATAGCGGCGGCGGCACCGGGACGGGTCCTGCGCAGGACCCGACTCTCGTCTCACTGCAGCAGCAGCTCAAGTCCGACCAGACCAAGGCCCAGACTTTCTACAACGCGTGGCACTGCGAGGAGTACGGCTTTCCGGGGCACTGTGTCATGGGCAACGGGCCTGCTGCTGCGCGTGACTTGCAGAATTACCAGCTATACACGGGACAGGTCAAGTCCGATCAGTCGCAGATAGCGTCCGAAGAGGCGTCCCTCAGCGCCAAGAACAAGCAGGATGCGACCGTCGCGGTGGCGAACGCCCGCACCAACCTGGTCACCGATCAAGCCAAACTCAGCCAGGACCAGGGCAACCTCACCAAGCTGAAGCAGAATTTCAACGCGACCAACGCCGACGACACGGGAATCCTGGCGAGTCTGAAAGCACTCGACGAACTCCGGTCAAGCAGTCCCACCCTGTTCATGGCGGAGTTCCTCCTGTTCCTGTTCTTCACGGCCATCGAGTGCCTCCCGATCCTGGTCAAGGTGCTGCTCAACCTCGGGCCGAGGAACACGTACGAGCAGGCGATCGCCAAGGCGGAGCAGGCCAGCCTGCTCCGCGCTGAAGAGGAGATAACGGTCCAGTATCTCGCGGCCGTCCGGCGGCAAGACGAGCTCAACGAGGAGTCCGAGCGCCTCCACACAGAGTGGCAGAACAGAGTGCTCCCGGAACTCATCAAGGACGAGGTCGACGCCCGCGAACGTATCGCGCGGGCCAGGCTCACGAGGTGGGAACAGCGGGCACAGGCCGCACGCGGTAACGACCAGGACGATGATCGGTTCGGGCTTGGCGGCCTGTCCGCGACTGGTCGGCCAGCACCAGACTGGACGAATGTCCGGCCGAAGAATACGCAGGTGCGCCTCAGGCTGGTGGCCGCGTGGCAGGCCTTTAGGCGCGCGGGCGCAACCTCCATGCCCGCCCGGCCCGTCCCCGGACCATACTGGCCGCGCTCTTAGTCCTGAAACCGGACGCCGCGGAAGGCTGCCGTTTCGAGGTGCGGCTACCGACGCTGGGACGGGAGCCAACCTGCCCTGCTACGGCCCGGCGGCCAGCTCCTGTTCATCGAGCATCTGCGTTCCGACCACCCGGGCACGGCCCACCTGCAGGACCGGATGAACTGGCTCAACCGGCTCGTCGTGTGCTGTGACTGCAACCGACCCACGCTCGATTCCGTCCGGGACGCCGACTTCACCATCACCCAGGTCGAGCACACGCTGCTGCCGAAAGCCCCGAAGTTCGTACGCCCCGCCATGGTGGGCACCGTCACGGTCCCCACGCATGTGCCGTCCATCCCCTCCTCATTCGCGACAGGCGACCGGTCCTAAGCGTTGCTCGTCGCTGAGCCTGGTGGCGCCGGTGATCACGCTGGCGGTTGCCGGAGGGCTGGACCAGGCCCGTGATATCTGCCAGTGTGGGCAGACCGTCATCCGGTGCTTTTGACACTGCGGCCCGCGACAGGGAGGTCGTGGCAGATGACCTGCACCTTGCATGTGGCTTGGGACGAGCGGCTGACCGACTATCACTTCGGGCCCAGCCATCCGATGGCACCGGTGCGGGTGGACCTGACAATGCGGCTCGCGCACGAGTTCGGGGTGTGGAACGAGCCCGGCGTGACCGTGGCTACCCCGGCCCCGGCCACCGACGCAGACCTGGAACTCGTGCATAGTCCGTCGTATATCGCGGCAGTGGAGATGGTCAGCCGGTGGGCCGAGCACCCCGACGCCGGCGACGGCCTGGAGGGGAACCAGCTCCGCGTCGCGCGGATGTTCGGGCTGGGCACCGAGGACAACCCGGTATTCCCCGGCATACACGAGGCATCGGCGCTGGTGACCGGGTCGACCCTGGCCGCGGCCCGCGCTATCTGGTCAGGTACGGCCCAGCACGGGGCCAGCATCGCGGGCGGCATGCATCACGCCATGGCCGCTCACGCCAGCGGGTACGGCGTCTACAACGACCCGGCGATCGCGATCGCCTGGCTGCTGGGACACGGCGCCGACCGCATCGCCTACGTGGACATCGACGCGCACCACGGCGACGGGGTACAGGCGGCGTTCTATGCCGATCCGCGGGTGCTGACGATCAGCCTGCACCAGCACCCGGAGAATCTGTTCCCGTTCACCGGCCTGCCCGCCGAGACCGGCGGCCCTGGCGCCGAGGGCTCAGCGGTCAATGTCGCGCTGCCCGCCGGGACCGGCGATGCCAGCTGGCTGCGCGCCTTCCACGCGATCGTCCCGCCGCTGCTGCGCCAGTTCCGGCCGCAGATCCTGGTCAGCCAGCACGGCTGCGACACGCACCGGCTGGATCCGCTGGCCCGCCTGGAGCTGAGCATCGACGCGCAGCGCGCCGCTCATGCCGCGATCCACGCGCTGGCCCACGAGGCGGCCGGCGGACGCTGGCTGCTCACCGGCGGCGGCGGATATGAGCTGGTCCAGGTGGTACCCCGGAGCTGGACGCACCTGCTCGCCGAGGCCGCAGGCCAGCCGATCGACCCAGAGACGCCCACGCCCGGCCCGTGGCGCGACTACGTCGAGCAGCGCACCGGCCAGACCGCACCCGAGCAGATGACCGAGGGGGCACCCGCCGAATTCGAGCCGTTCGAGTCCGGCTTCAACCCAGCCAACCCAGTCGACCGGGCCATCATGGCCACCCGCAACGCGGTCTTCCCGCTGCACGGGCTGCCGCCGCTATGACCAGCAACCCCAGATGAAAGCCGGACCCTTGGTACGGACCGCTACTTGATGAGCGGGTCGCGCGGGAGGCCGAGGATCCGCTCGGCGATCTGGTTGCGCTTGATCTCCGACGTGCCGCCGGCGATCGACATGGCCCGGTTCATCAGCACGAGCGTGGCCGCCATCGCACCGTCACCTTCCAGGAACGCCGCATCAGGGCCCGCGAGCTCCGCCATGATCGCCGCCGTCTCGTGGCCGACCTCGGACAGCAGCAGCTTGGCGATGTTGCCCTCCGGCCCTGGGCCATGTCCATCACCGCCGCCCGCCACCGCACGGAAGGCGCTGCGCTGATTCAGCACGCTCATCGCCTGCGTGCGGGCGATCTGCCTGCCGACCCGTCCGGCCCCGCCGGCCAGCCGTTCCGGGTGCGCGTCGAGCGGGGCGATGAACGCCGCACCCGGCATGGCCATGACGCCGCCATCGCCGCCGCCGATGCTGACGCTCTCGTTGCCGAGCGTCGCGCGCGCCACGGTCCAGCCAGCATCGACCGGTCCGACCACGTCGGTGTCGGGGACGAACACGTCGTCGAAGAAGACCTCGTTGAAATCCGAATTCCCGGTCGGCATCTTCAGCGGCCGGACGGTGACGCCGGGCGCGTGCATGTCGATCACCATCGTGGTGATGCCCTCGTGCTTGGGCGCGTCCGGGTTCGTCCGCACCGTGGCCAGGCCGAAGCTGGCCAGGTGCGCGCCGCTGGTCCAGACCTTCTGGCCGTTGATCCGCCACCCGCCCTCGGTCCTAGTCGCCCTCGTCCTGATGCCCGCCGCGTCGGACCCGGCGCCCGGCTCGCTGAACAGCTGGCACCAGATCACCTCCTGGTCGAGCGCCGGGCGGACCCAGCGCGCTACCTGGTCCGGGCTGGCGTGCTGGATCAGGGTCAGGATGATCCAGCTGGTGATGCCGTAGCTGGGCCGCTTGATCCTAGCCGCGGCGAGTTCCTGCTCGATCACCAGCTGCTCGACGGCAGACGCGTCCCGGCCCCACGGTTTCGGCCAGTGCGGCATCACGTACCCGGTTTCGATCATCGCCTGCTTCCTGTCCTCGCCGGTCAGGTCGCGCAGCCGCGCTACGTCGGGCCTGACCGCATCCCGGATCGGCTCCGCCGCGGCGGGCAGGTCGATCGCCGCGGCCCGGCGCACGCCGCGCCGGACCAGATCGGTGACCTCGATCGCGGCCCGCTCGGCGTCGACTACCGCGGCGATCGCCGCGGCCCGGCGCAGGTACAGGTGTGCGTCATGTTCCCAGGTGAACCCGATGCCGCCGTGCACCTGGATGTTCAGGCTGGCGTTGCTGACGGCAGCCGGCCCGGCCAGGGCCGCCGCGATGGCCGCGGTGTAACTGAGCTGATCACCCCCGCCGAGCCCAGCCCGCCCGGCATCCCAGGCGGCGGCCGTCGCCAGCTCGGCTGCCACCAGCATGTTCGCGCAGTGGTGCTTGACCGCCTGGAAGGTCGCGATCGGGCGGCCGAACTGCTGGCGGACCTTGGCGTACTCGGCCGCCTGCTGTGTGGTCTCGCTGGCGAGGCCGGCCGCCTCCGCCGCGAGCACGGCCCGGGCCACGCCGGTAAGCAGCCCGCGCGCGGCCGGCAGCACCATGGCCGGCGCCGCGTCGAGCCTGACCCTGGCGGCGCGCCGGCTCTGATCCAGATTGGCGGGCACCTCGGCCCGAACGCCGCCGGCCGACGTCTCGATCACCAGTACGTCAGCACCCGCCGGGACCAGCAGCACGTCCGCCAGGTGCCCGCTGATGACGACGCCGGCCTCCCCGGTCGCGGCACCGTCGGCCTGCCTCACCTCGCCGCCCAGTGCGGCCGCGCCGATCATGCTGCCGTCCGCCAGCCCGGGTAGCAGCCGCTTGCGCAGCTCATCGGACCCGGCCACCGCCAGCACGGCGCTGGTGATCACGGTCGGGACGAACGGCCCCGGTGCGAGGTGCCGGCCCATCTGCTCGGCCACGATCAGCGTTTCTGGCAGCCCGAAGCCCGAGCCACCGTTTTCTTCCGCGATGTGCAGCCCGAGCAGGCCGAGGTCGCTCAACTCGGCCCAGAAGGCCGGCCGCGCGTCCGCCTCGGCCGCGAGCAGGCCGCGGGCCGCCGCGCGGGACTCATGCTTGGTAAGAAGGCTGGCCACGGTCTGCGCGAGGGCACAGTGTTCTTCGGTGATGGCGATCGACATAGCTAAATAGTTCCTTTTTTTCTCGGCGTTGGCTATCGTCAGCCGATCCGGAGCGGCAGCGTGCGCGGCCCGCGGATCTGCCCCGCGGACCAGGTCACCCCGGCGGGGTCGTCGAGGGTGAACGCCGGGATCCGCTCGAGCCAGACCTCCAGGGCGACCCGGAGCTCCATCCGGGCCAGGTGCGAACCCACGCAGCGGTGGATGCCCAGGCCGAATGCGGCGTGCCGGTTGACCTCGCGGTCGATGACGACCTCAGCCGCCCGGTCGAACTGCGCCGGGTCACGGTTGGCCGCCGGGAACGACAGCAGGATCCAGTCATCGGCCTTCATGTCCACGCTGTGCCAGTGCATATCCTGCCTGACCAGCCGCGCCATTGTGACCGGTGCGTAGGCGCGGAGGAACTCCTCCGTGGCGGTCGGCAGCAGCCCGGGGTCGGCGACGAGGCGCTCGCGGTCGCCGGGGGTCTTGGCCAGGTGCCACAACGACGCGCCGATGGCGCTCCACGTCGTGTCGATGCCGGCGATGAGCAGCAGGGCCATCGTGCCGCAGACATGGGACGGGTCAAGCTTGCGGCCGTAGAGCTCCGCGTTGATGAGGTAGGTCGTGAGGTCATCACGCGGCTGGTCCAGGTGGTCGTGGACCTGCGCGAGCAGGTAGTCGAACAGCCGTGAGACCCGCTCGATGCGGTCATCCGGCGGCAGGTTGATGCCTTCGAGCAGGTCCTCGACGAACTCACGGAACTGCGGCCCGTCCTGCGGGGGGAAGCCGAGCATGTTGGCGATGACCCGCATCGGGATGTGCTGCGCGTAGTCATAGGCCGCGTCGACCACATCCCGCCCCTCGAACGAGTCGATGAGCGAGTGGCAGAACGCCCGCGTTGCCGGTTCCTGCGTGCCGACCGACTTCTTGGTGAACGCGGGCAGCAGCAGCTTGCGCGCGTCGTGGTGGAACGGGGGGTCGGAGGAGATCGGCGGCGAGCCGCCGACCGGCGCCAGCTCACGGGGTGGCCGGAAGTTGCTCAGGATGATCGACCGTGACGAGAAGCGTTCGGTATCGTAGGCGATCGCCGCGACGTCTTCGTAGCGTGTCGGCAGCCATCCGCCGCCGAACCGCTCGGTGTGGGCGATCGGACAGCGCTGCCGAAGGTCGTCCTGGATCGGGTAGGGATCGGCGGACCACTCAGGTTCCAGATGGGAGAAGTCGGTCGCCCAGTCGGAGACCGGGCCGGTGATGATCTCGCTGCGCGTGCCCTGGGGCTGATCCTCGGGTGCTTCGCGGTTGTCGTGCGTGAAGCGGTCATCGACGGTCATGTCAGGTCTCCTGCTGGACGTCGATGGCGCGCTCGGGACAGTTGACCGCCGCCAGGCGTGCGTCGTGCTCCGCCTCCGGCGGCACGGTGCCGTGTCCGAGGACCTGCCCGTAGCCCTCGTCGTCCGCACCGAACAGGCCGGGGGCGAGGTCGTAGCAGCGTCCGTGCCCTTGGCATAGCCCGGGATTGATCTGCACTTTCACTGTGCTGCTCCTGTCTGGGCGGTTCCCGTCTGTGCGGTGGCGGCGGCCGGGGTGACGGCGGTGACGACCCGGGTGAGCAGCGCGGCCCACTCCTGCTCGCTGACCGCATGCAGGTCCGGGGTGATGAGCGCGCTGCCCATCGCCAGCAGGAGGCAGAAGTGGGCCAGCGCGTTCGGCGACAGCGCCGGGTCGATCTCGCCGCCGGCCTGAGCGACCCGCACCAGCTCGGCGAGCCAGTCCCCGCGTTCGCCGACATAGTCGCGCATCGGCCGGGCGACGTCCTCGTGGCGACGGGCGGCGACCAGTGCCTCGACGATGAGGTAGCCGCGGGCATCGCGACGGCGGGGCAGCCGCCGGCCGATGAGCAGCAGCAGCTCCGTGATCGGCCGGCCGGGATCGGCGGCGAGCACCTCGGCGAGCAGTCGCGGCCCGTGCACGCGGAGCGCGGCCACGAGCAGTTCCGCCTTCGAGCCGAAGTGCGCATATAGCGCGCCGCCGCTCACGTCGGCGGCCACGGCGATGTCGGCTACCCGCGTGCCGTCGTATCCGCGCCGGGCAAAGACGTCAGCGGCCGCCCGCAGCAACCGCTCGCGGGTTTCGGCGGCTGTCACGCCTGCGACACGGCCCATGATCAGAATTAAAGAACTGTTCATTTATTTAGTCAACGGCCGGCGGCTCCGCTTCGGTCCGCGAGCGTCTCGGACACGCCCTTGGGCGCCTGCTGCTTCATGTAGCCGAACAGGTAGCCCGCCACCCGCCGCATCTGGATCTCCTCGGCGCCCTCGGTGATGCGGTACCGGCGATGGTGCCGGTAGATGTGCTCGAACGGCTGGTGCCGCGAGTAGCCCAGTCAGCTCGCGGCGCCTCAGCCGGGCTGCCCGGCGGGACTGATGACGGCGAGCGTCTCATCCAGGCCGACCTGCTGGCCCACGGTCACGGTCAGGTCCGCGACCACGCCGTCGACCGGGGCGCTGACCGTGTGCTCCATCTTCATCGCCTCGACGATCAGCAGGGGCTGCCCGGCTCGCACCCGCTCGCCGCTGGCCGTCTTGACGGCGAGCACGGTGCCCGGCATCGGGCTGCGGACCACCCCGTCGCCCGCGCCCGCGTCCACGGGCCCCGCCGCCAGGGGCTCTTCTTCCGTCAGCGCCCAGGCCTGGCCGTCACGGCCCAGCCAGGCCGTACCGTGACCGGCCGCGGCGTCCGCGTCCGCGTGCGCGTACACGTAGCGCTGCGTGCGGCCCGGGCTGGTGACCACCAGGGTGCCGCCCTCGAATTCGGCGTGCGCGGCCACCGGGTCGGCGCCGCCCACGCTGACCTCGGCCGCGGTACCGGCGCGCCCGCGGATCCGGACCGGCACCGGGTCGGCGGTCCCGCTGATCAGGCGCACCGTGGTCCAGGCGGGCCCGCCGACGCGCCAGCCGTCGGGGATGTCCCACGGGCTGCGCGGCCCGCCGGGACGTTCCTGCCGGAGCAGGTGCGCGAGGGCAGCGGCGGTCAGCACGTCCCCGGGGATACCCCCAGCTGAGGAGATGGGAGTCGGATAAGCGGGGAGGGCGCGTTCGGCCAGCCCGGTGTCGAGCCGGCCTGCGGCCACGTCGGGGTGGTTCAGCAGCGCCCGCAGGAACGCGATGTTGGTGGTGACGCCCAGCACCGCCGTGTTCGCCAGCGCCCCGTCCAGCCGCCGCAGCGCCTGCTGGCGGTCCGGGCCGTACGCGATGACCTTGGCCAGCATGGGATCGTAGGCGCTGCTCACCGTCATGTTCTCGGCCAGGCCGGAGTCCACCCGGACATGCGGCAGGTCCGGCTCGCACAGCGCGAGGACCTTCCCTCCGGTCGGCAGGAAGCCGCGGGCCGGGTCCTCGGCGTAGACGCGGGCCTCGATGGCGTGACCGGTCAGCCGCACCTCATCCTGGCGCATCGGCAGGCTCTCCCCCGCGGCCACCCGGACCTGCAGTTCCACCAGGTCCCAGCCGGTCACCAGCTCGGTCACCGGGTGCTCGACCTGCAGCCGGGTGTTCATCTCAAGGAACCAGAACTCCTCCGGCCGGTCCCCGGAGACGATGAACTCCACCGTGCCCGCGCCGACGTACCCGACGCTGCGGGCCGCCTCGACGGCGGCGGCGCCCATCGCGGCGCGGCTGGGCTCGTCCAGCAGCGGTGAGGGCGCTTCCTCGATGATCTTCTGGTGCCGCCGCTGCAGGCTGCACTCACGCTCACCCAGGTGGATGACGTGGCCATGGCCGTCAGCGAGGATCTGGATCTCGATGTGCCTGGGCCGCTCAACGTAGCGTTCGGCCAGCAGCGTGTCGTCACCGAACGCGGCCCGGGCCTCCCGCCGCGCCCCCTCCAGCGCGGCAAGCAGCTCGTCGGCGGTGCGGACCAGCCGCATGCCCTTGCCGCCACCGCCGGCCGAAGGCTTGATGAGCACCGGGAAACCGATCTGGGCGACCGCGGCCGCCAGGTCGCTGTCGGCCAGGCCGGGCGCGCCGGCCCCGGGTACCACCGGGACACCCGCCGCCGCCACGGTCGCCTTGGCGGCGATCTTGTCGCCCATCGCCTCGATCGCGGCAGGCGGGGGGCCGATGAACACCAGCCCGGCGGCGGCGCACGCGCGGGCGAACGCGGCGTTCTCGGACAGGAAACCGTACCCGGGGTGCACGGCCTGGGCGCCGCTCTCGGCGGCCGCCGCGAGGATGGCTTCGGCGTTCAGGTAGCTTTCGGCGGCCGGGGCCGGACCCAGCCGGATCGCCAGGTCGGCTTCCCGCACATGCCGGGCTCCGGCGTCCGCGTCGCTGTAGACCGCGACGCTGCGCAGGCCGAGCGCGCGCAGCGTGCGGATGATCCGGACCGCTATCTCGCCGCGGTTGGCGACCAGGACAGCGTCGAACATGGTCAGTGCCGCCTCCTACATCCGGAAGATCCCGTAGCGGACCGGCTCCAGCGGCTCGTTCGCCGCCACCGATAGGGCCAGCCCCAGCACCTTCCGGGTGTCCAGCGGGTCGATGATCCCGTCGTCCCACAGACGTGCGGTGGAGTAGTACGGGTTTCCCTGGTGCTCGTACTGCTCGCGGACCGGGCGCTTGAACTCTTCCTCGGCCTCGGCCGGCCAGTGCTCGCCGCCGGCCTCCAGCTGGTCCCGCCGCACCGTGGCCAGCACGTTGGCCGCCTGGTCGCCGCCCATCACCGAGATCCGCGCGTTCGGCCACATCCACAGGAAGCGGGGGGAATAGGCCCGCCCGCACATGGCGTAGTTACCGGCCCCGAACGAGCCGCCGATGATCACGGTGAACTTCGGCACCCGGGCGCAGGCGACCGCGGTAACCATCTTGGCGCCGTGCTTGGCGATGCCGCCGGCCTCATACTGCCTGCCGACCATGAAGCCGGTGATGTTCTGCAGGAACACCAGCGGGATGCGGCGCTGGTCGCACAGTTCGACGAAGTGCGCGCCTTTGACCGCCGACTCGCTGAACAGGACGCCGTTGTTGGCGACGATGCCGACCGGGTGACCGTGGATGCGCGCGAACCCGGTCACCAGCGTCGCGCCGAAGGTCGCCTTGAACTCCGCGAACCGGCTCCCGTCGACGACGCGGGCGATGACCTCACGCACGTCGTAGGGCGTGTGCCAGTCGGCGGGCACCACCCCGTACACCCCGGCCTCCTCGACGGCAGGCGCTTCGCTCGCCGCCACCTCCCACGGCGGCGAGGATCTCGGCGCGAGAGTGGCGACGATCGAGCGGACGATGCGCAGCGCGTGCGCGTCGTTGTCGGCCAGGTGGTCGGCGACGCCGGAGATGCGGGCGTGCAGGTCGCCCCCGCCTAGTTCCTCGGCGGTGACTATCTCCCCGGTGGCGGCCTTCACCAGCGGCGGACCGCCGAGGAAGATCGTGCCCTGCCCTCGTACGATCACCGTCTCGTCGCTCATCGCCGGCACGTACGCGCCGCCCGCCGTGCAGGAGCCGAGCACCGCCGAGATCTGCGGGATGCCCCGCGCCGACATCGTCGCCTGGTTGTAGAAGATCCGGCCGAAGTGCTCCCGGTCGGGAAACACCTCGTCCTGCATCGGCAGGAACGCACCCCCCGAATCAACCAGGTAGATGCAGGGCAGGTGGTTGTGCAGCGCCACCTCCTGGGCCCGCAGGTGCTTGCGGACCGTCATCGGGTAGTAGGTGCCGCCTTTGACGGTGGCGTCGTTGGCGACGAGCACGCATTCCCGGCCGCTGACCCGCCCGACGCCGGTGATCAGGCCGGCCCCCGGCGCCTCGTCGCCGTACATGCCGTTGGCCGCTAGCGGGGAGAGCTCGAGGAACGGCGAACCCGGGTCCACCAGCGCGTCGACCCGGTCGCGGGGCAGCAACTTGCCCCGCGCAGCGTGCCGCTCCCGGGCCCGCTCCAGGCCGCCCCGGCCGGCTGCGGCCAGCCGCGCGCGCAGCTCGGCGGCCAGCACGGCGTGCTCCGCCGCATTGCGCTGGAACCCCTCACTAGCCGGATCCGCCCGGCTCCGCAGGACCGGCGCCGCCATCGTCTCCGCCCCGCTCAGCATCTGGATTGGTAGTCCTAACTAGATCGGCCGCATTCGTCCAGAACATATGTTAACGATGACTAACTAAAGCCAGCGTCGCAGACACGGCCGCGCGCCGCCACCCGCCGAACCGCGGCCACACCATCCCACCGAAGGCCAGGTAGCGCAGGTAGGGCCGACCGGGATAAGCCCCGGCCTGTTCGTGCTCCCGCTCGCCCTGATCACGGCCGAACGCGCCTGCCCGCCACCTCCTCCGGCAAGATCATGCGCCGCAAACTGGCCGAGGCTGCCGCCCAGGCGGGCGCTCGTCGCTGACTAGCTCGCACTGAGCGGGGATGGAAATACCAGCGCCGTTCGGCAAAAGATGTCAATTATCCCGAACGGGCGGCGTGCTACGGTCCGGACCGCCATCGGGCCATGGTCAGCCGACGGACCTGGTGACCTCGAGCAACTGCAGGGCCAAGTCGACCCGTACCCGGTCGGAGTGCTTGGCAGGTCAAGACCGGTGAGCGATCGTGTCTTCGGGGGTCCGCGGCCGTGAGCTTGTCTTGGGCTCTGGGGCCGTGTCAGCCCAGTGACGGTGCATCGGACAGGTCGGCGCGACGGCCCGGGAGGATCAGTGCCGAGGCGTCGGCCAGCGCCAGCAGCCTCGCTTCGCTGCCGGTGACCTCGGCGCGGGCACAGGCCAGGCCGCGGCCGCGGTGGACCACGGTGGCCCGTGCCGTTACCTGGCGGCCGTCGCCTGGCGCGGGGCGGATGAACTGAACACGAAGGCCGGTCGGCGCGACGGCCGTGCCGGGGGGGACGGTCGTGTGCATCGCGGCGCCGAGCGCGAAGTCCGCCAGGCACGCGGTCACCCCGCCCAGGACCAGGCCGGTGGGCGAGGTCAGCCAGCCGGTGGCCGGCATCGAGAAGGTGCAGGTCCCCTCGCCGGCCTCGATGGGCCGTGCGCCTAGCAACAGGGCTGCGGGCGACAGCGGCAGCTCACCGCTGACCAGCCCGCGCATCAGCTCAAGGCCGGTTCTGGTCGCGAAGACCTCCTGGTCCAGCACGGAACCGCGGACGGGCCGCAGGAACGGCGCGACCCAGCCATCGTCTTGCTGTCTGACATCCGGGACTTCCTGAGCCGGAGCGGGAACATCAGAGGCCGGCGGGAAGATCACGCACCGGGACGTGCCGTGGGCGATCAGGCGGCCGGCGTCATCGGTGACGAACACCTCCGACAGCCCCAGGCGGCGGCCCAGATGGACCAGGCGGCCCCGCGCCACCAACTGCCCTTCGTCCGGGACCCGGCGGACCATGTTGATCGACAGCTCGGTGGTCGCATACCCCGTCGCCGGCGGCAATCCGCTCTGGATCGCCCACGCGAGCGGACCGTCGGCCAAGATGGCCACGCCACCTGCCGTCATCAGGCCAGGCGGTATCTGCAGCCACCCGGTGACCGGCATAACGAACGTGGCGCTGCCCACGCCAACCTCGGTGGGATACGTACCCGTCAAGTGGCTGACCGGCGGCGCAGCGGCTTTCCCGTCCAGGAACAGCCGGAGCTGCCCGATCCCGGACAGGCCCAGCAGGTGCGGCGGGAAGGTTTCTCCGCGCACCGGCTCGTCCCAGATCTCCCCGCCCAAGACCACCTCGGGCTGCTAGCTAGTTTTCTTGCGCGCGATGGCTGTTCGCGCGGAATGCCAGAGTGTGCGGAGGTTCTCCCAGTCGGGGTAGAGCTCGGTCATCCGGGTGACGATGCCGACCGTGGTGGTCTCCCCGGCGGCGATCCGGGTGAAGTCCCGCAGGTATTGCTGAGATTCGCTGATGATCTTCGGATCGTTGCCGTTGTCCACCTTTTTGTGGCCGGCGATGACGAAGGCGGGTTCGAGTGCGGCGACGGCGTCCAGGTTGGCGATCCACTGGGCCCGTTCGGGTTCGCCGGTCTCGGCGGTCATCATGTGCACCTGGTTGTAGGCCAGGTCGCCGGTGACGACGGCGGCCAGCGACGGGACGTGAAGGACGGTGGAGTGCGCGGTATCGGCCTGGCCGATCCGGATGACCAGCAGGTCGTTGCCCTCCAGGTCGAGCGTGCCGGCCGTCAGCAGCTGCGGCAGCACCTTCTGTCCGGCGACGGGGATCTCACCGGGGAAGAGCGCTTCCCAGTACCCGGCCATGGCGGGGTCAGCCGCCTGGGCGAGAACCTCGGCCGTGGCCAGGCCGGTGGCTCCGGGAAAACGCTGGGTCAGCCGGGCCAGCCCGAGCCAGTGGTCCCCGTGGCCGTGGGTGATGTAGATGCGCGACAGCGGCCGCCCCTTGGCCTGGATCCAGTCGGCCAGCGCGTCCACCTGGTCATAGGTGATCAGCGTGTCGACCAGGATCGCGTCGTGGTCGCCGTAGATCAGGGTCGCCGACGATGGGGACCAGGTTGGCAGGTCACCCGGGCCTTGCGGCGTGGCGGCACTCGCGAACGGCCGGCCGGGGGTCGTGTAGACCTCGATCGTGAGGTCGGCCGGTGCGTGCGCAGTGTCGTCGGAAGTCACGATTTCCGCCTGTCTCGACGCTGAAGGCCAGTGAACTTGGCCAGCTGTCGCATGAGTTCATTTCAAGATGACGATCGTCATCCACGTTGCAAAGAGGATGACAGATATCATCCTGATGGTCAAGCACGTCGACACCAACTGGAGGACCCATCGTGGGCACGTCTCAAGCGGCGAAGGCGGCCAGCCATGACCGCATCCTGGACATCGCCGCGGCACGGATCCGCCGCGACGGCATCGACCGCCTCGCCGTCGCCGAGCTCATGAAGGAAGCCGGGCTGACCCACGGCGGTTTCTACCGGCACTTCGACTCACGAGAACATCTCGTCGCCGAGGCCGCGCAGCGGGCCCTGACCCAGGGCAGCACATGGACGATCGCGGCCGGCCAGCTCGGCGGGCAGCGAGGATACACCGCGCTCGTCGACGGTTACCTCAGCACTTGGCACCGGGATCATCCCGAGTCCGGCTGCGGCGTGGCCGGCGTCGCCGCGGATGCCGCCCGCTCCGACGGCCCGGAACGAGGCAGCTACACCCGCCAGGTGAAGGTATGCCTGGCCGTGCTGGCTGACCTCATCGGCGGTCCCGACCGCCAAGCCGGAGAACGCGAAGCGATCCTCACCCTCAGTGCCCTCGTCGGCGCGATCTCAATGGCCCGGGCAGTCGACGACCCGGACCTGTCCGAACAGATACTGACCAACGCTGCAGCCGCGTTGAAAGAGCGCATCCCTAACCAGGCCGGATCGCGGACACGCGAGGATTGCCCGCCAACACCGAACTCCAGCCTCCCTCTGCACCGCCAGCGTGACAGCTGACGCCAGGTTGGCATGGCCGGCTGGAACGGCCCGCGGGTCGTGCCTGCTAGCGGCGGCCGGACCGCCTCCCGGGCCAGGACTCCTGAACACCCCTGTTCTCCTATGCATGTCAGTAGCTGATGGCGACATCACCGGTGCGCTGTGGCGGTCCCGGCTCGCGGGACCAGGCCGTGTCGGGCCGGACCAGCTACTAACACGTTTAGTACCTAGCGAGTGTTCACTGCTCCGCGTCACCGCGTGGCTTCCCGGTCCAGCACACGGGGATTTTCGGTGTCGTGTCCCGGCGGTTCATCCGGCCCGCGGTCGCTAGGATGGTGATGGCCAGCAGCATCCCCAGGGCAGCGGTGGCCGCGTCGGGGATCGTATAGGGGCTGCGGAAGCCGGACGCGGCCGCTTGCGGGGCCGACGCGGCGCCGATGAGCAACGCTGCCCAGCCCGCCCAGCGCCGGCCGTCCTGGCATCCGCGCGCGGTCCGCGCGGTCAGTACGGCCGCAGCCAGCCCGGCGGCGACCAGTCCCGCGGTCGGCGCTGGATGCCGGGCTGCCGTCATGACGAGACCGCACCGGGTCAGGTCCAGGGCTGCCGCGATGAGCAGCATCACTACGATCAGGCGCCGGCCGATCTGGGCCCCTGCAGTAGGCGCCGTCTTCCCGCCGTCGGCATCGGCATCGGCATCGGCATCGGCGGTGAGCCCGTCTCGGGGAGCTTCTGTGATAGCCGCCATGTCTACTAACACGAATAGTAAGTGTGTTATGTTCACCAGTAGCCGCTCCGATCGACGAGCCGGCCCGCTGGCCCCATCGAGGTGGCCCATCGAGGTTGCCCATCGAGGTTGCCCATCGAGGTTGCCCATCGAGGTTGCCCATCGAGGTGGCTGAGTGAGGTGGCTGGCTAGAAGAAAAGAGGCCGCACCTGAACGGCAGAGTCGTTCTATGCGTGATAGTAGGTAGCGGCGGGCGCGTCGCTTGGCATAGCCATGTTCGGGAGTGAGGATGCGACGTTTCGGTGAGCTGGAAGCCGTGATCATGGACCGGTTGTGGGAGTGGGGACGGCCAGTGCTGGTCCGCGAAGTGGTCGACGCTCTGCATGACGACCGGGCGCCGGCGTACACCACTGTCATGACGGTCATGGAGAACCTGTACCGCAAGGGGTGGCTGCGGCGGGAGCGGGACGGCCGGGCCTGGCGCTACGAGCCCACCGGGTCCCGGTCCAGTTACACCGCGGCGCTGATGAGCGATGCGCTGGCCACCAGCCCGGACCGGCGCACGGCGCTGGCCCATTTCGCGCTGCAGATGAGCCCGCACGACGCGGCGCTGCTGCGCGAGGCGCTCGAACAGGCGCTCGGCAAGCCCAAGGCCGGCGAGCCCCGGTGACCGTCGCTGCACTGCTGCTGGCGTACGCGACCGGTCTCGGCATCCTGGGGTCCAGGATGCTCGGCCGGGCCAGGTGGACGGCCCGGGCGCCGCTGCTGGCCATCGTCACCTACCTGGCCGCCGGATGGTCGGTCATCGCCGCGCTGGGGCTGGCCGGGCTGACGCTGGCCGTTCATGCGACCGCCCTCGGCGGAGGGCTGAGTCACCTGATCGGAGCGTGCGTGCACCGGCTCCAAGACACCTACGGCACCCCGGGCGGCGCCACGGTCGCCGGGCTCGGCCTCACCCTGGCGGGCGCTGTCCTAGCCCGCACCGCGCTCACCGCGATGGCCCACTTTCGCGCCGCCGGGCGGCAGGCGCTGCAGCACGCGCAGACCGCGCGACTGGTCGGCCAGCCCGAGCCGGCCCTGGGGGCCGTGCTCGTGGAACATGACCAGCCGGCCGCCTACTGCGTCGCCGGCCTGCAGCCCACGGTGATCCTGACCACCGGTGCCGTCCAGGCGCTTGATCCCGGCCAGCTCCAGGCGGTGCTGGCGCACGAGCGAGCTCACCTGACCGGCCGTCATCACCGACTGCTGGCCATGGCGAGGATCGGCCGCGAGGTGCTCCCGTTCTCGCCGCTGATGCGGGACGCCGAAGAGCAGGTGGCGCGGCTGGTGGAACTGCACGCCGACGATGCGGCCACCCGGGGCCGCGATCCTCGGCTGCTCGCCACCGCCCTGGTCGTCCTGGCCACCGCCGCGAGTCCCGCGTCGGCCCTCGCCGCCGGTGCCACCGACTCGGTGCAGCGGATTCACCGGCTTCTGCGCCCCGGCGAGCCACTGGGGCGAGTACGGCGGCAGTTGCTCCGCGCCAGCGCCGCGGCGCTCGCCCTGACCCCAGTGCTCCTGGCCCTGACCCCGGCGGTGGTTGCGCTCGTCTTGGGAAAGCTTCCGGCCGCCTAGCGTCAGCCGGCCGCCGGCGTGAACAGTCTCGCGTCCGGCCTGGACTCACCCGAGCGTGGGCCGCGGACGAGCTCACTCCGATCGACGCGGAAGGTCTGGGAGACTTCATGGCCGGCCTGCACGTGATCTCCGTGCTGCTGCTGAACGAGCTGCATGAGGCGACGGGAGAGCCGCCGGCCGCCATCTTGCAAAGGCTAGCGATCCTGGCGGAGCACGGGCGGGGGACGCCGTACGCCGGCTAGGGCAGCGCCGCCTGCCCGGCACGGTCATCGCAGGCTGCCGTCGCGAGCATCTGATCGTCAGCCGCAAGCAGTGAACAGTCGTTATCTCCTATCCGTGTTAGTAGACGAGCCGGCTCAGGGCTGCCGATCAAACCTGGCCAGGCTCGACCGGACGGTGGCGACGACGACGGAGTCGGCGCTGCGATGCCTGCGAAGGAGCTGGTTAGTTTGACTGACACGGCGGATCTGTACGCGACCGCGACCGACCTTATCGAGCGCTCGGCGGCTGCGTATGCGTCGGGTGTGCCGGAAGACGCTGGGGACAACGGCTTTTTCGGGCCCGCTAGCGTCACCTGGCGGATGAGCGCTGACCTGGCCTCGCCGGTGGCGGGTCTGCGATCCCTGCTGATGCAGGCGCTGCACCCGCTGGCGATGGCCGGCGTCGATCAGCACAGTGGCTGGCGCCGGGATCCCGTGGGCAGGCTCGCCGCCACCACGGCGTACCTCACCACGGTCACCTTCGGCGAGCGGGCCGCGGCCATGCAAGCCGCGGCCCGGGTGCGGCGCATTCATGATCATGTCCGCGGTACCGACCCGGTTACCGGCCGTCCTTACGCGGCGGGCGATCCCGCTCTCCTACTGTGGGTGCACGGGGCGCTGGTCGACTCCGTCCTAGTCGCTGGAAGCCTGGTCGGGACGGCGCTTTCTGCCGCGGACAGCAATCGCTACCTCGCGGAGATGGTGACCGCCGCCGAGCTCATCGGCGTGCCCCGCCACCTGGTTCCCTCCAACATCCCCGAGCTTGACCTGTACATCGCGTCGGTCCGGCCGACCCTGCGCTGCACGCCGGCCGCCGCCGAATCAATGGCCTACCTGCTCGATCCACCGGGCCTGGACGAGGACACCGCGGAGATCTGGCAGGACGTCCGCGACGCCGCGATCGCCGTGCTCCCGCGCTGGGCGCGGCAGCTGTACGGCTATGCCGCGCCGCCGCCCCTGACATCCCGCCGGTGGACCGAGATCCGGCAGTCGCTCGGTGTCCTTGACGCCATGTTCCTGGGTCAGCCTGGCGTGCTGGAGACACGACAGCGGATCACCTTGCGGATGCGCGCAGGGCGGCCGGCATGAGGCTCATCAAGCTCCTCGCCGCGGTAGTGACGGGTGCCGCGACCCTGGTCCTGACGCTGGTCCTGCCTGGCCGCCGGCCCGGGCGGCTGCGCCTTGATCGCGCCCGGGCGGCGCTCGGGCTGGCCGCGCGCGGCGGGGCCCGCTACGCGGCCAGCGCGCCGCGGCTGTTCACGGCCGCGGGCGAGCAGCGCCAGCTGCTGCGCGAGGACCTGGCCCTGCAGACCGCCGAAGACGTCGCCGGCACCCTGGGGGCGATGAAGGGCGTCATGATGAAGATCGGCCAGATGGCCAGCTACGTCGACGACGGCCTGTCGCCCGCGGTCCGCCACACCCTGGCCCGCCTCCAGGACAGCGTCCCGCCGATGAGCCCGCAGCTCGCCGCGGCGGTCGTGGAGGAGGAACTCGGCGCGCCGCCGGACCGGGCGTTCGCCCGCTGGGACCCGCGGCCGATAGCCGCCGCCTCGATCGGGCAGGTGCACCGGGCGGTCACCCTGGACGGCCGCGCGGTCGCCGTCAAGGTCCAGTACCCGGGCATCGCCGAGACCATCGCGGCCGACCTGCGCAACGTCGCGCTGCTGCGCCGGATGCTCCGCATCACCGCTCCGGCCCAGGACGTCGACGCGCTGATCAGCGAGCTGCGGGACCGGATCGGCGAGGAACTCGACTACCGCCGCGAGGCCGCCAGCCAGCGCCTGATGGCCGCCTACTACCACGGCCACCCCACCATCGCCATCCCCCAGATCATCGACGGGCTGTCCACCCGCCGGGTGATCACCAGCGAGCTGTCCGGCGGAGCCCGCTTCGCCGAACTCGCCGCCTGGCCTCAGCACGAACGCGACCTGGCCGCCGAGACCATCTACCGCTTCGTCTTCCGCAGCCTGTACCACGTACGCGCCTTCAACGGCGACCCGCATCCGGGCAACTACCTGTTCCACCGCGGCGGCAAGGTCACCTTCCTCGACTTCGGACTGGTCAAGCACTTCACCCCCGCCGAACTGCAGCCGCTCCTGGACATGGCCCGCACCATCTGCGTCGAGCACGACCCTGAGGCCTTCCGCGCCAGCCTGGAGAACGCCGGATTCCTGCGCCCAGGCGCGCCGCTCAGCACCCAGGCGATCACCGGGCACCTGGCCGTCTTCTACGACACCATCCGCGAACCAGGACCAGTGACCATCACCAGCGACTACGCCTCCTCCGTCGTACGCCGCTTCTTCGACCTGCGCAGCCCCGTCGCCGGCTACATCGCTGTCCCGCGGCCCTACGTGATCCTCCAGCGCATCAACCTCGGGCTTTTCGCCGTCCTCGGCGAGCTGTCCGCCACCGCCAACTGGCGCGCCATCGCCGAGGAAATCTGGCCGTTTGTCCACGGCCCGGCCTCCACCCCGATGGGACACGCCGAGGCCGCGTGGCAGGCACGCCGCCAGGCGGCCGCGGCATGACGGCCCCAAGCCGCCCTGGCGTGGGCTATCGCGCCGGCTGAGCTCTCCGCCGACCGGGCGTGACGGTGTGCTCGGGCATGAGGCCACCTCGTTCGGATGAAATCTACTACCTGTATTAGTACAGACCATCTTTCGTGCGCCTGACGGCACTCGGCGGGAGACCTGGCCCTGTGCGCCGACGGCTGGCTGACTCGGCATGTGAAGGAGATCCCCGTGACTGCGACGGCGCCTGGGCAGCAGTTCCTACCAGCAGGATTGCCGCGGCTGGCCGTCGGCAACTGGCGGGTGGACCCGGCCTGGTCGCATGCGTCGTTTGCCGCCCGGGTCTGTGAAGTGTGATGCACGTCGCACCCCTCCCGGGGCGTACGGCTGAACCCGCCAGTTCTCCTATGCGTGTTAGTAGATGAAAGCGAAACTACCGCCGCTCGGGCGGGCCCAGGCCCACAGGAACGGCCGTGACTACAGGAGGACATCAATGCTTGCTCGTCTTGGCCCATCGCAGCCGGCCCCCGGCGCGGACGTGATCGCGCGTGCAATCGGCGCGCTGGCGCTGATGGCGCTGGCGGTGATCCACGTGGTCGACCTGCCGGCCACGCTCGGCCCGACCCCACTGGTCGGCATCGGGTATTTCGGGATCATCGCCGCAGCGCTCGGCGTCGGCGGGATGCTGATCGCCCGGTCACACTGGCTGGTCTGGGCGGCCGCCGGCGCCGTGGCCGCCATGGCCATGGGCGGATACGTGCTCACCCGCGCCCTGCCCGGGGGTTTCCTGGGCGATCACGGCGATGTCGGCAACTGGCGCTGCCCGTTGGGCATTGCCGCCCTCAGCGTGGAGACGCTGATCATCCTGCTCGCCGTGCTCGCCGCCTGGCTCGGCCGGGCCCTCTCCGTGAGCGTGGCCGCAGAGTCCCGGCCTGTCGCACGGCGCGCGCCCGAGTACAGCCAGCCCCGATGATCCTGCCCTGGCCAAGGCCGGCCACGCCCTGGTCGCCACGTTGTCCCCGTGCGCCGGCCCGGTCAGCCGGGTCACCGTGCTGGGCGCCGGGCAGGCCCTCGGGCTGACCGAGACGCTCCCCGCCGACGACCGCCGACTGTACGGGGAACGGTACCTGGCCGACACCCTCGCCGTTCGCCTCGGCGGCCGGGCCGCCGAGCGCCTGATCTGCGGCGAGGCATCCACCGGCGACCTGGCTTCCGCGACCGCCCTGGCGACCCAGATGGTCCGCGAGTTCGGCCTGAGCGAAGCGATCGGCCCGGTCAGCTACAGCGGGCCGCCAGACGGCTATCCCGCGCTGGCCGCCTCACGCGGGTACTCCGAGCACACCCAATGGCTCTTCGACCAGGAAGTCGTCGCCTTGCTGACAAGGGCGGAAGCTCGCGCCCGGGACCTGCTCACCAGCCATCGGGAGGCCCTCGCCCAGCTCACCGCCGCCCTGCTTGATCAGGAAACCGTCACCGGGGACCAGGGCCGGGCCCTCGCCCAGGCAGAAATGACCACGGTCAGTGAACCACCTTCTTCTACTAAGCGTATTAGTAGATAATGCGTCATCAATACCTCAAGGAGCAAAGCCATGCGACACCCAAGAATCATCATCGCCAGCATCAGCCTGGCCGCAGCGGCTGCCATCGGCGGCGGCGTCACCGCCGCCGCAGCGACCAGCTCACATGCCAGCAGCCGACCCGCGGCCAGCCAGCACGCCGCGGCGACCGTGCGCACCGTGCAGGCAACCGTTGGAGGCAAGACCGAGACCATCCTGGTCAACAGAGCGGGCCTGCCGCTGTACTACTACCTGAACGACACGGCGGCGAAGTCGGTCGTCACCGGGGGACTGGCGGCGCTGTGGCCGCCGCTGACGTCCGCCTCACCCGCCGCCACCGGGCTGACCGGCAAGCTCGCCGCGGTCATGGACGTCCACGGCAACCAGGTCGCCTACAACGGGCACCTGCTGTACACCTTCGCTGACGATCAGGCCGGTCAGGTGACCGGCCAGGGAGTGCAGGGCTTCTTCGTGGCCACCCCCGGCCTCACGCCGCTCGCCGGGTCCTCGACAGCCGGGTCCTCGACAACGGCGGGCACGGCCCCGGCCCCTTCGTCCGGCAGCGGTTACGGCTACTGAGGCGGCCAGGTGCCCTGGTTCGCTGGCTCCGTTCCCTCGGGCGGTGCCAGCGGCCAGGGCCCCGGTCCCGCAGAGACCTAGGACAGGCAGACATGACACGCAAGAGCAAGCACGTGGCCCGCATGGTGGCCACCGGCGCCGCGCTGGCGCCGGTGACCGCCGCCGGAGTCGCCGAAGGGACTGCGGTGGAGGCGTCGTTTACGGTGCTTGCTCATCTGCCCTGGCTCTGGATCCCGGCCGCCGTCGGGCTTGAATCCGCGGCGCAGCGAATGGGGCTACGGCTCCAGCCGGCTTCCAGCGGGCGGGTTCGCCCGGCATTGTCTTTATCCTGGCGGCCGTGATCCGTTTCCGCCGCAAATCGGCCACCTTCTGAGGCACGACACGTATACAAAAAACGTGCGGAACCGCGCGACGGTTTATGGCCATATCCGGCCGTGCGGTTGGTGACTGAAGTCCATTTCCTGGCCATTTCGGTCCCGGCTTGCGACGGCTACCGTCAAGCCCAGATACTAGAGATTCGCTGGGGCTTGGCGGGAAATATCCCAGATTGAGGCTTCGCCGTATCCGCCAACTCGCCAGGTCACAGCGGGGGGAGGCGTGATGAGTGGTGATGATCCCGGCGCGGCCGGCGGCTTCATGGTCAGCTTCGCGGCAGGCTCGCGCATCGCGGGTTACCGGCTCGAGGAGCAGATCGGCAAGGGCGGGATGGCCGTTGCCGCCGAGCCGGGTAGCGGCGATCATCTCGCCGGTAGCCTCGGCCCTGGACGCCGCGCACCGGGCCGGGTTGCTGCATCGTGACGTGAAGCCGTCCAACATGCTGATGGACGCGCTGCCTGGCCGGCCCGATCACGTGTACCTGTCGGATTTCGGGCTGAGCAAGGCGGCGGCGTCGACGTCCGGCATGACCAGGGCGGGCGAGGTGATGGGGACGCTGGACTACATGTCCCCGGAGCAGATCGGCGGCAGGCCGCTCGACGGCCGCGCGGATCAGTACGCGCTGGCCTGCTCGGCCTTCGAGTTGCTGACCGGGGCGCCCCCGTTCCACCGCGACGAACTCACGGCCACCATGTACGCCCACATGTCGGAGCCCCCGCCGCGGCTGACGTCCCGCCGGGCAGAGCTTCCGCAGGCGGTCGACGGCGTCCTGGCGAGAGCCCTGGCCAAGGCACCGGGCGACCGCTACGCCAGCTGCGGGCAGTTCGCCGACGCCCTGCGCGACGCGCTCGACCTCGAGCCCTACGATTCCCGCCCCAGACCCCGGTCGGCGGCAGTTCATCCGCCGACCGAAATCGCCTGGCCCGCCGCCCAGGGCACCGCGCCGGCCACGGAAACGAGCATCCCCGCCCGGCTGAACGCCTTCACCGGCCCTGGCCAGCTTCCCGCGGCCGGCGGCAGCGACACGGCCCCGCCACCCGTGCAGCCCCGGTGGCCCCGGCACCCCATCGTCCTGGCCGCCTGCGCCGCGGTCGTCATCTTGGCCGCGGCTGGCCTGGCCGCAGGACTGCTGGGCGGGAGCGCATCCGGCGGGTCCGTAGCCGTACCGATCTCGGTCAAATCGGCCTTCGCGGCCATCAGCGGGGATGTGTACGTGGAGTACCGCGGCGGCCAGCAAGCGAACGGCGAGGTCTACGGCGTCATCAGGAAAGCGGCCGACGGCGAGGTCGCCCAGCTGTACGCCCAGCCGTTCCCCTACAACCACGCACCGGCGCAGGCCGACTCGGTCATCTTGCACCCGGCGGGCAGCACGGCCAGCTACCAGTTCCAGGTAACCCCCACCCTGGCGACCCGCTACCAGGTGAAACTGTTCGCCAGCAGCACCGCGTCCGCACCGCTGGGCACTTCGTCCCTGGCCACCATCTACGTCACCACCGGCGGAAACACGGGAAATAGCACGAATTGCGGGCGCCCGGTGTGCCACGAATCGATTCAGACGATTAATTACGTACCGCCTTCGGCGCTGCAGGCCGAGATGGCCAAGCCGTGGTATCCGTACTTCGGCATCAACCTGTCCACGGGCAAAGTGCCGCCGACGCCGAAATGGCTGATGCTGGATGCGGGCAGCGGCCACGTCACGGCGTCACACCGCATTTCGGCGAACGAATTCAGCGAGACCGTCACGTTCTCGTTCCAGATCGGCAACGACGCCTACTCCTGGGACTGGACCACGTGCGCCAAGGACACCGAGGCACAAGACGGAATCGGGCTGCCCGGCCACAACGGCTGCGGCGACGGGCGCGTCCTCGACTCGGCTCGCTACCTCGGCTAGGCGCCGGTGCCCGCGCCGGTGACGTGGACGGCGGCCGCGATGTCGGCCAGATCGTCTTCCTTCAGTTCCTGCGCCACCACCCCCAGCGCCAGCCAGTGGCGGCAGCCGGAAAGCGGCGGCTGAGCCCGGTCACGTTTAATAGGGGACCATGACCTCAGCGCGTGACCTGGCCGACCGTTTCCACCGGCGCTGGCTGGAAGCCAATCCGTTCACGGCCACCTCGTACGGCATCCCCGGCTACGACGACCTGGTCCCGGACGAGAGCGAGGCGGGCCAGCAGGCATGGCGGGCCGAGGTCGGGCAGTTCCTCCGCCAAGCCGGCGCGATCGCACGTGACCAGCTCACCCCGGCCGACGCCGTCACGCTCGACTGCACCACGGAGGCGGCCACCCAGGAGCTGGAGAGCGTCGACTCGGCGCGGGCGGAGCACACGGTCACCGCCATGCCGTACTCCGGGCCGGCCACCTTCCTGTCGCTGGCCGCGCGGACGATCCTGATCGACCAGGCCGCGGCTGAGGCCTACCTGACCCGGCTGCGGCGCAGCGGAGCGTGGCTCGACCAGATCGGCGAACGGCTGCGGGCCGGAGCCGGGAAGGGGCGGCTGCCGGTCGCCCCGCTGGCCGAGCAGGCCATCACCTGGGCCGAGGGTGTCCTGGCCGAAGGCGCCCCCGCGCCGGTGTTCTCCCCCCGGCCACCGCAGGACTGGCCCGGAGCGGCGGCGTGGGAGTCCGAGCGCCGGGCGGCCGCCGAGGAGGTGGTGCGGCCTGCGCTGGCGAGGTGGGTCGCCACGGTCAGGGAGCTGCTGCCGCGGGCCCGGCCGTCGGACCGTGCCGGACTGGTCTACCTGCCGGGCGGCGACGAGGATTACGCCCGGGCGGTCCGGATCTACACCACCCTGCCGCTGTCCCCGGAAGAACTGCACCAGACCGGCCTGGATCATGTCGCCACGCTGGAGGCCCGGGCCCTGGAGCTGGGCGCCGGCCTCGGGCTCTCCGGGCTGGATGAGGTATTCGCCGCGCTGCGGGACTCGGCCGGACAGATTTCCGCGGAGGAGGCCATCCGCCAGGCGGCGACCGCCGTGAAGCGGGCCGAAGCGCAGGCGGGCGGGTTCTTCCCGGCCCCTCTCCCGCCGCCGTGCCACGTGACGCCCATGCCGGAGGTCGTCGCCGTGAGCGGCGCGGCGCCCCACTACACCCCGCCTCGGCTAGACGGCGGGCGGCCCGGGACGTTCTGGTTCAACACCGAACGACCCACCCCGGGCACCGGATGGGACCTCGAAGTGGTGGCCTTCCACGAAGCGGTCCCCGGGCATCATCTGCAGCTCTCCCGCCTTCAGCTGCTCGCCGGGCTGCCCGCCCTCCAGCGCCAGCGCAGCCTCACCGTGTTCTCGGAGGGATGGGGCCTGTACGCCGAGCAGCTCGCCGAGGAAGCCGGCCTGTACACCGACGACCGCGCCCTGCTCGGTTCGGTCAGCTCGTCGCTAATGCGGGCCGCCCGGCTGGTGGTGGACACCGGCATCCACGCCTTCGGCTGGAGCCGGGAGCGGGCGCTGGAGTTCCTGGTGACGCACGTCCCCATGGCCCGGGAGGTCCTCGCCGCCGAGATCGACCGGTACGTGGCGATGCCGGGGCAGGCGCTGGCTTACCTCACCGGCCAGCGCGAGATCCTCCGGATCCGGGCGGACGCCGAACGGCGCCTGGGCCCCGCGTTCTCCCTGCCCGCCTTCCACGCCGCCGTCCTGGACCACGGCTCGCTCCCCATGCCGGCCCTGGCCCGCAGCATCACGGGCTGGCTGGATCGCGTCACCCCGCAGTAAGCCGCGCCGCGGCGCTGGACCGCCCTGTGCGCGATCTTCTTGCCGATGCTCACGGGTGGCTGCCGTTTGGGAATTGCTCTGCGGGGGCGGGCGCGCCGGCAGGCGCATCGGGGGCGGGCTTGCCGGTCACCGAGTCTGGCGGTTCGACGACGGCAGGCCGGTCAGCGAACTGGTGCCCGAACAGGCGCAGCCCGCTCCGTCCGTTGTCTCCGGCGCCGCGATGGGGGTCGCTGCCGGGCGTGCCGTTCCCCAGCGTGCTCGCGGTGTATGCGCGGGCGGTGTCGCGCTGGCCGATCAGGTCGTCGCGATCCTGGCTGACAGCGGCCGTCTCGCGGCGGGACTGCCTGAGCCCGCGGCGGGCGGCGCTGCCGCGGCGGGAGGTGCGCCGTGCGCCGGCCAGCAGCAAGCTCAGCCCGGCCAGGGCGACCGCCCCGACCACGATCCCGTAAAGGAACAGCGTCCCGGTCGAGCCGGTCACGTGGTAGCCGAACACCGCGAACCCATGGGTCAGCGCATGCCCACTGCCGCCGTTGCCGAGAACGCCGGCCACGCCGATGATCACCGCGGCGAGCAGGATGACGAGGCCGAGAATGACGATCATGGCGCACTCCACATCGAGGCAGCTGGCCGCCCACAGGAGCGCAGGCACCGTGCTTTGTCCTCGTTCACCTCTGAGTCAACGCCGGCCAGAGCCGTGCGGGAAACTACCGATCAGGGAAGGGTTCATCACCGCAGCTGATCACCGTGCGCCGGGCCGCGGAGGCAGCTCCTACGGCTCAGCCTGGCCAGCTCAGCCTGGCCAGCTCAGCCTGGCCAGCTCAGCCTGGCCAGCTGGCCGCGCGCCGCCATGCGGTCAGGAGCGCGAGCCCTCATTGTGCGCCTGGTCGGCGGCGGTGAGCCAGCCGAGCCGCTTTGACATCGCCTGCGCGCAGCTGACGACGGCGCGGACGTGGCCGGAGTCGTCGGCCGCGCGCCACAGCACCGACCATGGGTAGTAGGACGCCGGGTCGGTGAGCGGCCGCCAGGTGGTTCCGGGGAGCGCGGAGATGCAGGAGGAGGGCACGCAGTACAGGCAGCGTCCCTGGGCGACGAGATCGGCGGCCGCCCGGATGCTCTCCACGGTCCCCCCGTACACGATGGGGGTGAAGCCGGCGCCCCGGCACATCTCGACGGTGAACTGGTTGAATTCCGGCGCCTGCACTTCCTCGGCGAGCAGCAGCGGTTCCTCGGCCAGGTCTGCGACCGGCACGCCCTCCAGCCGGGCGAACCGGTGACCGGCTGGCACCAGGACCCCGAGCGGGTCCTGGCGGAACAGCAGCGACGCGATGTGCGGCGGGGCGAGCGCGGCCCGGCCGATGCCGACGTCCAGGCGGCCGTCGATCAGCTGCTGGTACTGTCCGGGCACACTGGCCTCGACCTGGTGGATCACCAGGCCGGGATAGCGGGCCTGGACCTCGTGCAGGATCTGCGGCATCGAGTCATAGCTGGAATCGATGATCCCGACCCGCAACGTCGCAGCCGCGCCCACCGCGCTCCGGGCCACCCACGCGGCGCGGTCCACGTGCGCCAGGATCTGCCGCGCCTCGACTAGGAACACCGCCCCGGCAGCGGTCAGTGAGACGTGGTGGGTGCTGCGTTCCAGCAGGCGGACCCCCAGCTCGCGTTCCAGCCGCTGCACCTGCTGGCTCAGCGCCGACTGCACGATGTGCTCCCGCTCCGCCGCCCGGCCGAAATGCAGCTCCTCGGCCAGCGTCACGAAGTAATGAAGCTGACGCAGCTCCATGCCCGCCGCCAAGTCCGTGTCCGGCCCATCCCTGCACTCCCTGGAACTTGCCTTTGGATCGTGGCGACACCGATGCCGTCACGATCGGTAGCGACGGAATCCGCCTGGACGGCACCGGCCCAGGACGCGAAACCCTGCCCGCAAGCCTACTTCCACGCCCGGGCTCTTGGAATGCGTAATCGAGCTGGCCCGCCGGTGACTGGCAGCTGATCGGTTCTGGTGATAGGCCCTGCTCAGGTTGCCCGTTTCCGCCGCGCCGCTATCAGGGTTGACTTTCTGATGACCAGCCGGGCCAGACCCGGCGTCTCTATCACGATAAGGGGGGCTGCCATGATGCCCGACCAGAACATGGCCCTAGGCGCGCCCGCCATCAGCCTGAACGGCTCAGCGCCGCGCTGTGAGCATCTCGACGGGCTCCAGCCGGTCACACCCCAGTCGGATGACTGCCGGGACTGTCGGGACCGCACGGACCGCCGGGCGCCCCTCGCGGTCTGCCTGACCTGCGGCTGGGTGGCCTGCTCCGGCGACTCACCAGGCCAGCACGCCAGGGCGCACTACGAGGAAACCGACCACCCGCTGGCCGCCGGCCTGGAGCCCGGACCGCGGTGGAGATGGTGCTACGTCCACCAGCGTCTCGTCTGACATGCGGAAAAGGGTGTCACTACCACTCGTTCGGCAGAGTCAGTCCGGCATCGCGGCGATGATCTGCTGCTGGGTGAGCGGCAGCGTTCGCACCCGGACCCCGAGGGCGTCGTAGAGGGCGTTGCCGATGGCGGCAGCGGTGGGGCCTTGCGCGGTTTCTCCCACGCCCAGCGACGGATTCCCGTGGCCGGGCACGAACTCCACCTCGACCGCGGGCACCTCGCAGAACCGCAGAATCGGATAGCTGTCCCAGGTATCGCTGGTAACGGTAAGACTGTTGAAGCGCACGCGTTCCTTCAGCGACCAGCTGGTCGCCTGAATCGCGCCGCCTTCGACCTGGTTCGCGGCACCGTCGGGGTTGATCACCAGGCCGGCGTCGACCGCGATGGTCAGCCGGCGTACCCGCACCTCGGTGACGGCCTCCACCTCGGCGACGACCGCGCAGTAGGCACTGCTGTTCTTGTAACGGGCGTAGCCGATGCCATGCCCGGCGGACCGGGACGACCCGGACGCGGACCAGCCGGCCCAGCCCGACCGGCGGGCAGCGGCCTCGATCACCACCCGGCCTCTGGGGTCCGCCAGCTGATCGAGACGGTATTCGACCGGATCGCGGCCAGCCGCCTGGGCGAGTTCGTCCATGAAGGACTCGATCGCGAACACGTTGGCGAAGCCACCGAGCGAGCGCAGCGAGGAGGTCCGCAGCGGCATGACCGACAGCCGGTGATTCACCACCCGGTAGGCCGGGAAGGCATAGCCCGGCACGGCGTTCCGGCCGGCTTCGCCGCCCCGCTCAAGCGGCGGGTCCGCGGCCGGCTCGATCGACTCGCCGCCGTCCAGGTGGCTCGCTGCGAGCAGCCTGTTCGAGCTGGCGGACCCGGGCCGGGTTACGTGGCCGTTTCCCCATACCTCGTGCTGCCAGGACAGCACGCCACCGTGTGCGTCGACGTCGGCCGCGATGCGGACCACGGCGGCCGGCCCGTAGGGCGCCCAGCCAAGCTCGTCCGAACGCGACCAGACCACTTGCACCGGCCGGCCGGGCACGGCCAGGGCGAGCAGCGCCGCGTCCATGGCCACGTCGTCGGCGCCGTTGTGCCCGTAGCAGCCCGCACCCTCAACGTGCCGGACGCGCACCTGTTCCTCGGTCAGCTTC
The DNA here is from genome assembly GCA_963842265.1 of uncultured Actinomycetota bacterium. Classification (GTDB taxonomy): domain Bacteria; phylum Actinomycetota; class Actinomycetes; order Streptosporangiales; family Streptosporangiaceae; genus Palsa-504. Next base: position 41,939 of record CAWJGE010000035.1, read on the forward strand.
AATGCCCGGGCCAGCGCCCGGCGCAGCAGGTACACGCCCTGGCTGTGGGTCCAGACCTCCAGCCGGACGCCGTCTGTCCCGGCCCGGGCCGGCCGGGCCAGCGCCGTCGCGCTGGACGGTCCCATCGCCGCGTGCGCCAGGTAAGGGCGGTGATAGGTGGCTTCATGCGAGCGCACGGCAGGTCTGGCCGACCCGTCGGCGCCAGCGTCGGATTCGGCCAGGACACTGGTCTGCGCAGGCGCCGAGAGCAGGAAGGCGGGCAGGTTGTCCTCATCGGGCAGCGTGGGCTGCTCCTGCCACTTGGCGTCCGCCCGCAGCAGGTCCGCGGCGCGCAGCGCCACCTCCTCCCGCTCGGCGATCACGCCAAGGAAGCTCCCGTCTCGCACGACGGTCACGACGCCGGGCAGCGCCATCGCCGGTTCCGGGCCGACGTCGAGCAGCGTGGCGCCGCGGGACGGTGGCCGGACGACCCGGCCGTACAGCATCCCGTCCAGGACCATGTCGTGGACGAAACGAGGGCGCGGGGCCAGCTTGTCGGGCAGGTCCATCCTCGGCACGCTGGTGCCGACAAGCCGGTATTGCGCGGCTGCCTTGGGCTCGGCCAGGCCCGTGGCCGGGCGATCCAGCAGCCTGTCGTCCGCTAGCTCCCAGTAACTCGTGGCCCGTCCGTCCGGCGCGGCCAGGGTGCCGTCCTGAACGGTAAGCACGTCCGCGGGCACGTTCCACCGGCCGGCGACGACGCCGAGGTAGATCGCCCTGGCCTCGGCACAGACGAGCCGGAGAGCAGCCCCGGAATACTGGATCGACATGCTGCCCGAGGTATAGCCCTCGTCGGGGCTGAGGCCGGTCACGGCCGCGACCATTCGGACCCGGGCTACATCGATGTCAAGCTCTTCTGCCGCGACCTGCGCCAGCGCGGTGAGCACCCCCTGGCCGAGTTCGACCTTGCCCGACCGCACTTCCACCACGCCGCCCGGCAGTACGCGCAGCCAGTCCCCGAGATGGGGATTGGCGGCGAGCGAAGGCGGCAGTGCCGTCCGGGCTTCGGGTGCGGCCGCCATTAGTCACCGTCCCGGCTGGTCCGCAGGCTGGCCGCGGCCGCCTGCACGGCGCGCACGATCCGGTTGTGCGCGCCGCACCGGCACAAGTTGCGGTCCAGCGCGGCGCGTACCTCGTCCTCGCTGGGGTCGTCGTTGACGGCCAGCAGCCCGGCGGCACTGATCACCACGCCGGAGATGCAGTAACCGCACTGCGCGGCCTGCCCGTCGATGATCGCCTGCGCGACGGGGTGCGGGTGCTCGGGCGTGCCCAGACCCTCTACGGTGGTTACTTCCCGATCCTGCACCGCCCACATCGGCGTGTCGCACGAGTAGGCGGGGCAGCCGTCGACGAGCACCAGACACGTGCCGCACAAGCCAAGGCCGCAGCCGAAGCGGGTGCCCGTCAGCCCGAGATGATTCCGCAGCACGTACAGCAGCGCGGTGTCCTGCTCGGTGCGGACCTCCTCGCGCCGGCCGTTCACCAGCACGGTGACCCGCATGGGATCGGTATCGGGCATGTTTCCGTCTCGGCGGTGGTGCGATCGCGGTCGGCAAAGCGGGGACTCGTATACGGTACTCCGGCCGCGGTCGGCCCGGCCCGTTGAGCACGGCTGTTCGGCTGGACGCGCATGGGCCCACCGCCCAGCGCCTTCACGGGCTGCTGAGGCGGCGGTCGGGCACGAACCACATCATCGCCACCGCCGCCAGCAGGACATAGGAAATCCAGGGGGTCACGAAGGCCAGCCCGGTCGCGGCCGCGTAGGTCGCCACCGAGACCCGGCCCTTGACGTCGCTCCCGATGGCCGTCGCGACCAGCGAGGCGCCGCCGTCGGCCCGGATGATCGCCCGGACCAGTACCGTGAAGGCCACCGCGGACCCCAGGCACACCAGCCCGTAAGTCGCGGCCGGGGCCGTCTTCTCGTAGTGCTCGCCGATCCACTCGGTCAGCACCGGGATAAGCGAGAGCCAGAACAGCAGGTGCAGGTTGGCCCACATCACCCCCGGAGTCACCCGGCGGGCGGCGCGCAGCAGGTGATGGTGATTGTTCCAGTAGATCCCGACGAACGTGAAGCTCAGGATGTAGACCAGCAGCGCCGGGAGTCGCTCGCGCAGGCTGCCGAAGTCGCCGCCGACCGGGGCCTTCAGCTCCAGGGCCATGATCGTGATGATCACCGCGAGGACGCCGTCGCTGAAGGCTTCGAGGCGGCCGGTCTCGGATTCACCCGAACCCTCGCTCCCGTTCCCGAACATCATCGGCCAGCGCAGGTCATGTGTAGTCCTCTCCTCGGCTCATCAAGGTACCCGCGGGGACCGCATAGCCTGGTGGGCTCGGGCTGGCGGGATTGGGGAGACCAGGTCCGTTCGGCAGGAAAAATCTCTTTGACCGAACGGACGGGGTGTTACGCCTCGTCCAGCCCCGACGGGTCCTGCAGGCGGTCCAGGACGTCGGCCGTGACGGCGGTCAGCGACGCGAGCTGGTCGCGGCTGAGTCCGTCGAAGACCAGCTGCCGCACCATCTCGACATGAGCCGGGGCGGCTCGCTCGATGGCGGCCCGGCCAGCCTCAGTCAGGACCGCGAACGCGCCCCGGGCGTCGGTCGGGCACTCCTGGCGGGCGACCAGACCCCGCCGCTGCATCCGGGCGAGCTGGTGCGAGACGCGGCTTTGCTCCCAGGCCAGCGCGTCGGCCAGCTCGAACACCCGCTGCCGACCCTGTGGCGCCTCGCTGAGCACGACCAGCACGTCGTAGTCCGGTAGCGAGATTCCGTAGTCGTCCTGCAGCTGCCGGTTCATCCGGGCGTTCAGCTGCGCGGTCATCCGCAGCAGCCCGCGCCAGGCCCGCTGCTCGTCCTCGGTCAGCCAGCGGTTCATGACCATCAGGATACCCGGGGAATTTATGACATGTCATGCATGTTAGATGACGCATCATCAACTGATGGACTTCAAGGAGACCCGATGACTACTGCCACCGCCCCCGCCCTGGCCGACCTGACCGGCACCTACACCCTGGACCCGGCGCACACCCGGATCGGCTTCGTCGCCCGCCACGCGATGGTGACGAAGGTGCGCGGCGCGTTCAACGAGTTCGAAGGCACCGCTACCCTGGACGGCGCCAACCCGGCGAACTCCCGCGTGCAGGTGACGATCAACGCCGCGAGCATCGACACCCGCAACGCCCAGCGCGACGAGCACCTGCGCGGCAACGACTTCCTGGCGATGCAGGAGTACCCGCAGATCACGTTCGCCTCAACCGGCGTCCGCCAGCTTGACGACGCCACGTTCGAGGTCACCGGCGACCTCACGATCAAGGGCGTGACCAACCCGATCACGATCCCGTTCACGTTCGAGGGCGCCGCGAAGGACCCGTTCGGCAACCTGCGCGCCGGGTTCGAGGGCTCGGTCACCATCAACCGCAAGGACTACGGCATCACCTGGAACGCCGCGCTGGAGACCGGCGGCGTCCTGGTCAGCGACAAGGTCGTGCTGGAGTTCGAGGTCTCCGCGATCAAGAACGCCTGACCCCGGTCCGTCCGGCCCCAGCCGCGGTGCCGCCGTCCGCTGCTCTCAGGCAGCCTGGTCCTGGTCGCCTCCGGCTGGCCGGAACACGACGGCGCCGCGGCCATCCGGATCAAGGACCGCTACGCCGCACGGCAGCGTCACCCTGGAGGGCGCCCTGGCCGCACGCCGACCGCCTGCTACCGCCAGGAGGAAGATCACGCCTGAGCCTGGCAGACGTCGCCCGCCTCAATAAGGTCTTCCTATGAACGAGCCGCGGCGCGGAGAAGAGCTAGATTTTCGGATCGCAGACCTTGGCAACCGGCTGGTGCGGGCTGAGGCCGGTTCTGGCGATGTCACCAGGCTCATTCTCGACCTGGCTGACCTGCTGTCCGAGCGGTTCCTGCGGCAGGCATCGCATCCAGGTCGTGCCAAGGCCCGACGGGATCTTGATGAGGCCATCGGCCGGCTGGATGCGCTATTAGGCCGGCTCGACCCAGGGTCGCCGGCTTATCCCATGGCGCTGTGGCGAGCCGGTTTTGCTCACGACGACCGGTGGGTGGAATTCGGCGATCCGGCCGACCGGGACGCGGCGATCCGGCACCTGACCGCGGCGCTCGGCGCCGAAGCGCGGGCCGGTACGCCCGTGCTGGAGATGCACGCGGCCCTGGTCGAGCTGCACTGGCAACGGGCCGGGGAACGTGAGCCGGGCGAACCCCGCGGCGCCGAACTGGACCTCGCCATCAGGCATGCGCGCGCCGGGCTGACCGCATCGCCCCTTCCGGCCGACCTGCGCCTGATCCTGGGCCTGGCGCTGTGGGAACGATCGATCACCGGCCAGCAGCTGGCGCACTCTGACCCGGACCGCTATGTGCATGCCGCGCGCACGCATCGAGACGAGAGCATTGTCCTGCTCGAGCAGGCCCTCGACCCGATCGTCAACCAGGACCCCCGCTGGGCGGTGATCGCGGGAGCGCTCGGATCCGCCCGCTACAGCAGGTACAGCGACTCCTGGCCCGGCGCGTGCCCCCAGGATCCCGCCGATCTTGACGCCGCGATCAGCCTGCTCCCGGACGCGCTGACCATCAGCCCCGACCCTGACCCGCTGGCCGTAACCTGCCTGATCCTTGCCTTTTCCGATCGCCTCGAGCACTCACAACAGGCCGAAGACCGCGACCACCTCATCACCTGGGGCCGCTTCCTCCTGGACCGTGAGCAGCAGCCGACGGCCGACCACAACTTCGTGCGCGAGATCGTCGGCTCCGCTCTCCTGGAGCGGGCGGAAACCGAAGCGCCCACCCGGTCCGCGGACCTGGCTCAAGCCATCGACCTGCTCGAGACCGCCCTGAACCTCACGCCACCGGGTGATGCGGAACGGGCGCCGCTGCTCAAGGACCTCGCTCGCGCCCTGTGGCTCGCCCTCGACGGAGACGAGTCCAGGCACGCACAGCTGGACAAGATGACGGCCTGCGCTGACGAGGCGTGGGCGATGCTGCGGCCAGACGACCCGGACCGGGCCCGGATCGGCATGCAGGTCGCCTTCGGCATAGATTCGCGTCTTCGCCGTCCAGCGGAGCCGCTGCATGTCCCGTCCATGGACCACGCCATCGATGTGCTGACCGAAATCGAGCCGCTGCTCGCCGATAACCCGACACACCAGCTGCAGGTTATTATCCTGCTTGGCCATTTCCTGGTCACCCGCAGCCAGGTAACTGGCAATTCCTCAGATATAAAGAATGCCGAACCGTGGATCCTGCTTGCCGCGGCCCAAATTGACCTTAATGACCCTCAATGGCGCGAGTTCAGCCAGGTTCTCGGCGTTGCGATGACTGTTCTGGCTAACCTAGGTATGAACACGGAGCACGTAGACCGGGCGATTAGCGTCCTCCGGGTAGTCACTGGTCAGCCCGCCTTGGATGCGTCGATCGAAGCGATGATGCGCGGCGCCCTCGGCGTGCTGCTCGGCCAGCGCGCGAGCTTCACCGGCCGCGGCGACGATCTGGACGAGGGAATCTCGCACATGGTCGCCTCCTACGAACTGGCACCCCCCGGACACGAGTACCGCGCCGCGGTGGGCGTCAACCTGGCCAGCGCGCTGCTGACCCGGTTCATCGCCCGCGGCCAGGCCGAGGATCTGGACGCGACCCGGTTTTACCTTGACATGGCCAGCGCGCTGACGGGTGCAGCCGGCGACAAGGTCCGGCCGCTTATGGCCGACGCCGCCGTGTCGATCGCCGTCAACCGGGGGATGCTCCGCACCATCGAAGGACTCCGCGGAGACGCGGCGGCCCTGGATGATGCGGTGGCAGATCTTGAGGTCGCGCTCGCGATGGTGCCCGCCGCGCACCCGCATCGCAGCCGGATCCACTGCGAACTGAGCCTCGCGCTGGCGCTCCGGGCCCAGTCCGGCCGGGCCAGACCAGCAGACCTTGACGAAGCGACTCGCCATGCGATGGCCGCGGTCGAGGACCTCCCTGATGGGCATCTCATCCGCCCCGTGGCCCTGCTGCGGGCCAGCGGGGCGCTGATCGGCACGGCCGCCGCGGCGGCGGACCGGCCACGGCTCCGCGACGCCATCAGTTACACCGCTCGTGCCCTCGGCGAGGTCGATCCCCGCTTTGGCGACCGCTTCAGGTTCGTCGGCCTACTGAGCGCCGCGGCGGTAGCGCTGCACCGGCTGACCGGTGACGTGGCTGACCTCGACAACGCCATCGGATGGCTGGAAAGGCAGCGCCGCGAGCTGGATAAGATCCCGTCACATCCCCAGTTCGCGTATTGCCTCATCAACCTGGCCCGCGCCTACCGCACGCGCGGGGACGCCTGGCCGTCGGTAGAAACAGGCCTGACTGCCTTGCGAGCCCGGGCGCGTGATCTGCTTTTGCAAAGCGGCACCGATCGCAGCCTGCGTTTCGCCAGGATCGCCGCGGCGGAGGCCGCCGAGGTGGCTTCCTGGTGCCTCACTGACGGCAGGGCGGAATCAGCCATCGAAGCTCTTGAGCTTGGCCGCGGCCTGATCCTTCACTCGGCGACGACGGTCTCCGCGCTTCCGGAGCTGCTGACCGAAATCGGCCGTGCTGACCTCGCCGCGGCCTGGCGGGAATCGGCGGCCGCCGGGCACGAGGCACCCTGGGATGAAGGCCAGCCGGGCCAGGATTACCTGGCTGGCCTCCGCGCGGGGACATCATCTCTGGACGTGCCAGACGACCTGCGCGCCAGGGTCTTCGCCGCGCTGGCCGGTTCCGCGGCCGAACAGCGGCTGCTCACTCCCCCGACGGTCACCCAGATGGCTCGCGCGCTGGCGGAAACCGGCGCGGACGCCCTCGTTTACCTGGTCGCACCGGTAGGAGGCGCGTACGGGTACGCCATTCTCGTTCGCGCCGCGGACCCCCGCCCCGGGGTGCCCGCGGTATCGGAAATCGTGCCCCTGCACTCGCTCGGGGACGAGGCGCTGCAGGCCTACGGCCAGGCGTACGCCGCGGCGAGCTCCGCAGGCCAGAACGAGAGCACGACCGGCGCGAACGACCTAGAGGCGGCCGTGAACTGGCGGCGGGCTCTTGAAGATCTGTGCGAGTGGGCCTGGTCAGCTGCGATCTTGCCGATTCTGAGCAAGCTGCATTCGTGGCAAATCCGTCAGCCACCTCGGCTCGTGCTGATCGCTGGGGGCTCCCTCAGCCTAGTGCCGTGGCATGCGGCCAGGTCGGGTTCCCGCGAAGCGGGCACCGTCCGGTATGCCTTGCAGGATACGGTCTTTTCCTACGCGGCTTCGGCGCGGCAACTTCTCGATGCGGCGCTCAGGCCCTCGCTTGCGCTCTCGGACAACCCAGTCGTGCTCGCAGACCCCACTAATACGCTGAACAGCGCGATCCTCGAAGCAGAAGGTATTTACGAGCGGTGCTACCCGTCCGGGCGCTACCTGGGATCCACCTCACCCGGTTGGCCAGGGACCGCGGCGGGTCCGGGCACGCCCGGCCAGATCCTCGGCGAACTGCCCCGTTCGGATCACCCCGGCGCGTCAGTGCTTCACCTGGGCTGTCATGGGAACGTCATAGGCTCCGCCCCGGGGCGGTCGTACCTGGTGCTGGCTGACCGGGAGGAACTCCGGGTCGACGCCATTCTCGGCCAGGCCAGGGACCGCCCCCTCAGCGCGCCGGGCGGCCTGGTGAGCCTGGCCGCCTGCCGCAGTGACCTGGCCCTGTCGGAATACGATGAGGCGCTCACTCTTTCGACGGCCTTCCTGGCTGCGGGGGCCGTCACGGTGATCGGTGCGCGCTGGGAGATCCCTGATAGCTCTACGTCGCTGCTCATGTTCATGTTTCATTTGCGGATGACTAAGCATGGCGAAACGCCGAGGGACGCGCTGAGGCTGGCGCAGGCGTGGATGCTGAATCCCAATCGCAAAATACCTGAGGAAATGCCTGCTGAATTGGTCAGGCTAATCCGCGATTCGCGGCTGCGAGACATTATAGCGTGGGCGGGATTCGTCCATCAGGGTCGATAAGGTCAGCCTGCCGCTGTGCCTCCAGGGTGGTCAGCCGAGGCTGATGGCCACGAGCGCGGCTGGGGCCACGGCGGATCAGTCCCGGAGCTTGCGGAGAATACGGGCCAGGTCGGCACGGTCGGCTGGGCTGAGCCGGCCGAAGACCCGCTCGGCTTCGGTTCCGCGGGCCGCGCGGATCGCGTCCAGGAGGGCGGCGCCCTGCCCGGTCACCTCGACCAGGGTGGCGCGGCGGTCGCCGGGGTCGGCCAGGCGCCGGACCAGGCCCCGGGACTCGAGGGCGTCGACGACCTCGGTGGTCGAGCGTGGCGCTATGTGCAGATGGTCGGACAGTTCGGAGAGCCGCATCGTCCCGCGGCGTTTCAGGGTGCGCAGGGCGCGCAGGTGAGCCGGGGTGATGTCCCAGGGCGCCAGCGTCTCCTGGGACATCTCGCGCAGCCGGCGCGCGACGTCCCAGAACGCTTCGGACAGCGACTCGTCGCCGCCCGAGTCGGACCCGGCCGCCATGCCGCGCTCCTGGATCACGGGAATAGCGTACCAGCTTTTACTGTTCCAGCCTCATATTGAGGTAACCTCAGCAATGTAAGCCTCAACCCGCGAGTTCCCGGTGCCCGTACACCCGAACGGGCCATCCCGACAGAATGGAGAGCCTCTTGGCGTCACCACAGACGAATCGAGATCTCAGTAACAGGGGCCGGACCCACGGCCCGAAGACCATCACGGCGGCCGAGAAGGCGCAGGCCCGCGAGGTGTCCCTGCGTCGCATCGGTCAGCTGTTCACCCCCTACCGATGGCAGCTGGCGATCGTCACCGCCATCATCGTGGCCTCCTCCTTCGTAGGGCTGGCCTCCCCGTTCCTGCTCCGCGCGGTCATCGACGACGCCCTCCCGGAGAAGAATGTCCGGCTGCTGGCCTGGCTGGTGATCGCCATGGTCGCCGTCGCCGCTGTGACCTCCGCGTTCGGCGTCGTGCAGACGTGGATCAGCACCAAGGTGGGCCAGCACGTCATGCACGGGCTGCGCACCAGCGTCTTCACGCACCTGCAGCGTCAGTCGATCGCCTTCTTCACCCGCACCCGGACCGGCGAGGTCCAGTCCCGGATCCAAAACGACATCGGCGGCATGGAGAGCGTCGTGACCTCCACCGCGACCTCGATCGCGGCCAACCTCACCACCGCGATCGCCACTGCGATCGCCATGGTCGCCCTGTCCTGGCGGCTGTCCCTGATCTCGCTGGTCATCATGCCGCCGGCCATCTTGGCGACCCGCAAGGTCGCCCGCATGCGCCGGGCCATCACCACGCAGCAGCAGCGCGAGCTGGCCGACCTCAACGTCACCATCGAGGAAGGACTGTCGATCAACGGCGTCCAGCTGGCCAAGACCATGGGCGCCGGGCCAGCCCTGGTCCAGCGGTTCACCGCCTCCTCGGCCCGCCTGATCGACCTGGAGCTGCGCTCCCAGCTGGCCGGGCGCTGGCGGATGGCCTCGCTGAGCATCATCTTCGCCGCGATCCCCGCGATCATCTACCTGGCCGCCGGGCTGCCGGTCAGCGCCGGCACCATCACCATCGGCACCCTGATCGCGTTCACCACCTTGCAGAACAGCCTCTTCCGGCCGATCACCGGGCTGCTCAGCACCAGCGTCTCGGTGATCAGCTCGCTGGCGCTGTTCGCGCGGATCTTCGAGTACCTCGACCTGCCCGTCGAGGTCGACGACCCCGCCCACCCGGTCGCTATCGACCCGGCCCGGGTCACCGGGCACGTCCGCCTGGAGAACGTCGGCTTCGCCTATCCCGGCACCGACCGGCCCGCGCTGGAGGGCGTCGACCTGGACGTCCCGGCCGGCCGCACGCTCGCCCTGGTCGGTGAGACCGGATCGGGCAAGACCACCCTGGCCTCGCTGGTCGCCCGGCTCTATGACCCCAGCACCGGCAGCGTCCGCATCGACGGCACCGACATCCGCGCTATCCGGCTCACCGACCTCGCCGCCATCGTCGGCGTGGTCAGCCAGGAAACCTACCTCCTGCACACCACCGTGCGGGAGAACCTGCGCTACGCCAAGCCCGAGGCCACCGACGCCGAGATCGAGGACGCCGCCCGTGCCGCCCAGATCCATGACCTGATCGCCGGGCTGCCCGACGGCTACGACACCGTGGTCGGCTCGCGCGGGCACCGTTTCTCCGGTGGGGAGAAGCAGCGCCTGGCCATCGCCAGGACCCTGCTGCGCGACCCGCGCGTGCTCGTCCTCGACGAGGCCACCAGCGCCCTGGACACGGAAACCGAACGTGCCGTCCAGAAGGCGTTCGACACCCTCGCCCGGGGCCGGACCACCATCACCATCGCGCACCGGCTGTCCACCGTGCGAAACGCCGACCAGATCGTCGTGCTGGATCACGGCCGGATCGCCGAAGCCGGCGACCACGCCAGCCTGATGGAAGGCCAGGGCCGCTACGCCGCCCTCGCCGCCTAGCCGGACTGGCGCTCTAGCCGGACTGGCACCCCAGCCGGACTGGCACCCCAGCCGGACTGGCACCCCAGCCGGACTGGCACCCCAGCCGGACTGGCACCCCAGCCGGATAGGCGCCGTGGCCGAGCTGGCGCCGCTCGCCGGGTCTTGACAGCCTCGCCGTCCCGCTTAGAAGCTAATTCCAGAAAATCATTCTGGCAATGGCCGCCGCGAGCCGGAAAGACTGGTGAGCCGCATGACCGGCAAGGCCGTCCCGGTGCCGACACCGGAGACACAGCCGTTCTGGGACGGCTGCGCCGCGGGAGAGCTGCGCATTCAGCGGTGCGCCGACTGCGGCCGACCTTACTTCTACCCGCGCCCGGTATGCCCGGGGTGCGGCTCGCGGAACGTGGCCTGGTTCACCGCCAGCGGCCGGGCGACCCTGTATTCCTACGTGATCAACTATCGTCCGGCACCGGGCTTCGAGGACGAGACGCCGTATGCGATCGCTGTGGTGGAGCTTGAGGAAGGCCCGCGGATGATGACGAACATCGTCGGGCTGCCGGCTACTCCGGAAGCGCTGGAGCTGGACCTGCCGCTGGCGGTCAGGTTCGAGCGGCGGGGTGGCGTCAGCCTGCCGGTCTTCGGCCCCGCGGCCGGGCCGGAGGCGACGTGGTGAGCCGCAGCACCGGCGTCATCATCGCGGGCGCGGCCGAGACCGACCAGGTCGGCATGCTGCCCGCCCATTCCACCTTGCAGTTGCACGTGGAAGGCGCCCTGAACGCGGTGGCCGACGCGGGCCTGTCACTGCGCGACATCGACGGCATCGCGACGGTCTCCGCGCCGGGACCGGTCCAGGTGGCGCACGCGCTGGGCATCACGCCGGGCTGGATCGACGGCACCGGCGTCGGCGGCACTTCGTTCCTGCTGCACGTGCGGCACGCGGTCGCGGCCATCCGGGCGGGGTACGCCAGGACGGTCCTGATCACCCACGGGGAGTCGGGCCGGTCCCGGGTGGGCGCCGCTCCCTTCCGGTTCGCGGCGTCCTCCCCGCCCGGCCAGTTCGAGGCCCCGTACGGGACGTTCGGCCCGACGACCACGTTCACCATCCCGGTGCTTCGCTACATGAAGGAGTACGGGCTGACCCATGAGCAGCTGGCCTACGTCGCCGTGGCCCAGCGGCGCTGGGCGGCGAAGAACCCGCGCGCGGCCTTCCGCGACCCGGTCACGGTCGAGGACGTGCTGGCTTCGCGGATGGTCGCCTACCCGTTCCACCTGCTGGAGTGCTGCCTGGTCACCGACGGGGGCGGCGCGCTGGTGATCGCCTCGGCGGAGCGGGCCGCGGACTTTCCCAAACCCGCCGTGCACGTCCTCGGCACGGGTGAGTCCGCGGAGACACCGATGATCTCGCAGATGGTGGATTTCACCGAGTCCCAGGCGTTCCGGCGGGCCGGGCGGGCGGCCTTCGCCGAGGCAGGCGTCAGCGTGGCCGACGTCGACCACCTGATGATCTACGACGCGTTCGCCCACGTGCCCATCTACGGCCTCGAGGCGCTCAGCTTCGTGGCCAAGGGCGAGGCCGGGGCCTTCATCGCCAACGGGAACACCGAGCCGGGCGGGGCCCTCCCACTGAACACCAACGGCGGCGGGCTCTCCTACACCCACACCGGGATGTACGGCATGTTCGCGATCACCGAGGGCGTCCGCCAGCTGCGCGGCGAAGCCGCCGCCCAGGTCGGCGACCCGCAGATCAGTGTCATCCTCGGCAACGGCGGCATGTTCGCCACCGCAGGCGTCCTGGTCCTGGGCCGCCAGCCGCGCTAGGTCCCTCCTTGTTTTCAATGAATGTGACTTTCGTCCAGTGGGGCGGCGGCACGGTCACCGACTGCCACATCATCGGCCCGGACGCCCCGCTCCGGGCCACCTACGTGCTCGGCATGGACTACCTGGACTGGAAGGCACTGCACGAGGGCTACGACGCGCAGCGCACGGTCATGTACCGCAAGATGCTGCTCGAGGACGGCAACCTGCTCGAGTTCTTCAAGGGTATCTACTTCTTCGTGGAGTGCCTGGCCGTCATCGGCACCGTGCCGGCCAGCTACCCGGCGCCCGCCGCGCGCTAGCCGGCTTGCGAGAGGTCAGCGCTCCCGGCCGAGCAGCGGGCCGAAGGACCGCTCCACCTGCTCGCCGAGGTCGTCCACCGGCCACGGCCCGGTGCCGATGATCCGGATGACCGGCTCCGGGTTGCTGTACAGCGAGACCTCGTAGCCCGAGGTGTGGATGATCCTCCCGGTGATCCAGCCGGAGCGCTCCGAGGCCAGGTAGGCCACGACCGGGGCCACGTTGTCCGGAGACCACTCGTCCGCGCCGGGCCTGGTCCGGCGGCGCACCTCCGGCAACGAGTCGGTCATCCGGGTGGCGGCGCCCGGCGAGATCGCGTTCACGGTGACCCCGTACTTGGCCAGCGAGTGCGCCGAGGAATAGGTCAGCCCGACGATGCCCATCTTGGCGGCCGCGTAGTTCGGCTGGCCGGGGGCGCCGTGCAGGCCGGAGACCGAGGTGAAGTTGATGATGCGGTTCTGCGCGGACTCGTCCCGCAGCGACCGCCAGTACGCCGACGCGAACTTCGTGGTGTTGAACGTCCCCTTCAGGTGCACCCGGATGACGTCATCCCATTCTTGCTCGGTCATGTTGAAGACCATCCGGTCGCGCAGGATGCCGGCCACGTTGACGACGATGTCGAGCCGGCCGAACTCCTCGATGGCGGTCTTCACGAGGCCCTCGGCCGCGGTGAAGTCGGAAATGTCCGCGCCGTTGGCGATCGCCTTCCCGCCGGCCTCGCCGATCTCGGTTACCACGTCATGCGCGGGCCCGGAGTCCTGCCCGGAGCCGTCGACCGCCGCGCCGAGGTCGTTGACCACGACGGAGGCGCCCTCGCTGGCCAGCAGCCTGGCCACCGACCGGCCGATCCCCCGCCCGGCGCCGGTGACGATCGCGACCCGCCCGTCCAGCCGTGCCATGCAGCTCACCAGACCCTTCCCTATGGACGCAGAACAGCAATTACTGGAATGATCTTCTGGAATTACCCTCTAGGAGAGGGGTTGGCGGTGTCAAGGGGCGGGCCTCGCCGGAGGGCCCGGTCGTATCCAGTGCCCGGAACCCCGACTGGCCCCGGCGTCGGCGCCGGATAAACTCCTAGAATCTCGTTCTGGAACGTGGAACGGCACGCCGGAAGGCGGATTTCGGTGGAACCAGCACGGCAACCCCGCGGCAAGGGCGCGGCGAGCTCCTGGCAGTGGGCCAGGACCGCGCAGACGCAGCGGGCGCTGCTCGATGCCGCCCGTGAGGTGTTCACCGGGCAGGGCTTCGCCGACGCCAGCATCGCGGACGTGGTCGAGCGCGCCGGGTCCAGCGTGGGCAGCCTGTATCACCACTTCGGCGGCAAGAGCGAGCTGTTCATCGCGCTCTGGCAGGATCATCAGCAGGCCCAGGAGGCGGCCGCGAGCGACGCGGTCGCGCGGGCGCGGCAGGCCGGCGTGACTGATCCGTTCGAGTTGTTCTCGGCCGGCGCGCGGGCCTTCCTGGAGGGCTGCTGGCAGCGCCGGGATCTTGCGGTGCTGTTCTACGCCGGGGACGGCCCGCCCGGCTTCGAGGTGATGCAGCGGCGGCGGGGCCGCGAGTGGATCGGCCAGAACGACGCGCTGCTCCGGCTGTCCGATACCTCCTTCGACCGGCTCTACGCCACCATCTTGACCTCGCTGATCGGCGAGGGCGGCCGCGAGGTGGCCGCGGCCAGGACCCGGCGGCAGGCGAGCACGGTGATCGACGCCGTCATCGAGTACGCGCGGCGACTCATGACCGGCGGCCCCTGGCAGCCGCCGGCCAAGGCCGCCGACGCCGCCGACGCCGCACCGGCCCGGCCGGGCACGCGCCAAGCTCGTTAGGGAGCTAAAAGATCTTGGGCCGAACGGACCGCGGTTCCCGCCTCCCCGCAGCCTGCGTGCGGCGCTTCGGTGCGCGCTCCAGGGCTTGACAGCCGGCCAGTGGCGAGTTTTGATCAGATCTAGAATTTAATTCTAGGATTGCCCACGGCCGTCAGGCCGAGAGCGGCCGGCCGGATAGCCCGCACCTCACGGCCCAGCCCAAGCACGCGCCAGGAGGCCCGCCATGGAACTTGACCTTGGCCCGGAGATCGCGCAGTTCCGCTCCGAACTGCGGGACTGGATCGCGGCCGAGGCGCCGGAAGCACTGGCCGGCCTGACCGACTGGAACATGCCGATGACCGCGGGCGGCGGCCGCGGTGCCCTGCTGGCCGCGGCGGAGGCCCACCCCGCCTACGCCGAATGGGTGGCCAAGATGGCGGCCAGGCGGCTGATCTGCCCGCAGTGGCCGGAGGAGTTCGGCGGGCAGGGCATGGACCCGGTGCGCCTCGCCGTGCTCAACGAGGAGTGCTACCGGGCGGGCGTGCCCCGGGTGACCCGCGGCATGGGCGAGGCCCTGGTCGGCCCGTCCGTCATCGTGCACGGAACACCGGAGCAGCGGGCCTACTTCCTGCCCCGGATCATCTCTGGTGCGGACGTGTACTGCCAGGGCTTCTCCGAGCCGGACCACGGCTCGGACCTGGCCTCCGTGCAGACGCGCGGCGTGGTGGCGGGGGACGAGGTCGTCATCACCGGGCAGAAGGTCTGGACGTCGGGCGCCGCCCGGGCCAACCGGATGTTCCTGCTGTGCCGGACCGACCCCGACGCGCCCAAGCACGCCGGGCTCTCCTACGTGCTGATCGACTTCACCGGCCCCGGCGTCCAGTACCGGCCGATCAAGCAGATGTCGGGCGTCGCGGAGTTCTGCGAGGACTTCCTGGACGGCGTCCGGGCCCCGCTGTTCAACGTCATCGGCGGCCTGTCCAACGGCTGGCGGGTGGCCATGACGACGCTCGGGCACGAGCGCGGCGGCCGGGCCACCGTGGCTCATCTCGGCTTCGAGCGGGAGTTCTGGGAACTGGTCGAGACGGCGCGCAAGCGCGGGAAGACCGCCGACCCGCTGGTCCGGCAGCGGCTCGCCTGGGCCTACACGCAGGTCGAGCTGATGCGGTACAGCGGCCTGCGGACCCTGGCCCAGCTGGCCGCGGGCCGTCCGCCCGGCCCGGAGGCTTCGGTGGCCAAGCTGTTCTGGAGCGAGTACCACAAGCGCATGGGCGAGATCGCGATCGGCATCGAAGGCGCGGACGGCCTGCTGCGGCCGGACGGCGACGGCTACCCGCTCAGCTCCTGGCAGAGCGTGTTCCTGAGCAGCCGGGCCGGCACGATCTACTCCGGGACCAGCGAGATCCAGCGGAACATCATCGGCGAGCGCGCCCTGGGCCTGCCCAAGGAGCCGCGGGTGTGATGATGAACCCTGCGTCGCGGGAACTCATCACGCCGATGCGCTCGGGCGGGGCGGAATTGCTCGCCGGCGTCACCGTGGACCCCCTGGCCCGTGTGGCCTGGCCTTGCGGACTGGTCAGACCTCCCCCCACCTCGCGTCTCCCGTCTCCGCCGTCACCATCTCCCCCCCCCCCCTCGTGGTCACTGGCCCCGAGCGAGCCAAAGGGCCGCCGGCGGCGACTGGACTGAGGAGCGACGGAGGAGCGACGAGGGGCCGCAGTGAAGAGGGATGGGGAGGTGGGCGGGGGCCCGGAGGCGAGCGAGGGACAAAGAATGACAGAGCAGGAGGAGCTGCGGGCCTCTGTTCGGCGCTTCCTGGCGGACCGGGCGCCGCTGAGCCGGGTCCGGGAGCTGATGGAGACCGAGGACGGGACGGACCGAGCCGTCTGGGCGCAGGCGGGCACCCAGCTCGGCCTGCAGGGGCTGGCCATCCCGCAGGCCTACGGAGGGGCCGGCTTCACCTTCGCCGAGCAGGCGATCGTGCTCGAGGAGTTCGGTGCCGCGCTGTACGGCGGCCCGTACCTGGCCAGCGCCGTGCTGGCCGCCACGGCGCTGCTGGCCAGCCAGGACGAGGGGGCCCGGCGTGAGCTGCTGCCCCCGATCGCCTCCGGCGAGACCATAGCGACGCTGGCTTTCACCGAGGACGGCGGATCCTGGGATCCGGGCACCATCCGGCTGTCAGCCGTCAAGGACGGCCAGGGCTGGAAGCTGGACGGGCACAAGAGCTTCGTGCTCGACGGCCAGGCGGCCGGGCTGATCCTGGTCGCCGCGGCCACCGGCGCCGGGCTGTCGCTGTTCGCGGTGGACGGCAGCGCCGCGGGCCTGCGCCGGACCACGCTGCCGACGCTGGACCAGACCAGGAAGCTGGCCCGGCTGGAGTTGGCCGGGGTGACCGGCGCGCTGGTCGGCTCGCCCGGCGATGCGGTCGCGGTACTGGACCGGACCCTCGATGTGGCCGCGATCGCGCTGGCCGCCGAGCAGCTCGGCGGCGCGCAGCGCGCGCTGGAGCAGGCCGTGGCGTACGCGAAGATGCGGCACCAGTTCGGGCGACCCATCGGCAGCTTCCAGGCGATCAAGCACCGCTGCGCCGACCTGCTGCTCGAGGTCGAGTCGTTGCGGTCGGCGGTCGGCTACGCGGCCGCCGCGGTGGCGGCGGACTCGCCGGAGATCCCGGTCCTGGCCTCGCTGCTCAAGGCCTACGCATCCGAGACCTACTTCCACGTAGCCGCAGAGAACATCCAGATCCACGGCGGCATCGCCTTCACCTGGGAGCAAGATGCCCACCTGTACTTCAAGCGGGCCAAGTCCAGCGAGCTCTTCCTCGGTGACGGCAGCTACCACCGCGAGCGGCTGGCGGCCCGGATAGGGCTTTAAAGAAGATCGAAATACGAGCGCCTGTTCGAGTCAGAAGCGCCGTGGGTAGCGGGGGGCGTGCGGGCGGAATTCGCCGGTTACCCGCGCGCGGGCCAGCGCGACCAGGAAGCCGGCCGGACCGTCGAAGTCGGGCATCTCCAGGTAGGCCGCACCCACGCCGGGCGCGTCATGCGCGTCCGAGCCCGCCCCGCCGGGCATGTCATACGCCGCGGCCAGTTCGGCCGCCCGGTCGTTCAGCGCCTGGTCCGCGATCTTGGCGTTGAAGACCTCGATGATGTCCACGCCGCCCTCCGCGCAGGCCGGGAAGCACCCGGCCCAGGCTCGAGCGGACCTGGTCGAACGGATGGGGTGCGTACACCAGGCCGCCCTGAGTCCTGATCCGGCCGACAACCTCGGCCAGCGGCAGCACGTACGGAATCCGCTCGGCCAGGAACAGCCCGATCACGTCGCCGTCAGGAGTCCTGATCTCCTCGCCGACGATGACGCGCACGCCCAGATCCCGTTCGGTCGCCGCGATGGCGGCCGAGGTCACATTGTGGTCGGTGATGCACACCACGTCCAGGCCGGCCTGCTGAGCCCGCTCGGCGAGTTGCTCCAGCGTCAGCACGGCGTCCCCCGACGCGACCGTGTGCAGGTGGCAGTCCACCCGCACCTGTCCGGCCGGCGCACGCGGGACCGGTGAGCCGTCGGACATCTGGCGGACCTAATCCCGCGTCAGCCCGGACAGCAGCTCCTGGGAGTAGGTGACCCGGCCGGTCAGCGTCTTCGGCTCGGCGCTGCAGAGCACCAGGGCCGCCTCGGCCATGATCGCCGGCGGCTCGGCGTCCGGGTCATCCTCGGTCGTCAGGTGGTGGAAGATCGTGCCGGGAGTCGGGACCACCTTGCTCGGCGACAGCGCGTTCACGGCGATGTTGTCGTCGTAAAGCTCGGCGGCCAGGCCGGTGGAGAACTGCTCGAGCGCGGCCTTGCCTCCGTGACGTCCGCCGCGCCGGGCCCGCCGTGGGCGGGAAGGCGGGGTGCCGCGCCGCCCCGGAGGAGATGTTCAGGATCCAGCCCTGCCCCTTCTCCTGCATCCCCGGCACGACCAGCTGCGCCAGGTGGAACGGTCCCTCGACCTGGACGTCGAACATCAGCTGATAACGGCGCGCGGTGAAGTCCGTGACGTGGCTGAAGTACGTCACGGCTGCGTTGCTGACCAGGATGTCCGGCGGGCCTAGCTGCCGGCTGGTCTCGCTCACCAGCCGATCCCTGTCCTGCGGCCTGGACAGGTCGGCGCGGATCGCCACCGCTGTCCCGCCGGCCCTCGGATCTGCTCTGCGGTCTGGCCGATCGTGCCGGGAAACGGTGACTCACCTGCCTCGGTCGTCCGCGCGGACACGGCGACCGCAGCGCCAGCCGCGCCGAAACGGCGGGCGATCTCCGCCCCGATGCCCCGGCTGGCGCCGGTCACGATGGCGACCTTGCCATCCAGGATGCCCACGCTGACCACTCCCACGGCGCCGCGGCCCGGTTGACACGCACAGTGCCTCACCTGACAATATTTCTAGAACTCAGTTCTAGCAATAGGGCGGCGCGGCGAGGGAGGTTGTCATGGGGCTTGACCACAGCCTGGTGGGAGTGCCCGAGCGAGCCGCAGGTGCGGTCCTGGGACAGCAAAGACGCCCTGCTCTACGCGGTCGGGGTCGGGGCCTGGGCGACCCGCTGCAGGAACTGGAATTCACCACGGAGAACTGCCAGGGCATCGAGCAGCAGGTGCTGCCGACCTTCGCCGTGCTCATCGCCCAGGCGCGGCCCGTCCGCAGCCTCGGGGACTTCGACCTGGCCCTGCTCGTGCACGCCGAGCAGGCCTTCGAACTGCACCGTCCGCTGCCCGTCGAGGGGACCGTCCGCACGACCTCGACCGTGACCGGTATCTACGACAAGGGGTCGGGGGCGCTGGTGGTCACCGAGCACGTGGCGGCGGACGCCGCCACCGGAGAGCCGCTGGTGACGTCGAGGACCAGCGCCTTCATCCGCGGCGAGGGCGGCTTCGGCGGCGAGCGCGGCACCGACCTGCCGTGGGAGCGGCCGGACCGGGAGCCTGACTACCTCCTCATCCAGCAGACCAGGCCGGAGCAGGCGCTGATCTACCGGCTGTCCGGAGACCGCAACCCCTTGCATGTCGACCCGAAGTTCGCCGCCCGGGGCGGCTTCAGCCAGCCGATCTGCACGGCCTGTGCACCTACGGGGTCACCGGCCGCGCGCTGCTGCACGTGCTCTGCGAGTCCGACCCGGCCAGGTTCCGTGCCATGTCCGGCCGGTTCAGCCGCCCGGTGCTGCCCGGCGAGCCGCTGACGGTGTCGGTCTGGCGGCAGGACGGCAGCGACACCGCGCTGTTCCAGACCACCAAGCAGGACGGCACGGTAGTGATCGACCGTGGTCGCCTGCAGGTACGCGAGCCCAACCCGGCCAGGTGGCGCTAAGCTTCGCCGATCTACTTCCCGGTCGACTGCTGGCGGCTCACGTCCGCGGTTGTCAGCCTGCGCAGCACCACACGCCAGAGGGCCGCCATGTGACGCGGATAGGCCGAGTCAGCGAGACTCGGCAGCGCCTGCCTGTACAGCACGGCGGAGTAACGCTGGTAAGTGTCCCGGCTGCGGGCCGAACTGGTCGCGGCAGAAGCACCAGCCTTACCGGCCTTACTCAATCCCAGCATCAAAAGCTCCGAGCATCTCGGCGGCGGTGCAGTCAGCAAGCGCCATCAGCCACCGAGGTCCGGAGCGACTACCTGACGTTAACACGGGCGAGGTCACGACCGCGAGTGTCCCAGCCTGGGCCGCGGCGTCGAGGCGGCTGAAGCTGGGATCAAGGCAAGCACCACAGCTCGTTCGGCCCGAAAGACCTTTATGCCGAACGGGCCTGGTGTCACGACTGGTCCCGGCTGGCTGTCCTCGTTGGCGGCGCCCGCTCGCCGCGCACCTGCCGGTCGAATAAACTCGCGGTTGCCGGGTGATGCCCTGGCGCGGGAGCCCCGCTCCCCGGACCGCCGCCTGCCGTGACCGGCGGTTCCTTCCCAGATCCCTTACCTGAACGGAGTCTTCTGCGTGCGGGAATCCGGCACGGCCGCGACAGCCGTCCCGGCGGGCACCGCCCCGCCCCGGCGGATGCTGCCCCGGTTCGACCGGCGGGAAATCGCCGCCATCTTCGCGGGCGGCGCGCTCGGCACGCTGCTGCGCGCCGGGCTGGCGCAAGCGTTCCCGGAGTCGCCGACGGCCTGGCCGTGGCCCACGTTCGCAGTCAACATCGGGGCCGCGTTCCTGCTCGGCTACTTCGTCACCCGGCTCACCGAACGCCTGCCGCTGTCCAGCTACCGGCGGCCGCTGCTGGGTACCGGCCTGTGCGGGGGGCTGTCCACGTTCTCGACGATGCAGGTGGAGATCCTCAAGATGCTCGACGCCCACGCCTGGGGCCTGGCGGCCGGCTACGCGGCGGCCAGCGTAGCGGCCGGCTACGCGGCGATCCACCTGGCCACCGCGGTGGTCCGGCGCGTTCGGGTGCAGCGGTGAACGTCCTTCTCTGGGCGGGTGTCATGCTGATCGGTGGGGCCGGCTCGATCGTCCGCTTCCTGACCGACGGCATGGTGGCCGCCGCCGCGGACCGCGGTTTTCCCCTCGGCACCCTGGCCGTCAACGTTTCCGGCGCGGTGATCCTCGGCCTGATCACCGGGCTGGCCCTCGGCCACGACCAGGCGCTGCTGGCCGGCACCGCCGCCGTCGGCTCGTACACGACGTTCTCGACGTGGATGCTGGAAACCCAGCGGCTGACCGAGGAACGTCAGCACCGGATGGCCGCGCTCAACGTGGCCATCAGCCTGGCGCTCGGCATCGCCGCCGCCGCGCTCGGCCGCCTGCTCGGAGCGCAGCTGTGACCGCCGACTGCCTGAAGCTGACCAGCTACTTCGGCGAACGCCACCGAACCGGGGGCACCTTCACCGCCGACGCCCTGATCGGGTTGTACGGGCGGCACGAGATCGCGGCCAGCGTCCTGCTGCGCGGCACGGAAGGATTCGGGCTCAAGCATCACCTGCGCACCGACCGGTCCCTGACCTTGTCCGAGGACCTGCCGCTCATCGCGGTCGCGGTCGACACCCGGTCCCGCATCGAGGCCGTTCTCCCGCAGACCGTCCAGCTCACCAGCACCGGCCTGGTCACCCTGGAGCGAGCCCGGCTGCTGACCGACGTCACCGGCGCCGGCTGGTCGCCCGAGGACCTGCACGAGACGACCAAGCTCACGGTCTACCTGGGCCGCCAGGAACGCGTCGGCCGGGTCCCCGCCTTCGTCGCGGTCTGCGACCTGCTGCATCGCCGCGGCCTGGACGGCGCCACCGCACTGCTCGGCGTCGACGGCACCGCACACGGCCGCCGCGAGCGGGCCGCGTTCTTCAGCCGGAACGCCGAGGTCCCGATGATGGTCATCGCCGTCGGCTCCGGCCCGCGGATCGGCCGCGTCCTGCCCGAACTCGGCACGCTGCTGCGGCGCCCGCTGCTCACCCTGGAACGCGTCCGCATCTGCAAGCGGGACAGCCTTCTGCTCGCCACCCCTCCCGCGCTGCCCGGCGCCGACGAGCACGGCATGGCGCTGTGGTACAAGCTCATGATCTACACCTCCGAGGCGGTCCAGCACCACGGGGAGCCGATCCACCGGGCCATCGTGCGCCGGCTACGTTCGGCCGGGCTCAGCGGCGCCACCACCCAGCGCGGCATCTGGGGCTTCCACGGCGACCACGCGCCGCACGGCGACCGCCTGCTGCAACTAGGCCGCCACGTCCCCGTCGTCACGATCGTCATCGACACCCCGGAACGGATTTCCGCGGCGTTTTCGGTCATCGACGAGCTCACCAGCGAACGCGGGCTCGTCACCAGCGAGACCATCCCCGCCATGCGGGCCAGCGCCGGCGGCCGCCGGCGCGGAGGTACGCGGCTCGCCACCCACCATCTGCCCGACCCTGATTCCTGACCCTGCTTCCCGGGCGGCCCTTAAGGGCTTCCCGGGCGGGCACCGGCTGGGTCAGCTTGGGTCAGCTTGGGTCAGTGAACCGGGGCGGGCGTTTGCCGAACTCCGCGGCGACCGCTTCTGCCTGGTTCGGGCGGCCGATGAGGGCGCCGATCTCCTGCTGCTCCGCGGCGAAGCCCGTCTCCAGGTCTACCCGGCCCGCCAGGTCCAGCAGCCGCTTGGCCGCCCGGATGGCGTGCGGGCTGCGGCCGGCGATGATGCGGGCCAGCTCAAGCGCGGCCTTACGCGGGTCAGGATCGGCCCGGGTCGCCAGGCCGAGCGCCACCGCCTCCTCGCCGGGAACGACCCGCCCGGAGAAGGTCAGCTCCTTGGCCACGTCCCGGCCGACCAGCTCGGGGAGCAGCTGGCTGCCGGTCATGTCAGGCACCAGGCCCCACCTGATCTCCAGCACCGACATCCGCGCGTCCGGCGCGACGATGCGGATGTCGGCGCCCAGCGCGATCTGCAGGCCGCCACCCAGGGCGTTGCCGGTCACGGCCGCGATGACCGGGACGGGGATCTCCGCCCAGACGTACGCGGCGCGCTGCCCGGTGGCCCGGGCCGGCCCGGTGCCCGGGGGCAGGTCGACCAGGGCGCTGAGCCGCTCGCCGTCCCGCATCGCGGCGAACGAGCCGAAGTCCAGGCCCGCGCAGAAGTCCGGACCCTCCCCGGACAGCACGACCGCGCGGACGCCGGGTTCGGACTTGAGCCGCTCGCCCGCCGCGACCAGCCCGGCGAACATCGGCCCGTCCAGGGCATTGCGCTTGCCCGGCCGGTTCAGCCGGACATCCGCGACCCCGTCGTTGATCTCCACCGTGACCCGCTGTTCGGTCATCACCGCTCCCTTGCTCTCGTCATGCTCCGAAGTCTTACCGAGCCCGGGCCGGGCGGGGTAACACGGGCGCCGATTGCGGACACTAAAGAGTGTGGAGAGAACACCCATGACCACCGTCCGCATCGCGCACGCCGAGCCCCGGCCCGGGCGGCTGCCGAACGGCGGCTTTATCACTCGCGGTTTCCTGATCGTGCTGGCCGACGACACCGGTCACCGGGCGGTGCCTATCTGGATGAGGGGCGAGCCAGGTGGCTCCGACCTGTCCAAGCTTCTCGTGATCGCCGCCCGGCCGGCCGGAGAAGTCGTGACGGCCGACGCTCCGGAAGAACTGACCGATCGGCTGCTGCGCGCGGCCGGCGCCGGCCTGACCAGGGTGGACATCGACGTGACCGCGGCGGACATCGACGAGCTGACCCCGCAGGTCGCCGTGGCCCGGATCGGGCTGGCTGGCCCCGCGGGAACCCGGGAGGTCACGGCGGCCCTGGGGCTGGGCCTGGCCATGGCGGCCGCCGCGGGCGCTCCGGTCCGGATGGCCGACCCGGTACTGGACCGGGTAGCCAGGCCGGTTCCGGGCGACGACCTGCTCGGCCCGTTCCTCGACTGGGTGCCGCCCGCCGGCCGGGCTCTTCCCGGCGGCCATGCGCCGGCCGACCGACCGATGGCCACCCTGCCTGGCCAGCGGCCCCGTTACGAGCCGCGCAACCTGTCGTTCAACGACGGGCTGGAGCGGTGGGACCTTGACAGCGGTTTCCGCCGCGAGGCAGACCCGCCGCCCCCGCCGGACTATTCGGCGGCCGCCGACGGCCAGTCCGCGGTGTTGTCCTCGGCCGTCCCGCGGCCGACCGGATCCGCCGCTCTGGTCCAGGCGATCTTTGCCGATGATTACCGCGGCGCCACCGTCGTCTTCCACGGCGAGATCCGCACCGAGCCCCGCACCGAACTAGCCGGGCTGCGCCTGGAGATCGTCAGGCACTGGTGGCGCAATGGGCGCGCCCGCGAGGACCACGGTGTCACCGTATCGGGGGGCCGGGACTGGACCAGGTATGAGATCACGGCGCCGATTCCCGAGGACGCCGACATGATCCGGTTCGGCATCGGCCTGGTCGGCCCCGGCCGGATCGCCTTGCGGAACCCGGAACTGCGCACCGCGGAACCGCGTACCGCGAATCCGGCCGGCGGCGCGAAACCGGCCGGCGGCGCCTGATCCTGATGAGCAGGGAGATCTCCGACGGCGACCTGGTCCGGCTGGCCCGCGACGGCGACCCGGTGGCGTTCCGGCTGCTGGTCGAGCGGCACCAGCCGGCGGCGCGCGCCCGCGCCCGGCAGCTGGCCTCCAATCCCAGCGACGTGGACGACATCGTGCAGGAGTCGTTCCTGCGGGCGTTCATCGCGCTGGACCGGTTGCGGGATCCGGACCGGTTCGCCAGCTGGCTGGCCGGCATCGTCCACAACGTCTACCGTGGCCTGCAGCGCCGCGCCCCGGTCACGCTGCTGCCTGACTGGCCCGAGCCGCTCCACCCGGCGGCCGCGGACGGCTTGCCTTCGGCTGAGGACTTGGACCGGGCCGATGCCCTGCGCGCGGCGGTCGCCGACCTGCCCGCCGGGCAGCGGCGCGCCGTCGCCCTGCATTACTACGCCGACCTTCCACCCGGCCAGATCGCCGAGCCGGCCGGCGCGGCCCGGGCCAGCCTGCACAAGGCCCGGCTCCGGCTGCGCGGCTACCTCACCGAGCACCGCCCCGACCTTGTTCCCGCTGGGAGGACGCACATGACCACCGTCCGCATCGCGCGCGTCGAGCGCCGTATCCCGCCCGGCCCCGTGCCGATCCGTTTCCCCAGCTTCGTCCTCGTGCTCGCCGACGACGGCACCCGCCGGGAGCTGCCGATCTGGCTGGTGGCCGACGACGGCCTCCGGCTCTCCGGGCTCATCGAGCCGCCACCCGGCGACCAGGAGGGGACCGGGGCCGCGCAGGCGCGCACCGAGGACGAGCTCACCGACCGGCTGCTACGCGCGGCCGGCGCCCGGGTGACCGGAGTGGACATCGACGAGCTGGGCTCCGAGGTGACCGCCGCCCGGATCGCGCTCACCGGCCCCGCCGGAAGCCGGCACGTCCCTGCGCGTCTGGCCGAGGGCGTGGCCGTCGCGATCACCGCGGGCGCGCCGGTCCGGGTGGCCGACACGATGATGGACCAGCTGGCCGTACCGCTACCGGACGATGACCGGACCGTACCGCTCCCCGACCCCGCGCCGGCGCTCGCCGCCCTGGGCATTGACCACCGGCCCCGTTATGAGCCGCGCAACCTTGCTTTCGCCGACGGCCTGGACAGCTGGCTGCTCAGCGGCAGCTTCGCCGAACACGCCAGCCACTCGCACTGGCAGGACTATGCCTGCACCGCGGAAGGCGGAATCGCGGTGCTGTCCTCGGCCGTACCGCAGCCCGGCGGCTTCGCCTTCCTCGGCCAGGAGATGTACGCCGACGACTATCGCGGCACCGTGGTCACCTTCCGCGGCGAGTTCCGCGGCGAGGCCGCCGCGGGCCGCGCCGGGCTGTTCCTACGGGTCAGCCAGGATCCCCGGGGCATCCGGGGGCCCCTCACCGAGCGTGCCGCCCTCGATGACCCCGGCAATACCATCGTCACCTTCACGGGCAACCGCGACTGGACCAGGCACGAGGTCACGGCGCGGGTGCCGGACGACGCCAACACCGTCATGTTCGGCATCTTCCTGGTCGGCCGCGGCCGGATCGAGCTGCGCCGCGCGGAACTGACCCGCGGAGCCTGAGCTGGTCTTGGGCCTGCGGTGGGGCAACATCGACGTCCAGGTCGGCCCGCGCGGGCCGACCTGGACGTCATGATCAGACGAGGTCGAACCGGTCGAGGTTCATCACCTTGTCCCACGCCGCGACGAAGTCGTTCACGAACTTCTCCTTCGCGTCATCGCTCGCGTAGACCTCCGCGAGCGCGCGCAGCTCGGAGTTCGACCCGAAGACGAGGTCGGCACGGCTGCCGGTCCACTTGACCTCGCCGGTGGCGGCGTCGCGCCCCTCGAACGTGTTCGCGTCCTCGGACACCGCCCGCCACGTCGTGCCCATGTCGAGCAGGTTGACGAAGAAGTCGTTGGTCAGCGACCCGGGGGTGGTGGTGAAGACACCCAGCTTCGAGGAGTCGTAGTTCGCACCCAGCACGCGGAGGCCGCCGACGAGGACCGTCATCTCGGGAGCGCTCAGGGTGAGCAGGTTCGCCTTGTCGATCAGCAGGTACTCGCCCGGCAGCCGGTTGCTCTTCCCGACGTAGTTGCGGAACCCGTCCGCCTTCGGCTCGAGCACGGCGAACGACTCCACGTCGGTCTGCTCCGGCGACGCGTCGGCGCGGCCCGGCGTGAAGGGGACCTCGACGTCGAAGCCGGCGTTCCTGGCGGCCTGCTCGACGGCCGCACCGCCGGCCAGCACGATCAGGTCGGCCAGCGAGACCTTCTTACCGCCGGTCTGGGCAGCGTTGAAGGCATCCTGGATTCCCTCCAGGGTGCGGAGCACCGTCGCCAGCTGGTCGGGGTTGTTGACCTCCCACCCGCTCTGCGGCTCGAGGCGGAGGCGCGCACCGTTGGCGCCGCCGCGCTTGTCGCTGCCGCGGAAGGACGAGGCCGACGCCCACGCGGTGGACACGAGCTGGGACACCGACAGGCCCGAGGCGAGGATCTGGCCCTTGAGGGCGGCGATGTCCCCGGCGTCGATGAGCTCGTGGTCCACCGCCGGAACGGGGTCCTGCCAGATCAGCGTCTCGGACGGGACCTCCGGGCCGAGGTAGCGCACGACCGGGCCCATGTCGCGGTGGGTCAGCTTGAACCACGCGCGGGCGAAGGCGTCCGCGAACGCATCCTGGTCCGCCATGAAACGCCGCGAGATCGGCTCGTAAATCGGGTCGAACCGGAGCGAAAGGTCGGTCGTCAGCATCGTCGGGGCGCGGCGCTTCGACGGGTCGTGGGCGTCGGGCACGGTACCCGCCCCGGCGCCGCCCTTCGGCTGCCACTGGTGCGCGCCTGCCGGGCTGGCGGTCAGCTCCCACTCATAGCCGAACAGGATCCGGAAGAAGCTGTTGTCCCAGGTGGTCGGCGTGTCGGTCCAGGTGACTTCGAGACCGCTGGTGATCGCGTCCCCGCCCTTGCCGGTGCCGTACGTGCTCTTCCAGCCCAGCCCCTGCTGCTCCATCGGGGCAGCCTCGGGATCGGGGCCGACCGTCGTCCGCCGGGCCCGCGCCGTGGGTCTTGCCGAAGGTGTGACCGCCGGCGATCAAGGCGACCGTCTCCTCGTCG
This sequence comes from uncultured Actinomycetota bacterium, assembly GCA_963842265.1. Classification (GTDB taxonomy): domain Bacteria; phylum Actinomycetota; class Actinomycetes; order Streptosporangiales; family Streptosporangiaceae; genus Palsa-504. Next base: position 69,384 of record CAWJGE010000035.1, read on the forward strand.
TTCATCGCCATCCGGCGGAACGTCTCGCGGATGTCGCGGGCCGCGGCGAGCGGGTCCGGATTGCCGTTCGGGCCCTCCGGGTTGACATAGATGAGGCCCATCTGCACCGCGGCCAGCGGAGCCTCGAGCTCGCGGTCGCCGGTGTAGCGCTCGTCGCCGAGCCAGGTGGTCTCGGGACCCCAGTAGACGTCATCGTCCGGCTCCCAGACGTCCACGCGGCCGCCGCCGAAGCCGAAGGTCTTGAAGCCCATCGACTCCAGAGCGACGTTGCCGGTGAGGACCATCAGGTCGCCCCACGAGATCTTCTTGCCGTACTTCTTCTTGACCGGCCACAGCAGCCGGCGCGCCTTGTCCAGGCTGACGTTGTCCGGCCAGCTGTTGAGCGGCGCGAAGCGCTGCTGTCCGGCCCCGGCGCCGCCGCGGCCGTCGTTGATCCGGTAGGTGCCCGCGAGGTGCCACGCCATCCGGATCATGAGCGGGCCGTAGTGGCCGAAGTCGGCCGGCCACCAGTCCTTGGAGTCCGTCAGCACCTCCGCGATGTCCCGCTTTACGACGGCGAGGTCGAGGGTCTTGAACTCCTCGGCGTAGTTGAACTCCTCGCCCATGGGGTTGGCCACGGCGGGGTTCTTGGCGAGGATCTTCAGGTTGAGTCGGCTCGGCCACCAGTCCTGGTTGGCGTCACCCTGGGTGGGGTGCGTGAGGCCGTGCACGACCGGACATCCCCCGCTCTCCGGGGTCGCGTCTTCGACGACTACTGGATCATGGTTCTCAGACATGGGAATCCTTCCCGGCTAGGCGGATCACGGTGCTCAGGAACTGTGGGCGGTGGAACAGGCGGGGCACAAGCCCCAGTAGACGACCTCGGCCTCGCCGATCGAGAAGCCGTGGTCGTCGGATGCGGTCAGGCAGGGGGCCTCGCCGACCGCGCAGTCGACGTCAGCGACGACGCCGCACGACCGGCACACGACGTGGTGGTGGTTGTCGCTGACGCGTCCCTCGAACCGGGGCTGGCTGCCTGCCGGTTCGATGCGGCGTATGAGCCCCGCTCCGGTAAGCGCGTGGAGGGCGTCATACACGGCTTGCAGGGAGATATGGCCTACGCGATCGCGCACCCCGGAGGCGATCGCCTCGACGCCGAGGTGGTCACCCTCCCGGACGGTCTCGAGCAGTGCGACGCGAGCGGCCGTCACCCGCAGGCCGGCACCGCGCAGCTCCTCGGCGGTCGTCGGAGTCTGGGATGCGGTCATGACGCCAAACCTATCACCAGTAACACGAACGATTCCAGGAAACGAATAATCCAAGTTTTTGCCGCGCCGGGAACGCCGGATCCGCGGTGGCGTGTCGTTTCGACGGCTAAGAAGGACAGCCGGTGCTACGTCGCCCTCGACGGCACGCGGCCCCTAGCGCCCCTGCCATTGAGGTGTCCGGCCTTCGGCCATCGCTAGGCCGGCCTCCTTGAAGTCCTCGGACCTCAGGCAGCGAAGCTGCTCTTCCAGGGCCACGTCCAGGCTCTCTTCCGGGCTGCGGTACCACGCCGCGTCGATCGCCCGCCTGGCTCCCCGCACCGCAAGTGGCGGCTGGGCCGCCAGCCGCGCGGCCAGCCCGGCGGCGGCCGCGCGGAGGTCCGCGGCAGCGACCACACGGTTGGCCAGCCCGATGCGCAGGGCCTCGGCGGCGTCGATGATGTCGCCGAGCAGGATCAGCTCCCGGGCGCGGCCCTCACCGACGATCCGGGGCAGCCGGACGGTGGCGCCCATGTCGGGCATGATCCCGTAGCGGGTCTCAAGCAGGCCGACCCTGGCCCCCTCCGCGAAGATGCGGAAATCGCAGGCCAGGGCCAGCTGCAATCCCGCACCGTAGGCGTGGCCGTGCACGGCGGCGATGCTGGCGCAGCCCAGGTCGGGAATCCAGCTGAACGTCCCGGCGGCGGCCCGGCCCGCGGCGCGGCTGCGCTCGTCGTCGGGCCGTTCAGCTAGGCCGGCCAGCATCCCGGCCAGCCCTTCCGCCAGGTCGATGCCGGCCGAGAAAGCCGGCCCGTCTCCCCTCACCACCAGGCAGCGCAGGGTCTCGTCGGGCTTCAGCTCGGCACCGAGCCGGGCGAGCTCCTCCCACATCAGCGGGTTCTGAGCGTTGCGCTTGGCGGGACGGGCCAGGCTCAGGGTGCCGATGTCCCCGTCGCGCTGGTAGCGGATGGTCTGGTAGTCGCTCATGCGTCCGTCAGCTCCCTGTTCCGAGCCCATCCATACAGTACTGTATGGATGGGAGATTAGGCATCATCAGCGGCCTTGTCAATGCGGCATGGTCAACGCCGCACCGTCAATGCCGCGCGGAACGCGAAAGGGACAGACGATGGCCGCCCCGACCCGCACGCCCCGCAGCAAGTGGATCGAGCAGGGCCTGCGGGCGCTGGCCGCCGGCGGTCCGGACGCGGTCCGGATCGAGCCGCTGGCCCAGGCCCTCGGCGTGACCAGAGGCGGCTTCTACTGGCACTTCGAGGACCGGAACGCGCTGCTGGCGGAGATGCTCGACCGTTGGGAGCGGGCCACCACCGAGGAGGTGGCGGAGCGCCTCGAGCGCGAGGGCGGCGATAGCCAGGCCAAGCTGCGCCGGCTGCTCGCGCTCACCTCCTCCAGCGTGCTGCTGACCGACCTCGCGGTCCGCGACTGGGCCCGGCGTGACCCGGCGGTCGCCGAGCGCCTCCGGCGCGTGGACAACCGGCGGATGGATCACCTGCGCGCGCTGTTCGCCGCCCTGTGCTCCGACCCGGATGACGTCGAGGCTCGCTGCCTGCTCTTCTTCTCGCTGCTGATCGGCAACCACTCCATCGCCGCCAATCACGGCGACCGCAGCCGCGCCGACGTGCTGGCGCGGACCCTGAGCCTGCTCGGGGCATAGTTGTGCGCGGCGGGCCTGCCGGTCAGGACATGCCGTAGCGGAGGCCCGGCACGGCGGCGGCGATCTCCAGGAGCCGGTTGTACTTGGCCACGCGCTCGCCGCGGGCCGGGGCGCCGGTCTTGAGGCGACCGCAGCCGGTGCCGACGGCCAGGTCGGCGATGAAGTGGTCCTCGGTCTCGCCGGAGCGGTGCGAGACGAACTGCCGGTAGCCGGCCCGGCGGCAGATCGCCATGGCCAGCAGCGTCTCAGTCACGGTGCCGATCTGGTTGAGCTTGATCAGCGCGGAGTTGCCGATGCCCCGCTCGATCGCGCTGGTGATGATGGCCGGGTTGGTGCAGAAGATATCGTCGCCGACCAGCTCCGTCGTGGCGCCCAGGCGGGCGGTGAGCGCGATCCAGCCGTCGTCGTCGTCCTCGCCGAGACCGTCCTCGATCGAGTGCACGGGGAACCGCGTCGTGATCTGCGCGAGCCGCTCGATCATGTCGCCACTGCTCAGCTGGTCGCCCGCCACCTGGTAGCGGCCGTCTGGCTGGCGGAACTCCGACGCCGCCAGATCGAGCGCGATGGACACGCCTTCCGTGCCCGCCTTGTAGCCGGCGTCGGAGATGGCCTGTACCAGCAGCCGCAGGACCTCTTCGGGCTCGGTGACCTCGGGAGCGAAGCCGCCCTCGTCGCCCAGGCCGGTCGAGAGCTTGCGGCCGGACAGCTCGCGGCGCAGCGCGCTGTAGACCTCGGCGCCGGCGCGGACCGCTTCGGCCATCGACGGGGCGCCGACCGGGGCGACCATGAATTCCTGGAAGTCCAGCGCGTTGGGGGCGTGGACCCCGCCGTTGAGCACGTTGAAGTGCGGCACCGGCAGGGACGGCGTGACGCCCTCCGGGGTGAGCCACTGCCACAGCGGCGTCCCGGCTGAGGTGGCCAGGGCGCGGGCCAGGGCCATCGAGGTTCCCACCGTGGCGTTGGCACCCAGCCGGCTCTTGTTCGGGGTGCCATCGAGGTCGATCATGGCCTGGTCCGCCTCGGCCAGCGAGACCCAGGACCGGCCCCGCAGGAGGTCGGCAAGTTCGGTGTTGACGCTTGCGACCGCGCCCAGGACCCCCTTGCCTTCGTACCGGTCCGGGTCACCGTCGCGGCGTTCCACTGCCTCTAGCGACCCGGTCGAGGCACCCGACGGGACGCCGGCGCGGGCGGTCGTCCCGTCCGCCAGCCGCACGGTCACCGCCAGCGTGGGCCGTCCGCGCGAGTCCAGGATCTCCAGCGCGGACAGATCCGCGACGTTGAAAGCAGTCATCTTTTCTCACTCCTGTCTGGTAGCGGCCGGGATGGCCGCCGCAGGTAACACGTTTCACCCGCACCGGATCGTCTCCCGTCCGGGACCGTGACGGTAGTGACTTACGGCCCGATTTGGCGGCCATCAGGCCGTTTGGGTCCCCGGCCAGGAGCCACCACCGGTGGTCCTGACCTTTCTGACCCGGGAAATCCCGGCTCGCTCACTAAGCGGTGTGTACTATTACTCTTCGTAAGCAGCCGGAACGAGGCGGAGAGTGAAGGACACTGCTCCCCGAGCACCACAGCCAACTGGGCTGGAGGGCTCGGCAGGCACCATTCCGAGTCGGCCTGCGCCGGGTCCTCTGGTGCACGACGCGCAGGCGGGTCGGCTCCTGGCGGAGCTGGCGCGGCGTGTTGCCTCGAGCCTTGATCTGCGGCTCACCCTGCAGCTGGTGGTGCAGGCCGTCGTCGACCAGCTGGGCTTCGGCTGCGCGCTGGTGAACATGCTGCTGCCCGGGGACATGTTCCAGGTCGTGGCGATAGCGGGTCCGGAAGAAGTCACCGAGGCGCTGCTCGGCACACGAGCGCCGCTGGAGACATGGCGCCGTATCCTAGCCAGCTGCGAGTCCTGGGGCGAGCTCAGGTTCCTTGATCACCGCGCCGACCAGAGGCACGTGAGCGCCGTTGCCGCCTGGGTACCGCCGATCGAGCCGAGCGAGGAACCGGATGCCTGGCATCCGGACGACATCCTGCTCGCCCCGCTGCACGCACCGGGTGGTGCCCTCATCGGCGTGCTGAGCGTCGACATGCCAGTCGGTGGCCGCCGCCCTGACGCACGGCGCTGTCAGCTGCTTGAGCAGTTCGCCGTCCATGCCGCACTGGCGATCGAGCATTCGCGCGTGCACACGCTGCTGGCGGATTCGGAGCAGCTGTTCCGCGCCATGTTCGACCGCTCGCCGATCGCGATCGCGCTGCTGACCGAGGATCAGCGCATCACCAGAGTCAATTTGGCATGCGAGCAACTACTCGGCCGCGGCGCCGGCGAACTGCTCGGCCGGACGGTACCCGAGCTCGCCCGGCCCGACACCGGCCCCCTTAGACGTAACACCGATACCACCGCAAGCCCGCGCGACCAGTACGAGATCCACTTCACGCGGCCCGACGGTGAACAGGTCTGGGGCCGGGTCAACTCCACCCTGCTGGCCGACCAGACCCGCAGTGGCCCAAGCCTGCTGCTCACCCAGATCGAGGACATCACCATGCTGAGGACCACGCAGGCGCGTTTTGCCTACTCGGCCACGCATGACTGGCTCACCGGCCTGCCCAACCGGGCGCTGGTGCTCGACCGGCTGGCGGCGGCTCTCACCGCGTCTCAGCACGGCGGAGACCGCGTCGCCGTGCTCTTCTGCGATCTCGACCACTTCAAGACAGTCAACGACACCCTGGGGCACGCGGCAGGCGACCAGTTGCTCGTCGAAGTGGGGCGGCGCCTCAAGCTGACGGCGCGAGAGCAGGATACGATCGGCAGGCTCGGCGGCGATGAGTTCCTCCTGATCGGCTACCCGGTGCCGACGCCGGCCGAAGCGGTCAGCCTGGCGGCCCGGGTCATGCGGACGGTCCAGCAGCCGGTCAGGCTAGGCGGGGAGTCCCTTTCTCCCTCGCTGTCGATCGGCGTCGCGCTATCCGCAGCCGACGACGACGCCGACTCCGTGCTGGCGATTGCGGATCGCGCGCTTTACGCGGCCAAGGCAGCCGGCCGCAGCCGATGGCAACTGGCCGCGCGCGGGTAGGGATCCGGGTCATGGCCGGTGCTGGCGCGTCGTTCGCCTTCGAGGGCGTGGCCGCCCGGCCCTGGTCGGGGCGGCAGTTGCCCGCGGGAGCGTCTCAGCTTCCACGAGGTGACCACCCCATGCCCCAGTATGCAAGGTGCCGCGACTATGGCGATGGCAGCCAGGAGAAGCATCGGGAGAAGGAGAAGATGATCGTGATAGCCGCCTGGACCGCTCGGATCGACGATGGCGGCGACCCAGACGGCGGCGGCCGCGATGATCAGGCAGCTGCCTGCCTTGACGGCCGCCCGGGCCAGCGGCCGGCGGGGGGCGCGGGCGGGCGGGCGCGGGATGTCGCCGACATCCCGGATTGCGCCCGGGATGTCGCCCAGGAGCGCAGCCAGGTCGGCATAGGTCCGCGCGGCGAGCGCCTGGCCCGCCCGTGCGTCGAGTTCGTCCCTGGTCAGCCGGCCCTGCGCGAACGCGGCCTGAAGGGTGCCGATTACCTGCTCGCGGTCAGCGTGGCACGCCCTGAGCCGGCCACGGTCCTCCGGTCCTGTCGTCACCGGCACCTCCCCTGCTGGCATAGTGCAGGGTAAAGCGTAGCGTGGCTGCTCCCTGGAGGCCATGCGCGGCCAGGGTCCTTGCCGGGCGCGGTGTCGTTACCGGTATTCGGCTAGGCGGGGGCGGATGCCGGCCAGCACGAGAATGACGATGAGAATGGTTGTCCCGGCCGGTATGTAGCTGGTCCAGCCATTCGTATCCTGCTGGCCAGCGAAGATCGCCATTGTGAAGGCGCGCTGGTTAATGCCGATTAGCCCGGCTAGCGCATTGTCGTACTGGGTGAAGGCCCAATTGGAATTACCCGGAGCGTAGCTGGTGTCGAATGCGATCGCCGTACGGAGGTCCCCGCTGCGGTTCAGCGCCCGGATATGGCGATCGTCCCGCTCGTACACCTGGTAGGCAGCCAGTGTCTGCTCCGCCGCCGCCCGTTCTCCGGCAAAGGTGATGTTGCGGAACTCGACGCCGAAGTAACCGCCGAAGCGGATGTCCGCATGGTTGGCGTGATACGCGCTAATGGCCTGGGCCAGCGCGGTGTCGTACCGGAAGATGCCGGCCCCGGCCAGTTGGACCAGCTGCTGCGACTTGTCCTCGAACGCCTGCTGGTACTGCCCGGCGCGGGCCGGGTCAACCAGGTAGCGGCTCTCGTCGGCGTTGGCGTCGTCACTGACCGCACGGGCCTGGGACAGGGCGATGATCGAGTCGAAGGCCTCGGCCTTGGCCACGCGGAGCTGCCCGGCGCCCGCGGAGAGTCCGGTGGCGCTCGCCGCGGCCAGTGCCACCGCGACGAGCGTGGCCCCGGCCAGCCCCATGTTGAAAATCCGCCGGTAGCGGGTCGCGAGGTAGATCTGCATGCCGATCAGGACGGCGAGCAACGCGGCGCCGGTCAGCGCCACCCACCGGATCCCAGATCGCGCAGTGGATCGTTTCGCCTGGTAGACGCCGTCCAAAGTGGCAGTGTTCTGGTTCGTAAGGCTGCGCGCGGACGGCAGGATGCTGCCCTGAAGCAGATCGGTCGCCTGCCGGTAGAGGACGAGCGCGGCGGCCGGCGGCAGGCCGGCCTGACCGGTGCCCTGGCCGTCGAGGTACATGGCCTCGCCGGCCAGCGCCTCGTAACGGCCGAGCCCGTCCAGAACCGAGCGAAGCGACTGCTGGGCGGACGCCACCGATCCCGCCACCACGGCGGCGCGCTGCAGATCCTGGTCCGCCTGCACGCGGTCCTGCTGGTAGATGGCCTGCGCTTGCTGGCGGTCGATACCGAGGCCGCGCTGCATGCCGACCAGCAGCACGTTGGCGACCTGCGCGTCCATATCGTTGAGGCGGAAGTACAAGTCGGTGGTGGCGAGAACCTCCGGCTCGGACTGATTCCCGATCAGCCGCACGCCACTGGCTATGCTGCCGAAGATCATCGCCGTGATCAGGCCCAGGAAGATAGCGGCGATTACCGCCGCCGCGGCCATCCCGCGGATGCGCTCCGGCCGGGTCTGCCAGTGGAGAATACCGGACACGCGGCGCCTGGGCACGTGGCCGGAGCGGCCTGGACCTGGCATCCCGCCTGCGGGCTCCGCCACGGAAGCGGCGGCCAGCGCTTCGCTAGCAGGCGCCATTCTGCTCATCGCTGCCACGCATTCTCTATGCGCCGACGGCGCGCCCAATGAACGCGCCGCATTGCCTGTAGCACCGCACCCCATACCAGCAGGGAATGATCGAATTATATTGGCGTGAGAGAATTGTTGCTGTTAGGAATGCGTTAGGCATTAAATGCGGGCGTTAGGATTTTGTTAGGCAGCCGAACGGGCTGCCGCGACGGCCGGGCCCGTGCTGGTAGCCTGCCGCAATCCGGCGTCCCTGGCCCGGCCGGCTATGCCGGGCCCGCCGCGTGGAAGGCCTCGAGGGCCTGGCCGGGAGTGTCGTAGAAGGCATCGGGACCCAGCTTCGCGCAGATGCCGTACTGGTCGAGTTGCTGCCGGACCGGACCGAGCACGGAGCTGAGGACCAGGCGCACGTGCCGCTGGTGAACGTGCTCGATGACCTTGACCAGGACCGCGGATGCGGTGTAGTCGACGTCGCCGATGGCGGCGCAGTCGACGACCAGCCAGCGCAGCTGGCCGCCGTGACCGATCAGGGTCGCCACGTCCTCCAGCAGCTTGGCGGCGTTGGCGTAGTACAGGCTGGTGCCGAACCGGTAGACCACCAGTCCTTCCTCGGTGCGCGCGCCGGGCATGACCGGGGCCGCGTGCCAGTGCCCGGCGGGTGTCTTCACCAGGACGCTGTTGAGCGGGCTGTAGCTGTGCCGCAGGTGGTCGACGATCGAGGCGACGACGGCGAGCACGATGCCATACTCGACGCCCAGGGTTACCACCGCGACCGCCGTGAGCAAGGCAACGGCGGACTCCCGTTTCCTGCAGGCCCGGATCTGCCGCATCTCCTTGACGTCGACGAGCTGAATCGCGATGAGGAAGACCACCGAGGCCAGGGCGGCGTCAGGCAGGTACGCCAGCGGCGCGGTGAGCAGCACGAGTACGAGCAGGACCACGGCGGAGGCGGTGAGGGGGCCCAGCTGGCTGCGGCCGCCGGCGCTGTCGACCATCTGCGCCTTGGTCGGGCTGCCGTTGACCACGAACGTGCCAGAGAACGCGGCGGCGGCGTTGGCGGCGCCCAAGCCGACCAGGTCGGTGGCTTCGCTGAACGGTTCTTCGTACTTCACCGCGTAGGCCCGGGAGGTGGCCGCGCTCTGCGCCAGGATGACCACGAACATCGACGCCGCGGCGCCGAGCAGCGCGGCGGCGTCGTGCCAGCCAAGGGCGGGCAGCCCGAGGCTCGGCAGCCCGCGCGGGACGTTCCCGACCACGGCCACGCCGTGGCTGGCCAGGCCCACGGCCCAGCTCACGATGATCGCGATGATCACCGCGATCAGCGGTCCCGGGATCCGGCGGGTGATCCGGCGAGCCGTGACCACGATCACGATGACCCCGATCGATACCGCTACGTCAGCCGGGTGGGCGTGGGTGAGCGCGCGCGCCACCTCGAAGAGCCTGGGCAGGGTCTGCTTGCTCGCGGTAGGTATCCCGAGCATGTCGGGCAGCTGTCCGGCCGCGACCTGGATGCCGACACCGGTCAGGAACCCGACCAGCACGGTACGGGACAGGAAGTTCGCCAGGAAGCCGAGCCGGGCCAGCCGGGCCGCGAGCAGCATCACGCCGGCCAGCAGGGCCGCCAGCCCGGCCAGCCGGACGTATCGCTCAGAGCCCGCCACCGCCATACCGGCGAGTGCGGCCGCGAGGATGGCCGCGGTGGCGGAATCCGCGGCGACGACGAGGTGGCGGGACGAACCGAGGACGGCGAAGACCGCCATCGGGAGCAGCATCGTGTACAAGCCGGTGACCAGCGGCATCCCAGCGATCTTGGCGTAGCCGAGGACCTCGGGGATGCCGAGGGCGGCCAGCGTGAGGCCGGCCAGCATATCGGTAGGTACCCGGGCCCGGTCGATGGGCAGCACGCCCTGCAGGACGGGCAGGGCGCGCAGCCATCCCCAGCTGCCCTCCGGAGAAGCCGGCATCGTCTCACCTCCCGTCCTCGGCGCAGTTCGGCGTTAGTTCATCATCTCGCCACCGGGCGTTCAGCGCTCTTGACGACGTACCACGGGCACCACAGAATGACCGTTTAAAGGGGAGCCTCATTGGGAGCCAGCACTGCCTGCACCTCGGCCGATTCGGGCGCCGATGCGATCGTACGGGCGCTGGCCGAGGCCGGAGCGCGCTGGCTGTTCGGCGTGCCGGGCGGCGGTCCTAACCTGGACGTGGTCGGGGCGGCGGCCACCGCCGGGCTGCGCTTCATCCTGGCCCACGGCGAGACCGCCGCGGTGATCATGGCCGCCACCTGCGCCGACCTCACCGGTACGCCCGGGGCCGTGGTCGTCACCCGGGGGCCGGGGCTGGCCAGCGCGGTCAACGGCATCGCGCACGCGTCCCTGGACCGGCTGCCCGTGGTGGTGATCGCGGATACCGTCGCGGCCGCCGACGCCAGCCGGGTCAGCCACCAGCGGATCGACCAGGCGGGACTGGGGCGTTCGGTCGCCAAGGCGGCGATCACCGTCGGCCGGCCCCGCGGCGAGGTGGCCGCGCGGATCGTCCGGACCGCGCTAGCCGCGCCGCCAGGGCCGGTCATCGCCAACATGGACGACAGCACCGGAAATCCAGGACCTGATGACGCTCCCGAATGCGGCGCTCCCGTAGACAGCAGGTCGCCGGCCGAAGCGGGCGCCTCCCTCCTGGCCCGGACCCTGCGGACGGCCCGGCGTCCGGTGCTGCTGCTGGGCACAGGCGCTAGTCCGCAGACCGCCGCGCTCCGGGCGGCCCTGGCGGGCCGCGGCATCCCGGCGCTGCACACTTACCGGGCTCGCGGCGTCATCCCGGACTCCGCCGCCGAGGCGGCCGGACTGGTCACCGGGGGCACGATGGAGTGGCCGCTGCTGGCCGCCGCCGATCTCATCGTCGGGTTCGGCGTGGACGAGGCCGAGATGATCCCGGCGCCGTGGGACTACGCCGCGCGGACCATCTTGATCACCGAATCGGCGGCCAGCCCGCCCCCCGGATACCGTGGCTACTTCACCGGCGCGACCGCGGTGCGGATGCCGCTGGCCCGGGCGGCGGAGGCGCTGGCCGAGGCGCTGGCCCAGGGACCCGGCCACGACTGGCCGCCCGATGCCGGACGTGCGGCCAAGACCGACGCCGCGGCGCGGCTCATGGCGGCGGCCACCGCCTCGCCCGGGCTGCTCGCCCCCCAGCAGGTCGTCGCCACGGTGCGGGCCAGCACCCCGCCGGAGACCATCGCCACGGTCGATGCGGGCGCACACATGCTGGTCGCCATGCCGCTGTGGGAGGTGCCCGAGCCGGGCAGGCTTCTCACCTCCAGCGGGCTCGCTACCATGGGCTACGCGCTGCCCGCCGCCATCGCCGCCGCGCTGTGCGCGCCGCGGGCACCGGTGGTGGCCTTCACCGGGGACGGCGGCCTGGGCATGACGCTGGCCGAGATAGAGACGGCCGTCCGGCTGTCTCTGCCGGTCATCGTGATCGTTTTCAACGACGCCGCGCTGAGCCTGATCAAACTCAAGCAGAAACCGGCTGGGCAAGGCGGCGACGAGGCGGTCAGGTACCGCCCGGTCTCTTTCGCGGCCGCGGCGATCGCGATGGGCGCCGCGGGCGCCGCGGTGACCACCGGGCAGGGACTGGCCACGGCGCTGGCCGCCGCCCTGCGCCGCCCCGGTCCCAGCGTGATCGACGCCAGCGTCGATCCGGCCGGCTACCTGGCTGTCATGGACCTCAGCCGGGGGCAGGCCGGACGCAGATCCGTGCCCGGTGTCAGCCGGGCGCTTGGAGTGACCTGTCCTTAGCGCGAAGGAGCGTGCGCAGTGACCATTACCGTGGCGAAGTTCAAAGACGTCGCCGAGGGAACCCAGCCCGGCCAGTTCACGATCGGCGAGCGGGAGCCGGTGACGAGCCTGGCCGACCTCGACCCCATCTTCAAGCGGTTGCTCGACGAGCCGGTAACCGCGATCGTCGCGGTGACCGGCTCAGACGGCCAGCCCAACCTGACCCCGGTGTGGTTCGACTACGAGGGCGACACCGTGCTGCTCAACCTGGCGACCCACCGCAAGAAGGTGGCCTGGCTGCGCAAGGTGCCCAACGCTACCTTCCTGCTGATGAACCCGGAAAACGCCTACCACTGGCTCAGCCTCAAGACGGTGGTCAAGCGGGAGGTCTCCGAGGACGATCCGGTGGAGGGCCGCCGGGTCACCGAGCAACTCGACCGGATCTGGGTCAAGTACACGGGCAACGAGCCGCCGTACGCCCTGCGTGACCCCTCAATCGACGAGCGCAGGGTCCTGTTCGAGCTCGAGGTGGTAAAGGTGGCCACGTTCGGGCGGCCCTGAGAAGGACCATAGCCGGTGCCCCGCATGCCCCGCGTCATCGTCATGGGCGGATCGATAGGCGGCCTGACCGCCGCGCTCGTCCTGCGCGATGCCGGCTGCGAGGTCCGGGTCTTCGAACGATCGTCGGCTGCGCTGCAGGCCCGCGGCGCGGGCATCGCCGCCCTCGACGCCACCCTGCGCTACCTGACCGAACGGGGCGGCCGGCCGCGGGCCGACGTGTGCTCCGCCACCGACTGGATCAGGTTCCTGCGGCCAGACGGCAGCATCCGGCACGAGCAGCGGCACCGTTACCTGTTCTCGTCGTGGAACACCATTTACACCTCGCTGCTCGAGCTGTTCGACCCTGGCCGCTACCTGCTCGGCAGCGAGGTCACCACGTTCCGCCAGTCCGGGGACCGCGTCCTCGTCACGCTGGCCGACGGCACCTGCGCCGAAGCTGACCTGCTGGTGTGCGCCGACGGCGTGAGCTCGCTGGCCCGGGCGCGGTTGCTGCCGGACATCAGGCCGTCCTACTCCGGTTACGTGGCCTGGCGCGGAACGCTGCCCGAGCAGGCGCTGGCCGATGCCACCCGCCGGCGGCTCGGCGACGCGCTCACCTACCAGGTCCTGACGGACAGCCACATCCTCGTCTATCCCATCCCCGGGCCCGGCGGCGCGCTGACCGCGGGCGACCGCCTGGTCAACTTCGTCTGGTACGTCAACGTCGCCGAGGGCGCCGAACTCGAGGCGCTGATGACCGGCCGGGACGGCATCCGCCGGGCGGTGTCGCTGCCGCCGGGCGCGGCCACGGACCAGGCGATGACCGCCATGCGACAAGCCGCAGCGGCCGACCTGGCCTGGCCCATCACGGCGGTCGTGACCGGCGTGGACGAGCCGTTCGTTCAAGTCGTCTACGACATAGCCGTCCCCCGCATGACGTTCGGCCGGGTCTGCCTGATCGGCGACGCCGCCTTCGCGGTGCGCCCGCACGCGGCCGCGGGCACGGCCAAGGCCGCCGCCGACGGCTGGGCCCTCGCCGGCGAGCTCGCGTCAGCCGGCGGGAATGTGCAGGCCGCGCTGGCGAGCTGGGAACGCCAGCAGCTCGCCCTCGGACGCGCACTGCTCGCCCGGTGCCGCGACATCGGCGACAGCTCGCAGTTCCACGGCACCTTCCGGCCCGGCGACCAGCGGCTCATCTTCGGTCTGCACGGACCGGGGAACTAGCGCGAGCCCATTCGTTCGGTCGGTCACATCGGCCGGGAGTTGATCCGTCAGGGGTATGACGGAGCACGAGAGGGAAAATGTGACCGATGGATGATGACGACCGGCTGGCCGGGCGGTTCGAGGCGAGCCGCCCTCGGCTGCGGGCGATGGCCTACCGGATGCTCGGCTCGCTCAGCGACGCCGACGACGCGGTCCAGGAAGGCTGGATTCACGCCGCCCGCGCCAACGCGAGCGCCGTGGGCAACCTGGAGGGATGGTTCACCACCATCGTCGCCCGGGTGTGCCTGGACATGCTGCGCTCCCGCAAGTCGCGGCGCGAGGAGCCGCTCGATCCAGATGACGCCGCGGTCGCCGGCCCCGAGCAGGAAGCGATGCTCGCGGACTCGGTCGGGCTCGCGCTGCTGGTGGTGCTCGACACGCTGCCGCCCGCCGAGCGGGTCGCGTTCGTGCTGCACGACACGTTCGGCCTGCCGTTCGAGCAGATCGCGGGAATCACCGGCCGTTCCCCGGCGGCGGCCCGCCAGCTGGCCAGCCGCGCCCGTCGCCGGGTGCGGGGCACGACCTCGGTGCCCAGGAGCCGCCTGGCCCGGCAGCGGAAGGTGGCCGAGGCTTTCCTCACCGCGGCGCGCGGCGGTGACCTGGACGCGCTGCTCGCCGTACTCGACCCCGGGGTCGTGCTGTACGCCGACGCCGCAGCCGCGCCGTCGGGCGCCCCGGCCACGCTCCGCGGTGCGGCGGCCGTGGCCCGGGGCGCGCGCGCCGCCTCCGTGCGCTCCCGCTACTCCCGCGTCGCCCTGGTCAACGGGACGCCCGGCATCGTGTGGGCGCCCCGCGGGCGGCTGCGCGTGGTCCTGGCCTTTACGATGACGGACGACAAAATCTCCCGGATCGAGGTGATCGCCGATCCGGCCCGGCTGGAAACGCTCGACTTGGCCGTGCTCGATGACTGACGAAGCCCGGGGAGGTGGTCGTGTCCGCGCCCGGCATCACGTTCCAGCTGCTCGACGGGCCACAGGCGGCCGCGCACGCGGACGAACTGCAGGTCCTGCACGCCGAGGTTTACGCCGACCCTCCCGACGATGCCAAGGTGTTCGCCGACCGCTTCCGGGTCCAGCGCCGCCAGCCGGGCTTCGTCCTCGCCGAGGCCCGGCACGGCGGCTATCTGGTCGGTTACGCGGCCGGGATGCCGCTTCGGCCGTCCACCTCGTGGTGGCGGGACCTGACCACCCCGCTCCCGCCGGACGTCACCGCCGAGCACCCCGGCCGTACCTTTGCCCTGGTTGAACTGCTGGTACGCGCCTCGTGGCGGCGGCAGGGCATCGGGCAGACCCTGCACGACCTGGTACTGGCGAACCGCCCGGAGGAACGCGCTACGCTGACCGTCCTGCCCGCCGCCACCTCGGCGCAGAACGCCTTCGCCAGCTGGGGCTGGCGCAAGATCGCGCGCACCCGCCCCGGGCCAGGCTCCCCGGTATCGGACGTGCTCGTTACTTCGCTCCCGCTTTGACGACGTTGGCGAGCGGCTCGCCCGCGACGAAACGGGCCAGCTGGGCGGCGATCAGCCGCCCCGCGCGCGGGGCGAAAGCCGAACTCGCGCCCCCGACGTGCGGTGAGATCAGGACCCCGGGTTGCCGCCAGAGCGGATGGTCCGCTGGCAGGGGTTCGGGATCGGTCACGTCGAGCGCCGCGCGTATCCGGCCGGCCGAAAGCTCAGCGACGAGGGCGTCGGTGTCGACCAGCTTGCCGCGGGCCACGTTGACCAGGAGGGCGCCGTCCGGGAGGAGCGCGAGTTCCCTGGCGCCGATCATGCGCTCGGTCTGCGGGGTGTGCGGTGCGATGAGGATGGCGACGTCGGCCTGGGGAAGCAGCCGGTGCAGCTCATCGATGGGGTGCACCTCCGGCGGCCCGGGCCGGCCACGGCGCGCCACGCGGGTGACGGAGGCGACCTCGAAGCCCTGAAGCCGGCGCTCGATCGCCGTGCCGATGTGCCCGTAGCCGATGATCAGGACGCGCCGGTCGGCGAGGGCCGTGCCCAGCACGGGACGCCAGGCGCCGGCGCTCTGGTTACGGGCGAAGCTGTCCAGGTGCCGTCCGCTGGCCAGGGTGAGGGCCACCGCCAGTTCCGCGGTGCTGGCGTCGTGCACGCCCGTCGCGTTGCACAGCGTCGCCGCCGGCGGCACCAGCGGCAGGAACTCCTCGTAGCCGGCGGTCAGGGTCTGCACCACCCGGAGCTTGGTCATCTCCGCGGCTCGCGCCAGCACGCCCGGCCCCTTCATGTAGGGCAGGACGTAGAAGGCGACCTCGTCGACGGTACCGGGGAGCGTATCTCCGTCCGCCCGGTAGAAGTCGAGATCCAGTCCGGCGGGAATGGGCCCGAGGCGCCGTTCGGCCTCGGCGTAGTCGGTGTAGGGCACCCAGGCGAGCGGCACGGATCGCCTCCTGTTCACAGCGGTCAAATCAATCTCACTGGTTAACATACGGCGGAACTAGCATGGTGAGGTTCCACCGGCGCCGTCTATGACATCAGCGGCGGCCGGGCGACCTACTAGGCCTGCCCGGGAATTCAAATATCCCGATTTGATCTCATCGCCGGCAGTGCGGACATTCTGGCCAATACGATGCTCCCCGGGATGCGGCGGGAAGCCAGAGGGCCTGGCCAGGGGGCAGTCGCAAGATACAGGGGACCATCATGCCTTTCCGCGCCAGAATCGTCGCGTCTGCCGCTGCTCTCCTCACCGCCGGTTTCCTGTTCGTTCCGGCGGCTCATGCCTCTACCCGGGGCCCGGTTCAGGTCAACGGAAATAAGCTGAAGTCCGCGCTGCTGCCCGCTTCGAGCTTCGGGTCGGATCACCAGGTCGTTCGGAGCGCCAGCTCGGGCAGGTGGCTGTTGCACCAGAAGGCCAGGGACCACGTGCCCACCATGAGCTGCGGCACGTTCGAGGACGTCGCTATGGGCCCGTTCGGCCAGACCGCCAGCGCTTTTTCCATTGTCAATAATCAGAACCCGTTTGCCGACTACCCCGACACCGACTTCTTCTTCTGGCAGTCGGTCTACCAGTTCTCCAGCGCCAAGGCCGCCGCCACCTTCTTTAACCAGGAGCAGGCGAAGTACGTCAAGTGCGCGGACTTCACCATGAGCATTCCCGCTGACTCGGTGCCCGGCAGCGGTTCCATGGAGGTGACCAACCAGTCCATGGCCAAGTCGAAGGTTGGCAAGTACCACTCCTTCGAGGTCGGGCAGATAGGTGCCCCCTCCGAAGCCCCAGGCGATACCATCCAGCTGAACACGACGATCACCATCGAGGGCACTGACGTATTCGCCATCGAATCCTTTTCCGGCACGAACGACACGGTTTCCGCCAACCTCATGCTCAACCTGATCAACCGCGTCAAGAAGCTGCACTAACCCTTCAGGGCTGCTCTGGCCAGACCGGTCGCAGGGTCCGGTCTGGCCAGTCAGCAGGGATGTCAGAGGCTCAGCAGGGATGTCAGAGGCGCCGAGATAGCGCGCGTAAAACCGAGCCGATCAGCATGCTGGCCAGCACCTCGAGGTCCGCTGACGGTGGCAGTTCGCCGGGCCGAGCCGCGATCAGCGTGCGACCGGGCCGAGGACGCCCTCGGCGGCCAGCTCCGCGCGGAGCAGGTGCTTCTGGATCTTTCCCGAGGGGTTGCGCGGGATGGCGTGGATCAGGACGGCGTGCGGGGCCTTGTAGTCGGCGATGCGATCGCACGCCCACGCGCGCAGTGACTCCACCGTGGGCGCGGCGCCGTCCGCGGGGACGATCACCGCCAGGATGCTCTCGCCGTAGTCGGGATGCGGAATGCCGATGACGGCGATGTCGAGGATGTCGGGGTGACCGGCGAGGGCGTTCTCGACCTCGACGGAGTAGACGTTGCGGCC
Organism: uncultured Actinomycetota bacterium; assembly: GCA_963842265.1. Classification (GTDB taxonomy): domain Bacteria; phylum Actinomycetota; class Actinomycetes; order Streptosporangiales; family Streptosporangiaceae; genus Palsa-504. Next base: position 86,914 of record CAWJGE010000035.1, read on the forward strand.
GCCGGTGATGATCAAGTCCTTGAGGCGGTCGACGATGGTGATGTACCCGTCGACGTCCAAGACGGCGAGGTCGCCGGTGTGCAGCCAGCCGTCGCGGATGGTTTCGGCGGTCGCCTCGGGCCGGTTCCAGTAGCACTTCATGATGGTCTCGCCGCGCAGGACCAGCTCGCCCACCTCGTCCGGGGCGACGTCAGCGCCGTCGAAGGAGACGACGCGGGCCTCGGTATTGGGTATGGCGTAGCGGCCGCTGGCGTCGGGGCGGGCCCGGACGTCCTCGGGGCCGGCGTAGATGCCGCCCGGCCCGGCCTCGGTCTGCCCGCACAGCTGGTAGAGCGCGACCCCCGGCAGGGCCGCGGTAAGCGCCCGGACCGAATCGGCCGGCATCGGCGCGGCGCCGAAGAAGCCGATGCGCCATGCGGAGAAGTCGCGGTCGGTGAAGTCCTTCAGGCGCAGCATGAACTGGAACATCGTCGGCACCCCGAAGAACACCGAGATGCGCTCGGACTCGATGAGGTCGGCGACCTCGGCGGGCTCGAACCTGGGGACCACGACGTGCGTCATGGCCAGCGCGGTGCCGGCGAACAGCAGCAGGACGAGCTGGGCGGCGTGGTAGAGCGGCGCGACGTGCATGATGCGGTCACCCTCGCGGTAGCCCACGGTGCCGGTTACATTGACGGTGACCCACAGCGCGCGGTGGTGGTCGAACAGCGCGCCCTTCGGCGCCCCGGTGGTGCCTGAGGTGTAGAGCAGCAGGGCGTCATCGGACTCCACCGGAACATGCGTGACCGCGGGGTGCCCGCCTGCGGCGAGCTCTGCGAGTTCGGGCAAGGACATAACCAGCGGCGACGCCCCGCTCTGCGCGATGCCGTGCGTGACGACCGGTTCGACCTCGGGTGCATAGAGCACGGCCGACGCGCCGGAGTCGGTGACGAGGTGGGCCAGCTCGGGCGGCGCGTTGCGTGGGTTGCCCGGCACCAGGATCGCCCCGGCCCGCAGTACGGCGTAGGCCGCGATCACGAACGCGTCGCTGTTGGGCGACATCAGGAGCACCCGGTCGCCGGGTGAGATGCCGCGGGCCGCGAGCGCCGCCGCCGTGTGCTCCACCTCGAGATGAAGCTCGCGGTAGGAGCGCCGGGTAGCGCCGAAGACCAGCGCCTCCCGGTCCGGACAGCGGGCTGCGGTCGTGCGGAGGGTATCGGGAATCGAGGGCATCGTTGCTCCCCCCAGGCCGACGCAACTGAGCCGCGCTCGGCTCACTGTGACCAGTGAACCACTTCGGAGGGTCCACCAGAATCCCCCACTTATGTCGGGTCCTTGGTCCCTGTCGCTCCGACCCCGGCCGCACCTACCGTGCCAGCGTGGACGAGATCAGCCTCAGCGACGGCCGGTGCGTCACGCTGCAGGTGGCGGGTCCGGCGGACGTGCCCCGCATCGTGGAGCTGTACGCCGGGCTTTCGGCCGAATCGTTCCGTCGCCGTTTCCACTCCGGGCGGCCGAAGCCGGTCCTGCTTGCCCGGCTGGCCAGGATCGACGTCGCACCCGGGGCGGTGTCCCTGATCGCTACGACGACCGGATCGGAGTGCCTGGTCGCAGAGGCCAGGTACGTGCCCACGGCGGAGGACGCGGCCGAGCTCGCGGTCGCCGTCCTGGATGACTTCCAGGGCCTCGGGCTGGGTCGTCTCATGCTGAGCGCGCTGATAGACCACGCGAAGGCGTCGGGACTCGAACGGCTCAGCGCCATCGTCAGCATCACCAACGACACGATGCTGCACCTGCTGACGCGATACGGCTCGGCGCTGACCGAACCCGCCGACGAGAGCTTCGTCATCTGCCTGGAGATCTCCGCCACCGGTGGCATGCCCGGCTGGCCCCGGACCTCAGGCCAGCGGATCCTGGTGGAGCGGCGCGGCTGGTTCGATGACCGGCGCGTCGCCGCCCTGCGGGTGGACGGAAACGACGTGCGGCAGTGCACCGGCCCAGGCCAGGGGCGGACCTGCCTGCTGGTCGAGGAGGGCCGATGCCGGCTGGCCGAGGACGCCGACCGCATCGTGACCTTGCTACCCGACGACGCAGAGTGCGCCGCGGTCACCGAGGCGCACCGGCAGCTCTGGCCCGGCAAGCTCGGCTAGCAGGCCGGTGCCCAGCCGCGGCGCCGCCGCGTCCCACGCCGCGCGGCTCGGGCCCCGCAAGACTAGGGAACGCGGAACACAAATCTGGGTAATCGCTCCCGATCCCGGATACGGTCCTGCCGCCATACCGTCGCACTGTAAGCAACGCGGCGATCCCGACCTCGGCGATCGCAGCCCGAGGAGGGAGAACACTCATGGGCATCATTAAGGGTCTGAGCAGGCTGGGCGTCTTGCTGACCAGCCTCGGCGTCATCGCGGTGGCGTTCGCGGGCACGGCCCCGGCGTCGATGGCGATGGTCGCGCGACCCGCCGGGGCGGGCGGACCCGCCGGCACCGGCGCGACCAGCGGGTCGGCTACCGTGGTCCGGACCGTCGTCGTGGGGGGCACGCCCGGCTGGCAGATCGCGTTGATCGTGGTGGCGGCCGCGCTGGTCGCGGCGGTCGCGGCGGTGCTGCTCGACCGGACCCGCGAAGCCCGCCGCCGGCTGGCCAGCACGCCGGCCTGACCCGAGAAAGGACCCGACATGCCCCGGTTCATGGATTACCACGAGAACCTTAAGCTGCCCGCCGACGCCATCGCGCAGATCGCCGACGACACCCGCCACGAGCGCGCGGATGAGTTCGGCGTGCGGCAGGTCGAGCTGTACCACAACCCCGACGGCCAGGTGTACTGCCTGCTCGACGGACCTGACGAAGACGCGATCCGTAAGCACCACGCCGCGCTCGGCGTGGACTGCGGTGCCGTCCACCGGGTGGACGGCATCACCTGAGAGGGGCGGCCCGGCCCGGCGCGTGAGCCAGCACTCACGCGCCGGGCCATCGGCATGGCGGCGGCCGGCCCGGCCCGGATTCGGTGTCCTGCACGCGTTTGTCGTAGCCCCGTGGCAGGATCAGATCCCAACCGCGCCAGGGAGCAGCCACGCCGAAATGTTCCATGCCGACCTGCATATTCATTCGAGATTCTCGCGTGCCTGCAGCAAGGACTGCGATATCGAGCACCTTTCGTGGTGGGCGTTGCGCAAGGGCCTGAGCGTGCTCGGCACCGGGGATTTCACCCACCCCGCGTGGGCGGCCGAGCTGAGGGAAACCCTCGTCCCGGCCGAGCCCGGCCTGTTCCGGGTCCGGCCGGACCTAGCGAAACAGATCCGCCGCGATACCCCGGCTACCTGCGCAGGCACCGTCAGGTTCATGCTTTCCGTCGAGATCTCCACGATCTACCGGCGCGACGAGCGCACCAGGAAAGTTCATCATCTTCTTTACGCGCCGAGCTTCGAGGCCGCGGACCGGATCACCACGGCGCTGGCCAAGATCGGCAACCTGGCCTCGGACGGACGGCCGATCCTCGGCCTGGACTCCCGTGATCTGCTGGACATCACGCTGTCGGCCGACCCGGGCTGCTTCCTCGTCCCGGCCCACGTCTGGACCCCGTGGTTCGCGGTCCTCGGCTCGAAATCCGGCTTCGACGCGGTGCGGGATTGCTACGCCGACCTGGCCGGGCACATATTCGCGCTGGAGACCGGCCTGTCCTCGGATCCGCCGATGAACTGGGCCTGCTCGTCGCTGGATGAGTACCGCCTGGTCAGCAACTCCGATGCGCATTCCCCGCCGATGCTCGGCCGCGAGGCCACCGTCTTCGACACCGAGCTCGACTATTTCGCGATGGCGACGGCGCTGCGCACCGGGAACGGCCTGCAAGGCACGATCGAGTTCTTTCCCGAGGAGGGGAAATACCATCTGGACGGGCACCGCAAGTGCGGGGTCCGGGTGGCTCCTGAGCAAACCCGTGAACTGGATACCATCTGCCCGCAGTGCGGAAAGCTGCTGACCGTTGGCGTCCTGCACCGGATAGCCGAGCTGGCCGACCGCCCGGCCGGCTTCCGGCCGCCCGGCGCCGCCGGGTTCACCAGCCTGGTCCAGCTCCCCGAGATCGTCGGCGAGATGCTGGCCACCGGCCCGAAGAGCAAGAAGGTGACCGGCGAAGTCGGCCGGCTCGTCGCCGCGCTGGGACCTGAGCTGAGCATCCTGCGGGAGGTTCCGCTCGATGACCTGCGCCGCGCGGGCGGGTCGCTGCTCAGCGAGGGCATCGCCCGGTTGCGCCGCGGCGAGGTCATCAGGGACGCGGGTTACGACGGCGAGTACGGCACGATCCGCCTGTTCCAGCCGGGCGAACTGGGCGGCGCGGCCCTGTTCACGGTGGCCGGCCTGACCCCGGCCGACCAGCCCGATAACGCCGAACGGGCCCGGATACCTCGCCCCGGCACCAGGCCCGAGCGCCGCCGGGGTGGCGCCGTCCCCGCCGCAGCGCCCGCGGCGGCCGAGACGGGATCGCTGCTGGACGGCCTGGATCCGGAGCAACGCGCCGCGGCCAGCGCCGACGGGCCGCTGCTGATCATCGCGGGACCGGGCAGCGGCAAGACGCGCACGCTCACCTACCGCATCGCCCACCAGATCACGGACGGCGGCGTGCCCGCCGGGAACTTCCTGGCCATCACGTTCACCCGGCGGGCCGCCCAGGAGGTCCAGGACCGGCTGGCCGTGCTCTGCGCGGACCAGGACAGCCAGCCCACCGTGACCACGTTCCACGGCCTGGGCCTGCGGATCCTGCGCGAGCACCACGAGGCCGCCGGGCTCGGCCCGGGACTGGCAGTCGCGGACGAGACGGTCAGGCTCCAGGTCGCGACCGAACTCACCGGGTCCGAGCGGGACGCACGCAGGCTGATCGCCGAGCTGGACCCGGCGCTGCGCCGCGAGCTGACCGCCCGCGACCTAGTGGACTTCGACGGCCTGGTCGAGATGTCAGCGGACCTGCTCCGCCACCATCCGGCCATCGCGGCTGAGCTGCGCGCCCGCTGGCCGCACATCAGCGTGGACGAGTACCAGGACATCGACGCCGTGCAGTACGACCTGCTCCGGATGATCAGCGGCGACGGCTCCGGGCTGACCGCGATCGGGGACCCGGATCAGGCCATTTACCGCTTCCGCGGCGCCGACGTGGGCATCTTCGGCCGGTTCACGGCGGATTTCCCCGGGGCGACCAAGGTCGAGCTCACCAGGAACTACCGCTCGAGTCCGGCCATCGTGACCGCCGCGATGCAGGCCATAGCGCCGTCGACGCTGGTCCCGGGGCGGAAGGCGGTCGCGGTGCGGGGCGGTCCCGCGGGCGCCGTCACCCTCGACGAGGCGGCCGACGAGCACGCCGAGGCCGCCTGGATCGCCGCCACCGTCGACCAGCTGCTCGGCGGCGCGTCCTTTCACAGCCTCGACAGCGGCCGGGCCGACGGGCACGCCCACGGCAAGCTCGGGCTCTCCGACATCGCCGTCCTGTACCGCACCGACGCCCAGGCCAGCCCGCTCGGCCAGGCGCTGACCCGGGCCGGGCTGCCGTTCCAGAAGCGCTCGCACGACCTGCTCGCCCGGCGGCCCGGGGTGGCCGACATCGTCCGCGAGATGCGCCTGGTCCTGCCCGCCGGGGGCGCTGGTGGTGCCGGCGGCTCGGGAGGTCCTTGGGATGAGGTCGCCGGGCAGCTGACGGCCGCGGTGCGGGCCCTGGCCGCGGCTCGCGGCGAGCGTGACGCCACCGTCGTGGACATCCGCGCGGCGGGTGAGCTGCTCATGCCGCTGGCCCGCCGGTGCGGCGCCGACCTCGAGCGCTTCGGCGCGGAGATCGCCGTGGGCGCGGAAACGGACGCGCTGGATCCGCGGGCCGAGGCGATCACCCTGCTGACCCTGCACGGCGCCAAGGGCCTGGAGTTCGACGTGGTGTTCCTGGCCGGCTGCGAGCGCGGCCTGCTGCCGCTGCGGCTGGCCGGACCCCTCACCGCGGACGATCTCGAGGAGGAGCGCCGGCTGCTGTTCGTCGGGATGACCCGGGCCCGCGAGCGGCTGCTGCTCACCTGCGCGGCCCGCCGGACCAGGCCTGGGGAGGCGAGCGGCCGGTCGCTGTTCCTGGCCGCGATCGATCCGCCGCTGCCCCGGCTAGCCGGGTCCCCGACCGGGCCGCAACGGGCCCGCCGGGCCGCCGACCGCCAGCTGCGCCTGCTCTGAGCGAGTGTGCGGCCGGACCTTATGTCCGCACGGTAGCGCCGCCCGGGAACCGGCGGCGAGGTCCACCGTCCAGCAGCCACGCCTGCTGCCTGCCATGGACCTGCCAGTTGCGGCCGCTGCCGGTCAGGTCGACGATCGCGGTGTCCTCGTCTATCCCGATCACGGCCGTACCCGGCGGGCCTGCCGTGGCCCGGCCGATCAGCTCGGGCGCCCAGGACGTGAGCTTGTCGAAATGCGGCAGGACGCGCAGTTGCGGCAGCACGCCAAGCCCGCGATCCGGCTCGCCGGCCGGAGCCCGGACCGCGGGTACCCAGTCGGTGAGGGCGATCGCTCCCGCAGAGCATCCCGCCAGCGCCGCGCCCGACCGCCAGGCGGCTTCGATGGCCGCCCAGACGCGGGTCCCGCGCAAGGTCCTGGCGAGGTAGAGCGGGTCTCCACCGGACAGGTAGACCAGGCCGGCGCCGTGCACCCGGGCGGCCAGATCCTCGGATTCGGCTTCGTCCCGGTCCCTGACGACCACGGGAACCTGGTCCACTCCGAGCCGCTCGGCTTGGGCCGCGCCCAGATCGAGCCAGTACTGCAGGCGCTGACGTCCCTCGGGAGCTGCCGCCGTCGGGATCTGAACGTAACGGCGCGGGCGTCCCTCCATCAGCATGGCCTCGACGCCCGCCATGACCGGCAGGTACTCGCCACTTCCCACCAGCGCCAGCGGCCCGGGGTCCGCGGCGGGCGCCGCTGGCGCCCCGCCGCGTGACGCCTGGTCGAGATCAGGTGTCACGGTGAACCCCCGGATGCATGGCCTCACCGTAGCCTAAGCGGCTACCATCCGCCGGGGGCGCCTCCAGGCGCCGCGCGCCGGTCCGTACCGCCCCGACGCCCGCCGCCACGACGAAGGCGATGCCGGCCAGCGACCAGGCCCTGGGTACCTGGCCCAGCAACGCGAGCCCGGCGAGCAGGGCAAGGGCCGGCTCCAGGCACATCAGGGTGCCGAACGCTGCGGTCGTCAGCCGCCGCAACGCGTACATCTCCAGGCTGAACGGCACGACGGGCAGCAGCAGCGCCAGGCCGAGGCCCGCGAGCACCAGGTGCGGCGTCAGCGCCGGGATGACGCCCGGTCCCGCCACGGCGGTGGCGACCAGGGCGGCCACCGGGATGGACACGGCGAGTCCCTGCAGGCCAGCCACCTCGTCACCGACCGCCTGGGTGAGCACGATGTAGCAGGCCCAGCACGCCGCGGCGGCGAGGGCGTACGCGATGCCCGCGAGGCTGGCGCCACCCTGCCACGGATGGGTCAGGACCAGCACGCCGACCGCGGCGAGCCCCGGCCACAGCAGCCTGCGGCCGCCCCGCCCGCGGGCGACGGCCACACCGAGCGGGCCGAGGAATTCCAGCGCGCTCGCGGTGCCGAGCGGCAGCCGGGCCACGGCCGCCATGAAGAACATGGTCACCCCGGCGGTCACCACGCCGAGGGCGACGGCCGCGAGCAGCGCCGGGCGCCGGAACCGCCAGGGCCGTGGCCGGACGGCGACCAGCAGGATCACTCCCGCCCACGCCAGCCGCAGCCAGACCGCGCCCAGCGGACCGACCTGGCCGAACAACGGGACCGACAGGGCCAGGCCGAGCTGAACACACATCATCGAGCCCACGGCCATCAACGGGCCGGCCTGGGACCTGGACGGAGCCGCGGCGACGATCATGGTGGTCAGTACATCCGAGCCAATCGTCCGTGTCCACGTGAGTTTTACGGATATATCGTTCATGAATAATGAATGATTGAATGGTGGATCCACGCCGCCTCGAACTGCTGCTTGAGCTATCCAGGCTCGGCTCGATGCGGGAGGTCAGCGAGGCGATGGGCGTCACTACCTCGACCGTCTCGCAGCAGATCGCGGCGCTGGCCCTCCAGGCCGGTACCCCGCTGATCGAGCCGGACGGACGGCGGGTGCGGCTGACCCCGGCCGGACGGCGGCTAGCCGGCCACGCGATCACGATCCTGGCCGCGATCGAGGCTGCTCGCCGGGATCTCGACCCGTCGGCGGCTCCGGCCGGGACGGTGCGCGTGGCGGCATTCGCTTCGGCGGTCCGCCAGCTTCTGCTCCCGGTCGCCCGGACCCTGGCCAGCCGGCAGCCGGAGGTGCGGCTGCAGCTCCTGGAGCACGAACCCGACGAGGCGCTGGGCCTGCTGGCCGACGACGAGGTCGACCTCGCGCTGACGTATGACTACAACCTCGCTCCGGCCAGGTTCGACCGCAGCCTGGTCAGCCAGCCTCTCGGCCGCACCCGGTGGAGCCTAGGGACACCGTCCGCCCCCGGCCGTGAACGCGGGACGGCGCTCGAGGTCTTCCGCCGGTACCGAGACCATGACTGGATCGTCAACTCACGCAACACCGCCGACGAGGAGGCCGTCCGCGTCGTGGCCTCGCTGGCCGGCTTCGAGCCGCACATCACGCACCGCGCGGACAGCCTCGACCTGGTGCAGGACATGATCCTGGCCGGCCTCGGGGTGGGGCTGCTCCCCGCCGCGCGGCCGACGGCCCGCGGCGTCACGCTACGGCGACTGCATCAGCCGGACGTGACCTTGCGGGGCTATGCCCTGACGCGTCGCGGCCACTCCGCGTGGCCGCCCCTTGCCCTGGTGCTCCAGCTGCTCCGGGACACCTCCCTGCCTTGAGCGCGCTGGCCTGAGCGCGCTGGCCTGAGCGCGCTGGCCTCACCTGAGCAGCTTGTGCACCTCGCGGAACTTCGGATGCCGCGCGTCACGCAGCCACTCGAACAGCACCATCTCCGACGTCACGATCTCCGCGCCGTGCTGCCGCGCGCGGTCGATGGCGGCCGACCGATCAGCCGGATCACGCGAGCCGGTCGCGTCCGCGGCCCAGACCACCCGGCGGCCGGCGGCGAGCAGGTGGAGCACCGTCTGCATGACGCACACGTGCGCCTCGCAGCCGGCCACGACGATCTCGCCGGACCCGGCGGGCACCAGCGCGGGGAAGCCAGGGTCGGCCGCCGCCGAGAACGTCGTCTTGGCCAGGACCGCCTGCGGGTAGCCGGCCAGCGGCGGGACCGTCGGGCCCAGGGCCGCCGGGCTCTGCTCGGTCGCGCGGACCGGCACGTCCAGCAGCGTCGCCGCCTCCGCGAGCCGCACGGCCCGGGCCACGACGGCCTCGTGATCTGAGATGACGGGCATCAGCCGCTCCTGCAGGTCGATCAGCAGCAGGGTGGCGCCCTCAGGGGTGAGCAGCATATAACCGACGCTACTTCATCTCGGTACGGCCAGAAATGTCAGTGGTGCGGAGCAGGATAGGGGTGACACGAAGAGCCAGGGTACGGAGAGTTGAGATGGCAGCAGGCGATACCCAGATCACGATCGCGGGAAATCTCGTTGATGACCCGGAGTTGCGTTTTACCCCGGCGGGGCAGCCGGTGGCGCGGTTCCGGGTGGCGTCGACGCCGAGGTTCCGGGACAACTCCACCGGGGAGTGGAAGGACGGCGACAGCCTGTTCCTGACGTGCAACGTGTGGCGTCAGGCGGCGGAGAACGCCGCGGAGAGCCTGCAGCGCGGGATGCGGGTGATCGTCTCCGGACGGCTGCGGCAGCGGTCGTATGAGACCAAGGAAGGCGAGAAGCGGACCGTCTACGAGGTCGAGGTGGACGATGTCGGCCCCTCGCTGCGGAACGCCTCCGCCAAGGTGAACAAGGTCGCCAGGAACGGTTCCGGCAGCGGGCCCGGCGGTTCCGGCAGCGGGCCGGGCGGGGCCGGCGGCAGGCCATCCGGCGGTTCGGGGGTCCAGGGCCATGCGGGCGGCGGGGACGCCGACCCGTGGACGTCCGACGGGCCCGGCGGCTACACCGACGAGCCTCCCTTCTGAGCACCCGGGCCGTACTTGGTGCGCAGTTCGTGCTTGAGCACCTAGTCGGCGGCGTTGCGCAGCAGTTGGTCGGCTTCCGCGCAGAGGTATTGGTGAAACACGGGCCCCTAGGGGCCTCATCCCAGGCCGTCGGAGAACGGGGGGCGCCTGGCCTTGGCCGCGCGCCGACGGCCTCCCTGACCTGGGACGATATCGCCAGCCACCCCGGCGTGCCGAGCCCGTGGCACTGGGTTCCTCGTTCGCCTCTCTCGCTAACCACGGCACGGCGGAGTTCCTGATCAGCGCGCACCGAGTATAACCGCAGGCCAGGGCGCGTACCTGAGGCCGAAGGTCCTCACCGGTAGGGCTGAATGCCCGTGGCCGGACCGGACGTCTGACCAGAGACTTAAAGAAAATGGCCGGCCGGCTCCGTACAGAAAGGGAGGGACCATGAGCTTCAATCTTGCGGTCATCCTCCGCGAAAGCGCGCAATCATCGCCAGACCGTCCCGTGGCGGTGTACGACGGCGGCAGGCTTACCTACCGGGAGTTGGACCGCGCTTCTGACCGGGTCGGGGCCGCCTTGGCGGCCGTGGGGATAAAGCCCGGCGACCCGGTCGCGCTGCAGCTACCCAACATCCCGCAGTTCCTCATCTCCTACTTCGGGATCCTGAAGGCCGGCGGCTCCGTGGTGCCGCTGAACGTCTTGCTCAGGGCGCCGGAAGTGGCCTTCCATCTCGGCGACAGCGGGGCCCGGGTCCTGATCACCTGGGAAGGGGTGCTGGCAGAGGCCCGCAAGGGGGCCGAAGCCGCCGGACTCGATCAGGTCTACGCCGTCGGCCACCCGGCCAGCTCGGATGGCGTGACGCCGTTCGAGCGGCTCATGGACGTCATCGTCCCGCACTTCGAGATGGCCACCCGGCAGCCCACCGACACGGCCGTCATCGTCTACACCTCGGGGACGACAGGACGTCCCAAGGGGGCCGAGCTCACGCACATCCAGCTGTACATGAACGCCGACATTCCCGGCCGCCTGTTCGACGTGAAGCCATCGGACGTGGTGATCACCGTCCTGCCGCTGTTCCACGTATTCGGCCTGTCCAGCATCATGAATGTCTGCGTGCGGTTCGGCTGCACCATGTCGCTGATCCCGCGGTTCACTCCCGCCGCGGTGCTGACCGCCGTCCAGCGCGACCGGGCCACGATCTTCGAGGGCGTGCCCACCATGTTCGCCGACCTGCTGTCCCACCCGGACCTGGAGAACTACGACCTGTCTTCACTGCGGGTCGCCATCTCCGGCGGGGCGTCCATCCCCGCGCCCGTGCTCGACGCGTTCGAGAAGCGCTTCGGGCTGGTGATCCTGGAGGGCTACGGGATGACCGAGACCGCATCGACGACGACCTTCAACGTCAGCGCGGACGAGCGGCGGCCGTACAGTGTCGGCAAGCCCATCTGGGGCACGCAGACTCAGGTCTGGGACGAAGAGGACCGGCCGCTGCCTCCCGGCCCGGAGAACGTCGGCGAGGTCGTCACCCGCGGCCTGCACGTGATGAAGGGATACCTGAACAATCCGGAGGCGACCGCCAGCGCCTTCACCTGTGACTGGCTGCACACCGGTGACCTCGGCTATTTCGACGAGGACGGGTTCTTGTTCATCGTCAGCCGCAAGAAGGAGCTCATCATCCGCGGCGGGTACAACGTCTATCCGAGCGAGATCGAGAACGTGCTGGACGCTCACCCGGCGGTGGCCGAGGCGGCCGTGGTCGGCATCCCCGATGAGCGACTCGGCGAGGAAGTCATGGCGGTGGTCATCGTGCGGCCCACCATGGAACTGCTTGAGGCCGACCTCGTCACCTACTGCCGGGCGCGCCTGGCCGCCTACAAATGCCCGCGGGTTTACCAGTTCCGCACCGAGCTGCCTAAGAACACGCTCGGGAAGGTTCTGAAGGACCTGCTGGTCCCGAGCTGAGAGCAGCGGCAGCCGTGACCGCCGGCGACCAGGAGGGAGGAACGTTAGCCATGACCGTACCCGTCGCTGCGGTACCGGCGGCTCGCCAGGAGGTCCCCCGGCTGACCGACGACTACACCGCCGATGCGGCGCGGCGAAGCCACCACCCGGGTCGGCCGCCTGCACGATATCGAGCAGTTCTCGGCGAGCAGGTTCTTGTTCCTGCGGTTCAACTTCACGACCGGCGATGCCGCCGGACAGAATCTCACCGGCAAGGCCACGCAGCGCGCATGTGCCTGGATCCGGGCTCAGTACCCCGGGATCAAGGACTTCTGCCTCGAGGCCAATCTGGCCACAGACAAGAAAAGCTCGCACGTCAATATCCTGCGGACTCGCGGGAAGCGGGTCACCGCAGAAGCCACGATCCCGGCGGACCTGGCCCGGCAGGTCATGCACACCACGCCCGGCCAGATGTTCCGGGCCCGCCAGATCAGCAACCTGGGCAGCCTGCTGGCGGGAGTGAACAACAACGGGAACCACTCCGCCAACGGGATCGCGGCGCTGTTCGCGGCGACCGGGCAGGACATCGCCAACGTGGCCGAATCGTCAGCGGCCCTCGTGCACACCGAGGTCCTGGCCGACGGGAGCTATTACTACTCCATCACCATCCCGGCCCTGATCGTCGCTACCTACGGTGGCGGGACCGGCCTGCCGACCCAGCGTGAGCCGACGGTCATCGGCGATCGCCGTTACGCGGACGGCGGCATCCGGTCCTCTACGTCACTCAGCGCCCTGAGCGGCACGGACGTGCACGAGGTCTACGTCCTCGCGCCGATGGCCAGCACCGAACCCGACCATCCGCTCCAGCCGCACCTGCGGCTCGAGCGCCGGCTCAGGCAGTTGCTCACCCGCGTGCTGCTCCGCCAGGCGAAGGCGCTGAGCGCGGAAGGTAAGCGTGTCACGATCGTGACGCCGGGGCCGCGGGATCTCGCGGTCATGGGCGCCAACCTCATGGACCCCCGACGTAGGCCGGACGTGCTGGAAGTCTCTCTCCGCACCTCGGCCGACTCGCTGGCCACGCTCGATCGGGTCAGCTCGCGCGCCGCCTGACCGACTCCGTCCGGTCGCGGTCTACAGCCCCACGTCGCCCAGTTCCTTGTATAGGTCCGCGCGCGGATGATCCGGGCTCGTCGCGATGGCCACGGTAGTGTTCGGCGACCGGCCGCCGGAATCGCCGGGTGGCGTCGCCCGGCCCCGGACAGGCCGCCTGGTCCGGAAGATCCAGCCCGCGGCGAGTCCGCCGATCAGCCCGCCCAGGTGACCCATCCAGCTCACTCCGGGTGTGCCCGGTATCGCCACCGTCAGGATGTAGGCATAAGACAGCGCCATGACGACCGCGGCGAGTGCGTCGATGAGGTTCCTGTCGATGATGCCCCGGGACAGGACGTAGCCGAAATAGCCGAAGATGAGGCCGCTGGCGCCCACCGTGAGCTCGTTGTTGCCCTGGAACAGCCACACGGCCAAGCCGCTGGTGATCGCGACGAGCAGCGTCACGCCGAGGAACTTGGTCACGCCGCGGTAGGCGGCCAGGAGGCCGAAGACGAACAGCGGCCCGGAATTCCCCTCGATGTGATCCCACGAGAAGTGCAGGAACGGTGCCGTGAAGATCTCCGGCAGACGCCCGATGCTGCGCGGCAGGATCCCGTAACTGAAGTCAAGGTGGTAGTGGTCGGCCCAGTTGGCGACCTGGAGAATCCAGATCAGCCCGATGAACCCGACCATCAGGAAGAACGCCTTCCTGGCCTCGGCCACGTCGATCTCGGTGGTCCGGCGCGCCGGACCGTCCTGGTGCGCCCGGGGAACGGCCGTTCCGCCCGAACCGGATTGACTAGTCATGCTCACATTGTCTATCAGCTATGGCGCGATGCGGTCCTACGGGACGATCCCGGGACTTAGCCGACCCTCGCTCCAGGCCGACGAAGGCGTCAGGTGGCGGCGCGCCTGGAGATGTCCTCGCTGAGCACCTGCGCGCTGGCCCGGATCGCGGCCGGATCGAACGCGGTCGCGAGCGCGGCCAGGGCCGCGTCGAGATAGAAGGTCAGGTCGGCGTCGGCCCGGGCCGACCATCGGTCATAAGCGGCGCGGCAGACGGCCAGGGTGGCACGGCCGACGGCGAGCGGGTAGAGCGAGTCAGCGGGCTGGCCGACGCGGGTCGCGGCGAAGTCGCTGATCGCGCGTTCCCACGCGTCGTAGTGGACGGCGGTACTGGACTGCAGGGCGGGCACCGAGCCGATCAGGTTCATCCGCATCCGCAGCTCGGGTACGTCCCGTGGCCCGTAGTGGTTGGCGGCGACCACCGCACGGCGGATGGCGTCCATCATCGGCACCCCCGCAGGCACCTCGGCCAGTGCGGCGCGGATCACGTCGACCTCGTGGTCGAACTCGCTCCACAGAACGCTGGCCTTGGAGCTGAAGTAGCGGAAGAACGTCCGCTTGCTGACTCCGGCTTCGGCCGCGATCTGCTCGATGGTGGTGCTGTCGAATCCCTGGTCGGTGAACAGGCGCAGGGCGATCAGCTCGAGCTCACGCCGGCTGGTGCCGGGTGGCCGGCCGCGCCGCGCGCTGGCCGTGGCCACCGCGTTCCCGGTCAACAACTATCTGCCTCCCCGGAAGAGTTCATTTGGAGGAGTCTTGCCTTATGTCACAAGGTGACGTTAACATGCGAAATATATTCGTCACTGTGTGACGGAAATAGTACCGACGCCACCATTGTCCACGTCTGCGCAGCTAGGGAGAGTGTCATGACCGAACGTGTCGCGACCGGCGACATCACCGAGGCCACGGAACCGCAGGCCCCTGAGCTGGCGGGCGCAGACCTGCTGGTGGAAGAGGTTTCCATCGACGGCATGTGCGGTGTCTACTGAGACCCAAGCCAGAGGCGCGCGGGCCGGGTTTGACCTCGACCGCCCCTGGCAGCTGCACCCGCAGGTGTCGGTACGCCCGGAACGCTTCGGGGCGCTGCTCTACCATTTCGGCACCCGGCGGCTGTCGTTCTTGAAGAGCCCCGCTCTGCTCACCGTGGTCAGCTCGCTCGGTGCCGCGCCCAGCGCGCGGGAGGCCTGCCAGTCGGCCGGCGTGACCGAGGCCGAGCTGGCCGCCTACGCCGCCGCCCTGCAGACGCTGGCCAGCTCGCAGATGATCTGTGCGCGGGTGAGCCCGTGACCCAGCCCCCGATGACGCTGCCGCTGGTCGAGCAGTTCGCCTACGGGCTGGACGCGCCGATCTGCCTGACCTGGGAACTGACCTACGCCTGCAACCTGTCCTGCGTGCACTGCCTGTCCAGCTCCGGCCGCCGGGACCCGCGCGAGCTGACCACCGCCGAGTGCCGGGCGGTGATCGACGAGCTGGAGCGGATGCAGGTGTTCTACGTGAACATCGGCGGCGGCGAGCCCACGGTTCGCCCCGACTTCTGGGACCTGGTCGACTACGCCACCGCGCACCACGTCGGCGTGAAGTTCTCGACCAACGGCGTGAAGGTCAGCCAGGCGGTCGCTCGCCGCCTGGCCGCCAGCGACTACGTCGACGTGCAGATCTCGCTGGACGGCGCGACCGCCGACGTCAACGACGCGGTGCGCGGCCTGGGCTCCTACGCCACGGCGCTGCGGGCGATGGAGCACCTGGCCGGGGCCGGCTTCCGGGGCTTCAAGATCTCGGTGGTGGTGACCAGGCAGAACGTCGGCCAGCTAGATGACTTCAAGGCGATCGCCGACCGGTTCGGCGCCCAGCTGCGGCTGACCCGGCTGCGGCCGTCGGGCCGTGGCGCGGATGTGTGGGACGAGCTGCACCCGACGGCGGCCCAGCAGCGGCAGCTCTACGACTGGCTGGTGGCCCGCGGCGAGCAGGTGCTGACCGGCGACTCGTTCTTCCACCTGGCGGCCTACGGGGAGGCGCTGCCCGGCCTCAACCTGTGCGGCGCGGGCCGGGTGGTCTGCCTGATCGACCCGGTCGGCGACGTCTACGCCTGCCCGTTCGCCATCCACGACAGCTTCCTGGCCGGGAACGTCCGCGGCCCCGGGGGCTTCGCGGCGGTGTGGCGGGAATCGGAGCTGTTCGCACGTCTGCGGCGGCCGCAGACCGGCGGCGCCTGCCATTCCTGTTCGGCCTACGACTCCTGCCGCGGCGGGTGCATGGCGGCCAAGTTCTTCACCGGGCTGCCGCTCGACGGCCCCGACCCCGAGTGCGTCAAGGGTCACGGCGAGCGCGCGCTCTCGGCGGCCGCCGGCGCGTCCCCGCCACGCCCGTCGGGTGACCACTCACACCGAACCCGACCCGGCGACCCGGTGCCGGTGTCGATCGGCCTGCGGCCTTCCGCAGGCCCTAGCCTTCAGCCGCCCACCGGCAGCGGCCTGGCGCCGGACCGCGCCTGCGACGAGAGCCCGCTGGCCGGCTTCCGCCCGGGCCCTGGCGGCTGAGGGCTTCGCGCTAGAGAGAAGTCGACGCGGGCAACACGATCAGGTGAACCCATCTTCGCCCGTTAACCACGA
Source organism: uncultured Actinomycetota bacterium (assembly GCA_963842265.1). Lineage (GTDB taxonomy): Bacteria > Actinomycetota > Actinomycetes > Streptosporangiales > Streptosporangiaceae > Palsa-504. The sequence continues at coordinate 103,427 of CAWJGE010000035.1, forward strand.
AGGAGCCGCTCGTGTCCGTTGTCGTCGTCGCCACGATCATCCCGCTGCCCGAGTATCGCGACGAGGTCATCGCTACCATCACCGAGACCGTGGCCAAGGTGCACGAAGAGGACGGCTGCGAGCTTTACGCCCTGCATCAGGCGGACGACCGGCTGATGATGGTGGAGAAATGGGCCAGCCCGGAGGCGCTGCGCGCGCACAGCAAGGGCACGGCCCTGGCCGCGCAGGTCCCCCGCCTCGCGGGCAAGCTCGCCGGGCCGGCCGAGGTCATCGTCCTGCGGGCGGTGCCGGCCGGCGACCCGGCCAAGGGACAGCTGTGAGGAAACAAGCTTGAGCCCTGCTGCGCACCGCGTCGCGCTCGTCACCGGCGCGGCGCGTGGCATCGGCGCGGCCACGGTCGCGGCCCTGACGGCGGACGGCTGGCGCGTCGTCGCGGTGGACCGGTGCGCCGACGACCCGGCCCTGCCTTATTCGCTCGGATCGCGCGCCGGCCTGGACCGCGTAGTCGAGGATGCGGTAGCGGCCGCCGGGGACGCGGTCGCCGTCCAGGCCGATACCCGTGACCCGGAGGCCCTGACCGCCGCCGTGCGGCTGGCCGAGGAGCGCTGGGGCGGCCTGGACGCGGCGGTCGCGGCCGCGGGCGTCGTCGCCGGCGGCGTCCCCGCCTGGCAGGTCCCGCCCGAGCAAGAGCAGGCGGTGCTCGACATCGATCTCGGCGGCGTGCTAACCCTGGCCCGGGTGACGGTACCGGCCCTGCTGCGCCGGCCGGAGCCACGCCGGGGGCGTTTCCTGGCCGTCGCCTCGGCCGCCGCCACCCGCGGCCTGCCGATGCTCGCGGCCTACTGCGCGGCCAAGGCCGGCGTGGCCGGGTTCGTCCGCGCCCTAGCCGCCGAACTGGGCGGCACCGGCGTCACGGCGAACGCGGTCAGCCCGGGCTCGACCGCGACTCCCATCCTGGACGAGAGCGCCCGGCTCTACGGCCTGCCCGCGGCCGGGGCATTCGCCGCCCAGCAGCCGCTGGGGCGGCTGCTGTCCCCGGCCGAGGTGGCCGCGGTGATCGCGTTCCTGGCCGGGGACGGCGCCAGCGCCATGACCGGGGCCGTCGTTCCCGTCGACGGCGGCCTGGCCCTCTAGCTATCGAGCGCGGCGTCCAGGGTGATGTCGACGCCGGTGAGCGCCTTGCTGACCGGGCAGCCCGCCTTCGCGGCCTGCGCGGCCGCCAGGAACTGCTCGGCGTTCAGGCCCTCCACCTCGCCGCGGACGGTGAGCTTGATGCCGGTCAGCCGGAACCCGCCGGCCGGGTCGGGGCCGAGCGACACGTCGGCCTGCACGTCGAGCGCCTGCGGAGTACCGCCGGCCTGGCCGATCAGCGCGGACAGCTGCATCGCGTAGCAGGCGGAGTGGGCGGCCGCGATGAGCTCCTCGGGGCTGGTGTATCCCCCGGCTTCCTCGGCGGCCCGCTTGGGAAAGGACACCTCATAGGTGCCGATCTTGGAACTCGTCAGCTCGACCTGACCCACGCCCTGCTCCAGGGTTCCAGTCCAGCCGGTGCGTGCGGTGCGAGTTGGCATCGGTTCTCCTCATCCAGGTTTGATCAGACAGCCATTTCCACCCTAGTACCAGGTCACGTAGCGTGGGATTCATGCCAGCCAAGAAGAGAAGCGGTAGGTCCGGCCCCGAGCTCGGGCCGACGATTTTCGTCTTGTTCGGCGCTACCGGCGACCTGGCCAAGCGCCTGGTCCTGCCGGCCCTCTACCAGCTGGCCACCGAAGGCCTGCTGCCGCGGCAGTGGCGGCTCGTGGGCAACGGCCGCGGCAATGTCCCGCACGAGGACTTCCGCCGTCACGTCCACAACGTGCTCACCGAGTTCGGCCCGCGACCGGACAAGGGGGCCTGGGACGCCTTCTCCCAGCGGGTGTTCTTCGCCGGCGGCGGCTTCACCAGCGACAGCCCCGGCAGCCTCCTCGACGTCCTGACCCAGGGCCGCGAGTCGCTGGGCGGCGACCCGCAGCTCGTGCACTATCTCGCGGTGCCCCCGGTGGCGTTCGCGCCGACCACGAAGGCCCTCGGCCAGCACGGGCTGGCCCAGGACGCCCGGGTCGTCTATGAGAAGCCGTTCGGCACGTCGCCGCAGGACTTCCGCGCCCTGGACCGCGTCGTGCACTCGGTCCTGGACGAGCAGCAGGTCTACCGGATCGACCACTTTCTCGGCAAGGAGGCGACGCAGGACCTGCACGTGCTGCGCTTCGCCAACGGGCTGTTCGCCGCGATGTGGGACCGCGAGCACGTCGAGTCCGTCCAGATCGACGTGCCAGAAAAGCTCGGCATCACCGACCGCTCGGTGTTCTACGACGCGACCGGCGCCATTCTCGACATGCTCGTCACGCACCTGTTCCAGGTGGCCGCCGAGGTCGCCATGGAACCGCCGGCCAGCCTCGGCGCCCTCGACCTGCAGGCCGCCCGGGAGAAGGTGATTAGCTGCTTCCGGCCGCTCGACCCGGGCGAGGCGGTACTCGGCCAGTTCAACGGTTACCGCGACGTACCCGGGGTGGCGGCCAAGTCCACCAGGGACACCTTCGTGGCCGCCCGCCTGTGGATCGATAATCCGCGCTGGCGCGGCGTGCCGTTCTACCTGCGCACCGGCAAGCGGCTGGCCGAAACCAGGCAGCGGGTCAGCCTGATCCTGCGCGAGCCGGCCGGACCCCTGGCCGGCCAGTTGCCCCCGGAAACGAACGTGCTGTCTTTCTCCCTAGCGGGGGACGGCGAGATCGACCTGTCGCTGATGGCGAAGAAGCCAGGCCCGGAGCTTGACCTTGACCATGCCCGCGCCTCGATCCCGCTGTCCGGCCTGGCCGGCGCGGACCCGCTGCCGCCTTACGTCCGGCTGATCCACGACACGCTGATCGGCGACCGCTCCCTGTTCACCCGCCCGGACGGGCTGGCCGCGGCGTGGAAGGTGGTCGACCCGCTGCTGTCCAGCCCGCCCCGGGTCGCGCCGTACGCACCAGGCTCCTGGGGGCCGACGCAGGCACGCGAACTCATCGCGCCAGGCCGCTGGCTGCTCGGCCAGTAGTCCCGCTGGCTGCTCGGCCCACCCCGCGACCTCTTGAGGGTAACTCGCTATGGCCCGGCCCCAGCGTTGCTTCCCCATCACCACCACGAGACGCTGTTCACCGCCGGGCAGGGCTACTGCGCGGACGCGGATTACAGCCCGCGGGCCTGGCTGATCCACAAGACCCGCGTCGCCAGGGGCGCCGCGGCGGGGTACACCGCGTGGGCGCGGCGGGCCGCGGCGCATCCGCAGGTGATCGGGGCGCTGGCGGCCGGGGAGATGTCGGAGTCCTACGCGCGCAGGATCTGCCAGTGGACCGACAAGCTCCCGGCGGAGTGCCGGGGAGCCGCGGATGAAGTGCTGCTCACCGCCCCGCCGCCCTGGAGGACCTGGTCCGGCTCTGCGTCGAGCTGGACCGGCTCCGCCACCACCCCACACCGGTCCCCGCGGAGCCAGCAGCGACGGAACCAGCGGCACCTTCGACGTCAAGGCCGTGCAGTGGGTCCGCCACACCCACCGCATCCCCGCCCCGGCTGCCTACGCCGATGGCGAGATCTCCGTGGCGAGCCGCAGCCACGCGGCTAACCGCATGGTCAGGAGGAACATAAACCGCAGGCACATGACCGGTGATCATCACGGCCGGACGGCAGGGAGAGCAACTCTGCTGGCCAGAGCCATGGACGAGATTCTCGGCACGCACGGTGGAACCGGGTCACCCCTCGCGGCGGGTTCGGTGTCCAGTTCCGCGAGGGGTGCGTCCGGTGCCGGGCTGTACCACTTAGTGCTGGAGGACGTATGTGCCTGGTGCGGGCTCCAGCGGCGGGAATTCCGCGCTGCCCAGCGTGCGCGGGGCTTGCTTCCTGTCGCCGCTGCGGTCCGCTAGCCACGTGGTGTAGTCGGCCCACCAGCTGCCCTGCACCGTCTCGGCCTGGGCCAGCCAGTCATGGTGATCGGGCGGGTTGGCGGGCGCGAGCCGGTAGGTGGCCTTCGGGTTGGATGGCGGGTTGACCATGGCGGCGATGTGCCCGCTGTTGGACAGCACGAACCGGATGTTGCTGCTGCCGAGTAGCTGGGTGGCGCGGTAGGCCGACGGCCAGGGCGAGATGTGGTCCTCGACGCCTGCTACGAGGTAGCTGTCGACGTCGATCGCGGACAGATCGACGGGGGAGCCGAGCATGCTGGCGGCACCGGGCTTGGTCAGCGCGTTGGCCATGGCGATCTCGATGAAGTTGCGGTGCAGCCCGGCGGGCATCCTGGTGGTGTCGGCGTTCCAGTACAGGATGTCGAACGGGGGAGGGGTCTTGCCCTGCAGGTAGTTGTTGACCCAGTAGTTCCAGATCAGGTCATCGGGCCGGAGCCAGGCGAACACCTCGGCGAGGGTGCGCCCGTCCATGTAGCCGCGGGCGCGGGAGGCCAGGATGGACGCCTTGGCGGCGGTCTCGTCCATGAACGAAACCGTCGTGCCCGCCTCCGTCATGTCCAGCAGCGTCACGCCCAGGCACAGGGTGGCGACCTGATCGAGCTGCCGGGTCGCGCTCAGGTGCGCGCTGACCATGGAGGACAGGATGCCGCCCGCGCACAGGCCGATGATGTTGACCTTGGGCGCTCCGGTGATCTCGCGGGCCGCGCCGATCGAGGCCACCACCGCCTCGCCGTAGGTGTTCAGGTCCCAGCCCCTGGCCTGCCGGCCGGGGTTGCGCCAGGAGATCACGAATACCTGGTATCCCTGGGAGACGAAGTACTCGATCATGCTGCGGCCGGGCGCGATATCGGTGACGTAGTACTTGTTGATCATCGGCGGGACCATGAGCAGCGGGAACCGGTACACGGTGGGCGTGGCCGGCTTGTACTGGAGGAGCTCGCAGACCTCGGTGCGGGCCACCACCGACCCCGGGGTCACCGCGAGGTCCTTGCCGACCTGGAACGCGTCGCCCTTCACCATGGTGGGGATGTGCGGGGCGGAGGCCATGTCGGCGGCGAAGGCACGCATCCCGCGGACGAGGCTCAGGCCGCCGGTGTCGATGTACGCCTTCCGTGCCGCCGGGCTGAGGTACGGGTTGTTGCTCGGCGCGGATGCGGCGATCAGATTGGTCAGCACGAACTTCAGCCGCGTGTTGTCGCGCCAGCCCAGTTCGGCGTCGGCGAGCAGGTCCTGGGCGCTCCGGCCGAGGGCCAGGTAGGTCTGGAAAGTGCGCCTGAGCAGCGGATTCGTACTCCACGCGGGGTCTGAGAACCGGCGGTCAGCCCGCTGCGGGGCAATCTGCGAGCTGCCCTTGGCGATGCCGGCGAGTTCGGCGGCCAGCTGGCCGGCCCGCCGTGTCACCGTCCGCGGGCGGCCTGCCAGCCGGGCCGCGTACCGCACCATGCTGCTTTCCGGCCAGAACCGGCGCACCATACCGAGGGCGCCGGGCTCGTAGAAATCGAGCATGCCTGCCGCATCGGTAGCGCCCGGCTCTGCCGACTCACCGGGCGTGAGCGTGGTGGTGGTTGCGTCTGTACTCGTTGGGGTTGCCACGGGTGATCACTCCCTCAGCCGGTCCGCGGTACGGAGCTACCCCCATCTGGCGAGCCGGCCACCGGCCGGAACCAGCCGTCACTAATGAGGATCCAGCCATCATTAGTGAGGGAATCAGGTAACAAGCCGGGCCCGCAGAGTCGAATGGCCTTGTCAGGCAGGACATTCGGCCTCTTGTGCCAGGAAACGGCGACAGCTATCTGCTGCGGGTTCCAAAACGGGCATGGGTGGCTGACCTGCTGGTTCGCCTGCGGCGCGTTCGGCAGCGTCGAAGGATGCCGAGCTGGTGGTCTCCGCCAGGAGGTGGCGGCGGGCGGTTCGCGGCTTCAGCTGATGTGGCGGTGGAGGTCTTCTGTCTTTGATGGCCCCGGCTCGGTGGGGGCGATCCAGGGCCCGGGTATCGACGGGTCGATGATGCCGTCCTCCAGCCATGAGTAGCGGCCGGCCAGCACGCGCCGCGCCAGCGCCGAGTCGGCGGTGTCGGTGTTGCTCCACAGCTGGCCGAACAGCTCCTCGGCCCGCAGCCGCGCCTGGGCGCAGAACAGGCCGGCCAGCTCGGGCGCCGCTGCGCCCCGCTCGGTCCCGCTGCCAGCGGTCGCATCTAGCTGCGCCCGGACGCAGACGGCGCTCATGGCGAACAGCTCCGCCCCGATGTCCACGATCCGGCCCAGGAAGCCCTGCTTCCGCTCCAGCCGCCCTTGCCAGCGCGCCATGCCGTAGAAGGTAACCCGGGCCAGCTTCCGGCTCGCTCGTTCCACATAGCGCAGGTACGTGGCCAGCGGGCCGAACTCGCCGTAGGCCCCCGGCCGCTGCCCCTCGCCCGTCACCAGCGTGGGCAGCCACCTGGCGTAGAACCCGCCCGCCCGGGCAGCCGCACGGGCGCGGCGGGCCGCCGGCAGCCGGGCATCGATCAGCTCGCCGGCCGCGGTCAGGTGCGCGTCCACCGCCTCACGCGCGACGAACAGCCGCATGATCTCCGAGGATCCCTCGAAGATGCGGTTGATGCGCATGTCCCGCAGCATCTGCTCGGCGGGCACGCCACGCTCGCCGCGCGCGGCGAGCGACGCGGCGGTCTCATAGCCGCGGCCACCGCGGACCTGCACCAGCTCATCGGCGATCTTGCTGGCCATTTCCGAGCAGTACAGCTTGGCCAGCGCCGCCTCGATGCGGATGTCGTTGCGGTGATCATCGGCGAGCTGGCTGGACAGCTCGACCACCGCCTCCAGGGCATAGGTGGTCGCGGCGATGAACGAGATCTTCTTGGCCACCGCCTCGTGCTCGCCGATCGGCCGCCCCCACTGCACCCGTTCCCGCGACCACTCCCTGGCGATCTTCAGCGCCAGCTTCCCGCTCGCGGCGCAGCTGGCGGGCAGCGACAGCCTGCCGGTGTTCAGCGTCGTCAAGGCGATCTTCAGGCCCTGGCCCTCCGCGCCGATGCGGCTGGCGGCCGGAACCCGGACCTCGTGGAATCTGGTCACCGAGTTTTCCAGGCCGCGCAGGCCCATGAACGCGTTCCGCCGCTCGACGGTGATCCCGGCCGCGGCGGCCTCCACGACGAACGCGGTAATCCCGCCGCGGTGCCCGTCGCCCTTCGGCACCCGGGCCATCACCACCAGCAGGTCAGCGACCACTCCGTTCGTCGCCCAGAGCTTGACCCCGTTGAGCACGTACTCCGACCCGTCGGCCGACGGCACCGCGGTCGTGGTCAGCCTGGCCGGATCGGAGCCGACATCGGGCTCGGTGAGCAAGAACGCGCTGATCTCGCCTCGCGCGCACCGCGGCAGGTAACGCTGCTTCTGCTCCTCGGTCCCGAACAGCGCCACCGGCTGCGGCACGCCGATCGACTGGTGCGCCGACAACAGCCCCCACAGCGCCGGCGAGACCGACCCGGCGATAATCAGCGCCCGATTGTAATACAGGTTGCTAAGCCCGAGCCCCCCGTATTCCGGCGCGATCTTCATCCCGAACGCCCCTAGGGCGGCCAGGCCCCTGACCACCTCATCGGGTATCCGGTCCTCCCGCTCGATCAGCGCGCCGTCCACCGAGGCCTCGCAGAATTCCCGCAGCCGGGCGCAGAACTCCTCGCCGCGGCGGCGGGACTCCTCACTCGGGCGCGGATGCGGATGGATCAGGTCCAGCCGGAACTCTCCCAGGAACAGCTGCTTGCCGAAGCTGGGCAGCTCCCACCCGGCCTCCCGGGCTTCCTCCGCCACCTTGCGCGCCTCGCGCTCGCCGACCTGCTGTCCATGTTCTGCCTGATCCGCGCTCACGGTCTCCCCTATGTTCGATAGGCGGTTACCTGACTTCTCATACCCTTCCGCGTAAGGTCTTCCCGCACCTCGTCCCGGGAACCTCCCGCAGTCGCACCGCAGCGGCACACAGGCGAAGGTCCCGGATTACCGTGCCGTTCGTCGGTTCGTTGACCCGATCTGGAGGGCAGGACATGGATGTACGACAAGAAGCTCTTGCGTGCCCGCCACGGCGGAGGCAGCCTGGATGTCGTGGTCAGCGATGAGCCGCCTGCGGCGGCCTCCGCCACGTAGGTGGAGAGGGCATGGCGATGACCGTGGAGAAACTATTATGACAACCCCGCACGGCGAGGCGCCGTTGACCAAGACCGGGCCCAACGGCCGGAAACAAGCAAAACCAGCCGCCAGGGGACGTCGGCCGAAGGCGGCGGAGGCGAAGGCGGTGGAGGAGCAGCCGCGCCGCGCGCAGGCGGTGGAGGAGCA
>CAWJGE010000036.1:0-178547 GCA_963842265.1 uncultured Actinomycetota bacterium
CTGGTGGGCGCCTCGGGTAGCATTCTCACCAAGCTGATGGCCGACGCGATGAACCGGTCGCTGGTCAACATCATCGTGGGTGGGTTCGGTACCGGGGACGCGCCGTGGCCATCGGCGGGCCGGTAGATGCCCAGGTCCGCTCGATTGCCGCCGACGACGCGGCGATCCAGCTCGCGTACGCGTCCAAAGTGATCATCGTTCCCGGCTACGGCCTGGCCGCCGCCCAGGCCCAGCACGGCGTGGCCGAGCTGGGCAAGATCCTGGAGGAGCGCGGCATCGAGGTCAGCTACGCCATCCACCCGGTGGCGGGCCGGATGCCCGGCCACATGAACGTCCTGCTGGCCGAGGCGAACGTGCCTTACCCGCAACTGGTGGAAATGGACGATATTAACTCGGAGTTCGCCCGCGCCGACGTAGCCCTGGTCATCGGCGCGAACAACGTGACCAACCCGGCGGCGCGCCGACCAGGAAACGAGATCTCCGGCATGCCGATCCTGAACGTGGACGAGGCCAAGTCCATCATCGTGATCAAGCGCTCGATGGGACACGGCTACGCCGGCCTGGAGAATGAGCTGTACTTCGATCCCAAGACCAGCATGTACTTCGCCGACGCCAAGAAGGCCATGGCCGAACTAACCTCTGCCGTCAAGACCCTCGTCGCCTAGCCCGCCCATACTCACGGCCCCAGGCGCGGAAGCCCGAGCCTCACTGCACCGACCGTTGGTGTCGTTATAGCGACACCAACGGTCCTTCGGCGTCGTTGCCACGAGCGGCCGGACGCGGGTTCAGGGTTGCGGGCGGCCGGGGCGCGGGGGGCTCATGGGGTACATGGGAAATGTGGTGGCGGGCACGGCAAGGGCCAGGGACCGCGGGCACGTTGGCAGCGGGCATTTAGGCAGGGGGGTTGGCTGCGGTTGGCGCGTGACAGCCTTCGGGGCGCGCTTGTGCGTGGGGTCGGGGCATCCGCTGGGCGCGGGCTGTCGGGGTGTTCAATGTGAGGCGTAGGGTTCGGAAAAGAAATCTGACGCCAGATCGGAGGCTGCGGTGACGGAGCGTACCAAGATCATTCTGGATGAGTCCGAGATCCCCCGCCAGTGGTACAACGTGATCCCAGACCTGCCCGCGCCACCGCCTCCGCCGCTGCACCCGGGGACGCTCCAGCCGGTGGGGCCTGAGGACCTCGCGCCGCTGTTCCCGATGGAGCTCATCCGCCAGGAAGTGGCCACCGACTCCTACATCGACATCCCGGCCGACGTGCTCGACGTTTACCGGCTGTGGCGGCCCACCCCGCTGTACCGCGCGCACCGGCTGGAAAAGGCGCTGAACACCCCCGCGCGGATCTATTACAAGTACGAGGGCGTGTCCCCGGCCGGGTCGCACAAGCCGAACACCGCGGTGCCGCAGGCGTACTACAACGCGGCCGAGGGAACCAAGCGGCTGACCACCGAGACCGGCGCCGGCCAGTGGGGCAGCGCGCTGGCCTTCGCCTGCGCCCAGTACGGCATCGACTGCGAGATCTGGATGGTCCGCGCCTCCTACGACCAGAAGCCGTACCGGCGCACGATGATGGAGACCTGGGGCGCCACCGTGCACGCCAGCCCGTCGCGGGCCACCAAGGCGGGCGCGGACGTGCTCGCCGCCCACCCGGACTCGCCGGGCAGCCTGGGCATCGCGATCAGCGAGGCGGTCGAGGCGGCCGGGGGCGGTGCTGGCGGGCAGGAGGCCGACACCAGGTACGCGCTCGGCAGCGTGCTCAACCACGTGCTGATGCACCAGACGGTGATCGGTCAGGAAGCGCTCAAGCAGTTCGCCGCGGCCGGCGAGTCCATGCCAGACCTGATCGTGGGCTGCACCGGCGGCGGCTCCAACTTCGCCGGGCTGTTCCTGCCGTTCCTGCGGGAGAAGCTGGCCGGCCGGGCGAATCCGGTCTTCCGCGCGGTCGAGCCCACGGCCGCCCCGTCGTTCACCCGCGGGGTATACGCCTACGACTTCGGCGACACGGCCGGGTTCACCCCGCTGCTGAAGATGCACACGCTCGGCCACGACTTCATCCCGGACCCGGTGCACGCGGGCGGGCTGCGCTACCACGGCATGTCGCCGCTGTTGTCGCACGCCTACGAACTCGGCCTGTTCGAGGCGGTGGCCAAGCCGCAGCGGGAGTGCTTCGCCGCCGCGGTGACCTTCGCCCGGGCGGAGGGGATCATCCCGGCCCCGGAACCGTCGCACGCGCTCGCGGCCGTCGTCGAGGAGGCCAAGCGCTGCACCGAATCCGGTGAGCCCAAGGTGATCCTCACCGCGCTGTGCGGCCATGGCCACTTCGACATGGCCGCGTACGAGCGCTACCTGTCCGGCGAGATGGTCGATTATGACCTGTCGCAGGAGCGGATCGACGAGGCCCTCAAGCGCCTGCCCGCCGTGGGTTAAACGGGGTGCCGGGGCGAGATAGCCGGACCGTTCGGCATAAAACAATCATGCGCCGCTGCGTGGCGCTCCTCGGGCACGAAAACATGGGTCCCGGCTGCCGCGCGCCAGCCGGGACCCTGTTTCGGGTAAAGATTTACGGCGGGACCTGACGGCGGCGGCCAGCGTGTCGAGGACGCCCGCGGTGGTCTCGAAGTCCATGCACGCGTCGGTGACGCTCTGCCCGTAGGTGAGCGTCACCGGCGGGCCTGGCTCCTGCTTGCCCTCGTTCAGGAAGCTCTCCAGCATCACGCCGGTCAGGCCGTGCTCCCCGGCCGCCACCTGCTCCGCGATCGAGGCGGCCACCACCGGCTGGCGGCGGTGGTCCTTGCCGCTGTTGCCGTGGCTCGCGTCCACCATCAGCCGCCGCGGCAGCCCGGCCGCCTCGATCAGGTCTAGCGCCTTGGCGGTGTGGCTGGCCTCGTAGTTCGGGCCGGTCCGGCCGCCGCGCAGGATCACGTGCGTGTCCGGGTTGCCCGCCGTGGTCACCACCGCGGCGACGCCGTGATGGGTGACGCCGAAGAACGTGTGCCCGGTGGTCGACGCCCGGCACGCGTCCACCGCCACCTGGACGTCGCCGTCCGTGCCGTTCTTGAACCCGACCGGCATCGACAGGCCGGAGGCGAGCTGGCGGTGGACCTGGCTCTCCGTGGTCCGCGCGCCGATCGCGCCCCAGGTCACCGTGTCCGCGATGTACTGCGGCGTGATCGGGTCGAGCCATTCGCAGCCCACCGGCAGGCCGAGGGAGACGATGTCGAGCAGCAGCCGCCGGGCGATGCGCAGGCCGCGGTGCACGTCGTGGCCGCCGTCCATGTCCGGGTCGTTGATCAGGCCCTTCCAGCCGGTCACCGTGCGCGGCTTCTCGAAGTAGACCCGCATCACGATCAGCAGGTCGGCGCCGCTGCGCTCGCGCACCGCCAGCAGGCGGCCCGCGTACTCACGCGCGGCCGCCGGGTCGTGCACCGAGCAGGGCCCGGCGATCACCAGCAGACGGTCATCGGAACCGTCGAGCACGGCGCGGATCTCGGCCCGGCTCTGCTCCACGGTGGCCGTGGCCGTGTCACTCAGCGGCAGCTCGTCGAGCAGGGCGGCCGGGGAAAACAGCGGCTCGTAGCCGGTGATTCTGGTATCCCTGGTGCGCGTCATCGGGCGCGTCTCCCTCCCGGGCGGGCGGCTGCCCGGGCCCCGGGAGCCAGCACACCCCATAGCGATACAGGGCTGTCTGTCGCGAGTTGGCTCCAGGCGGTAATAAGCGCAGGCGCGATCGCCTGGCTCCGCCTGGAGCCAGGGTAAAGCGCCGATACCGCTGTGACACGCGACCGATGGTACACCCTGCCGGCCACGCCCCGGCCGGCCACGGCACATCCCAGGGGTCCGGTCGGGCGCGAGCCAGCGAGTTCTTGGCGTGGACACATATTCCGCCTAACTAGTTCGCAGGCAGAACGATCACCCTGGTCAGACGCGTCAGGGCACCGTCGCTTTCGGCGTGCGCGGGACGCACCGCCCGGGGCCAAGGCCGGGGCCATCCATCGACACCAGGGAGGCACCCGCCTTGGCACGCCTGCTGACCACGCCGGGTCCCGCGGCGCCGGGTCCCGCGGGGCCGGACGGGCCGGGCGGCGATCCGGCAGGCTTGCGCGGCACGGCCGGCTCTGGGTTGTGCTGCTGGCGGGCGGCTGGCTGGTCCAGGCGGGGCTGCGCGCGTGGTTCGGCCGGATGCAGGTCATGCCGCTGGCCAATCCGGACGAGACCGCGTACCTGATCGCGGCGCGGGTGCTCGGCGGCGGGCCCGGCGCCGACCTGTCCGGCTCGACCCTGTACCCCGGCGGCTACCCGCTGCACAGCGTGCAGGGCACGATCCACGTGTTCGAGATGGCGGCCGGCCAGCTGTGGCGGGTGGTGCTCGACAGCTGGGGCATCGCCGGGATCGGCCTGGTGGCCGCGGTGGCCGTGATCGTGCGCCGCGACATCCGGACCGACCTGCGGATCATGGCCGGGCTCGCGGTGGCGGTCGCGGCAGGCATCGCCCTGACCGCGCCCGCCGCGCTCCCCTCTGACCAATCGCAGACCTGGGCGTCCGGGCGCTACCTGGACGGCATGATCATCACGTTCTTCCTGGCCGGAGCGGTGGTGCTGCTACGGGCCGGCCTGCGGCCCGTCCTGGCCTGCTTGGCGTGCACCACGGCCGTGCTCGTGGTGGCCGCCGTGACGGTGGCCGTCTACGCGGGACCGTCGCTGCCCACCTCCGGGTTCGGGTCGTCGTTCAACTTCGCCGAGCCCGCCGTGCTGACCCGCAACTGGAACCAGGCCAGCGTGCTGCTGGCCACGGCGGTGACGCTGGCCCTGCTGGCCTGCTGGGTGGCCATGGCGCTGGCCGCACGCCGCTGGCGGGCCGTCCTGCCGGTTCTCGGGGGCTGCGTGGCCGCGGTGAGCCTGGTGGTCCTGGCCCAGATGACCAGCCAGGTTTCGCAGGCCGCGACCGTGCAGGCGCAAGCGGTTAATGTACCGGTGAGCGCCAGCGGGGTTCGGCCGGGCGAGCAGGTCGCCGTTTCCTCCGACCTCGGCTGGCAGGCCTGGGTGCCGCTGGCGTACCAGGTTTCCTGGACCGAGCTCCAGTTCTTCAATCCGGCCAGCCAGCCGCCCCGGCCGGCGTGACGGCGGTAGCGATGCCGTGGCCGGGCGGTCAGTCCGCGCAGGCCAGCTGGCCGCATGCCCCGGCGGGCTGGCGGGTGGTGGACTCCAGCCAGGCAGGCGGCTGGGTCCTGTGGCGGAAGGCTTGAGTTTCCCGGCTTTTCCGGCTTTCCGGCCTGGTGACGGCGAGAACTAGCATGGCTAGGTAGCGAGCCGGATTCCCGGATGGGAGGTCGACCAGCGTGGCCGGTGCATGCGAGCACGGTGTGGAGTGCCATGACGGGAGCGAGCCTTCCACGGCGTCGGCGCCCGAGGCGTCCCGGGCCTGGCTGCTGATCGAGCACCCGGGGCCGTGGCCGCACGACGCCGCCGACGCTCAGTTGCCCGCGCCGCTTCGCGCCCTGGTCTCCTCCGCCGTGGACCTGGGCATCCGGGTTCAGATGATCCGCCGGCCGGGACGGCGCCAGGTGGGCGACGTGCGCCGGGTGCTGGCCGGCTGGACCGCGGGCCGCGAGCCCTGGCTGCGGTGCGAGTCGGTGTCGGCGGCCTCCCCCGCGCTGACCGAAGGTGACCTGAAGGAGCTGGCGGCCGGGACCGTGCCGTCGTTCGGCTCGCCCGCCGTCGGGCCGGTGTTCCTGGTCTGCACGCACGGCCGCCGCAGCGTCTGCTGCGCGCGGTTCGGCGGGCCGCTCGCCCAGGCGCTGGCGGCCCGGCATCCCGGGCAGGTCTGGGAGACGACGCACGTCGGCGGCCACCGGTTCGCCGCCAACCTGGTGATCTTGCCGCACGGCCTGTACTACGGCCCGGTCGGGCTGGAGGCGGCGACCGCCGCGATCGGCGCGTACCAGCGGGGCGCGGTCGTGCCGGGGCGCTACCGGGGCCGGGCCGGCCAGCCCAAGCCGACGCAGGAGGCCGAGCACGCCCTGCTGACCCGCACGGGATCGCTGCCGCTCATGATCCTGGCGTTAGTCAGGCCTGCGAGCCTATGTCAGCCGATGGGTCCGTATCGGTGGCCTGCCCATCGTGCAGCCGCGCCCTGAGATTGGAGAGCACGGGGCGTCGGCTCGGCACGTTGACCGGGTCGACGGGATCAGACCCGCAGGCGGCGCAGTCGGCGTCTCCCGCGGTAGCCAGCCAGACAGACTGGTAGCCGTACTGGCCAGGCGTTTGAGCGAAGATCTCTTTGAAGAACCCGTATTCCGGGACGGTCGAGAGGATCAGGTAGTTGTACCCCGCCGCCAGGGCGCCGTAGAGCATGTCCCTTGACGAGGAGCCGACCGAATCGTCCTCGAGCTGCAGCAGCCCGATCGCCAGCTTCACCGAGGCGGTGACGATGTGCTGAATGTCGACGCCGAGAGCCGGCTCACCGTCGAGCCCGGCCGGTACCGTAGTTCATCTGACGAGTCTGGGACTCGTCCTGGTGCCGCGAGGTAGTCGTGCATTGGTAGCACTTCGTGATCGAGGGCACCGTGAACACCACCTCTCCGCCATGCGCCCGTGCATACACACCGCCGAAAACCGCGGGAATTCCGCGTGCGTATGCGAAATGGTTGAGTGTCCGCTGCGCGGCCAGGTCATCGGTGGCGGCGATCACCAAATCGACGCTCTGGACTAGTTCGTTGAGCGTCTCCCGTGACAGGTCCTGGATCTTCTGGTCGACCGTCTGGCACCTGACGAGAGGGTTGATCTCCTGCAGATGCTGCGCGAGGGCCGTGACCTTTTTCTTACCTAGATCCGCGGTCCGGTAGACCGAACGTGACAAGTTCTCCGGAGCTACATCGTCCGCGTCGATCACGATGAGCCTCTCCACACCGCTGCGCACGAGCGCATCCGCGGTGAGCGACCCTCCGGAGCCAGCCCCGGCGATCAGGACGGTCCGCAACGCCAGACCGGCAGATTCAACGCCGTCAAGCCGCTGGCGTATGCCCTTGCGGGCCGTGTCCCCGGGACGGGCCGACGCCGCCATCGCATCGCGAAAGCAGTGGGCAAGCCGGTCCGCTTCTGGCACCGAGAGATCCCATCTCAGCGGCAGGGAAACCACGCCCGAGGCAGGAACTTCAACTCCGAACGACTCTACAAGGCGGCGTTCAGGTTCGTCGAGCGGCCGGTCGATGACAGCCAGGACACATGGCGCTTGCGTCGGGTAGTTGGCCGGGAGCAGCAACTGCAGGTCCAGGCTGGGCAGGGCGATCCCCGCCGACAGGTAGCTGACACCGTCCATTTCTACCGATCCTCGCGGCAGCGGCTGGCCGCCCAGAGCCTTGGCCAGGGCCGCGCTGTCCCGCGCGATTGGCAGGATATGGACTTGCGCGGGCTGGACATCGACCTGCCGGCCAGATGACAGCGGTTCGGAGATGTAGACCGACATGATCCCGGACGGAAGCGCTACCTCATGAGGAGCCGAAGACCCGGTACGGTGCGTGACAATGGGAGTGACGAATCTGCCTAGCCACGGCGCCCCCCGAAGGCTGTCGGCGAAAGCGTAGTGATCGCCATCCGAGGGGTAATCTATGAAGTTTGGGTGGGAATGCAGCATGCCCTTGAGCTCGATCGTGCGATCTTGCCCTTCAATGCGAGACACTTCAGCCTGCAGCGCACGCGACGGCTTGAACGTAGAGCCTGACGTGGTGGCCTGAGGGTCGTAAACAAAACGTGTGACAACGGCTAGTCCAACCGGGCCCAGCAGGGCGCCACCACGCTCGGGCGGGTGCGCCGCGACGTCTCGCTCTATGTCTTCGAGCACATTGTCCACGATAGCGACGTAACGAAACATGCTAGCCTCCTTGCCCTACGTTGAACTGGAAGCCGTAACCACGCAGGTAGCAACTGGCACCGCGGGTCCAGATGACGCTGCGTGCGTAGGCGTCCTCCAGCTTGCGGTAGCCTGGGCCACCCTGTTCTTTCAGGCAGATTGTGCTGTCTTCGTAGAGATGACAATCTTCGACACCTACCGTGCCACCCAAACGCGGTTCCAGCAGCGAGACCTTGTAGGTGTTATCTGACTTATCACGCCAGAGGAACAGGTCGTACCGGTCCCCGAACTCGTTCGTGATGTTGTAGACCCAGCCCCGTACCTCTCCGTCTGAGGCCTCGTAGGCATTGGCCGGCAATTTTGCATGCACGATGGCACGCTCTTCCTCCCGTCGGCCGGTGCCGTAGAACGTCTCCTGCGTGACCCGGGAAAAGCGTTCGGCCGAGCCCGGATCAACCTGATCGCCGAATAGGATGTTCCCCTCATCGTCGACGAACAGCTGCCGGTCGCGCGCACTTGGATCCTTGCTGTCCCTCTCCTGGTTCTCGCGGATAGTGGCGGCGATTTTGTTCAAGTCGGGACTGTAGAAGACTTCGGTCGTGACTGGGGAAAGCCTTCGGGCGGGCAGGTTTCCGGTCTCCTCACGGAGGAGGATGTGCCCCTGCGGATCAACATAGAGACTGGAAAGCCGCGCCTCGTTCGGCACCTCCTGATTCGTCTGCTGCTCCGCGACAAGACGATCACGGACAGCATTCAGGTCGGTCGACGGCGCGGGCGAAGCCGACACACGGGCCGCGTCCTGCGGCAAAGGGCGCGCCGGAGGCAGACTAGAAATGTCTATGACCTCGACGGCTGACGGGGAGTCCTCGTAGTAGGTACTCATCGTGATTTCCTCCATCTCTCTTTCGGTTCCTCCGGCTCCAGCGCCCGGGACCACGGCGGCCATCGCCAACTAGCAGCGAGAAGCGCGGCCACCGACCTCTGCGGGTCATGGAGCAGGCCATGGCACGACGGTAGCCAGCCGGGCGACCCGCGCGCGTGCACGAAATATGCACAGAAACCGCGCGGCGCGGCCGCACCGTAGCGAGGTCTCCCGGTGCTGCGGTGTGTCAATCCGGCCGCGACCTAGAGCGGATGAGCCTCGCGGCCTTCCCTCAGGCGTCACCGCGTGCGGGAGATGCGCTCATGGCGACTGCGCAGCCATGGACCGTAGCTCTCGACGAGAGCATCGCAGAATTCCGCATGATCCGGCCTCCCGGAAGGCTCACTCGCCTGCGGCACGTACGGGTAAAGCTCCTCCGCAATTTGTTTTTGCAGCCTGCGAATATAATCAGGCTTATAGGCAAGTTTCTTCGACAAGGCTTTGACGCTGAGCCGATGAAGGGCCAGCTCAAACAGAAGATCTCGCTGCGCTTGGCTAAAATAGGTAACAGCGGAGCGCCTGGATTTAGCGCACATTCCGGCTACGAATTCTTTCGTCAGCGTCGAAACGGGGCGAGTCTCGACGGGCAACTCACTCATGACAAGCTTACTCGCGCGGTCTGCGATGTCCGCCCAGCGGCGCACCTGCCCGATCGAGCTCTCTTTCAGCCGCTTCGATCTCTCGATATCGCTGGGTCTTTGCTCGAGATGGTAGAGCACAGCCTCCTCGATAATAAGCATCGGCTTACCATCAGACCACAGGCCCCGCATCTCGACGGCGAACGCAATCTGCGAATCAAGCGGATCCGGGTCGATCCCCTGCTTCACCACAGCAAGCAGGTAGCGCGGTGGGTCCTCGCACTTCACGGCCACTCGAGCGACCATGTCAACAGGGTCATATCCATGCCCTTGCGCCGGCGAGGTGTCCACGACCACAGCGTCGAAGCGCGGGCTCTCAAGACCCTTCAGCAGTTCGTCTACCTCGTCCCGCCGGTGACATTGCCTGAATTCCAAACCGTACGGCAGGTTCAGTGGCGGAATAGTCGGCAGTAAGAACGGACACAACCAGAGCACACGCAGATCAGCCATCCGCTCCCCCCTCCCGCCTTACTGGCACATAACGGACATACTCCGGTAGATTCTATATTGCTTCACCTTTAAGCTTATAAAGGAGAGCCCATGCCGGTCAATCGTAATTTCTGTGTTAAATTTTAGTCGGCCATGCTCTGGCATGGCATTCCCAAGAGGCGTTGCGAGCTGCTGCCGCAACAGGTCGCCAGGAATCGCCGCCCTGGTCTTAGTTACGCTCCGAACGCAAAGCGGGGCTCGGCGGGAGTGAGGAGCGCGAACGATGGGGTGACGGATCAGACGGAGCCGATCCCGGCGGCCAGGGTTTCCGTGAGCTCGCGCACATCGTAGGCAGCCTTCTCGTGCAGCGCCTCGGCCACGATCAGCACCGCGGCGGTAGAGTCGCGCACCGCGGAAAGGCCGCTCTGCCGGTTGGCCCAGGCCTGGATCTCGGGCCGTTCGCCCTCTGGACCGTCCGCCAGCCGGGCCTTGGCCACGGCGGCGAACGCGTCGGTCCGGGCCTCGACCTCAGCGTGGCTGGTGATGCCGTCGACGTACAAGACCCCGGGAACCAGGGCGGGAAAGTCACGCCAGATTCCGCTGGAATGCTGGAAGTGCATCACTATCTCCCTTCCCGGAAGCCGAGCGCCAGGCCGGCCGCGACGACGGCGATGCCGGCCCAGACCAGCGGCTTGGGTGCCGGGCCGCCGAGGAGAACGCCGGTCGCCGCCGCGGCGACCGGGGCTATGCCGGTCAGCAGGCCGGCCCGGCTGGCGCCTAGCCGCCGGACACTGGAATACCACAAGACGAAGGCCGCCGCCGTGACCGCGACGGCGAGGTAGGCGACGGCAAGCCAGTCCGGGCGGCTCAGCCGCGTCACGGCGGCCGGTCCTTCCCGCGCCACCGCCAGCACGGCGAACATCACCGTGGCAAGCCAGGTCGCGTGCACCGACACCCCCACGGGCCGTGCCGGGCCAGGACCGGGATGGCCAGCAAGGTGAACGCGGCTTCGCAGCCGAAGACCACGACGGCCCAGGCCACGCCGATGGCATCGGTGCGGCCTAGTCCCTGTACCAGGCCGGCGCCGCAGGTCACCACCAGCGCGGCGGCCACCATCGCGGAGCGGGGCCGGGTTCCTTCAAGCAGCGGGCCGATCACGGCCAGCAGCGCGGGGACGCAGGCCACGGCCACGCCGAGGACGGCGGGTTCGGCGTGTCTGGACCCCTGGACCAGCGCCAGGTTGAATACCACCAAGCCGGTCACGGCGATCCCGGACAGCCACAGCCATTCGGTGCCGCGCGGCGTGCTCACCCGGCGACCGGTGAGCCGGGCGAGCGCGACCAGCAGCAGGCAGGCCACGCCGTACCGCACCGCCTCGGCGGTGAAGACCGGCGCCCCGGCGAGCACCGAGGAGACCGCGACGCTGCCGCCCACGCAGACCATGGCCGTGGCCCCGGCGGCCACGCCGATCGCCACGCCCCGCTGCGGCGGGGTGGGCGTCGCAGCGGGCGCGGCGGGCGGGGGGGCACGCGGCGCGGCGGGCGGCGCGGCACACGGCGAGGGGGGGGGGGAAGGGGGGGGCGGCGGGCGGCGCGGCGGGAAGGTCGGGAGCGCGGAGACCAGGCACGACGCTACGGTACGAGCCAGATGGTCCAGCGAACAGGGCCAATGAAGTGACTTTATAGTGGACCAATGAAGATCACGGGCGGAGCGGACTTCCTGCAGCTGAGCCGGGCGGCGGCGCCGGTGCGTGGGCTGACCGGCTGGCTGGCCGACGCCATCCGGGCCGCCATTATCGACGGGCGGCTGCAGGCGGGCGCCCCGCTGCCCGCGACCCGCCTGCTGGCCGGCGACCTGGGCGTCTCGCGCGGCGTGATCGTCGAGGCCTACCAGCGGCTCGCCGACGAAGGGCTGGTCAGCGCCCGCGCCGGGGCCGGGACGCGAGTCCTCGGGGTGTCCCGTCCGGGGTCGGCGGAGCGGCCCGGGCCCGCGCTGTTGCCTGAGCGCTGGCGAGCGCGGGCCGAGATCGACCTCTCCCCCGGCGTGCCTGACCTGTCCGGGTTTCCGCGCGCCGCCTGGCTGCGGGCCGAAAAGCTGGTACTCGAGCAGGCCAGTGTGGCCGACCTCGGCTACGGCGACCCCCGCGGCAGCCAATGGCTGCGGACCGAGCTCGCGGGCTGGCTCGCGCGTACCCGCGGGCTGCGCGCCGACCCAGGCGACATCATCGTCGTCACCGGGGTGGCCCAGGCCCTGGCCCTGCTGGCCCAGGTGCTGCGGGATGTGGGCGAGATCGCGGTCGAAGACCCGGGCTCGCGCGGGGCCCGCGACGAGCTGGCCTACTGGGGCCTGCGCCCGGTGCCGGTCCCGGTGGACGAGCACGGGCTGCAGGTCGGCGCCCTAGGCGAGCAGCGGGCGGTGCTGCTCACGCCCGCGCACCAGTTCCCCACCGGGGTCGTGCTGGCCCCGCGCCGCCGCCGCGACCTGCTGGACTGGGCCGCCAGGGCCGATGCGCTGATCGTCGAGGACGACTACGACGCCGAGTACCGCTACGACCGGGCGCCGGTGCCGGCGCTACAGGCCTCGGCGCCGGGGCTGGTCGCCTACGCGGGCAGCACGTCCAAGACGCTGGCCCCCGGCATGCGCCTGGGCTGGCTGATCCCGCCCAGCCGACTGCACGCCGACCTGGTCGAGGCCAAGCACGCCAGCGACCTGGGCAGCCCCGCGCTGCCGCAGCTCGTGCTGGCCCGGCTGATCGCGAGCGGCGAGCTCGGCCAGCACATCCGGCTGGTGCGCAAGCGGCAGCGGAGCCGACGCGACGCCCTGCTCCGCGCGCTGCGCGAGCACCTGCCCGCGGCCCGCGTCCAGGGGATCGCGGCCGGACTCCATCTGCTCATCACGTTCCCCGGGCTGCCCGGCCCGGACACGGAGCTGGCGGAAGCGATCCTGCGTGCCGGGGTGCTCGTCCAGCCGCTGTCCTGGCACCGTCAGCGGCCTGGGGAACCCGGGATCGTGCTGGGGTACGCCGCGCACCCGCCGGACCAGCTGCACGAGGCCGCACGGCGGATCGCGCGGGTCCTCAGCGGATAGGGCCAGCCGGCCCGCCAGCGGCCTGGGCCGCCTTGACGCGCTTGGCGTCGGCGCGCCGGTGGCGGCGGGCCACGGTCCGCAGCTGGCTGATGCGCGCCGCCCCGGCCAGGACGACCAGGAGCACGCCGCAGACGGCCGAAAGCAGCAGGGCCACGCCCAGCGGGAGGTGACCGTGCGCGCCCATGTAAGAGATGTCGACCTTGGCGCCGTTCTGCAGGATGAAGATCAGCAGGAGCAACAGGACGACGGCGAAGAAGCCGACCGAGACCCACAGCCCGCTGATCCTGGTGCGCCTGACCTTGTGCTGAGGCAGTAGCGGGCCGGTCTGGGGCGGCGCGGCCGGCTGGGGCGCGGCGGGGCGGCCGGCTGGGCTGGCCGGCTGGGCGGGCCGCTCCGGTACGGCCGGCGGAACAAGCGACTCTGGCGGGAGTTCACCCGTAGGTGTGGGCTGCGGTTCCGTGGTCATCTGAATCCCCCTGATCTGCGGCTGGAACACCGCCCACCCCTACTGCCCAGCCGGTAAGATCTTATGCATCCCCGGCGGGCGACGGCCGTGCCGTGGGCGCCAGGAAGGTTCGCTGGACGGGCGGCCCCGCTCGGTGTGCCGGGCTGCGCCCCGGCGCACCACACCGAGCCGCACTAGCATCGGAATCCGCAGAACTGCTTATCGATGATCACTACCGGACACCGGGGGAGCGACACCAAGCGCGCGCGATGTCGAGACGCTGCGGCAGATTCGCCAGCCGGTAGACCCGGCCCGCTGGCACCCGGAACCGCAGGCACGCTGGTGCCTATCAGCCGCCCAGGTAGGCGAGGACGGCGAGCACCCGCCGGTTGTCATCGTCGGAGGGCGGCAGATCCAGCTTGACGAAGATCGAGGCCGTGTGCTTGGCCACGGCGCGTTCGGTGATCACCAGCCGCTGGGCGATGGCGGCGTTGGACCGGCCCTCGGCCATCAGGGCGAGCACCTCGCGTTCGCGCGGGCTCAGGGCGGACAGGCTGCCGTCGCCGGTGTTACGAGCGAGCAAGCGCGCGATCACCTCCGGGTCCATCGCGGTGCCGCCGGCGGCCACCCGGCGGACGGCGTCGACGAACTGGGCGCTGTCGAATACCCGGTCCTTGAGCAGGTATCCGATGCCACCGCTGCCGCTGGCCAGCAGTTCGCGGGCGTACAACTGCTCGACGTACTGGGACAGCACGAGTACCGGCAGGCCAGGCACCTCGCGCCGGGCGGCCAGCGCGGCCCGGATGCCCTCGTCGGTGAAAGTCGGCGGCAGCCGGACATCCACGATGGCCACGTCCGGCTCCGCTGGGCGGTCAGCAAGCTGGTGCTGCTGGCCGGGCTAGTGACCGTGGTCACCTGGGCGTTCACCGAGCTGTTCAGCTGGTACTACCACCCCTTCCTGGTCGACGGGCAGGTGAGCAGGCTGCTGCCGCTGGCGCTCGGCCTGCTCGGCGTGGCCTTCGCCGCCTGGACGCTGGCCGCCTTCGCCCTCGCCGCCTGCTACGGGGCGCTGTTCAGGCGGACCCTCCCGGCGATGGCCGCCACGCTGGTCACCTGGACCGTCCTCGCCATCGGGACCGCGGTGGCGCTGCGGCAGCACTACCAGGCGCCGCTCAAGACCGCAGCGGTTAACCCGCCCGCCGGCGCCTGGGTGCCGGCACGCTACGCGACCGGCCCGCACGGCCAGGTGCTGAGCCAGCAGGCGCTCGACCAGCTTTACCGGCAGGCGCCCGCCAGCGTCCAGAATTCGCCGGACGGCAATGCCTTCTTCCACTGGCTGGCCCAGCAGCACTACACGCAGTGGACCAGCTACGAGCCCGCCAGCCGGTTCTGGCATTTCCAGCTCATCGAGGGCGGCTGGCTGCTCGCGCTGTCCGCTGTTCTCATCACCGCCGCCGTCTGGCTGGTCCGCCGCCGCGCCGCCTGATCGAAAGATCAAATCATTGGGCCGAACGAGCCTGGTGCATGCCCTTCCATCAGGGCCCAGCGTCCGCGGCTTAGCCGATCTTCGCGAGGGTCAACGCCGGACGCATGGGTATGGTCGGTTTCATGGTGCTCGCACAGCGCAAGGTCCTTCTCCTAGCCGCCGACGACTTCGAGGACTCCGAACTTTTGTACCCGTTGTGGCGGCTGGCCGAGGAGGACGTCGAAGTGACCGTGGCCGGGCTGGATGACCACCCGGTGCGCGGTAAGAAGGGCCACGGGCCGGTGCCCGTGGACACCACCGTGGACCAGGTGGCCGAAGGCGACTTCGACGCCCTGGTCATTCCGGGCGGCTTCGCCCCGGACAAGCTGAGGCGCTCGGAAACGGTGCTGGACCTGGTGCGGGCGTTCGACGCCGCGAACAAGCCGATCGCCTTCATCTGCCACGCCGGCTGGGTGCCGATCTCGGCCAAGATCATCAAGGGGCGCCGGGCTACCAGCGTGGGCGCCATCCGCGACGACATGGTCAACGCGGGCGCCGACTGGGTAGACGAGGCCACCGTGGTCGACGCCAACCTCATCTCGGCCCGGACCCCGGCCGATCTCGGCCCCTGGATGAAAGCCCTGCTCAAGGCACTGGGCTAAAGACGCTCGGCGCAGGTACTGCCCCAGAGGCACTACCCCGGAAGCACTGGCCCCAGAAGCACGAGGCGGAAGGCGCCTAGCTGAGCCTCCCGTGCGTGGCCGAGAACCGCCGCCGGCGCAGAGCCACCGCAACGCCGACGGCACCGGCCTCGGCTTCTTCGGTCCGGCGGGCGAACCCGTGCTCGACAAGCAGCCCGAACCGGCCTTCAGCGACCAGGAGTTCATCCGCGAAGCCAGGCAGGCCGAGTCTTCGTCCTTCGTGGCGCACGTCCGGCTGGCGTCGGCCGGCGGGCGGACGATGCAGAACACCCACCCGTTCGTCATGGACGGGCGCTGGAGAGCACGGCCTCGGTGGTCGTCGCCTCGGAGCAGCTCGACGGCGAGAGCGGCTGGCGCATGCTCGCCCCCGGCGAGCTCGTGCACGTCCGGCCCGACCTCAGCGTCCACTCCCGGATCGCGGTCTCGCAGCCGCCCGCGCACCTGGTCCCGCTCCCGTCCGGCAACCCGAACATCGACACCTGACCCTGGCGGCCCGGCGGGCGCGAGCGGCTTCGCGCTGAAGAGCCGGCCACTCGATGGGCTACCGAGCGCGATCCGTACCGTCGCCGCCGGGGAGGCGCTGCTGGCCCCGAGCGTGACGCGCCGGCTCATCGCGCACTTCGCCGGGCAGACCAGGACCCGAGAACCCAAGGCTGGCATGCTGGGCTTCGGCGCGGTGCGCCTCAGCGGCCGGCGGCGGGCCGGCCGCGCGGGGCGTGCTGGCCGCGAGGGGGACGGCTGGGTCGGCGCACCGGCTCCCGGCGGACCGGCTCCAGCCCAGCTCGTTCGGGATAATCCATTGGCGCGGTCGCCGCAGGACGAGCGGTCCGCTTCGTCACGGGCGGCCCGCGCGGTCCTGTCCCCGGGGCCGGCGGATGGGCCGTCGAGACCGGTGTCACCCTCGGCGAGCCGGGGCTGACCGTAACCCTTCCGCCCAGCGCGTCGCGGAAACGGTGGCTGAGGTCAACCGGCGGCTGGTGGCGGGCGGCATCTCGGTTTACAGCCTCCAGGAGGTTCAGACCACCCTGGAAGACTGGTTCTTGTCGGTGACGAGCCGTCTGGGGGAGCAGTCATGACCGAGAACACGTCGACCGCGTCGGTGATCCAGCCCCGGCCCGCTGGCCTGGCCGGAGGCGGGGCCGGGGCTCCGGCCGGGTACTCTTCGGCGGCCGCGGGGCGCTGGAGATACCGCCGATGCCCACCTGGGCGATGATCTCCGTCGTCGTCGGATGGATCGTCGGCTGGTCGGGGATCGGCGCCTGGCGGATGGTGACCAGCGACGCCCGACCTCGGCCTGGTCCTCCGTATCCGGGGTGGTTACCCGGGGCTCGCGGGTGGGCTGTGGCTGTGGAGCACCTTGGTTTTGTCGGGGTTCCATGCGGTGGTGGTGCCGTCGGGGTTCAGGACAAGAGTCCAGCCCCATTTGTGGATGACGACCTGATGATGGAAGAAACACAGGAGCACGCAGTCTTTAATGCTGGTCTTGCCGCCGTTCTTCTTGTGCTTAACGTGGTGGACCTCGCACACGGAGGCAGGCTGGTGGCAGCCTCCGGCCCAGCGGCAGTGCTGGTCCCGCAGGGTGACGGCGTTGCGGATCCCGGCCGGGATGCTCTGGGAGAACCCGATGTCCAGCGGCAGGCTCGGCCCGCCCAGCCGGGCGCCGAGCTGCCGCCGCCGCAGGAAGGACGCCAGCCCGCCGGGTCCTGAGAGCAGGTCGGCGGCCTTGCCGATGATGGCCCGCTCGATCGCCTCCCATGCCAGGGCGGTGTCCGGGGCGGCCGGGCCGGTGCCGGTGTCGTCGTCGCTGGTGCTGCGCCGCGGGGCCGCCGGGTGGTGGCGGAGCCGGTCCAGGTGGACGCACAGGCGAACCAGGTCCTCCAGGGCGTCGGGGTTGACGTCGCCGGTGACCAACGGGACCATCGCGGCGTCGCAGGCGACGGCTTCGGCGGCGTCGCCGTCCAGCCACGCCCCGCCGCCACCCCCGCCGCCAGCTGAGGCGCGGGCGCGGTGCCCGGCCCACTGCGCCCGGACCCTGCTGGTCCACTCCTCCAGCAGCGCGGAGCTGCCGTCCAGGACCATCAGGTCGGCCAGGGAGATGTGCACCATGGCCTTGACCGGCTGCCCGGCGCGCTCGGGCAGCAGACCCGCGGTAACCAGCCGCTGCATCGCCTCGTGCAGGGCGTCATGGCAGCGCTGCGGCTGGCTGCGGGTGTCTTCCGCGCCCGCCGGGGCCGACAGCGCGTCCAGCACCGTGGCCACCAGCGAGGCGCACTCCGGTGTCAAGTCCCCGGTCAGGACCCCGGCACCCTGAAAGGTGGTCTCCAGTTTCACGGACCGGTCGTCGAACGTCTCGTCCTTGTCTTTGTGCTGGTCCTTGTCTTTGTCCTGGTCTTTGGGCAGGGACCGGGCGTAGATCTCACCGGCCAGCCCGGCCAGATCCGCCACATCCGCGCCGCCCGCCTCCGCCCCCAGCAAGATCGCGTCCGCGTCCTCCTGGCAGTTACCGGGGAGCTTGTCGGTCCAGCCGCAGATCGTCCGGGCCACCGACTCCGAGATCGACCCCGCGGCCAGCGCCGCAGCGATCTCGGGGTGTGCGGCCGCGCGGCGGACCCACGCGGTGTACCCGACGGCGGTGCCCGGGTGATGCGGGTCTTGTGGATCAGCCAGGCCCGCGGACTGTAGTCGGCGTCCGCGGAGTAGCCCTGCCCGGAGGTGAACGCGGCCAGGATCGAGGTCCGGGCCACGGTCCCGATAGAGTTGGCCTGTTCCAGCGCCTGCAGGCACTGAGCCTGGGTCTCGGCCGCCATCGCGGTCGCGTCGGCCGCGGCCAGGTAGCTCATCGCCGACTTCAGCATCCCCAGCGCCTGGGCGGTGCTGGCGGGCGGCGGAACAGTGGCTGCCTGGCTCACCTGGCTCACCTCCTCGGGGGCTGCTCGCGGACCGGCGGATGGGTTCCTTTCCCGGGCTGGGGTGTTCGGTTTCGTGTTTAGTTTAGCAGCGGACGCTGACATTTCCCGGTTGATAAGAGGCGTTTCACAGGTCTGATTCGAAATAGGTAGCGACGAGATCCCAGGTATCAGCGAGGCCACCTGAGAAGCCAGTGATCACAGCGGGACAACCACTGATGGGGAGTAGCTATGAGGCACAGAAGGCCGGGAATGGCTGACGCGCCCGCTGAGCCGACGAGGCGGCCAGTTGGCGGGGAGCTGAGATAACTAGTGCCAGGCCGTTGGCCTGGCACTGCGTTGTAGCCCCGACCGGATTCGAACCGGCGTTACCGCCTTGAGAGGGCGGCGTCCTAGGCCTCTAGACGACGGGGCCGTGCGTGGCACCGACAGGATTTCAACTTTTCCTGCGGAGCCGAGATGCTGGAGAGGCCAGCGCGGTACAGACTACCGCCTCGCCACCGGTCAGGCCAACCGATGGCTACAGCGGACGTCTCAACTCCGCGGCGAGGCGCACGGCGGCCTCGACGAGTTCGCCGTTCCCGCCGTTCAGGCAGGCCTTGATCAGCACGGGAATGGACCCCCGAAATGAACAAGCGCGGACGTGGATCACGTCCGCGCTGTCAACTGAGCTGCTGGGGTACCAGGACTCGAACCTAGACTAACAGGGCCAGAACCTGTCGGGCTGCCAATTACCCCATACCCCAATGGGACCCGATGGCCGGGTGCGCTCACGCAGTCTAGCGGACTCCGCGCGCGCCGGCCAATTCGCGCACGCTGACCAATACGAGCACCACAAGGCCGCCATGTCACATGGGGTCGATCGCGGTCAGGCCGGCTTCACGGTCCAGCCGGAGCCAGCGGCTGATCCCGGCCGAACCCAGGAACGGCACGTCGTGGCTGGCCACCACGATCGCGCCGCGGTAGCCCTCGAGCGCCTGGGACAACTGCCGGACCGACGCCATGTCCAGGTTGTTGGTCGGCTCGTCGAGCAGCAGCAGCTGAGGCGCGGGCTGCGTGAGCAGCAGGGCCGCGAGGACCGCGCGGAACCGCTCGCCGCCGGACAGCGTGCCGGCCAGCCGGTCGGCCCGCTCGCCGCGGAACAGGAACCGGGCCAGGCTCGCCCTGACCTCGTTCACCGACGCGGCCGGGGCCGCTGCCCGCACGTTGTCGACCACGCTCAGCGAGTCGTCGAGGATATCGAGCCGCTGCGGCAGGTAACCGACCACCCCACCCAGCCGGACTTCGATACCGGGGCGTCCTGCCAGTCCCGCGATCGCGCGCAGCAGGGTGGTCTTGCCGGCGCCGTTCGGACCGACCAGGGCGATTCGTTCCGGCCCGCGGACGATGAGGTCAGCAAGCATGCCCGGCGCGGGATCCACTCCGGCGGCCGCATGATCCACGCCGGACGCGGGGTGCCAGTGCGGGCCCGTCAGCCCCGTCACGGTCAGGACGGTGCGCCCGGCCGGGACGGTCGTGCCGGGCAACTCGACCCGGATCTCCGCGTCGTCGCGGACACTTTGCTCCGCCTCGTCCAGCCGTTCTCGCGCCGCCTGGAGGCGTTCGGCGTGCAGATCGCGGGAGCGGCCCGCGGTCTCCTGCGCGGCGCGCTTGCGCGCGTACGAGACGATCCGGGGCAGGCTGCCCGAGGCGGCGACCTTACGGCCCATCCGGTCGCGCCGGGCCTGCTTGACCTGCGCGTCGACGAAATCGCGGTGTTCCCGTCGGACTTCGGCGGCAGCCACGGTGACCGCGCGCGCCGCGGCGGCCTGTTCGGCCGCGAGCAGCTCCTCGTAAGCGACCAGGTTGCCGCCGTACATGCGAATTTCCCCGCCGGACAGGTCAGCGATCTGATCCACCAGCCCGAGTAGTTCGCGGTCGTGGCTGACGATTACCATCACCCCGGACCAGGACGCGACCGCGTCGTACAGCCGCCTGCGCGCGTCCAGATCCAGATTGTTGGTCGGCTCGTCCAGCAGCATGATCTCCGGCCGCCGCAGGAACAGCGCGGCCAGCGTCACCAAGATGGTCTCACCGCCGGACAGCCGCTCCACCCGGTCGTCCAAGCCAAGCGACCCAAGACCCAGCCGGTCCAGCCAGGCGCGGGCGCGCTCCTCGACGTCCCAGTCGTCCCCGACGGCCACGAAGGCCGCCTCACCGGTCTCACCCGCCTCGATAGCGTGCAGGGCCTCCCTAGCGCCGGTGATGCCGAGCAGGTCCGACACGGTACGACGGGTGCCCAGGGCGATGGCCTGCGGCAGGTATCCGACCTCACCGCGGGCGCGCACGGCACCCGAGCCCGGGCGTAGTTCCCCGGCGATGAGCTTGAGCAGGGTCGACTTACCCGAGCCGTTGACCCCGATCAGCCCGGTGCGGCCCGGGCCGAACGACACGGTCAGCCCGCAGAGCACGGGCGCTCCGTCGGGCCAGCTGAAACTGAGATCTGAGCAGACAATTGCGGCGGTCATCAGGCGCGGCTCCCAGCACGTAGGAATAATTTCCGTTACGTGTGGCGACACCACGCCGCGAGGCTCAGCCGGGGTTACGCGCGCCGGACAGGCACAAGCGCGGTATCGCTGACCTCAGAGCCTCAACGCGCTCTCCCACCGCCGACAGCAGAGACGTCCCCATGCTAGCCCGCCCCGCCCAGCCCGCCAAAGCCATTTCGCCTCGGGGCCGGGCCGGGGATTCCATGAACAGTTTTCGGCGCTATGGAGCTGGTCCCGGACCAGTCCGCTTCTCTACCTAGCCCGTGCCTGCTTCCCCTGTGCCCCATGAGCCCCGTACGCCCGTCCCGGCACCCGGATCCGCGCCCGTGCCCGCGGCGGTAACGACCCCAATGGAACATCGGGGTCGTCCCAGCGACAGCAGTGCTGCATCGGGGCTGTCCGGCCAGGGGCAGGACCATGCCGGGGCCGCCTGCGGCGTGACCGGGGCTTCTCGCGCAAAGACACTAGGGGAGGCAGCACCCGGGCGAGCGTGAGCATTGGGGCAGAAGCGAGCAGAGTGGTGCGAGTGGCTACCGGACGAGCCGAGGGTAAGGCACGAGCCGAGCCGGGGCAGGACACGAGCCGGGGCAGGACACGAGCCGGGGCAGGACATGCGGGCTAAAGGGCTCCGGGGCTGGCCAGCGCCAAGCGGGCAGAGCCCGCAGCGTGGACCTCAGCTTCGGCGGCGGAGATAAAGCAGGAATCGCCGCGGCGCAGTTCGAGCGTCCCACCAGGCACGGAGCGGAGGATACAGGCACCGTCGAGGCAGAGCAGGATCCGCGGCCCGGTGCCGGGGAGGGTAACCGGGGGCCCGCCGAGCTCAATCAGGTAGAGGCGGAATTCCGGCGCCGGGGTGTCGAACCAGGTCACCCCGTCGGCCAGCACGCCGGGCGAGAGCGCGGGCACCGAGACCGAAGGGTCGAGGAGCGCCTGCAGCTCGGGCACGTCGATGTGCTTGCCGGTGAGGCCGGCGCGGACCACGTTGTCGGAGTTGGCGAGCAGCTCGATGCCGGTGCCCCGCAGGTAGGCGTGCAGGCCGCCGGCCGGCATGAACACCGCCTGGCCCGGCCGGAGCACCTCGTGCCGCATCAGCAGCAGCGCGACCACCCCGAGGTCACCTGGGTGATCCGCGGCCACCCGTACCGCCGCCGCGCAGGCGTCCGCATAGGGGCCGCCGGCGACCGCCACTCGCGCGCACGCAGCGACCACGGCGTCGACGAGTCCGGCGGGATCGGCCCACTCCAGGACGGACGCCAGCGCGCTCGCCAGGGCCGAGGAGCCGACCGAGCCGGTCGCAGCCGCGAGCCGGGAAGCCAGCGGCGCAAGCTGCTCCACGGCCAGGGCGCGCAGGATGGCCGCCGCGTCGGCTGGGGGGCGCAGGCCGGCCACCACCTCGAACGGGGTGAGGGCATACAGCAGCTCGGGCTTGGGCCAGTCGTCCACGTAGTTCCTGGCCGGGTCGCCCGGCGCCAGGCCGCGCCGGTTTTCGGCCTGGTAACCCGCCTCGGCCTGCGCACGAGTGGGGTGTACCTGGATCGACAGCGCCTTGTCGGCCGACAGTACCTTCAGCAGGAACGGCAGACGGCCTCCGAAGGTCGCCGCACACTGCGGCCCCAGCTCCCGGTCGGGGGCAGCGGCGATCACCGCGTCCAGCGTGGCTGAGTCCCGGGCGACGCCAGAAGGCGCCGACGGGTGCGCGCCCATCCACAGCTCGGCCTCCGGGCCCGCAGCCGGGACGGGCCGCCCCTGCAGTTCCGCGATCGCGGTGCGCGAACCCCACGCATAGGGTCGCACTACCGGACGGAGAAGGTCCATCCGGGCATGCTAGCCGCCCGAGGCTACCCGGCGCCTGAGGTGTCGGCCGGGTGCTCGACCAAGGCGACCACCCGGCTGGCCATGAACCGCGCGGTCCTGACCGCAGTCCCGGTCCTGGTGACCTCGCTGACCTCTATGACACCGCGCCGGTTGGTGATATCGACGCGGCGTCCCGCCCGGGTCGCCGCCACCTCGTACGTCTGGGTCCCCTCACCGGAGTCAATCACGATCTCGACGCGATCACCCTTCATGAGGCAGCCTCCCGGCGATTGAACCTGCATTCGAACATATACCTCGTTCGTAGCCAGGCGAAACGGCCGCCCCGTTAGCCAGACAGACACGCACGGGCCGTGGCGGAACCACGGCCCGTTCGGCCCAAAAAAACCTGCGGCGGAGCAGGATCAGTACGACGGGAGCGAGGGGTCGACCTGGCTGATCCAGGCCAGCACGCCGCCGCCGACATGCACCGCGTCGGTGAAGCCGGCGTTCTTGACGATCGCCAGCGCCTCCGCCGAACGTGCCCCGCTCTTGCAGTGCAGCACGATCCGCTTGTCCTGCGGCAGCCGCTCGAGGGCGGCCCCGGACAAGAACTCGCCCTTCGGGATGAGCGTCGCGCCGGGGATGGAGACGATCTCGTACTCGTTCGGCTCGCGGACGTCGACGAGGAAGATGTTGTCGCCGGCGTCCAGCATGGCGGCCAGGTCCTTGGCGCTGATCGTGGAGCCCGCGGCCGCCTCGGCGGCCTCCTGCGACACCGCGCCGCAGAACGCCTCGTAGTCGATCAGCTCGGTGATCGTCGGGTTCTTGCCGCAGACCGCGCACTCCGGGTCCTTGCGCACCCGGACCGTACGGTACGTCATCTCCAGCGCGTCGTAGATCATCAGCCGTCCGGCCAGCGGCTCGCCGATCCCGGTGATGAGCTTGATGGCCTCGTTGACCTGGATCGACCCGATGGAGGCGCAGAGCACGCCGAGGACGCCGCCCTCGGCGCAGGAGGGCACCATCCCCGGTGGCGGCGGCTCGGGGTACAGGCAGCGGTAGCACGGGCCGTATTCGGCCCAGAACACGCTGGCCTGACCGTCGAAGCGGTAGATCGAACCCCACACGTACGGCTTGCCGAGCAGCACACACGCGTCGTTGACCAGGTACCTGGTCGCGAAGTTGTCGGTGCCGTCCACGATCAGGTCGTAGTCGGCGAAGATCTCCATGGCGTTGTCGGAGTCCAGCCGGACCTCGTGCACCACCACGTTGACCAGCGGGTTGATCTCGGCGATGCTGTTCCGCGCCGACTCGGCCTTCGGCCGCCCCACGTCGGACTGCCCGTGGATGATCTGGCGCTGCAGATTCGACTCGTCCACCACGTCGAAGTCGATGATGCCCAGCGTGCCGACCCCGGCTGCGGCCAGGTAGAGCAACGCGGGCGAACCGAGGCCGCCGGCCCCCACGACCAGGACCTTCGCGTTCTTGAGCCGTTTCTGCCCGGTCATCCCGACGTCCGGGATGATCAGGTGGCGCGAGTAGCGCCTGACTTCATCGACCGTCAGCTCGGCGGCGGGCTCGACCAGCGGCGGCAACGACACTGTGCTCTCCAGAAGGTGTGCTGTTAAAAGATTTTCTACCGAACGAAGCGGGTATTACCTTCCCCCGTCCGTGCCACCGTCAACCGGCGGAAGCGATCGGGAATTCCCGGGCCCGCTCAGCGTCGGCGCCCCGGTCGGCGGCCCGGCCCAGGAGCATGCCGATCTCGGCGGCGACCAGCTCGGGACGCTCCATCTGGGCGACGTGGCCGGTCCGCGGCAGCACCACGATCTTGGCGTTTTGGAACGCGTGCGCGGCCCGGCCCGCGTTCCGCGGATCGACCACGCGCTCCTCAGTCCAGACGGCGCCGCGGCCCTTCGGCTCGCTCATGCGCTGGCCTTGCGGCGCGTCCTTGTCTTGGACGGCGCGTCCTTCTTGGCGGGGGCGTCCTTCTTGTCGTCCTCGCTGGCCTTGGCGCCGTCGCCCTTGCCGCGCTCGGTCTTGACGGCGGCGACGCTGGCCCGGAGGATCTCGGTGAGGTCGGCGGGCTGCTTCTTGGTCTCAGGAAGTTCCTGGCCGGTCGGACGGACGACGTCGTTGCCCTCGACCTTGGCCTGGACGACGGCTTCGAGCGCCTCGCGGTAGGCGTCGTGATACTGGTCGGGCTCGAAGTCCTCGGTCATCGTGTCGATGAGCGACGCGGCCATCTTCAGTTCCTGCGACCGGACCTCGATGTCCTCGTCGAGGAAGGCGAAATCGGGCTGGCGCACCTCGTCGGGCCACAGCAGGGTCTCGAGCGTGATGACCCCCTCCCTGACCCGCAGCGCGGCCAGCGCCTCGCGCTGCCGCAGCGCGACCTTGGCCACCGCCACCTTCCCCGAATTCTCGAGCGCGTCGCGGAACAGCACGTACGCCCGGGTCCCGGCCGGCTCGGGTTCGAGGTAGTAGCTCTTGGCCGCGTAGATGGGCTCCACCTGGGCGGCGGGCGCGAAGTGCAGCACCTCGATCCGGTGCGCGGTCACCAGCGGCAGGTCGGCCAGGTCCTCGTCGGTCAGCACCACCATGTCGCCGGTCGGCAGTTCGTAGCCCTTGGCGATATCGGAGTACGGGACTTCCTCCCCGTCGAGCGTGCAGACCCGGCGGAACTGGATCCTGGCTCCGTCCTTCCGGTGCACCTGGCGGAAGGTGATGTCACGCTGCTCCGTCGCTGCGTAGAGCTTCACCGGGATCACGACCAGGCCGAAGGAGATCGCACCGGCCCATATGCTGCGCATGGTCTTCACCTACCCCGGTTGGCGTGACGCTGATCATGCGGTGTTGTCATAATTCTCGATATCGAGCACGTATTCGAGTGTTTTTGGTACAACGATGGGTGGATTTCGCCCAACTCTGGTAGCGAGCTTAGCTGCGGCTGCGATGATGAGGGGGCCCGGACCAGCCTCTTGGGGCTTCTTGGGGGCAGGGCCGGGCCACGGCTCGAAGTTCGGAGGGGGACGGAGAGATATGGGCACTTTCGATGTGGTCGTGCTCGGCGGTGGCACCGCTGGCGTGCACGTCGCCACCGAGGTGGCCGGCGGCGGCAAGGCGGTGGCGCTCGTCGAGGCGGGACTGATCGGAGGCGAGTCTCCGTACCTGGCCTGCATGCCGTCGAATTCGCTGCTGCTTTCCGCGGCCTGCGGGAAGACCTGGGAAGACGCGGTGGCCTGGCGGGACGAGGTGACCGGCGGCCTGGACGACTCGGCCCCGGCCCGACGGCTGAACCGCGCGGGCGTGACGGTGATCCGCGGCACCGGCCGGATCACCGGCCCGGGGACGGTCGAGGTGACGCTCGTCCCGGGCGGGGCCCCAGGTGGGGGCACCCTCTCGCTGACCTACTCGGACCTGGTCATCGCGACCGGATGCGAACCGGTCGCGCCGCCGATCGAGGGCCTTTCCGACATACCGGCCTGGACCACCGCGCAGAGCCTGTGCTCGCCCGACCTGCCACGGCGGCTCATCGTGCTCGGCGGCGGGCCCGCCGGCTGCGAGCTCACGCAGATCTACGCCTCATTCGGCTCACAGGTGACGCTGGTCGAAGCGGAACCCACGCTGCTCCCGGGGGAACCCTCGTTCGCCGGGGAGATCCTCGCCGCGGCGCTGCGGCGGGCCGGCGCGGAGATTTACCTCGGCTCCCGGGCCACCAAGGCCGAGCGCACGTCTGACGGGCTCACGCTCGCACTGGAGGACGGGACCAGGCTCGACGCCGACCGGCTGCTGCTCGCCTCCGGCCGGCGCCCGCGGCTCGGCGGCCTGGGCCTGGACGCGCTCGGCCTCGAGGTCACGCCGGGGATGGCGCTGCCCACCACCTCCAGGTGCGAGGTGATCGGGGTGGACCGGGTGTGGGCCGCGGGCAACGTCACCGGTACCACGCACACCCACGCCAGCCGCTACCAGGCCGACGTGGTCGCGGCGAACATCGGTGGCCAGCGCCGCGAGGCCGACTACAGCGCGATCCCGCGCTGCGTGTTCACCACTCCGTCGGTTTTCTCGGTGGGGGTGGTGCCCCCGAGTATCCAGGTCGAGGACGCTGAGAACGCCGACCAGGTCGGGAGCGCGGAAGGCGACGGGACGCGGCGGATGCTGCGGATCGCGAAGGCCCCGGCGGGCCCGTCGGACAGCGCTTGCAGCACCGGGGCCCGCGGCGCGGAGCTGATCACGGTCCGAGCTCAGCTCGGCGACACCACCCGGGCTCAGCTGGGCCACGATGACCTTGGCTGCGTCGAGCTCTACGCCGAGGGCGGGGTGCTGGTCGGCGCGGTCGCGGTGGGGCCGGACGCGGCCAGCTGGATGGGCGAGGTTACCCTCGCCATCAGGGCCAAGATTTCCCTGGCGGTCCTCGCCGACGTGGTGCATGCCTCCCCGACCTACGGGGAAGCACTCCAGGCAGCGCTTCTCGAGCTGGCGGGAACCGGGGGCAGCACGATACTTGCCGACCAGAACGAAAAGAGGATCGGACCCGTGAGCGAGCTGGACATGGAGACGCCCGAGGACGACGCCCTCGAGCAGCACCAGGACGTGATGGAGGACGATGACACCGTGACCAGAGCCCGGCACGAGGTCCCCTTCGACGTCAACGAGGCGGATGCGGCGGAACAGGAACGCGCCGTCGGCTTCGACGATGACGACTACCGCTGAGGACCGGCTTAGGATGGGACGAACGCGGGAAAGCGGCCGCGTGTAACCACCCGGAGACCAAATTTTGACTGCAACGTCCGATACCAAGCCACGCAGCAACCGGCTGCCACGGCATGAACGACGGCGGCAGCTACTGGACGCGGCGCTTGAGGTGTTCGTATCCCAGGGTTACCACGCCGCCGCGATGGATGAGATCGCCGAACGCGCGGGTGTCAGCAAACCCGTGCTCTACCAGCATTTCCCCGGCAAGCTGGAGCTCTACCTGGCCCTGCTCGACGAGAGCGTGGACACCCTGGCGGAGACCGTGCGCGATGCGCTCCGCTCCAACGCCGACCCCAAGCAGCGGGTCGCCGCCACCTTCGGTGCCTACTTCGAGTTCGTGGGCGGTAAGGGCCAGGCTTACCGGCTGGTGTTCGAGTCGGACCTGAGCAACGAGACGGCCGTGCGCGACCGGCTTGACCGGATCCAGCGCGAGTGCGCCGACATGGTCAGCCAGGCGGTCAGGGAAGACACGGGCCTTTCCGGTGACGAGGCGCACTTGCTGAGCGTGGGCATGGTCGGCATGGCCCAGGTCACCGCGAGGTACTGGCTCGGCACGCGGGATCACATCCCGCGCGAAGCCGCCGAGCAGCTGGTGGCCAGGCTGGCCTGGCGCGGCATCAGCGGCTGGCCCCGCAGCGAACACTGACTAGGGAGCACCGTGGAAGTCAAGATCGGAATTCAGTCCGTGCCGCGCGAACTGGTCGTGGAGACGGACACTCCGGCGGACGCAATTGAGCAGCAGCTGGCCAGCGTGCTGGCCGACGGCGAGCATTCGGTCTTCGTGCTCCCGGTGAGCAAGGGCGGCAAGATCCTGGTGCCCGCGGACAAAATCGCCTACGTCGAATTCGGCGCTCCCGAAGCCCGTCGCGTCGGTTTCGGCAACATCGTCTGACCTGGTCCGGTCCGAGTGAGCCGAACCTACTCCTGGTACACTTGTTCCCGACTGGTCAATGGAATGACGTAACCAAAGGTCGTGTTATCCAATCGGCTGCTGTTTACGCCGGGCGTTCTGCCCGGCGTATCTGGGGGGAACCCGAGTAAACGGCAGTGCCCCGAACGACGGCAACGGGCTCCCTGGCCGTCGCCGCGCTGGTAAGCGTCGCGACGTCAGCCGCAAGGTTGCAGCTCGTACCGCAGCGGGTCACAGCAGGCAGCCTACGAACACGACGGGCCCAGTCCCGGAACCGCTGGGGAGGGCCACGATGAAGGATGGAACCCCTGACAACTCAAACTTTTAGCGGGGACGAGGCGCAACCGCCTGCCCCGTCACCCGGGTCCGTGACGGCCCTGCCGGGCACCGAGCCCGGGCCTGACGCCGCCGACCCGGCTGGGACGCAGGCCGTCCCGTTCCGCGAACTTGGCATCCGCGAAGAGATCTGCTCCGGCTTGGAGGCCGCGGGCATCTTCACCACCTTTCCCATCCAGGCCCTCGCCCTGCCGCTGGCCTTGCGCGGGCAGGACATCATCGGACAGGCCAGGACCGGTACCGGGAAGACCCTCGCGTTCGGCATCCCGCTGCTGCAGTTGATTGAGGACGGCCCCGCCGGCCTGCCGAAGGCGCTCGTGGTCGTGCCCACCAGGGAACTGGCGATGCAGGTCGCCGACGACCTGCGCACGGCCGCGGTCAACATGCACGCGCGCGTGCTCACCGTCTACGGCGGCCGGGCCTACGAACCGCAGATCGACGCGCTGACCAAGGGCGTCAACATCGTCGTCGGCACCCCCGGCCGGCTCCTCGACCTGGCCGAGCGCCGTCACCTTGACCTGAGCGCGGTACGCGCTCTGGTGCTCGACGAGGCGGACAAGATGCTTGACCTCGGATTCCTGCCCGACGTGGAGCGGATCGTCAAGCTCACCCCGGAACAGCGGCAGACCATGCTGTTCTCCGCGACCATGCCCGGGGACGTCGTCACGCTGGCCCGCCGCCATATGCGGCGGCCGACCCACATCCGGGCCGAGGGCCATGATGAGCCCGCGCCCGCCCCCAGCACGCAGCAGCACGTGTTCCGGGCCCACCAGATGGACAAGATCGAGGTGCTGGCGCGGGTGCTGCAGGCCAGGAACCGCGGCCTGACGATGGTGTTCTGCCAGACCAAGCGAGCCGCCGACCAGGTCGCGGGCGCGCTGGCCACTCGGGGCTTCGCGGTGGCGACCGTCCACGGCGACCTGGGGCAGGGACAGCGGGAGCGTGCGCTGCGCGCGTTCCGCAGCGGCAAGGTGGACGTGCTCACCGCCACCGAGGTCGCCGCCCGCGGGCTCGACGTGGACGACGTCACCCACGTGGTGAACTATGAATGCCCCGACGACGAGAAGACCTACGTGCACCGGATCGGCCGGACCGGCCGCGCCGGGCGGGCCGGCGTCGCGGTCACGTTCGTCGACTGGCGGGACATGCACCGCTGGAAGCTCATCAACGATGCGCTGGACCTGGGCAAGCCCGAGCCCGAGGAGACCTACTCCACCTCGGAGCACCTCTACACCCAGCTCGACATCCCGCGCGAGGCCACCGGAACGCTCCCCCGCGCGATGCGGGACCGGGCCGGGCTCGAGGCCGAGGCCATCGAGGACATCGGCGAAACCGGCAAGATCCGCTCGCCCCGGCGCGGGCGGAGCTCTGAGCGCGCTGGCGCCGGGCGCGGTAGCACCGGGCGAGCCGGCGGCGGCCAGGCGCGCAAAAGCGTGCGGGACGCGGGCGACGCGGCCGTTCAGGCGGGCGGCGAGAGGACCCGGCGGCGGCGCCGGACCAGGGGCGGCCGGGAACTCGGACGGGAATCCGCCGGAGAAAGCCGGCCGGAGGAAACTCGGCGTAAAGCCTCCTGATCAGGCTTTTCTCCGCTAGTCCGGTTTTC
This sequence comes from uncultured Actinomycetota bacterium, assembly GCA_963842265.1. Classification (GTDB taxonomy): domain Bacteria; phylum Actinomycetota; class Actinomycetes; order Streptosporangiales; family Streptosporangiaceae; genus Palsa-504. Next base: position 30,363 of record CAWJGE010000036.1, read on the forward strand.
TCGTGGAGCTAACGCGGAGGTTTTGTTCAACGTCGCGAGGTAGGGTTCGCCACTGTGAGCACACCAACCTCCCTCGACCTGCCCGGCGGGGTCCGGCGAACCACGATCCACACCCAGCGGGGTGCTTTCGCCGCCCTGGAGGCGGTGCCGGCGTCCGGGGTGTGCGAGCGGGAGGCCGCCCTGCTCGTCCCCGGCTACACCGGCAGCAAGGAAGACTTCCTCGCCATCTTGGACCTGCTGGCCGACGGTAGCCGCCATGTGGTCGCGATCGACATGCGCGGCCAGTTCGAGACGGCGGGACCCGATGATCCGGGCGGCTATGCCGCCGCGGCGCTCGGCGCGGACATCGCCGCGGTCATGCACGCGACCGGCGCGAGGCACCTGGTCGGGCACTCCTACGGGGGGCTGGCCGGCCGCGAGGCCGTCCTGGGGCCAGACGGCGCCGAGATCGCGTCGTTCACGCTGATGAGCTCCGGCCCGGCCGCGCTGACCGGGGCGCGGGCGAAGGAACTGCGCGAGATGCTCGCCGCCCTCGGTACCGGGGAAGCTCCCGGGGATGGGCCCGGGGATGGGCCCGAGAATAGGCAGAGCGGCGACGGTCCGCCGGACCCGGCTGAGCTGCGGACCGGAATCTCCGAACTGTGGCGGGCCCACCTGGAGCCGCAGGCCGTCACGGCCGGGGTCCCCGGTCATATCGTCGCGTTCCTCGGCCGGCGCATGCTGAGCAACGACCCGCACGGGCTGATCCTGATGGCCAGGCACATGCTCACCGCGCCGGACCGGACGGCCGAGCTGGCGCGGCTCGAGCAGATCCCGATGCTTGTCATCTACGGCGAGAACGACAACGCCTGGTCACCGGCCGCGCAGGAGAACATGGCCCGGCGGCTCGGCGCCCGGCGGCTGTGCATTCCTGCCGCCATGCACTCTCCCGCCGTCGAGGCGCCCGCCACCACGGCAGGCGCGCTGACCCAATTCTGGGATGCGGTCGAGGCGGCGCTGATCAGGCCCGCCGCTGTCACGCCCACCAACTGAGCGCTCAGTCCGCGGAAAGGCCGTCCCAGGGGCGGCGCGCGGACGCGGCCGCCGCGCCCTCCGGGCAGTGCCTCCGGTAGTCACACCATCCGCAGGACGGACCCGGTCGCGGCGGGAACGCCTCGTCGTAGCGGTCGGCGGGCAGGCCGTCGCGCATCCGCTCATCGGCCGCCGCGCATTCCTGCGCGATATCCTCCGCGCGGCTCAGGTGCCTGGCCAGCGATTCGTCGGTGTGCGACCAGGCGATGACCTCGCCGGTGGGCAGGTGGTGCAGCTCCACCCGGTGAGCTGGCCGGCGCAGCGCCCGGCCGGCGGCCAGCGCGTACAGCGCCAGGGCCATGGAGCTGCGTGCGTCGTCCACGGTCAGCAGGTGCCGCCCGGTCTTGTAGTCCACGACCACGAGCTCGGTTTCCGCTTGGCCTGGCCCCGCCTCAGATGGTCGGGCGTCAAGGCGGTCGATGCGGCCGGAGACCGCGATCTTGTCCGTACGCGTCGCCACGGTCCGTTCCACGCCGAGCGGCTCGTCGGCCGGGTCGAGCCCGGCGACGTAGCCCTCCACCATGGCGATGGCGCGCTCGCGTTGCCGCACCGACTGGGTTTCGTCGGCGAAACCCTCGTTGATCCAGCCGCGGTCCACCAAGTTGCCCGCGGCCGCGACGGTGCGCTTGGCCAGCGGCAGCCGCCACCAGCCGGCCAGGGCGTTGTGGACGCCGGCGCCGAGGCTGTTGTGCGCCCACGGCGGGCCCTTGGGCGGCGGCGGCCGGTCCAGGTACGTCATCCGGTACCGGCGCGGGCAGTCCAGCCAGGCCGCGAGCCGGGTCGGCGTGCACGGGTAGAGCCGACGGGGCATCCCCTCGAAGCCCAGCTGCTCCATCGGTACCTAGTCGCCGGCGCTTGAGGCGATGACCGGTCCGGCGGAGACCCAGGAGTCGAACTTCTTCTCGGCCGCCGCGATCGTGGTCTCCGGCCCGTGGCCGGGCAGCACACGGGTGTCCGCGGGCAGGGTCAGCAGGCACTCCCCGATCGCGGTCAGCTGCCCGGCGAAATCGGGGAACTCACCGTCGTCAGGGACCGGCCCTTCGGCCGCCATGGCGTGCCCGGTGAACACCACGCGGAGGTCCTCGCAGTACAGGCACACCGAGCCGCCGGTATGGCCCGGCGCGTGGATTACCTCGATACGGACGTCGGCGACCTCGAAGAGCCCGCCGTCCTCCATCTCGATGTCGGCAACGTCGTCGGGATGAGCCTCTCGCCACAGCATCCGGTCCTTGGGGTGCAGGGCCACTGGCGCCTCGTCCCGTTCGGCCAGTTCTATCGCGGCGGTTATCTGGTCGGCGTGGCCGTGCGTGCAGATGACGGCGAGGATCTCGCGATCGCCCACCACGTCGAGCACGCCTGCCGCATCGGTCCCCGGATCGATGACGACGACCTCCTCGTCGTCGCCGACGATCCAGACGTTCACCTCGTCGGTGCCGCCGCCGACGGCCGCGGGGGACGAGAACTGATCGATCCGAGTGGTCATCCGGGCGTTTCCTTCCTCATTTTCCTGACCCGCCGACCTTTCTTACCACAGCCACCCTAGGACGCGCTGGGCAGAAATGGCAGTGGCCCAGCCCGGCACCCAGTACATGACCGCACCAATGTCACATCGAGGCGGTAGTAACCGCACCAATGTCACATCGAGGCGGTTAGTGGAGGCGGACGGGCTCTGAATGTGGGATGGATGTGACTGCTGTTATCCACGTGACGAGGATGGAGGACGGCGTCGGGGCTTGATTACGCTAAATCCCGCGACTCGAGGCCCCCGCGGCCCGGGATATCAGGGCCTGGTAGGCATCGGCGTCCACCGTCTCGCAGCCGATCCGGTGACCGGTCAAGCTGCCGTGGTCGTCGCTGCCGCCCGTCGCCACCAGGTCGAGGTCGTGCGCCAGGGCGAGCAGCCCGGCCCGTTCGGTCTCTGAATGGTCGGGATGAAAAACCTCCACCCCGGCCAGACCTGCGGCGGCCAGCCAGCCGATCTCCTCATCGGAGACCTCCCAGTCCCGCCCGGCCCGCGGATGGGCCAGCACGGCGACGCCGCCGGCGTCGCGGACCAGGCCGATCGCGTGGACAGGATCGAGGGCGTACCGGCCGACGTAGGCGCGGCCGCCGTCGCCAATCCAGTCACGGGTGAAGGCCTCGCGGGGCGAGGCGATGGCGCCGCTGGCCGCCATCGCGCGCGCTATGTGCGGGCGGCCGACCACGGCCGGACCGGCGATGGCGGCCACCTGCTCCCAGCTGATGCCGACGCCGAGATCCGCCAGCCGACCCACCATGGCCTGGGCGCGCAGCACGCGGTCGTCCCGGATCCGGCCGAGTTCGGTGGCCAACTCCGGATGGCCGGCGTCGAACAGGTAGGCCAGCATGTGTATGCTCTGCTGGCCACGGGGGGGCGACCCCCCTGGCACCCCCCGACTCTGCTGGCCACGGGGAAGCGAACCCGAAAGCCCCCCTGGCACCCCCCGACTGCGTCTGGCCAGGCGGCAGGACAGTTCCATGCCGGGCAGCAGGGTCAGGGAGCCGGCCAGCGCCCGGCGGGCCTCGGCGTGGCCGGCCACCGTGTCATGGTCGGTCAGCGCCACCACGTCCAGGCCGGCCCGCGCGGCGCGGCGCATCACCTCGGCAGGCGGGTCGGTGCCGTCCGAGGCGCTGCTGTGCACATGCAGGTCGGCCCGCATCTTCAGGCGGGCAGGCGAGGCGAGGCCGCTCCGAAGGGCAGGTCCAGGTCCTGGCCCGGGTCCCGCAGGTCACGTAGCCCGATCGGCTCAACGAGCAGGGCGCCCGCGGTGTCCGGCCACAGCACGAGCCACAGCCACAGCCCTTTGACCTCGCCGGCGAACACGGCGCGGTCCGGCGAATCCACCGGCCAGAGCGGGAAGTCATGATTGCCGAACGAGGCGGTGGCGGCGGGCGGTGCGGAACCGAATCCCGCTCCCGGGTCCACGCCGTCCAGGCCGGCCAGGGCCGCGCCGAGGCCGACGCCGGGTTCCTCGGCCACGACCACCATGTCCGCCGGGCCGCCGAGCGGGTTCGGGCCGGACACTGCCACCGCGCAGGCCCGGACGCCGCTGCGTTCGTCACCTGCCCCGGCGAAACCCGCAACCAGCCAGCCGACCGGCAGCGGCCAGGGCAGCCAGACCGGGACGCCCGCGGTACGCAGCAGCCCGTCCAAGCCGTCCTGGGAGGGGCTGAACGCGGGAAGCAGCGGATAGACCTCGCCGTGCCAGTCACAGCGCCAGGCGCTGGACCACACGGTCGGTTCGTGGAGGGTTCGGCCGCAGCGCGGGCAGGCCGCTGGTGCGTGACGGTGACTGTCCTGGCCCACGCCCACCCCAGTGTGACGGAAGATTGATCCCCATGGCGGCTGACGAGAGGCGTCTTACCCCGTTTGCCGCCGGAACATGCGGGCGCCGGCCCTCGGTGGAGGGCCGGCGCCTGGTAACGCTGTGGTGCTGGTAGAGCGGTTACGGCAGGACGCCGAAGTTAGCGCCCCACATTTCGTTGTCGAACACGGTCCCGTTGGAGTACGTCTGCAGCGTGTAAGTGTTCAGCTGCGGGCGCGGCAGGTCGGTCGGGAACGAGTTACCCGGGTAGTGCAGCACGTACGGGTGGGAGAAGTTGGTGTCCGAGCCGTTGATCAGCGGGACGTAGAAGCCCTTGATCGTCTGGGCGGAGTCAACGACCCAGACGGTCTTCGCGGAGGCGCCGCACGGCTGCAGCGAGACCGGCGTGAGGTTGGCCGCGGTGCTGCCGACGCCCATGCACAGGCCGCTGTTCACGCCGTTGGGCGCGTACTCGATCTCATAGGCCCAGTCGTGCCCGTAGTGCAGGTTCAGCGCGGCCGACACCAGTCCGGCGTTGAAGAAGTCGGTGACCGTGCCCTGGAAGGAGATGGTGAAGTCTTCCGCCGCGTCGCTGTTGCTCGTCCGGTACAGGATGATCGGCGTGCCGGCCCTGGCGGTTCCGTGGAACACGTCGAGGACGAAGCCCGGGCGATGGTGGGTACCGAACTCGCGGCTGAAGATATCGATGCAATGGTGACCGCAAGACGGCGTAGCCGCGTTTGCGCTGAGTGCCCCTGCCGTGCCGAGCCCGCCGACCAACGTCAGCGTCGCTGCAGCCGCCAAGACCCTGCTCTTGATGGACATTTCCTGGTTCCTCCTCGGGACCTACTGCGTGCGGTGCCCCGTGCACCGCTAGTGAGCCGGCCTGACCGGGGCAGGGGCGGCTGACCCGGTCGCTCACAAAAGAGACGCGCCAGGCGTATACCTGGTTGTCATGTTTCGTGTCTTTCTGTCCGCCGGTTATCACGTATGACCAACCGCACACAAAGGCGCACGAGGGCCCACAACACCAATAGCCCCAGGCAGCACAGGGGTTCCAGTCCCGGGCAGCCAGTAGTCCAGTCAGGGTTCGGCAGCTGTCCCCTAGGGGCGACCGGAATGGCAGCCCCGGACCATGGCAGCCCCGGACATGGCAGTGGCGCCGACCCCCGCGAGGGGGCCGACGCCACTAAAGTTGCTCAGGGTTTGCGAGCCAGGTTCCTTACGGGAGGATGCCCTGGTCGAAGCCCCACAGCTGGTTGTCGTTCACACCGGACGGGTTGTTGAGCGACCCGTTGGAGAAACCGGTGAGGTTGGTGACGAACAGCTGCGGCCGCGGCATGTCGGTCGGGTACGCGGCACTCGGGTAGGTGAGTACGTACGGGTGCGAGAAGTTGGTGTCCGAGCCGTTGATCAGCGGCACGTAACCGGAGAAGGTCGAGTCCGAGGAGTCGACGATCCACACGGTCTTGGCGGAGACGCCACACGGCTCGAGGGCAACCTTCACGTTCGCCGCGGCGGTGGTGCCGACGCCGGCGCACAGGCCGCTGTCCACGCCGAACGGCGCGTACTGGATCTCGTAGGCGAAGTCGTCGGGGAACCCGACAGCGCCGCCGCCGTAGTGCAGGTTAACCGCAGCGGACACCAGGCCGGCCGCGAAGAAGTCCGACACCAGGCCCTGGTAGGAGATGGTGTAGTCCTCGGCCGGGTCGCTGTTGCTGACGCGGAACAGGATCTGCGGCTGGCCGACCTTCTCGCCCTGACGCAGCGTGTCCAGGATGAAGTTCGGGTGCGCGTGCGTGCCGAAGTTGTGGTTGAAGACCTCGATGCAGCTAAAACCACAGGACGGGGTGGCCGCGCTCGCGGACATGGCGCCTGCCGCGCCCACGCCGCCGACCAGGGTCAGCGTCGCCGCAGCGGCGAAGACCTTGCTCTTGATGGACATCAAACAGTTCCTCTCTTGGAACCACAGCCGTACCCTGCGCACGGCTGCTGGTGCCTGGTCAGGTCAGGAACGGCCAACCTGGCCAACTTCAAAGCGATGAGGGGAAAGCCCCGGCCCCAAGATCAAGGCTGGGTCCTGCTGCGATGTCGGCCCTCATCGCGTACTGCCCAAACGAGGGCCGACATCACTTAGGTTTGCGAGCCAGGGTTCCTTACGGGAGGATGCCCTGGTCGAAGCCCCACAGCTGGTTGTCGTTCACACCGGACGGGTTGTTGAGCGACCCGTTGGAGAAACCGGTGAGGTTGGTGACGAACAGCTGCGGCCGCGGCATGTCGGTCGGGTACGCGGCACTCGGGTAGGTGAGCACGTACGGGTGCGAGAAGTTGGTGTCCGAGCCGTTGATCAGCGGCACGTAACCGGAGAAGGTCGAGTCCGAGGAGTCGACGATCCACACGGTCTTGGCGGAGACGCCACACGGCTCGAGGGCAACCTTCACGTTCGCCGCGGCGGTGGTGCCGACGCCGGCGCACAGGCCGCTGTCCACGCCGAACGGCGCGTACTGGATCTCGTAGGCGAAGTCGTCGGGGAACCCGACAGCGCCGCCGCCGTAGTGCAGGTTAACCGCAGCGGACACCAGGCCGGCCGCGAAGAAGTCCGACACCAGGCCCTGGTAGGAGATGGTGTAGTCCTCGGCCGGGTCGCTGTTGCTGACGCGGAACAGGATCTGCGGCTGGCCGACCTTCTCGCCCTGACGCAGCGTGTCCAGGATGAAGTTCGGGTGCGCGTGCGTGCCGAAGTTGTGGTTGAAGACCTCGATGCAGCTAAAACCACAGGACGGGGTGGCCGCGCTCGCGGACATGGCGCCTGCCGCGCCCACGCCGCCGACCAGGGTCAGCGTCGCCGCAGCGGCGAAGACCTTGCTCTTGATGGACATCAAACAGTTCCTCTCTTGGAACCACAGCCGAGCCCTGCGCACGGCTGCTTCGTGCTGACCCCCGCGGCGCGCGAGCCGGAAGGTTTCTCCGACCCGCTCAAGCCCCTGCAGGCTCGCGGTGGCCTGATCAGGACAGGAACGGCTGACCTGATCGGTCGTGCTCTTCAGAAAGGGGAAGACCCGGGCAAGCCCGGAAGCTCATTAAGAGGTACTGCAGACAGCGCTACAACAAGGGGCAAACTCTTGCACTGGAGTCAAACTGTTACCACAGACCCAAACCATCACAGACTGGGGAGCCGAACGGCGGCTACCATGGTGCATAGATCCTCGCCCTCCTGTGCAGGCCGGGGGTCCAGGTCCTGCCCGGTGAGTTGCGGTCACCGGGCTGGGCCGTCTTGCTGCCTCAGTCCTCTATCCGAGCAGCGACCGCGCGGTTCGTGCGCTTCCGCTGATCTGTCGGGATCCAGGGCTCTCGCCCTTTACCTGATAGGAAGACGCGGTACGCGGCTCCTTGGTTTACGCCGATTGGTTAACTTATCCGGCGTGACCAAATCGCAACTTTAATAGCATGCTTACCCCTGTTACGGCAGCGTCTGCCTAACCCGTGAGGAGCACCGTACCATGCTTGTCTGGCATAAGAGACAAGACCGATACTTGTCGGCGTGTCCGTCTCTGTGATCCCTTGCGTGGGCGCCGTCGTGACCGACGGCGAGGGACGCCTGCTGATGATCAAGCGGGGTCACGAGCCGGGTGCCGGGCTCTGGTCCATCCCCGGCGGCCGGATCGAGCCAGGTGAGACCGACACAGAAGCGCTGGTCAGAGAGATGCTCGAGGAAACCGGGCTCACGGTTCAGGTCGGCCCGCTGATCGGCAGCGTGCAGCGCCCGGGACTCCACGGCGCCGTCATCGACATCAGGGACTACGCGGCCACGGTCATCGGCGGAACGCTGCGGCCGGGCGACGACGCCGCGGACGCGCGCTGGGTTGATATGGCAGAGATGGGTTCGCTGGAGATTACCGATGGCCTGATAGAAGCTCTTACCAGTTGGGGAGTTCTGGGCCAGTAACGGCAATTAACGTCCGATTTTTCTGTTTCTTCCCGCAGAGGAGCTATCTGCTCCATATCGCATTTGCCGTAACCTTTTGCTCGGTTGACAATGCGATGCGGGCCCATCCGGGGGCCGGGGCGGCCGGGGGCCGGGGCGGCCGGGGGCCGGGGCCGCCGGGGGCCGGGGCCGCCGGCCCGATGGAACATCGAGCCGGCTGTGACCGGCCCGATGGAACATTGGGCCGGCTGCACCTGAGGGACAGACGGCATCGCTCGCCGATGCCCGGCTCTGTTACAGGCAGCCCAGGGCGGCCCGGGTGTTCGCGGGCGTCGGTCCGTGATCGATTCTTGACCGCACGTTTGCTTTCTGGTCAGATTGCGTGCGTATCTGTGTCATTCCGTTATGCCAGCTTTTGCTCCTGGTGTGCCCCGCGCGGCACCTGCGCCGCGGCCCCGGAATCCAGTGGGGCTCGCCGGGACATTCAGCCAGCAGACTCAGGAGGACGAGATGGGCGAAGGCCCAGCCACAGTCCGTGTCAGACACTCCAAGGCCCGGCGTTACGCGGCTATCGGCGCCACCACCGTCATAGCCGCGGGCCTTGCCGTCGGCGCCACGGTGACCGGCGCGAACGCGACGCCGAGAACCGCTTCCCAAACCCAGACCAACTCGGCGAGCCGCTGGATCACCTCAGGGACCGCGACGCCGATCAAGCACCTAGTCGTGATCTTCCAGGAGAACATCTCCTTCGATCACTACTTCGGGACCTACCCGTACGCGGCCAACACCGACGGCAGCACCTTCAAGGCCAAGCGCGGCACCCCCCGGGTGAACGGCCTGTACTCCAAGATCACCCCCAGCGGCCCGATCGGCCCGCTTCTCACCGCCAACCCGAACCTTGACAATCCGACGCGGCTTACTCACTCACAAGCCCTCACCTGCGACCAGGACCACGGCTACACGCCGGAGCAGGAAGCGGTCAATGGCGGGAGGATGGACAAATTCGTCCAATTTACCAACGTCCCCACCTGCACCGGGACCCCCACCACTCCGTACGGCGCACCCGGCCTGGTCATGGACTACTTCGACGGCAACACGGTCACCGGCCTGTGGAATTACGCGCAGAACTACGCGATGAGCGACAACAACTTCAACACCGTCTTCGGGCCGTCCACACCCGGTGCGCTCAACCTCGTCTCAGGCAACAGCGGCGGCAGCTACGCGGTCAACCCGATCACGGGAGCGGTCGAACCAGACCCGGGTACGGTCAGCGACCTGAACAGCAAGGGGCTCGGCACCATCTACGGCGACCTCGACCCCGCCTACGATGACTGCTCCAACAACAGCCACACCGTGAACAGCCCCGTCGGAGTGACCACCGGTAAGAACATCGGCGACCTGCTCAACGCCAGGAAAATCACCTGGGGCTGGTTCCAGGGCGGGTTCACGCCCACCGGGACCAACGCCGCCGGCTACGCCGTCTGCGGCTCCACTAGCAAGAACGTCGGCGGCAATACCGTCACCGATTACTCGCCGCACCACGAGCCCTTCCAGTACTACAAGTCCACCGCCAACCCGAAGCACCTGCCGCCGAGCTCCGAGGCCGCCATCGGGCGCACCGACCAGGCCAATCACCAGTACGACATCTCGAACTTCTACCAGACCCTCACCGCAGGGAACATGCCGGCGGTCAGCTTCCTCAAGGCACCGGCGGCCCAGGACGGTCACGCGGGCTACTCCAGCCCGCTTGACGAGCAGACGTTCCTGGTCAACACGATCAACAAGATCGAGAAGTCCAAGTTCTGGAAGTCCACGGCGATCGTCATCACCTACGACGACTCCGACGGCTGGTACGACCACCAGATCATGCCGGTCGTGAACGGGTCTAACACGTCAGCGGACACCCCGTTCTGCTCCTCGGTGCCGACCACGCTCGACAGCTGGACCACCCGCTGCGGCTTCGGCCAGCGACTGCCCATGATCGTGATCTCGCCCTGGACCCGGCAGAACTACGTCAGCGGCAACCTGACCAACACCGTCTCGATTACCAAGTTCATCGAGGACAACTGGCTCCGCGGACAGCGGATCGGCAACGGCTCCTTCGACCGGATCTCGGGCAGCCTGTACGCACGGGGCAGCCTGCTCAACTTCCGCGTCAAGCCGAATTTCCGGCCGGTCATCCTCGACCCGACCACGGGTGAGGTCGTGAGCAGCTAGACAAACCGCGCGGTCGGCGGCTGCGACCGTACCCACGGTCGCAGCCGCTGCTGTTTCCTGGCCCGAGCGAGCCGAAGCAGCCGCAAAAGGCGCCCCGGCGGCGAGCCGGGAAAGCAGAGCGAGCGGAAAGGCAGAGCGAGCGGAAAGCAGAGCCGGGGCAGACACCGAGCTCGTTCGGGATCACGGGTCTTATGAGGGCGTGAGTAGCATGAAGCCATGAGCTCCCCGCGTATGACCCCGCCCAGCGCCGATCAGGTTCGGCAGGCGCTCGACGGCGTGCAGGACCCTGAGATCCACCGGCCGATCACCGAGCTCGGCATGGTCAAGAACATCGACGTCGCGGCCGACGGGACCGTGCTCGTCGAGGTCTGGCTGACCGTCGCGGGCTGCCCGCTGCGGGAGAAGATCACCCGGGACGTCACCGCGGCGGTCGGCAAGGTGCCCGGCGTGTCCTCGGTCCGCGTCCAGCTGGACGTGATGAGCGACGAGCAGCGGCAGGCCCTGCAGACGCAGCTGCGCGGCGGACGGCCGGAGCCGCAGATCCCGTTCTCCCAGCCGTCCTCGCTGACCCGCGTGTACGCGGTGGCCAGCGGCAAGGGCGGCGTGGGCAAGTCGTCGGTGACGGTGAACCTCGCCGCCGCGCTGGCCGCCTCCGGCCAGAAGGTGGGCGTTGTGGACGCCGACATCTACGGGCACTCGGTGCCGCGGATGCTGGGCGTCACCGGCCGGCCTACCCCGGTCGAGAACATGATCATGCCGCCGTCGTCGCACGGCGTGAAGGTCATCTCCATCGGCATGTTTACCAAGGGCAACACGCCGGTCGTCTGGCGCGGGCCGATGCTGCACCGGGCCCTGCAGCAGTTTCTCGCCGACGTGTTCTGGGGCGACCTGGACGTGCTGCTGCTTGACCTGCCGCCCGGTACCGGTGACGTCGCCATCTCGGTGGCCCAGATGCTCCCGTCCGCCGAGCTTCTCGTCGTGACCACCCCTCAGCTCGCCGCCGCCGAAGTAGCCGAACGAGCGGGCGCGATCGCCTCGCAGACGCACCAGCGCGTCGCCGGGGTGATCGAGAACATGTCGTATCTCGTCTGCGCGCACTGCGGGGAGCAGACCGAGGTGTTCGGCTCGGGCGGCGGAGCCACCGTGGCGGCCGCCCTCAGCCGCCTCGGCGGCACCCAGGTACCGCTGCTCGGGCAGGTGCCGCTGGACATCCGGCTGCGCGAAGGCGGTGACGAGGGCATGCCGCTGGTCCTCAGCGACCCCGACTCCCCGGCCGCGCTCGCGCTGCGGAAGATCGCGGACGAACTCGGCGCCCGCGGCCGCGGCCTGGCCGGGCGTAATCTCGGCCTCTCGCCGCGCTAGGCGCTCGGCGGGCTCAGGTCGCGTCGGGGTCGAACGGCGGCCGCTCGCCGGGCGCCAGCAGGGTGCCGTTCGTCCTGGTCTGACGAGGGGCCCCGGGGGCCGAATCCCCGTTGAGGTCGTCCAGGAAGTGCTTCTGCACGAACCGCTTGGGGTTCAGGTCCTCGATCTCGAAGTCGGCGAACTCCGGGCCCAGCCCTTCCCGCAGGTCGTTCTTCGCGCCCTCGGCGATCTTGCGCAGGTCACGGAGGGCCCGCCCGGCCTGGGACGCGATCTTGGGCAGCTCGTGGGGCCCGAAAATGACGAGCGCGATCACCGCGAGAACCAGCAGTTTGGGGATGGACAGGTCGAACAACGCTCAGCTCTCCGTCGGGCAGGTGAACACACGCTCGCGAATCCACTCTAAACCGTGCTGCCACCTTCCGTGGATACAGCCGCTCCTAACTGGTGCGCTCGTGCCTTCCCGGGCCACCCTGGTCAGCTCCCCTGGTCAGTGGAAGGGATTGACCAAGGAAGCCAGCCGGACCAGGCCCCGCCTCATGCGCTTCCAGAACCCCGGCGGCTTGTCGTGCGGCAGTGCGCCGACCACCGCAGCCACCGTCTGGGTGGGCGCGTCCGCCACCACCGTGTACACCGTGCCGAGGCCGGTCCAGGTCAGGGAGCGCTGATCCGGCTCCGCGACGAAGATCACATGGCCGGCCACAGTGGTTTTCCGCCAGCCGGCCAAGCTGGCCGGCAGGTGGCCGCGTTCCTCGAAGACCGAAATGACCGACAGGCCATCGGAGTAACTCAGGTCGACCACGGTGCCGGCGCTCGCCTCCGTCTCGGCACCGGTGAACAGCGAGAGGCCGCCCGGCAGCTGGGGCGGGACCAGCCAGCCGCGGGAGCGTAGCGCGAGCAGCTGGGCGTGCGTGAGGGGGCCGGTCCACAGCCCTTGCGGATCGGCGGGCGCGCTGGCCGGTGCCGACCCCTGCTTGGCGAACCGGACGTTGATGAACACGTCCCGGCTGATCACGCGGGTGGCGACGTCGTAGACCTCCCGCTCGAGCGGCAGCTTGGTCGTGTCGTCCAGCCAGAACCTCGCGGCGAGGCTGCCGTCGGCCCGGCGGGCCTCCACCACCTGGGCCGTCCGGTCGTCCGCCGAGCCCGCTCCCGCGTACGCCACGGCATAGTGCGTCTCGAGCAGTTGCACGAGCGGGAACGTGACGCCGAGGACACCCTCGGGCGCCCGGCCGTCTTGATCAGAGGAGAGGTAGGGCTGGCTGCCCGACGAGGCCCCCGCGTCGAGAGTCTGGGTGACCGTCTGACCGCCGCTGACGTGCCAGATGTCAGAGACTAGGACACTCCCGCTGCTGCCCTGGCTCCACCGGGTGACCACTTCCTCGCCCTGGTAGGAGGTCACGATCGCCGCCTGCGCCGCTTGGGCCAGCAGCCGGACGGCCAGGACCGCGCCTGGCCGCCGTCCGGCCACCGGCGCCTTGCCCGCCGTCGCCGCGCGGGCCGCGGTGACCGAGTCATTCTGCGCCGAGTTACCCGCCTGGCCGCTGCACGCGGCGACCAGCAAACCGGGCACGGCCACCGCCAGCGCCGCGGCCAGCGCCAACGGCGACCGGCCGTCACGCCCGTGATGACCAGCCCCGTGGTGACCGGCCCCGTGACGACCGGCCTCGTGATGACCAGCCCCGTGGTGACCGGCAGGGCGGCTCAGCGGACAGGTCAGGGGAAACACGCGGACCTCACGGTGCCGACGCCTTCGACTCAGGGCCGGAGGAGGCCGACTGGGCCGTCGGGCCGGGGAAGGGGACCTCGCCGGTGGTGATGGCGTGTTGCACGCTGTACATCTCGACCGGCGGGGTGATCCTGGGTCCAGGCGCCGCGTCACCGCCACCGCCAGCCGTGAAGGCGGCCGTGCCCAGGCCGACGACCAGGGATACGGCGCCGAGCACCAGGTAGCGCCGGTGCCGGGCCGATCCTGGCCGGCGGGTTCCCGTCCGCGGCTTGGTGGGTGCCGGACCTGCCGTCGGCCTGCGGCCCGGTACGACCCGCAGCAGCCGGCGCCGCGGCGGCATCGGGCCACCCGGACCGGTCATGGCGATCAGGCGCCTGGTCATCGCCGCCTCGGCTGGCGCTCCGGTCATGAGCCCGCGCAGCTTCTGCTTCAGCGCCCTGAGCTCGGCGGCTTCGGTCCGGCACTGCTCGCAGCGGGCGAGGTGGGCGTGCGCCCGGTCGAGTTCGGCGCCGTCGAGCTCGCCGTCGACCAGGGCTGACAGCCGGTCACCGAGATGGCTCATGATTCACCCGCCCGCTTCAGCCGCCGCGGCACCAGGCTCTGGCGCCGGAGGGGTTGACCCTCGTGGCCTGCTGCGGTACTTGCCGGGGAGCTTGCTTGCCCGCTTGCCGGGGTGCTGACGGCGACCGGGCCCGGTCTGCGGTGCTCGAGCGCGGAACGCAGCTGAGCCCGCCCGCGGTGAATCCTGCTGCGCACCGTGCCCAGCTTGACCCCGAGAGTGGCGGCGATCTCCTCGTAGGAGAAACCCTCGATATCGCAGAGCACCACGGCGGCCCGGTACTCCGGCGGGAGCGCCTTGAGCGCGGCCTGCACATCGTCGTCTAGGTGGCTGTCGTCGAAAGCCTGCGCCGGGGTGGGCTCGGAGCCCGCCAGCCGGTGTGCCATCTCGTCGGCAAGCCCCTCGAACCGGATCCGCTGCCTGCGCCGCGCCGAGTCAAGGAAGAGGTTGGTGGTGATGCGGTGCAGCCACCCCTCGAACGTGCCCGGCGTGTAACTGGACAACGACCGGAACACCCGGACGAAAACCTCTTGGGTCAGGTCCTCGGCATCGTGCGGGTTGCCGGTCAGCCGGTAGGCAAGACGGTATACCCGAGCGGAGTGGGTACGGACGATGTCCTCCCACGTCGGGAGGCTCCACTCGGGCTGAGCAGGGTGCAGGGCCGACGATTCGGCTCGGCCGCCCTCCGCCAACAATCCGCCCTCCGGGTCACAGAGTGCCGCGCCTGTCACCATCGTGCCCTGGATTCTTCCGTTGCGCCAATTGTGTCCGGTTGAGTAGGACCAGCCGTTCCGGCCGACCGGGACGGGCCCGCCAGGCCCGTTACTTATCGCAAGAGCTAACGGCCCAACCTCCGACAGAGTTCCCGGACCTGCAGATCGGGCGCTAGGCTGCTGCGAGTGGGGCCACTTGAGTACACCGCCGAATACCTGCCCGAGGACGAGCCACTGCTCGCCGCCCGGGCTAGTGCCGCCGACCTCGGCGGCACCGAACCGGTCCTTCCGGCCGTCGGCGCGGCCCTGCGCTTCCTGGCGTGCGCGGTCGGGGCCAAGACCGCCGTCGAGATCGGCACCGGCTGCGGAAGTTCAGGTATCTGGCTGCTCCGCGGCATGCGCCCGGGCTCCACGCTCACCAGCGTGGACACCGAACCCGAATACCACCGCATGGCCAGGAAGGCGTTCGCCCAGGCGGGCTTCGCGCAGAACCAGTGCCGACTCATCCTCGGGCACGCACACGACGTGCTTCCCCGGCTCTCCGATGGCACGTACGACATGGTGTTCTGCGACGCGGACCCACGAGACTACCCGGACTACCTGTCTGCTGCGCTGCGCCTGCTGCGGTCGGGCGGGATCGTTGCTTTCAATAACGCGTTGCTGGCGGCAACTTCGGCGGACGCTGAAGACGATGATCTGGCTTTCGACCTTGCCAGCCAGGTACGAGCCGACGAGCGACTGGTGCCCGTACTGATGCCGCTCGGAGATGGCCTGCTTGCCGCGGTCAAGAGGAGCGACTAGACAGCGGCCAGGGCAGGGCTATAGGGCTCACCCAACCACGGACTTCAGGGCATCACCGAGCCTGGCGGCCTCGTCGGCGGTGAGCTCAACAACTAGCCGCCCGCCGCCTTCAAGCGGGACACGCATGACGATGCCGCGTCCCTCCTTGGTGACCTCAAGCGGACCGTCGCCCGTCCGCGGCTTCATCGCCGCCATTCTCCCATCCCCTTCCTCCGGACTCCGTCGGACAGCCCGTCTAGGCAGTACCCAGCCGGGTACTGCGCACGCCATTACCCCGGCGCCTGCGATGGAACCGGCCAGCCACAATCGTTTCTATCTGTCGCCCTATTATCCCGTGTTCGGAAGCAGAATGGTAATGATCGGCCATCCTGGCCGCCGTGAATGCGTGCGCAACCGCCTTTTTCACGGGACGTTCGGTGATTTCGCCGGCGCGTCGTGTTGGACAGCGTCGGGCCGCCGCCCCTGGCGTGGCAGAACACGCCCCGGGGCCGTGCGGGCTTCGAGCCGACCCTGGATGAGGCGGGTCACTCGGGCATGAACGCGGGCGTCGGGCCTGGCCGCCCAGTCCGCTTGGATCTCCCCGCTTGGATCTCCCCGCTTGGATCTCCCCGCTTGGATCTCCCCGCTTGGCTCTCCCCGCTTGGCTCTCCCCGCTTGGCTCTCCCCGCTGGGATCTCCCCGCTTGGATCTCCGCGGCCGCGCCTGGGCGGCTACCTGGCGAGAGAGGTATCTCACTGAATGACCGTCGGTCATTGTGGGCAGGACAGGGTGATGAGCGAGCCCGTCGAGCGGCGGTCCCGGTTGGCGCGGCGCCTGCTCATCGACCTGACGCCGCTGCGGCAGTCCCGCGACTTCCGCCGCCTGGTCTCCGGCGAGCTCGTATCCGTACTCGGCACCCAGCTGACCACGGTGGCGGTGCCCTACCAGGTGTACGAGCTGACCCACTCCTCGCTGGTCGTCGGGCTGGTATCGACAACCCAGCTGGTGCCGCTGATCGCCGGGTCGCTGCTGGCCGGATCGGTGATAGACGCGATGGACCGGCGCCGCTTGCTGATGATCGCGCAGGTGCTGATGGCCGGCTGCAGCGCCGGGCTGGCGGTCAACGCCGACCTGGGACCCGCGCTGTGGCCGTTGTTCGTGTTGCCGGCTGTGGCGGCCGGGTTCAGCGGGCTGGACAGCGCCGGGCGCAACGCCATCGTGCCGAACATGGTGGGCCGGTCCCAGGTGTCCACCGCGAGCGCCATCTTCCAGGCCCTGTTCCAGCTGGGTACGGTGGCGGGCCCGGCGCTGGCCGGCTTGCTGCTGGCGGGTGCGGGCGTCCGCTTCGTGTACTGGCTGGACGTGGCCAGCTTCGGAGTAGCCCTGCTGGCGGTGTTCCTGATCTCGCCGCAGCCCGCCGGGAAGGCAGGCCACCGGCCCGGCCTGCACTCGATCGCCGAGGGCCTGCGCTTCGTCCGCGGCAAGCAGGCCATCCAGGGTGCTTACCTGATCGACATCAACGCCATGGTGTTCGGCATGCCGCGGGCCCTGTTCCCGGCGCTGGCTACCACGTATTTCGGCGGGGGCGCGTCGACCCTGGGCTTCCTTTACGCCGCGCCCGGGGCGGGAGCCCTGGCCGGTGCGCTCACCACCGGATGGGTCAGCCGGATCCAGCGCCAGGGCCTCGCGGTCATCGTCGCGGTCATCGCCTGGGGCGTCGCCATCACCTGCTTCGGTCTGGTGCCGTGGCTGCCCGCCGCCCTGGCCCTGCTCGCCGCCGCGGGCTGCGCCGATGTCATCTCAGCGGTGTTCCGCAGCACGATCATCCAGCTCGCGGTGCCGGACGCGCTGCGGGGACGCCTGGCGGGCCTGCAGATCGCCGTGGTCACCGGCGGTCCCCGCCTGGGGGATCTGGAGTCAGGGGCGGTCGCGGCCGCCTTTGGCGATACCGTGTCGGTCGTTTCCGGCGGCCTGGCCTGCATCGCGGGTGCCTTGCTGCTGGGCCGCCTGCTGCCCGGCTTCCGCCATCAGCGGGCGTCGGCTGGCCATCACGATCTGGTGACTCCAGCCGACTCTGGACCAGGCTGCAGCCAACCGGCATCCGGGTAAGCAACGCCGTCGCATGGGCACACGAAATACTTGCTCAATACACGGGGACATCGGGCACCTCCAACAACGCTCAAGACCTGTCTTGAGCACTCTTGGAGGTGGCGGGAATCGAACCCGCGTCCTTCAGTACCTCACCAGGGCTTCTCCGGGCGCAGCTTGCTCTGCTTTTCTCAGCCTCGGCGATCACGCAAGCAAGACGCCGACAGGCTCAGCCACTGTTAGATGTCCCGCCTAGCCCCGCGGCCGGGTCAGGCGGTAGATCCCTCTAGCTGATGCCAGGCACCGGGTCGAAGGCATCCCCGGACTGACAAACCTCTTTAACTCGTCTTAAGCGGCGAGAGCGAGGTTACTGCGCGTTGAGTCGGCAGTTATTGGTTTGCGGTCACAGGATTAACGAGGTCACAACCGCAACCCTCGGCCCGCTTCCCCTGGTTCGACCACCAAAGTCGAAACCGATCACCCCCTATTGAGTTGTCCGGCCGGCCCGGCTAAACGATCCAGCCACACCTGACCGTACACGTACAACACCCGCTAGCCAAGCCAGATTCCCCGTCTGTGCGACGAGTCGCGGCTCGCCGCGCATCTGCCTGACAAGCGCCGCGCGTCTACCGGCAGGCACTACCGCAAGAACAGCCCGGGGGCAACAGCCCCGTCCTGTGGGCGTGCCCTAGGTTTCCAAGATCGTGCGTAGTTATGTTCCCTATCGAGGCCGTCGCCCAAATAGTCCCGGACCCGTCCGCCGCCCGCTACCAGCCCGCGCCTATACCCACCATCGCTTTCCCTGTGCCCCATGAACCCCACGCGGCCGCCCCGGCACTCTGATTCGCCCGCGCGCCCGCGGCTGTAACGACACCAATGTTCCATTGGTGCTGTCCCAGCGACCCCAATGTTCTACTGGTGTTGTCAGGCCGCGGCAGGGACTGCGTGCGGGCCGCTTGCGGTCTGACCGGGGCTTGCCGCGTAAAGCCAGAGGAGATGCGCGACAGTCATCGGTGGCCAGGGGACGCCGTGGCGACGTGTAATAGGTCACACCTGTCCCATGAGTCCCGCCCATAGCTATTTACGATTAGCTTCAATAGGGGGCAGTAACCGTTCACGATGACGGCACGCCTTGCGCATGAGCCCATCGCCTGATGTCTGCTGGTACTGGAGTGGCTCATGGTAGCAGTTGACCGCACGCTCAGGGGCTGAGCCGGGGCATAACGTGGCCCCTGCGGGCGCTGGCGGTGGCCAAACGCGCCCGCAGGGGCCGACCGGCAGGGTCGGAGCCGGTCGAGTGGCCGGGTCTCCCCCGAGATGAGACCCGGACCTTTACGTTGACTGGGCCGCATCCCCCCAGGCGAACCCCAGTCATATGTAAAGACGCCTGAAGGTATTCGCATGGTTGCTTACGGCGAGCAAGGTTCTGTCACGTATAGATAACACAGAGTGACAGTCGTGAGTTACGCCGCGAGTGAGGTCGGGACGGGCTAACGGGCGGGACGGGCTAACGGGCGGGACGGGCTAACGGGCGGGACGGGCTAACGGGCGGGACGGGCTAACGGGCGGGACGGGCTAACGGGCGGGACGGGCTAACGGGCGGGACGGGCTAACGGGCGGGACGGGCTAACGGGCGGCCGAGAAGAACGCGCGGGCGAGGGCGGCGGCGGAAAGCTGCGGCGTCTTGCCGGACTCGATCGCGGCGATCGCGACGTCGCCGTGGTAGCCGACGAACCAGCTCATCCAGCCCGAACTGGTGTGGACCAGGCCAACCTGTCCGTACACCTGGGCGCCGGACAGGTTAGCGGCGTGGGCGGCACCTGAGCGGACCGCGCCGCGCATGAGCCCGCGCAGGGCGGACGTCATGTCTGAGTCCAGCGTGGCGCCTGGCGTGCTGGCCGGATCGGCGGACGGCTGGATCACCTGCGGGACGTGCCAGCGGCCAGCATCTACGGCCGCGGCCACCATGGCCATGGACAGCAAGCTCATCCGAACGTTCCCCTGGCCGATGATCTGGGCGGCGAGGTCAGCGCCGGTGGCCCCGGAGGGCACCGATCCGGAGAAGGCCGACACCGGCAGCTGCGACCAGTTAGAGCCGATGCCGAATTCCTTGACCACCTGGTCCCACTGGCTCGCGTTGAGCCGCTCGGACAGGGCGGCGAACGCCGTGCCGCAGCCCTCGGCGAAAGCGGTGCTGAACGGCTTCTGCTCACCGGTCCCGGAGCTGGTGAAGGTCTGCCCGCCGACGGTGAAGGAGTTCGCGCACGAGACCGGGACCGCAAAGCCGTAGCTGACCAGCGCGGCGGCGGACACGATGGTGAAGGCGGTGCCGGGCACCAGCTTCGCGTTCAGCGCCCCTCCTGCGGGCAGGATGCCGGACGCCTGGTGCTGCGCGACCGCCACGAGGTCGCCGGTCGACGCCTGGACGGCGACGATCTCACCTGAACTGGACACGCCATCCAGGGCGGTCAGCGCCGCCTTCTGCACCGCCGGGTTGATCGTGGTGCGCACCGGCGTGCCCGCCGCGCCCGGCCACTGGGCCAGGACACCGGTCTGTGCGCCCGCCGAGTTCACCACCACCACCTCGGTCGTGGGCATGCCGGCCAGCTGACGCTGATAGGCCTGCTCGAGCCCGGACAGTCCCACCGTGGCGCCTGGGGCGTAGAGCGCACCGTCGGCGCGCAGCCGCTCGTTGATCTCGCTGCCGACCTCGCCGACTAGCCCGGTGGCTTCGGCTTGGAACAGCCGCTGCGACTCAGGCCGGACGACCAGCCCTGGCACCCCATGAAGCTGGCTGCGCAGGCGCGCGTAGGTGATGGAGTCTACGGTGGCGAGCCGCAGGAACTGATCCGGCGGGGCGGCCGCGATCTGGCCGAGCACCTGCGCGGCCTGCACGCCGGTGAGTTTGGCGAACGCACGGGCCGTCGCCGTCTGGCTGGACAGGCGTTCCGGCCACACGCCCAGCACGTAGGCCGGGGCCGGGAGCTGAAGCGGATCGCCCTTGGCGTCGAGCACGGAGGCCCGGACCGGGAACTGGGTCACCACCGCCAGCCGATCGCCGGGGCCCAGGCTCGGGTTCACGACGCCGGGCGCCCAGTCGACCTTCCAGGTGCCGTTGACCCGGTGCAGGCCGAACTGGCCGCGATACGTCCACACGCGTCCCTGCTGGGCGAGATCGACCGTCGCCATGAAGGACGCCTGCGCCGTGCTGCCATGCTGAACGACCGACTTCATCGTCAGGAAAAGCTGCGTCGCGTCGAGCTGGGCGAAGGCACCCTGCAGGTCCGCGGTGACGGTACCCGGTGCGGCTGTGGTCAGCACGCTTGCGGCAGCGTATTGCTGCTGCTGCCAGTCGAACAAGAACGCCTGCACGGTGGGCTCCGCCGAAGGCTCCAAGCCGAATCCAGTGGCCAGGCCGATAACCAGCACGCCGACGACGACGATGGCGAGCGCGGCGATGCGCGCCCTTTTCGCCCGCCGGGTCGCCGGCGAGGACTTGCGGCCGGGCCTGGCGGTCTGACTGGGAGCCAAATGACGAGCCGGGCGGCTCCCGCCGGGGGCCAGCCGGATCGCCCGGGCCGCACGCGGCCTAGGCGCCGTACCGCTCTGGCCGGACGAGCCGCCGGAAGAGCCGACCACGCCGCCGGGCGGGGCGCCGTTCTCCACGGGGATCACGTTCTGGCCGGGGATCACATTCTGGCCGGGACCGGTGGGATCGTACGGGGCGGGGCTTCCGGGGGCGGCGAGCCGCGGCGAGACGGGGTCGGGCTGCGGCGGGATGGCGTCGGGCTGCGGCGGGATGGCGTCGCGCTGGCCTGGGGCTCTGTCGCGGTCACGACGCCGGGCGCCGCCGTCGCCCCGTCGGGGGGTGCCGCTGTCGCGTGGCCTAGGCGCAAAGAGTCCCCGCGGCCTGGCGTGGCCGCCGCGCTCGCTCGCAGGAGAGGACACGATCCGCCTGCCTGTCACCTTCGCCGTTTCAGGGCTCGGTCCATTTCCCTGGCCGCATCACGTTTAGCCAGGTCCTGGCGCTTGTCATAGGTCCGCTTACCGCGCGCGAGACCTAGCTCCACCTTGACGTTCCCATCCCTGAAATACAGCGAAAGCGGGACCAGAGTCAAACCTTGCTCGGCGATCTTGCTGGCGAGGCGGTCGATCTCATTGCGGTGCAGCAGGAGCTTCCTGATCCGCCTGGGCGTGTGGTTGGTCCAGGTGCCTTCGGTGTACTCGGGGATGTGGACGTTGTGCAGCCACACCTCGTCACCGGTGATCTGCGCGAACCCGTCCGCGAGCGACGCGCGGCCCGCGCGAAGTGATTTCACCTCGGTACCCGTCAGGACAAGCCCCGCCTCATAGGTATCTTCGATACGGTAGTCGTGGTACGCACGGCGATTACGGGCAATGATCTTCTGCCCCTGCTCCCGAGCCACGTCCCTCCCGTCATCATGCCATCAGCCGCTCAGATACGCAGGTAGCGGCGCAGCGTCAGGAACGATGTCGCACCGCACAACACGACCCCCACGACCATCGAGAACAAGATGACCTCGATCAGGTCGCCGACGGACAAACCTACGTTGAAGGAGAAGTACTGCTCCAGGCTATCTAGCATCAGGGACTTAACCGCAACCAGGAGCCCCGCCGCGATGGCCCAGCCGATGAGCCCGGCGATCGCTCCCTCGAGCAGGAACGGCAGCTGGATATAGAAGTTCGACGCGCCGACCAGGCGCATGATGGCGGTTTCCCTGCGCCGATTGAAGGCGGACAGCCTGATCGTGTTGGCCACCAGCAGGACCGCGGCCACGATCAGGATCAGAGCGATGATGATCACCGCGTTCCTGGCCCCGTCGAGCAGCCGGTAGAACTTGTCCAGGATGGTCATCTCGTTGACGACCGTTTCCACCCCGGCCCGGCCGGTGACCGCGCTGGCCACGATGTTGTAGTCGGACCCGGGGTTCTTCAGCTTCACCTGGAACGAGTCGGGGATGTCACCCTGCTGGGTGTCCTGGACCAGGGCGGGCTCGTTGGAGAAGTACTGCCTGAACTCCGAGTACGCCTGCTGCTGGCTCACGTAGTAGACGTTCTCGACCTGCGGCATGGACTGGAGTTGCTTTTGCAGGGCGGCCCGCTCGGCGTCGGTGGCGGGGCCGTTCTGCTGACACAGCGGCTGCGGGCTCGTCTTGATGCACAGGTAGATCGACACCTCGACCTTGCCCTGCCAGTAAGTCCTCGTCCGGTCCACCTGCTTGACGAACAGCAGGCCCGTGCCGAGCAGGGACAGGCTGATCGCCACGACCACGATGAGCGCCATCGTCATGGTGAGATTCCGGCGCAGCCCGATCCAGATCTCCTGCAAGACGAACTGTGAACGCATGCTGGCTGATCCCTTGGTAGTCCTATTGGAGGCGCCGCGCGGCCCCGCAGCGGTGCTGCCACGCGGCAATAACTGGTCAGTATGCCTGGCCGTACACCCCGCGTGACTGGTCTCGGACAACCTTGCCGTACTCGAGCTCGACGACCCGCTTGCGCATCGAGTCGACGATGGCCGCGTCGTGCGTGGCCATCACGACGGTCGTCCCCGTCCGGTTGATCCGGTCAAGCACCTTCATGATGCCGATCGAGGTCGCCGGGTCGATGTTTCCTGTCGGCTCGTCGGCGAGCAGGATCATCGGCCGGTTGACGAACGCGCGGGCCATCGCGACCCGCTGCTGCTCGCCACCGGATAGCTCGTCGGGCATGCGGTCGTGCTTGCCCTCCAGGCCGACCAGGTCGATGACTTCGGGGACGACCTTGCGGATGAAGCGCCGGTGCTTGCCGATGACCTCAAGAGCGAACGCGACGTTCTGGTAGACGTTCTTGTTGGGCAGCAGCCGGAAATCCTGGAACACGCAGCCGATGCGCCGCCGCAGGTACGGCACCTTCCAGTTCGTTAGGCGCGCGAGATCCCGGCCGGCCACGTGGATCCTGCCGTCCGAAGGCCGCTCCTCCTTCAGGACCAGCCGGAGGAAGGTCGACTTCCCCGATCCTGACGGGCCGACGAGGAAGACGAACTCCCCCTTGGCGACCTCGATGTTGACGTTCTCCAGCGCGGGGCGGCTCTGATTCGGGTAGACCTTTGTGACGTTATCGAAGTTGATCACGGGACCATCACAAGTGATGTAGGTGGACAAGGACCGCGGCGGCTGCCGCCAACCTCGGCAACTTGCGGGTAACCTGGTTTGGCCAGGGAACAGTCTAGAGGGAAACTGGCAGCTAAGGCCTTACATCACGGCAAGTGCCGGGACGCAGGCCAGGCGGAAGGGGTTCCGATGAGCTGCGAACACCTGATCTGCGCACAATGCGCCGGACCGGTGGTGGAGGGTCGGTGCCCCGCGTGCCGGGCTTCTCGGGACCACGTTCACCACCACTTGGGGGCAAGCCCGCAACTGATCATCGCGGCCATCCTGGTGCTGAGCGTCCTGCTCCTGCTGGCCATGCACCTCGCCAAGTAGGCGTACCGGCCGTTCTGGCGCATCCAGTAAGCCCTACCTGCCGTTCTGGCGCATCCAGCGGATCTCCGCGTCGATGAACTCGTCGATCTCCCCGTCCAGCACTGCCACGGCGTTCCCGGTTTCCATCCCCGTCCGCACGTCCTTGACGTTCTGGTAGGGGTAGAGGACGTAATTGCGGATCTGGGTCCCCCAGGCGCGGCCGCCGTCGCCGCGCAGCGCCTGCATCTGCTCGGCTTCCTCCTGCCGCCGCCGCTCCAGCAGCTTGGCCTGCAGGACCGCCATCGCCGACGCGCGGTTCTGGATCTGGCTGCGCTCGTTCTGGCATGAAACCACGATCCCGGTGGGCAGGTGGGTGATGCGAACCGCCGAGTCCGTCGTGTTCACGCCCTGGCCGCCCGGGCCGCTTGAGCGGAACACGTCCACCCTGATCTCGTCCTCGCTGATGTCGATGTGATCGGTCTGCTCCACCACCGGAATCACGTCCACGCCGGCGAACGAGGTCTGCCTGCGGCCCTGGTTGTCATACTTGGAGATGCGGACCATGCGGTGCGTACCGTGCTCGCCGCGCAGCGTTCCGTAAGCATACGGCGCGTTCACGGCGAACGTGGTGGACTTGATCCCCGCCTCTTCCGCATATGAGGTGTCGTACACCTCGGTCGGGTACTTGTGCCGCTCCGCCCAGCGCAGGTACATCCGCAGCAGGTTCTCCGCGAAGTCGGCGGCGTCCGCACCGCCCGCCTGGGCGTTGATCGAGATCAGGGCTTCCCTGGCGTCGTACTCGCCGTTCAGCAGCGTACGCACCTCGAGTTGGTCGATCTCGGTGCGGAGCGCGGCGAGTTCGCGCATCGCCTCGCCGCGGGTGGGCTCGTCGTTCTCGCTTTCGGCCAGGTCGAACAGAACCTGAGTGTCACCCAGGCGCTGATGCAGGCCGGCCAGCCTGGCTAGCTCCGCTTCCAGATAGGACAGCCGCCTGGTCACCTTCTGCGCGCGATCCTGGTCCGCCCACAGCCCGGGATCGGCGGCCTGCTCGCGCAAATCGGTCGCTTCCCTCTGCATTTCGCCAGGATCGAGCACCGCCTCGATGCTGTCGAGCTTCGAGGTCAGCGCCGCGATCTCATCAGCGGGATCGGTACCTGCCATGCCGGTTAGCCTACGCGAGTGGCGCAGGCGGAACCCCGCATCCCGGCCCGCCGCGCCTAACCGGGGGCCCAAACCCGGTATTCTGCCTTAGCGTGACACACCGAAGGCGGCGGACCTGGGCAGGTACCGCGATCGGGTCAGTAGCGCTAGCTGCGATTACGCTGCTGGCCACTCAGGGCTGCGCCCCGGCCGCGCCGGCGGCGGATGCGGAGACCCCCGCCATCCACAGTGTTTCCCTGGTCACGGCGAAGGACGTCTACGGCTCCTACCTCGCGGCCAGCGACGCGGCCGCCGCAGCGGGCGACAAGACCGGAGCGCTCTCGATCGTCACGGCCGCGCAGTGGGCTCAGGTCAACGCCCAGTACACGGCGCTGGCTTCGGCCGGCACGCCGGTTCCGAGATACCAGTACGGCAAGCCGACCTTCTACGTGCCCGGGCTGTCCACCTATCCGCAGTGGTTCATGGTGGCGGTGCCGAGGAGAACCGATACCGGCGGCAAGCTGGGACCCGCGGTCAACGAGCTCATGGTGTTCACCCGCGCCAAGAACAGGCTGCTCTGGACACTGAGCGGCACGGCCGTGCTGGCCCAGCCACTGCCGGCCATCGCCCGCGACAGCAACGGTTACGCCATCGACGTGGCCACTACCGACCCCAGCCTGCTGCTGGCCCCGGACGTGGTGGGAGCGTCCCAGGCGGCCGTGGTAGACGACGGGCCGGTCAGCCCGGCCGCGGCGGTGGTCAGCAACGGACCCCAGACGACCGGGCTATACGCGGCGCAGTCCGCGCAAGCGACCGCGGCGCAGGCCCAGGGCCTGCAGTACCAGTGGCTGCTGCAGGGGGCACCGTTCCCGCAGTTCCAGCTGCGGCTGGCCGACGGGGGAGCCCTGGTGCTCTACGGGATGTACCTGGACAACACCTACGAGCACCCCAACCTGAAGGCTGGGGCACCCATCCCGGTTTCCCCGGCCATGTCCGCGCTGTTCGCCGCGCCCACCGAGGTCGGCTACCACGCGGTGTACGCCAACTCGACCTACCAGTTCGCCGCGATCGACCCGCCGGCCACCGTGCATGACGCGAAGCTACAGGTCATCGCCGCACAGGGTGGCCTGTACTACGCCCACGCCTACTAACCAGGGATCTGCGGAAATCCCCGAAGGGGGGCCGAGGGGTCTGGGGGACCGAAGGGTCTGGGGGACCGAAGGGTCTGGGGGACCGAAGGGTCTGGGGGACCGAAGGGTCTGGGGGACCGAGGAGTCCTGAGGGGACCGAGGAGTCCTGAGGGGACCGAGGAGTCCTGAGGGGACCGAGGAGTCCTGAGGGGACCGAGGAGTCCTGAGGGGACCGAGGAGTCCTGAGGGGACCGAGGGGTCTGGAGGACCGAAGGGCCGACCCCACCCCCCAAAGGGGAGCCGAGGGGGTCTTGGGGGGAAGGTTTCCCCCCAGAATCGGGGGGGCTAGGGGGGTCGCCCCCCTGATTACTGAGCGTCCGGCAGGGAACTGGCCGCGACCAGGGTGCGGACGGCCCGCAGCGCCACCGACAAGGTGGTGAACGTAAAGCGCTCGCTCTCCCATATCTCGCCGAGGGTCTGGGCCGCCATCCCCACCGCGGCCTCGTTGCGTGCCGACCACGCGGCCAGCCGCTCCTCGGGCGACCTCGGTCCCCCGGGCCCGCTGACCCCGAGCACGTCCTGCGTGAGCGAGGCGTGCGCAGCGTACAGGTCGTCACGCAGGGCGGCCCGGGCCATCGTGGACCAGCGGTCCTCCCGCGGCAGCGCGGTGATGCGGTCCCGCAGCCGGGTGATCTGCAGCCGGTCGGCCAGGTCGAAGTAGACCTCGGCGGTCTCTTCGATCCCCCGCCCGGTGGAGGCGGCGACCTGCACGATGTCGAAGGCGGAGTAGGTCGGCACCATGGCCGCGACCCGCTCGGCCAGGTCCAGCGGCACGTCCAGGTCGAGGTAGGAGTCCCGGCGCTCCTCGAAACCGGCCAGGTCCCGGCCGGTGAGCAGCTTAGGCAGGCCCGAACGGACCGTCCGCACGCCATCGGCGAAGAATCCTACGGTGGCCTGGATGTCGAAGGGCGGCCGGCGGTTGTGCAGCAGCCACCGCGCGGTACGCTCGGTCAGCTTGCGCCCCTCAAGCAGCAGCGTGATCTGAGCGGCGATGCCGACCTGGCCCTCCAGCGCCTCGACCTGACGCCAGAAGGCCGGCATGTCGAACACCTCGCGGGCGACCAGCCAGGCCCGGGTGAGATCGGGCACCGACGCGCCGGTCTCCTCGATCAGCCGGAACATGAACGTGGTACCCGACGTGTCCATCATCTCGTTGACGGCCGAGGTCGTGATGATCTCCCGGCGGAGCGGATGGGCTTCCATCCGGTCCGCGAACCTGGCCTGCAGCGGGGCGGGGAAATAGCCGTCAAGCACGCGGCGCAGGTAGGGGTCGTCGGGCAGGCTGGAGGTGAGCACGTCCTCGCCCGCCGAGATCTTGGTGTGCGCCAGCAGCAGGGCGAGCTCGGGATTGGTCAGGCCACCACCTGACGAGCGGCGTTCGGCGATCTCCCGCTCGTCGGGCAGCATGTCCAGTTCGGAGTTGAGCCGCTTGTCCCTGATCAGCTTGCGCAGGTACCGCGCATGCACGTGCAGCAGGGACGGGGCCTGGGACCTGGCCACGGCCAGCGCCATGTTCTGCCGGTAGTTGTGCCGGAGCACGAGGGCGGCCACTTCGTCGGTCATCTCGTTCAGCAACTGGTGCCGCCCGGACGCCGGGATGGCCCCGCCCCGGATCGCGTCGGCGAGCAGGATCTTGATGTTGACCTCGTGGTCGGAGGTGTCGACCCCGGCTGAGTTGTCGATGAAGTCGGTATTCATCAGCCCGCCGCCGAGTGAGTACTCGATCCTGGCCGCCTGGGTAAAGCCGAGGTTGCCGCCCTCGCCGACGACGCGGGCGCGCAGCCGGGGCGCGCTGATCCGGACCGCGTCGTTGGACCGGTCCCCCACCTCCGCGTTCGACTCCGAGTTGGCCTTCACGTAGGTGCCGATCCCGCCGTTCCAGAGCAGGTCGACGGGGGCGGCCAGGATGGCGGAGATCAGCTCGTCCGGGGACAGCGCGCTGACCGTGGCGTCGATGCCGAGGGCGATCCTGGCCTGCGGCGACACCGGCACCGACTTCACGCTGCGCGGCCAGATCCCGCCACCGGGCGAGATCAGCGCCCGGTCGTAGTCCGCCCACGAGGACCTGGGCAGCGCGAACATCCGCGTGCGCTCGGCGAAGCTCGCCGCGGGATCGGGTGCCGGATCGATGAAGATGTGCCGGTGGTCGAAGGCCGCGATCAGCCGGATGTGCTCAGAAAGCAGCATGCCGTTGCCGAACACGTCGCCGGACATGTCGCCCACGCCGACCGCGGTGAAGTCGTCGGTGTCCGGGTTCAGCCCGAGCGCGGCGAAGTGCCACTTCACCGACTCCCACGCGCCGCGCGCGGTGATGCCCATCTTCTTGTGGTCATAGCCCTCGGAGCCGCCCGAGGCGAACGCGTCGCCGAGCCAGAAGCCGTATATGGCCGCGACCTCGTTGGCCGTGTCGGAGAACGTCGCGGTGCCTTTGTCGGCCGCCACCACCAGATACGGGTCGTCGCCGTCCCGCCGGACCACGCCCGGCGGCGGCACCACCTGGTCGCCGGCGATGTTGTCGGTCACGTCGAGCATCGCCGCGATGAACGTCTTGTAGCAGGCCAGCACCTCGGCCTGGTACGCCTCGCGGTCGGAGGGGTCGGGCAGGCGCTTGCACACGAAGCCGCCCTTGGCCCCGGAGGGGACGATGACCGCGTTCTTGACCTCCTGCGCCTTGACCAGGCCGAGCACCTCGGTGCGGAAGTCCTCGAGCCGGTCCGACCAGCGCAGCCCGCCGCGCGCCACCCGGCCGAAGCGCAGGTGCACCGCTTCCAGCCGGGGCGAGTAGACGAAGATCTCGAACTTGGGCCGAGGCGAGGTCAGCCCGGGCACGCTGCCCGGGTCGAGCTTGAGCACTAGAGTGCCGTCGGCGCCACCAAGACTTTCCTGCTTGTAGTAGTTGGTCCGCAGGGTCGCGTCGATCAGCGCCAGGTACGACCGGAGGATCCGGTCGTGGTCGAGGCTGACCACCTCGTCGAGCTGGCCGCGGATCTCCTCGGTGATGGCCTCGCAGCGCTCGCTGGCGCCGCCCTGCCTGGCCGGGTCGAACCTGGACTCGAACAGCCGGATCAGCAGCCGCGTGATCGCCCCGTTCGACCGCAGGACCCGCTGTACATAGTCCTCGCTGAACCGCGTCCCGGCCTGGCGCAGGTACTTCGCGCAGGCGCGCAGCAGGGTCACCTCGCGCCAGGTCAGACCCACCGTCACCACCAGGGTGTTGAACCCGTCGTCCTCGGTCTGGCCGTTCCACAGGGCGGTCAACGCGTCCTCGAAGACCTGGCGCAGGCCGCCGGAAGCGGTGGCGGCCGGGGGCCGCAGGCCGAATTCGTAGATCCAGAACGAGCCGGCGCTCGAATTCCCGGTGAACTTATACGGGTGCTCCTCGACCACCTCGAGCCCCATGTGCTGCAGCTGAGGCAGCACCTCGGACAGCGTGATCAGGGTGCCCGAGCGGTACACCACCAGCGTCCACCGTTCCGGGTGCTCCACCAGCCGCACTGCGAACTCCGCCCCGGATTGGCGCAGCCCGAGCATCGTGGACAGGTCGCCGACCGCGTCCGCGGCGGAGACGTCCGCCTTGTAGGTTTCGGGAATGCTGGCGCCGAACTGGTCGAGCAGCGTCCTGGCCCGCTCCTCGCCGAGCACGCGGGTCGCCTCGGCGTACAGGTCCTCGTCCCAGGACCGGACCGCGGCGGCCAGCTTGCGCTCGAGCGCGGCCGCGTCCACCTGCGGCACGGGCCGTCCCGACTCACCCCGGACCACCACGTACAGCCGGGCCAGCGCCGAGTCGCCGAGAATGGCGCTGTAGTCCTCCGAGACCCCGTGCAGCTCGGTCTTCAAGATGTCCTGCGCGCGCAGCCTGACCTTCGTGGTGTACCGGTCCCGCGGCAGGTACAGCAGGCAGGACATGTACCGGCCGAACCGGTCCCGGCGCAGGAACAGCCTGGTCTGCTTGCGCTCGCTCAGCCGCAGCACGCCGAGCGCGATCGGGGTGAGCTCCTCCGCCGAGATCTCGAACAACTCCTCACGCGGGAAGTCCTCGAGTATCTCGACGAGGTCCTTCCCGTCATGGCTGTCCCGCGACAGCCCGGCCGTCGCCAGGACCTGGGCCAGCTTGCGCCGGAGCACGGGGATGCCGACGATGGGCGCAGTGTGCGCCGTGTGCGTGTATAGGCCGAGGAACCGGAACTCCCCGGTGACCGTGCCGTCTGCGCCGTGCTTCTTGACCGAGATGTAGTCCAGGTAGTTGGCCCGGTAGACGGTGGACCTGGAGTTCGCCTTGGCCAGGACCAGCCGTTCTTCCGGGTCCTGAGCCCTCCTGGCCACCTGGCTCGACAGCTTGCGCACCGACTCCCGGCCTGGCCGGTTGTGACGGAGGATGCCGAGCCCGGTCCCCGGCACGGCCCGGAGGGCGGCCCCGTCCTCGGTAGGTAGCAGGTCGTATTCGCGGTAACCGATGAAGAGGAAGTTGCCGCCACTCAGCCAGCGCAGCAGGTCGCCGTGCTCGGCCTCTTCGCTGCCTGGTTCCCCGCTGAGGTCGTCGGCCAGGCGACGGGCCACCGAGCCCATCCTCAACTGGTCCTCGGCGGCCACCCGCACGTCGTCCAGCACGTGCCGCAGGTCGGCGGCGAGCACCTCGGCCGTGACCCGGTCCCGGGGCGGGGCGAGCTCGACGTGGATCCAGGACTCGGTCTGCTCGTCCGCGGTGGCGGCCGGGTCGTCGTCCGCGCATACCCCGGGGATCCCGCGCAGCCCGCCGGTGACATCCCGGCGCACCCGTAGCAGCGGGTGCACGAGCAGCAGGATCTCGGCCTCGTGCCGGTTCAGTTCGGTGGTGATCGAGTCCACCAGATGGGGCATGTCGTCGGTGACGATGTCCACCACCAGGCCGGACTGGCTGACCGGGTGCAGGTGCACGTCGGCGGACTCGCGGACCTGGACCATGGCCCGGCCCTGCGGCCGGCGCAGGCCGAGCCGGGCGTGCGCTTGCGCGACCGTGGCCAGCCGCGACGGCGGGGCCAGGTCCTCGGTGGTGATGCGCTGGTAGTAGGCCCTCAGGTAGCAGGCAACGTTATCGTCGCCGCTCCCGTCGCCCAGCACACGAGAGTCCAAGGCGGGATCGTCCTTCCACGCCTCGTGCGCCTTGGCCAGCAGAGCGTCCCTGGCCTCATCCGCGTAACCGTCCGGCATCGCGTCCACTCCTTCGTGTCCACTACCTGATCCGCCGTCTAGCCTCATCCCGGTTCACCTCAGCCCGGAGAACTCTGCCACCCCATTGTGACGGAGACGCTTCTTTACGTAACCGAGGTGAATCGGTTCCTTCCTCAGAACCCTGGAACCTGCCGAAGTACCTGAGCACGTCCGGGTCGGCCAGCGCATTCGGGTCGGCCGCGCGTTCCGGATCGGTGCCGTGCAGGATCTTACGCACCGGAACCTCGAGCTTCTTACCTGACAGCGTGCGAGGTATGCCCGGGACCTGGTGAATCTCGTCGGGCACGTGCCGGGGCGACAACTGCGCGCGGAGCGCCGCGCGGAGCCTGTTCTTCAGGTCATCGTCGAGCTCGGCACCCTCGGCGGGCACTACGTACAGGATCAGCCGGCCCTCGGCGCCGAGCCGGCCGGTGTCCACGACCAGGCTATCGCCGATCTGGTCGAAGCCCTCCACCGCGCGGTAGAACTCGCTGGTGCCCATCCGGACGCCGCCGCGGTTGAGGGTGGCGTCGGAGCGGCCGTAGATGATGCAGCCACCGTCGGGCAGCACCTCGATCCAGTCGCCGTGCCGCCAGACCCCGGGATACATGTCGAAATAGCTCTCCCGGTACCGCACCCCGTCGGGGTCGTGCCAGAATCCGACCGGCATCGACGGCATCGGCTGGGTGATCACCAGCTCGCCGACCTGGCCGATGACCGGCTTGCCGTCCTCGTCGTACGCCTCCACCCGGGCCCCCAGGCAGCGTCCGGAGATCACCCCGGCCCGCACCGGCAACAGCGGGCACGGCCCGACGAAGCCGGTGCACAGGTCGGTGCCGCCCGAATAGGAACCGAGCAGCAGATCCGGCTTGACGTTCTCGTACACCCAGCCGAACGCCTCGGGCGGCAGCGGCAACCCAGTCGACCCGATGCCCCGCAGCGCCGAAAGGTCGCACTGCTCGCCCGGGCGCAGCCCCGCCTTCATGCAGGCCACCAGGTACGGCGCCCCGACGCCCAGGTAGTTGACACCGTACTCGGCCGTCAGCTGCCACAGCCGGTCCGTGGCCGGGTAGGTGGCGCTGCCGTCGTACAGCACGATCGTCAGGCCGGCCAGCAGCCCCCCCGCCAGGTAGTTCCACATCATCCAGCCGGTCGTGGTGTACCAGGTGAACTTCTCGCCCGGCCGCAGGTCCTGATGGAACGAGAGCGCCTTGAGGTGCTCCAGGACGATGCCGCCGTGACCGTGCATGATCGGCTTCGGCAGCCCGGTGGTGCCCGATGAGTAGACCACCCAGAGCGGGTGGGCGAACGGCACCTCCTCGAACTCCGGCTCGCGCTGGTCTCCCCCGCCGCCCAAGTCCCCCCATGCAATGGGGGCCGAGGGGGCCTGGGTGCCCGAGGGGGTCTGGGGGGCCGAGGGGGCCGAGGGGGCCTGGGTGCCCGAGGGGGTCTGGGGGGCCGAGGGGGCCGGTGGGGGGCCGAGGGGGCCTGGGGGGCCGAGGGGGCCTGGGGGGCCGAGGGGGCCTGGGGGGAAAGGTTTCCCCCCAGAATCGGGGGGGTCTGGGGGGTCTGGGGGGATGGGTCCCCCCAGGAGCGGGGGGGGCTGGGGGGGGCGTCCCCCCGAGATAGCAGAGTCACCAGCACCACCGCGGGCTGGCCCGGCAGGGCCGCCACCACCTCGGCCAGCATCCCGGCGCGGGAGAACTCCTTGCCGCCGTACGCGTAACCGTCACAGGCGATGAGCACCTTCGGCTCGATCTGGGCGAACCGGTCGATCACGCTGCGCGCGCCGAAATCCGGCGAGCATGATGACCAGATCGCGCCTAGGCTCGCCGCGGCCAGCAGGCCGATGACCGCCTCGGGGACGTTCGGGAGCAGCGCCGCCACCCGGTCGCCACGGCCGACCCCCAGCGAACGCAGGCCACTGGCCACCCGCGCCACCTCGGCGGCCAGTTGCCGGTAACTGAGGCTCCCCGCCCGGCCTCGTTCGGAATTAAAGATTATGGCCGCGCGGTCCGGATCGGTCCACGCGGGCCGCAGCGCGTTACGGGCGTAGTTCAGCGTGGCACCGTCGAACCACCGTACGTCGGGCATGACCTCGCCGGCCAGGGCCGGCCCGGCGCCCCGGTCGCCGAGTACCTCGAAGTAGTCCCAGATCGCCGACCAGAACTCTCCCGGGTTCGACACCGACCACTGCCAAAGGTCCTCGTAGCCGCCGGGACGCAGATCGTGGCGGGCCTCCAGCCAGCTCATGAAGCGGGTGACCTGGGCCTCGCGGACCGTCTTGTCATCCGGCTCCCAGAGCACAGCACCGTAGCCGCGGCTCAGCAGATCACCCTCGCTCGCTTCCATGCTCTCAGCATCGTTCCATCCCGGCGCGCCTGGCAACGCCTGACGGGGCCTGTTGTGGCCTAGATCATGATAAATCGGCACCTCAGGTGCGGCGTTCTACGCCGATGGCGCCTCGGTGCGGCGCGCGATCACGGCGGCGCTGCGGTGAGGCGCGCGATCAGGGCGATCAGCCCGGCCGTGTCGGTGAGGTCGGGCAGCACCGCGTCGGCCCCCGCGTCGCGCAGTTCGGCAGCGCTGGCCCGGCCGCTGGCCACCGCGAGTGACCGCGCGCCGCCGATCTTGGCCGCGTCCACGTCACGGGGCGAGTCCGCCACGTACACGGTGGCTCCCTTACCAAAGGGAACGCCGTGCTTGGTCGCCGCCCGCTGCCTGGCCACCCGGAGCAGGGTGCCCTTGGGGTAGGCCTCGGAGCCGTAGCCGCCGATGTCGAAATCGACGAAACCGTTCAGGCCGAACGCGCGCAGTTTCAGCATGGCGCTCGGCTTGCTGCTGCCGGTGAGGACGGTCTGGACCACGCCGTCGAGCTTGGCCACGGCTTCGAGCGCCTCGGCGGCACCCGGCAGCAACTGCCCCTCGCGGACGAGATCGTCGCGCCTGGCTTCCAGGGCGGAGAAAAGCGCGGCGCTGAACGGCTCGAGCAGCCCTTCGGCCGTACCGCCGGCGCTCACGTCGGCCGCGTTCAGTGCGAGCGCGTCGAAGAAGATCTCCGACTCCGACCGGCCCGCCGTCTGCGGCAGCTTGATGAGCGGCCGGCCCGCTACCGCCGGGAAGGCCTCGGCGTACGCCGCCCTGGTCACCCGGGCGACATCGACCAGCGTCAGGTCGATATTCCACAGAACCAGGCGGTGAATGACGTCCTCCGCGGCGACGGGTCAACCCATTCCGGGTCAGCTTCGCCTCCAGGCTAGTCCAGTCCCGTTCAGTCCGACGCGGAAGCAGCTGCTGACCGGCTGGCAGGCAGCCTTGCCCGGCCGCCGT
This sequence comes from uncultured Actinomycetota bacterium, assembly GCA_963842265.1. GTDB lineage: Bacteria > Actinomycetota > Actinomycetes > Streptosporangiales > Streptosporangiaceae > Palsa-504. The sequence goes on from CAWJGE010000036.1 coordinate 65,438, forward strand.
CAGCCCATGTGCGGGTACCTGTAGTCGGACGGGGGCGCGAACAGTTCCTTGATGGCGCGGGCGGACACCCACCTGATCAGGTTGAAGACCGAGCCGGCCTTGTCGTCCGTGCCGCTCGCGCGCGCGCCGCCGAACGGCTGCTGGCCCACCACCGCGCCGGTGGGCTTGTCGTTGATGTAGAAGTTGCCCGCGGAGTACCTGAGCTGCTCCGTGGCCTGGGCGATCGCCGCGCGGTCCGTGGCCAGGATCGCGCCGGTCAGCGCGTAGGGCGCGACGTCCGCGGCCTGGGCGAGGATCTCGGCGTAGTCGGCGTCCGGGTACACGTGCACGGCCAGGATCGGGCCGAAGTACTCGGTGGTGAAGATCTCATCGGCTGGATCGGCCCCCTCGAGCACCGTCGGCTGCACGAAGAACCCTTCGGTGTCGTTGGCCCGGCCGCCGGCCAGGATCTTGATGGACGCGGTGTTCCTGGCGCGCTCCAGCGCCGCGGCGTGCTTGGCGAACGCCCGGGCGTCGATGACCGCGCCCATGAACAGCGACAGGTCGGCGGCCACGTCCCCCATCGTCAGCGACTCCACCTGGGCGATGAAGTCGTCGCGGCTGCGGGCCCAGACCGACTCGGGCACGTAGGCGCGGGAGGCCGCGGAGCACTTCTGCCCTTGATACTCGAACGCGCCCCGGATCAACGTGGCGGCCAGGCTCGGCTGGTCCGCGGACGGGTGCACGATCACGAAGTCCTTGCCGCCGGTCTCACCGACCAGCCGCGGGTAGCTCCGGTACCGCGCGATGTTCTCGCCGACGGTGCGCCACAGATGCTGGAAGGTGGCCGTGGAGCCGGTGAAATGGATACCGGCCAGGTCAGGGTGGGTCAGCGCGACCTGGGACACCGCCTGCCCGTCCCCGGTGACCAGGTTGATCACCCCGGGCGGCAGCCCGGCCGCCTCGAGCAGGCGCATGAGGTAGTGCGCAGAAAGCTGCTGGGTCGGCGACGGCTTCCACACCACCACATTGCCGAGCAGTGCGGGCGCGGTCGGCAGGTTGCCCGCGATCGAGGTGAAGTTGAACGGCGTGACGGCCAGCACGAAGCCCTCGAGCGGGCGGTACTCCATCCGGTTCCACGTGCCGGGAGCGGACTCCGGCTGCTCGCTCAGCACCTTTCTGGCGTAGTAGACGTTGTAGCGCCAGAAGTCGATCAGCTCACAGGCCGCGTCGATCTCCGCCTGGAACGGCGACTTGGACTGCCCCAGCATGGTGGCGGCGTTCAGGGTGGCGCGCCACGGCCCGGCGAGCAGTTCAGCCGCCTTGAGGAAGATCGCGGCCCGGTCGTCGAAGCTGAGGGCCCGCCAGCCGGGCGCCGCCTGCTTGGCCGCGTAGATCGCGGCGGCCACGTCCACGTCCGCCGCGTTGCCCAGCTGGCCGAGTACGTGTGCCTTGTTGTGCGGCTGGACCACGTCGACCTTCTCGCCCGCGGCCATTTGCTGCCGACCACCGATGGTCATGGTGAGTTCGGTCTGCTGGCCCGCGAGGTCCTTGATCTTGCTCTCCAGCACGGTCCGCTCGTGGCTGCCCGGCTGGTACTGCCTGACCGGCTCGTTGACCGGCACAGGGGTCCTGGAGACGGCGTCCATCACGATCGCTCCTGGCGTTCGTCGGGTGTTGTGGATACCTGTATCGTCGCACGCCGGGCCGGCCAGGTACGTCAGTGACGGCCGTTCGGGCTGGTCCTGCTGGCCTTTGCCGGCCGGTTCGTCGGCCGGTTCCTCGGGCCGGTCATTCGGCCAGTTCGTTGGCCGGTTCCTCGGGCCGGTTCCTCGGCCGGTCATTCGGCCAGGTAGGGCAGTTCCTGGGTGGCATACCAGCCGAGCTCGTGACCTTCGGCACCGTCCACGGCGAAACTGGCGTCCTCGTCGCCGGCATCCGCGGCAGGCAGCGCGTCAGCGGCCGCACGCACGTCGGCGCCGGCCTCCATGTCGTCCACGTGCGCCGAGGCCACCCGCTTGATGGGGACAGCCTCGCCGATCAGCACCCGGGCCGGTTCTTTGCCTCGTGCGTCCAGCTTCACCTGTTCGGCGGGGATCTCCGCGGCCAGCACCACCCGGCGGGGCGGCGCGGCCGGATCGTCTGCGAGCATCCGCAGGGAAGCACGGGCCGCCTCGGCCATCGCGTTGTACTCGAGTTCCTCCTCGTCGCCGCTCGCGTACGCCTCACGCAGCGAGGGCGTGACGGCGAATCCGGGTACCGGGCCGGGGCCGACCTGGCCGGCCTGCAGAGCCTGGGCCAGCGCCGGGATCGTCGAAGGCAGGAACACGCGCATGGTGTCCCAGAGTCTGCCACAGCCGACCGGACATCAGCCAAGTACGACCGGACATCAGCCAAGCAGGGCCGGACATCAGCCAAGGGAGTCGTCGCCGAAGCCAGGGAGCTCAGGGAGCTGGTCGTGGTCCGGCCCCTCCGGAGCCAGCTCGATGCTGGGGTCGGCGATGCTGGTGGTTTTGGCTGGGTCGGCGGTGCCCGTGGTTTTAGCTGGGTCGACGACGGCGAGGGCGGTGACCACGGTCGTGACGGCCTCGTCGACCGGTACGTGCTCCCAGAGCCGGATCACGGTCCAGCCACCCAGGATCAGCGCTGCGTCGTTCATCCGGTCGCGCTCGACGTTCTTGATCAGCTTGGGGCCCCAGTACCACTCATTCGCCCTCGGCTTGGACCCGTGCTCCGGACAGGCGTGCCAGAAACAGCCGTCCACGAAGACGGCCACCTTCCGCGCGGTGAACACGATGTCCGGCCGGACCCGCCGACCAGTGTCCAGGTCGAGCCGGTAGTCCTTGCGGTAGCGGTAGCCCAGCCGGTGCAGGGCGTGCCTCAGCGCCAGCTCTGGCTTGGTGTCCGTCCGCCGGTTGGCCTTCATGTTCGCCGAACGGCTCTGGCTAGACGGATGCGGATAATCCGCCACGCCCACAGGCTAGTCCGGTCGCTGGCGCCGCGCTCGGCGGTTATCGCATCGTGTTGCCAGCCTCAGGGGTGGGCCAGTCTCCAGGGCTACCAGTCCAGGGTCGACTCGGCCCTCTGGTCTGGGGCCGGCTCCGGGCCTTCGAGCGGGACGCCGAACAGATCCTGCAAGGCCGCCGCCGTATGCTCCGCCTCGGTGTGGTGCACGCCGGTCATGCCGCACGCGACGGCCGCGGCCACGTTCGCTTCGATGTCATCGATGAAGACGCACTGCTGCGGTTCCAGGCCCAGGATCTTCGCCGTGTGCAGGAAGATCTCTTCCTCCGGCTTGCGCATGCCGCACTCACCGGAGATCACTACCGTGTCGAACAGCCCAGGGAAGTCCGCGCGCGGGTACTCATCGCACCCCCAGGAGTTGGAGAGCAGTGCGGTACGCAGGCCAGCGCCGCGCAGCGCGCGGATCATGTCGTACATGGCCGGGTCCCGGGCGCTGGCCGCGAACATGCGCTGCAGCAGCCCTTCGGCGGCGACGGCCCCGCCGTCGAGGCGGAAAAGTTTGGCGGCGAGGATCTGCTCGAACTCGGCGCCCGAGCACTCACCGCGCTCCAGCGCATGGATCGGGTTCCGGTTGCCGTTAGGGTCGTAGGCGTCGGAGACCCACGCCCGCATCACGGTCCGGTAGCTGCCCCAGTCGATGCCGTCGGCTTGGATCCAAGCCTGGACCGTAGTTAGGATCGGGGTCGTCAGTACCCCGCCCCAGTCCGTGATGACACCCCGGAATTCCGTACCATTAATCACAATAACAATTTTAGACGCCTATTCGTCTAACTGGGAAACGTCACTCGTCGACCCCGTGAAAGCTCCGTAACCAGGCAGGACGTCGAAATGTCGGTGCCCTGGGGTACAAACGAGTCCAGCCGGAGCCTGATACGAACGCGGCCGCCAATGGCGTTCGCGGCCGTTCGCATTCTCCGGACCTGGAAGACGAAACATGCCGTCGAGCACCCTCACGCCTGACCCGCCGACCGCTCCCGGCCGGCGCACCCCGCCCGAGCCGCCTGATTCCGGGCCGCGGCTCATCACGGTTCCCGCAGGCTGGCCGCCGTACGACTGCGAGACCCACGGTGCCGCGTGCCCGGCGGCGCGCGAGGCGGCCGCGCACGTCAGCCGCCCGCTGTCGGCCCTGGCCGGCGCGGCTGGCCCGGCCGTGCCGGTCGCGCCACCTTCGGCACTTGCCCAGCCCGTCACGGCCAGGGCTGACGCCGTCACCCAAGCTCACGCCCCGGCTCGGGCTGACGCCCCGGCTCGGGCTGACGCCCCGGCTCGGGCTGACGCCCAGGCTCGGGCTGACGCCCGCTCGGGCTGACGCCCAGGCTCGGGCTGACGCCCAGGCTCGGGCTGACGCCGCGCCGGGCGCCACGGGCCAGGCCGCTGTGTTGCCCAGGCAATTCGCCCAGGTGATCGTGGAGATACTGGCGGGCTCCCGGCCGATGCGTCAGACGGTTGGCTGGACCACCGATCGCGTCCGGGCCCAGATCGGTGATCTCACCCGGTTGCTCGCCTCGGACCAGCGACCCAGAATCCAGCGCATCATGACCTCGCAGCCGACGTCTTCGGTCGTAGAGATGACGGTCGTCGTCACGTTCGGCCCGCGATCGCGCGCCCTGGCCGTGCGCTTCGAGCACGTGCCCGCGCGGCAGCGCACGCCCGGCTTGCCGGCCCGTCCGGCGCGGTGGCTCTGCACCGAAATCGAGACCGGCTAACCCGGCGCCGTTCGATCGCGCTAGCCTGGCCCGTTCGATCGCGGCACTGCAGGACCCATGCTCGCCTTTCTCACCGCCCTCACCAAGCCCAGCGACCTTAATGGCCACACGGCCCCGGCCCTCGGCGCCATGAGCGTTGGGTTTAGCGGGGAGGATTAGGGCTTCTGGGAGGATTTTGGGCATCCCAGTGCACCCGGCGCACCCAATCCTCCCCGAAGCCCCGATCTTCCCCGATCTTCCCCGATCTTTGCCGCTTCGGCGCTGGGCAGCTCAGCGTATGTTAAATGAACAAATAAATGAGCAGCGTGTGACACGGGCGAGGCTGACGAACCAGCGAAAGCAGTCAGGGAACCGAGCCGGCGAATCAGCCCGGCAACCCACCCAGGAACGACGGGGTCGAGGACCAAAATCGAGACCGGCTAACCCGGCGCCGCACTAACGACTCTGGACCTCGCCTGACGGCTAGGCGTCCGGGCGCATCCGGGGGTCGCCATGGCAGCGCTTGAACTTGCGGCCAGAACCGCACGGGCAGGGGTCGTTGCGCCCGACGTGGGCGAAGTCGTCGTTCACGGCCGGGCCCTGGCTGGTCTCCACGTGCGTTCCGCCGTCAACCGACGGAGCAGAGTACTGCAGCCGCTGCGGGCGACGCGGGGCCAGCCCGGCCGGGATCGGCGCGGCTTGATCCTCGGGCGCATTTCCGGGTCGTCGGGCGTGGGCACCGCTGACCCGGCCATCGCGCTTGGATGCCTGATCCCCGCGAGCCTGATCCCCGCGAGCCTGACCCGCGCGAGCCTGACCCGCGCGAGCCTGATCCCCGCGAGCCTGATCCCCGCGAGCCTGACCCGCGCGAGCCTGACCCGCGCGAGCCTGATCCCCGCGAGCCTGACCCCCGCGAGCCTGACCCCCGCGAGCCTGACCCGCGCGAGCCTGGCCCCCGCGAGCCTGGCCCCCGCGAGCCTGGGCCCCGGCGGGACCGCCCTGCGCGGGCACCCCACGGCGGCCGCCCCGGCCAGCACCGCCAGCAGCAGCGCCGCTGCCAGGAGCAGCGTCGTCAGGAGCGGGGGCACCGCCCGGGGCAACGCCGCCGGGAGCAGCGGCACCAGAAACAGCACCGCCGGCGGGGACCGAGCCGGCCGGGGCGCCGGGCGGCACGGTACCGGCCGCGGCGGTCTCCTCGACGATCGGGTTCTCCTGGACCTGGATTTCCAGGTTGAACAGGTGCCCGACGGACTCTTCCTTGATCCCGTCCATCATGGCGCTGAACATGTCGTAGCCCTCGCGCTGATACTCGATCAGCGGGTCGCGCTGGCCGTAGCCACGCAGGCCGATGCCCTCGCGCAGGTAGTCCATCTCGTACAGGTGCTCGCGCCACTTCCGGTCGAGCACGGACAGCACCACCCGGCGCTCGACCTCACGCATGACTTCCGAACCGAACTCCTGCTCACGCCGCTCGTACGCGGCCTGCGCGTCCGCGATCACCGCCTCGGTGATGAACTCGCCGGTGAGGCCGGCCCGGTCGCCGCCCGCCTCCTCGATGACGTCGTCGACGGAGACGCTGACCGGGTACAGCTGGCGGAAGGCCTGCCAGAGCTTGTCCAGGTCCCACTCCTCCGGATAGCCCTCGCCGGTCTCGCCCTCGACGTACCCGGCGGTCACCTCGTCGACCATCTCGCGGATCTGCTCGTGCAGGTCGGCGCCCTCAAGCACCTTGCGGCGCTCGCCGTAGATGACTTTGCGCTGGCGGTTCAGCACGTCGTCGTACTTGAGCACGTCCTTGCGGATCTCGAAGTTCTGCTGCTCGACCTGGGTCTGCGCGGACCTGATGGCGCGGGTGACGACCTTGGACTCAACCGGGACGTCCGGCGGGATGCTCAGCCGCTCCATGATGGCGCCGACCCGCTCGGAGTTGAACATCCGCATGAGGTCGTCTTCGAGCGACAGGTAGAACCGGCTCTCACCCGGGTCCCCCTGGCGCCCGGACCGGCCGCGCAGCTGGTTGTCGATGCGGCGCGACTCGTGCCGCTCGGTGCCGAGCACGTACAAGCCGCCCGCCGCGACGACTTCCTCGTGCTCCTCGGCCACCGCGCGCTTGGCCTTGGCCACCGCCTCCGGCCAGGCCATCTCGTAGTCTTCCGGGGTTTCGACCGGGGACAGGCCGCGCTGGTGCAGCTCGACGTCGGCGATGAATTCCGGGTTGCCGCCGAGCATGATGTCGGTGCCGCGGCCGGCCATGTTGGTGGCCACGGTGACCGCGCCGCGCCGCCCGGCCTGGGCGACGATCGTGGCCTCTCGCTCGTGGTACTTGGCGTTCAGCACCTCGTGCGGGACGCCGCGGCGCTTGAGCATCCGGGACAAGATCTCGGACTTCTCCACGCTGACGGTACCCACCAGGACCGGCTGCCCGGCCAGGTGCCGTTCGGCGATGTCCTCGACGCACGCCTCGAACTTGGCCTGGGCCGTCTGGTAAATAACGTCCGCCTGGTCGGCGCGGATCATCGGCTTGTTGGTCGGGATCGGGACCACGCCGAGCTTGTAGATCTGATGGAACTCGGCGGCCTCGGTCATGGCCGTGCCGGTCATGCCGGCCAGCTTGTCGTAAAGCCGGAAGTAGTTCTGCAGGGTGATGGTGGCGAGGGTCTGGTTCTCGTCCTTAATCGCCACCCCCTCCTTGGCCTCGATGGCCTGGTGCATGCCCTCGTTGTAGCGCCTACCGTGCAGGATGCGGCCGGTGAACTCGTCCACGATCAGGATCTCGCCGTTCATCACGACGTAGTCCTTGTCCTTCTTGTACAGCTCCTTGGCCTTAATGGAGTTGTTCAGGAAGCTGACCAGGGGCGTGTTGACCGGGTCGTAGAGGTTGTCGATGCCGAGCCAGTCCTCGACCTTCTCGACGCCCGACTCCAGGATGCCGATGGTCTTCTTCTTCTCGTCGACCTCGTAGTCGCCTTCACCGTCCTCGCCGCGGCGTAGCCGGGGGGCAATCTTGGCGAACTCGGTATACCAGCGCGGGCTCTGCTCGGCCGGGCCGCTGATGATCAGCGGTGTCCGCGCCTCGTCGATCAGGATCGAGTCCACCTCGTCGACGATCGCGAAGTGGTGGCCGCGCTGCACGCAATCCTCGAGCTGCCAGGCCATGTTGTCACGCAGGTAGTCGAAGCCGAACTCGTTGTTGGTGCCGTAGGTAATGTCGGCGGCATACTGCTTGCGGCGGGTGGGAGGGTCCATGTCCCCGAGGATCACGCCCACCTCGAGCCCGAGGAAGCGGTGTACCCGCCCCATCCACTCGGCGTCGCGCTTGGCCAGGTAGTCGTTGACCGTGACGACGTGGACACCCTGGCCCGCGAGCGCGTTGAGGTACGCCGGGAACACGCCGGTGAGCGTCTTGCCTTCACCGGTCCTCATCTCCGCGATGTTGCCCAGGTGCAGCGCCGCGCCGCCCATCAGCTGGACGTCGAAGGCCCGCTGGCCGAGGGTGCGCTTGGCGGCCTCGCGGACGGTGGCGAAGGCTTCGGGCAGCAGATCGTCGAGCGTTTCGCCGTCCTCGAACCGCTGCCGGAACTCATCGGTCATGGCCCGCAGCTCGGCATCGCTCATCGCGATGAAGTCATCTTCAATGGAGTTGATCTGCTCGCTGATCCGCTTCAGCTTGCGCAGGATCCTGCCTTCGCCGGCGCGAAGGACACTATCAAGGATGGGTGACACTTCTCGTCGCGCTCCTCGCGGATCGTCTGGCCTCAATCATGGCCGGTGACCGTATCCGGCTCCCGTTCACCGCCTCAACATGTCATGGTAGGCGAGATGAGGCACCAAACCGAGTCGCACAAGAACCCGTGGGGTCGGCAGCTCCCATGAACGGGGAGCCTTGAGGGGCCGGCTGGTGCTTAGTCTCGCACCTCCCGGAGAATAATAGGAGTCTTAACGAGGAGAGGAGCTACGAGTGACCGAGCAGTCGGCATCGGGAACCATGGCGGAGGCTGCGGGAAACACCGGAGCGCACGGCCTTGACGCGCAGACGGGCGGGTCGAGCGTGCACGAGGCGCACCATGGCCGGCCTTCCTGGGTGGCGGTCTCGATCATCATCGCCGGCTTTGTCGTCGGTGGGGTCGCGCTGGTCCCCCACCCGCACTGGTGGCTATTCTGGGTCGGCGCCGGGATCGTGGTCATCGGCTGCATCATCGCCGTGGCCGCGCACATCCTGGACGACTGGTACTAAAGAGCTTTATTCCGAACGAGTCGGCTTTCTCTTCTCGCTGATCGGTATCGCCGACCTTCCGGGGCGCCTCAGAAATGTCGTAGTCGCCGATTACGCTGTCGATCATGGGTCTGGACGCTCCCGTCGCTGAGGTGACGCTCACCCCCGATGAAGTGCGCCGGATGACGTTGCGCGCCCAGGGGTTCCTGGGCGCGAATTCGTGGAACCGGTCCCAGGCCGGGGTGGCCGCCATGCTCCGCCGGGTCGGTGCCGTGCAACTGGACACGATCAGCGTGCTGGCGCGCTCGCACGAGCTGGTCGCCTACGCGCGGCTCGGGCCGGTCACCCGGCAGCAGATCGAGCAGGCCTACTGGCACGCCACCAAGCCCGCCGCCTTTGAGTACTGGGCGCACGCAGCCTGCGTGCTGCCGATCGAGCAATGGCCGTACTTCGCCTTCCGCCGCCGCGCCTTGCGGGCCAGGGGCGTGCGCTGGCACCAGAGCCACCAGGAAACCTGCGACAAGGTGCTGGCCCGGCTGCGCGCCGAGGGTCCGCTGACCTCGACCCAGCTGGGCGGGGCCAAGGCGGGCGGCCCGTGGTGGGACTGGTCGGAGGTCAAGATCGCGGTGGAATGGCTGCTCGATACGGGCGACGTCATCTGCGTGCGGCGGACCGGCTGGCGCCGCGTCTACGACTTGCCCGAGCGGGTGCTGCCGGCCGAGTTGCTCGGCGCGGAGCCGTCCGACCTGGATTGCCTGGCCTACCTGGCGGGCGTCAGCGCCCGCGCCCTGGGCGTGGTCACCCACGCGGACCTGGTCGACTATCACAGGCTGAACTACCTCACCAGTGAGAAATCCCAGCACACGCGGCTGGTGGTGGACGCGGCGCTGGCCGCCGGCCTGATCCCGGTCGCGATCGCGGGTCCCGGCGTAGCGGACCCGGCCACCGGAGGCACGGCCATCGGGGGCAGAGCCGTCACGGGCAAGGCCGTCACGGGCAAGGCCGTCACGGGCAGAGCCGTCACGGGCAGAGCCGTCACGGGCAGAGCCGTCACGGGCAGAGCCGTCACGGGCAGAGCCGTCACGGGCTGGGCTGATCCGGCGGCGCTGGCCGAGGCGTCGGCCGGGCCGCGCGGGCGGAACCGCGTGACGCTGCTCTCACCGTTCGACTCACTGATCTGGGACCGCAGGCGGACCCGGCAGATGTTCGGCTTTGCGCACAGCCTCGAGGCTTACGTGCCGAAGCACAAGCGGGTCCACGGCTACTTCACCATGCCCTTGCTCGCGGGCGGCCGGCTGGCGGGCCGGGTCGATCCGGCCCGGGAAGGCAAGACCCTGGTGGCACGCAAGGTCTCGCTGGAACGCGCCGCCGCGGCCGAGCCGATGGCCCAGGCCCTGCGGGAGGCAGCGAACTGGATTGGCTGCGACGACGTCCGCCTGGAGCAAGTCGAGCCCGCCCAGTATGCCCCGCGCCTCGCCGCCGCCCTGACTAAGGCAGGCTGAAGGCCTCCGAGCGGGCCAAAGGGCCGCCCTAGCCTGAGCGGGCCAAGGTCCGCGGCGCCGCCGAGCCTAAGGGCCGCGTCGGCGACTGGACTGTGCTTTCCCCCCGAACCCACCCCAGGCGCGAGGAACGAGCGACGAGAAGGAGCCGCCTCGGAGCGCCCCGGAGGCGAGCGAAGGCAGATTAAGAGAACTCGATCAGTTTCTGCCGGACGGCGATCATCACGGCTTCCATCCGGGAGTGAATCTGCAGCTTCTCCAGGATGTTCCTGACGTGGTTCTTCACCGTGTTCTCCGAGATGAAAAGCTCCTTGGCGATGTCCCGGTTGTTCATGCCGCGTGCGACGAGCTTGAGCACCTCCATCTCGCGGTCCGTCAGCTTGGGCGGGGCGACGTGCTGCACCTGCTCTTCCTCAGTGTCGCGCTTGGCCAGCGTCGCGAACTCGGTGAGCAGCTTGCCCGCCATCGAGGGGTTGATCAGCGACTGGCCGCCGTGCACCGCACGGACCGCCTCGGCCACCTCGTCCAGCGGGATGTCCTTCAACAGGTAGCCGCTGGCACCCGCGCGGATCGCCTCGAACAGGTCTTCTTCCTCGTCGCTGATCGTCAGCATCACGATCTTGGCGCTCGGCGCGACCTCCTTGGTCGCCCGGCACGCCTCGATGCCGCTGCTCTTCGGCATCCGGATGTCCATGAGCACGACGTCGGGCAGCGACTCGCCCGCCACGGCCACCGCTTCGGTCCCGTCGCTCGCCTGCCCGACCAGATCGATGTCGTCCTCTTCCTCCAGGACCATCTCGAGGCCGCGCCGGAACAACGCATGATCATCGGCGATCAGCACCCGGATGGGCTCCGTGCCCTTGCCCCCATCCACCTCCCCATCCCCCTTCACTGACCGCCGAGCAGCAGTCACCGCCCTGTCGCCCATGGCGCTCACTTCGTTGCCTCCCTAGGGGAACATCGCCCACATCAGCCTCACCAGGCAGCCAGGCTGACCTTGATCGGCACGAACGTCATGTGATCCGACTCTTACCGACCTGGGGCCATGATGCAAGCCGGGCACCATCCCATCAAACCGTGCCCGGCTTGCATCGTGAAATTGCGCGAGGGAGATCCCGGCCCGGGACGGCCAGGAAATTACTCCTCGACCAGACGGATCACCCCGTAGTCGTAGCCACGACGACGATAGACGACGCTGAAGCGGTCGCACTCGCGGTCGTGGAACAGGTAGAAGTCGTGACCGACGAGTTCCATCTCGAGCAGTGCCTGGTCGATGGTCATCGGCCGGGCCGCGTGCACCTTCTCGCGCAGGACCAGCGGGCCGTCGCCCTCCATCTGGATGGGGATGAGGCCGCTCTCGGGTTCGGCCCCGCCGTCGCCGTTCATGGCGGAGGCGACCGGCACTTCCGCGCCGGCAGGCGCCAGCGGCGCGGAGGTCACCACCGACTCCGCAACGGCCAGTGCGCCCGGCACCCGGACCGTGGGGTTGTTGTCACCGTGCTTGATCTTGCGCCGATCGGCGGCTCGGCGCAGCCTGGACTCGAGCTTGGCAAAGGCGAGGTCGAGGGCGGCGTATCTGTCATCCGCGGCCGCCTCGGCCCTGATCGTGGGCCCACGGGACCGTATCGTCAGCTCGACGCGTTCACGGCGATCAGACTGCCTCGGGTTGCGCTCCTCGGAGACCTCCACGTCGATCCGTACCGCCTTCTGATCAAGCTTTTCTAGCTTGGCTAGTTTGGCGGTGGCGTGCTGACGGAAACGTGCCGGGACGGTGATGTGGCGTCCCCTGACTATGACTTCCATCGTGATCCCCCTTCCAGTCTGATTTTGCCCAATCCGATGGAGCTTGACCCGATTGGGCAGTGTCTGCGTGAGGTGGGTGGCACCCGCCCGGCCAACCTGGTCTTCGACCCCACATTCGCCTGCTGAGGGGTTCGCGGCTCCATAGCCACTACTGCCCTTCTCTCGGTCCGGGAGACTCGGTATCTCCCGGCGAGGCAGGACTTACTCCTAAGCCGCACCGTGATCAGTCGACGAGAAGTCGCCTTACGTGGGCCGTTTCGCCTGCGGCTGGCATCGGCTTGCCTGACATGACGCCCCAGTGGGGAGCCACGCCTGGCGCAACCACGGGCCCGGGCGAGTGCCATGAATGAACGCTAGCTCGCCGGAGCGTGAATGTCAGGAGGGACTTGTAGGCGACCAATCACAAATAGTCACATAACGACTCCGTAACGTGCGCCGAGCACAGGTGCGGCCGCATGCTGGATCGCTGGCGACCCCTGGACCGGGCGACTACGGTTGTGCCGGAGCCGGGTGCGGCGAAGCCGGGAAGACCGGGTTCTGGCCGCCGCTGCCGAGCGGCTGCCAGGGGCCCTCAAGGCTCGCCGAGACCTCCAGGCCGCTGCCCGACAGCCCGAGGACCAGGGCGTTCATGGGGCCATCCGCGGTGATGGAGACCGCGCCGCGCAGGACGCCAGGCAACTTGGTGGCCGGCTGCCCGTCCACCGGCACCTCCCACAGCGTGCTCCCGTTGCCCATACCGTCGAGCACGAGCAAGTCATCGGCGTCGTACCAGGTCAGAGCGATAGGATCGGTGATGTTGGGGCCGAGCCGGACCGGCTGTCCGATGGACGTCGGTCCGGTGGACGTGCGAGTGGTGGGGTTTTCCCGCTGGCTGGCGGCCTGGCCGCCATGGTCGATGGCCGCGAGCTCGAGCAGGCGGCCCGATGCGGTCTGCGTGATGGCGGCGACCCGGACGCCATCGGGGGCGATGCCCAGGCCGATGATCTTCCCGGTGAAGGCGTTGGGGATCTGGCCACTGCCGCCGCTGTTGCTGGTCTGCGGGATCGCCGAGGTGGTACCGTCCTGGGCTAGCCAGAGATAGCCGCTGCGATCCCAGCCGATCGCGGTGACGCCCGACGTGCTGATGGAAGTGGTCGGCTTAGTGCCACCCGAGGCCCACATGTAGACGGTCTTCCCGTCGGCTGAGACGCCCGCCGCGTACTGGCTGCCTGGCGACACCGCCACCCGGGACAGAGCGGGGACGCTGTGGGGCTGAGGGGGCGGCACACCTACCGAACCAGCCTGCACCGGGGTCCCGCAGGACTGGCCGAGCTTGGCCGCACCCGTCCGGCCGAAGACTGCGAGGACCGAGCTAATGGAGCCCGCGGTCACCGCAGACTCCGAGGCGCATCGTGACCAGGCCTGGCCGTGGCCGACGTAATAGAAGCTGGTCGCCGCCACGGTCGGGTACGGGTTGTAGCAGCTGTACATGGCCTGCTTCTGCGCGGGACCCAGGCTCTGGCCGCCGGTGCCCGCGCAGGGAGGATCGCGCGGTATCCACGGCTGGCCGTTGATCTCAAGCTCGACCGCCTGGATGGGCGTGCCTTCCTGCTGCCCGGTCAGGGTCCAGACCAGCTGCGCGGAGATCTGCTCGAGGACGTTGGCGTTCGTGGTCGCCCCCAGCCCGGTGAGATTCACCGTCGCGGTGGTCCCGTCAATGGCCACGTTGATATTGGTATGGGGGAGAAACGCCGTCACGGCGGGGGGTATGGGGCTGGTCTGAGCCTGCAGCCATTGCGACTGCGGGTTGCCCAGCAGCGCCCCGACCAGGTTAGTCACCAGGGACGTCGGCGAGGTTCCGGCCGGCACGAACACCGAGTCGGGCACGAGCACCTGCTGGTAGGAGTCGAAGAAGTACAGATCCTGCGGCTTGTAGACCGACGCGAAGTCAGGCTGGGTCAGCAGCCGACCTTGGGGCAGCGGATTGGTGATCCGCCACAGGCCGTTCACCTTGACCAGGTAGAAGCGCTGGTTCACCAGCCGGGTGCCGCTTTGCTGAGCCCCGACATACTGGCCCGATCCGTTGAAGGACGCCTGCACCGTGCCCGAGACGTCTACCGTAGCGTGCCGGCCGTCAGGCTGGATGTCGGCGCGCGGGGGGTTGACCTTGTCGACCACCTTGACCGACCAGCTCGGATCCCAGCTATTGGCGGCCGCGCTGACCAGGTACTCTTTGGCCACATCCTTGTAGGTCGGGTAGCTGACGCTCGCGTTCGCGTTGAGGAATCCCGCCACGATCTCGCTCGGAGTCCATTGCGGCGCGGGCCCGGCCGGAATGGCCCCGATGAAGCCGAAATCCGACGTCGTGCCCTGTGGGGTGGCGCCGAACGTGCCCGGCGAGCCGCTGTCAGGCATGCCCACGCAGGCCGTCAGGGATGCGGCCACGGCCATCAGCACACACGCCAGGCGAGCCCGGGCTAGCCACTGCCGCCGCGGGTGCCCCTTCCCTAGGCGCACGGTCGTCCAGCCGGTCCTAGCCACGCGAAATCACCCCGGTGATCTCGCTGGCCGGGTACGGGCTCCCGCCCAGGCTGGTGGCGATCTCCGCCTCGTCCGGGCCGAGCGGCAGCGGCGAGCCCGCGAGCGGCTGCCCGGCTACCCGTGGCAGCGTCAGCCGGAAGACCGAGCCCTTGCCGCGTTCACCCCAGGCCTGCAGCCAGCCGCCGTGCAGCCGCGCGTCCTCCAGCGAGATGGCCAGGCCCAGGCCGGTACCGCCGGTGGTACGGGCCCGGGCCGGGTCGGCCCGCCAAAACCGGTCGAATACCTTCTGCTCCTCACCCGGCCGCAGCCCCACGCCGTAGTCCCGGACCGACACGGCGACCGCATCGCTGTCGATGGCCGTGGTGACCACCACGTCCTTGCCTTCGCCGTGCTCGACCGCGTTTACCAGGATGTTGCGCAGGATGCGCTCGACCCGGCGGCGGTCCGCCTCGGCAAAGCAGCCGGTCGCGGGCAGCCGGAACTCGATTCTGCTGCCCCGGCGCTCAGCTAGCTGCTGCGCGTCGTCGGCCGAACGACGCACCAGGTCGCACACGTCGACGAGTTCGGTGTCCAGGGTGGCCGCGCCCGCGTCGAACCGGCTGATCTCGAGCAGGTCCACAAGCAGCGACTCAAACCGCTCCAGTTGGCTCTGCAGCAGCTCAACCGACCGGGCGCCGGGCGGTTCGAGATCCGCGCGGGACTCGAATAGCAGGTCGGCGGCCATCTTGATGGTGGAAAGCGGCGTCCGGAGCTCGTGCGACACGTCGGAGACGAACTGCCGCTGCACGTTGGAGAGTTCTTCGAGCTCGCGCAGCTTGCCCTGCAGGCTGGCCGCCATCTCGTTGAACGACGTCGCCAGCGCCGCGAGATCATCGACGCCGAGCACCTCCATGCGTTCCCCGAGGTGCCCGGCCGACAGGCGCTGGGCCGCCTGGGCCGCATGCCGCACGGGCAGCACCACCCACCGGGTTACCAGCGACGCGATCGCAGCCAGCAGCACCACGAGCGCGAAGCCCACACCGACCAGGACGCGCTGCACCAGCAGCAGCGTCGCCTGCTGCTGGGTGAACGGGAACACGTAATACAGCTGGTAATACGTGCCGATCGGCACCCCGACGGCGAGGGCGGGCACCGACGTGCCCTGTCCCGCGTTGTAGACCAGCGTGGTCGGCTCGTAGACCGGCGGCACGGTGTCGATGTTCTGGTAGTCGTGCCGCTGGCTCTGCTGCTCCTCCGCCACCTTGGTGATCAAGGTGGGCGGGATGGCCGAGCCGATGTCGACATTGGTCGGGCCGACCCAGTGCACGGTGGCGGCGGGAATATTCGTCAGCTGGATGAAGACCAGGTAGTAGCTGCCGGTGCTCCCGCTCGCCGCCTGCAGCGCCCGGGCCGTGGTCTTGGCCACGCTCGCGTCGCCGGGGAGCGGCTTGGCCAGCATGTTGACGGTGGACTGACCGAGCGCGGACTTCAGGCCGTTCCTGACCTGAGCGTCCGCGGAGGTCTCCGCATTGCTGAGCAATCCGGCCACGACCGATTGGATCAGGAAAAAGCCGAGCACGGCAATGACCAGGACCGACAGCACCAGGGTGGTCGAGACCACGCGCAGTTGCAGCGAACGGTGCCAGCGCAGCTTCACCTGCGCTACGGCACCGCGCTGCCACCGGCGCCCGGCCCGCAGCCAGCGCTTGAGCCGAACGGGCAGCCGCCTGATAATGGCCCGGCCGAAAGCCGACCGGCGGAAGGCAGTGATCCAGTTACGCTGCCTGCCCGTACGTGCCGATACCACCTTCATGAACCTGGACTCAGCCAGGCCCAGCCTTGTAGCCGACACCGCGCACCGTCACGACGATCTCGGGGTGCTCAGGGTCCTTCTCGATCTTTGCGCGTAGCCGCTGTACGTGCACGTTGACCAGCCTGGTGTCCGCGGCGTGCCGGTAGCCCCAGACCTGCTCGAGCAGGACTTCCCTGGTGAAGACCTGCCTCGGCTTACGGGCCAGGGCGACAAGCAGGTCGAACTCGAGCGGGGTGAGGTTGAGCGTCTCACCGTCGCGCTTCACCGAATGACCGGCCACGTCGATGACGATGTCGCCGATCTGGAGCATCTCTGGGGCAGGCTCATCGGTCCGGCGCAGCCTGGCCCGGACCCGGGCGACCAGTTCCTTGGACTTGAACGGCTTCATGATGTAGTCGTCGGCACCGGACTCAAGGCCCAGGACCACATCCACGGTGTCGGTCTTCGCCGTCAGCATGACGATCGGCACCCCGGACTCGGCCCGGATCTGACGGCACACGTCAATCCCGTCGGAACCCGGCAGCATCAGGTCAAGGAGCACCAAGTCGGGCCGGGAATCCCGGAAAACCTCGACCGCCTTGTCGCCGTCGGAGACGAAAGTCGGCTCGAAACCCTCACCGCGAAGCACGATACCGAGCATCTCAGCAAGAGCGGCGTCGTCATCGACGACAAGAACACGTCCTTTCATGGGCCCCATCGTTCCATGTGATTGACTCTGCGTGGACGCAGGCTATCCCTATTTACCAGGTGCTGACACCGGTTCAGGGATAGCTTTTCCGACAACTGGGTAAATCAAACCCAACTCGCCCGCAGGGGCTGGCGTGACCCGCGGAGGCTGAGCGACCCGGCGGGCTGGCGTGACCCGCGGGAGCCTGGGGCCCGCGGAGGCTGAAGGAACTGCCGAGGCCAGGAGGAACTGCGGGCGGCTAAGGGAACTGCGGGCGGCTAAGGGAACTGCGGGCGGCTAAGGGAACTGCGAAGGCCTGGAGCTGCCGAGGCCTGAAGGAGTCACGTAGGCCTGGAGGAGCTGCGGGCGGCCCGGAGGAAGTGCGGCTGAGGGAGCTGCGGAGGCTGGAGGAGCTGGGATTGAGAATGGGTTCGCCTGAAGCGGCAGGCTGGCGCGGCGCCCAGGAGGAGCGGGTCCGGGGGGCGAGCCCCCCCAAGGGGGGTCTGGGGGGATGGGTCCCCCCAGGATCGGGGGGGTCTGGGGGGGTCGTCCCCCCGAGGGAGCACAGAATTACAGTCGGGACGTCGGGCTGGCAGTACCGGGACTGGCGAGGCACGTTCTACCCGCCGGACGTCCCGCAGCGCCGCTGGCTGGAGTACTACGCGAGCCAGTTCGCCACGGTCGAGAACAACGGGACGTTCTACCGACTGCCGCCACGGGAGACCTTCGCGGGCTGGCGGGAGCGGGTCGGCGACGGCTTCGTCATGACGGTCAAGGCCAGCCGCTACCTCACCCACGTGCGGCGGCTGCGCGACCCGGCCGAGCCGGTCCGCAGGCTGCTCGACGCGGCGGCCGGGCTCGGTGACCGGCTCGGGCCGGTGCTCCTGCAACTGCCGCCGGACCTGCACGCCGCCCCGCATCTGCTCGGTGAGTGCCTGGGCCAGTTCCCGCCGGAAATCCGCGTCGCGGTCGAGCCCAGGCACGAGTCGTGGTGGAACGACGACGTGCGGGACGTGCTGGCGACCAGGAACGCCGCACTGTGCTGGGCGGACCGGAAGGGGACCGCGGTCACCCCGCTATGGCGGACGGCCGACTGGGGCTACCTGCGGTTCCACGAGGGCGACGGCGCGCCCTGGCCGCGCTACACCGAGTCGTCGCTGCAATCCTGGGCGGACCGGATCACGACGACCTGGACCCAAGAACCCCAAGAGGCCGAGGGCCTGGACATGTACGTCTACTTCAACAACGACCAGGGCGGCGCCGCGCCCCGCGACGGAGCCGCGTTCGCCGCCGCCGTCGCCCGCCACGGTCGCACAGTCAGCGGAACCGGGGCGTGATACCCGACTCGTTCGGCCCAAAGGGTTTGGACCTTCGTCTTGTCAGCGGCCGGGGCTAGAGTGCTGCCCATGGCGGAGCCGTTGCGCAACATTGTCGACGCGGGCTGGGCCGAGGCGCTCGAGCCGGTGGCGGACCGGATCGCCGCGATGGGCGAGTTCCTGCGGGCCGAGATCGCGGCCGGACGCACGTACCTGCCTTCGGGCGAGAACGTACTGCGGGCGTTCAAGCAGCCCTTCGCCGACGTCCGCGTGCTCATCGTCGGCCAGGACCCCTACCCCACGCCGGGGAACCCGGTCGGCCTGAGCTTCTCGGTCGCGCCCGACGTCCGGCGGCTGCCCCCGAGCCTGGTCAACATCTTCAACGAGTACTCCGCGGACCTCGGGTACCCGACGCCGGCGAACGGGGACCTGACCCCGTGGAGCGAACGCGGGGTGCTGCTGCTGAACCGGGTACTCACCGTCGCCCCGGGCAAGCCGGGCTCACACCGGGGCAAGGGCTGGGAGGAAGTCACCGAGCAGGCCATCCGGGCGCTGGCCGCGCGGGATGCGCCGTTGGTCGCGATCTTGTGGGGCCGGGACGCGCGGACGCTGGTGCCGCTGCTCACCCAGGCCAGCGACACGAGCATCGGCTGCATCGAGTCGGCCCACCCGAGCCCGTATTCGGCCAACAGCGGGTTCTTCGGCTCGCATCCGTTCAGCCGGGCTAATCGGCTCCTCGAACAGCAAGGCGCCGAGCCAGTCGACTGGAAACTGCCATAGCCGCAGTACCTGGTGGTAACCCGAAAGGCGGCTCGCGAACACCTGAGTGATAGACTGATTTATCTGCTTTCGGGGGCAGTTCTACCGGTCTTCAATGGCCACAGCTGAACAAACAACAGGGGAATATCGCGTGGACGGGCGGGTACCGGCACAGTGGAACACACGCAGATAGAGAAGGAACGAGCCAAGGTAGAAGACAACCAGCACCCAGAGCTAGTCCACCAGCACTGGCTGAGCCGGAACCGGCTCCTCGCCGCGAACGCGGCATTCACCGTCTACGCTATCGCGCTGGCCGTGGACACCGGCCACGCGGACCGGACCTGGGCCATCTGGGCGGCCGTCGGCTACGGGGTGACGACGCTCATCATCTGGCTCACCCGGCACAAGAACGTGCCCGTTATCTGGCCGATGCTCGTGTCCCTAGCCGGGGCGCTGGCCGCGCCGGTGACCTGGCTTGTCACCCGGGTGAAGCCGACGCCCGAGGTGCAGGTCATCTCGCGGTCGGCGGTGCTGCTGCTCCAGCACGGCACCCCATACCTAGTGCAAGGGCAACTGGACAACTGGCTGTCCTACAATCCGTACCTGCCGGTCATGGCGGTGTTCGGGCTGCCGAAGGCGCTGGGCGCGACCGGCCTGTTCGCCGACCCCCGGCTGTGGCTCACAGCCGTCTCCATCGCCCTGATCTGGGCGGCGTTCACGGTCGCGGCGCCCCACCGGCACTGCGACTCATGCCGGCGCAACACCACGCTGTCCACGGTCTTCTTTGCCGCCTCCCCGGTGATCGCGTTCCCGCTCGCGGTGGGCATCACCGACCCGCCGGTCATCGCGCTGATGCTGCTCACCCTGGCGCTGATCGCCCGGCCCTCGGGGTTGTTCCGCGCGGCCGGGGCGCTCGGCGTGGCGTGCGCGATGAAGGCGACCGCCTGGCCGGCGATCCCGGTCTTCGCCGCGATGCTGGGCCGCCGGGACGGCATCAGGTCCGCCTGGCGCTTCGTCGCGGTCGTGTTCGGGGTGGCCGCGGTCCTGGCCGCCGCGACGGCGCCCACGGCCCTGGCGCACCCGTACGCGTTCCTGCAGAACACCGTGTTGTTCCCGCTCGGCCTGACCAAGCACCAGACGCCGGCGGCCAGCCCGCTGCCCGGGCACCTGCTGGCCATGACCGGGATGGCGGGCCACTGGGCCGCGGTCGGCCTGCTGGTCGCGGCCGGGCTCGGCTTCGCCGTCTCGCTCATCGTCCGTCCTCCGGCTGGCCCGCGGGCCGCGGCGTGGCGCCTCGCGCTCGGCCTCACGGTGATGTTCACCCTGGCGCCCGCCACCCGGTGGGGTTACTTCGTGTACCCGATCGGCCTGGTCGGGTGGATGTTCCTGTCCCGGCCGCCGTCCCCCGGCGCTCCGGACAAGGGCGACGCGGCGCCCGTCGCAGTGCCTGCCCAGGCCGGCAGCCGGGCCTGAACCCGAAAACCCCGGACGAGCCTTCAGGAGCCGATGCGCCAGGACTCCCGGTAGGACAGCTGCGCGGGGGTGAGCGTGTCGATCGAGGTGCCGGTGGTGGCCAGCACCAGGCCAGCGGCCTCGGCGTCGATATCCGCGGGCACCTCGTGCACCCCGGCTGGGAGCTTGTCTATGTTCCCGGCCAGCCAGGCCAGGGCGAGGGCCTCGATGCCGAAGGCCAGGTCCATCACCTCGGGCGGATGGCCTTCGGCCGCGACCAGGTTCACCACCCGGCCTTCGGCCAGCAGCAGGAGGGTCCGGCCGTGGCCGAGGTCGTAGGCGTCGACGTGCGGCCTTACGTCCCGGTGCACCGCGACGGCAAGTTTCGTTAGCGCCCGCACGTCGATCTCCACGTCGAAGTGCCCGGCGTTGGCCAGGATCGCGCCGTCGCGCATGACCGCGAGGTGCTCGGCGTTAATCACGTCCACCGATCCGGTGGCGGTGACGAAGACCTCGCCGAGCGACGCGGCCTGGCCCATCGGCAGCACGCGGAAGCCGCGCAGCGACGCGTCCAGCGCCCGCACCGGGTCGACTTCCGTGACGATGACCTCGGCGCCGAAGCCGCGGGCGCGTTCGGCCACCCCGCGGCCGCTGGCCCCGAACCCGGCCACCACCACGGTCTTGCCCGCCAGCAGCGTGTTGGTGGCGCGCAGGATGCCGTCGATCGCCGACTGCCCCGTCCCGCAGGTGTTGTCCACCATCCGCTTGGTCGCGGTGTCGTTGGCCGCGATCACCGGGAACGCCAGCGCCCCCTCGGCGGCCATCCGGCGCAGCCTGATCACGCCCGTCGTGGTCGACTCACAGCCGCCCTTGACCTGCGGCAGCAGCGTCGCGGCCCGGGTGTGCAGCGTGTTGACCAGGTCGCCGCCGTCGTCGATGACCAGGTTCGGTTGTGCCTCGCTCAGGGCCAGTTCGATGTGCCGGTAGTAGCCGCGCCGGTCGACCCCGGCGCGGGCGAAGACGGCTATCCCGTACCTGACCGCCAGCGCCGCCGCGATGTCATCCTGGGTCGACAGCGGGTTGGAGGCTGCGAGCGAGACGGCTGCGCCGCCCGCCCGCAGCAACCGCACCAGCATCGCTGTTTCGGCCGTGATGTGCAGGCAGGCGGCGATTTTCAGCCCCTCGAAGGGCCGGTCCGTTGCGAACCGGCCCATGAGGGTGGTCAGCAGCGGCATGGCCCGTTCGGCGTAACGGATGCGGGCATCGCCCTCGGCGGCGAGTCCCGCGTCGGCGATGTCAGTAACGGTAGTGCTCCGGCTTGTACGGGCCGTCCACGGGAACGCCGATGTAGTCCGCCTGCTCCTTGGTGAGCTGACTGAGCCGGACGCCGAGCGCGTCCAGGTGCAGCCGGGCCACCTTCTCGTCCAGGTGCTTGGGCAGCGTGTGCACGCCGACCTGGTACTCGTCGTTCTTGGTGAACAGCTCGACCTGGGCGATGACCTGGTTAGTGAAGCTGTTGGACATGACGAAGCTGGGGTGCCCGGTGGCGTTGCCCAGGTTCAGCAGGCGGCCCTCGGACAGCACGATGATGCCGTGCCCGCTGGCGAAGGACCACTCGTCGACCTGCGGCTTGATGTTGGTGTGGCGGACGCCCGGCCACTTGGCCAGCCCGGCCATGTCGATCTCGTTGTCGAAGTGGCCGATGTTGCCGACGATCGCCTGGTGCTTCATCCGGCTCATCTGCTCGGCGGTGATCACGTCACGGTTCCCGGTGGCGGTGACGAAGATGTCCGCCGTGCTTATGACGTCCTCCAGGGTGGCCACCTGGTAGCCGTCCATGGCCGCCTGCAGCGCGCAGATCGGGTCGATCTCGGTGATGATCACCCGGGCGCCCTGGCCGCGGAGGCTTTCCGCGCAGCCCTTGCCGACATCGCCATAGCCGCATACCACCGTGACCTTGCCGCCGATCAGCACGTCGGTCCCGCGCTTGATGCCGTCGATGAGCGAGTGACGGCAGCCGTACTTGTTGTCGAACTTGGACTTCGTCACCGAGTCGTTGACGTTGATGGCCGGGAACAGCAGGGAGCCGCTCTTGGCCATCTCGTAAAGCCGGTGCACGCCGGTGGTGGTTTCCTCGGTGACGCCCTTGATGCGGTTTGCGGCGTTGGTCCACTTGCCTGGGTGGTCGGCCAGCGAGTTGCGGAGCCGGTCGAGGATGATCACCAACTCCTCGGGGTCATCGGCGGCAGGCGACGGGACGCCGCCGGCCTTCTCGTACTCGGCGCCCTTGTGCACGAACAAGGTGGCGTCCCCGCCGTCGTCCAGGATCATGTTCGGGCCGTCACCGTCGGGCCAGGTCAGCGCCAGCTCGGTGCAGCGCCAGTACTCCTCGAGCGTCTCGCCTTTCCAGGCGAAGACCGGGATGCCCTTCGGGTCATCGGGGGTGCCATCCGGACCGACCGCGATCGCGGCGGCGGCGTGGTCCTGGGTGGAGAAGATGTTGCAGCTGGCCCAGCGGACCTGCGCGCCGAGCTCAACCAGCGTCTCGATCAGCACCGCCGTCTGCACTGTCATGTGCAAGGAGCCGGTGATCCTGGCTCCGCGCAACGGCTGGCTGGGCGCGTACTCCGCGCGCACCGCCATCAGCCCGGGCATCTCGTGCTCGGCCAGCTGGATCTCCTTGCGCCCGAAGGCGGCGAGCGAAAGGTCGGCAACCTGGTACGGAAGCTGATCCGCGGACATGCGTTCTCCCTAAGTCGGCTCGTGTCTGTTCACACGCTACGGGAGCCCGGGTGGTCGGCGCACTTTATCGGGTGTGTTCTTGACACGAAATTGTTAAGATTGGTATTCATGCGCATCTCGGAGGCCGCCCGGCGGCTCGGCACGTCGGCCCGTATGCTCCGCTACCGCGAGGATCTCGGCCTGTTGCCGCAGGTCCGCGACCAGTTTGGGCGGCCGGGAGCATTGCCGGGTGCTCGGCTGGGTGCTCGGCTGGGTGCGACAGGCGGCCGGGCGGTGACGGGGACCGGGCCGGGAGGGCCTTCGCACCGGCAGTTCAGTGAGGCAGACCTGGAGGCCGTGGCGGCCGCGCTCGAACTCGAGCGGCGTTACGACATCAGCCCGGCGTCGCTGGCGTTCGGCCTGCGGGTGCTCGCCGAGCCTCCGGTCCGCGCCGCCGTCGCGGACCTCGGCCGCCGGCTCGGGCGCATCCCCGCCTCCCCGGGGCGGGCCCTCGACTTCGAGAAGGAACGCGCCCTGCGTTTGCTGTCCCGCGGCTGAGGCGGTGCCCGGTGCCCGGTGGCCCGTCGGCCCGAAGCCGAGCCGTTGCCTGCAGTAGCCGAGCCGTTGCCTGCAGTAACGGCCGCCCTCACCGCATCCTGCACGGTCAAACCTCACGCTGCGCGTGAGCATCATGAATCACATTTATCCGACTTCTACCAGCCCTCTCACAATTTCGCCAGCTTCCGGGGAGTTTTCGGGCTCCTGGGAGAATTAGGGGGCACAAAACTCTCCCCGAAGCCCCAATCCTCCCGGGTATTTGGTGTCACTGCGCAACATGGGATTGCTGTGCAAAGAGAGATATGCGACAGATATGCTTCGCGGCCCACGGCGGATTCCCAGGCTGGGCATCCCGGGCCGGCAGGGCTTCGCTAGTCACGCTGGGGGGCACCGGGGTTTCCCGGGCTGGGGTCTGCGGGGTTATTGGTGTTCTTGGTGCGGTCGCGGCGCGGGGGGCGGGGGGAGCGGCTGCGCAGGACGGCACGGATGGAGGGATCGGTGCTGTCGGGCTTCTCCGGGCGGTAGATGTCGGGCTCGAGGTAGATCGTCGTGGCGACGGGGACGGCGGAGCGCACGCGGCGTTCTGCGGCATCGATGCCGACCGTGATCTGCCTGGCGGCCTCGCTCTCGGGGACCGCGACCTTCGCGGCGACCAGCACCGCATCTGGGCTCATGTGCACGGTGCGCAGGTGGATGACCCGGACCAGCTCCGGTCCGTCCTCGAGCGCGGCGATGATCATTCGCTGCATCTCCGGACTGGCGGACTCGCCGATCAGCAGGCTCTTCATCTCGACGGCCAGGATGGCCGCGGCCGTCCCGAGCAGCAAACCAATGCCCAGCGAGCCCGCGCCGTCCCACCTGCCGTTGCCGGTGACCACCGAAAGCCCCACCCCGGCGAACGCGAACGCCAGCCCGATCAGGGCGGCCGTGTCCTCCAGCAGGACCACGGGAAGTTCCGGCGCCTTGCTCCGCCGGATGAAGGTGCCCCAATTGCGGTCGCCACGGACCTGGTTCGCCTCCCTGATCCCGGTGCGCAGCGAGAACGCCTCCAGCACCGCGGACAGGGCGAGAACGCCGAAGGCGATTCCAGGCGAGCGCACCGCCTCCGGGTTCAGGATCTTGTGCAGGCCGTCGTACACCGAGAAGACCGCGCCGACGGTGAACAGCATCACCGACACCACGAACCCGTAGAAGTAGCGCTCGCGCCCGAAGCCGAACGGGTGCTCATCCGACGCTGGGCGGATGGACCGGCCGCGTCCCACGAACAGCAGCACTTGGTTGCCGGTGTCCGCGACCGAGTGCACGGACTCGGCCAGCATCGACGCGGACCCGGTGAGCAGGAAGGCCACGAACTTGATCAGGGCGATGCCGAGGTTAGCGGCGAAGGCGGCGAGCACCGCTCTCATCTCGCGCCAGGGAACCCGCACGCGTTACTCGATCCGCGCCTGAAGATCGGCGATGGCCACGGTCTGGCCAGGATCGATCCCGGAGGCGATGGCCAGGTAGACGCTCGCGTAGTCGGTCAGCTGCACGACGCCGGCCAGCCGCACCAGCGGATGCTCCCCGTCCATGGCGAGCTCGGACATCCCCACCCCGCGCTGCCCCGCAAGCTCGGTGACCGCCGCCCGCTGCGCTCCGACCCGCGGGTTCTCATCGGGATCGGCGATCAGCACCAGCCGCAGCGCGGTGAAGCCGCTCGCCTGCCCGGTCTCCTCGTAGTCAAGGTCCCAGCCCGGGATATCGGCCATGTCATCCGGGCTCGCCAGCGGTGAGCCTGGCTCCTGGCGGTCCTGCGCGGACAGCCGGGACGAGCGGGGGGCGAACGGACCGTCGAACGCGGCGACCTGGTTATGCGCCGCCTCGGGCAGCACCCCGGCGATCGCCGGGTACTTGGCGTTCTCGTTGAGCTGGCTGGCGAACCGCCGCGCCGCGACCCCGCTCAGCACGGAAGTTCCCCAGACCATCGGCAGCGTGCCGACCAGGTCGAGGGCCAGTGACTTACCCGGATTGACGAACGACTCGCTGGCGGGCCGGCACTGGTGAGACACCTCCTCCAGACGGCTCGCCGCCAGCTCGTAGACGTCCGGGCCGATCCGGGCCACGCCCAGCCGATCGGCGATCACCAGCAACGGGACGGCCAGCTCCCACAGCATCGACCGCGGCAGCCCTGCCGGAACCACCGGGACGAACGGGGCGCGGGCCTGCTCGGCGATCCGGTGCAGCGGGGATCCCTCGGTGCCAACGGCGGCCAGCCGGCAACCGCGCCTGGCCGCCTCAGCCGCAATGGCCAGCGTCTCCGGGGTGGTACCCGAGCAGGACACCGCGAGAACCACATCGGCCGCACCGACCCAGCCCGGCAGCCGCTCGGCTTGGCCGGCCACCACCTGGACCGGACTGCTGAGCCCGGTCATGGCGTTGAGCATCTCGCCCGCCAGGCCCGAACCGCCCATGCCCGCCACGACGATGGCACGCGGCCTGGCGTCAGGGGTGAAGGCCGACAGGTCGGTCTCCGCGCACGAACGCTGCGCAGTGCGCACCTGGGCGGCCGCCGAGGCCACCTGCCGTAGCATGTCCGCGGGATCCGCCGCCTCGACCACGTCGGGCGTATCAAGGCGGTCCGCGGCCAGGACGAAGTCCGCTCCGCCCCAGCCGTCCAGGCCATCACTCATGTGGTGCTTTCCGGCCGCCTGGCCTCTTCGACTAGTAGTACGGGGATGTCATCGCGGACCGGGTAGGCCAGGCCGCAGGTGGTGCTGGTGCACACGAGCTCGCTGGCATCCTCGTCGGCCCGCAGCGGCGCGTGGCATTCCGGGCAGGCCAGGATGTCAAGGAGCCAGTCATCGATGCGCATGAGAATCTCCTGTCATTGCGAACCGCCCATGGTGCCCCTGACCACGCCGAGCACCTCGTCCCGCAGGGCGGCCATGGCCGCTTCGGTTTCCGCCTCGACGTTGAGCCGGAGCAGCGGCTCGGTATTGGAAGGCCGCACATTGAACCACCAGGTGCCGGCGCTAACGGTGAGCCCGTCAAGCTCGTCGGTGCTGACCCCGGGTCGGGCCGCGAAGGCCTGCCTGACCTGTTCGGTCGAGGCCGCCTGGTCCGCCACCTCGGAGTTGATCTCACCGCTGGCGAAGTACCTGCTGTACTCGGCGAGCAGCTGGGACAACGGCCGCGGCTGCTCGCCCAGGGCGGCCAGCGTGTGCAGCGCGGCGAGCATGCCCGAGTCGGCGTACCAGAAGTCCCTGAAGTAGAAGTGCCCCGAGTGCTCGCCGCCGAACACCGCACCGTACTCTGCCATCTTTGCCTTGATGAACGAGTGGCCGACCCGGGTGCGCACCGGCACGCCGCCGGCGGCCGAGACGATCTCAGGCACGGCACGGGACGTGATCACATTGTGGATGATCGTCGCCCCTGGCTCGCGGGCCAGTTCCCGGGTCGCGATCAGCGCGGTGAGCACCGAGGGCGAGACGATCTGGCCGCGCTCGTCCACCACGAAGCACCGGTCGGCGTCGCCGTCGAAGGCGAGCCCGATGTCGGCGTGGTGCTCCACCACGGCGCGCTGCAGGTCGCGCATGTTCTCCGGCTCGATGGGGTTGGCCTCGTGGTTCGGGAACGTGCCGTCGAGAGAGAAGTACAGCGGGATCAGGGTGATCGGCAGCCCGTCGAAGACCTTCGGCACCGTATGGCCCGCCATCCCGTTGCCGGCGTCCACCGCCACCGTCAGCGGCCTGACCGATGAAATGTCGACCAGCTTCCTCAGGTGCTCCGAGTACCCGGAGAGCAGGTCTCGCCGGGTGACGGAGCCGGGGACCGATGCGGGAACGATGCCTCGTTCGGCTAGATCCTTTATCTCTTTCAGGCCGGTCTGGATGCCGACCGGCTTCGCTCCGGCCCGGCACAGCTTGATGCCGTTGTACCGCGACGGGTTGTGGCTGGCCGTGATCATCGCGCCGGGGACGCCGAGGTCGCCGCTGGCGTAGTACAGCATGTCGGTCGAGCCCAGGCCGCCCGCCAACACATCGGCCCCCTGGGCCGCCGCGCCACGGCCGAAGGCATCCGCCAGCGGCGCTGAGGAGGTGCGCATGTCGTGCATGGTCACGATCGTGTCGGCCCCGGTCACCCGGGCGAACGCCGCGCCCACCGCCTCGGCTACGCCCTCGTCAAGCTGATCGGGCACGACCCCTCTGATGTCGTACGCCTTGACGATGCTCGCAAGATCACCCAATGCGGGACCCGCCTCCCGTGACTCGGCCGGTGCCGCCTCGCACTATGCGGGCAGCACTGCCGAGCCTATCGGTCTTGCGGCGGCCCGGAGCGCAGCACCCGCAGGTGGCCCCGGCGGCCGACCTCGACCCCCTGGCCCACGGGCTCCTTGTCGGCCCGCACCCTTGGCTGCGTCTCCATCACCGCGTTCGCGAGCGCTTCGAGGTCATCGGCGCGGTCCTGGACCGGTTCCACCGGCAGCCGCACCACGTCCCAGCCACGCGGCGCGGTGAGCCTGGCGGCGTGTTTCTCGCACAGGTCGTAGCAGTGCGGTTCGACGTAGGCCGCGAGCGGGCCAAGGACCGCGGTGGAGTCGCGGTACACGTAGGTCAGCGTGTAGACGGGAGGATGCTTGCACGCGGTGCGTGAGCAGCAACGAGAACGCACCAGCCCACCTCACCCTGGAGACCATGTCCCGTGACCGGGACGGCGTCGGATACAACCGTGACGGTATCTGTCCGCGGGCGGGAACGCCACCACCCGCGCTTCGCGCCGCAATCGTGTCGTGCTTTGCGCGTCTTGCCCCGGTCGGCCCTAGGGTCGGTATCGCTATCCGGCGTGCGTCGCGATCGGATACGCTCGGTGACTGTGCAGACCGGCGAAGGCGGCTCCAGGCCAGGTTCCGGCTCCGGACCGGGGCCGGGCTCCGGGCCGGGTTCTGGCGGCTCCGGCTCGCGCCCGCGGCGCCGCGACCGGCACGGGCGCGGGCTGCGCGGCCGTCTCGTGCCGCCCGGTGTCCCGTTGTACCGGAGCCGTTCCCAGCAGTTCGACGATCTGGTGCTCGAGGCGGTAGCGCGGCTCGAGCCGCGCTGGGAGACCGAGCTCTCCGATGTGGAGTTCGCGGTTCAGGAGGTCCCCGACGCCGACACCGGCGACGACGAGGGCGTGCCGCTGGCCCGCATCGTCCGCGGGTCGCCGGACACCAGCGATCCAGGGAATCCGGCCACCGGGCCGCGCATCGTGCTATTCCGGCGGCCGCTGCTGGCCCGGGCCGAGGACGAGGACGAGCTGAGCGAACTGGTCTTCGATGTGATCGTCGAGGAGTTCGCCGAGATCCTCGGGGTAGACCCGGAGATCATCGATCCCGGCTACGGCGACCTCGGCTGAGCCCATTCCCGGCTGAGCCCGTTCCCGGCTGAGCCCGTTCCCGGCTGCGCCCGTTCCCGGCTGCGCCCGTTCCCGGCTGCGCCCCTTATCGGCTGCGCCCGTTCCCGGCTGCGCCCGTTCCCGGCTGCGCCCCTTATCGGCTGGGCCTGTTCCCCGCTGGGCTCTTTGTCGGCTGTGCCCTCGCGGCTGGCCCCTAGGGCGATATCGCGCTGTAGGAGTCGCGGACCGGGGGGAGGCTGATGGTGGTCAGGGCGCTGGCGGCGGGCATGATGGAGACGATGGTGTTCTGGCCCTGCGTCTCCACCCGGGCGGCGTAGAGCGGTCCGGACCCGGTCAGCGGCGTGATCACAACCGTGAACGCGGACCCGCGCTTGGCTCCCCGCGGCGCCGTGACGGACGCCACCAGCGTGTGCCCGGCCTGGATCGACACGACCTGGCTGCCGGTCGGGGCGGCTCCGGTGCCGCCCGCCCCGGCCTGGGCGATCTCGGTCAGGCGGACCCGCGCCGCCCCGGCCGGAGCGGACAGCACGACCGAGGCGGCCAGGCCGGATCCCGTCGTGTTTCCCGCCACCACCGCTTGCTCGCTGATGGGCGCGGTGGCGGCGGTGAAGGCGCCCACCCCGCTGCCGGGTACCAGGACTCCGGCAACGACCGGCACGTTCGAGGTGATCTCGAGCGCGGCGGCGCTGCCGCCGGGCGTCAGGGCCACGTAGGAAGCCGATTCTCCAGGCAAGTCGACCGTCTGGGAGCCGAACGGCCGGTAGTGCCCCTGCGGGGTGATCGCGAGCACGTTCACCTTGGCGCTGCTGGTCCCGGGGACGGCAAGGAACAGCCCCGCGGCGCTGCCGGACGGCGGCACGCCCGGGATCACCAGCTCAGTAGACGGCGCGGCCGCGCTGGGCAGCCAGCTGACGGCGCCGTGGGACGAGCCCTCGAAGACGTCGGCCGCCACCCGACCGATGCTGGTGTGCACCTCGATGGCGACGACGCTGGAGCCGCTCCCCGTCGAGGAGAGCGATTCGGTCACGGTCTGGTGCGAGGGGACCGTTATCCCGGCGTCGTTGTTCGCCTGGGCCTGGCCGGCGTCGGTAATGACGGTGACGTCCACGCTTGCGGCCAGCGAGTCGATGTTCATCAGGTCGAGCTGGATCTGCGCCGCGCCGTTCTGCTGTCCGGGTCCCACGAACCAGATATCCGAACCAGGTTCGGCGCAGCGGACACTGGCCAACCCGGAAGCCTGGGCCAGTTCGGCCTCCATAGCCCGCGCCATGGTGCCGCTCGCGGACACCGACCAGCCCTCAGCCACCGAGGTGCCCTTCTTAGCCGTACTTGACCCGACCGGAAGCGTCAGCAGTGAGAGCGCCCCGGGACTCTGGGCGCGGACGGGGCCGGTCGCACCCAGCGGCACGCCGACCGGCGGCAGCGCGGTCAGCTCGACTTGACCCGTCGCCGAGGCCCCAGCGGCGCCCCCGATCAACGCGACCGGGCTCGAGCCGCTGCCCTGAGCGGGAGGGCAGGCGCGGGTGGCCGAGGTGACAGCAACCTGCCGGGTCATGGCGGCGGCGGAGGCCGACGCCGCGGGATGGGTCAGCTGCGCCGCGCCCGCGATGACACCGAGCGCCGCCAGGACCGCCCCGGCCGGCACTAGGTGAACAAGCCTCATGGCGGGTCACCGCGTTCCCAGGGGGCGCGCGGATCGTGCCCGCCGGACTCCTCGGTCCAGGCCAGCGGCCTAGTACCGCCATCGTCGTCCTGGCCGGGGAAAGCAGGCATCGCGTAGGAGGCAGTGCGGGATGCCTGGCCGGCGTCCTGGGGCGCCCAGCCGGGAGGCGGCCCGGCTGAGGTCCGGTCCTCGGATGGGTCTACGGGTGGGTCTGCGGGTGGGTCTGCGGGGGCGCCTCGCCGGCGTCGCGACGGCTTCCCGTGCCGCGCCGCGTGCTGGCCGCCACGCCCGCGCCGCGGGGTCGCGGCGCCGGAGGCACCTCCCGAGGCGTCGCTGGCTGAGGTGCCGCTGGCGGCGAGGCCGCTTCCCGAGGGCCGACCCGCCCGGGGCATCCCGGCCCAGGGCGCGGGGTCCTCGTCGATGTGTGATGCGACGCCAAGCGCGGGTTCCGGACCGTACGCCGAGGCGTGCGCCGCTCCCACCGCGGCCCGGCCCTCCGGGCGCGCGGCGAGACCCGGGGCGGCCCCGATTCCTGCGTCCTCGGCAGCGTCGTACCCGGTGTCAGCGGCATACCCCGGGTCAGCGCCGGAGTAGGTGTCCGGGCTGAATGCGGTGTCCGGGCTGAACACGGGGTCCGGGCTGAATGCGGTGTCCGGGCTGAACACGGGGTCCGGGCCATAACCGGTGGTGTCCTGGTCGGGACCGGAACTGATGTCCTCGGCGCGGGTGGCGCCGACTAGTGCGACCTGGGGCCGCCGCTTGCGGCGGGCCGACCGTGCGCCCTCCGCGCGTTCCCGGCGCCTTCCGGCGGGGATGGCATCGGCGTCCACGTCGGCCCCGGGGGTCCCTGCGGCCCCGGCGGGGGCGGCCGAGGCGACCGACGATCTGGTGCCGGGCAGCGCGAGCGCGAAGGCAACGAGCAGGGCAGCGGCCTCGCCGCCGAGGCTGACGTCCCGGGCTGTCTCGTTGCGGCTGATGACCAGCCGGCCGCCGCCCGCGGGGAGCACGAAACCCTGCGCCCACCCGTCCACCGGCGCCGTGAGCTTGGTCAGCGGCTTTCCGTTAAGGGTCGCGGACCAGCCGCCCGCGGGCTCCGCCAGCACCAGCGTGCCCGAGGTGCCCGGGGCGACGACCGCGTTCACGCCGACCGGCGCCGAGGGAACAGGGACGGCCGCCCCTCCCGGGGTGAGGACGCTCACGCGCGCCACCGTCCCGGACACCTGCCACAGGTAGTACGAGGACCCCTGGGTCAGTGGCTCCAGGCCGGCCGCTGCGTCGAGCTGACGCGCCAGCGCCTGGTCAATCGGGGCGGGCAGCAGCACGTAGCCGATATCGAATTGGCTCAGCGCGTGCCCGGTATCTCCCGCGTCGCCGCCGCCCGCGGCCGCCAGGGAGGCCACGACGGCGTCCAGGGCGTGCGTGGAGGATGCGGGCTCGGCCAGCTCGGGCTCGCCGAGCACCGGATCGGCAGCGCGCAGGACGGCGTAGGACAGCGCCCCGCCATTCTGGCGGAGCACCAGCGTCCTGGTCCGGTCCTGACCGGTGGACGAAGCCGCCACGAAGGGGGGCAGGATCTGCGGGCCGGCCGCGCCCACCGGGCCGCCGAGCCCGTCAGCCAGCCAGTATCCGGCGGCCAAAGCCGGCGCCGAGACCGCGACGGCCAGACCGGCCAGCGTCGCGAGGAAACGCCAGTCGGTGCCGAGCCGCCGGCCGGTGCCGAGATTCCCGTCCAGGGGGCGGGTGACCAGCTCGATCAGCGGCGTGGCCGCCAGCAGCAGGCCAGCCGCGGCGATCGCGATCGCGATCCCAGGCCAGGCGCTGACCGCGGCGCCGCCTTGCGGCGGCGTGACCCGGACCCGGCTCACCACCAGGGCCATGACCATCCCGGACAATGCGACGCCCCATCCGGCGTATACCAGGGCTGGGCGCCGCCGGGCCAGCAGGGCGCAGAACGCGGGCAGCACGAGCCCGGCGGTGACCCAGGCCGGCGGCAGCCCGGGGCCGCCCGGGCTGAGCAGCAGCAGCGACTCCGGCCGCAGGCCGGCGGCGGCCAGCCCCGGCCTGGCCAGACCTGCCTCGCCGAAGAACGCGGACGGGTTGCTGACTAGGTGGAAGGTCCACGGTATGAGGATGAAGGCCGGCACCACGGCGACGATCGCGGCGTTGACGACAGTCCGCCGGCCGAGCCAGGGCCAGGCCGCCGCCGCGCCGAGCGCGGCGATCACCGCGACCGGCCAGGCCAGCGGCACGAAGGCCGCCGCGATTGCGGTCAGCAAGCCAGCCGCCCAGGCCGCGCGGCGCGCCGCCCGTGGCGGGCCGGCCAGCATCCGGCCGACCATGATGCCGATCAGCGGGAACAGCACGAAGGCGGCCGCGGTGCCGATCCGGCCGGCCGCCACGGCGCCGGTGGCCACCGGGAGCAGCGCGTAGCTGGCCGCGATCCAGATCCTGGCCGCCAGCACGGACGTGAGCCGCCTCGTGGCGAGGAACGCGGTCACCCCGGCCGCAGGCACGCAGCCGAACAGCAGCACGTCCGTGGCCAGCCAGGGCTTGCCCCCGAACAGGGTGGCCAAGGCGGCCATCACGCCGACGTAGGGCGGGGCGCTCGCGGCCGAGCCGATGCCGGTGTCGTGGTAGCCCGCTAGGTACTCGTGCCACAGGCTGTCCGCGCCGCCCCAGGCCGGTGTCAGCGCGCCGCCCTCGAGCGTGGCCGAGCCAGAAAGCACCGAGCCGGTCAGTGACCGCTCCGCGACCAGCGCGACCACGGCCAGGCCCGCGAAGAGCAGGACGCCGGGGCTGGTGAGCAAGCGCCGGATGACCGAGTCGGTGGCGGGCAGCGGCAGATCATCGCCCGGCTCGTCCACCACCGCGTGGTGCAGCCCGCCGCTCTCGTAGCCGGATCCGCCGGACAGCAGGCCCGCGACCGATTCGGCGAGCCGGCTCAGTGTCCGGCCGCGCGGCAGCTGGCCGCGCAGGACCGCGTAGCCGTGCTTGCGGTCGGCGGCGCGACGCCGGCGCTCACGCCAGAGCAGCAGCGGATGCCGCAACAGCCAGGCCACCGCCCCGAGGTGAGCCGCCGCCTTGCGCTCCTGCTTGGTGATGAGGAAGTAGACCGCACGCACCAGGGATCCGGCCAGGCAACCGCCCACCACCCCGAGCATGGGCGCCAGCGGCAGGTTGACCGCGAAGACGTACAGCGCGCTACGCCGGTCGAGCAGGCGCGGATGGCCGCCGGCCGCGGGCGTCTTGCGGATCTGCCTGGCCGAGAGCTCGCGGTGGTACACCACCGCGTCGGTGATGACCCGCACCTCATAGCCGGCCGCGTGGGCACGCCAGCAGAAGTCGATGTCGTCACGGAACAGGGGCAGGTTGGCGTCGAAGCCGCCAAGCTGGTCCCAGACGTCGCGGCGGATCAGCATGCCCGCCGAGCTGACCGCCAGCACGGCCCGGCTGCCGTCGTGCTGGCCCTGGTCGATTTCACCCGGCTCGACCCCGGTGCGGCGCCGCCCCGCCCGGTCAGTGGTGATACCCGCCTCGCGCACCACGCGCCGGTCCGACATGTCCTTCAGCTTCGGGCCGAGGACCGCCACGGAACGGCTGCGGCTGGCCCCGTGGAGCAGCTGCTCAAGGGCGTCGGCGGCGGGTTCACAGTCGTCGTGCAGCAGCCATATCCACTCCGCGCCCGGAACCTGGGCACCCGATCCCGGCGCGGGCCTGCGGGCCGTGGGGTGCTGCAGAGCGCGGGCGACGGCCGCGCCGTAGCCCGTGTCTGGTTCCATGCCGAAGACCGCATCCTGGCCGAGCAGCTCGGTCAGCGTCGCCCCGCTGCGGTCGTGGCTGCCGGTGTCCACCCCGACGACCCGCTGCACCGGATGCGTCTGCTCGCGCACCGCCTGGATGAGTCCCGGCAGCAGCCGCGTGCCATCGTGTGCGACGACCACGGCGGTGACGACGTGACGGAGGTGCGCTGCGCTCTGTGACAAGGGTCCTGTCTGGTGGCCTGGGCGACGGCGCCCCGCACGGCTACCCGCCCGGCAAGAGCGCGTGGACTACGTGAACGGCAAACCCCCCAGCGCTCACGCAGGATTAAAGATACACAGGGTGGAGTCGGGCAGCAGGGTGAACGCGGGATGTCCGGCTGACGGCGCTGGGCCCGGGGACGCCCCTCAGAAACCCCGCTATATGGCCTGGCGCTTCAGGCGGCGCCGCTCACGTTCTGACATGCCGCCCCAGATGCCGAACCGCTCGTCATGCTCAAGCGCGTACTCCAGGCACTCGGCCCGGACGTCACAGCTCCGGCACACTCGCTTGGCCTCCCGGGTCGATCCTCCCTTTTCCGGGAAGAACGCCTCCGGATCTGTTTGCGCGCACAGCGCCTGGTCCTGCCAGCCCAGCTCGTCATCCTCATCTGGACTGACGAAGACCTGCGCCAGCGGGACGATGACCTCAGTCACAGCGCATCCTCCCTCCCCACTCGGAGCCCCCGGTGCCTCGTCCCCACTCCCCCGGAAAACGAGAATCACACCAATGAAATTACACCCGCGTGTCTTGCTTCAAGTCAAGAGGAAAAGGTGATAGTGGTCCCCTCGTTGTCTGAGATGCGCGATAAATAACTCAGAATAATCAAAGAACTGCACGGCGTAATGACTAATCGTGACGCACCGGGATCGTCCGTCACTCTCGGCCAACGCGGAACTCGGGAACCGGCGAGGCCGGAACGGCACCGGAGGGAGCGCCGCCGCGCCCGCCGTCGGGCCCGCCAGCCGGGCCCGGCGGGCGCCGCCCGAACCCCGGACGGGCGGGCCGGGACCGATGAAGCCCCACGGAACCTGCCACACTTTACAGTTATGCGCATCACCGTGCTCGCGGGCGGCGTGGGCGCCGCCCGCTATCTCCGCGGCCTCAAGCAAGCCGCGCCCGAAGCCGATATCACTGTCATCGGGAACACCGGCGACGACATCACCCTGTTCGGCCTGCGGGTCTGCCCGGACCTGGACACCGTCATGTACACGCTGGGCGGCGGCATCAACACCGAACAGGGCTGGGGCCGGGCCGAGGAAACCTTCAGCATCCGGGCCGAACTCGCCGCCTACGGCGCCAGCCCGGACTGGTTCACGCTCGGCGACCGGGACTTCGCCACCCACATCCTGCGCAGCCAGCTGCTGGCGGCTGGCCAGCCGCTTTCCGCCGTCACCGGGGTGCTCTGCGCCAGGTGGCAGCCCGGGGTGCGGCTGTTGCCGATGTCCGACAACCCGGTCGAAACCCACGTCGTGCTCGCCGGTCCCGGCGAACCGCGCGTGGTCCACTTCCAGGAGTGGTGGGTGCGGATGCGGGCCGAGACGCCCGCGGCGCAGATCATCGCCGCCGGCGCCGCCGACGCCGCTCCGGCCCCTGGCGTGCTCGACGCCATCGGCGCGGCCGACGTGGTGTTGTTCCCGCCGTCCAACCCAGTGGTCAGCCTCGGCACCATCTTGGCCGTTCCCGGCATCAGCGCGGCGCTCGCGGCCAAGACCGTGGTAGGCGTGTCGCCGATCATCGGCGGCGCGCCGGTACGCGGGATGGCCGACGCGTGCCTGGCCGCGATCGGGGTGGACACGTCGGCCGCGGCGGTCGGCGCGCACTACGGCTCCGAGCTGATCGATGGCTGGCTCGTCGACGACCAGGACAAGGCGGCGGCCGACGACCCGGCCCTAGCCGACATCGCGGTCCGCGCCCTCCCGCTGTACATGCGCGACCTGCCCGCCACCGCGGCCATCGCCCGGGCGGCGCTGGACCTGGCCCAGGAGCTGCGGTAATGGCCGCTACGCCGGTTACCGTCCTCCCGGTCACCGGACTGCCCGAGATCACGGCGGGTAGCGACCTGGCGGCCCTCATCGCCGCGGCCACTCCGGACCTGCGCGCGGGCGACATCCTCGTCATCACGTCGAAGATCGTGAGCAAGGCGGAGGGCCGGGTCGTAGCCGTCCCCAGGGAGCAGGCCATCGAGGCCGAGACAGTGCGGGTGGTCGCCCGGCGCGGCCCCACCACCATCGCGCAGACCCGGCACGGACTGGTGCTGGCGGCGGCCGGCGTGGATGAGTCCAACACCGCCCCGGGGACCGTCGTCCTGCTGCCCGAGGACCCGGACGAGTCCGCCCGGCGGCTCCGCAAGGCGCTGCACCACCGCACCGGCGTAAGCGTCGGCGTGCTCGTCACCGACACGATGGGCAGGCCGTGGCGGGCCGGGCAGACCGACAACGCGATCGGCGCGGCCGGCCTCGCCCCGGTGCGGGACTACCGCGGCGAGACCGACACGTTCGGCAACATCTTGGCGGTCACCGTCGCCGCCGTCGCCGACGAGATCGCCAGCGCCGCGGACCTGGTCAAGGGCAAGGCGCGGCAGGTCCCGGTCGCGGTCGTGCGCGGGCTGGCCGAGCTGGTCACCGAGCAGGACGGCCCGGGTGCGCGGGCACTGATCAGGCCGGCCGAGGAGGACATGTTCCGGCTCGGGTCGGCCGACGTGCCGCTGGCCCGCCGGACCATCAGGGCGTTCACCTCCGAGCCGGTAGACGCCGGGACGGTCCGCCGGGCGGTCGCCACCGCGTTGACCGCGCCCGCGCCGCATCACAGCGAGCCGTGGCGTTTCGTGATCCTGTCCTCAGCCGCGGCCCGCTCGGCCTTGCTCGACGCGATGCGCGAGGCCTGGATCGCGG
The DNA here is from genome assembly GCA_963842265.1 of uncultured Actinomycetota bacterium. Taxonomy (GTDB): domain Bacteria; phylum Actinomycetota; class Actinomycetes; order Streptosporangiales; family Streptosporangiaceae; genus Palsa-504. The sequence continues at coordinate 103,151 of CAWJGE010000036.1, forward strand.
ACCTGCGCCGGGATGGATTCACGCCGGAGCAGATCGCCCGCCGGATCCGGCGCGGGGAACCGCTGCGGCAGGCGCCGTTGATCGTGGTGCCGTGCCTGGTCACCGCCGCGGCGCACGACTATCCCGACGGGCGGCGGGCGGCCGCGGAGCAGGCCATGTTCACCGTGGCGATGGGCGCGGCGGTGCAGAACCTGCTCATCGCGCTCGCGGTCGACGGGCTCGGCTCGGCGTGGATCTCGAGCACGCTGTTCTGCCAGGACGTGGCGGCCCGCGCGATGGACTTGCCGGACGGCTGGCAGCCCATGGGCGCCATCGCGGTCGGCCACCCCGCCGAGCAGGCCAGGCCCCGCCCGCCCCGCGACCCGGGCGACTTCATCCTGACGCGCTGAGCAGAGGCAGGCCGGAGCGGACCGATGCGCAGACGCCGTCGGAGGCGGCCGCGGCGGCCTGTCGTTCCGCCGGGACCTCGCCGTAGGTGGTGGTGCGCTGGCGCATCGGGCGGCCCAGGGGTTCGGCGATCGCCCGGAGCTGGCTGATCGTCTTGTAGGAGCCGTGGTCCGCGCCGGCCATGCGGCTGATGGTCTCCTCCATGAGCGTCCCGCCAAGGTCGTTGACGCCGCCCCGCAGCACGTCGCGGCAGCCCTCATCGCCCAGCTTGACCCAGGAGCACTGAATCGAGTCGATCGCCCCGTGCAGCATGAGCCGGGCCACCGCGTGCACCGCCCGGTTCTCCTGCCTGGTCGGCCCGGGCCGCGCCAGGCCGGCCAGGTAGATGGGGGCGCTGGAGTGGATGAACGGCAGCAGGACGAACTCGGTGAAGCCGCCGGTCCGCTGCTGTATCGACCGGATCACCCGCAGGTGGCCGGCCCAGTGCGCCGGGGTGTCCACGTGCCCGTACATCATCGTGGCCGAGGTCGGCAGGCCGAGTTCGTGCGCGGTGGTGATCACCTCGATCCAAACCGAGGCCGGCAGCTTGCCCTTGGTCAGCACCCAGCGCACCTCGTCGTCGAGGATCTCCGCCGCCGTCCCCGGCAGCGAGCTGACCCCTGCCTCCTTGGCCCGGACCAGCCACTCTTTGATCGGCAGGCCGGTGCGGGAGGCGCCGTTCACCACCTCCATGGGCGAGAACGCGTGTACGTGGAGATCCGGGCGTCGCCGCTTGACTTCGGAAGCGATTTCGAAGTACGCTGTTCCTGGCAGATCGGGATGGATGCCTCCCTGCATACACACTTCAGTGGCACCGGCATCCCAGGCTTCGGCGGCCCGGTCGCCGATCTGCTGCAGCGACAGGGTGTACGCGTCGGCATCGGTCCGGCGCTGCGCGAACGCGCAGAACCGGCAGCCGGTGTAGCAGACGTTGGTGAAGTTGATGTTGCGGGTGACTACGTAGGTGACGTCGTCGCCAACGACGTCGCGGCGGAGCGCGTCGGCCAGGCCGGCCAGCGCCTCAAGGTCGGCGCCGTCCGCGGACAACAGGGCGATGGCCTGATCGTCGGTGAGCGCGGCGGGGTCGCGTTCGGCCTGGCGGAGGGCGGAGGCGATCTCGCCGGTGGACAGCACGGCCGGGCCCTTGCCGGCGGCAGGGGTCCCAGCTGCCGGGGTCCCAGCTGGCGGGGTCCCGGCTGGCGGGGTCCCGGCTGCCAGGGTCCCGGCTGCGGCGGTCCCGGCTGCGGGGCGTAGAGCCTGGCCCGGGGCAGGCACCGTGGTCCGTTCGGCAATCTCGGCCCAGTCGCCGTAGACCTCGGTGAAGTCCTCCCGGCGGTCATGGGTGCGGCCGGTGGTGTCGATGGTGACGTGCAGGTCGGTCCGGCCGGAGCCGGCATCGGAGCCCCAGCCGCCGTCCGGTTCCTGCCACGGCAGGCCGCGCGGCCTGGCGCCGTCGGCGGCCAGGCCGGTCGCCGGGTCGGCCAGCGCGGCCACGTGCCGGGCCAGCCGCGGGTCCAGCCACGGCTCGCGGATGTAGGGCGGGTAGATCGTCAGGCGCTCGCGCAGCGTGAAGCCCGCCGCGGCGGTGTGCGCCGCGAGCTCGTCGATGTCCGGCCATGGGCGCTCGGGATTGACGTGGTCCGGGGTCAGCGGGGACACGCCGCCCCAGTCGTCGATGCCGGCCCGCAAGATGAGGTCGTATTGCGCGCCGACCAGGTTCGGCGGCGCCTGGATGCGGGCCTTCGCGCCGAGGATCAGGCGGGTCACGGCGATCGTGGCTGCCAGGTCATCGAGTTCTGCGTCCGGGGTGTCGCGCATCTTGGTGTCGGGCTTGGCCCGGAAGTTCTGCACGATGACTTCCTGGACGCCGCCGTACTCGCGCGCGACCTTCCTGATGGCGAAGACCGATTCGGCCCGTTCGGCCAGCGTCTCGCCGATGCCGATCAGGATGCCCGTGGTGAACGGGACGTTGCTGCGGCCGGCGTCCTCGAGCACGCGCAGCCGGACCGCGGGGTCCTTGTCCGGGCTGCCGAAGTGCGGGCCGCCCTTCTCGCTGAACAGCCGGCTCGCCGTCGTCTCGAGCATCATGCCCATGGACGGCGCGACCGGCTTGAGGCGCTGGAAGTCCTGCCAGCTCAGCACGCCGGGGTTGAGGTGCGGGAGCAGGCCGGTCTCCTCGAGCACGCGGATGGCCATGGCCCGCACGTAAGACAGGGTGTCGTCGTAGCCGTGGGCGTCCAGCCAGTCCCGGGCCTGATGCCAGCGGTCCTCCGGCTTGTCGCCCAGGGTGAACAGGGCCTCCTTGCAGCCCAGGTCCGCGCCCCGGCGGGCGATGGCGAGCACCTCGTCGGGCTCCAGGTACAGGTGCTCCAGCCGGTGCGGGACGGTCGCGAACGTGCAGTAGCCGCAGCGGTCCCGGCACAGCCGGGTCAGCGGGATGAAGACCTTGCGGGAGTAGGTGACGACGCCGGGCCTTCCGGCGGCCTCCAGGCCGGCGTCCCTGGTCCGGCTGGCGTAGCCCAGCAGGGTTTGCAGGTCCTCGCCGCGGGCGTGCAGCAGGACCGTCGTCTCGTCCCGGTCGAGCGGCTTGCCGTCCCTGGCCCGCGCCAGCGTCCGGCGCATGGCCGAGGGCGTAACCCCGTCGGACCCGCTAGCTTCTCTGCCCTCCTTCGGCCCTTGGATCTCGCCAGTACCAGGATTGTCGGGGAGAACGCTCATGCTCGCACTTTACGCGGCAGACTTCTCCTGCTCGCGAGCCCCTCTCCCGCCTGGCCAGGCCCGACCTGGCCGCCAGGCAATGATCGTGCAGGTACCTCCGGAAAATGGGTGGTGAGCGCACACGATCTGGCCAGCGGGGCTATAAGGCCGCAGATGGCTAGAAGGCGCGGTAGTCGCGGACGGGCATGCGCGGGCCGCGGCGCGGCGGGCGGCTGCCGCCCAGCTCGATCAGCCTGGTCACCCGGTAGCGGTGCCCGGCGTAGGGCGCCAGGAGCTCGAGCATGCCGTCGTCGTCGGTGGTCCGTCCGGCCAGCGTCCAGCCGACCGCGTTCGGCAGGTGGTAGTCGCCTACCGAGACGGCGTCCGGATCGCCCATGGCCCGCTGCCTTATCTCGGCCGAGGTCCAGGGGCCGATGCCGGGCAGGGACACCAGGCGGTGGTCCGCCTCGGCGGGGTCGAGGTCCAGCCCCTGCTCCAGCCGGACGGCGACGGCCGCGGCGGTGATGATCGTCCGGGCCCGTACCCCCTCAACGCCGGCCCGGTGCCAGTCCCAGGATGGGATGCGGGTCCAGGTCCGGGGGGACGGGAACACGCGCATCCCGTCGGGGGCGGGTCCCGGGGCCGGGTCGCCGAACTTACCCAGCAGGTACCGCCAGGCGCGGTGGGCCTCGCGGCCGACCACCTTCTGCTCGAGCACCGCGGGCACGAGCGCCTCGAAGACCCGCCCGCTCCGCCCGACCCGCAGGCCCTCGTACCGCAGGGCCAGCTCGCTGACCACCGGATGGCACGCGGTGAACCCGGCCCGGTCGTCGTGGAAGCCGAGCTGGGCGGGCAGGCTGTCCAGCAGCCAGCCCGCGCCGGGCCCCCAGGCCTCACCGGTCACGACTGGGCCGGTCACGACTGGGCCGGTCACGACTGGGCCGGTCACGACTGGGCCGGTCACGACTGGGCCGGTCACGACTGGGCCGGTCACGACTGGGCCGGTCACGACTGGGCCGGTCACGACTGGGCGGCGGGACCGGACGCGCAGCGTGGCCGGGCCTTCCGGGGTCAGCGACGTGCGCCAGATGGCGCCGGCCGGGTCCGTGCGGTACGCGGGGTCCGTGCCGCCGCGGCGGTGCACCGACAGCGTGCGGGGGACGTCGAGCGGGAACGGCACGGACCACTCCCGCACCAGCGCTGAGGCCCGGACCGGGACGGCATTCAAGGCCAGTGCCGGGGCCGGGTCCGCGGTCAAGGCGAAACCAGGCGGTCAGACGTCGGAGGAGAAGCGGACCGAGGTGGGCTCGATCCGGGTGCCCGGCCATACCCGGATGCCGCGGGCCAGTTCGTTGCCCGGACCGATGAACGCGCCGTCGCCGATCACCGCGTCGTCGAGCACGGCACCCGGAGCCACCACGGCCCCGCGGCCGAGGATGGAGTCACGCACCACGGCGCCGTCGCCGACGGCGGCGGCATCGAAGAGCACGCTGCCGAAGACCGTCGCCCCGGCACCGACCGAAGCTCCCACGCCCACGACGGTCCCGCCGGACACCGAAGCATCCGCGGCGACCGAGGCACCGGAGAGCACGAGCGAGGGTCCGGGCGGGCCGGGCACCGCCGGGGCGGGCAGCCGCCCGAGCACCAGGTCGCAGGAGCCGCGCACGAAGGCCTGCGGCGTCCCGACATCCAGCCAGTAAGCCGACTCGGGATAGCCCAGGACGAGCGCGCCAGCCTCGATGAGCCCAGGGAACGTCTCCCGCTCCACCGACACCCGGCGCCCGGCCGGGATCTGGTCGATGACGTCGCGCCGGAACACGTAGCACCCGGCGTTGATCCGGTTGGTGACCGGGTTCGGCGTCTTCTCCAGGAAGGCCGTTACCCGGCCGGAGGAATCGGTAGGCACCACGCCGAACCGGGACGGGTCTGTCACCTCGACCAGGTGCAGGGTCACCGCGGCGTCGGCCTTGATGTGCAGGTCGACCTGCGCGCCCAGGTCGTGGGCGGAGAGGATGTCGCAGTTCAGCACCACCACCGGGTCGGCCGCGCCGGTGCCGCGCAGCGACGCGGCCGCGTTGCGGATGCCACCGGCGGTGTCCAGCGGCACGTCCTCGGTGACGTAGGAGATGGACAGCCCGAACGCGGCCCCGTCACCCAGGCTGGAGGCGAACATCTCCGCCTTGTAGCAGGTCGCGAGCACGACGTGGGTGACACCGCCCGCCGCCGCCCGGGCCAGCAGGTGGGCCAGGAACGGGACGCCCGCGGTGGGCAGCAGGGGCTTCGGCGCAGAGAGGGTCAGCGGTCGCAGCCGGGTGCCTTGCCCCCCGACGAGAACAATCGCCTCAAGTGGTTCACGCGGCATGAGAGATGAGGCTACACGGCGCTAACGTCCGCAGCGGTCTGTTCGGCCGCGCGCCGGTAACTCGCCATGTGCGCTTCCGCCGAGGCCGCCCAGGTGAACTCCTGGGACCGGGCGTAGCCCGCCGCGCCGAGCGACTCCCGCCGGGCCGCGTCGTCGAGCAGGGCGCGGAGCGAGTCGCAGATGCTGTCAGAGTCGGGTTCGGTATAGGCGACGGCCTCGCCGCCTACCTCCGGCAGTGAGGTGCAATGAGTCGTCAGGACCGGTGCCCCGCACGCCATCGCCTCGAGCACCGGCAGCCCGAACCCCTCCCCGCGGCTCGGGAACGCCACCACCATCGCCCCGCCCAGGAAGCCGGGCAGGTCGGAGAAGCGCAGGTAACCGGGGCGGATCACGCGCAGGTGCGGCGGTATCGAGGCCACGGCCGCGTCCACTTCGTCGCTCCAGCCGCCGCCGCCGCCCAGGACGAGCGCGGGCGGGTCATCGATATCGGCCACCGCCCCGGCCCAGCCCTTGATCAGCGAGGCGACGTTCTTGCGCGGCTCGAGCAGGCCGAGGAACGCCACGTACGGCTTGCCGTGCAGGCCCAGCCGGTTGGACACCTGCAAGACCTGCTGCGGGTCGGGCCGGTGGAAGAGCCGGTGATCCACGCCGTGGTAGGCGACGTCGATCTTGGTCGGGTCAACGCTCAGGACGCGTTCGAGCTCATCCCTGGTCGCCTTGGACGGCACGATGAGCCGCGCCGCGCGGCGGGCGGCCGTGCGGATCGCCGACTTGAAGAACATGGCGCCGACCGGGCTGTAAAGCTCGGGCTCGGTGAAGAACGTCACGTCATGCACGGTCACCACGGTGGGCCGCCCCGGCCGCAGTGGCATCGAGTAATAGGGCACGTGAATGACGTCGGCGTTGACCTGCTGGGCCACCACCGGCAGCCCGCTCTGCTCCCAGGCCAGCCGGGCGGACCGGTGCGAGAGCGCCGAGGGGCCGGTGACCACGCGCGCGCCCGGGGCGAGCCGTCCGTACCGCTCCTCGTCGGCGCGCTGGCAGACCACGGCCAGATCCGCGCCCGCAGCGTCGAGCGCGCCGATCAGCCCGTCAACGTACCGGCCGAGCGCCCCCCGGTCGGCTGGCACGTCGGTCGCATCAACTAGTACGCGAGGTGCCACGACCGCACTTGCTCCTTCCCTGGGCCACCCGGGCAGGCTGGCAACGCAGAGCTCGCGTCAACAGCACGGCCCCGGCACGCCTTCGTGGATGTCCCGTCAACTACGAAGCCTACGCCCTGCGCCAAGTCACCGGTTAGCACTTCCGCCCAGGCCGGCCGCGGGCGGTCTCGGGCGTCGAGCACGGACGAGCACGATGGCCCCGCCCTCGCCGTGCGCGCCGCGGTCCGAGGCGGCCACCAGCGGCGCCGCCGGTGCCGCCGCGTTGAAGCCGAACTTTCCCCCGTAAGCGGACAGGCCCAGGTACATCCGCTGCGCCCACCGGCTCCTGAACTGGTACTGATGCGCGATCACCGCAAGCCCGCGCTGGCTGAGCAGCCCGGCCAGCTCACCGTGGGAGTAGGTGCGCTGCACGTGGTACCGCTCGCAGTGCGCCCGGTACAGCCGCGGCCACTGCTCCGCCAGCGTCAGCGCGTCCGCGGACATGACCAGTTCGCCGCCGGGGGCGAGCACCCGGGCCATCTCGTCCAGCGCCCGGGCGCCGTCGTCGAAGTGCTCGATCGCGCAGATGGACATCACCCGGTCGAAGCTCCCGTCGGCGAACGGCAGCTCGAGCGCGTTCCCGCGGATGAGCGCCGGCGGCGCGCTGAGCTGGCGGCCCCGCTGCAGCTTGGCCCCCGCGAGGTCGAGCGCGACCGCCCGCGCCCCGCGCCCGCGGGCCTGGGCGGCCCAGTATCCGTCGCCGCCCGCCACGTCGAGCACCCGCAGGCCCCGCAGGTCCTCGCCGAGCCACCGCAGCAGCGTGCGGGCCTCGCGGTAGCGGCACACGTGCACCTCGTGGCCAGCCACGGCCACCGCGTCAGCAACGTTCATGACAGAAATCTATTAGCCGAACGGACCAGCTACGTGCCTCGGCGCCCACCCCGAGCCCCGCGGGGAGCTCGCCGCGCCTCCCCAAGGGCGTTCCATGATCGTGGCCAGTTCGCGGCAAATAGCGCCCAGAACTGGTCACGATCATGAAAAGGGACCGCTCAGCAGGAGGGGACGGGCTGGCCGGCTTTGATGGCGTCCAGGTCGTTGACCGCCTGGGTCAGGGTGCTCACCTTGACCAGGCGCAAACCGGCCGGCACGGCGCCCTTGGTGTCCGCGCAGTTGGACGCCGGGGTCAGGAAGATGGTCGCGCCCGCCTGGCGCGCGCCCACCATCTTCTGCTGGATGCCGCCGATGGGCTGCACCTGCCCGCTGGCGGTGATCTCCCCGGTCCCCGCGATGAACTTGCCGCCGGTCAGGTTGTCGTGGGTCAACTTGTCGATGATGCCCAGGGCGAACATCATGCCCGCGCTCGGGCCGCCGATGTCACCCACGCTGATCTTCACCTGGAACGGGAACTTGTACTGCTCGGTGATCTCGACGCCCATCACCGAGTGGCCGCCGGATTGCCTGGTCCCGACCTGGACATGCTTGATCTGGCCGCTCCGGGAGATGGTCACGGTCAGCGTGCTGCCCGCCGGGTGCGCGTAGATCAGCCCGGTCAGCCCGGTCTGGCTGGTCACCGGCTTGCCGTCCACGGCGGTGATCACATCACCGGCCTGGAGCACGCCCGCGGCGGGGAAGCCCTTTTCCGCCTGCACCACGACCACCTCGGTGGAGTAGGGGATGTGCAGCTCGGTCAGCGCGGCGGCGGTCGCGGTCTGCTGCGAGCTGGTCATCTGCTGGGTGTCCTGCTCCTGGGTCTGCTGCTGGGTCTGCCCGGCGGGGCATATCTCGTTCTCCGGCACGACCGCCTCGTGCGGGTTCAGCCAGGCCACCAGGGCGGTGAAGATGTTGAACTGGTTGCCCTGGCACCCCTGGTAGCTCACCGTCACCATGTTCAGGTGGCCGGTGGTGGAGTAGGACGGGTGGCCCGAGATCGAGATCAGCGGATGCCCGGAGGAGTCATTGCCCAGCGTGTTCAGCGTCGGGCCTGGTCCGAGGATGACGTAGGGGACCGGCACGAGGACGCTGACCGCGATCGCCACGGCCGTGCCGATGGAGGCAATGAGCAGCGTCAGAGAGCGTCGGGACATGTTGCGAAGACTACGCGCGGAACCTGGGTATCACGGGGTGCCGACCCATTCCGCGGTGCCGTCGGTGAACCGCTGGTGCTTCCAGATCGGCACCGAGGCCTTCAGCTCGTCGATCAGCGCCCGGCACGCGTCGAACGCCTCCGCCCGGTGCGGGCAGGCCACGGCGGCGACCACCGCCAGGTCACCGATGGCCAGGTCGCCCACGCGGTGCACGACCGCCACGGCGATGACCCGGAACTTCTGCGCGATCACCTCGGCGACACGCCGCAGTTCGTCCTCGGCCGACGGGTGCGCGCTATACGACAGGCCGGTGACCCCCTGGTCGTGATCGGAATCCCGGACGGTCCCGGCGAACAGCGCGATGCCGCCGGCCGCGGGGTCGGCGACCGCGGCCCGGACCTCGTCGACGGACAGCTCAGACTCGCGCACGGCGATCAGGCGCACTCGATTTCCCTGCTCGCTCGCCTCCGGGGCCCTCTTAAGGCTCCGCCTTGCTTGCCTGGCCGCCTGTGGCGGCGTGCCCTCGTCGCTCGTTCCTCGCTCCTCGGTCCAGGCGGCGCCGCGCCCCTTTGGCTCGCTCACGACAACAACCGTACCTCGTATGGGATTAGGGGTCAGTGCGGTGGCGGCGGCGCGCCCGGCGGACGATGGCCGCGGTGCTGATCACGGCGACGGTGGCCCCGGCGGCGGTCGCCGTGATCGTGGCCTCCTTGCGCGCGATCCGGCGCCCGGCCAGGGCGTGCCTGCCCTTGCGCTGGTCGAGCAGGACGCGCAGCACCTCCTCGTTGCCGAACCGGGGGCGCCAGCCGGCCTCGCGGAGCGCGGCGCAGTCCACCACCCAGGGGTACACCACGTACCGCAGGTCTATGGCCGGCGCCGGGGTCACCCCGACCCGGTGCAGCCGCTGCGCGGTCCCGAACGTCAGCCTGGCCGGAAGCTCGATGCTCTTCAGCCCGGTGATCTGCTCAACCTGGTCCTGCTCGAGCCAGCCGTCGCAGCCCACCGCGAAGTCACCCTCGATCCGGCCGGTCACGGTGAACTCGAGCGCGGAGACCAGGTCCTCGACGTGGCAGAACTGCCAGCGGGGCGCGCAGCCCTTCACGGTGAGCAGGCGTGGCGCCTCGAAGTGCCTGGTGACCAGCGTGTCCACCGCGTACGGGTCGGCCCCGACCAGGGCGGCGGGCCGCACCACGGTCACCGTCATGCCCGGGTTGGCTCGCGGCGAGCGGTGGGCGAGCTGCTCGATCTCCAGCAGGTCCCCGGCCACGCTGCTGTCGGTGTCCGCGGTGGGTGGCGCGTCCTCCGGCAGCGGGACGGGGTTGTCCGGGCGGGCGCCGTAGACCATGGCGCTGGTCACCAGGACCACGCGCCCGACCCGCCCCGCCGCGGCCGCGGTGAGTACCGTCTGCGCCCCTCGCACGTTGAAGGCCCGGCGCGGCCTGGCGTCGGAGTCGGGGGTCAGGTCGTAGTCGGCGTGTACCACGATGTCGACGCCGGTCAGCCGTCCCGCCAGCGCCGGGTCGCGCACGTCAGCCACCCGCCAGGTCACGCCCGCGATGTCGCCCCGGTGGCCGTCGATCGCGATCACCTTTTTGACCTCCGGCGACGCGGCGAGCCTGACGGCCAGGGCCCGCCCGATGCCGCTCGCAGCACCAGTCACCGCCACGACAGGCATAGGCTGGTGCTGTGCTCTGCTGGCCGGGGGGGGCGACCCCCCAGCACCCCCCCGAGACCGGGGGGACCCATCCCCCCGGACCCCCCTTGGGACCCCCCTTGGGACCCCCTTGGGGACCCCCCTGGGCCGCCGGGCGTTTGTCACAGTGTGCTGCTCCCGAGATAACGTGACGGTCATGACCCTTCCATCCTGCCGCAGAGCCAACCATGGCTGATCGCCCGTTCGGATTCGGCCTGCCCGATAAGCCGGAAGATCAGGGCGGCCAAGGGGCTGGCTCGGGCGGCGCCGGGGGCAGCGGACCAGGCCAGCCCGGCGGCTTCCCTGGTGCGGGCGGCCCGATGGGATCCCAGGGACCGTTCGGGGCGATGGGCGACCCGCAGCAGTTCGCCGACGCGCTCCGCCAGTTCGCCGACATGCTGTCCTGGCGCGGCGGGCCGGTCAACTGGGACCTGGCCAAGAACGTGGCCAGGCACGCGATCGTGGCGGCGGGCGACCCGAGCGTCCTGGACGCGCAGCGCCGGGAGATCACCGAGGCGGTCCGGCTGGCCGACCTGTGGCTGGACGAGGCCACGGCGTTCCCTTCCGGCATCCACAAGATCGAGGCCTGGAGCCGGTCGGAGTGGCTCGAAGCCACCTTCCCCATCTGGGCGAAGCTCTGCGACCCGATCGCGGCCAAGGGCGTCGAGGCGATGAGCGGAATGTTCACCGCCGATCCCGCGCAGCTCGGCGATGAGGTCCCCGAGGAACTGCGCCAGGCGCTGGGCGCCCTCGGCGGCGGGGGCGGCCTCGGCGGGCTGGCGGCCATGATGCGCCAGCTGGGCGGGGCGATGATCGGCAGTCAGACCGGGACGGCGGTCGGCGAGCTGGCCCGTGAGGTGATCGGCTCCGCCGATATCGGGCTGCCGCTCGGCCCGGAAGGCACGGCCGCCCTGCTGCCCGCGGGCGTGGCCGAGTTCGGCCAGGGGCTGTCCGTCGACGCCGGTGAAGTCCGGCTCTTCCTGGCCCTGCGCGAAGCCGCCCACCAGCGGCTGTTCGCGCATGTCCCGTGGCTGCGCGCGCACCTGCTCGGCGCGGTGGAGCAGTACGCCAGCGGCATCACCGTTGATATGGCGCGATTGCAGGAGGCGATCCCCGACGTCGACATCACCAACCCCGAGGCGCTGCGCGAGGCGCTGTCCGGCGAAGGCCTGTTCCGCCCGGAGGACACGCCCGCCCAGAAGGCCGCACTGAGCCGGCTGGAGACCGCGCTGGCGCTGGTGGAAGGCTGGGTCGCGACCGTGGTCAGCGCGGCCGCCCGGGAGCGCCTCACCCACGCCGACGCGCTGGCCGAGGCGATCAGGCGGCGCCGGGCCACCGGCGGACCCGCGGAGCGGACGTTCGCCACCCTGGTCGGCCTGGAACTGCGCCCGCGCCGGCTGCGCGAGGCTGCGACCATCTGGCAAGGCCTTACCGAGGCCAGGGGAATCGACGGCAGGGACGCCCTGTGGGCCCACCCGGACTTGCTGCCCGCGGCCGACGACCTGGAGAATCCCGATACGTTCGTGCACGGTCAGCCCGAACTGGATATCTCAGACCTCGAGGAGAACGACAGCGACAGCGACAGCGACAGCGACAGCGACAGCGACAGCGACTGACCCCGGATTATCACTGCGCGAAGCCGGCTGCCCACGGCCCGATCAGGCAAATCTTGTCGTCAGGTAACTTGATGCAAAATCAAGGCCGCAAAAGACGCCAAAGCCGCGTGATCATAGGAATAACCCCGCCCCGGGATTACCTGCCCCGGCTGGTCCGTCGCACCGGATGAATTACCGCGAAAAGGTATGCCTGCCTGGGCTGGGGCCCGCATGATGGGAAGCCACACAGGGCAGGAGTCCGGCATGGACCAAGCAGAGCATACAGATGTGGTCGTGATCGGCATGGGGCCCGGGGGCGAATACGCCGCCGGGACGCTGGCCGAAGCGGGGCTGCACGTGACCGGGGTCGAATCCCGCCTGGTCGGCGGTGAATGCCCGTATTACGGATGCATCCCTTCCAAGATGATGATTCGCGCCGCCAATCTGATCGCGGAGACCCGGCGGGTGCCCGGCATGGCCGGCACATCGACGATTAGCCCCGACTGGTCACCAGTCGCGCTGCGGATCCGCGAGGAGGCCACCGACTACTGGAACGACAAGATGGCGGCCGACCGGTTCACCGGCAAGGGCGGCCACCTGGTCCGCGGCCACGGGAAGATCACCGGGCCGGACGAGGTCACCGTCAGCACCGAACAAGGCACCCGGGCTTTTCAGGTCCACCGCGGCATCGTGATCAACTGCGGGACCGAGCCTGCCATCCCGCCCGTCGACGGCCTGGCCGGCACCCCCTACTGGACGAACCGGGAGATAGTTCAGGCCGAGCAGATACCGGAGTCGCTGATCGTGCTGGGCGGCGGGGCCATCGGCGCCGAACTCGCCCAGGTATTCGCCCGCTTCGGCACGGCCGTCACCGTGGTCGAGGCGCTGCCGAGGCTGCTGTCCTTCGAGGAACCCGAGGCCAGCGAGCTGATCGAGCGGATCTTCACCGCCGAGGGCATCACGGTGTGCACGAACGCCCCGGCCGAGCGGGTCAGCCACAATGGCACGCACTTCACCGTCCACCTAGGCGATAGCGCCATCACTGCCGAGCGACTGCTGGTGGCGACCGGGCGCCGGGTGGACCTGGCCAGTCTCGGCGTCGCCTCGGTCGGCCTGGACGCCGCCGCGCGGTCCATACCGACCGACGGGCGGATGCGCGCCGCGGACGGCGTGTGGGCCATCGGCGACGTGACCGGGAAGGGCGCCTTCACGCACATGTCCATGTACCAGGCGGACATCGCGGTGCGCGACATCCTCGGCCAGGAAGGCGAACCCGCCGACTACCGCGCGGTGCCGCGGGTCACCTTCACCGACCCCGAGATCGGCAGCGTCGGCCTGGCCGAGGAACAGGCCCGGGCGGCCGGGCTGCGGGTGCGCACCGGCGTCAGCCAGGTGCCTAACTCAGCCCGGGGCTGGATACACAAGGCGGGCAACGACGGCTTCATCAAGGTCATCGAGGACGCCGACCGGTCCGTGCTGGTCGGCGCCAGCTCAGCGGGCCCCTGGGGGGGTGAGGTCCTGTCCGCCCTGCAGGTCGCGGTCCGGGCGGAGGTGCCCCTGGCCACCTTGCGCAACATGCCGTACGCCTACCCGACGTTCCACCGGGCCATCGAGGAAGCGCTGAAGGAACTCAGCGGGGGCGAGTCGTCATGACGCACCGCCCGGCCGTGGTCGCCTTCGATGTGATCGAGACGCTGATGTCGCTCGAGCCGCTGCGCGAACGGCTCACCGAGATCGGCCAGCCCGCGGAGCTGCTCGAGACCTGGTACACCCGCACGCTGCGGGACGGCATGGCGCTGTCCACCACCGGGGATTTCGCGCCGTTCACCGACGTCGCCGAGGCCGCGCTGCGCGGGCTCACCAGCTACACGATCAGCGACGATCAGGTGGCGCACGTCATGGCGGGGTTCGGCGACCTGCCCGCCTTCCCCGACGCGCTGGCCGCGATGACCGCCCTCACCGAGGCTGGCGTGCGGGTGGCCTGCCTGACGAACGGGTCCGCCTACCTCGCCTCCTCGTTCATCAACCGCACGGGACTCGGCTCGCTGGTGGACCGGGTGATCTCGGTCGCCGAGGTCTACCGGTGGAAGCCGGCGAGGGTGGTGTACCTGTACGCCGCGGAGGTGCTGGATGTCCCGCCGGAACGGATGGCGCTGGTCGCCGCGCACGACTGGGACTGTCACGGCGCCAAGCGGGCCGGGCTGACCACCGGCTGGGTGAGCCGCAAGTCCGGCGGGTTCGGCGCGCCGTTCGAGCCGCCCGACGTGGTAGGCGAGGACCTGACCGAAGTCGCCGCGAAGTTGCTAGCGCTGGATCCGTGAGGCGATTCCCCGCGTGCGGTACATGCCGCGGAAACACCGATGACCCTGGCAGGGTCCCGCCGTCTGAATTGCAGGACCCCGTGAAGGAGAAACCATGACCGTAGGCAAGATCACCGACGTGCGCACGATTGGCGTGCCGGTCTCGGACCAGGACCGGGCGATCGACTTCTACGTGGGCACGCTCGGCTTCTCCAAGCGCCTCGACGTCAACATGGGCGGCGGCCGCCGCTGGATCGAGGTGGCCCCGGCCGGGGCGGCCACCTCGATCGCGCTGATCGCCGCGCACGACGGCCTGCCGGCCGGCGTCGAGACCGGCATCAGGTTCGTGGCCGCCGACGCCGACGCCGTGCACGCCGGGATGCTGGCCAGCGGCGTCCACGTGGACGAGATACTGCGCTGGGAGGGCGTGCCGCCCATGTTCGCGTTCCGCGACCAGGACGGCAACGGCATGGAGATCGTCGAACAGCGCTGAAGCGGCCCTGAGCTGGTCCGAGGCCTAGGCGTCCTCGGTGATCTCCAGGCGCGCCGGACGCTGGATCATCACGATCCAGCCCGCGACGAAAGCCACCACGAGGACGCCGCCGAAGACCGCGGCGGCCACGTGCGCTGACGTAGTCTGCGCCCCGGCCACGCCCCTGGCCAGCGCCACGGCAAAGGCGAGAACCAGGAAACCGAATAGGAGGCCTATCTGGCGCCGATTCTGGGTAACAACGGTGGTTCCGGTTCCCGAGTCTGCGCCTTTTCCCGGGCCAATCCCATTCACGCGAGAAGCGTACCGCTCTATATTCACCGGGATCGGGAAACTAACGGCCAAATCCGCTTAGCGCGCCCGCGGAGGCACCAGGAAGACGTCGCGGGGGCCGTCCCACCGGCCGACGCGGGACGCCGTGTCGTTCCAGCGTCGCGGCGACCCGGCGCTGGCTTATCCCGAATCGCTCGGCGCAGTCGTGCAGGCTCAGCCCCTCGTCCCGGTAGGCGGTAAGCACGGCTTGGTCTTCGACGCCGTCGCCCGGGCGACGCAGGTCGATCCCCTCGGCGGCCAGGAACTTCATGACCGTCGTCCGGGACACCCCGAACATCGCGGCACACTGCTTCACCGTCATCAGCCGGTCGCGATAGGCGGCGGCCACGGCGGCGGGCCGCAGCCGCACCGGCCGTCCGGCGGCCGCGGCGAGCATGTCCGACAGGATCTCCGGGTTCCTGGCGGCCGCCAGCGGCGCGTCGGCGGCGCCCCGGGCCTCGGCCACGTAACACGGCACGCCGCGGAATTCCCGCTGCCGGAACCGGTAACCGGGGAAGGCGCCCCGCAGTGCCGCCAGCTGGGCCGCCAGCTCGCCTGGCTCATCCGTCACCGGGCCGGGCCGGCGACACCGCGCAGCACGGCGTCCACCATGTCCGCGGCCCGCCTCACCCCGGCCTCGTCGGCGATATCCGCCCATTCCTCCCAGCTGAGCTGGCAGCCCTGGCCACTGCCATCGCGGTCTACGGTGACCGGGCCGACCTGCCGGGCCGACGGGAGCACCACCTCAAGCTCCTGCGACCCGTCCCGGTAGTCGACAGCGGTCACCTCCAGGCCGCGGGCAACCAGTTCCGCGGCGACCGCGCGCAGCCGCTCCCCCGCCGCGTACTCACCGGACTCATGCCGGAGCGCCAACTCTTCCAGCTGTGCCCGGGCGTCGTCCGGGGCTGTTCCAAGCAGCGTCTTGTACACGCGCTGCGCCATTTCATCCACCTCCTCGCTACCTGGACCTGCCTCACACCGGACGAACGGCCTCCTATTGTGATCGAGGACAAAGGCGAAATGAACCGGCAATTGTCCTGCAAAATGCGACACGCGCCAGCAGGGCGCCGGGCAGGGGGTGCGGCGGGCAGCCAAGGCGCGGACAGCCGGGCGGCCGGACAGGCGGGGCAGACGGAGGGCTGCGGCTTACATCCGGGACAGTACGCCGGCCAGCGGGCTGGGCAGCCGGGTGAGATCGAGCGCCGCGGCGAGCACGTGGCCGTAGTGGATCTTCCGGCCGGAGCGGGTGCCCATGAAGCGGCGCAACTGCTGCTCCCGGGTCCGGTTCCGCTGGGCGGGCTGCCTGGTGAAGGTGCGGAACGGGCCGAGCTCGCCCTGCGCCTCGATCAGCTGCTCGACCCGGCGGACGCCGAGCGAGCGGATCAGCTCGTCTTCCAGGTCGGCCACGCACACGAAGAAACCGAGCTCGGCCAGCCCGGCCCGGTCCAGCCCGGCCCCCAGTCCGGCCTGTTCAAGGTTGCGCCGGAAATCGCGCTCCTCGCCCTCGTCGCACAGGCCCGCCAGGCGGACACCGAACCCCTGCGGGCCGAACAGGCGAAGGAAGTGCCCGATGTTGGTCGCGCCGCCCATCGGCACCACGAAGACGCCATCGCCGCACAGGTCACGGCCGCGGCGGGCGGCCAGCGCCTCCACGGCGGCCTGGTCGCTCATGCCCTCCACCAGCACGACCGCACAGGAACCCGGATCACTGCGGGCCCGCGCCGACGCGGCGACCAGCGCGGCGCTGCTCCCCCCGGCCGCCTCAGTCACGGCGGCGAGCGACTCCTCATCCACGTCCCTTAGTGTCGCAGCTGATTTGTCTGCGGTTCCGGGTGTGATAGACCTGCGCCAGCCAGAACAGCGTCCCGAGTAATAGGAACGGCTCCGCCCGAATGAAAGAGGACGGAGCCTTATTCTGACGAAGCCTCCGGGGCGGGCCAGGGCGACCGAGGCTCCCGGAGTTGCGGCTCAGGATCGTGTGAGACTTCGAGTGCCTTAAAGGCCGGGTCACCGGGTGCCCAAGAGTCCGAACGCGGCGAATCGCTGCGCTGGATAGGTCTCAACCAGAACGGGGCCGGATCCTCACCGGTGTTCAGGGGGGTGGGGCGTTTCGCCCGTCCCGAAGTCGCCCGTCCCGAAGTCACCCGTCCCGAAGTCACCCGTCCCGGAGTTGGCCAGCCCGAAGCCGGCCAAGCGGGGGGGGACCGGGTTTGTTGAGACCCAACACGAATCGGGGAAAGTTGAGCGGCAGAAGATGCCAGACGAGCAAGATTCATTGACAAAAAGGAAAGTACGTTGACACAGGACACTGACCTCCGGGCTGGCCAGTTCTCGTGAGACGACTGGCTGTGTGGCCGTCTCATCTGAACTGGCTTTTTCCGGGGAACGGGGTGGAGAGGGCCCGGGAGCACTCGTGCCTGCTCCAGAAGTTGCCGCGGATCCGGGCGAACCTGTTGCGGTGCCCGGCGGCCCAGGTGACGATCGGGTCGCTTCGGGAGGGTGCCTGGCAGAAGGGCACGCCAAGCCGGCGGGCGATGCGCTGGTAGAACAAGTCGAGCTGCCATTCGCGGACCATGGCAACGTGGCGGCGCCAGCCGAGGTCGGTGAGGACCTGGGCGAGGGCAACTACCTCGGGGAAGGTGACGGCGGCCTGGCTGGGCGGGCCGGTCAGGCCGAGCCTGCCGGCCCGGTCCTGCCAGCGGCTGCAGAGCCTGGGCCAGCGGTATGGATCTTGCGCCTAGTGCGTCGTGATCCCTCACGCCGCGCCGATGCTGGCGGCGGCCCATTCCCGGTCGCCGCTGCGGGCCAGGAGCTGCTGGTAGCGGCGGTGCGCGGTGAGGATCTCCGGGGTGGCGGGGATGCCGGTCTGCGCGGTTTCGGCGGCGCCGCCGAGCCATCGCAGGTGACGGCGGCAAAGCAGCGGTGATGCCTGCGGCCGGACCAGGGCCGTGGCGGCGGTGCCGGCAGAGGCGCGCATGGCCGGCCGGGCGGCCGGCCAGGGCCCGCGTACGCAACCGCCTGCCTGCTGGTCACGCTCATCCTCATCCTGCTCGCCCTCGATACGCTCAAGCTGCCCGGGCTAGGCAGCGCCGCGGCGTTCGACAGCGGGTGGCCCTGACCTTCCCTGCGGAAGACCAGCCGCTTGCGGGCCGCAGCGAGCCCGTCATGTCGCCTGACCGTGCGGGCCGGCTCCGGGGACCGGGTTGGCTGCCGGGCCGGTGCTGGAGCCGTCGGTTGAGTCAGAGATATCGCCGAGGAAGCGCAGGACCTCCTGGTTGGCGGCATCAGGGGCGTCGGTGGTGTAAACGTGGCCGGCGTCAGGGAAAACCACGAGCCGGGCTCCGGCGATGCCGTCGGCGAGTCGTTGAGCGTTGGCGGCGGGGACGATGCGGTCCCGGGCTCCGTGCATGACCAACGCCCGAATGCGGATCTCCGCCAGCCGGCCGGTGACGTCGAAGCTCGCGGCGCCGATAAGCTGGCCGCGGCGTCCCCGCCCGCTGGCCCGGGTGCGCCGGACAATCTGCTGGTCTTCCGCTCGGCGGCTGGCCGGCGTGCCCGGCCCGTACAGCAGCTTCCATGCGATCCGGTTGAGGGCGGCGGCGGGCACCAGGGACCGGACTCGTGCAAGCAGTGCGCCACGCGACGCGCCCTCCGCCGAGGCGGCGGTGCACCCGAGGGTCAGCGACCGGACTCTGCCGGGGTGGTCGAGGGCCAGCTGAAGAGCGATGAATCCGCCCATCGACACACCGTAAACGTGAGCGGACGCGGCGCGGGCGGCATCCAGGACAGCCAGCGCGTCGTCCGCCATCAGCTGCACGGGGTAGGGCCCAGGCGGGTCGGAGCTGCGGCCGATCCCCCGGTTGTCGAACCGGATAACGCGGTAGGAGGCGGCGAGTTCAGGGGCGGTGCGATGCCACATGTCAGCCCCGTAGGCGTGGCCCATGATGAGCAGGACCGGGTCGCCCGTCCCGCTCTGGTCCCACCAGATCCGGGCGTCAGGGCGCTTGACGAATGGCATCGTTTCCCTTTCACGTTGATGTGCGAAGACCGTGGCCTGTCAGCATCCGTACCATTGCGGCTGGATGCGGGCCGGCCCGTAGGCGGAATCCAGGGTCCAGGCGTGGTACCCGCCCGTACGGCCTGGCGCAGATCGGCCAGGTGCCCGGACCCCGGCAGCCCGCACCTCGCCCCGGCGCCGTCCACTCCTCATCCGCAGACGAGATGGACAGCCCTCGCGCTGGCCTGCCCAGGCGACAGCGTTCGCCGCATAGGCCACCGTCAACCCAGTCACCGGGCAACCCCCAGCTACCGATCGATCGATCGATCGATCGATCGATCTAGAATCATGACGGCCGAGGTGCCTTCACGTCCAGTCAAGGACGGGTGCAGGACTTTACGGCGCGGTGTGGCGCACAGCTGCGAGACTGCCTGCCGATCGAACGGCCGGAAACGGGGCCTCCTGTGGATGAACCCATGATGTGGCTGGCAGTATCGCGGGTTCGTGACGGTACGGATGCTCTACCTGATGTTCGTCCGCCTGGTCGGCTGGATGGCCATGCTCGCGCGCTCAGCGGCCGCTAAGGACACCGAGCTGCTGGTGCTGCGCCAGGAGATCGCGGTGCTTCAGCGGCAGAATCCCAAACCCAGACTGGACTGGGCCGACCGGGCGGTGCCCGCCGCCCTGGCTCGGCTGCACCCCGCCTCATTGCAGGTGAACCGGCTAGTAACCCCGGTCACGTTGCTGCGCTGGCACCAGCGGCTTGTCCGCTGGCGATGGACCTATCCCTCCCAGGGCGGTTGGCCTGTCGGCGCCGAGAACGGTGTCACTGCCGCTGACCTGGTCTTCGCTGTTGTGTGAGGGTTCACGAAGTTCGGTATCTGGCTGCGCGAGCACGGCAGGCTCGGGCACTGTTCAGGATCTGACACCTTCACCGAGAACGGACAATCCTGGCCACATCGGATGAGACTGGCCACCTGGTTAGCCAGATGGATGAGAAAAGGCCAGTCCCGCCGCGTCCTGACACTGGCTGGTGTCCCGTCTCGATTGAGGTGGTACGGCCGGTGTCTCCGACCTGCGGTGCGACAGATCTCTTGAGACGGCCCAGCGAGGCCGCGCTGCTGTTCTCAGCGCCGTGAGCTGCGGTGCGACAGAGGCCCTCACGCGGGCCGGGCAGGCCGAAGCGGCCGCCAGCCTGGCACAGAATGAAGCCGCCCGTTCGCAGGCCGCTGCCGACGCAGCTCGGGCCGATACCGGCCGGGTCCGCGCCGACGCGGACAAGATGCTCGCCAGCTTCCGCGACGACGCCGCCCGCGACCGCGACGAGATGCGCGCCGACCTGCGGGCCCGCGCTGAGCGCGCCGAACGCCAGGCCGACGCCTACCGCGATGAACTAGCCCAGCTCCGCGCAGGGACCAGCGATGACGGCGTCGCCGGCGGCAAGGCACCACGGCGTTCCAGGCAGGTCGGCCAGCCGTAGCCGCGCTGCCTGGCCATACTGCCGGTCTCGAAGGGTGTGCCCCGCGTGGCGCAGGCCCTTGCATCCGGGCACCCTCAGCCGAGGTGGCTCGCCAGATGGCCAGCCTCGATCAGCAGCGTCGTGGTGGCGGAGGTGCCTGCTGCCACGGCCGCGCTGGTGGCCCCGGCCCGCAAGGTGCTTACCGTCCAGTCGCGGAA
Source organism: uncultured Actinomycetota bacterium (assembly GCA_963842265.1). Taxonomy (GTDB): domain Bacteria; phylum Actinomycetota; class Actinomycetes; order Streptosporangiales; family Streptosporangiaceae; genus Palsa-504. The sequence continues at coordinate 123,926 of CAWJGE010000036.1, forward strand.
CTGCTCCAGCGCGGAACGATCGACGCCGTCGTCGCCGATGGCGGCGAGTGCTGCCTGCTCTTCCAGGCGCACGTCAGGAACCAGCGCATGCATCATCCCGGTGATCCCGGCGATCAGCTGCCTGAGGTCATCTGGCCGGGGTCCGAGGTTCTGCACTTGCCGGGCGCTATCGCCGGCGACCTGGACCGGGCCGCGGGTCACGCCGATGTGCACCGTAGGGCCTGGGGCGCCGTAATCCTGCTTGTCGAGGTAGGCGCTGGTGCCTGAGCTAAAGTCCTCGGCGCACGCGACGCCGGCATCGGTCAGGCACAAGATGACCGGGCCATATGTCTAGTCGACCCCGTCCCGCCGGCTAGGCCTTGCCGGCTCAGCCAGGCCGCGGCGCTATCGAGGTCGTCATCTGAGAACGGCTCGGCGAACCAGTAGCCTCGCTGGAGATCTTGCAGCATCGTTTCCCGGATCACGCCGGGCGAGCTGACCGCGTCGCGGGAGTAGAGCCAGTCCACCATCGCGTCGCGGCAGGCGGGCCTGCGGCGCTGCTTGCTGCCACGTGCTGCCCGCGGCTCTTCTGCGAAGGCGCGTTGTAACCCTTCTCCGCCAGAATTCCGGGCCAGACTCAAATTATTAGCGTCCTCCGGCGGCTGGCTTTGGCGCCAGATCATCCCGGGATATCGTCCATGTCGAGCTGGTACCAGCTGGTATCGGCGAGAAAGTGCAGGCGGCTTCCGCAGCCGATGACCTGGGTGGCCGGCGGGAGCGTCTGCCCGTCCAGGAGCACGATCCGGTATTCACCGGTCCGCTGGGCACGGCCCTCGCCGAACTCGGCGAGGGCCGTGCCGGTCACAGTCGGAGCCGTAGCCGCCGAACAGCGCGACCCGGGAGCCCGCCGCGGCTGGGGCTCTGGGGCCTATCGAGCCCTGATGGCTCAGGGAGGGGCTTCCGTGTCTCACCGAGGAGTCGCGCGCGGCCGCGCGGGCGGTGGCGATCGTCCTGCTGCACCGCTACAACAGCCTCGATGTCGCCAGAGCCATAGCTCGACTACTTCATGTTCATGTCGGCTGTCGGCAGGTCCGAATGGTTGTGCACTGTGACCTTTAGCTCGTCGGCGCGGTCGTCAAGTGGTTACGCTTAGCGTGGGTCATGTGGTCTGGCGGTGGGGGAACGTGTTTATCAATCCTGGGGATGTCGCTGACGGGGTGCTGGTCAACGCGATCTGGGCGGTTGGCCAGATGGTCGTGCGTCCGCGCGCGTCGCGGGCGGCGTCGGAACTGGACGTCGTCGGCTGGATGAACACTGAGGCGCTGACCAGGGCCGGGCTGTCTGAGGTGAAGCTGGAGCTGCCGGAGTTGCTCGAAGCGGACGCGGCGAAACTTGAAGCGGCGCTCGAGCGCGACGAGGTGCAGGGAGCACTGCAGGGGCTGCTTGCGGCTCGGCTGACGGACGCGCCGGAGATGGACGCGGCCAGAGCGCGCGAGGCGGTGCGGCTGGCGCTGCGCGATACGCGGTTTGCCGAGCAACTGAGCGACTACTACGACCGCAAGATCGGTGACCTAGCGGGGGACCTGGAGGGACGGGTCGGGCTCACAGGGCTGAGCCAAGTGCGGAATGAGGCTTACAACAGCCGGATCGTCGCGTTGCTCGGGGCGATCGAGCGGCAGGTCGCGGCGTTGGCCGATCCCGGATGCGGTAGTCGGGCCGAGGCAGAGTTTCTCGACCGGTACCGGCGGCAGGTCTGGGGGCGGCACGGGAAGCTAGAGCCACCTGACTTCGAGCGGCGGCGCCGGGTGCCTGTCGAGAAGATTTACGTCAACACATCTATTTACGCGTACGACGACAAAAGAGTTGACTTTGGTTGGACGCCAGTCGGCATATCCAGTCTCAACGTCATGGACCTAATCGTCCGGCTCGATAGGACTGTGCTGCTGGGCGATCCGGGCGGGGGAAAGACGACAGCGACGAACGTGCTCGCATACTACTTTGCAAGCGATCCTACCCGTAAGGTCCCGTTTCTTGTCACGCTGCGGGAGTACGCGGCTAAGGAACCGCCAGAGCTTTCGGTGGCGAGCCATATCGAGCAGACGCTAAAGACTCTGTACCAGTCCGCCGCACCGGATGGACTGGTGGAGAGGCTCCTGCTCACAGGGCGCGCCCTAGTGATTTTCGACGGACTGGACGAACTGCTCGACACGTCGCGCCGTCGCGAAGTGTCAGATCGGGTAGAGCAATTCTGTTCTGCGTATCCGCTCACGCGGGTACTGGTCACCTCCCGAGTGGTTGGGTATGACCAAGCGCAACTGGATGTCGACCAGTTCACGTGCTATCGTCTCGGCGGGTTCGGCGAAGACGAAGTCGCAGAGTATGTGCGGAAGTGGTTCACGGTCCAAGAGAATGTCTCTCCTGCCGAAGCTGAAAACGAGTCCCAGGCATTCCTAATGGAAAGTGCTGGGGCACCGGACCTGCGGTACAACCCGCTAATGCTGTCACTGATGTGCATCTTGTATCGCGGAGTAGGATCGCTCCCTCGCGACCGGGCCGGAATTTACAGCCGGTGCGCAGAGTTGCTTCTCGGTAAATGGGACGAGAGCCGTAGGATCCATCACGAACTGCAGGCTGGGCACCTAGTCGAGCCCGCGATCCGGCACCTAGCCTGGTGGTTGTTCAACAGTCAAGATTTCAGGGGTGCCGTCACCGAACGCGCACTCATTTATGAAGCCGCTAAGTTCCTTTATGGGCGCGGGTTCGAGTCTTCGGAGGAGGCGCGGGCGGCGGCCAGGGAATTCGTTGAGTTCTGCGGCGGGCGAATGTGGGTGCTCAGCGACGCGGGAACTACCGCAGATGGCGAAAAGCTATACGCATTCACCCACCGTACGTTCCTCGAATACTTTGCTGCGGCTCATCTGGCGACGGTATCCGACACGCCGGAAGACCTCGGGCGCCTACTTGCGCCGCACGTGAGGTCAGTCAAGGGCTGGAACCTTGTTGGCGAACTGGCGATACAGATCAAGGATCGGAACAGCGACCGTGGTGCGGACCGGATATACGCAACCCTCCTCGATCCTGCGTTGGTGCCCGAGGAACGAGGTCCTCTACTTACGTTTCTCGCTGAGTGCCTAGAAAGTGCTCGACCGTCGCCGGCCGCGCTACGGAGTTTGACTCGTTCTATGCTCGATTACAGGCTCGCCGGAGACACGCCAGTGGTAAACAGCCACCCGTTGCGATTGCTGCTCAGTCACAGCGGCAACCACGAGCAGCTAATAGCAGACGAGATGAGCATCCGAATCGCGGCCATGGTCATGTCGGACGACGAGGCGACCCGCGCCGAAGGGCTACTACTTGTCCTTGAGATCGGCCAAGGTGACGCGAGCGCATTCTGGTCACAGTGGTCGGCAGAACAAGCTAACCGCTACGCCGCCGAGATCGCCGCCGAGACCGCCCGTTCCAACCGGCTTAGAGCGCCAGCACTAGGCGCACATGTCATCTCGCTCGAACAGGCGCTAGGAATGCCTGGCGGCTTGGGCGCATTGATGGAAATTTATCCGCAATTGCTCACTATGTACTCACCTGTCCCTTACCCAGTATCACTTTACGAGGATCTAGTGTACCGATCGCGGCCGCCAATGTACCAATCGCATAATATAATGCGCCGACCATTCGCGAGCGGGGACGCCATAAGGGAACTCGCTCTCATCGGCCGCTATCTGGAGAGCAATCCAGATCTGCCATGGGCTCGGACCACTGCCCTGAAGCACGTAACAACCATACTCTTCCCTGATCCTCAAGAAATAGGCGATCGACTTGATAATTTTAGCGGTCTAGGGGTTGCTGCGGTATATTCTATGTACAAGGAGATTAGGAAAAATAGGCGGACGCTCACCGACCTTCCGATGCCAGCCCAGTTCAAGAAGCTCTTTCGGGACTGGAAAGAAGGGCGCGTGAACTTTGTAGAGATCCTTGCTGAGCCCGGACCTGGCAGCCAGCCCGAGTAACTGGTCAGGTATTTGAACCCTTGTTGACTGATCAGGCGGCGACGGGCATCCAAGGCTCGCCTTTGGCGAGCATGACGAGGGCATCGAAGGAGCTGAGGCCTTGCTTGGCGGCACTGGACAGGTAGCTGCGGATAGCGCAGAACTGACGGGCGCCGGTCATGGTGCGCAGGCAGCCGGATACCTTCTGCTTCAGCTTCGCCGTCCGGATGTCGCGCTCGGTTCCGTTGTTATCCGGTGGCGCGCGGAAATCCGCGGTGAACCGCAGGTAGTCGTCCTGCCGGCCGAGCAGGCGGCGGCCAGGGCGTTGTGCTTCTTCATCAGCGCCCCCGAGCGGGCGGCGGTCTGGCTGGCCCCGATCAGGGCGGCGGAGCTGAACAGGCGGACCTGGGCGGCCAGCACTGCCGGGTCCACGGCATCCCGCCCGCGGCGGATCGCCTCGCTTACCAGCTGCTGCATCGCGGTAAGCGCCCCGGCAGCCTGCGCGGCCCGGCACCACTGGCCCTGCGGCGCGGCATCAGTTACGGCCTGCAGCTCGCGCAGGGCGTGAGCACAGCAAAGCTGGTGATCAGGGACCGGATACGTGTCATACGGCGCCCAGGCATCGTGGACGGTGACCCCGGAGAACCGGGGAAGGACGCCCGTCGCCTCGATCGCCTTCCTGCCCCGCCGGGGGTGCACCATGAGCAGGGTGTACTTGCCGGTGCGGGCGCAGTGCACCCAGGCCAGCCTGCCCTCCACCCGAACCCGGTGTCGCCGGACCCGGCGACGTCGCTGGCCGTGATGCCCTGCCGCACCTGCTCCAGGAACCCGTCCAGCCGCCCGGCCGCGCGGGCGGTCAGCGCCGCGACCGTCACGGACGACAGCGGGATGCCGAACAGCTCGCTCAGCGCAAGCGCGGTGTGCTTCTTGGACAGGAACTGCCTGGCGTACAGGTACACGATGACCGCAGCGATCCGCGGCCCGTATTGCACAGGCGCCTCCGCGCCGGGCGGCGCCGCGCCCCTGGTGCGCTGCCCGCAGCCGCATTCCCGCTCGATCAGCTGGTGCTCGGTCACCTCGGCGCGCACTGGCAGCAGGCCGAAGACCTGGCGGCGCTCCACCCCGGTCACCGGCCGCCCCGCCAGCCCGGCACCGCACCGGCCGCAGCAGCCCGGCTCATGGCGGATCTCCCGGTCCGGCCGGGCCATAAGATGGCCGAAGCCGCCAGCGGGGACAGCCAGGATAAATTGATCGGATTGCTGCCGATACGGAAACGCCACTCTATTGATTACGTCACAATCTGCACATATAGTTCCTTTACATACTTGGCACTGAAACTCAACACGATTTCCACAACTGCAAAAGCCCGGTTGGACATCCACCGTGATCCGGCTGGAATCAATATATTTGGACACCTGCTCGCAATGATTGCAGAAGTAGGTATTCGGCTTGACCTCTTGCACTTCACCAGATCCGCAATGCGCGCACGACAGCGACTCGACTCCCATCAAGCTCCTGTTCGTCTCAGTCCATATCCGCTCGCCACATCTTCGGCTCGGATAAACTGCTCGTCAGATAATATCTGTTACGCGGGCGTAAGATGAGTCTGGTGGCGACATTCGCGGCGGGAATCTAGAACAAGACATTACGGACGCGCGATCACTGGCCCATGCTCGCGGTGTCGTAGTGCGCAGCGCCGGTGACACCGTGGGTTGGCACGGGCCCGGGCCCAACGCACAACTACCGCATATACGCCGTCCAGCGTGGCGTCGGTACGGGCGGCCACTATACGTCGCGATTCCAGCTCGGCACCCCTCCTGCCAGCGCGGATATGGTCGCTGCGTTCCGTCTCCGTGATCCTGACCTCACCCCCTCAACAAGCAAAGAGGGCGAGGTCAGGATCACTCCAACTCCACTCCGCACAAAGATTCAGGAGGGGAGACCGATTCAAAATCACATTCAAAATCACACATGGTAACTCGCCGTACTCATGGCCGGGAAGGTGCAAGCAAAACCGCCACACATGAACGTGGAAGGTGCACAGGCCGCCGCGCTGCGTGCGGACCGCACGAATGCAGCGCTGCGCCCGTGGAATGAGGAAACTGCACGCGGCCGTTGCGGGCGACGCTCAGCCGCAGGCGTGGCAAGGGGCGCTCCCGAATACCAGAACGCCCCTTGCCAGGCGTTGCTGAGATCTGGCCCGGCTGCAGGTTCCCGGCAAACCTTTCCAGTTGATCTTGAGTGACCTGCGGTTACCCGGCAGTTTTCCGCGGGGCATGTGGGCTGCTTGCCCGCGAGCGCTTCCAATCTCGACGGTCATATCTGAGTTGGGCCAACTTAGTGCGCACCTGAGCGCTGATGGATGTGGTCGAGGAAGTCGTGGAGGTTCCCGGCCGGGGAGCGAGTGCACGACCTGCACCGCGGCGACGCCCGACGCCGCGCGCTAGGACGTGGCCAGTTACCCTTCGTACGACCCAGGATTAGTGGCAAATTTACTCGCCGCGAGCGGTAAGCCCCCAGGTGAGGGCCTCGCGGACTCATTCAAGGCCGGCCGCGTCCCAGTGACGTTAGGGTGGTAGGCCTGCCTTTAGCTAAGTTGGGCAGTGCCAGAGGATTCCGCCGCGGAAGGTGGGGGGCGTGGTAAGGCGTGGTAACTGGCCTGTTTCTTGACGGCGCTGGTTTTGAGGTGCTGGCCGCTGATGAGCGGATCGGATCCCGCCGGCCTATCGGTGCTGCTGATGTAGAGTTCTTGACTGGGCTGGCGGGCCGGTATGTGCGGGCGGTGCAGGCTGGCCGCGATGACGGTGTGTTCGCGGAGCTGGGCCGGGAGCTGTTCGGCTGGCTGGACGGGGATCAGGGGCAGCTGAGCGTGCTGCTGGACCGCGCGCCCCGCCCGGTCGTCTTTGAGATCGGCGGCCCGCAGGCGCCCTCGGATCAGGCCTGGGCGGTGCTGCGGGCCCCGTTTGAACTGCTGGCCCGGCCCGGCGGCGGGTTCCTGGCCGAAGATGAGCTGGACCGCTTCTGCGTGGCCCGGCGACTGGGCCCGGCGGTGGCCCGGCCGGAGCCGGATTCGTTCCGGCTGGGGCTGGCGTTCATGGCGTCCTCGCCGCGGGGCCAGCATGAGCTGGATTTCGAGGCGGAGGAAGCTGCCATTCTCACCGCGGTCGGTGAGGCGCATGTGGACTTGCTGGTCGAAGATACCGGTGATCCCGGGCAGCTGGCCTCCCGCTTGGCCGCGGCGGGCGGGATGCCCGTCGTCCATCTGTCGTGTCATGGGGTGAACAATTACCCGGTCCGGCCCGGAAGCCCGGGGGTGCCGGTGCTGATGATGGAGGACGACACAGGCGAAGGGCGGCCGACGACGGCCGGGGACCTGGCCAGCCTGCTGTCGGCGGTGCCGCGGCTGTTGTTCGTGTCCGCGTGCCTGACCGCGACCGGCGCCGACGCGGGCGCTCACCTGCCGCCGGGCGATGGCCGCAAGGGCGAGCCCGGCAGCGGGGGCGGGCTGATAGCGCATTCGCTGGCCACCGCGCTGGTGACGGCGGGGTTCCCGGCGGTGATCGGCTGGGACGGGTCGGTCATCGACCGGTCAGCGACGGTGTTCGCGGAGCGGTTGTACCGGGGTCTGGCCGGGCGGGCTGACCTGGCGGTGGCGGTGGGGGATGCCCGCCGGGTGCTGCTGGACTGCCCGGACCCGGTGGTGCGGGCGGACTGGCATCTGGCCCGGTTGTGGCTGGGCCCGGCGGGCGGCGGCGCGCTGGTGGCCGGCACCCGCAAGCGGTCCCTGGTGACCGCCACCCGGGGGACCAAGACGTTCCTGGACCGCAAGCAGCAGGTCCCGGTGGCCACGGCGCAGATGTTCGTCGGCCGCCGCCCGGAGCTGCAGCAGGCGCTGCGGGCGCTGCGGTCCGCCGACCGGGCCGGGGTCCTGCTGCACGGGCAGGGCCGGCTGGGCAAGTCCAGCCTGGCCGCCCGGATCGCCGACCGGCTCCCGGACCACGCCATGGCAGTGGTGTTCGGCGACTACGGGGCCGTGGCCATCGCGGACGCGGTCGCCGCCGCGGTCAAGGCCAACCCGGCGGCCCGGCAGCTGCTCGAGTCCCGGCTGCCGGAGCTGCGCCAGCGGCCGGAGGCCATCGAATCCGTGCTGGTCGACGTGCTGGCCGGGCCGTGTGCCCAGGCGGGGGAAGACGGGCAGCGGCCGCTGCTGCTGATCATCGATGACCTGGAGCAGATCCTGGTGCCCGACCCGTCTGGTCCGCACCGGGTCGCGGCCGGGCATGCTGGGGTGCTGGCCGGGGTGCTGCGGGCGTTCGACCCGGCGCTGACCGACAGTCGCCTGCTGGTCACCAGCCGGTTCACCTTCACCCTGGACGGCCTGCAGGACCGGCTGGCGCCGGTGCAGCTGCGGCCGTTGTCGCCGGTGGCGCAGCGCAAGCTGCAGCGCCGCCAGCAGGCCCTGACCCCGGCCGGCCGGCAGGAGGAGCGGGCGGGGCTGGCGGCCCGGGCGCTGGCGGTCAGCTGCGGGAACCCGGGCCTGCAGGACCTGATCGGCCTGCGGCTGGTCTACGGCGAGCACGTCGGCCTGGACCGCGCCGAGGCCGCGGTGGCCGGCATGGAGGCGTACCTGCGCCGGGGTGACCTGCCCGCCGACGCCGAGGTGCGGGCTTTCCTGGAGAACCTGGCCCTGGACACGCTTCTGGAGGAAGCCGGGCCGTCCAACCTGGCGTTGCTGCGGGCGGTCACGCTGTTCACCGTGCCGGTGCCCGACCCGGTGATCGGGGTGCTGGCCGGCGCCGTGGGAGGATCCGCGGCCCGCCTGCGGGGCCTGGGACTGCTGGACCCCTACCCGGACCTGCACGATCCGGCGTGCACGGCGCTGGCCGCCAGCCCGCTGGCCACCGGGCGGATCGACCCGCTCAGTGCGGCCGAGCAGGCCGCCCTCGCTGCCGTCAGCACCGGGCCGCTGCTGGCGGCCTGGGGCGGCCCGGCCCCGCTGGGCCGGGGTCCGGTGATGGACCTGCAGCTCACCCGGGTCGGCCTGCTTGCCGATGACCCGGTGGTGACGGCGGCGAGCGCCGCCGGGGGCGTGTCGGCGTTGCGCAGCGGCCCGGCCGCCGACGCGTTCCGGCTTGGCCAGGAGACGATCGGGCTGCTGGACCGGCACGGCCATGCCGTGCCGCTCTTGCTGCTGCGGCAGGTCGCTGCTGCTGCCTTGACCAGCGGAGACGGACAGGCCGGCGCGGCGCTGCTGGACCGGGCCATGCGCCAGGCCGAAACGGCGGGACAGGAACGAGCCGACTCGCTGGACCAGGCCCGGGTGATCGCCGAACGGGCTGTCCACCTGATCACCAGCGGCGAGCCCGACCAGGCCGAAAAGCTGCTCCGGCACGCTTGCCAGCTGTTCACCAGCGCAGGATCGGAGCGGGAGGCGGCGATCGCGATGGGATCGATCGCCGACATCGCCTACCAGCGCGGCGACTACGACGAGTCCCTGCGGATCCGCCGCGAAATCCAGCTGCCCGTCTTCGAGCGCCTCGGCGACACCCGGTCCGCCGCCGTCACCTGGGGCCAGATCGCCAACATCGTCTACCAGCGCGGCGACCCCGACGAGGCCCTGCGGATCCGCCGCGAAATCCAGCTACCGGTCTACGAGCGCCTCGGCGACATCCGGGAAACCGCCATCGCCTGGGGCAGGATCGCCGACATCACCTACGATCGCGGCGACTACGACGAGGCCCTGCGGATCCGCCGCGAAATCCAGCTGCCCGTCTTCGAGCGCCTCGGCGACACCCGCTTCGCCGCCGTCACCTGGGGCCAGATCGCCGACGTCGCCTACTGGCGCGGCGACTACGACGAGGCCCTGCGGATCCGCCGCGAAATCGAGCTGCCCGCTTACGAGCGCCTCGGCGACACCCGCTCCGCCGCCGTCACCTGGGGCAACATCGCCGACGTCGCCTACTGGCGCGGCGACTACGACGAGGCCCTGCGGATCCGCCGCGAAATCGAGCTGCCCGCTTACGAGCGCCTCGGCGATACCCGCTCCGCCGCCGTCACCTGGGGCCAGATCGCCGACGTCGCCTGCCGGCGCGGCGACTACGACGAGGCAGCTGAGCTGCAGAACAAGCGACTGGAGGTCAATAAGCAGCTCGGAGACCTCGACGGGATCGCCGGCGCCAGCTTGGCCCTAGCCCGAATCGACCTTGTCCGGCAGGACTTTCAGTCGGCCTTCCCCCGGCTGGTGGAGTCCTTTCAGATCTACGGCCGCTTGCAGCGACCCGACGGGATCGCTGGCGTGGGCCTTGCACTGGGTCAGCTGCTGATGGCCGAAGGCCAGCCTGATCAGGCGCGCGACGTGCTCAGCGACAGCCTGGCCGCCGCCACCAAGATCGGCTGGACCGACGGGGTTCAGCAGATCAACGACCTGCTGAACCGGCCGCAGCAATAACAGGGAGCACGACATGATCATCCAGCCGGAAAGCGCCACCGCCGAAGACACCAGTATGGCCAGGCGCAGCCTGGAAGAGCTGGCCCGCAGCTGGGGCGAGCAGATCACGGACACTCCCGCGGAGCCGCCCGCCTCCGGCGTCACCCGCCACGGCGACGGCAAAGTCCTCGACCCGGTAGCGCTGGCCACGTTGGCGGTGTCGATCCCGTCAGCCGCGCTCGCCGGGCTGGACCTGGCCGACCGGATCCGCAAGCGCCGCCGCGCCGGTGAACTCATCGACCACGCCCAGCATCTGGCCGAACAGCAGGTGAACATCTATTTGATAGCCCCAGGCCGCACCGTCGAACTCCGCACCCTGACCCCCGACCAGCTCCTCGACCTGCTCACCGACGACCATCCGGTCAGCTAACCAGCGTGGCCGTGCTGCCCCATTCGCGCTCACCGCGATGCGCTGCGATCCGGCATCATCCGCTGGCATAGCTGCTCAGCCGCTGGACGCAACATCCCAGGATTAGTGCGCAAATTTGCCCGCTGCAACCAGCAAACCCCAGGTAAGCGCCTCGCGGAGTCACTCATGGCCGAAACGTGGCCCAAGTCAGATCATAGGCTGGGCAGAAGCCCTGTTGGGCCGGCGCCCTCTTAGTCTCCGCTGTGACTGAGCACCGAGTTTGGCATCTCGAACGGCTGCGACATGACGATTCAGCGAGTGTCAAGCGAGTCTGGGCACGAAGGTTGGCACGTCCTGGGCAAGGTGGTTGGCGGCTGGGTCCAATTGAGCGTGGAGGCTGGCGCGGACGCCGTTGGCGATCCGGTGCCTGGGTGCCCGCCCTCACCGACGCTGTGGGACTTCAGTCAGTAGGGCCGGGCCTGTGGCGGCCCCTGGACGAGCGATCAAACCGGACGCCAAACTCGATGACCAAATGCCAAACTCGCTGCTCAGTCACATCCGCGCGAGTCTTCCAGTTGGAAGCCGTGTGGAAGGCTCACCTGGGAATCGGAAGAGTCCAGCGGGAACCTACACAGGCTTAGTTGCTGGCCTTTACCTGGTCGGTAAACGTTGTCACGCCCTGGCGGTGAAGGCCAGTACCGGCCCGGCGGGGTTCTTGCTGTCTCGTATCGCGATAGCAGGAACGGCGGTTCGGACTTCGACGCAGTTTCCGCCGTTGTCTCCGCTGTAGCTGCTGGTGCGCCATCTGGCGCCGGTCACGTCCATCGTTCCTCGGCCACTTTCCTGATCAGGTCGCGGGATGCACCCCACGGCAGGGCCTCTGACCTGAGTTTATCGAACCGGAGTGCGACGTGCGCGGCCACCGACGGGCTGTCGGTGACCTGCCCTTCGGCGGCGGTCTCCAGGTAGACCATCGGCGGCTTGCTGTCCAGGTCGGCGATGACGAACCCGCCGAGCAGCCCGGCGTGCCCGCAACTGCCGGGGATGACCTGGACGGTGACCTTGGGGTGCCCGGCCAGGGAAGCCAGGCGGTCCAGCTGGGCCTGCATGACCTTGGCCCCGCCGATGTCGTGGTGCAGCACGCCCTCATCCAGCACGCACCAGAACTGCGCCCGGTCCAGTACCGCCTGCCGGGCCAGCCGTGCGGCTACCTGGGCGTCCAGGTCATCGCCGTCGCCGCCGGGGCGCAGGGACAAGATCGCCTGGGCGTAATCCCCGGTCTGCAGCAGGCCGGGCACGATCAGCGGCTCATAGGACCGCAGTGCGGCGGCGTCGGCTCGATGTCGGCCCATCTGGCGAACCAGCCGTAGGCGCGCTGCCTCAGGCTTTTCTTCAGGTGGCCCCACAGCCGGTCCAGCGCCCCGCCGGTGTCCAGTTCGGGGATCGCGTCCAGGCGCGGCGGGAAATCCTCGGCGGGCGGCCGTTCCCCGGTCTCGATCTTGCTGATCACGTCGTGGGAGACATTGGCCCGGGGGGCCAGGTCCTTCTGGGACAGGCCGGCCCGGGTCCGGTAATAGCGGAGCTCGGCCCCGAACACCCCGGCCGGAGTCCCGGCCCGGTCGGCATCATTCGGCATCTGATCGGCATCCCTTCGCACCAGGCGGCCTGGCGCCGGCAATCCGTGGGCATCCAGCCCGATCCCGTTCCCAACCGTAGCCCTGACCGGCCACGCTTGGGAAACACGTTAAGGACCACGAACGGCAGGAATCCACCGTCATGCACACGCCCGCCACACTGCCCCTCCCGCCGGCCGTCCCCGCCGGGGCGTGGGAACGGACCTTCCCGGGTACCGCCAGCATGGCCCGGCATGTCCGCGCCGCCCTCCGGTCCGAGCTGCGCGGCTGCCCTATCACCGATGACGTGGTCCTGGTCGTGAGCGAGCTGGCCGTCAACGCGATCGCGCACAGCGGCAGCGGCCAGCCCGGCGGCACCTTCACCGTCCGCCTCCGCCACGCCTGCGGCGACTACGTCCACGCCGAAGTGCAGGACCAGGGCAGCGCGTGGGACGGCGACCTGGCCGCCTCGGCCCGGTATCCCCACGGGCTCTACCTCGTCGCCGCGCTGTCCGCGGCCTGCGGCACCGTCCCCGGGCCCGGCCGCTCCTGCCTGGTGTGGGCGCGCATGGATGACCTCGCCGCCGCCCGGCCTGCACCCGCCCGGCCGCGAAGCCTGCCTGCCCGGGCCGGGCGGGAACACGCGCCGGACCCGTGAGCATCCAGCTCCCGGACACCGTTGCCCGCCACGACTAGAACGGACCCTGACCCCGATGACCGGTACCACTCCCGGCCAGCCTCCCCGTGACCTGCCCGCGCGCCTGTCCCGTGCCCTGTACTCCGAGGCCGGGCTGCGTACCCCGGGCGCGGCGCACGTCGCCGTACCCAAGGGAACTTTGTGGTACGCGGGGGATAGCCTGGGCGAGATCGCCCGCCAGATCAGCTCCGCGCTCCCGCCCGGGCCGGCTCCTGACCTGTGCGATCAGGCCCGTCCGGGGCAGGGGTAACCGGATGACCTGTCTCCCCGCACCCGCCGACGCCGCGCGGCTCACCAGCTTTCTTCCCCCACCCGCGCTGGTCCGCGTTCTGGGATAAGCGCTGGGCGCGTGGTCGGGTGTCGTCGCGGGCTTGGACGACTCACCGTAGCCGCGCAAGTCCGGGCACACCACGGTGAACTGGCTGGCCAGCAGCGGCGCGACCCGGTGCCACGTCGCGTGCGTGCGCGGGTGACCGTGCAGCAGCAGGACCGGCGGCCCCGATCCGCCGTGGCGTACCCGAAGGATGGCGTCTCCGGTGTCAATACACTCCAGCGCGAAACCCTCGAACATACCCATCCTCTACCGCGCCAGGCCGGCCCTAACCGTAGCCGGAGCTAGCTGAGCCCGTCGAACGCGCCGGCGTCGTAACGAGGATGGCCGTCGACGAGGGTGGCGAGCACGGCCAGGCCGGCGATCCGCTCCGGGCTGACCGCGGTGGGGTCCTCGGACAGCACCACCAGGTCGGCGAGCATGCCCGGGGCGATCGAGCCCTTGACGTGCTCCTGGCGGCTGGCGTAGGCCGACCCGCGGGTGTAAGCGTGCAGCGCCTGCTGGGCCGTGATCGCCTCGCCGGGGTTGAACGGCGCGCCGGAGGCGGTACGGCGGTTCACCATGTCGGCGATGCCCAGCAGCGGCGCCCCCGACACGACCGGGCGATCCGAACTACCCGGCAGCACCATGCCCGCCTCGAGCAGCGAGCGCTGCCGGTAGAGCCAGCTGTGCCGGGCCGGGCCGACCGCGGCGAGCATGCCGTCGCCGAGTTCGGTGGCGAAGCGGCCCTGCGGCACGGCGATCACGCCGAGCCCGGCAGCCCGGGCAACCTGGCGGGGCTGGACCACGGCGAAGTGCTCGATGCGGTGCCGCGGGTCGGGCCGCGGGTACTCGGCCAGGGCCCGCTCGTACGCGTCGAGCACCACGTCGATGGCCAGGTCACCGATCGCGTGGGTGGCGACCTGCCAGCCGGAGCGGTGCGCGGCGATGATCGCGGCCCGCAGGTCGGCCGCGTCGGCCTGCAGGTAGCCCCGCCCATCCCCCGGGGCGTCCGCGTCCCCATCCCCGGCGTACGGGTCGATCAGGGCGGCGGTGCGCCCGACCAGCGATCCGTCGGCGAATATCTTCACCGCGCCGAGCCGGAGCCAGTCGTCGCCGAAGCCTGTCTTGATGCCCAGGTCCAGCCCCGCCACCAGGCCGTCGCCGGCGTGCGCGCCGAGCGGGTGCAGCACCTCGCTGGCCGCCATCAGCTCCACTCGGACGTCGAGGCTCCCGCTGTCCCTGGCCGCCTGGTACGCGGCGAGCTCGGCCGGGCTGTGCGCGACCCAGCCGCCGGCGATGCCGGCCTCGGTGCAGCTGGTGACGCCTTCCTTCAGGTACTGTCCGGCGGCCCGGCCGATGGCCTGGGTCAGCTCGGCCAGCGGGTACGGGTAGACCAGACTGCCGACCAGGAGCTGGGCCCGCTCCTCGAGCAGGCCGGTGGGACGGCCGTCGTCGTCGGTGGCGACCCGGCCGCCGGGGAACTCGGTGGCGGCCGCGTCGAGGCCGAGCCCGGCCAGGACCAGGCTGTTCACCACGCACATGTGCCCGGAGGTGTGGCGCAGCCAGACCCGCCGCCCCGGCGCGGCCCGGTCCAGGGCGTCCCGGTGCGGATGGGCGCCGAGCTTGTTCTGGTCGTAGCCGGCCCCGATCACCCAGTCCCCCGGGGCCGTCGTCTCCGCCCGGCGGGCGACCGCCGCGTACAGCTCGTCCAGGCTGCCGACCGCGGACGAGCGCAGGTCGACCTCGGTCAGGGACATGCCGAACCCGACCATGTGGTTGTGCGCGTCGTGGAACCCGGGCAGCACCGTCGCCCCGCGCAGGTCGACCACCCGGTCGGCCTCGTTCAGGCGGTCCAGGCTCGCGTCGAGCACCTCGATCCGGCCGCCCGCGATGGCGACCGCCGAGGCCCGCGGCCGGGCCGGGTCCATGGTCAGTACGTTGGCGTTGACCAGCGCCAGGTCGGTCACGGCGCTACTGCCCGGCCAGCAGGGCCGTGATCGGGCCGCTGGCGAGCCGGTAGCGGACCACCCGGCCGTCGCGCTCGGCGACGACCGTCTGGCTGGCCCGCAGGTAGCGCAGCGTCTGGGACACCGTGGCGTCGTTGATCCCGGTCGCGGCGGCCAGGTCCGAGACGCTGATCGGCCCGGCGGCCCTGATGCAGGTCAGCAGCGTCAGGCGGGTCGGATCGGCGAGAACGGCGAACTGCCGGGCGCGAGCCTGTATCGCCTCGGGGCTGTCCAGGGCCGCGATGGCCTGGCAGATCCGCTCGGCGTCGATGACCCGGTGATCGGACCGGTCCGCGGGCAGCAGGTGCACCGCTTAAGGATTCCATAACCGGGCGCACCTGGCGTAACCAACGCCCCAGCGGAAAGGCTGATCATCTGATCAGCCTTGACGGCGGGCGGGGCGTCCCGGTACGTTGGCCGTGCCCTCGGGCCGGCCGGGGGCGCCGCCAGCCCAGCGAAGTCCGGCCTGCGAAAGTCCGCCCAGCGAAAGTCCGCCCAGCGAGATTCAGCTCAGCGAGATTCAGCCCAGCGAGATTCAGCAGGGAACCCGGCACTGTCCCGCAACGGTGAAGCCCCGCAAGGGGACGAGTCCGGTCGCCTGGCCGGCGGCCCTAGCGAACACCGGTCCTCGGGCGAAGGGCGGAGCGCATGCCAGGCAGGGCGGGGCTTTCCGGGCGCGAGTGGGGCCGGCTCGGCGCGATGTTCGGGTTCATCCTGGCGCTGAACGCCGCGGGCTGGGGCATCTACATCCTGGCCGTGATGCCGCATCACTTCGACTACCGGGGGAAGCCGGCAGCCCGGGGCTCGGCGTCGGGCTCGGCGTGGCCATCACCGCGTGGTTCCTCGGCCTCAGGCACGCCTTCGACGCCGACCACATCTCCTGCATCGACAACACCACCCGCAAGCTGATGGCCGACGGCCAAAGGCCGCTGGCCAGCGGGTTCTTCTTCTCGTTCGGCCATGCCACGGTGGTGATGGTGGTGGGGGCGGGCATCACCATCGCGGCCCGGGCCGTCTTCGGCGCGGTGGTCAACCCCAGCTCGGCCTACCAGACGGCAGGTGGCACCGCCGGGACGCTGGTCTCGGCCGGTTTCCTGTACCTGATCGCGCTGCTGAACCTCGTCGTGCTGGCCGGCATCGTCAAGGTCTCCCGCGACATGCGCCGGGGCGCCTACGACGAGGCCGAACTCGAGGCCCAGTTGCAAGCCCGCGGGCTGATGTACCGGTTCTTCGGCCGGTTCATGCGGTCCATCAGGCACACCTGGCAGCTGTACTTCGTCGGCCTGATCTTCGGCGTGGGCTTCGACACCACCACCGAGGTGGTGCTGCTCGCCGCCACCGCATACGCGGCGATCCAGGGACTGCCCTACTATGCCGTGCTCGCGCTGCCGTTCCTGTTCGGCGGCGGCCTGATGCTGTTCGACACGCTGGACGGCCTGTTCATGAACTTCGCCTACGGCTGGGCGTTCGCCCGGCCGGTCCGCAAGGTCTACTACAACCTGGTCATCACCGGGCTGTCCATCGGGGCGGCGTTCATCATCGGCACCATCGAGATCCTCGGCGTGCTGACCGCCGAACTGCACCTGAACGGCGCCTTCTGGTCGGTCATGGCCAACTTCAACATCAACACCGCCGGATTCTGCATCGTCGCCCTGTTCGTCGCCGTCTGGGCGGCCGCCCTGGCCTACTGGCGGTTCGGCCGCGTCGAGGCCCGGTGGACCGCCAAGATGGACGACTGACCCGGGCTGGGAGCGGCGCGGGGGTGCGTGTACCAGGTCCGTTCGGTTAAAAAAATCGAATGATCCCTAACGGGCCAGGTACTACGGTCCCGGCCACCGCGGATATGGTTTTCCCCCGTGTCAACGGGCGGGTTTTCCGCATTGCCGTCCGGCAGGCGGCTGGGTACGCTGCCTGGTAGCGGCAGTGCACCGCCTGCCCGCTTCCGAGCCAGCGGCCGGCCCGCGCCGGCCGTGGCGACGAGGACAAGGGTCCACGACTCGCGGGCTTGGTCAGTCGCGCCATTCAGCGTGGCGGGCTTTGGTCATGCCATTCATCCATGGCGGGCAGACGCGGGCCGACCCGCCGGGAAGAAATGATCATGACTCAGGACAAGGCGCGGAAGACCGCCACCCGCCAGCGCATGGCCGAGACCGGCGAGCCCTACAGCGTGGCCAGGCACGCGGTCGAGCGCGAGCAGTGCGCCGACGAAGCCCCGGGCGGTCCCGCCCCGGGCGGTCCCGCCCCGGACAGGCCCGGTGCGGACAGGCCCGGTGCGGACAGGCCCGGTGCGGACAGGCCCGGTGCGGACAGGCCCAGTGCGGACAGCGTGGCCGAGGACGGGCCGAGCGCGCGGGCGTGGGCGGACCGGGTCCGGGAACGAGCCGACCAAGCGCGGGAGCGGGCCGAACGAGCCCGGCAGCGGGCCGAGCAGGCGGACGAGGCGGCCATGATGGCACACGACGCTGCGGACATGGCCGCCGAAGCCGCCAACCTCACCCGGGAGTGGGCTGACGAGCAGGAGCAGGAGCAAGCCCAGCAGCGGGCCGGCCAGGCCCGCGCCGCGGCTGAGGAGGCGCAGCGCCGGGCCGACCGCGCCGAGCGTGAGGCCGAACTGGCCGAGGAACAAGCCGACCTGGCCGAGGAACAAGCCAACCTGGCCGAAGAGGAAGCCGACGAGGCCGACGAGGACGGCTGGGAGCCTGGCCGTCACCCGTACCACCGGACCCGCCAGGTCCACTACCACCAGGGCCACTGGGAAGGCCCGCGGCCCCCGCGACCGCCCCGGCCCCCGCGGCCCCCGTGGCCTTCGCGGCCCCAGGGGTGGCAGGGGGAGCCTGCTGACCGGCTGCCGGACCGGGTCGGCCAGGTCCTGCAGCGGTTCGAGGAGTTCAGGGAGCGGGCCGAGGGGATGGTGAGCCAGGTCGAGCGCATCTTCAACCTGAACCGCGACCAGGCCCCGCACCCGGCCGGGGCTCCTGAGCCGGCCGGGGCTCCTGAGCCGGCCGGGCCTCCTGAGCCGGCCGGGCCTCCAGAGCCGGCCGGGCCTCCAGAGCCGGCCGGGCCTCCAGAGCCGGCCGGGCCTCCAGGCCGGCTGGCTGGCTCAGGCCGGCGGCCCTGAACCCCGCAGGCGAGTGGCAGGGACGGCGGCCCTCACCCTCATTTGGAATGAAAACATACCTTTGCGGGCTGGGACAGGCCGGCTAGGGCCACCCCACGCGAGGTGCGGACTGTTGCGTCTAGGCGGACAAGAATGCGGGGGTTATGCTCATTTACGGATAGGTGCCGATGCCAGCGCGGGAACCGCGCTGGCACGGTTCAGGCTCATGAGTCCCGGGCAGATGAGTACACGTGCGTGCTCTCGCGGTCCGGAGGAAGTCATATATGGGGTCCAGAAGTGAGGCCGCGGTGCGGCACGAGACAGCGCCCGGTCCGGGACAGCCGCCGGGCTTCCCCTTCCGCGGGCCCGGGCTGCTGGCCCGGGTCATCCCGTTCGCCGTGGTCGCCGTGCTGGCCGAAGTGAGCCTGGCGTTGCCCGGGCCCGACGTGCAGTCGACGTCGGCGGTGATCGTCAGCATCGTCCTGCTGCTGGCGACGGCCGGGTTGTTCGCGCTGCCCTGGCGCCGGCTCCCGGCGTGGGCCACGGTGCTGGTCCCGCTGACCTACACCGGATCGGTCCTGGCGCTGATCCTGGCGGCGGGAGCCACGGCCGGCGTCGGGCTCGTCATCTTGACCCCGCTGGTGTGGACGGCGCTGTTCCACCGGCGCTGGGAGTCCGCCGTCATCGTCGTGGCGATCGTGACCGTAGAGGTGATCACCTCGCTGGTTCCTACGGCGGCCGCCGACTCGGTGGTCGCCCGCCGGGTACTGCTGTTCGCCGCGCTCGGCACGATGATCTCGGTGGCCGCCCACGGCCTGCGCGACCGGATCGCGCAATCCCAGCGAGAAGGCGCGCAACTGCAGGAACGGCTGCGGGAAGTGACCGTGCAGCAGGACCGGGACCGGATCGCCGCCGGCCTTCAGGACGAGGTCATCCAGCGGATCTTCGCCGCTGGGCTGACGCTGCAGAGCGCCGCGTCCCGGAGCACTCAGGCTGGCGTGCGGCAGCGGATCGAGGCCGCCTCCGGTGACCTGGACCAGGTGCTGCGCCTGCTACGGGACACGGTCTTCGCCCTGGAGCAGCGGATGCATGACCGCGGACTGCGCCGGGAAGTCCTGGATCTGTGCGGCGAGATGTCCCCGGCGCCTGAGGTTAGCTTCAGCGGCCCGGTCGACGGCGCCCTGCACCCGGGCACCGGGACCTGGCTCATCCAGTTGCTGCGCGAGGCCCTCGTGACGATCGGGCCGGACGCCGTCCCCGCCAGCATCGGCGTCACCACCGATACCGAAGCCTGCCTGGCGGTGATCGAAGCGACGGCGCGGCCGCATGCCGCGGGCCTGGACTGGGCGGCCACGAAACACGACGACCTGATGGAGCGGGCCGCCAGGGTCGGCGGGAGCCTCGACATAGAGCCCATCCCGGGAGGGGTCCGGTACGCCTTGCGCCTTCCGCTTGACGGGACGGCCGCTGTGGGGCCCGTTCGCCTCAGCTGACGGGGACGCGAGGGTCGTGCAGGTCAGACAGCAGCGCCGCGAGCGGGCTGCCGGCAATTCCCGGGAGTTCGGTGACCGTGGCATGGGCCGCGGCCAGTGCCTGGCGCGAGACACGGTAGTGGTGACCGCACAGCAGCAGTTCGGTCCGGTGGGGCCGGGTCGCAGTCGGCGGCATGATGACCCCCACGACCGGCCGGGCCGGGCAGCAGCAGGCCGAGCCGACCGGAACCGAATGACCTGGCTCGATGATGTCGTCGTGGATGCGAGCGGGCTGGGCACTCCCGCCGCCGGATGGGTGGAAGAATCTCGCGTTCATATCCTTATCGTGGCTCGCGCCGCAGCCAGCCCATAGAGACGTAGATCACCACCGCAGAGGGCCTAGGTCCCGGACCTCCGCCGCTCGGTTCCTTCACCGGATCCGGCGGCCCATTTCCTTGGTGGCGTAGCCGCCGAGTTCGGTGACCGTCGCTTGGAAGCGGTCGGAGCGGAGCAGTGACCATAGCGGGGCGAGCAGCGGGCTGTCCATGGCGTCGGCCGCCACCACCAGATCGTAGGGCTCCTGGGTGACCGGGACGAAATCCAGGCCGAACGCGCGGGCCGCCGCCATGATGCCCAGGCCCGCGTCCGCGCGGCCCGCGGCGACGGCCGCGGCCACCGCCAGGTGCGTCGGCTCCTCCCGGGCGTAGCCGTCGACGTCGTCCGGGCTGACGCCGAGCCGTCCCAGCTCGAAGTCGAGCAGCACGCGGGTGCCCGCGCCGCGCTGGCGGTTGACGTACCGCACGCCGGCCCGGGTCAGGTCGCCGATCCCGGTCAGACCCAGCGGGTTGCCGGGCGCGACCATCAGGCCCTGGTCGCGGTGCACCAGGCGGACCACGGACACCTCGGCGCCGCCCCGAGGAGCCAGGACGCGGTCCAGGTAGGGCAGGGTGTACTCGCCGCTGGCCGGATCGAGCAGGTGCGAGCCGGCCAGGTGGCACAGCCCGTCGCGCAGCGCCACCAGGCCGCCCAGCGAGCCGACGTTCGACGAGGCCAGCGTGACCATAGGATCCTCGGCGCGCAGCGCCGAGGCGGCGAGGTCGAGAACCAGGTCGTGCGAGCCGATGGCCAGCGCAGCGGGTGCAGCCCGCTGCCCGGGCGCCCGATGTTGCCGGTGATCGTGCACAGCGCGATCAGGCAGCGGGCGTTGTCCGTACCCGTGGTGTGCTGGGAGATCCCCATCCCCCAGAAGATCACCCCGGCCCCGGCCTCCCCCCACACCCTGGCCACCCGGCGGATGAGGTCGGCGGGCACCCCCGTAATCTGCTCGGCCCGTTCGGGCGGAGGTAGGCCTCCTCGTTGGAGCACTTGGCCGAGCCGAAGCCGGCGATCGCGGCCGGGCCGCCAGCGGCGTGGATCTCGGTCAGCCTGCGGGCCACCTCCTCCAGCGCCTCGTCCCAGGGCGCCTCGCGGAAGTGGGGCATGACCTCGGCGTAGTCGACCAGGCCGCCGGGCTTGCGGCCGCGCTTGCCACTGCGGCCCTGCTTCGTTCGGCCCTGTTCCGGCTGGCCTTCGTGGGCCAGCTCGCGGCGGACATCAGCGGAGAGCGCGCCCTTCGGGTAGGACTCCTCGCGGCGGATCAGCGGCTTGGTGAGGCGCTGGGCCGACGCCGCGTAATCCCAGCCGTACCGGCCCTTCACGCACAGGCGGCCGTGCGAGCCCGGCTGCTCGCGTCCCTCGGCGAACGAAATCGCCCCGCGCTCGCGGTCGACGTAGTAGGTCAGCGCGCACCCGACGCCGCAGTACGGGCAGACCGTGTCCACCGCGTCGAGCTCGGTGCGCGGCTGGATCGGCACGTCGTGGATGGGCTTGTTGGTCAGCGCCCCGGTCGGGCAGGCCGCGACGCACTCCCCGCAGGACACGCAGGAGGAGTTCCCCATCGGGTCGTTGAGGTCGAACGCGATCCGGGTGGCGTAGCCCTTACCGCTGCGCCCGATGACGTCGTTGCCCTGGATGTCGTCGCAGGCGCGCACGCACCGGTCGCACAAGATGCACGAGTCGTGGTCCACCGCGATGACCGGGCTGGAATCGTCGCTGCCCCGGCCGTGGGCGCGCGGCAGGGCGTCGCTTTGGTTCACTCCGAACCGGTCGGCCAGGGCGAGCAGTTCGTTGTCACCGGTGCTGGTCTGCTTGGGGTCGTACGCGCGGTCGGGCTGATCGGTCAGGAGCATCTCGGTGAGGACGGCGCGGCTGCGCTCGAGCTCGGGGGTCGCGGTCTGTACCTGCATGCCGCTCTCGCACGCGCGCACGCAGGCCGCGGCGAACGCCGGGGCACCCACGTCGACCACGCACATCCGGCAGACGCCGACCGGGTCGTAGCGCTCGTCGTGGCAGAGCACGCTAATGTCGATGCCGGCGGCCTTGGCGGCCGACCAGATCGTCGACCCTTCGGTGGCGGTGACCTCGCGCCCGTCGATCGTGAGCGTGACGGTCCCGGTGCGATCCGGTGCGGTGATGGCGGGGACTTGGCTACCACCGCGAACTTCGCGCTGGTCGTCAGCGGCGTGCCCACCAGCGGGGAGAACACGTAGGCCAGCGGTGCCTGGGCACCGAGCGGGTCGACGCCGGGCGGGCCCAGTTTGTGCATCAAAGCGGCGCCAAGGCCGGCGCCGCCGATGTAGGCCCGCAGCAGCTCGTCGGGGAGCTCGAGCGTCTGCGAGGTACCGGTGCCGACGTCCACCACCAGCGCCCGGCCGAAGTAGCCGCCTGCCGTCATCGTGCGCTCAGCCCCCGGCGTCGGCGGACAGGAAGAAGACGGTGTCCCCCGCCGCCAGCGGCGTCTGGCCGTCCCGGGTGATCTGGTCCCTGTTCAGCGCCGCGGTCACGTGCCCGCCGAAGTCGACGCCTGCCGCGGCCGCGGCTTCGGCCACGGTGGCGGCGCGGACGATCCGCGGTTCCCTGTGGCCGTTGGGTCCTGGGCCGTTCGCCAGCACGCCGAAGCGCTGCACGGTGACCTCGGGGGCGGGCTGGGACCGGGCCGTTTGGTAGTCCGCTGGCTCGTTGATGTTGACCACCGAATCCAGCCCAGGATCCAGCGCCGCCAGCACCGGGTCATCCTTCAGGGCTTGTTCGTCCAGCCGGGTGACCGTGCAGGTTGCGAAGAGGAACGCGGGCCGCAGGCGTCCTTCCTGCAGCAGGCGTTCGGCTGTCGACGCGAGCTTCGTGCGGTAGGCGGCGGCCAGCGGCTGCGGGTACCCGCGCGCCACCGGCAGCCCCACGTCGGCGCCCTCGTGCACCGCGCGCAGCACCCGCCGGACGAACGCGGGATGCAGGAACGGCATGTCGGTGGAGCTGACGAAGGCCACGTCCGCGCGGTCTCCGATCGCGGCGAGCCCGGCGGCCAGGCCCTGCACCGGCCCCTTGCCCTCCCGCGGGTCGCTTATGATTTCGACATCTGCCGGCAGCTCGGGAAGCTCCTGGCCCGGCGCGCGCACCACGACGACCGGCCCGCCGGTCGCCCGGGCCAGGATGCCAACGGTACGGCGCAGCAGCGTGGACCCGTGCCACTCCAGGGCCGCCTTGGGCGTGCCCATCCGCGACGACCGCCCACCGGCCAGCACCACGCCCGCAGAACCCGGCATGCCCTCATGCTAGCCGCGGTCAGGGTTCGGACTCGGGGACGTAGTGGCGGCTCTGGTCGGCGGGATCGATCCACACCCGCATGACCGCGCGGGTGGTGGGGTCGCGGAACCGCTCGGCGGTCGGTATCCACCCGGCGGCGGGCTGGTCAGACTGGGCGTGGCCACGCCGTTTCCCGGCGGGCCGCGCCGCGGCGGCGCCGGATGCCGCGGCGGTTCCCGGAGCCGCGACCCGCGGCAGGTCCGCGACCGCCGCGGCCGCCTCGTCCAGGAACTGGGCGCTCAGCACCAGCCCGACCCGGCGGTCCAGCTCGTCCAGGCCGAATAGGCCCACCGCGTAGTGCTCACGCAGCAGCGCGACCAGCCGCTCGCGGTCGGCCTCGGCAGCCAGCGGCCGCGGGCCACCTGGACCGGACACGGCTATCCCGTGGGCCGGACGACGACCGCGGTCCCGTAGGCCACGATCTCGGTCAGCTGCTGGCTGATCTCGGAGGAGTCGAACCGCATCGCGACGATCGCGTTAGCGCCGAGCAGCCGCGCGTTGTCGATCATGCGGTCGATGGCGTGGCGGCGGCTGTCCTCAAGCAGCGAGGTGTACTGGGGCACCTCGCCCTGGCGCAGCGCGGTGAGCCCGGCGCCGAAGGACTTGGTGAAACCCATGCTGCGCACCACGAGGCCGAAGGTAAGTCCCAGGTCGCGTTCGATGGTCATGCCCGGTAGCCCGAGACCAGTGGTAACCGGAAGCGTCGCCGGCGAAGACTCTGACATGAACGGCATCATACGAAAGAAGCGCCATCACGGCGGGCCGGCGGCCAGCTCGCGTAGTCCGCGCGCCAGCGATTCGCGGCCCGCGGGAGTCAGCGACTGGAGCACGTGGTCAAGGACGGCATGGCGCTGCTCCCGGATCCGGGTGACAAGGCCCCGGCCGGAGGCGGTCAGGAGGATCAGGATCACGCCGCTGCCTGGACCGGCCTGGCGGCGTCTCAGCCACCCGGCATCCTCCATCTCCGCGCACAGCCTGCTGATGGCGGGCGGGTCGACGCCGAGCGCGTCGGCCAGGCGCTTCGGGGTCACCTTGCCGGCACCGTCGATGATCAGCAGGGTGCGCAGCTGGTCCGGGGTAATCCCGCGAACCAGTTCCTCCATGGCACTGTGCCAGATCTCAAGCAGGACCGTGAAGCCGGCTACCGCGGCATCCGCGGCCGGTGGGCCGTCACCGGCGCACTGGACCAGTCTTAGCCGCCCGTTGCCCTTCATAGGCCAACAAGGTAACCGCCCGCTGAACCGGCGGGAGAGGGACGAACGGCCTCTTTGCCGAGGGCCAAGGTCGCGGGTTGCCCTCCCGCACCACGTCAGGGCTCGCACGTAGGCGACCTCGAACCCGGGCGACGTGGCGTTATCATCGGCTGGTGTTGCCGTTCTCAGCGCAGACGCGCACCGCCAGCCTCACCCGGATGGCCGAGGGCGAATTCGACGTGCTGGTGATCGGGGGCGGCATCACCGGCACGGGCATCGCCCTGGACGCCGCGGCGCGCGGGCTGTCGGTGGCGCTGGTGGAGAAGGACGACTTCGCCGCGGGCACCTCCGGGCGCTCCTCCCGGCTGGTGCACGGCGGTCTGCGGTACCTGGAGCACGGAGAGTTCGGCCTAGTCCGCGAG
This sequence comes from uncultured Actinomycetota bacterium, assembly GCA_963842265.1. Lineage (GTDB taxonomy): Bacteria > Actinomycetota > Actinomycetes > Streptosporangiales > Streptosporangiaceae > Palsa-504. The sequence goes on from CAWJGE010000036.1 coordinate 149,218, forward strand.
TCGCTGCGGGAACGCGGGATCCTGCGCCGGCTGGCGCCACACCTGGTCCGGCCGATCCCGATGTACATGCTGGCCGGCGACCTGCGGCACTGGGCCACCTACCGGGTGGGCCTGACCGCGTACGAGGCTCTGGCGGCGGGCCGCAACGTCGGCTACCACACGTCGGTGAGCGCCGGGCAGGTCGCGGCGGCCATCCCCGGGCTTGGCGCTTCCTGCCGCGGCGTGCGGTACTTCGAGTGCCAGGTGGACGACGCCCGGCTGACCATCGAGGTGGCCCGGGCCGCGCACGCCTCCGGGGCGCTGCTGGCCAACCACGCCCGGGTGACCGACCTGCTCGGCGCGGGCCGGGTGACCGGCGCGGCGGTGGCCGACGAGATGACCGGGCAGCGGTTCGAGGTCCGGGCCAGGGCCGTGGTCAACGCGGCCGGGGTCTGGGCCGGCCAGGTCGGCTCGCTGGCCGCCGGTTTCAGTGACGTGCGGCTGACCCCGAGCAAGGGCGTGCACCTGGTGTTCGCGCCGGGCGCGGTGCGGACCTCGGCGGCGGTGGTGGCCCCGTCGGCAGCGGGCGACGGGCGATACGTCTTCATCGTGCCGTGGGAGGACCGTGTCTACGCCGGGACGACCGACACGCCGTACTCGGGCGACCTAGACCAGCCGCCGGTCGCCGACGCCGACCGCGACTACATCCTGTCCGCGGTCACCGGGCTCTTCCCCGGCGTGACCGAACGCGACGTGGTGGCTTCCTGGGCCGGGCTGCGCCCGCTACTGAGCCAGGACGAGGAGCTGGGCGACGCCCGGACCAGCGACCTGTCCAGGAAACACGCGATCTTCACCGATCCGCCCGGCCTGTTCACCATCACCGGCGGGAAGCTGACCACGTACCGGGCCATGGCCGAGGACCTGGTGGACCGGGTCGCGGCGGTGCTTGGCGATGCGGGGCCAGCCGGCGCCGGGCCGTGCCGGACCCGGGACATCGCGCTCGGGCTGCACGGGTCGCCGGCCGCGGCCGTGCACCTGGCCCGGGCCGAAGTGGCCCGGCTGGGCCTGCCGCCGCGGACGGCCGCCCGGCTGGTGCAGCGCTACGGCGACGACTGGCGGGAGGCCGCCCGGCTGATCGGCGAGAACCGGTCGCTCAGCGAGCCGGTGGTGGGCACCCTGCCCGTCCTGGGCGTCGAGGTGGCCCTGGCCCGCCGCCGCGAGATGGCCCTTACCGACGAGGATGTGTTCGTGCGCAGGACCCGGCTCACCACCCGCGACGCGTCCCTCCGGCTCACACCTTCAGGCGGACACCTGAGGGAATGATCCCGAACGAAGCGGGTGTCGTGCCCAGGATCTCCCCGTCTGCCTCGACCGGGAAGGGCCGGTCCGCGTCCAGGAGGACCCGCCCGGCCCGCAGCTCGGCGATGTCGCGGTGCGGCAGGTGCGTTCCCCGGTATACCTTCGGCATCGTGGTGAAGGCGTCGGACTTCGGCCCGGTCATGACGAGCACGTCGAGCAGGCAGTCGCCGGGGTCGGATTTCGGCGAGATCTGCATGCCGCCGCCGTAGAACCGGCAGTTCGCCACCACCACGTTGAACGCCCGCCAGCCGAACGCGTGGTCATCGGCTTGGATGTGCACCGCCGCCGGGCGGAAGCGCGGCAGCGTCAGCCAGAAGCCGGTGGCGTACCGGGCGCCGCCGAGGAAGCGGCTGAGCCCGGCCGCCCGGGCCACCACCGCGCCGCCCAGGCCGGCCTCGGCGATGTTCACGAAGCACCTGGTCGTGGTGGCGCCGTCGCCAGTGCCGGTAACAGCGCAGGTCACCGTGCCCACGTCGATGGCGCGGACGCCGTCCCCGGCCAGGTGCCTGGCGGCCTGGGCGGCGTCGCCGGGCAGGCCGAACGATCGTACGAAGTCGCAACCGGAGCCGGCCGCCACCACCCCGAGCACGGCGTCGGGCGCGACCGGCCGGCCATCGGAGATCATCCCGTTGACCACCTCGTGCACGGTTCCGTCGCCGCCGACCGCGACCAGGAAGCGCTCACCGGCCTGGAGCGCGTCCCGGGCGGCCTGGGTGGCGTGGCCGGGATGGGTGGTCCGGACGATGCGGTAGTCAAGCTGGAGGCTGCGCAGGACGTCCTCCACCTGCGGGAGGGCCGCGTCCACCTTTCCCCGCCCGGCCCGCGGGTTGGCAATCACCACCAGGGGTCCGAAGGGGCTGCTCACGGCGGATCCCGGTGGCTGGTCACGGCAGCAGGACCCCCGGGTTCATGATCCCGGCCGGGTCGAGGGCGGCCTTGATCCGCCGCAGCACGTCCACGCCGGTCTCGCCGAGTTCTCCGGCCAGGTACCCGGCCTTCAGGCGGCCGACGCCGTGATGGTGTGTGATGGTTCCGCCCACGGCGGCACAGCTTCGCACAGCTTGATCCCAGGCCGCAAGGTACCGTTCCGCCACGTCCCGGTCGTCGGCGCCGCCGAGGAGGAACGTGAAGTACAGCGACGAACCGGACGGGTACAGGTGGGACAAGTGACAGCCCACCGCCTGAGCGTGCGCGGCCAGGGCCTCCCGGATGCCCGCGTAGAGGTCCGGCACCGCCGACCACAGCCCGGCGACCTCGAAGGTATCCACGATCACCCCGGAGCCGAACGCGCGCTCGGGTCCCATGATCTGGGCGTAGGTCTGCACCGCGTCGTTGCGGTGCGCCCACCAGTGCTCCCCGTACCGCGAGCCAAGCTCGCCCGATGCCCCGGCTTGTTTCAGTGTCTCGGCGGTCGCCTGTTTCCTGGCGGCCAGCCCCGGCAGGCCGGCCGGGAAGCCGAGCACCCCCACGCACCCGCCGGGATGGCCGAGCGCCCCGAAGCTCAGCTGGGCGTCGGTCTCGTCGTACCCGCGGATGACGGCGGCCCCGGTCTCGGCCCGCACGGCTTGCCTCAGTCCGTCGGCCAGGGCGGTGAAGCCGGGAAAGGCGAAGGCCAGCCAGTCCCAGCCCGCGGGCCGGGCCCGGCACGCGAGCGTCGCCTCGGTGACCACCGCGAGCGTTCCCTCCGACCCGACCAGGAGCCGCCGCAGGTCCGGTCCGGCCGCCGAGCGCGGCACCGGCCGGCAGCGCAGGATCTCGCCGCGCGGCAGGACCGCGGTCAGCCCGAGCAGCACGTCCTCGATCGCCCCGAATCCCGTGGACGCCTGCCCGGCCGAAGCGGCGGCGATCCAGCCGCCCACCGTGGAGATGGCGATCGACTGCGGGTAGAGGCCGGCCGTCAGACCGTGTTCGGCTAGGGCCTGCTCGAGCCGGTCGCCGCGCAGGCCGGCCTCGACGCTTATGGTCTGCGACACCAGGTCGATACCGGTGACCTGGTCCATCCGGGACAGGTCCAGGACCACTGACCCGGCTTGCGCCTGCGCCCCGCCGCACACGCCGGAGCCGCCGCCGCGAGGGATCACGGCCGTCGACGTCTGCGACGCCCAGGCCAGGACGGTGGCCACCTCCTCGGTGCTGGCCGGAAACACCACCGCTTCGGAAGTCGGGAGGTCATCGCCCCGGACGCGCCGTAGCAGGGCCAGCGCCCAGGAGTCGATGGCCCGCTCGCGAAGGCTCTCCGCGTCGGTCCGCACCGTGCCGTCGGGCAGACGGCTCACCAGCATGTCCAGGGGGCTCACGACGCGGATCGTAACTCACGTGGCCGACCAGGGCATGGGCCAGGGCACTTCCCGGGCGCGGCAAACCCGCCGCCGGCGCGAGGATGGAAGACAATACCAACCGCGCCGGAAGGAGCAGATGATGGCGAGCACGGTGGCCGATGTCATGGTGGCGACGTTGAAGGCGTCTGGCGTGCGGCGAATATACGGGCTTCCCGGGGACTCGCTGAACGGGTTCACCGACGCGATGCGCCGGGACGGCGGAATCACCTGGGAGCATGTGCGCCATGAGGAGGCCGCCGCGTTCGCGGCCGCCGCCGAGGCGGCGCTGACCGGGGAGCTGGCGGTGTGCGCGGCCAGCTGCGGGCCGGGCAACCTGCACCTGATCAACGGGCTGTTCGACGCCAACCGCAGCGGCGTGCCGGTGCTGGCGATCGCCTCGCACATCCCGGGCGTGGAGATCGGCGGGGAGTACTTCCAGGAGACCCATCCGCAGGAGCTGTTCCGCGAGTGCAGCGTCTACTGCGAACTGGCCAGCGTGCCCGCTCAGCTCCCACGGCTGATGGAGATGGCGATGCGCGCGGCCCTGCAGCGGCGCGGGGTCGGCGTGGTCGTGGTCCCGGGCGAGGTGTTCCTCGCCGACGCGCCGCACGATGCGCGGCCGGCCCGAGTGCGGGCGGTGTCACCGGTCACGCGGCCGGACGAGGAATCGCTGGCCGCCGCCGCGCAGGTGCTGAACAGCGTCAGCCGGGTGACCATCCTCGCCGGGGCCGGGTGCGCAGGCGCGCACGACCAGCTCATCGCGCTGGCGGCCGCGTTGCAGGCACCGGTCGTCCACGCCTTCCGCGGCAAGGAGTTCGCCGAGTACGACAACCCCTACGACGTGGGCATGACCGGGCTGATCGGATTCGGCTCGGGATACCGGGCCATGGAGCATTGCGACGCGCTGGTCATGCTCGGTACCGACTTTCCCTACCGGCCGTTCTACCCCGAGGGCGTCCCGGTGATCCAGGTGGACGTGCGGGGAGAGCGGATCGGCCGGCGGGTGCCGGTCGACGTCCCGCTCGTCGGCACGGTCAGGGATACGGTCGACGCGCTGCTGCCGCTGATCAGGGCCAAACGCGATTCGGCGCACCTGGACCGGATGACCGCGCACTACCGGCGGGCCCGCAGCCGGCTGGACCGGGTGGCCGAAACCGGGCGGCACAGCTCGCCGGTGCATCCGCAGTTCCTGGCGGCCACGATCGACCGGCTGGCCGCGGCCGACGCCGTCTTCACCGCGGACGTCGGCACGCCGTGCATCTGGGCCGCCCGCTACCTGCGCATGAACGGCCGGCGCCGGCTGATCGGCTCGTTCAACCACGGGTCCATGGCCAACGCGCTGCCCCACGCCATCGGGGTGCAAGCGAGCCAGCCCGGCAGGCAGGTGATCACCCTGTCCGGCGACGGCGGTCTTGCGATGCTGCTCGGCGAGCTGATCACGCTGCGCCAGCAGCACCTGCCGGTGAAGGTCGTGGTGTTCAGCAACGGCGCGCTGTCGTTCGTGGAACTGGAGATGAAGGCCGCCGGGATCGTCACCTACGGCACCGACCTGGACAATCCCGACTTCGCCGCGATAGCCCGGGCCGCCGGGCTGCTCGGGGTCCGGGTGACCCACGCGGACGAACTCGAAGGCGCGCTGAAGGAGGCGTTCGGCCATGACGGGCCAGCCCTGGTCGAAGTCCGGACGGCCCGGCATGAGCTGGTCCTGCCGCCCAAGCTCACCTACGGCGAGATCAAGGGCTTCACGCTATATGCGACCAGGACGGTCCTGTCAGGTGGCGGCGAAGAGCTCATCGAGCTGGCCAAGACCAACCTGCACGAGGTAGAGCGCGAATGAGCGCTCGACGCCAGCCTGGCCAGTCGCGGGTCAAGGTCATCATCCGCCCGGTGCGGATCAACGCGGTCGACCTGGGAACCTGACCGGTACCCCGCCCACGGCGTACCCGGTAGATTCGGGTGATGAAGAAGGTTCTCGAGCTTCTCGTTTGTATCATCCATCCCCTCGCCGTGATCCTCATGTGGGTTGACTTGGCCACCCGCCGTGATATCGGGGGGGTGGCGAAGCTGGCCTGGGCTGTGTTCGGCCTTATCCCGCTCGTGCCGTTCCTCTACGTGCTGACGGGGGGCGACCTATGGTGAGGTGGGCGCGCTAACCGGATCCGCGGCTGCCTCAGTCTCGTCCTGAGTTGGAGAAGATCTGCAGGAAGAACAGGAAGACGTTCAGGACGTCCAGGAAGATGGACGCGGCCAGCAAGGGCGCGGAGGCGACGTCGGTGGAGCGGCGCAGCTGTTAGGTCCTTAGCTGGTGACCAGGCACCGCGTGCCACAGCCGGCCGGGCGGGACCTCACCCAGCAGCGACCAATCCCAACGTGACCGGTACCATCATCGAATCCCATGGTGGAGCGCGATTGGTATCTATGGGCTGGCGATTGCTTCGCGGACGGCGGGCACGACTTCGTGTGCCCAGAGGTTCAGTGTCGTGTCGCTGAGGCTGTCGCCAGGAGGGAGCAAGTAGATGAAAGCGGCGGCGCCGTGTTCAAGCACGGCGAAAGTCAGTTCCCCTACCCACTGCGTCACTCCGCCCCCGATCCAGCGGCCCTCGTCGTCGCGGGTCTCTGGTAGCGGGACCCGGGTAAGGCGCCCGATCGCGCCCGTTTAAGGCCCTGGCCCGCACCCTGGCGGCGGCGTACTCCCCGGGCATGCTGCCCTCGGGGACCGGCACCGCGTAAGCCGGGACGGCAGGCCAGGGTATCGGCCAGGGTACTCACGGGCGCGACCGACAGACCCGAAGTGGGATCGTGAGACCAGAGTCAACCGCACCCCGAACTGCGCCAGGGAGCCCGCCCCGATGGACACGCATGCGAACCTTAAGGAACGAGTGCATGAACACTGATTATGACGTCATCGTGGTGGGCGGCGGCTCGCCGGGCGAGCACTGCGCCGGGGCGCTCGCCGAGGGCGGCCTGCGGGTCGCCCTCGTCGAGCGGCAACTAGTAGGGGGTGAGTGCTCCTACTGGGCATGTATCCCGTCCAAGACCCTGCTGCGCCCCGGCGAGGCGGTCCAGGACGCGCGCGATGCGGGCGCCCGCGCGCAGGTCGACGTCGAGGCGGCGCTCGCCTGGCGCGACTTCATGGTCTCCGGCTACTCCGATGCCGGGCAGGAGCGCTGGCTGGCGGGCAAGGGCATCGACCTGCTGCGCGGGACCGGCCGGCTCGCCGGTCCGGGCGTGGTGGAGGTCGGCGGCGTGCGCCACACCGCCCGGCATGTGGTCGTGGCGACCGGCTCGGATCCGGTCATACCGCCCCTCCCGGGCCTGCGCGAGCTAGACGGCGTCTGGACCAACCGCGAAGTGACCGGCATGAAGGCCGTCCCGCGACGCCTGCTGATACTTGGCGGCGGGCCCGTCGGAGCCGAGATGGCCCAGGCCGTACGCCGTCTGGGCGGAGAGGTGGCACTGGTCGAGGCGGCCCGGCACGTCCTGGCCCGGGAGCCCGCGCCGCTGGGCGAGGCCCTTGGCGAGGTTCTGCGGCGGGACGGCATCGAGCTCTTTCTCGGTGTGCACGCCACCGCCGCTCGGCGCGAGGGCGAGGACTACGTCCTGTCTCTCGAAGGCGGCCGCGAGCTGCGCGGCGACCATGTGCTCGTGGCCACCGGCCGCCGCCCGCGGGTGCCCGCCGGCCTGGAGACGGTCGGCGTCCAGGCCGGCCCGCAGGGCATCACGGTCGACGCGCACCTGCGCGCCGGGGAACGCCTGTGGGCCGTCGGCGACGTCACCGGCGTGCGGCTGCTGACCCATGTCGGCAAGTACCAGGGCGAGGTCGTCGCCTCGAACATTCTCGGCGAACCCCGCGAGGCTCACTACGAAGCCATCCCGGACGTCGTCTATACCGATCCCCAGGCCGCCTCCGTCGGCGCGGCGCAGGACCGGTTCAGCGCCACCGCCCCGGTGTCCGAGGTGGCCAAGACGGCTACCTACACCCACGCCTACGCCGAATCGAACGGATTCCTGACCTTGCTCAGCGACGGCGAGCGGCTGACCGGCTCCTATGCGCTCGGTCCCGAGGCCGGGGAGTGGCTGCAGCAGGCCACGCTGGCCATCCGCGCCCGCGTGCCGCTTGAGGTGATGCGCGACGTCATCCAGCCCTTCCCCACCTTCTCCGAGATCTACGTCGACGCGCTGAAAGCACTCCACGGCCAGATCGCAGCCGCTCGCGAGCCGTCCGCGACGGGAACGCCATGAGCGAGCCCAGAACCGGACCCCAGGTCGCGCTGCGCAGCGGGACCGGCATCGCGCTGATCGCCGCCACGGTGCTCGCCTCGATGGTCGCCTGCATCGACGCCAACGTCATCACGGTGGCGATACCGGCCATCGGGCTGTTCGTCACCGACCGCCGCGCAGCCGCGGCCAGGCTCGCGCGGTGGGCGCCGCACCACGGCTGCGCCGTGCCGGTCCCCGATCTGGTCGGGACACCGTGATGGGCCGGGAACCGGAACTGCCCGGGCAGACCGTCGTCGTGCTCGGCGGCAGCTCCGGCATCGGGCTGGAAACCGCCCGGCGCGCCCGTGCCGAGGGGGCCGACGTCATCTTGACCGGCCGCAATCCCGAGCACCTGCGGCACGCCGCAACCGAACTCGGCGCGCTGAGCACGGCGGCCTTCGACGCCACCGATCCGGCGGCCCTCGGGCGGTTCTTCGGCGACCTGCCGGAACCGGTCGACCACGTGATGGTCACGGCCGGCGGCCAGTACTACGCGCCCCTGGCCGACATGGACTTCGCGCAGGCGCGCCGCACGATCGACGAGCACCTCATGCTGACCCTCCAGGTCGCGCGCAACGCCATGGGCATCGTGCGCCCCGGAGGCACGCTGGTGTTCATGACCGGCACCGGCGCCCGCCAGCCGGGCGTCGGCCTGTCGGTCGCGGCGATCGCCGCCGCCGCGCTGCCCGCCCTGGTCGCCAACCTGGCACTCGAGCTCGCACCGGTCCGGGTCAACCTCATCGCCGCCGGCTTCGTCGACACGCCCCTGTCCGCCGCGCTCCTCGGCGACGACCTCGACGCGCGCCGCGACCAGCTCCGCGCCACGCTCCCCATCGGGCGAGTGGTCGGGCCGGCCGACGTCGCCGCGCTCGCCGTCCACATCATGATCAATACGGCGCTGACCGGCGCGACCTACGACATCGACGGCGGCGAACAGCTCGCCGTCCGGGGAGAATCTCGTGAATGACCTGGTCATCTACAGCGTGTACAACGGCTACTGGTTCTGGGGCAGGCCGTCGTTCGAGGACCTGCGCCGCGACCTGCGCGAGGTGACCCGCGAGATCCGCCCGGACTGGGATCTGGCCGCGCCCGGCCTCCGGGAGAACTGGGACGCCGGGGACCATTCGATGCACCACCCCTACCAAGCCGACCGCGACCGGAGCCCGTCAGCCGCGGGCTCCCCGAGCTCCGCGGCCGTACCAGGAGGCGCCTGACCATGGAGTACCTCGTCACCATGACTACGCACGTGCCGGCCGGGACACCGGAGCAGGCCGTCCAGGACATCCGCACCCGCGAGGCCGCGCATTCGGCCGAACTCGCGGCCGCCGGACACCTGCTGCGCCTGTGGCGGCCGCCCCTGCAACCGGGCGAATGGCGCACGCTCGGGCTGTTCGCCGCCGCCGACGGCGACCGGCTCGAGGAAGTCCTCGCCTCGATGCCGCTGCGCGTGTGGCGCACCGATGAGGTCACCCCGCTCTCGCCGCACCCGAACGACCCGGACCCGGTTCCCGGAGCGGGAGAGAAGGGCACCCAATTCCTAGTGACCTTTACCCTGGCCGTCCCGCCGGGCACACCCGGCCAGACGGTGGCAGACACCAAGGCCCGCGAGGCGCAGGCCGCGCATGACCTGGCCGTCCAGGGACACCTGCTCCGGCTGTGGACCCTGCCGGACGGGCGCGCGTTCGGCCTGTACCAGGCCCGCGACGCGGACCAGCTGGAAGCGATCCTGACGGCGCTGCCGCTGGCGCCCTGGATGACGGTGGACACCACACCGCTGTCGCCGCACCCCAGCGACCCGGCGATCATCCGCCCGCCGGCCACGGCGCCGACCGCAACGTCATGAACGGTCAGGGCCAGAAGGTCGCCATCGTCACCGGCGGCTCGCAGGGTATCGGCGCCGGCCTGGTCGCGGCCTACCGCCGGCAAGGCTGGGCCGTGGTCGCTACCGCCCGCACGATGAAGCCGACCGAGGACCCTCACGTGCTCACCGTCGACGGCGATATCACCGAGCCCGCCACCGCCGACCTGATCATCGGCGAAGCGCTGCGGAGGTTCGGACGCATCGACACGCTCATCAACAACGCCGGGGTCTTCGTCTCCAAGCCGTTCACCGACTACACCGCCGAGGACTACGCCTTGGTGGTCGGCGTCAACCTCGGCGGCTTCTTCTGGCTGACCCAGCGGACCATCGCCGAGATGGCGACGAGGTACGGCGGCCACGTGGTCAACATCTCGGCCACCATCGCGGAGGTCGCGAGCTCCAGCACGCCCTCGGTCCTGACCGCGCTGACCAAGGGCGGCCTGGCCGCGGCCACCCGGTCGCTGGCCGTCGAGTACGCCTCCCGCGGCATCCGGGTCAACGCCGTCTCGCCCGGCATCATCCAGACCCCGGTGCACCCGCCGGAAAGCTACGACGGCCTCGGTGACCGGCTTCCCCCACTCGGGCGGGTGGGCCAGATCAGCGACGTCGTGGACGGCATCTTGTTCCTGGAGGCCTCGCCCTACATCACCGGAGAGATCCTGCACATCGACGGCGGCCAGATCGCCGGTCACTGACGGCCCGGCTAGGCCGACAGGCCGCCCGGGCCGAGGTCCGCCAGCGCCCCAGGCAACTCCCGGCGTGAGCTGACCCCGAGTTTGGTGAATACCTTGCGCAGGTGCCACTCGACGGTGCGGGCGGACAGGAACAGCTGGGCGCCGATCTCAGGGTTGGTGCGCCCGTCCCGCGCCAGCCGGGCGATGGACGCCTCCTGGGCGGTGAGCGTGTCCGGCGCCTGGGCGGTGCGCTTGCGGACCGTTTCACCGGTGGCCACCAGCTCGCGCCTGGCTCGTTCGGCAAATGCCTCGGCACCCATCGCGGCCAGCATCTCGTGCGCGGTCCGCAACTGCTCGCGGGCGTCGGCGCGGCGGCCCTCGCGGCGCAGCCATTCGCCGTACAGCAGGTGGGCGCGGGCCAGCTCCGGGCGGAGCTGGGTCCGGCCCAGCCGGTCGATCGCCTCGCGGAAGCAGCCTTCGGCCATCTCGCCCTCGCTCACCAGCGCCCGCGAGCGCGCCTCGATCCCCAGCCCGAAGTCGGTCTGCCCGGCCTGCGTCGTTTCCGCCAGCCGCGCGAGCGCATCAGCGGCCACGCGCGTGTCGCCGGTGCGCGTGGCGGCCTCGATCAGTTCGGGCAGCGCCCACATGGCCATGAAGAGCGCGGGCGTGTCCTGGCCGGCTTGCTGAGCCGCTGCCATGGCGTCAGCGTAGCGGCCCAGGCCGTTGGCCAAGATCGCGGCCGCCCAGTGCGCGTAGGTCACCGCGATTCCCTGCCCGCCCGCCGTGGCCTCCGCGATGGTGGCCTCGATCAGCGAGGTGGCCTCGGCTTGGCTGCCCCGCAGAGCAGCAAGCAGCATGGCGGCAAAGGGCGCGCTGCGACTCCCGGTTGCCTCGCAGACCGCATCGGTCTCCGCGATCAGGGCAGCGGCCGCGGCGAAGTCGCCGCACCACGCCACGTCCGTACCCAGCGAGCCCAGGTCGATCGGCAGCTCGTTGAGCGCGCCGACGTCACGGGCGATTTGAACCTGCCGCACGAGTATCGTGCGCCAGCGGACGTCGTCCCAGACAGCGCTGGCGGCCCCCTGAGCCAGCCAGCCCCACCGGAGCGCTTCTTCCACGGAGATGTCCGCGCTGGCAAAAACGCGAGCGGCCTGCTGCAGCGTCGCCGCCGCGACCGTCGGGCCGTCGGTGACCAGCAACGTAAGGCCGTCGAGCGCCAAGTCGACCGGCCGCGGAGACTGCGCAGGTGGCAGGCCACGGGCGGCACGGGAAACCTCGAGAAGATCGCCGGCCCCCGCGAAACGCCCGGCGAACAACGCTGCCATCCAGGCGCTCAGATAGGTCTCGCGCGCCAGCTCGAGGTTGAGCGGCTCGAGCCGCTTGGCCGCTTTGAGCAGCAGCGGCGGGGCGTCGCTACCCAGGCCCGAGGCAAACGCGATCTGCCCGCGGAGCAAATCGACCCGGGCGCTGGCGAACTCATCAAGCGGCCCGGCCTCCGCCGTGACCAGCAGGTCGAGAGCCTTGTCGAACGCGCCGGCCCGCAGGTTGGCCAGCGCCGCCGCCAGCGTGCGCTCGGCCCGGCGCGTCGGGTCGACCGTCAGCAGCACCGAGCGCTCCAGGAACGCTCCGGCTGCGGCCAGCCCGCCGCGGGCCTGCGCCCGGCCCGCCGAATGCTCGAGTTCCGCCGCGACCTCCTCGTCCGGCCCGGGTGCGGCCTGGGCCCGGTGCCAGGCCCGGCGATCGGGATCGGTCACCGGATCGGTGACCTCGGCCAGCGCGCCGTGCATGGCCCGCCGGTCCGCAGCCGACGCCGACCGGTAGGCCGCCGAGCGCAGCAGCGGATGGCGGAACCGGACCCGCACGCCGAACTCCGCCAGGCCCGCGTTGGCGGCGGCCGACCCCGCCTGAAGCGGGATCCCCAATCGTCCCGCCGCCCGCCACACCAGCGTCGGGTCCCCGGACGGCTCGGCCGCCGCGAGCTGCACGAGCCGCACGGCCTCGGGCGGCAGGGCGTCGAGCCGCCGACGGAAGCTCTCCTCGATCCGGCCCGCCAGCGGCGCCGCGGCGGGCAGCCCGAACCCGCCCGCCAGCTCCGCGGGCGTCAGTCCGCGCGGCAGCTCGAGCAGCGCCAGCGGGTTTCCCTGCGTCTCGGCCACGATCTGGTCCCTGACCCGCTCATCCAGCGGCCCGGCCAGCGCCGAATCCAGCAGCGCCCGCGCATCACCCTCCCCCAGCCCCTCCACCACGAGCTCCGGCAGCCCGGCCAGCTCCTCGCCCGGCACCCGGGCCGCGAACACCAGGCCCACCGGATCGGCCGCCAGCCGCCGCGCCGCGAACCCCAGCGCCTGCGCCGAGGCGTGATCCAGCCACTGCTCGTCATCGACCACGCAGATCAGCGGCCGCTCCCCGGCCACCTCCGACAGCAGGCTCAGCACCGCCAGGCCCACCAGGAACCGGTCCGGGCCGGCCCGGTACTGAGGCCGAATGCGGTCCGCAGCGCCTCCCGCTGCGGCACCGGGATCTTCTCGAGCTGGTCCAGCATCGGCGCGCACAGCTGATGCAGCCCGGCGAACGCCAGCTCCATCTCCGACTGAACCCCCACCGCACGCACCAGCCGGCACCCCGACACCCGGCCAGCCAGGTAATCCAGCAGTGCGCTCTTACCCATCCCAGGCTCGCCGCGCACCACAAGCACCCGGCTCTCCCCGGCCCGGACAGCACCGACGAGCCGGTCGAGAACGCCGCGCTCCTGGCGCCTGCCGGTTAGCCCTGCCGCGCGTCCACCCCGCCGGGAATTGGTGGCCATCGGCGCGCCCCGCTATGCCGCGTTCGCCGGGTCGGCCACGGCGATGGTGCCCAGCTCGGCGCGAGTGCTCACACGGCCTCCCAGATCACCGGCCCCATAAGGTCAAGACCGGCCGCAGGAACGCGCGGCGGTACCGGCTCAAGACCAACGTCCAGGAACCTGTCAGGCCTATGACCGGCCGCCGGCCCACCGCCAGAGCCGTGCCATTTGCCCCGCTGAAAGCGTAACGTGGCCGGCCAAGGCCCGGCAAACCCGCCCACCATACATACGCCGGGCATACGGCCCCTAGGGCACGGCGGCCAGCCGGTCGCCCAGTCCCGCCATGGTCGGGTTGGTGATCACGCCGACCACGTGGTCGTGGGCTACCAGGTACACCGCTAACCGCGGGTAGAACGTGGCCCACACGACCTTTCCGGTGTCGTTCGGCACGTAACCCCACTGGTCGCTGAGCGCACAGATGATGTGCAGTCCACGCCCGGTCTCGGCGAGGGAACCGCGCGCTTGTGGTGTTGGAGCCGCTTCGCTTGGGTCGGCGACCGCACACAGCACGCATGACCCGGGCTGTACCAGGCCGAACCGGATCGGCCACCGGGGGCGGCTGTCGCCCGATCCGAGCAGCGCGTGCCGAAGCGCGTTGGTCAGCAGCTCAGACACGACGATCGCGATGTCCTGGCTCCGTTCTGCCATGCCCCACCGGTGCAGGGTAGCGGTGGTGAAGTCCCGGGCGGCCCGGACTGATCCGGGGGCCGCGCCGAGCGTGCGCGTGGCCATCCGCGGCAGGCGGACCCGGTCGGCCGGGACGGGATCGGGCGATGGCCGCCAGCTGCCGTTGGCCAGGCCGGCCATCTCCGCGGCCAGCATGAGCCAGCGGCCGTTGGCCCAGCCCTCCAGGCGTGGCCGGTGCGCGGCGGTAGCCGTCCGGTCAGTCTCGCCGTGGCCGACGGAGAGGGCCCGGGCACCTGGGTGGTGCCATTGACCGGGAAAGGCATCCCCGGCGTATTCCTGGATCATCAGGACCCCCGTCTGCGCTCACCGGCTTACCGGATGCCATCCGGCCGCCGCAGCCATGGTGCTAGCAGCTGGCTGCTTGCGCGCCGTCCGGTTCTCGAATACGGCGATCCGGGCGGCCCTGGCGATCGCCGTGTGCCGGTCCCACAACACGACCGGGCGAGAGGCCCGAAAGGCCGGGTCGGTCTGCTGGCATCGCGGGCAGGCCAACCGGTCGAAGGCGTCGATGCGCCAGCCAGCACTGATCGCGCGGGCACGCGCGTCGCCCTCGCCGAGAGCTGCGGGATCGGCATGCCAGGAGATGCAGGAACCCATCTCGCACCACATGATCGGCATCCGCAGCTGATCACCGATCACAGCCCGCACAGTAACCTCGGCGGGCACAGCGTCCCCCGCGTCCTCGGCCGGGGCAGGGCGGTCGGCCGGGGCAGCATCCTCGACCGGCGGAACGTCCTCGGCCGGGGCAGGGCGGTCGGCCGGGGCAGCATCCTCGACCGGCGGAACGTCCTCGACCGGGGCAGGGCGGTCGGCGGGGGGTTCTGGCGAGGCGTCTCTGCTGGCTGGTACCCCGCCGCCCTCGCCAGGCGGCTCGGCATAGCCGTCGTCCCGCAGCTCGGCTAGCCAGTCGTTCATCTGAAGCATGCTGGCATCGTCTGGCCGAATCCTGATCTTCATGTCGGGCCTCCCCTCGAGCCGACCGGTGAGCGCCGTCCAGCATGGGTGACCTGCCCTAAGGCAGGCGGGTGGACTGGATGACGGATCGGGCGGCGGCTGCGTGGCCTAGGCGTCACAGGCTCAGGTGCTGCCAGCGAGGCATCCACGATCACGCCAGCCAGTCATCGCCGGCTCGGGAACGCATTGCCGTCAGCAAGCGCCTGGTTTGCCTCGGTGGGCGTCTGCCACCATTGCGCTTGCCCTCCCCTTTTCAAGCGCCCCGGCTCACCATCTATGGGTTTCAAGCTTTCACGGTCCCGACTCTGAATTACAGCTGAATATACCTACGGTAAATATTTGACTTACATATGGGGTATTGCGGCGTGGCGATTGGACATTTTAAGTCGCTCTCTATGCACAGGGTGTGGATCGCGTTTTTCCAGCTAACGGTCCTGTTATGAGCAGGGCCCGACGCCGGGATCCCCAGCATTTCGCCCGTCTGCGCACAGCCCATGCGTCGTTTTACACAAGTAATCCACAGATTCGTACACAGATAAGCCGGGAGCGTATTGCCGGCCCGCCAGTAGCGGATTACTCGTAGCGCGCTTACGCCAAGTAACGATACGGACGGCCGGTTGTAGGCATTTCGTAACTGAATGTTGTTTGACTGAATTGATCAGGGCCGGCCATACGCCAGGTGAAGCCGAACAATCCGATGTCTGCGGCAGGCTGCGG
The DNA here is from genome assembly GCA_963842265.1 of uncultured Actinomycetota bacterium. Lineage (GTDB taxonomy): Bacteria > Actinomycetota > Actinomycetes > Streptosporangiales > Streptosporangiaceae > Palsa-504. Next base: position 164,872 of record CAWJGE010000036.1, read on the forward strand.
AGAATGAACGTGGCCCGGCCGACGTTGAGACCATCATGCAGACCTGGGACGCGATTACCTCACGCCGCAACGTACGGTCCTTCGCTGATCGCCCGATTTCGGCGGAAGATCTGGACCAGATCCTGGAGGCCGGGCGCCGGTCCCCGTCGTCGCAGAACTGGCAGCCATGGGACTTTATCGTCGTCACCGACCGCTCCCAGCTCCGCGAGCTGGCGAAGGTCTGGCGTGGCGCTGGTCATGTGGCCGACTCAGCGGCGACGATCGCGATCATCGGCCCCGCGGCCGACAACGAGTTTCATCGAGCTCATTTCGACTTGGGTCAGGCAACGATGGCCATGATGCTGGCGGCCGCCGATCTGGGCGTCGGCAGCTGCCACGCCGGTGTCGCCGACCTGCAGCTCGCCCGCGAACTGCTGGGTTTTCCCGAGGACCGCAACTGGCTCCTGCTTGTTTCGCTCGGCTATCCGGCTGACCGGCCGCTGGCGCCGATCAGCCACCCCAGGCGGCGGCCGTTCGGCGAGGTCGTGCACCACGGTCGCTGGTAGACCGCTAGGTCTGCGTGGCGCAGCCGCGGAGCACCGTTACCGTGGCAGGCGAAGGGATGTGTCCGCAGGATGCTGCCGGTCAGCTGGAATACCGTCCGGCTGTTTCTCCATGTCCTCGCGGCCACCGTCTGGGTGGGTGGTCAGCTCACGCTGGCTGCTTTGGTTCCGGCTCTGCGCCGTTTCGGCGCTGACGTGCCGCGAGCGGCCGCCCGGCGCTTCAACCAAGTTGCCTGGATCGCGTTCGCCGTCCTGATCGTCACCGGGGTATGGAACGTTACCGCCGTTTCGTCCGAGACCAGCCACAGTGCCAGTTACCGGGACACGCTGATCGTCAAGCTCGTGGTCGTGGGCATCTCCGGTCTGACCGCGGCCCTGCATGCGCGGGCGCGCAGCACCGTTGGCCTCGCGGTTTTCGGCGCATTGACGGGCGTTAGCGCCTTGGCCGCGTTGTTCCTCGGCGTCCTGCTGGCCGGCTGAGCCCAAGTAGCCAGGCAGCTTCGGTCAAGTCCGCCGCGCCCGACGCGGATCGTATCCGGTGATACCTCCAATCTCCTTGTGGGCCGTGACCGCGTCCGAAGAGCAGTCGCCCTAGCCGCCGGCCCATACCGCTCATCAGGCTCAGCCGACCTTCCGCGCGAAAGGTGAGCCCCTTCCTCAGTGTTCCCGGCGCTGGCAAGGTTCCCGGCGCTGGCAAGACGACGGTGAGTAAATGCCTGGCGCCAGCAAAGCAGCGTTATCCATCGGCTTGAGCCTGCCCGATGGCTGTCTCGTCCGCGACGCGGTGCAGTTCCCCTGATCGCAGAGCGAGCCGTGCTTGCGATTGAAAGGCACGCCAGCTTCGCTCCCACTGCCCGTCACGAGGCGTGGCGAACGCGAACCTGCGAAGCAGCCCGGCCAGCGACTGCTCAACCACGTGTTCGACGGCGACCCGCGACCGCTCGGACTCATACGAGGCCGCATCCACCCAGTCGACCGGACCCCAGACGCAAACATCGATGCACGGCTGCGGAGCATCCACGCCCCCGCAGTCCTGGCATCGCCAGACGATCACGGTCTCCGCAGGCGAAGGCAGCTCATCATCGCGGCCTTTAGCTGCGGGCCCGAAACGTCGCAGCGCCGAACGCGCCGATTGCCGAACCGCCTGGTGCGCGACCCGCCACTCGCCCGGGCCCGGCTCTGCGCGCGCCAGCTCCGCCACGACGGCCTGGAGCCCTTCGATGCGAACACGGCAGGCCGCCGCGGCCGCGGTCAGCTCGTCGTAGTCACCGCCGCTGACGAGCTCAATCCTGCGCTCGCGGCAGGCCCCCGCGCAGCTCTCATACTGCCTCATCGCCCCGCAGCCGATGCAGCCCGGGATCGACAGGCGACGGGGCGGCTTCACGGAGTCACTATAAGCTCGGCGCTGGCGTCCGGCGGCCCGGCAGCTCGCCAATGCCCGGCCACCTGGGGCGGGTCACCGGTGCCTAGCGCCAGGGGCAAAGCGGCGGTCGTGCACACCCGCAACGCGGGCGAGTCGCAGATAGCGGCCGTACTGGCTGGACGGTTGAAGAATTAGTCAAGCCCGCTATCGGGAGGCTTTCCGGCCGCGAGGTTGGGGGCGCGAGCTCGGATCGGGGCGGCTGATAGTCGCGATGGGAGGACTGCGGCGCGCCGGCGTGGGCTGACCGCCGCGAGATGGTCAGCATGACGGTAGCTACGCGGGCGGCTTGCCGAGCGGCGGGCGGATGGGCGCGATGGGAACAGTGCGATGCCGTCGTGGGCCTGACCACTTCGCGGGCACCGCGTCGACGGCGGCGGCCACCGCGTAGGCCGCCTGCTCGTAGTTGACCCGCCAGCCGACGAAGTCTGTCCAGGCCTCGGCGGGGTCGCGTTCGACCGGGAAGCCGACCTTGCGCATCCGCGTCACCGCGTCGAGGAACTCAGAATAGGTAAGGCTAATCCCGTCGGCCGACCCGGGCTCCTCAGGTACCTGGATGCCCATCGCCCGAGCGATCCGGTTGAAGCACTCGAAGCCGCCGCGCAGGCACAGCCGGGCCGGCACCTCCGGCGCGATCCCGGGCGACAGGGCCAGGAACATAGCGGCGGAGTCCAGCACGGCCAGCAGCGCGGTCACCCAGGACGACAGCGGTCCGGGCGAGCGGAACCGTACCAGCGGCAGGTACGTGGTGTGGCTTTCCGCGATATCCGCGGCCCAGCGTTCCCACTGGGCATACAGGTCGGGCATCGTGTCCAGGGTCGACATGCCCGAGCCCAGCGCGTAGTGGGTGCGCGCTAGCAACTCCGGGCCCCACGACGGAACGCCCGCCCGCGCGTTCAGCAGCGCCACCTCGGTCTCTCGGCGATTGAACGCCGCATACAGCGTGGGCAGGTAGGCGATCTGCAGCGTCACGATCACCAGGCCGGTCGCCGCGGCCAGGAAGACAATCATCGACGGGGCGGTGCCGACCGGCTCGGCGAAGCCCAGGGTGAACAGTGAGGACCCGGCATCGGTGAACGCCGACGCCACGCCGCGGGTAGCGAAAGGCCACAGCAACAGCGTGAATCCTACGTAAGAAAGGCCCAGCCAGGCGGCCAGCTGCGTCAGCAAGATCGTGGCCGACTGAGTGGCCAGCAGCCGGTCGCGCCGCTTGTAGTTGACGATGGCGCCGGCCACCAGCCCGAACGCCCCGTTCACAATCCGGTCGACCCACCGGGTCAGCCAGCCGCCGACCGAACGCGACACGATAAGCGTCTCGGTGACACTGGCCCACGCCGCGAGCACGAGCAGACCACCGGCCGCCGCGGCCACCAGCCGACCCGCCATCGGCATCACCATAGGTATTCTCCTCCGCGTCGACAGCTATGCCGAACCTACTCAGGCCCGCATTCGCCCGACGCGCCGACACCGGCGACAGGGGTAACCCGAACGTCTTCGGCACCGTCCAGGAACTGGAAACGCATGCCTCGCGGGGATCCTCCGGCCGGGGTGCTACCCGGTGCCGACGGGCGGGCTGTGGCTGTGGAGCACCTTCGTTTTGTCGGGGTTCCACGCGGTGGTGGTGCCGTCGGGGTTCAGGACCAGGGTCCAGCCCCAGCGGTGAATCACAATCTGGTGGTGGTAGAAACACAGCAGCACGCAGTCTTTGGCGCTGGTTTTGTCAAGCATTCCGGCCGCCCATGGGACTCATCGCGCGCTGAGCTGGTAGGATTCAGCATAGTGTGGCTATATCGAACTTAAATACGATAATCCATCGTACGTGTTTCGTCCGGTTGGGACGGCCAGAATCCGGTCGTGACCCTGACTTTTGCCTGACTTCAGGGTGCGACCTACAACGGCACGCCCGTCTCGCGCGCGCGAGGGGCCGAACCCCCACTCCGGGGCTGCGCGCAGGGCGCTTGGCTAGCATGCGGTGCCGTGATGATCGGTCACCCAGGCACCCCTGAGTCCGCTAGCTTGGCGCTACCGCCCGTGCTGCAGTACGTCAGAGCTACGATCTTCCCCATGGCAACAGACTGGGCTTCTCGCGTTGGTGAGGACGTTGAACCGGTAGTTCTGACGCAGGAGTGCCATGTGCTCTCGTATAGCTGATCTTGAGATAGATGCCCAGTGGTGTCAATGGCCAAGTTACGGTCCCCGCTGGTGGCCAGGAAAAAGTCCCCACCCCTCGGGTTGATTAGGTCTTGGTCAGGGTGGTTCCTCCTTTGGCTCTGGCTTGGCGCATGCGGTAGGAATCACCGTCGGTGACTACGACATTCGCGTGGTGCAGGAGCCGGTCCAGTCGGCCTTGTGCTTGACGTGGTGCACTTCACATGCGCTCGCGGGCTGGCTGCAGGCTCCCGGATGCTTCCGCAATCCACACAGGATCGGGAGCAGGCATCATGGACGACATGCTCACCACCGAGTATGACGGTTGCGGGCGCTGCCTGGTCGGGGTGCGCCTGCTGAGCCGGAAAACCGACAAGACCAGCAGCCCGGAGAAGCAGGGTAACCAGATCCTTGCCGCGACCGGTGACAACGGGGGCCACATCATCGCGTGGGCCGACGACTGGGAGGTCTCCGGGGCGACGGACCCGCTGACCCGTCCGGGGTTCGGCCCGTGGCTGCGGGGCGAGATGGGGCCGTATGACGGCATCGTGTCCGCCAGCGTGGACCGGGTTGGGCGGAACGTGCGGGACACGCTGAACACCCAGGCCCTGCTGACCGGGCAAGACCGCATCGTGATCACGGCTGATCACGCGGGGGTGTGGGACTTCTCGGACCCGAACGAGGAGAACAACTGGATCGCCAAGGCGTGGGGGTCACAGATGGAACTGCGCGCGATCCAGAAGCGCAACCGCGATGAGACGATCCGGGCGCGCAACGCCGGCGAGCCCAAGCAACGCCCTTCCTACGGCTACATGTACGTGCGGCTTGCCCCCATGGCCAAGATTGACCACGTTGAGCTGGACCCGGCCGGCGCGGAGATCATCCGCGAGGTAGCGCGGCGGATCCTGGCCGATGAAACAGGGAAGATCACGATCGGGACAGAAGCGGTACGGCTGACGAGAGAAGGGATTCCTTCCCCGGGCGACCGGCGAGCCCAGCTGTACGGCCGCCCGATGAAAGGCGGCCCGTGGACCGGGCACACCCTCAAGCACATTTTGTGCAGCGAGGCGGCGATGGGGTACCTCATGCATGGCAAGCGGCCCGTCCTCGGCGCGGACGGACGGCCGATGCGGATAGCAGAGCCGTTGTGGGACCGCGCCACCCATGACGCCCTGGTAAAGGCGACCGCGCCCAAACGCGACGGCCACCGCGCACCCAAGGCATGCGACTGCTGACCGGGGCGGCGTTCTGCGGGATGTGCGGGTCACGGCTGCACGTCACCGGGCGCGGCAACAACAGGTACGCCTATGAATGCACCGCGCGGATACGCGGAATTCGCACCTCAGCCGAGTGCAAGCCCGCCCCGGCCATCGCGCTGGCGGCGGCGGACGCGCTGGTGAGCGAGTGGTTCCTGGCCCGGTACGGGGCAGGGGAGGTCATGCGGAGGATCTACGATCCCGGTACCGGGCATGCGGCTCAGATCGCGGAGCTTGAGGCCACGCGTATGCGGCTGCGCGAGGACCGGCAGGCCGGGCTTTACGATGACGCCGAGGACGCGGAATGGTTCCGCACCGAGTACGGGAGGGTTATTCATTCATCCTATTACCCGGGTGTTTTCCGAAGGTAACTCTGGTGACTGGGCTAGAGAAATTTTATCCACATTTCCACAGCCCAAGATGAACATTTCCTGAGAATGGCCATAAGGCCTGGACATGGCAACGGTTCCTCCATTTAGATCCAAGGTTGATAAGACCGGATCGGATCAATAAGGAGGAACCGTTGGAGTACTATGATCTCACAGGCCTAACCTGGGGGCAACTGACCAGGCTGAGCATCATGGTCACCGCGGAAATCGGCTCCATCACCAAGCCTGGCGCGAAGAAGCCGCCGGCGGTGCCCCTTTTCCGCTCGGTCGTCCTAGTAGTCGCACTGATGCGGCGTAATATCGTCCAGGCGGCCGCGGCGAATGTTTTCAAGTGCAGCCAGCCGACCGTGAGCAGGAGATGGGATCTCCTGCGGCCGGTTATCGGCAGGGCGCTCGCCTGATTCGTCCCCGACCCGGCACAGGTGCTGGGACGCCGGGGAACTGCCCTGGTAGACGGCACCGTCTGCCCGACGTGGGACTGGAACGCTATTCCGGACCTGTTTTCCGGGAAAGTGAAGTTCGCGGGCATGAACGTGCAGATCGCAGCCAATCTGAATGGCGATGTGGCCGCGATCGGGCCGGTTCCGGCGCACGGTGCCAGGCACGACGCTTATGCATTCGAGGCGTCCGGCCTGAAAGCAGCACTGGAAAATTCCATTGGGCCGGACGGCACCGCTGCCGACCTAGGGTATATAGGGGTCGACGGCATCGCGATCGCGCCGTTCAAGCGGGTTGGCGGCACAGAACTGGAAGACTGGCAGCGCGAATTCAACACGAATTTTAGCAAGATCCGCTCCGCTGTCGAGCACGCCGTCGCGAAGGTGAAGTGCTGGCGGATGCTCAGCGAGGAAGGCGGCCGGTATCGATGCCCGATTGATAAGTATGAGAGCATGCTGGCAGCAGTGACCGGGCTCTATTTCTTCGCCCTATACAGTAATGATGAATGAATAACCCTCCGGCGGCTCGGGGAGGAAATCACGGCGCTGAAGGCGCTGCCCGAGCGCAAGCCGGGCATGCGCCTGGTGCCCACGGGCCGCACCATCGCCCAGGAATGGGACGCGGCCGATAACGCGCGGCGGCGGGAAATGCTCGCCGAGTTCGAAGTCCGCGTCGTGTTGCACCCCACAGGGCACGAACCGCGCGTGGCCATTACCGGCATGGAGATCAGCCCGGACGGGTTTGACATGGCCAGCTGAGGAACTCGCATAGCGACGAAACCGCCCGGCCCCTGACTGGATAGGCCGGGCGGTTTCGCTGCCTCCACGGCCGGCGTTACGACGCGCGTTGTCTGAGGCAGTCAGGCTGTAAGAGGATCTTCCGCTTTCCAACGAACAGAACTACCACACCCTGAGCAGGCAAGACGCCGCGCGGTGGGCTGACCTGAGCATGTATCGGGCATGATTAAGCGCCCAGAGCCGATCTGGCGGGCCGTCGCCACGCCGGCTTTCTGCGTGGACTGCGGACGACGCGGGTGGCTGGTCCACGTCTGGTCCGCAGGTTCGCCGGTGTCGGACTACCAACTTGGGAACTGACTTGTCATGCGTCGCGGACCGCAGTATTTCCAGCTCAGAGACCATCTGTCTTGTCCGTGAGTACACCTACAGGCCGTACCATCGGGTACGCAACGGGCATGACGTGCCGATGATCATGATTGTGTTTGGATCCATATCTTGCGTGTCGAACAACTTCGAATGTATGATCTGACTTAGCCCACTATAGTGCATGCATATCACCGCGCAGGAGGATTCATGTCCCGAAGAGTCGTCGCCATACTCGCCGCAGGAGGCGCCACCTTGTTCGCGCTCGTCGCGCTCGCTCACGGCCCCCTCATCGTGATAGCGATCGCAGGCGCAGCCGTCGCGACGGGTCTGGCGGCCTACTACAACACAGCCCCCGCCCGCGGATATTGGTAACCGGTTGAGAAGCCCGCACCGAGCGAAACCGCCCGGCCCCGACTGGATAGGGGTCGGGCGGTTTCTTTGCCTCTACCGGGCTATCAGCCTCGTGTCTGCGGGCGGTTTCAGCGCGGGGTGAATTCCGGTATCAGGTAGCGCACCGTACGGCCCATGCGCGTGATGACCCGCACGTCGCGCACCGATAGCCGTCCCTGCGCCGGCAATGCTGCTAGTGGGCATTTCAGTACGGTTGCGGCCGGCCATGGCGCAAAATCCACGGCGAAGATGTCTGAATCCGGGTGTGAGCTGAGATGGCACCGTAGCACGCCGACGTCGGCGTCGATGACCACGACCACAAGGACTGCTTGCGGAATGCGGGCCTGCCATTCTCCATTCTCGTGAGGGTGAACTGTTGCGCCGGGAATAATGATGGCCATGGCCACGGCCAGACGGCGTGACCGGGTCGTGAGCTGCCATCCCGGCGCGTCGGTCACCGCGTTTGCCCACGGGCTCAGCCGTCCGTCGCACGGGCCGGGTTCGGGCATCACCTCCTGTTGGTGGCGCACGGGCATCACCTCCCCTCGGTGTCGGCGTATCCGGCTACGGTGCGTAGTTGTGAACGTGCATGTGCACGGCGCGTGTGTTCCCTACGCCTGTAGGCGCGAGGCCCGTGCACGTTCACGTGGACGGTCACTGTCCGTCACCGGCCGGAGGGTGCCGGCGCGGCCCGCGCGGGGGCCGGCCGGGTGCGGGCCGGGGCGGGGGCCGTCCGTCCCCCGAGGGGCCGTCAGATGGCCGGATGGCGCGCCAGTAGCCGCGCCGGACCTGGACGGCCCGGCCCGCCGTGGCGTGCGCCTGGAGCCGGTAGTAGACCCACCGGCGGCCCATGCCGCACGCGGCTTCCAGTTCCGCGACCGAGACCCCCTCGGCGCCAGCGTCCACCAGGGCGTCCCACAGCGCCGTCTCCGGCCGGGCGTCGCCCTCGCCATCGGGCGGGCCGTCCGGGTCCGTCTGGGGCGGTTCTGAGGCTTGATGCGGTGTGTCCGGTTGGCTGGCTGCCAGCCGGGGCCGCATCTGCGCGCACTGGGCCGCGTGGTGATCCCGTCGCGCGTCGGTCAGCAGGTAGGCCCGGTTCCGTTCCGGGATGGCGTGTTCGGGGTCGGAGATCAGGAATTCGCCTGGCTTGGCGAGCTTGTGCGCGTGCCAGCCGGAATTGACCGATCCCTGGCCCAGGATCAGGTCCGCATCGCGTGGTTCCCGCACTCGCAGGCAGATGCGGATATCCATTTGCGACCGGACAGCGGTGCCCTTGCCCATGGCGTCCTGGGTTGGCCGCTGGGTGGCGGCAATCAGGTTTTCCGCGACCGCGCGGCCTCGGCGGGCTATGGAGTCGGCGCAGTCACGCGCTTCGGCGGGCAATTCCGCCCACTCGTCCACGATGATGATCAGCGCGGGATCATCGGGCGTAGGCTCCCAGACCCGTTTTCCCTCGGCCGCCATCCGCGCGGCCCGCTCGTTCAGCCTCGCGACCGCGTTGCGAAAGAGCTGGATTGCCTGTTCCGGCGTGAACGCGAGACGGTCAAAGCACGCAGCCCAGGGCCGGAGCTCCATCCCTCCCTTCATGTCGATTCCCCACAGCACCACGTCGCGGCAGCCCGCGAGATTGGCGATGATGACGTTGAGGATTCCGGATTTCCCGGACCCCATGATCCCGCCGATCAGCATGTTTCTGCGGAGCGTTAGGACGCGTACCGGCCGACCGTCTTCGGATAGGCCGATTTCCATCGGCTTGGTCACGGAGGTGATCCACCGGCCCGGCCACACGGTCGGCTCGGCGTGCGGGTCGTTCTCGATGACCCGCATAAGGAACCGAGGTCATCGAGCGCCCTGACATGCTCGGCAGCCTTCTCCGCGAATGCCCGGCGCCTGACACCTCAGCTTCCCGGGGCGGCTTAGCCCGCTATTCGGCTGCCCCGGGACCCTTCCAGCCTGCTGACCTCGTGACCTGATAAGAGCCTGCCCTCCACCGCGAGCGGCCCATCCCTGTCGTGTCCGCACTCAGCAAAACCAGGATCTTGCCGATTCCCAGAATGAAGAAAAGAAGGCCTTGACAAACATAGGAGCATCGATCTGATTTCCTACCAGAATGATAGAAAATACTCTACGACGATCGTCGGCAAGGTCGAGAGAGCGTGAGAGGGTATTCCGCGTCGTGCATAGATATCTGGCCCGCTCTCACGGCGGTCCAGCAGCGCGAAATCGGCCAGGGGGGCCGCTCTTGGACCAGCTGACCAAGAGTTTCATTCCCGGCCTGATTTCGTTCGTGAGAAGTGGGATCTGGGATCCTGCCCGTATCTCGTGATGGATACGGGCCAGATCCCAGGAGCGATGCCGGGCACCTGCCCGGGTGCTGTGCTGGCGGAATCGGCTATGGTGGCGGCATGGGTTGCTTCGCTGCCATGCAGACCCGCGCCGCCGCTTAGCGGCGGTACCGCGGTGGCCGTAACCGCGGCCTCATTGCCTGCCCTGCCGGGGTCAGTTCCAGGCGTACCGCCGGACCAGTGTCCTGTCGGCAGCCACTCGCTCGCTTCCCTGTGCTGCCGGGTCGTCCTGCCTGCTCAGGGGTGCAATGTCTCAGTCGAAGCGACTCCGTCCGCACCATAACGGCGCTTCTCCGCAACCGTCTGGGGCCGTGCCCGCGGCACCCGCCACGCTGCTCCTGATGGTCGGGCTCCCCGGGGCCGGGAAGACGACCCGGGCCAAACAGCTTGCCCTGGCGCACCGGGCTCTGCGGCTGACCCCGGATGAGTGGATGATCCCGCTGTTCGATGGGACGCAGCCCGATGGCAAACGCGACGTCCTGGAAGGGCTGCTCATCACGGTGGCCCTGCAAGCGCTGCGGGCGGGCACCAACGTCGTGCTCGACTTCGGGCTCTGGGGCCGCGATGAACGGTCGGCACTGCGCTGGCTGGCACGATCGGCCGGGGCATCCTGCCAGGTGGTCTACCTGCCTGTTGACAAGGACGTCCAGCGCGCCCGGATAGCACACCGCCAGGCGACCGCCCCGCACCAGACATTCCCGATGACCGAGACCGACACTGACAGATGGCGGGAGCAGTTCCAGGTACCGGATGCCGCCGAACTGGCCGGCGGTACGGTCCCCGGGCCGCCGGCAGGGTGGCCGGGCTGGCCGGAGTGGGCCGCGGACCGCTGGCCCTCGCTCGCAGACAGCTAGCCGCTACCGGGACATCTACCTTCACTAAATCGGGGCCAGATCCGAGAAGTGACCGCGAATGTTCGCCAGTTCGGCACATCCATCAGGCCGTAGCCCAGCTCGGTGCTCATGAGAAGTGACCGCAGTGGCTAGCGCAGGGCATTGGCAGCGACGCCCATGACCGGGCCGCCAGGTCGGCGACGCGGGCGCGGTCAGCGGGTAACGGTTCGGCAGCCGCCGGAACCCCACGGCCGGCAGCGCCGTCTCAAGGCCATGACGGACATCGCCCTCCGTGCGGCAGCCAGGCCCGGCCAGCGCCGTCTGGTGTACCTGTGCGCCGCCCTGGCCGGCGTCACGGCGGGGCTGGTCGTCGGGCTGGCCGCCCAGGTCCCCGGGCGGATCCCGGCCGACGCCAGGGTGGTGACCGTGACCCCGGTATTCGACTTTGGTTCTGCGCCCAGCCGCGGCGAGCCCGACGGCGCCTTCACCGTTACCGATCCGGCCGCGGTGGCCCAGATCGCCGCGGTCATCGACGGCCTGCGCCAACTCGACGGCACGTACAGCTGCCCGGCCGAGGCCGGCTCCGGGCTGATGCTCACCTCGATGCAGCTCACCTTTAGGGCCGGCCCCAGCGGCCCGGTGGTCGCCACCGTGGGCGCCGACTATACGGGTTGCCAGTTCGCGTCGGTCACCGCCGGCGCGCAGACCATCTGGCAGCTCGATGAGAACACCAGCTCCGGACAGCCGATGCAGCAGCAGGTCCTGGCCATCGCGGGCGTCCGCTGGCCCTACCCGCCGGGCTAGCCGACGCGATCCGACCAGCATGGCGCAGCTGCCGTCCAGACCCACGCTATTGACCCCTCGCCGCCGCAGTCACCCGCCTCTCCGGCACGCGATCGCCGCAGACGCCATCTGCGTCCTGGCGACCACGCGCGGTCAGGCGATTCATCACCGGATAGCCCTCCGATGTGCCGGACCCGCCTTGACGGCCTGAGGCAGATCCTACTGACGTGCTGACGGTTCACTCGCGAGTAGCCGCGCTACTCGCGGCATGAGCGAGCGTCGGCCGGGTCGCCCGGGAGGGCGAAGGCAACGGCCCCGAGTCAGCTCGGAGGGCTGGGAGCCGGTCTGGCTGGCTTGAGAAGGCGCAGGATCAGAAATCCTGGTTCCTTGCTCAGTTTCTCGTAATCCTCGGGATAACGTTCGCGCATTGTCTCGGCGGGGACCGGCTCGATGAGTTCTTCGATCAGAAATCCAGCATTGGTCGCAGCCGTGCACAGCGCCGACAGCGGTTCACGCCAAAAGTGCACCGGCTGGTCTCCCGATGGGGTATGCCAGATGTCGGTTTCCAGGGTGGTCTGAAAGTAGGAGCCGCCTTTGCGCAGCCAGTCCATCACCGGATGCTGCGTCGATACCACAGCTGCCCCGCCGGGGCGCAGGACGCGGCGGAACTCCGCGAATGCGGCCGCACGGTCGCTGGCATAGTGAATGGCCAGTGCGCAGATGATGAGGTCAAAGGCGTTATCGGGGTAGGGCAGCGGCTCCCCGAGCGCCGCTTGGTCGATCCGCACCCGGCCTGCCGTCTGCTGCCTGGCCAAGCTCACCATTACCGGGCTCGCATCAAAGGCGGTGACCTCCGCCCCCCGTTCCAGCAGTTCACGCAGGTAAAGACCGGGACCGCATGCTGCGTCCAAGATCTGCCGTCCAGCGACGTGCCCCAGCGCGGCCAGTACCGCCGGCCGGTCGTAATGTGCGTTGTACGCGCTGTCTGCCGCATGCTGCTGGAAGCTCACGCCCATCTGGTCGTAGGCATCCCATAGGTCCTCATCCACGCAGACACCATGACACATGCCGGCAACGCTGGCCGACCGGCCCTGGCCGGGCCATCGCTTCCACCAGTGCCCTGCGCGCGAGTCTGGCCACACCACAACCAGACGGGCACGCCGGTCTTGCCGGACAATAGGCTCCCTATGCGGCATGACCCAGCGTTCTGATGGCACGCTGCGCCACCGTCGCCTACCTGCGCGAGTGCTCTACCTGCGTAATTTCTGGGCTTCCCAGATACCTGACGGACACCTCCTTCTGTTCGAGATCGTGGTGAACGTAGGCGATCTGGATCGGCGCCTCGATGCCAGCGATGGTGACTTCCGTCTCTTCTTGATAACCCGACGGCATCCGTGAGAGATGGACTAGGTGCGGGTGCTGGACCCGGCTGTTCGTGAGCTTCTCCCGGCCGCCGCTGAGGTGTTCGTTCCAGTAGCCCAGACCCAGCTCGATGACGATTGGAGCGTCGATACGACCAACGGTGAACCGCTCGAGGGTTGCTTTTTCGAGCTAGCTGGGAGCGAGAACAACCACGTCGAAGGAGCCCCTGCGCCTGTCGGCGATCAGCTCGGGCTTCTTCTTCCGCGGCCTGGTCTCCGGCCACTCTTTGTGGATCAGCTGGGTCTTGAAACCGCTGTCGTCGATCGGATACCAGCCCCTGAGGTGTTCCCACTCGCTGAGCAGCTGCATGAGGCAGGCATGCAACGAGTGCTCGGCACGATGGATGAACGGCTGCGCCCGGAACTCGTCTATCAGCTTCGTGATGGAAGCTTCAACGGCCTTTACGGCTTCTGCGACCCATTCGTCACCGGGCGGAGGCGGCGGGACGGTCGTATGGACCTTGTCGAGCAGCGCCTTGGCATCGGCGGGCATTGCCTTCTGTTCTTCTTGGAGATCCTGATCTTGCGTCTCGTCGTTAATCATCGACCTGCAATCGACTCAGCATCATCGGTTTGCGCAAACCCGCCAGCTTCATTGTCAGCTCTAT
>CAWJGE010000037.1:0-54471 GCA_963842265.1 uncultured Actinomycetota bacterium
TCGTCGCCGAGCAGCAGCCGCGGGCCGAGTCCGGGGACCGGCAGCAGCGCGGGCCGGCGACACGCGGCCAGCGTCCTGGTGTAGTCGATATTCCGGGCTGGCTCCGGGGCGACCGCGTTGACCGGCCCGGACAGGCCGGGATCGAGCACCGCGCGCAGGTAGACGTCGAGCAGGTCGTCCAGGCCGATCCAGGCCAGCCACTGCTTGCCGCTGCCGAGCCGGCCGCCGAGACCCGCCTCGAACAGCGGGCTGAGCAGGCGGAGCATGCCGCCGCGCGGCGTCTGCACGATGCCGGTGCGGACCCGGACCGTCCTGATCCCGCCGCCGCGGCCGGGGTGGCGGCGTCCTCCCAGTCGGCCACCACGTCGGCCAGGAACCCCTCACCGCGCGGGCTTTCCTCGGTCAGGATCTCCTCGCCGCGATCCGGGCCGTAGATGCCGATGGCCGAGGCCGTCACGAACGCCCGCAGGCCCGGGCCGTCCGCGGTCGCGGCGGCCAGCTCGGCCAGCAACCGGGTGGGCACGATCCGGCTGCTGCGGATCTCGTTCTTGCGCTCCGAGGTGAACCGGCCGCCGATCGAGGCCCCGGCCAGGTGGATCACCGCGTCGACGCCGGTCAGCAGGTCCGGGCTCGGGTCTTCCGGCCGCCAGTAGCGCTCCCCCGCTTCCTGCGGCGGCCGGCGCACCAGCCGGATGACCCGGTGCCCGCTGGTGGTCAGCAGCGCCGTCAGCGCGGTGCCGATCAGGCCGCCCGAGCCGGTAACCGCTATCGTCAGCGTGTCCGGGCAGATCGCGCGCGCCCTGGCCAGCGCGGCCAGGTCACCGGCGAGCTGCCGGTGCCGGTAGACGAACATGGTCCGGAGCGTCCGGGCGGGCAGCGGCGTATCGACCACGTCGGTCACCAGCGTGGCCTGCTCCCCCACCGGGCTGAACTCGTGAGTGTGCCGCCAAGGCAGCACCGCGGACAGCGGGCGGGATTCCAGCGAGTCGGCGAACGCGTGCGGCGGGTCGTAGCCGTCCGGCTGGTGGGCGGCGACCCAGCGCAGCCCGCCGGGCAGGCCGAGCACCGCCCGGCCGTCCCGGAGCGATCCGGCCTCGCTTATCACCCGGACCGGCTGCCAGGGCGGAGCCAGCCGGGTGATCGCCCCGGGCCTGGCGTGCCAGGAGAACACCTCGTCCAGGCCCGCGTCCACCACGCTGGAGTAAGTAAGTCCCATGTGCGCTTCCAGCCCTCTTATCGCGCCATCGGCGCTCGTCACGAACTAATAAATGCTAAATTACACTAAAACCGCGGGAACCTGAAAACGGGGGGAGGCACTCGTGCAGCTACGTGACGCCGCCGAGGCGCTCGGAGTGCACTACCAGACCGCCTACGGATGGGTACGGCAGGGGATCCTCCCGGCCAGGAAGACCGGGCGCGGCTACGAGGTCAACGCGGACGACGTGAGCGCGCTAGCGGCGCGCCGGGCCTCGGGCCGGGCACCGCGGCCCAGCATCCGGGTGCGTGACTGGGCGGCTCAGGCCGACCGGCTGTACGCGGCGATCATGTCCGGTGACGAGACCCTGGCCCGGCACATATTCGACCGTCTGGCCCACGGCGTGCCGCTGGCCGAACTGTGCGAGCGGGTCATCTCGCCCGCGCTGTACCGGATCGGCGAGGACTGGGCGGCCGGCCGCGTGACGATCGCGGAAGAACACCGGGGCAGCGCCATCTGCGATCGGCTCATCGCGACCCGCACGCAGCAGCCGCAGGGCCGTCCGCGGGGCATCGCGGTGGTGAGCACGCCACCGGGGGAACGGCACGGGGTGCCGGCCCTGATGGCCACGGCGTGCCTGCGCGAAGACCGCTGGCTGGTCCACCACCTGGCGGTCGACCTACCGGTCACCGAGGTGACCGGGCTGGCCCGCCTGGCCGGCGCCAGCCTGGTGGTACTGTCGTCGGCCACCACGGAATCGGCCCAGCGGGCGCGCGAGGCGGCGGAGGAAATCATGCGGTCCGCAGCCGGGCTGCACGTGCTGACCGGGCAGCCGGGCGCCCCGGTCAGCCGACTGCGCCAGCTGGCCCGGGCGAGCACCGACGACAGCCCGGAGCCATCGCCGGAGCCCAGTGATTCAGCCCAGTGATTCAGCCCAGCGATTCAGCCCAGTGATTCAGCCCAGTGATTCAGCCCAGTGATTCAGCGGAGCCCTAGCCGGTCGGCGAACGCCGCCCGGATACAGGGCGATGTGCTCGGTGAGGTAGAAGGACTCGAACCCGCAGGCTTCCGCGTGCCGGGCGGCCGCTATCAGCTGATCCGGGTCGGTGCCGCAGTAGCCGGTGTTGTAAACGATCCCGAACTTCATGTCCGTAACCTACCGGCCGTACCATCGCGGGAATGGGATGCCGTTTCATTTCGGCCGTGGCCTGCTACGGACCGAAGACGGGGCCGCTGCGCGAGGTCCTGGCCGGCGTGCAGGCCCTGATCGCCCAGTCCCTGCGGGCGGAGCACGTCGGCGAGGATTTCCGTCCCTATTCGCTCGAGCAGGTACACGCCACGCTGATCGCGCTCGACGGCGTGCGCGACCCGGGGACCGGCGCCATCGTCAACGAGTACCTGCTGGCGCACGCGGGCGTGCCGCGGGAGATGGACCTGCCGCGGGTGATGGACATCCTGGTCCGGCGCTTCGCTACCCCGCTGGGGGTGCGCATCGGGGGCTTCCGGCCGGACCAGGAGATCCCCTTCACCAGCCGGGGGCAGCATCTGGCGATGAGGACCTTCTCCGTGCAGGGCAACGCGTTCGTGCTGATGGGATGGCCGGCCGAATCGCTCGCCGGGGCTGGGCGACCGCTTGACGATCTGCGGCGTGAGATGAACGCGGCCAACGTGCGGCACAAGTACCACGTCCGCGCCACCGACGTCGACAACGACCTGTACATGGTGGTGGGCCACCACGCCGGCGCCCCGGCTGGCGCGCTCGCGCGGGCCACCGCCGCCGTCCGGGACAAGCTGGCCGCCGACCCGGTGGACCTGGCCATCGGCCTGGGCGACATCAAGATCGTCGCGGCCGACTCTCACACCTTGACGCCGCCGCTGTACGTCGGCGAGATCCCGGCCGACGAGGCTGCCCTGCGCGCGCTCATGACGTAAGCCGGGGCAGGTCCCTGGCGGCGCGGATGTGCGGGGTGAGCAGGAACAAGGCGGCGGCCGCGAAGATGACCTGGACGATCCACAGCGCGTCCCGGATGCCCAGGGCCGTGCCGAGGACGCCGGCCAGCAGGGCGCCGAGCGGGACCATGCCGTAGGCCAGGAAGCGCATGCTCGCGGTCACCCGGCCGAGCAGGGACGGCGGGCAGTACTGCTGCCGGAAGCTGCCGGCGATCACGTTGCCTGCGGCGATGCCGCCGGCGATCAGCACCGAACCGATGACGTAGCAGGCCACCCGGGGACCCCGGCCGGTGAGCGGGATGAGCAAGCCGGCCAGCCCGTTGCCCAGGCTGGTCAGGACCAGCGCGCGGGCGGTACCGAACGCGCGGGTCAGCCGGGGAACGAACACGGCGCCGAGCAGGCTGCCGGCGCCCCCGGCCGCCATCAGCAGGCCGACCGCGGCGGAGCCGAGACCGGCCACGCGGATCAGGAACACGACGACCAGGGCCAGGTTCCCGGTGTAGGCGAGGTTGGCCACCGCCCCGTAGACGGTGAGCGGACGGAGGTAGGGGTCGCGGGCCACGAATACCAGGCCGGGCCAGGCCCCGGCGTCCCCGCCACGGGCCGGCGGCGGCGCCGGCGGCCGGATACGCAGCAGGCAGACGGCCGACACGCCGAAGCTGGCCGCGTTGCCCAGCAGCGCGGCGGCCGCGCCGAGCGCCTGGGCGGCCAGGCCGGCGACGGCGCGGCCGCCGATCGCGGCCACCGACGCGCCGCCCTGCAGCCGGGCGTTGCCCTCGACGAGTTCGGCCGGGCTGACCAGGGACGGCAGGTAGACCTGGTAGGCCGTGGCGAAGACGACGTTGGCCGCCCCGGCCAGCAGGGCCACCGCCACCACCTGGCCGGTGCTCAGCAGCCCGATCCAGGCGGCGGCGGGCAGGCTCGCGTACAGCAGCGCGGAGACCACGTTGCAGCCGATCATCAGCGGCCGGGCCTGCCGGCGGTCCACCCAGGCACCGGCTGGCAAGCCGATGAGCAGCCAGGGCAGGTAGGCCGCGGCGGTCAGCGCCGCGACGGCGAAGGTGCTCGCGTGCAGCACCGTCACCGCGAGCAGCGGCACCCCGACCACCGCCATCGAACTGCCTGCCCCGCTGATCGTCTCGCCGATCCACAGCAGCCGGAAATCCCGCTGCCACAGCAGGCCTCCGGGGCGCCGGCCTGCGGTCACGGGTACGGGTCCGCGGGGCGACGGCCGACCTGGTCCTCCTCGCGCTGTGGGACCTGGTCAGGCGCTGCGACCCGGCGGGAGCTCGTCCGGCCGGCGCTGGCCGGTCTCGCCGGAGAGCATCTCCGCCGCCACCGCCGCCCACAGGATCTCGCGCGCGGCGTCAAGCGTGCCGGGATCAGGCGGGGCGACCTGGCCGAGGCGCCTCAGGTCCTGGTCGTCCTGCATCATGCCTCCTCTAGGGCCAGCCGGAGCGTGGCCCGGGCCCGGTGCAGGCGGCTGCGGGCGGTGCCCGGCGGCACGCCGAGTACCGCCGCGGCCTGCGTCGGGGTCAACTGCTCCCAGGCCACGAGCAGGAGCACCTCGCGTTCGTCCGGCGGCAGGGCGCCGAGCGCGCCGGCCAGCGCCCCCGCCCTGGCCGCCGCGTCCAGGCGCTCGACCACGGCATCCCACGGGTCGCAGGCGGTCTCCCGCGTGGTTACCGGATCAAGGCGGGCCCGCCAGTGCGCCCGCAGCACGTTCCTGGCGATCCCGCACAGCCATGGCAGGGCGTCCGGGTGAGCGGGGTCGTAGCTGCCGCGCCCGGCGAACGCCCGGAGCCACACCTCGCCGAGCAGATCCGCGGCGACCTGAGGGCCAGCCCGGCGGGCCAGGAAGCCGTGTACCGCGGCCTCATGCCGCCGGACGACTTCGACGAACGCGTCGGGACGACCGCGGCAGGAACGCTCGATCAGCGTGCCGTCCGTTTCCGCCTCGACCGCGACCACCTCGTGACCTCGCCCTCGCGCCGCGTACTCCCTACTGTGCTATTGCCGCAAGAAGCAGGGAGCGTTCGGCCTAGAGCCGGGCGGGGATGCGCTCGTCGGGGGTGCCCCACGACGGGGAGACGCCGGAGGACGGGACGCGCGCGGCAGCCCGCGGGTTCAGGTCCCGGTTGATCACCTCGGCGATCTCCTCGATGGTGTCGATCCCGTATCCCATGGTCGGGTTGTCCTGGGTCAGCACGACGATGCTGTAACCGCCGCCGTGGCCGGTGAAGCAGCCGATGCTGTGAATGCGCCAGCCGTGCGTGGCCAGCGGCAGCCAGCCGTTCTTGACGTGGGCGGTTAGGCTGGCCGGGGCCCCAGCCGGGACGCCCCAGCGCTGGGCGGCGATGACGTGGGCCATCAGGCTCAGCGCGTAGTTGCGCGAGGCAGGGTCCAGCACCCGGTTCTTATCCAGCAGGAGCCGCAGCAGGAGCGTCTCGTCGGCGGCGGTGATCTCGGTCAGCCCCCACAAGCCGTCCGGGCCCAGGAAGGTGTGGGTCATCCTGGCCAGGTTCAGGAAGTGCTGCAGGTAGCGGTGGCCCAGCTCGGCCCACAGCGCCGAGGCGGCACCGTTGTCCGACCTGGTGATCATGGCCCGGGCCAGGGACGCCTCGGTTCTGGTCAGGAACCGGTGCTGGTCCTGGGTCTTGCGGAGCAGCGCACTCAGGATGGTTACCTTCACCACGCTGGCGGAATCGAAATGCCAGCCGCTGTTGAGCTGGCACACGAGCCCGACACTCGGATCGTCGACCGCCACCGCGACGGCCGAGACGCGGCCGTGCCGCGCCGCCTGGATAGCCCGGCTCAGCTTGGCCGCGAGCGCGCCGTGGGAGGACGAGCGGCAGACCGGTGGCGGCCCGGCCGCCCGGCCATCGGTCAGAGCTGCGGCTGCGGTTGCGGCGCGGGCCGGTCCGGTCAGCGACGCGATCAACGTCACTGCGGGAAGGACAGCAGCGACAGTCCTGGACCATCCGCGCCTGGGCTTCACCAAGATCCCTCCCGTATCGGCTCCGGGACGAACATAGCGCCGCGGCAGGCCGGATCGGCGGCGGCGCGCCGTAGACGGCCGACGGCGGACAGCCGACGGCGAAATCCAACAAATGGGATTGATCGATTGACGCGGCTTGATCTACGGTGGGCGGGTGACCGAAGCGCCAGGCAGCGTCCCGCCGGGGTTCCTCCGGCTGGCCGGGCATCCGCTGCGCTGGCGGCTGCTGACCGAGCTGGCCCGCAGCGACCGGCAGGTGCGCGAGCTGACCGGCCTGCTCGGCCAGCCGCAGAGCCTGGTCTCCTACCACCTCGGGCAGCTCAGGGCGGGCGGCCTGGTGTCCGCCCGGCGCAGTTCGGCCGACCGCCGGGACGCCTATTACCGTGTCGACCTGGCCCGCTGCACCGAACTCCTGGCCGACGCGGGCCGGACCCTGCACCCGGGCCTGGGGCTGGTCCCGGCGCCCGCGGCGCCGGTCCGGGTCCGGACCCGCGTGCTGTTCCTGTGCACCGGGAACAGCGCCCGCTCACAGATGGCGGAGGCGCTGCTCGGGCGGCTCGGCGGGGAGGCGATCGAGGCGGCCAGCGCGGGCAGCCAGCCCAAGCCGCTGCACCCGGACGCGGTCCGGGTCATGCGCGAGCACCGCATCGACATCAGCGGGCGCCGGGCGAAGCACCTGGACACGTTCGCCGGGCAGCGGTTCGGCTACGTGATCAGCCTGTGCGACCGGGTTCGCGAGGTCTGCCCCGAGTTCCCCGGCCACCCGCAGATGATCCACTGGAGCATCGCCGACCCGTCCGGCGAGGGCTATCCGGCCTTCCGCCGGGTGGCGGCCGAGCTGCGGACCAGGATCGGCTTCCTGCTCGGGCTCATCGGGGCCGGGGGGTAGCCGTGCCCGGCGAGGAGCAGAACCAGGCGAGCCTGGCCACGGTGCTGCGGGAGTGGGGCCGGATCGGCTGCGTCGGGTTCGGCGGCCCGCCGGCGCACATCGCGCTGCTGCGCCAGCTGTGCGTGGAGCGCAGGCAGTGGCTGGACGCGCAGGAATTCGAGGATGCCATCGGCGCGTGCAATCTGCTGCCCGGTCCGGCCTCCACCGAGCTGGCCATCTTCTGCGCCTGGCGGGTCCGCGGCCGGCTGGGCGCGCTGGCCGGCGGCCTGGCCTTCATCGTGCCCGGGCTGATCTGCATCCTCGCGTTGTCCGCGCTGTTCCTGGCCGGCTCGCCGCCGTTGTGGGTGCGAGGGGCCGGCGCCGGGGCGGGCGCCGCGGTGGCCGCGGTCGCGGTCCAGGCCGGCTGGTCCCTGGCCGTCCCCAGCTGGGGGCGGGCGCGCCAGGCCGGGGTGGCCCGCCGGGTCCGCTGGGCGGCCTACCTGCTGGCCGGCGGCGCTGCCGCCGCGACCATCGGCCCGTGGCTGGTCCTGGTCCTGCTCGGCTGCGGGGTCACCGAGCTGGCCATCGGGGAAGCCGCGGGCCGGAAGGTGCCGGGGATCGCGGCGCTGCCGGGGATCGCCGCTCCGGTCCGCGCGGCGGCAGCCACGCTGGCGGGCGGCGGCGGGCTGGCCGCGGTGGCCTGGGTGGCGTTCAAGGTGGGGGCGCTGTCGTTCGGCGGCGGGTTCGTGATCATCCCGCTGATGCGGGCGGACGCAGTTGGGCGGCACTGGATGACCAGCGCCCAGTTCCTGAACGCAGTGGCCCTGGGCCAGATCACCCCGGGCCCGGTGGTGCAGACCGTCTCCGCCGTCGGCTACGCGGCCGCTGGGCTGGCCGGCGGCCTGCTCGCGGCACTGGTCGCGTTCTCGCCGTCGTTCGCGTTCGTGCTCGGCGGCGCCAGGTACTTCAGCGCCCTGCGCACCAGCCGGCGCGCTCAGTCGTTCCTTGACGGCGCGGGCCCGGCGGCGATCGGGGCGATCCTCGGCTCGGCCGTCCTGCTGGCCGGGGCGCTGAGCCAGCCGTGGCAGTACGCGGTGCTGGCCGGCGCGGCGGTCCTGCTGCTCGGGCTGCGCCGCGGGGTCGTGCTCACCCTGCTCGCCGCGGCCGCCGCCGGGCTGGGTATCGCGCTGGCCGGAGGGCCGCTCCCGCACTGAAGCGCCTGGGGCGCCATCTTTCCGGGAACGTTACCGCTGCTGGCGGGCGTGACACCAGGATCGTTAGGTACGAAGATCTTTGGTTTTCCATGGCCGAACCGTGGTAGCTGACAGGAATGGCTGATTCTCCAGAGGCTACGGCCGAGACAGAAGCCGAGCTGCGCATTGCCCGGGTCAGGGCGCTGAACTCCCACGACCTCCTCGCGGTCGTCACCTACATGCTGGCCCGGCATCCGGACACGTTCCCGGCCATGCTGGACGACGCGCTGAGCTCACTCAGCCCGAAGAACAGCGGCTAGCGGGCTCGGTTCGGCTTCGTTCGGTTCGAATCAATCGAACGGGCTTTCGCGCTGTTCGATTATATGTTTTAATAGCTGCATGGCCGCGATCACCCCGATTAGGGAGACGATATGTTCGCAGCCCTAGCAGCAGGCGCCAGCCACCCCGCCGTCGCGGCCTGGCTCGGACTCGGCACCGCCGGGCTGGCCGCCGTCGTGGTGGCCATGGCCTGGAGCGTGAACGTCCGCCAGATCCGGCTCGCGGAACTGCTGACCCGGCGCCAGTTCCCGGTGACCAGCGACCCGAGCCTGCCCGGTCGCGTCGCTGATCAGGGCGGTGCGGCGGAAATCGAGGAAGCCCCCCGGGCGAAGCCGGCCGCCCGCGGCAAGGCGGTGCCGCCCGAGGTCATCGAAGGACCCGACGAGGTGACCGCCGGCGAGCAGGCCCGTTATCGCGTCCAGCCGTCGGGCCCGCACCAGGTGGTGTCGTGGGCGGTGGGCGGCGGCGCGGTCTCGCATGCGCCCGACCCGGCGCATCCCTGCGACCTGCTGCTGATCGCCGACCAGCCGGGCGACCTGACCGTCATCGCCCGGGTGCGCGAGGGCCTGACCGAGCGGCGCGCGACCAAGGCCGTGACCGCCGTGCCCGAGGTGACGCCCCCCACGCCGCCGTTCACGCTGCGGCTGTTCCTGCACGGATGGGGCCTGGTCGTCGTGGCCATCCTGATCATCGGGTTCGCCGGTGCCCTGGACGCGCTGGGCAACTTCACCTCCTCCGACTTCATCGCCCTGGCCGTTCCGCTGGCCGCGCTGCTCGGCGTGATCGCCGTCGCCCGGGGAACCGGCGAGCCCGGCGGCCGCCCCGGCCACGGCCACGGCGCTGGCGCCGGTAAACGGCACGGCCCGGCCTGACCGGTGCCCTTACCGCCGCGCCCAGAGCTGGAAGACTCGCGGCTCCGAGACGACCGTCGCCGGGTCGGCGGCGAAGGCCTCCAGATCGGCGATAGCCGCGGCCACTTCCTCGGCGGTGGCCAGGCCCGCGCCGACGATCGCGTCGGCGGATGCCTCGAGCGTCGACACGGTCAGTGCCTTGCTGTCCCGCGTGACACCGACCCCCTGCGCCAGCCTCACCTCGGGGCGCGGCAGGCCGGCCTGGAGGAAATACCAGTACAACTTTTGCCCGGTGGCGGAATCGCCGCCGTTCAGCTCGTAGACCCGCGGGATCATGCGCCGGTAGAAATCGAAGCCGCCGTTCTCCGGGTAGCAGAACAGGCCGCCGAAATCCGCGTCCTCGACCGCGATGACGCCGCCGGCCCGGACCGCGGCATACATCCGCCCCAGCAGCTCGGCTGGCCGGCTCAGGTGCTGAAGCAGAAACCGGCTGTACACCAGGTCATATGCGTTCCGAGAGCTGAACAAGGCCGACCCGGACTGCGGCATCACCTTCACCTGGGCGGCGCGCGCGTTCGGGCCGCGGACCGGGTGGATGGGCGGCTGGGGGATCATCGCGGCCGACATCATCGTGATGGCCAGCCTGTCCCAGATCGCCGGGCGGTACTTTCTCGAGCTGGTGGGGGCCGGCGGGGCCGGGACCGTGTGGGTGACGGCGGCGGGCGTGGTGTTCATCGCCCTGCTCACCGCGGTCTGCTACCGCGGTATCGAGGTGTCCGCCCGGCTGCAGCAGGTCCTGCTGGCCATCGAGGTGGGCGCGCTGGCCGTCTTCGCGGTGGTCGCCCTGGTCAAGGCGGGTACCGGGCACGCGCTGCCCGGCGCCGCGCACCCCTCGCTGGGGTGGCTGAGCCCGTGGACGGGATCGTTCGGCCGGCTGTCGAACTCGTTCCTGCTGGCGGTGTTCATCTACTGGGGCTGGGACTGCGCGCTGTCGGTGAACGAGGAGACCAAGGACTCCGCGCGCACCCCGGGCCGGGCCGCGGTCATGGCCACGCTGATGCTGGTCGCCATCTTCGCGGTGATCAGCGCGGCCGCGCTGGCCTACGCCGGGCCCGCGTTCCTGGCCGCGCACAGCACCGACGTGCTGGGCGCCATGGCCACCTCGGTGCTGGGCAGCACGCCGGGCAAGCTGCTGGTGCTGTGCGTGCTGACCTCCACCGCCGCCTCGACCCAGACCACGATCATGCCGACCGCGCGCGCCGTGCTGGCCATGTCGGCGCACGGCGCGCTGCCGGCCTGGCTCGCCCGGATCCACCCGCGTTACCGCACCCCGGCCACCGCGACCGTGGTCATGGGCTTGGTCTCGGCCCTGTTCTTCGTACTGCTGACCGCGGTGTCGAAGAACGTGCTAGCCGACTCGGCGGCGTCGGTCGGGCTGCTGATCGCGTTCTACTACGGGCTGACCGGGTTCGCCTGCGTCTGGTTCTTCCGTCGTGAGCTGCTGACCAGCGCGGGTTCGCTGCTCACCAAGGGGATCCTGCCGCTGGCCGGCGGGCTGACCCTGCTCGGCGCGTTCGTGCTGTCGATCAAGTCGTACTGGCCGGCCGCGAGCAGCTACTCCAGCTTCGGCGGCATAGGCGGTATCTTCCTGATCGGTGCCGGTTCCCTCGTCATCGGAGTGATCGTCATGCTCATCACCGCTAGGTTCCTGCCCCGGTACTTCGCCGAAGGGATTGCCGAGCATGGTCGCGCTGAGTGAGCCCGGGCCTGGGCCTGGACGCCTGGGCGCGGGCCGGGCCGGCGGGCCGGGCGCCGCAAGACCGAGGTACTCGAGGCCGCGTGCCGGGTCATCGCCGACCGCGGCGCGGACGCCACCCGCTTCGCCGACGTGGCCGCCGAGAGTGGCGTCCCGGTGAGCACCCTGCAGTACTACTTCGGCTCGCGCGAGGACTTGCTGGTAGCGGCCTTCCGGCACGCCTCGGGCACGGAGATCACCGCGCTGGAGGCGGACATCGCCGCCCTGACCGACCCCTGGGACCAGCTCGACCGGATCATCTCCCGGGCGCTCGCCGGGTACCAGCCGGAGGCGCCGGAGGCACCTGGGGTTCTTGGGTCCGGGCGGCTGTGGATCGAGTCCTGGCACTTCGGCATCCGCGACCCCGAGATGCGCGCCGACACCCTGCGCGATTACGACGCCTGGCGGCGGCTGGTGGCGGACGCGGTCCGGCGGGGCGTGGAGCAGGGGAGGTTCGGCCCGGTCCAGCCGGAGAAGGTCGCGGTGCTGACCATCGCCATGGTCGACGGGATGGGCATCCCGCTGGCGCTCGGCGACCCGGAGGTCGGGCCCGGCGCCGTGCAGGACGTGCTGGCCGCACTGCGTCAACTCCTGCACGCAGATGGCTGAGCCATGAACCAGTTGCGTCCCCTAGCCGCCATACTGGCCGTGCTGCTGGCCGGGTGTGCCGGGCACGAACTGGTGACGGGCCAGGTAACCGGCCAACTGGTGAGCCAAGGCGGCAGCACGCCGGGCCAGCGGCCGATGGCGGGGGTCGTGACCTTCACGGCCGCCGGGCACCGGCAGGGAATGGTCCGGGCGGGGAACTCGGGACGCTTTTCCTTGCAGCTGCCGCCGGGGAATTACCAGGTTTCCGGGCCCTGCTCACAGTCCTTTTCCGTGACGGTCATCGCGCACCGCACGACTCATGTCAGCGTCATCTGCATTGTTCCGGTGAGCTCTCCCCCGTCGGCCTGAGCGCCCGCGGCCGGGCGGCCAGCCATTCGTTGCAGGGCATCCAGGCGCCAGCCCGGCACCGGCTGATCTCGAAGACGTATCACTATGGCAAGTCCGCTTGACGCGTACCTGCGCCAAGGGCTTGGCTGACACACGTTTCATATCAGCCGTTATCGTCGATTTGGGGGGCCTGCATGGGCTCGTCTCGATTTACTCGCAAAATGGCCATCGGGTTGCTGGCCGGCGCCACCGTCGTCGGCCTGTCCATCACGGCCGGGTCCGCTATGGCGGCGCCGCAAGGCCGGCACCCGCTGAACGGGAGCACACCCCGGTGGCTGAACCTGGCCCACGATATGGGGGACAGTCCGACATCACAGCAGGTTAACTTCGGCATATTGCTCGGCATGCGCGACCAGGCCGGTGCGGTCGCCACCTTGCAGGCGATCTCCGACCCGACCAGCGCTCGCTACGGCCAATGGCTATCCAACGCGGACTTCGACGCCCGCTACGCTCCCACCAGCGCCTCGGTCGCCGCGGTGCAGAGCTGGCTTCGCTCGGAAGGCTTCCAGGTCAGCACGACCCTGCCCAGCGGGATGTATGTGGAGGCCACCGGTTCGGTCGCCAAGGTGGAGAGCACCTTCGGGGCCAGCTTGCACAATTATTCCTACCTGGGTAAGGAGGTGCGGGCGAACGCCTCGCAGCTCTCCCTGCCGGCTAACACCCCGGCCGCGGTGACCAGCGTGATCAGCGGGGTGGTCGGGATCGACCAGGGCTCCGCCTTGAAGCACATCGCCGACACCGAACCCGGGCCGCCCGGTGGCGCCCGGTACGGGGTGCAGCCGTGCTCGGCCTATTACGCCGAGAAGGTCGCCACCGCCCAGCCGCCCGCCTACGGCAAATCCCAGCCCTACGCCGTATGCGGGTACGTGCCCCAGCAGCTCCAGTCGGCCTACGGCGAGAGCAGCGTGCTCGGCCAGGGCGTGAACGGCGGCGGAGTCACCGTGGCGATCACCGACGCCTACGCCGCGCCGACCATCGCCCAGGACGCCCAGCTGTACAACCAGGTCCACCACCAGCCCACGTTCATCCCTGGCCAGTTCACTCAGATGACTCCCGGCCCCAACGGCTACGACAACGCCGACCTGTGCGGCGCGCAGGGCTGGTACGGGGAGGAAACCCTCGACGTCGAGGCCGTCCACGCGATGGCCCCCGGCGCCAAGATCCTCTATGTCGGGGCCTCCGATTGCCTCAGCGGGCTGGACGACGCCTGGGCCAGCACCATCGACAACCACCTCGCCAACGTGATCACCAACTCCTGGACCGACGGCACCGATGACATCAACCTGCTCGGCACCTCTTACGTGGCGTTCTACCAGCAGTTCTCGCTGGAAGCCGCGCTGACCGGGATCACGGTGAACTTCTCCTCCGGCGACTCCGGCGACCACACCGCCGGCGGGACCGACCTGGCGGCCAAGACCGTGGAGTTCCCGGCCGACCTCCCCTACGTCACCGGAGTCGGCGGCACCAGCGTGCTGATCGGCCGCCACGGCCAGTGGGTGGGCGAGCATGGGTGGCAGAACGCCTACTCGGACCTGGCCAACGGGGCCTGGACGCCGACCCCGCCCGGACCTTACAACTCCGGCGGCGGCGGCGGGACGAGCCAGCTGTTCGCCCAGCCCTTCTACCAGGCCGGCAAGGTGCCTGCCAGCATCTCCCAGTACTACGGGAGCACCCCGATGCGGGCGGTGCCCGACATCGCGATGGACGCCGACCCCAACACCGGCTTCGAGGTCGGCGAGACCCAGGTGTTCCCGGACGGCACCTACTGGGATCAGTACCGCATCGGCGGGACCAGCCTCTCCTCCCCGCTGCTGGCCGGCGTGGTGGCCTTGGCCGACCAGCTGCACGGCCGGTCGCTGGGCTTCATCAACCCGCTGTACTACCAGCTGCTGGGTACTTCGGCGCTGCACGACATCATCGCGCCGACCTCGCCGCTGGCCCAGGTCCGCACCGATTACGTGAACTTCCTGGACAACAGCCAGGGCGTGTTCTACCGGCTGCAGACCATCGACGTGCAGAGTTCGACTTTGCACGACACCCCGGGATACGACAAC
This sequence comes from uncultured Actinomycetota bacterium, assembly GCA_963842265.1. Lineage (GTDB taxonomy): Bacteria > Actinomycetota > Actinomycetes > Streptosporangiales > Streptosporangiaceae > Palsa-504. The sequence continues at coordinate 14,240 of CAWJGE010000037.1, forward strand.
GAGACCGGGGTGGGGACACCCCAGGGCCCGGCGTTCTTCCTCAGCGCCCTTCGGCACTAACTAGCTGGCCGGGAGGAATACCTCCCGGCCAGCGACAGAGTTAAGGCAGCTCCGGAGCCTGGCTCCGGAGCTGCCTTGCGTACTCGCTCCGGAGCTGCCTTGCGTAGTTATGGCGCCGTAACCGGCTTTCCCGGATTGGGCGCCGACTCAGGACGTGCTGGCCGCGCCGCGCGAACCGCTCCGCCCCTAGCGCCAGCCAGCCCTAGCGCCAGCCGCCCGGGCTGGGAGAACATCGAAGGGTGCCGCCAGATCAGGGCCTATACGAAGAGCGGTACCGGCTGACTGGGTTGGTGATCATGAGTCTGGCCGTGAGCCTGGCCATGCTGGCCGTCGCCCTGCACGGCTCGCACGGGGCCTGGCTGGCCCTGTCGGTGCTGTCGTTCGTGACCGTCACCGTGCCCGCCCTGGCCACGGCGGTCAGCCGCAGGATCGCCTTCCGGGCTGACCCGCTGGGCATCACGCTCGGCGCCGACCCGCTGAGCTGGCCCGGCCGGGACAGCTCGCCGGTGTTCATCCCCTGGTCCGACGTGGCCGCGATCGTCCTTTACTCCGGGCGCGAGCCTGGCGCCAAGGGCCGGCCGTGCATCGGGATCCAGCGCCTGCCCGGTGCCCCGCGCCTCCCCCGCGGCAACGGGCCGACCCGCCGCTGCCCGGTGCCCGGCCTGGTCGAGGGCGCCACCCGGCAGGTCGTCGCGTGGCGGCTGGACCGCGAGCGGCTGACGGCCCTCACCGCGGCCGTGGCCCCGGGCATCCCGGTTGTCAACACCGACCTGGCCGCCCAGGGCCCGGCCATGGAGGGCCCGGCTATCGACGGCGCTGCCATCGAGGGGCAGGACCTCGGCTAGCCGGTCAGTGCGTCGGCTAGCTGGTTACGGCGTCGTAGATGGCCTGTCCGTATTCGGTGCTCCGGTCCGAGCCGACGATGCCGGGTCCCATCTTGTTCATCATGTAGGAGATCGTCATCCGGCGGTCTACGTCCATGACGATCATGGAGCCGCCCCAGCCGCCCCAGAAGCAGATCTTGTCGTCCGGGATCCACGGCAGGGTGACGGGCTGGGGCAGTCCGTAGCCGATGCCGTAGCGCAGCGGGACGCCGAGGACCACGTCGATGCCATTGGTCTGCTCGCGGAAGATCTCCTCGATGGTGCCCGGGCCGAGCAGGCGGACCCCGTCGACCTCGCCGCCGCGGGCGACCACCGACATGACCCGCGCTACGCTTCGCGCGTTTCCGTGCCCGTTCGCGGCGCCGATGTCGGCACGGCGCCAGCCGGGCGTGTTGGCTTCCTCGGCGGCGATAAACGGCCCGGTCAGGGTCCTGACCGCCGGGCTGTTCGGGTCGAGCGCTTCCAGGTCGAACGGCGGCGGCGGCGGCGGTACCACGTCGGCGATCCGGCTCCAGTCGGCTTCCACGGCGCCGATCTGGAAATCGGCGCCCAGCGGCCCGGCGATCTCCTCGGCGACGAACTGCTTGAGTGACTTGCCGCTGATCCGGCGCACCACCTCGCCGATCAGGTGCCCGAAGTTGAGCGCGTGGTAACCCGAGGCGGTGCCCGGCTCCCACCACGGAGCCTGGGCGGCCATCCGAGCGGTGGACCCGTCCCAGTCGTACAGGTCCGCCGCGACGGCTGGCTGACCGAGCCCGGACACCCCGGAGGCGTGCGACAGCAGATGGCGGACCAGGACGTCCTGCTTGCCGTTGGCCGCGAACTCCGGCCAGTACTTCGCGACCGGGGCGTCCACGTCCAGTTCACCCCGATCGACCAGCATCAGCGCGGCCAGGCTGGTGACCGTCTTGGTCGACGACCAGACGTTGGTGATGGTGTCCCGCGACCAGCCGATCGTGCGGGCCTGGTCACGGAAGCCGCCCCAGATGTCGATGACGATGTCCCCGTCGATGTCCAGGACGAGCGACGCGCCCAGTTCCTCGCCCGAGTCGATGTTCCGCGCCAGCGCGGCGCGTACCGCCTCGAACCGGTCGTCACACACCCCATGTAGGTCCGCCATGGTCGTTCTCCTCGCCGCTGAGGGTCGCACTCGCCAGCTCATGCTCGTGCTCGTGCTCGTACTCGTGCGCGGGCTCATGCCCTTGCTCGTGCGCGGGCTGAAATTGAAGCTGACGCTAGCAGCCGAAACTCGCCGCCAGCCAGCCCCGCTTCCCCGGAATGTAGCCTGGAACGCGTGCGGCTTGGCGTCATGGCCGACATCCACGGGAACGATGTCGCGCTGCGGGCGGTGCTGGCCGACGCGGCCGGCTGCCGCGTGGACCGGTGGTGGGTCCTGGGCGACCTGGTCCTGCTCGGCCCGCGTCCGGCGGAGGTGCTCGAGCTCCTCCGGTCGCTGCCGGATATTGAGATGCTGCGCGGAAACACCGACCGTTACGTCCTGACCGGCGAGCAGCCCGCGCCGCATGCCACCGCCGCCGATGCGGCGGGAAGCACCGAACTGGTGGAGCGCTACGGATTGATGGCGGCCGGGATCGGCTGGACCCGCGGCATCCTGTGCCAGGCCGACCTACTGGGCGCCCTGGCCGATCTGCCGCCTGAACTTCGCGTGCGCCTGCCTGACGGCACGAACGTGCTCGGCGTGCACGCGTCGCCTGGCGTCGACGACGGCCCCGGGATCGAACCTGGCATTCCCGATGAGCAGCTCAGCCGCCTGCTGGCAGGATGCACCGCCGACGTGGTCATCGGCGGGCACACTCATATCAGCGCCGACCGCCTCGTCGGCGGGATCCGGGCGCTCAACCCGGGCAGCACCGGGTTGCCCGAGCGCCCCGGCGAGGCCAGCTGGCTTCTCCTCGAGTTCGGTGACGGCCCGGGACCCCAGGACGATCGCGGGCGCGGCGCTGTGCCCGCCGCTAAGGCCTGGCACCGGGGCGTACCTTTTGACGTCGATGCCGTGGCCCGTGATCTTCGTGCCCGGCTGCACCCGAACGCGGAGTTCCTCGAGGCCATCCTCACAGGTAAGCGCCAGCAGATACCGGCAACTGCCGCTCGCCGAGGCCCAGGCTGATCAGTCAGCTCTCGTGTCGCACCCAGTCGATCCCCGACCTTTGCGAGCGCGTGTGGCGGCCAGCCCGGAACTCCCCCGTGGCCAGCACGATCTGAAGCACGATCGCCGTCTCCGCGTGCAGCAGCGTGAAATGCTCCTCCACCCCAGGCTGCGCGCCATCGTCCTCATCGCGCCACTGGCTCTCCGCCAGGGCACTCGCTCGGGTGGCTTATTACGTTGCGTTCAAGGATATTTTTCGCTATCATATTCTATGATATTAAAATCAAGTTCATTTATCCGAACGAGGTGGTGCATGCCCCGAGGACCGGCTCCGGCGAGTCCAGGGCAGGACGGGGATCCTGCCCTGGAGCCACACGAGCCGGTTCACACCCCGGACTGGATGACTGAGGAGGACCGGCAGGCCTGGTGCGACTCCCAGGTTGACCAGGACCAGCCGCCGGACCCCGACGAAATCGAACCCGACTCGGCAGCGCCCTGGGACTACGACCTGGACTCGATCATCGCCGAGTGCCGACAGATCACCGCGGAGGAGGCCGCCGCCTGCGCGCGCGCTCAGCGGCTGGGGATGCCCGCCGGGTCGTTCGTGGGCCTGGAGCGCCGCGGTCCCGGCCAGCCCGGGTCGGCGCAGCGGTTCCCCGGTGAATACCTCAGCCGCGCGGCCGGGTTCGCGACCGGGATGCTGCTGGACACGATGCCGGGGTGTAATGCGCTGGCCGGGTTCGCGGCCGAGGCCGCCGGGGACGACGACACCTACGAGGGCGCCTCTGACGATGAGGTGGCCGGGGTGATCTGCGCGTGGGACTGACTGGAGGCGCACATGGCCGCCCGCAAGCACGCGGCCATCGCCGAGTTCATCCGCTAGCGGAAAAATTGCATCGTGATTGGCGTCACATCAGTTTCGCTCGCGTCCTTCGGACGCAGGCCCTACCGACGCCGGGGCTGCTGCCGCGCGCGGCTCCCTTGCCACCGGCCGCAGCCTGGTCGGCCGAGCGTGCATTGCGCAATTACCGGACTCCAAGCCGCCAAGGCGAGCAGTCATCAGCAGCAGGTAATGGCGCGAGGTGACGTAGTCCTGAAGGGGAAGATCTTGCAGGTGTGGGAGGGGGAGAAAGGGCGGAAGGTTTACGGTGCGCGGAAAGTTTGGCTGGAGCTGAGCAGCCGGGGATCCGCGGTGCCAGCCCGGGGCCGAAGAGGCCGCCGACGACGCGACCCGTCGGACCGGCCGTCTGACCTGCTGGAGCGGTGCTTCGGTGCGGCGGCGCCGAACCGCCGCTGGGTCGCGGACATCACGTACGTGCTGACGTTTTCCGGGTGGCTCTATACCGCTTTCGTGATGGATTTGTTCGCCCGCTGCGTTCTGGGCTGGCAGGTCGCGGATCACCTGCGTTCCGATCTTGCGCTCGATGCGCTTGAAATGGCGACATGGGCACGGCGGGACGAGGATCTCGGCGGCCTGGTCCATCATTCCGACCGGGGCGTCCAGGGCAGTACACGTCAATCCGTTATGCGGAGCGGCTCGCCGAATGCTGCCGCGGAAGCGCTGAACAGCCTTTGCAAACGTGAGCTCATCGACCCGAAGAAGGACTGGCAGGGAGTCGATGACGTGATGCTCGCAACAATGGACTGGGTGCAGTGGTATAACGAGGACAGGATCCACTCATATAGCGGTGATATGCCGCCGAGAAAGTGCGAGGAAATCTATTATCAGGCACTGGCATCTGGTAAATTAACAAGCAGTTCGTAGACATAGCGGCCTCCAGGCTTGCCTGGGCGAACCAGGAAGGCACGCACGCCTGTGCGGTGTGTCCGCTTGTCGTAACCGATCTTCGACCGCGTGGTCGCTTTGCGGCCAATCCGCCTGACGTGCCACAGGAGCCGGGTCGTCGGAACGTTAGCTCCAATCCCGGCTTTCGGCCAGCAACCCTGAGGGGTGAGGTTGGAATGAACAGACTTGTGCTCCATCATCTCTACGCGCATACCGCGTTCGACCTATCGAACAACCGCAACCATGGCATTCCACTGGAAGTTCCGGTCACGGTGGCGCCCAAACGTGCCAAGTTTCGCGTTCGGTTCTGGCGACAGTCAGATAAAGGGTCGAGCCGAGCCCGACACTGGCTGATCTGGGCTCGGTCCCCGCAGTAATTACGTTCAATCTTGATCCGGGGGGTCCTCTCTCTCGCCGCTATAACCTGATGGAAGGGCACTTGAGCTTCGCCTTGTTTGTGAACCCACATGGGTCGCTGCAGGGAACTATCCTCGACGCCGACGGTAACTGGAGCTCTGCACAGACCCACGAGCGTGGAACCGGGGTCCTCGTCTCGGACCGGAACGCCATGACTTTCGGTGACTCCAATGTACGGGCAGGCAGCCACGCTCCCGCCGGTGCCCACCTGACCCTCACTACGACGCCACCCAACGGCATAGGCGAGCCCTTCCCGATCAGCTCCAACCAGGATTCTCTTCCTCGACATCGCAGGCTGGGCGGATGCAGCCGCATCCGCTGATCCAACGGCTCCCCGGTTTTCCGTTGGCTCACTCGACTACCTCGACTTGATCTTCCGTGACCTCAGCTCGCAATTGAACCCAGCACTCGCCAGCGAAGCTCCATCGGGTTTTGGGACTTCCGTCGATCAGCTCGCATCAGGACCGGCCGCGTCTCTCACCTCCTCGGTCCAGTAGGCGAGGTTGTGGCGAGTGTCCAGGGTTTGGGGGTGCTCGGGGCCCAGGACCCGCTCGCGGACGGGCAGCAGGGCGGCGAGCTGGTCGCGGGCCCCGGCCGCATCCCCCGCCTCCCCGGTCCAGCGGGCGAGGCTGTGGCGGGTGGCCAAGGTGGCGGGGTGCTCGGGGCCCAGGACCCGCTCCTCGATGGGCAGGAGGGCGGCGAGCTGGTCGCGGGCCCCGGCCGCATCCCCCGCCTCCCCGGTCCAGCGGGCGAGGCTGTGGCGGGTGGCCAAGGTGGCGGGGTGCTCGGGGCCCAGGACCCGCTCGCGGACGGGCAGCAGGGCGGCGAGCTGGTCGCGGGCCGCGGCCGCATCCCCCGCCTGCCCGGTCCAGTGGGCGAGGTTGGCGCGGGCGGTCAGGGTGTCCGGGTGCTCGGGGCCCAGGACCCGCTCCTCGATAGGCAGGAGGGCGGCGAGCTGGTCGCGGGCCGCGGCCGCATCCCCCGCCTGCCCGGTCCAGTGGGCGAGGTTGGCGCGGGCGGTCAGGGTGTCCGGGTATTCCGGGCCGAGGACCCGCTCGCACACGGGCAGCAGCGCGGCGTACTGGTCGCGGGCGGCGGCCGGGTTCCCCGCCTGCCCGGTCCAGCGGGCGAGGTTGCCGCGGGCATTCAAGGTCTGCGCATGCTCCGGGCCGAGGATCCGGGCCCTTGCCTCGACTACCTTCTGCTGGAGATCGCGGGCGGGGGCATAGCTGCCGCTAGATCCTAGGTAGTTAGCAATCCGGGCCATCCCGTCGCTGTCCTCGGCCAGAGCCGCCTGTGCGTGCGGCAACAGCGCCGCGCATACTGGCCAGGTCTCAGGCAACGCGGTATCGGCAGGGATCGCGGCCTCGATCAGCGCGGCGGCTGCCTGCCGCCACGCCTGCGCCAGCTCGGCTGGCATCTGATCGGCGGCGACGGCCTGGACCAGCCGGTGCATTGACACCGACCCGTCGGCAGGAGCTTGTCAAATTTTCTGTGTAAGCCGGGGCAGTCGTTGTCCTTTTGTTATATTACTGTGGATAGTTTCCGGTGTCCGGGTCAGACGGGGACGCGGTCGGGGAACGTGACGGCGAATGCATTCATGGCTGCTTTCCAGCCCAGAGTTCCGGTGCCCCGCTGTCCTCTTTCGAGAACCAGCCCGTCGCCGTCGATGTGGCGCCCGGTGACATTCCTGATCCCGAGGTAGAGAAGCTTTATTGCTGCCTCGTCGCTGGGGAAATGGCCGCGGTTCTTGGTTATCTTCCGCAGCTGGAAGTTAACTGACTCGATGGCGTTAGTCGTGTAGATTACCTTTCTGATGGCGGAGTCGAACATGAGGAACGGGACGAAATTGTCCCAGGCACGTTCCCATGCGGCGACCATTCCCGGGCTTTTCTTCCCGAAATCGCGGCGCAGGTTCTCCAGGGCAGTTTTCGCGGCGGCCTCGTTGAGGGCGGTGTAGATGGGCCGCATCGCGGCGGCGGCCTTCTTGCGCTCTTTCCACGACACGTACTTCATCGACGACCGGATGAGGTGAATGACGCATGTCTGCACCGTCGCCCTGGGCCAGGTCGCCACGATCGCGTCAGGAAGGCCGTTGAGCCCGTCGCAGCACACGAACAGGACGTCCCTGATCCCGCGGTTCCGGAGCTCGGCGAGCACGCCCGCCCAGAACCGCGATCCCTCGGCCGCGCCCAGCCAGATGCCCAGCACGTGCTTGAACCCGTCCGCATCGACGCCAGTGACCAGGTAGGCAGCCTTGTTGTCTACCGCGCCGCCGTCCCGGACCTTCACCACGAGAGCGTCGATGTAAAGAATGGCGTAAAAGGCATCCAGCGGCCGGTTCTGCCATTCGGTGATCTCGTCAGTGACCACGTCGGTCACCGCCGATACCAGCGCGGGGGAAACCGCGGCCCCGTAAATCTCCGCCAGGTGCGCGTGAATGTCCCGCGTAGTCATCCCGCGGGCGTAAAGCGAGAGGATCATGTCATCAACGGCCCCGACGCGCCGCTGTCCTTTCGCCACGATCTGCGGCTCGAACTCGGACTTCCGGTCCCGCGGCACCGAAAACCGCACCGGGCCGAACGTCGTCGTTACCGTCTTCCCGAAGGAGCCGTTCCGGGAATTACCGGTTCCGTTTCCTGCCGGGTCGCCTTTCACGTAACCCAGATGATCGTCCATTTCCGCGCCCAGCGCCCGCTCGATAACCCGGGCCGTCAGCTGGCCGATAAGGCCGCCCGGCCCGTCCAGCAGCGAAACGCCGGCATCCTGCGCGTCGGCGATCATCCGGTCGATCGCCGCGTCGCTGACGAAAGCCGCCAGCCTTCCCGCCGCGGCCTCCTCAGCGGGGACCACCATTTCCTGCAGGCCCTCGCGCACCACGCCCTCGGCGACGATTGCCTGCACCTTTTCGGCCTCTTCCGTGCTCACTCAGAGTGTCCTCTCCGCCAGCGCAACCCTCGTCACACTGGGATCACCTACCCCCGCTCACACAGATGATTAAACAGGCTCGTGGCAGGCGGGCTAATCAGCGAATACCGGCGCAGCGCCGCGATCGCGTCACCGGCCGCCAGGCGATCGTCCATCAAGGGCGTCAGCACCGGCGCGACCTGTTCGCCGAGCCGCCCGGCCAGGCCCGGGTGGGGCTGCAGGAGCAGACGCAGCGGGATCGCCTCGGGCGCGCAGAACGCCAGCAGCCGCAGCAGCCCGGCCGCGCCCGGCGCGGCCTGCTGCAGGTCCTCGAACGCCAGCCGCCAGGTGGTGGCGACCGTCGCGGAGTACCCGGTGGGCTCGCCGCGGGCCAGCAGGTCCGGGCGCCGGTTCCGGAACAAGGCCAGGTACCTGGCCAGGCTCTCCCCGCTGGCCTGGACGTACGCGGCGGCCTGCTCCAGTGCCAGCGGCAGCCCGCCCAGCTCCCCGGCCAGCTCCAGGGCGGCACGCTGGTCCGTGTCGCCGGTGCGGCTGACCAGGAACTCCGCGGCCACCTGTGGGTCGAGCACCGGGACGTCCAGGGCCTGGCCGGGCGGCCAGATCTGGTTCCGGCTGGTGATCAGCACCCGCCCTGGCCCGGCCGGGGGAATGAACCGAGCTACCGAGGCCCGGTCCGGCGCGTTGTCGAACACCAGCAGCCACAGCGCCGGGCTGGCGGCCAGTATCCCGTGCACCGCGGCCACCGGGCCTCCGCTGTCCGCGCCGAGCTGGGCGGCTAGCTCGCCGAACCCGGCCGCCAGCACCGTCGGGTCTTCCGCGGGCAACTGCCAGCACACCCCGGCCTCGTCCAGGTGCCGATAGGCGTACTCCACCGCCACGCTGGTCTTACCCGCCCCGCCCAGCCCATGCAGCGCCACCACCCGCGGCCTGGCGCCGTCCTCCCCGGCCAGCCGGGCCTCCAACTCGGCCAGCAGCTCCGCCCGCCCGGCTAGGAACACCGGCCGCGGCGCCAGCCGCAGCGCCCGGCCCACCGCCACCGGACCGGCCTGCCCCTGATCCCACTTCGCCAGCTTGGCCAGCTCGCCTTGGATCCCGGTGCTCAGTCCCTGGATCAGCCCCTTCAGATCGCTGAACTCGGCCGGTCGCACCGCGCCAGCGACCTCATCCCGGAACCTGAGCACCAGCGGTGCCCTGGCCGGATCCTGCAGGTCAGACAACCGCACATCGGGGATGCTGGTGCGCAGCAGCGCCACTCGGGGAATGCCGCACTCCCCGGCCCGCCGGAACTCCAGATGAGTGATCGACAGGCCCTCCGGGTTGTCCTCTGGGGGCTGGAATCCGTACCGGTGCCCCAGGATCAGCACGTACAGGTCACAGTCGCATACATCATCCAGGCAGTTGTCCCGCACGGTGTCACTGTCAGGCAGATAGCTGTCGACCGCCTGATGCCGGGCCAGCCGCAGCCAGTCCAGCACCGCCCGCCGCTCCTCGGCCAGATCAGCGATCGTGGACGACACATACACTCTGGCCCCCATCACCCCCACACCCGAGCTACGAGGCCCTTGGGCCTCACCGAGATCCGGGTATCCGCTCTTGGAGGGTCCAGACGTTGCGGAGGTCGCCGTCTGGTTGGCAGTGGGGTCCCGCAGGCCGAGACGGACAGCCAGGCTTTCGTCTTCGGGCTCGTCTATGCCCAATTCGTCTTCGGGCTTGTCTTTGCCGAGTTCGGAGTGTGTCTCATCCGGCACGGTGCCGCTGTCGTAAGACTCGGACTCGGGGTAGGCCCCAGACTCGGGGTAGGCCTCCGACTCGGCGTAGAGCTCAGACTCGGGGTACCCCTCGTCGTCCGCGTCTTCGTAAGCGGCTTCCGCTGCCGGTTCCCCGGCGGCTTCCTTGACGTCCGCGGCAGTTTCCGCGAGGTAGTCGGCCAGGAGGGCGTGCTCCCCGCCGAACCTGCGCAGCGTGCGCGCACTGACCAGCGCGAAGATCTGTTCCTCTGCGGTGGCCACCATGGTTTCCGGCCGGGCAAGCAGCAGGGACGGGAACGTCTCGCCGCGGCCCGCACGGGAACCGATGAAATCGCCGACCGCGCGGATGACCTGCATCGCGTCCGTGCCCGGCAACGCGTCGAGCAGCAATTCGCGTGTCCCCTCGCGGAAGTCATAGTCCACCCGGTCGGCGGGGAGATCGAGGCCGACCGGCGTGGTCCGCTCGAGGATGCCGCCGAGCAGAACCTCGGCCAGGTGCGCTTGCGTCGAGCCGGGCACCATCGCCTGCTGGACGAGGCGCATGATGGGCAGCGTCACCGGAACCGCGCTCAGGTAGCTGGCCAGCCGGAACGCGGCCGGCGAAACCAGGGACCGGAACTCCCGCACCTGCGCAGCTGGCGACCGGCTGACGGGCGACTGGCTGGCCGACGACTGGCTGGCGTCCCCGGCCAGGCGGGCTACAGCGGAGTCGCCGCTCGCGGGCGCCGCCCACATCACAGCCGACGGCATCTCGCGGCCGCCCGCCCCCGCGACGAGCGTCGCCCACGGCGCCAGCCACTGCCGCTCAAGGGTGACCACCGGTACCGCCACCTGCCCTGCGCCGGACGGCGCGCCCGGCTCGCGGCCCAGCTCACGGCTCAGCGCGGCCGCCGCCTCCGCGTCGTCAAAGGCGGTGAGGATCGCGGCGCGCTCGCGGAGCGCCCTTGTCCGCTCGGAAAGCACCTGGAGCTTCGCATTGGGCGTGCCCGGGCCCAGCGCGCGCAGCCCGGCCGGCTCGGTCTCGGCGGCGGTATGCCGCCACAGCCGTTGCGGGAGCAAGTTGACGAGCACGACCGGACCTGACTTGCCCCATTCCGCGAGCATTGCGGGCACCGAGCCGCTGAACCAGGCGGGCGCGACCCCGTCACTCACGATAGCGATCAGCCGGCGCCCTGTCGGATCAACGAGTTCGCGCGGGGCCGAGCGCCGCTCCCGTGCGCCCGTCTGGCGGCGCATGGCCGGACCGGTTTGCGGATGGAGGACAGCGGCATCGCCGTCGGTGTCCAGCTGCCAGGTCCGCACATCGCGGAACGAGCCGTGCCGCTCCAGCAGCCTGCGCAGCTCGGCGACCGTGCGCTCCCAGACGGCCATGGACGGGGACTGGTCAATGACCAGCGCCAAGTCCAGCCAGCGGGTTAGCGCGGGCCGCAGGACCGGTCCCCACACGCCCTGGCTCGCCGCCTGCTCCGCGGTCGCCTCCTCATCCAGGACCCGGGCGGTCCCGGACGGCAGGCGGCGCTTGAGCGGCCGCAGCGCGTTGCCGAGCCCGCGGGCACCGGGCAGGGCCGTCCCGGCATGCACCTGGAACGCCAGGCCGCGGCGCGCCATGCTCCCGGGCGGTGCCGCGGCGCCTACCGCCGCCCGCGGTTCACCACGGTCCGCGCGGTGAGAGCGCCTCGGCGTAGCGTCCGCCGCCGGCTGCGGCGGGCCGACATTCGGCGCGTCCGGCCGGACCCGGGTGTCCCCCGCCTGTCCCGGAAGCGCCTCCCCCGCGAGCGCCGGCCCAGGGAGTGGTTCCGCGGGCGCCTGCAGCTGCTGATCCCGGCCGAGCTGCGCCGCCAGCCAGAGCGTATCGGCGACGTCTTCCCACGCCGGGTCCAGGCCCGCGGCGCGCAGCGCGGCCACGACATGCTCGATCACACTGCATTCGCCTCGCCGAGGGAACGCAGGAGCGCGTCAGTCACGGTCTCCAGGTCGACCGGCCCGCCGTCCGGGGCCGCGGCCCGGCTTGCCGCGGCCGTCAAGTACACGGCGTTGAGGAGCTGGTCGGTAGCGAGTATGTTCCGCTCGCGCCGCGCCAGGAACTCGGTGATCAGGCCGGCGGCCTGATCACGCGCCTCGGGCCCGAGGTGCGCCGCGACGATCTTGCCGAGCTTGTCGTCGTCGGGCTGCGGGAGCTCAAGCTGGACGCAGCGCCGCAGGAATGCCGGGGGGAAGTCGCGCTCGCCGTTGCTGGTGAGCACGACCATGGGAAACGCCGTGCAGTGCACCGTGCCACCGGTGATGACGGCGCTGCCGCCGGTGTCACTGGTGCCTACCGTCACTTCCGGTTGCCACTGGGCCAGCCGGACGAGCTCAGGCACCCGGTAGGTGCCTTCCTCGAAGATGTTGAGCAAGTCGTTGGGCAGGTCGATGTCGGCCTTGTCGATCTCGTCGATCAGCAGGACCCGGGGCCTCGCGGCCGGCAGCAGCGCGGTCCCCAGGGGGCCCAGGGTAATGAAGCTGCCGATGTCGGGCGTCACTGGTTCCTCGGCCGTCGCGGCTTCCTCCGCTGTCGCTGCCTTCCGGACGTTCGTCTCCTGGAGCCGCCCGATCGCGTCGTAGTCATACAGTCCCTCGTGCACCGTGGACCGGCTGTTGACCGGCCAGTACAACACGCGGCCGAGCGTCAGCTCATGCGCGATGGCATAGGCGAGCGTCGACTTGCCAGTCCCGGGGTCGCCCGTCACCAGCAGCGGGCGGCGCAGCAGCAGTGCCGTGTTGACCATGTCGAGCGCGTCGTCGTCGATCAGGAAGGCCGTGCCGCGCTCAGCGCCTTCCTGCCCGTCGGCCGCTACCTGGTCCCCGCTAGCCGCGCCCTCGTTGCCCCTGGCAGCAAACGCGCGCCAGCTTGGCGGCGGAGGGAGCTCCCAGTCCGCACGCGACTGGCCGTCCCCGCGCATGATCCACCAGTCCTTCATGAGGCTCCTTTCATCGCGGGCGGCCTGAGCTTTCCGGCGGCGCCTGGTGGCTGACGTTCGTAGTCGTCCCAGAGCAGCACAAGGTCGCTGCCGAAGTGCTTGCCGTTGTGCATGAACGCCGCGTGCCGCCATTCCTGCACGAGCGCCGGAAGGTCGTGCATGCTCCGGTTGCCCAGCTCGGCGGCTATCGCGGGCAGCTGCGCAATGGCGGCGGCCGGGTCGCCGCGTACACAGAGCGCCACGGGCAGGCCCAGATCGAATGCGAAGCTGACCAGGCGTCGCATGTCGCCGTCGAGCGGTGCGATGAGGATGCGGTCATGGGCGGAGAGCTGATTCCAGAAGCTCTTGACGTTGACGGCGGGGTCATCCAGCCATACGGCCAGCTGCTTCGCCGGCGCCGACGCGTCCTTGACCGCCTTCCAGCGGATTCGCCAGTTGTGCCGTTCGGTGTCATTGTCGCGCTGACGGCGCACTACGACCTTGTAGACGGCGCCGAGCGGGCGCGGCAGGATGCTCGAGGAGTCGATATCCCACCAGTCGACCGCCTGATGGATGTTGTCGACGCTGAGCAGGAACTCAACGGCGGGGGCGCTTTCCGCCCCGGCGTCGCTCAGCTCGCGGCTGGCGAAGCCGATCACCTCGTCGAGCCTGGCACGCAGGTCATCAAGGAGGCATAGCTCGGTGTCCCAGTCAAGCGGCCGGTACTCGCTGTCCCCGGTCGCCAGCCAGAGGCGGACGGTGAACCGCTCTGGCGTTGCCGGCACCAGCTCGACAAGCAGCACGGGTGTGTCGTCTGCGGCCGGGCGGGCAGGCGGCCTGCAGCTAGCCGGATCGATGTCGTTCCGGATGGCTATGCTGCGCGTCCAGGCGGCAAGCGAGTCGCGCAGCCCGGCATCGCCCATGACGGCCGCGAGCTCCGCCAGCCAGCCGGCGAAGCGCAGCACCCGGCGCAGCCCGGCGTCCGCATCGGACGCGTTGAGCAGGAGGAGGACTGCCTCCCTGACATCCTTCGGCCGGGCGCCGCCGGATACGTGCAACGCCGTCCATTCTGGCCAGGTCAGGCGCAGCCCGGGGGCAAGTCCCGCACCGGTGATGACACTGTCCGGCTCAAGGGCCAGCAGGTCACGCAGTTCGCTTTTCAGCAGCCCCGAGCGCGGGAGCGTGGCTAGCACCACTTCATGGAGCGTTTCCAGGCTCGTATCACCCTCGCCTGCCAGCGTCTTGATCGCGTCGAGCAGCAGGTCGAAGCTCTCCTCGTCGTTCCGGCACGCGTCGATGAAATTCAAGACCTCGATACGGTCCACCGCGCTGTGTTCCGGCTGGAAATCCGGATTATTTCGCGTTATCTCGTCGAGGATTTGCTGGCGTTCCTGCTGCCACCGCATCACCTGGATGTTAAGCATGGCGTCGACCAGGTTGCGCTTACCCTGGGCCGAAAGGAAACTGAGCCCGGTCAGCACGTAGCTGTTCATTCCGGCCACTCCTGCCCGGCTTCGGCGGCCACGCGGCGGGCGGCCGCCTCCACCTCGGCGAGTGCCGGATCGTCTGGGTCGGCAGCGTTGCTGCGCACGATATCCACCAGTTCGGCCAGGCCGCCGGCATAGTAGAGGCTGCGGTTCACGATGTTCACCACGTGCGGACGGTCGTTCGGGGAGTGCGGAATGCTGGTGGCGAACCCTTTGGGGAGTTGCCTGATGACGATAGCCCGCGCGTCGTGGTCGGCCATGGCATGGATGTCGAGGAGCTTGTCTACGAGGTCGCGGACCGCCTCGCCAGATGGCTTCTTCGGTTGCCTGGCAGTTGGCCGTGGAGCAGTCGCCCCGAGGACCCGCTCGCTGCCTTTCCACGTGCGCCAGCGGAACGTGGTCGGCGTCTGCCTCGTCCGCCCGGCGGCACGGAGCGTCACGAACCGCGCATCCAGGCTGCTGGCGACGGTGTCCATGTCCGGCGGCCAGGGCCCATCCCCGGTCAACTCAGCCATGACTGCCTGGGAGAACAGCCCGCTCTTTTCCGCACCGACGTTGATGGCCCGTTCCCCCGGGCCTGCCGCGTACAAGCCGAACTGCTCATGGCTGGGAAGCGGCTTGCCGTAGGCGAACGTGTCTCCGGGCAGCGTGCTCGCGAGGTGGAGCGCCTCGGCGTAGGTCTGGCAGGCGTCCACGATCCCGATCTGTCGGGGCAGGCCGGGATAGCGGTCCGACCGCAGCGCGGTGAGCAGTGACGTCCAGTCCAGGTTGCGCTTGTCGTCGGTGCCGGCGTCGGCGTAAAAGAGCCGGAGGCTGCCATCGCTGGTCAGCGCCCCGTGACCCGACCAGAACAGCCAGAGCAGATCGCCGCGCCAGGCGGTCACCTCGTGCGCGAGGGCATCGCTGATAGGTGCGCGGCGCGCGGGACGAACGTCGACGCCCGCGGGCCCCGCGGCAGCCTCGGCGACCGGGGAGCCGACCTGGGCAAGCGGGGACTCGGCTAGCGGCGACATGAACAGCAGGATCTGGCTGGCCGGGACTCCCCTGCTCAGCAGCCAGGAAACGAACCGTGAAGCGTCGGCGGCAGGACCGTCCAGGTGCCAGGCCGCGCCCGTGTCGTACCGCTCGACACCGACCACGAAAGCGTACGTCCGTGCCGGGTCGGCGGCTACGGTCACGGCAACCTCGCGACTATCTCGTCCCACACTTTCGGGTTAGCCCAGTATGCGCTGTGCGACTGAGGGAATGGCTGGCCGTTGTTCGCTTTGACATCTTCGGCCTGGTGCGGAAACAGCGGCGCGGCGACATAGCTCAGCAAGTCGCGCGTGTCATAGACGTTGAGCCAACGCGGCATGTGCGCGGGCAGCGGCTGGTTGTGGTCAAGGCTGACCAGCGCCCCGATCTCGTACAGCAGCGGCGCTTGCGATCCCACGGTAACGAGCAGCCGCACCTTCGGAAACGACTGCCCGGCCAGCAGGTCGACCGCGGCGATCCCGCCCAGGCTGTGCGCGACCACCACGACCGGCTCGGTGGCGCCCGCGATCTTGCCCGCGATGATCTCCCGGATTGCGGCGCCGCGTGCCTGGTAGAGCAGGATGTCACCAGCCGCCGGGGTAGTCGCGTCGGTAATCGCGTCGCGCTTGCGCACCGCGAGCGCCGTGGCCGGCCGCAGCACCAGGGTACGGATGGCGCCGTCGACCAGGCCCATCTCCTTGCCGCCCAGCGCGTCGGTGAGCAGCACGATCACCCGGTCGCGGGCGGCCGCATCCGGCACCACGGGGATTGCCGCGTCGTCGGCCGCCGCCTGCCCGGCGAGCGCTGCGGCGACGATCGCACGAGCGACCGCCGCCCGGAGATCGCCCAGGTTGGCGCCCGCGGCGTCCAGCGCCAGCCGGTATGGCTCGGCCGCGGCCACGTCGCGGCGCGCCGCCTCGAAGGTGTCCGCCAGCCCGGCTGCGGCGAGCGCGGCGGCGAGCTCGCCGGACGGCTCCAGTGCCTGTACCCGCAGGTCCAGCTCCTCACTGGGAAACTCCTGGTGTGGCGGCCGTTCGCCGCCCTGCGCACCGCCCAAGGCGAGCATCCGCAGTTCCCACAGCGGATCAGCGTAGAGCTGGCCCCAGAGGGCGATCTCCTCATCCTCGCTGCCGGAAGCAATGCCTTTGGTGGCGTCGTACGACGGGACGGACGCGCCGTCATGCCAGAGCCGCGCGCCGGCCACCGCCCCCCAGTAACAGGGCGCTACATCGAGTTCCTGACTTCTGGCGTGCAATTCCGTGCTAACACGCGCAAAGGTTTTGGAAAAAGCCGGCTCGCGGACCCCAGTGCCATGCACGAAGATTACGGTCGTCAAATCTATCCCCACCCATGCACTCCACTCGTTCCGCTGCCGCGGCCCGTGTTCAGATTACACGTCCACAGCATGCGGGCGAATGACTCACTGCTAGCCTTCCGCAGCGATGGATACGAGTTTGCGAACAAGAGTTCCCAGCGCTCGTCAAGGATTCACCGGATAACACCGCTCGCGATAGAGTCGGACGGCCGGCACTCCCTTCCATTAGCCCTACTAGCCGCGCTTGGCTACTAGCCGCGCTTGGCTACCCGCGCTTGGCTACTAGGACTTTGACATCGGTCTTGAGTTTTCGAGCCGGATATGTGGGCATGAACGGCGGACCGTGGCTGGTCAGGCGGCTGCTGGCAGCCGGGCAGCGGCGATGCGGCGAGCGACCTCACCGTCGATGACGCGTAGGGCGGCGCGGAGCGGGGGCGGAGCCTGGGGCTGGTCGCCCGCCATTAGCGGGCGTAGGACGCGGTCGTGGACCTTGGTGTAGAAGATCGCGAACCGCAGGCCGTCGGCGGTGAGGGCATACAGGTTGCGGCGCGGGACTTCGAGCACAACATCCCCTACGAGGCCGGTGGCAGAACGTGTTTGTGTAATGGCGGTCCGAAGTGCCGGCATGACCATCGGCTCAAGCAGGACCCACGCTGGAAGGTGGATCAGCTTCCGTCGGGTGAGTTCCGGTGGACCGCCCCGTCCGGGCGCCAGTGCACGACCGAACCCACGCGGTATCCCGTCTAGGGCCAGGCGCGTCTTCCGGACTGGGCGCGGCGCGTCTCCCGGGCGCGGCGCGTCCCCCGGGCGCGGCGCGTCCCCCGGGCGCGGCGCGTCCCCCGGGCGCGGCGCGGGATGATGGGGGGATGTCATCTACCTCGGACATCTACCTGCACGGGCATCACGACAGCGTGCTGCGGTCGCACCGCTGGCGGACGGCGGAGAACTCGGCCGGGTACCTGCTGGCGCGCTTGCCGGCCGACGCGCGCGTGCTCGACGTCGGCTGCGGCCCGGGCACGATCACCGTGGACCTGGCCGCCCGGGTCCCGGACGGCGAGGTGACGGGGATCGACGCGGCGGAGGACGTGCTGGCGCTGGCCCGGCAGGAAGCGGAGCGGCGAGGTCGGGCCAACGTCCGGTTCAACGTCGGGGACGTGTACCACCTGGGCTTCGACGACGCGACGTTCGACGTGGTGCACGCGCACCAGGTGCTGCAGCACCTATCCGACCCGGTCGCGGCGCTGGCCGAGATGCGGCGAGTGTGCCGGCCGGGGGGCCTGGTCGCCGCGCGCGACGGGGACTACGGCGGTTTCTTCTGGTTCCCCGAGGACCCCGGGCTGACCGAATGGCAGGCGCTGTACCGGAACGTGGCCCGGGCGCTCGGCGGCGAGCCGGACGCCGGCCGGCGCCTGCTGTCCTGGGCCCGGCAGGCCGGCTTCGCCGCGATCGAGGCCTCGGCCAGTTCCTGGTGTTACACCGGGGACGCGGACCGGTCGTGGTGGGGCAACTCGTGGGCCGAACGGCTGACCGAGTCACCGTTCGGCGACCGGGCCGTCGAGCACGGCCTGGCCACCCGGCCGGACCTGGCCCGGCTGGCTGAGGCCTGGCGGCGGTGGGCGGCCAGCGAGGACGGCTGGTTTCTCATCCCGCACGGCGAGATCCTCTGCGAGGTGCCCGCTTAGGCGCCAGGAACGGCAGGCCGGCCAAGGGCGGCCCGGCCGAACTGGCCGGCGGGGCGATCGCCCTGGCCGGCGTCGTCTGGGCCAGCTCAGCTGTCCCGGCGGGTGATGAGGATCGCGGCCGCGGCCAGCGCGGCGGCCGGCCAGGCCAGCAGGACCAGCAGGGACAGCCGCGGCGAGAACAGGTTAGCGGCCGGGTGCAGGGCCGCCACCTGGCGGGCCGCGTCCAGCAGGGTGAACCGGCCGATCCGGCCATTCCAGGGCGCCGGGAGCAGGCCCAGGATGGACGGCAGGACGATCACCGCGATCGTCGCGGCGATCCCGCCCGCGGTGTGGCGGATGATCGAGCCGAGCGCCAGGCCGAGCATCGTGCACACGCACAGCAGCAGGCCGGCTGCCAGCACCGCCCCGGGCACACCGGGCCGGGACACCGACACGCCCTGGTGGTGACTGGCCAGGATGGCCTGGACGAGAAAGAACGAGGTGAAGGCGACCAGCTCGCCGGCGGCGAGCGTCACGGCCCCGAGGACGACCGCCTTGGCCGCGAGTACCGCGCGGCGGCGCGGCGCCGCGGTGAACGTCGTACGGATCAGCCCGGTGCTGTACTCGGCGCTGAACGCCAGCACGCCCATGACGCTGACGGCGATCACCGCGTACTCCAGGCTGAGGACCTCGGGCAGCAGCGGGTCGGGCGGCGCTCCGGCGGAGGCGGGCGCGTTCGTGAAGGCGAAGGCGACCAGGGCGCTGACCCCGATCGGGGTGACGATCGCGACCAGGAGCGACCAGAAGGACGATCGGACCGAACGGAACTTGGTCCACTCCGAGGCGACCAGATCCAGCGCCCGGGTGGCGAGCGAGGGCGCGGGCGTGTCCGCGGACCGGGCGGCCGACGTGTCGGTGGCGGTGAGCGGGGTCATCCCGGTGTCGTCCCTTCGCCGCTGTACTCGACGCTCTCCCCGGTGAGGTCCAGGTAGGCGTCCTCCAGCGAGGCCTGCCGGGGCACCAGGGCGTGCAGCGCGATGCCGTGCCCGGCGGCCAGGTCGCCGATGGCGGCGGCGTCCAGGCCGGCCACGACCAGGCCCAGGCGGCCCTCGGCGACCAGGCGCAGCACCGCGGTCGCGGTAACCAGCGCGGTCACGCCGGGCACGGGGAACCGGTGGCTGGTCTCCAGGGGCTCGGCCCGGTCGAGGTCGGCGAGGCCGGTGGCCACTACCCACGGCGCACGGCCGGGCTGGCCGCCCGCCAGGACCAGGGCGGGCAGGCCCAGCTCGGCGCAGGCGTCGGCAGCCAGGCCGGCGATCTCGCCGGGGGGCTCACCGTGGGTGCGGGACGGCGGCGGCGCCTTTACCCGGGGGTCGGTGATCCGGCCGCCGAGGGGAAAGCCGCGCAGGCCGATCAGCCGGTGCGGCGGCGTGGCGTCGGCCACCGCGATATACCGCAGGTCGGCCAGCTGAATATGGGCCTCAAGCGGCGTCGCGCTGATGACGACGAGCTCGGCGCGCAGGTCCGCGGCCATCTTGCTCGCCTGTTCGACCAGGGTGCCGGCCGGGATCACGGCCAGGAACCGGTCGTCGAAATGCTGCCTGAGTTCGTCCTCGCCGGGCGGCGTCCAGCCGGGGGCGTCGGCGGCGGAGAAACGCGAGATCACCCAGCGCAGCTGGTCCAGGGCGAAGCTTTCCGGCTCGGGCCGGAACGAGCAGGCCCGATCCCGGTCGCGTCGCATGAGATAGCTGCGGGTCATGAGGTTATAAGCACGGGCCTTCAGTGATAGACGCGGTCGCGATAGCCTGCGGACGTGGCGATCGATACCGGCAGTGCTGACAGAATCAGGGGAGCCGGCGTTGTCGTCACCGGCGCTGGTGCGGGGATCGGCCGGGCGCTGGCCCTCGCGCTGGCCGCGGCGGGCGCGCGGGTGGTGGTCAACGACCTGGACGCCGCGGCCGCGGCGGCGGTGGCCGCTCGCGCCGGCGGGTACGCCGTACCCGGCGACGCCGCGACCGAACAAGGTGTGCGCGAGCTCATCGGCACCGCCCGCAAGCACCTGGGCGAGATCGACATCTACTGCTCCAACGCCGGCATCGCCGCCGGGACCGGCCCGGACACGGCGGACCCGGTCTGGCAGCGGGCCTGGGAGGTCAACGTGATGGCCCACGTGCGGGCATCACGGGAACTGCTGCCGGCCTGGCTGGAACGCGGGCGCGGCTGCTTCATCGTGACCGCGTCGGCGGCCGGGCTGCTTACCATGCTGGGTTCGGCCCCCTACTCGGTGACCAAGCACGCGGCCGAGAGTTACGCCGAGTGGCTCGCCGCCACCTACGGGCACCGCGGCCTGACCGTGCACTGCATCTGCCCGCAGGGCGTGCGGACGAACATGCTGGCCACCTCGGGCCAGGCCGGGCAGGTCGTGCTGCAGGACGCCGCGATCGAGCCCGAGCAGGTCGCCGACGCGCTGCTGGCGGGCATCGCGGCGGGCCGGTTCCTGATCCTGCCGCACCCGGAGGTGCACGGGTACTACGAGCTGCGGGCCGGCGACACCGACAAGTGGCTGCGCGGGATGAACCGGATGCAACAACGGATCGAAGAGGTCGAGCGAGGTATGCGATGAGGGCATGGCAGGTAGGCGAGCTCGGCGAGCCGCGCGAGGTACTGACGCTGGCCGAGGTGCCCGACCCCGAACCCGGGCCCGGCCAGGTGCTGGTGCGGGTGCTCGGGGCCGCGTTGAACTTCCCCGACGTGCTCATGGTCCGCGGCGGTTACCAGGTCCGCCCGCCGCTGCCGTTCACCCCCGGCGTCGAGCTGTGCGGCGAGGTCCTGGCGGCCGGCCCCGGGGTGACCGGGTTCGCGCCCGGCGACCGGGTCATCGGCGGCCCGGTCATGCCGACCGGGGCGTTCGCCGAGCTGGCCCTGATGAACGCCGCCGCCATCCTGCCCGCCCCGGACGGCCTGGACGACGCCGAGGCGGCCGCCTTCTTCATCACGTACCAGACCGGATGGTTCGGGCTGCACCGGCGCGCGCACCTGGCGGCGGGCGAGACGCTGCTCGTCCAGGCCGCGGCCGGCGGCGTCGGCAGCGGCGCAGTCCAGCTCGGCAAGGCGGCCGGCGCCCGGGTCATCGGCGTGGTAGGCGGCGCGCGGAAGGCCGAGGTGGCCCGCGACCTCGGCGCGGACGTGGTCATCGACCGGCGCAGCCAGGACTTCGTCGAGGTGGTCAAGGAGGTCACCGGCGGCCGCGGCGCCAACGTGGTCTACGACTCGGTGGGTGGTGACGCCTACAGCAAGTCCACCAAGTGCATCGCGTTCGAGGGCCGGATCCTGGTGGTGGGCTTCGCCAGCGGGCAGATCCCGTCGCCCGCGCTGAACCACGCGCTGATCAAGAACTACTCGATCGTGGGCCTGCACTGGGGCCTGTACCAGGCCAAGATCCCCGAGCTCATCGGCGAGTGCCACCGGCAGCTCACCAAGCTGGTCGCCGAGGGCGCGATCCGCCCGCTGGTCGGCGAGCGGGTCGGCCTGGCGGAGGTGCCCGGTGCCCTGCACCGGCTGGCCGACGGCGACACAGTAGGCCGGATTGTCGTCACGCCCTGACGTCGGGGTCGATTTCTTTCGTCACGGCGCGCTCCCCGCGCCGCTGGTGACGGTGGCAGCGGCGGAACGGCTCGCAGCCTCCTCGTTCGGCCTTAAAGTGCGGGCGCGGCCGTTGGGGAGTCAGCAGGACAGCAACTTTCTCCTGGCCGAGGCGGACGGCCAGGTGGCCGGCGTGCTGAAGATCGCGAACCCGGCCTTCACCATGGCCGAGATCCAGGCGCAGGACGCGGCGGCGGACCACATCGCCGCGGCCGGCGCGCTGCGCGCCGGGACCGTGCGGCACGGGCCGGTGACCGTGGCCACCGGCAGCGGGCCTGCCATCGCCCGGGTGCTGCGCTACCTGCCCGGCGGCACCCTGACCGGCCCCGGCTACCTGTCCCCCCGGGTGGTCGCGGGGATCGGCACGGTGGCCGGGGAGGTAAGCCGGGCGCTGCGCTACTTCACCCACCCCGGGCTCGACCGCGTGCTGCAGTGGGACCTGCGGCACGCCGATCGCGTGGTCGAACGGCTCGCCGGGCACGTGCGGGACGCCTCGCTGCGCGGGCGCGTCGCGGACGCGGCCGGCCAGGCCTGGCGCCAGGTCCTGCCGCTCGCCGGGCACCTGCCGCGGCAGGCCGTGCACGGCGACGTGACCGACGACAACGTGGTCTGCACGGGGCTGGGCCCGCGGACTCCGGACGGGGTGATCGACTTCGGTGACCTGACCACCTCGTGGGCGGTCGGCGAGCTCGCCGTGGCGATCACCTCGGTGCTGCGCCACGCCGGGGCCGAGCCGTGCTCGACGCTGCCCGCGGTGCGCTCCTTCCACCGGATCCGGCCGCTGTCCGGCGAGGAGGCCGCGGCGCTGTGGCCGCTGGTCCTGCTGCGCGCGGCCGTGCTGGTCGTCAGCGGCGAGCAGCAGGCCGCCATCGACGACGGCAACGAGTACGTGACCGGCGCCCTGGAGACCGAACGGCGCACCTTCGAGGCGGCCGTGTCGGTGCCGGCCGAGGTGATGACCGCGCTGATCATGGACGATCTCGGTTTCGGCGGCGCGTTCGGCGGGCCGCTTGTCCGGGTCCCGGCTGGCTCGCGGTCACCGGGCACCGGGACCTGGTGGCCGTGCGCGAGGCCTACCACGGCTGGACGTACGCCTCGGACGCCGTCTCGACCTCCACCGCCGACAACCCGAACGCGCTGGCCACCCGGCCCAGCTGGGTGCACGCGGTGGACGCGCCGAACTCCTACCGCGGGCGCTACCGCGGCGCCGACGCCGGCCGGTACGCCGCCGACGCCGTGGCGGCCATCAGCGAGCTCGCGGCCGGCGGCCGCCCGCCCGCGGCATTCCTGGCCGAGCCGTTCTACGGCAACGCCGGCGGCATGGCGCTGCCCGACGGCTACCTCGCCGCGGTCTACGCCGAGGTCAGGCGGCGCGGCGGGCTGGCCATCGCGGACGAGATCCAGGTCGGCTACGGCCGCCTCGGCCACTGGTTCTGGGGTTTCGAGCAGCAGGGCGTGGTGCCGGACGTGGTCACGGTGGCCAAGGCCATGGGCAACGGCTACCCGCTCGGCGCGGTCGTCACGTCCCGCGCCATCGCCGAGCGGTACCGCGACCAGGGGTACTTCTTCTCCTCCACCGGCGGCAGCCCGGTCTCCTGCGTCGTCGGCCTGACCGTCCTCGACGTGATCCGCGACGAGGGGCTGCAGGCCAACGCCGCGCGGGTGGGCGGGCACCTGCAGGCCCGGCTCGAGGAGCTGGCCGGACGGCACGAGCTGATCGGCGCGGTCCACGGGTCCGGGCTCTACCTGGGCGTGGAGTTCGTGCGGGACCGGGTCACGCTGGAGCCCGCGACGCAGGAGACCATGGCCATCTGCGACCGCATGCTCTCACTCGGCGCGGTCATCCAGCCCGCCGGCGACCGGATGTGCGTGCTGAAGATCAAGCCCCCGCTCTGCCTGGATACCGCGGGCGCCGACTTCTTCGCCGACGCGCTCGACCGGGTGCTGACCGAAGGCTGGTGACCTTAGGTCGGAGTGCTGGCGGGCGTGCTGGTCGCGCTCGTGGTGGCCGGGCTCGTGGTGGCTGGGCTCGTGGTGGCCGGGCTCGTGGTGGCCGGGCTCGTGGTGGCCGGGCTCGTGGTGGCCGGGCTCGTGAAGGCCGGGCTCGTGGTGCTCGCGGCCGGGGAGGTGGGCGGCCCCGTCGTGCTGCTGTGCGTGGTGGCCGGGGTGATCTGCGCCGATCGGGTCGGCGGCGTGCTGGTGGCCGTGCCCACGTGCGGGCCGGCCGACTGTCCGGCCAGCGCGAAACCGATCGCGGTGCCCCCGGCGGCCAGCAGGAACGCCAAGGCGAGCACGACCGGGAGCAGGACCTTGCGGCGGTGCGATGACTGGGGTCCGGGCGGCGGCTCGACACCCGGCGGGGGCACGGTAGGACCCGGCGGGGGCACGGTAGGACCCGACGGGGGCACGGTAGGACCCGACGGGGGCCCGGCCGGACGCGTCACGGACGGGTGCCAGGTCTGCGCGAGGATGATCTGGGTGGGGTTGTCGTACCCCGCAGCTGGCCGCGCGCCGGTGTGCGTCAGCTGGCTCAGCAACTGCTGGGCGGTGGGCCGGGCCTGCGGGTCCTTGGCCAGGGCGGCCTCGACCAGCGGGTGCAGCCCGGGCGGCACCGCGGCGATGTCGGGTGCGGTGTGCATGATCCGGTACAAGACGACGTCGGGCGCCCCGGTCCCGAACGGCGACTTCCCGCTGGCGGCGTAGGCGACCGTCACGGCCCAGGTGAAGATGTCCGCGGCCGTCCCGGGCCGGCCTGTGACCTGCTCGGGCGCCATGAACCCGGCCGAGCCGAGCGTGATGCCGGTTTTGGTCAGGCTGGTCGTGTCCAGCGCCTGGGCGATGCCGAAGTCGATGACCTTGGGCCCGCCCGCGGTGAGCAGGATGTTGGAGGGCTTGAGGTCACGGTGCACGATCCCGGCCGCGTGGATCGCTGCCAACGCCTCCGCCAGCCCGGTCGCCAGGCCGTACAGCGTCCCGGCGTCGAGCGGCCCGCGGGTGTCGATGAACTCCGACAGCGAGGGTCCGTCGGCGTACTCGGTAACCAGGAACGGCTTCGGTGCCTGGGTATCGGCCTCGATCACCCGCACCGTGCACACGCCCTGGACGCGGGTCAGCATGGTGACCTCACGGCCGAACCTGACCCGGAATTCCGGGTTGTCGGCCAGTTCGGGCCGCAGCACCTTCACCGCGACCTGCTGACCGTTGGGGTCCACGCCGAGATAGACCACGCCCATCCCGCCTGCGCCCAGGCGGGAGACCAGGCGGTAGCGTCCGAGCTGCGTCGGGTCCGTCCGCAGCAGAGGCCCGCGAGCCAACCGTTCCCCCTTCCGCCCGGCTAATCGTCGGCCAGAGCCGTGGCGTGCGCCAACATCGTTCGGCATCAATCTTTCGAATGGTACGTGCTTTGAGCCGGACGGGACCGCTTGCGTTCGGAGATGGTGCTGGCGGCCAGGACCACCGCGATCAGGTAGCCAGCGGCCGCGACCAGGAGCGGGACGTGCAGGTTCAGCGCGTGGCCGGAGCCGAGGAGGGAGCCGAGCAGGGCCACGCCGAGCGCGCCGCCCGACTGCCGGGCGGCGTTCAGGATGCCGCTGGCCACGCCCGCGTGCTCCGGGCCGGCGGCGCCCACCACGGCCGCGGTCATGGCCAGCGATACCAGGCCGAGCAGGACCGAACCGGCGAGGATCACCGTGGTACCGGTTCGGGCGGTAGTCTTCCAGCCTGACCCGCCAACGTTTAAAGCCGCCTCGAAAGATCGGGGAGGATTGGGGCTCCCGGGAGACTTTTGGGGATCATGATGCACAAAACCCTCCCAGTAGCCCGAATCCTCCCAGCTGTCTCGTACGAAGGGCTCGGGCGGTCGCTTAGCGTGGGGTTATGGACAGCTGGGGCTGGCGGGGGACGCCGTGCTGAACTGGTCGAACTACGTAGCGCTCGGGGACAGCCTGACGGCGGGGCGAGACGACCACGGGCCGGGAGGCGTCCGGATCGGGTGGGCGCAGCGGCTGGCCGGCATCTTGACCACGCGGACCGCGGTGCCCTGCGTGCTGACCAACCTGGCCGCCGACGGCGCCAGCGTGGCCGTGGTGCTCGAGCGGCAGCTGCCCTCAGTGGCGCGGATCGGCCCCGATCTGGTCAGCGTCACGGTGGGGATGAACGATATCCGGGACCCCGCCTTCAGCGAGGAGCGCTTCGCTGCCGAACTCAGGCGGTTGCTCGACGGCCTCGCCATGACCGGGGCCACGGCGCTGACCTGCACGCTGCCCGACATCGCCGCGATCATGTCGCTGCCCGCCGAACTGGTCGAGGTAGCGCGCCAGCGCATGCGGCGGGCCAGCGACATTATCCGGGAACAAGCGGCCAGCCGGGGCGTACTCTGCCTCGACGCCTGGGCGATGCCCGGGGCGGCCGACCCAGAGCTGTTCGGGCCGGACCGGATTCACCCGAACGCCAGCGGGCACCAGCTCATGGCCGACGCCTTCGCCGCCCTGCTCCTGACCGGCGGAGCTCCTGAAGGTCGGAGCGGCTGACCGACGGACAGGTGCGCGGAAGTCATAAGATACGAGGGGTGTCAGCGGACCAGCAGCCGAGGGCCTGGCGGCGGTGGGTCGCCCCGGTCGTATACGGCGTGCTCGGCCTCGAGCTCGCGGTCCTCCTCGTCTTCGCCGCCACGTATAACGCCCTCGATTTCCGCGTTTACATGTGGGGCGGCCATGCCGTCCTGCACGATGAGCGCCTCTATCTGGCGTTGGCGTACGGTCACTGGTTTACCTATTCGCCGTTCGCAGCCATCGTGTTCGTACCGCTCGCGACGCTGCCCCTGACCGTAGCGCGGGTGGGATGGGACCTCGTCTCGGTCGCGGCGCTCGCCTACTCCATCGTCATCACGCTGAAGCTCGCGGGCTACCGGCCGTCGAGGCTCACGATCGCGGGCCTCGCCGCGGCCGCGATGGTGCTTGACCCGGTGTACCAGACGCTGTTCCTCGGCCAGATCAACCTGATCCTGCTGGCCCTCATCCTCACCGACGTCTGGCGCGTCTCGCGAGGTCGCGATGCGGGCCTCGGCGTGGGCGTAGCGGCGGCGATCAAGCTGACACCGGCCATCTTCATCCTGTTCTTCCTGCTGGCCAGGCGGACGAAGGCGGCGTTCATAGCGGCCGGGACCTTTATCGTGTGCGGGCTCATCGGGTTCGCGATCGCGCCGCGCGCCTCGAAGCTGTACTGGGAGCACCTTTCCCACGACACCAGGCGGGTCGGCGCTCCCTACATCAGCAACCAGTCGCCCTTCGCCGCCGCCATCCGGATCGCCGGGGGGCAGGGGCATATCGGCGCCTGGTGGATCGTTATCCCGCTCGCGTTCGGCGCCATCGGGCTGCTGGCGGCGGCCATCCTGGCGAAAAGGCAAGACTGGCTGGGCGCGACGGCGGTCACCGGAACCACCGGCCTGCTCGTCTCCCCGATTTCCTGGGCGCATCACTGGGTGTGGATCCTGCCGGCCCTGGTCCTGCTGGTGCGGTCCAGGCACTGGATCGCCGCGGCGGCCGGCTATCTGCTGTTCGCCGTGGCCCCGTTCTGGGATACCCCCCATCGCGGCGGTCCCCGCGAATACGGATTTCACTGGCTGCTGACCCTCGTCGCCAACTGCTTCCTGATCGCCGGGCTGGCGTTCTTCGCCTACATGACCGCCTGCGCCTACCGCTCCCGCGGGCTAGCTGAGCTGGGGCGCTCGCAGGATCCGCAGGGCCAGGCCACCGATCTCGGCGCAGCGGTCCGCGCGGGTCCCAGCTAGCCACCTTCAGAACACGGTCGTGCTCGGCACCTCCAGGACGCGGCCGGTGATGTCCGAGGCGTCATCGCCGAGCAGGAACGCGACCAGATCGGCCACGTCGGCGGCGTTGTCGAACCGTCGGAGCGCGATCGTCTCGGCCAGGTCGGCCCGAGGCGTTTCCGGCAGCAGCGCGGCTACGTCGCGGCTGCCCAGGCCGGGCGTCACCGCGTTGACGGTGATCCCGAGCCGCCTGGTCTGACGGGCCAGCGCACGGACGAACCCGGCGATGCCCGGCCGGGCCAGCGGGCCCCGGGGGGCGTGATCGTACTCCCCGCACACCGAGGAGACCGCCACGATCCGGCCCGATCGCCGCTCCATCATGGCGAACACAGCGGCGCGGCACAGATGGAACACGCCGTCCAGGCTGGTGTCGATCACCATCCGCCAGTCGGCTTCCGCCAGCCGCGCCAGCGGGCCTTCCCGCGTGATCCCGGCACAGCTCACCACCGCCTGCACCGGGCCGAGCTCGTCCTCGGTCAGCCGGAACCAGGAGGTGACCTCCGCGGCATCGGTCATGTCCACATCGGTCCCGGTCACCCGCACGCCGAGTTCGAAGGCATCCTTCTCCACCGCGCGGGCGGACGGCCCGTCGCCGTGGTAGCTGAAACCGACGTCCCAGCCGTCCGTGGCCAGACGGCGCACGGTGGCCGCGCCGATACCGCGCGAGCCGCCGCTGACCAACGCGACCCGGCCGGGCTCCTGGGTCACCCCTGCCTCCTCTCCCCCGCGCCGAACATCAATGCCAGGGATCGTAGCGCCATTGCTGCCGGTAACATTAACGGAAGGTAAATGCGAGGTTGCGGCGGGTCGGCCCTGACGTTTTCCCAGCTGAATCCGCGTCTTCTCGCCCGGCTAGAGCCGCCTCTCTTCCGCCTGGAGCCGGGTCTTTTTGACATAGCCTGAACCGTGGACTTGCTACGGATGGGAACCCTTGGTTCGTCGCGCATCTCCGAACCCGCCCTGATCGAGCCGGCCGCGAGCGTGCCCGAGGTGACGGTGACCGCGGTGGCGGCCCGGGACAAGTCCCGCGCGGACGCCTTCGCACTGCGGCACGGGATACCCGCCGCCTACGGGTCATACGAGGACCTGCTGGCCGACCCGGACATCGACGCCATCTACAACCCGCTGCCGAACTCGCTGCACGGTCCGTGGACTCTGAAGGCGATCGCTGCCGGGAAGCACGTGCTGTGCGAGAAGCCGTTCGCGTCGAACTCCGGCGAGGCGGTGCAGGTGGCGGACGCCGCCGCGGCCTCCGGCCTGGTCGTGATGGAGGCCATGCACTACCGCTACCACCCGCTGACCCGGCGGCTGAGCGAGCTCGTAGCCGAACTAGGGCCGGTCCAGCACCTCCAGTGCTGGACGAGCTTCGCCATCGAGAACCCGGGCGATATCAGGTACGACTATGACCTGGGCGGCGGCGCGCTGATGGACGGCGGCTGCTACGCGATCGACTGCCTGCGGCTGCTCGGCGCCGGCGAAGGTCAGGGTGAGCCGTCGGTCACGGGCGCGCTCGCCGACCCGTGCCCGCCATCCCCCGGCCGGGGGCCTGAGGCGGTCGCGGACCGCTCGACGGCCGTCCGGCTCGCCTTCCCCGGCGGGACCACGGGCTGGTTCGAGTCCTCGTTCACCATGGACGGCGAGTTCCGGGCCGACATCCACGCGATCTGCCAAGACGGGCAGGTGCGGCTGGAGAACTTCATCTTCCCGCACCGCGGCCGGCTGGTAGCCACCAGGAACGGGTCCGTGGTGGCCGATGAGCTGGGCGGTGGCGACTCGACCTACGTCGGCCAGCTTCGCGCCTTCGCCGCCGCAATCGCCGCAGGTCAGGGGTCTGACCCGGTGCCGACCTCGGCGGCGCACGCCGTGGTGACCATGCGCCTGATCGACGACGCGTACCGCGCGGCCGGGCTGGCGTCGCGGCCCTCGGCATGACTCCCGCGGGCGAGGAGGCGGCGCGGTTCGCCGCCGACCTGATCAGGATCGACACGACCAACCGGGGCGGCGGTGACGGGCGGGAGCGGCCGGCGGCGGAGTACGTGGCGGCGCGGCTGGCCGAGGCGGGTCTCGAGCCGGTGCTGCTTGAATCCGCGCCGGGCCGGGCGAACGTGGTCGCGCGGATCAGCGGCACGGGGGCGGGTGGCACCGAGCCGGATGCCGAGGCCCGGGCGGGGACCCAGCAAGGGGCCCAGCGACGGGCCCAGCAGGGAGCACTGCTACTGCACGGTCACCTGGACGTGGTGCCGGCCGACCCGGCGGCCTGGTCGGTGCACCCCTTCTCGGGCGAGATACGTGACGGCGTGCTGTGGGGGCGCGGCGCGGTCGACATGAAGAACGCGGACGCGGTGCTGCTCGCGGTGGTCAGCCAGTGGGCGCGCCACGGCATCCGGCCGCGACGGGACATCGTGCTCGCGTTCACCGCCGACGAGGAGGACACCGCCGAGTTCGGCGCGCAGTGGCTGGTGGAGCGGCATCGCGGGCTGTTCGAGGGCTGCACCGAGGCGGTCGGGGAATCGGGCGCGTTCACCTTCCACGCCGGGCCGGGGCAGCGGCTCTACCCGATCGCCTCCGCCGAGCGGGGTACCGCCTGGCTGAAGCTGACCGCGCGCGGCCGGGCCGCCCACGGCGCCAAGCCGAACGAGGCGAACGCGGTGACCCGGCTGGCCGAGGCCATCACCAGGATCGGCGCCTTCGCCTGGCCGGTCC
Source organism: uncultured Actinomycetota bacterium (assembly GCA_963842265.1). GTDB lineage: Bacteria > Actinomycetota > Actinomycetes > Streptosporangiales > Streptosporangiaceae > Palsa-504. The sequence goes on from CAWJGE010000037.1 coordinate 44,758, forward strand.
GGCTGATCCCGACAGTGCGCGCCGCGGTGGAGGCCATCGCCGCCGCGGCCGGGACGCCGCTGCCGGACGGGGCGCTCACCGGCGCCCTGACCGCCGAGGAACTGCTGGCCCGGCTCGGGCCCGCGGGGGCCCTGGTCGCCGGGACCGTACGCAACAGCGCCAACCCGACCATGCTGCAGGCGGGCTACAAGATCAACGTGATTCCGGGCGAGGCGGTCGGCTACGTGGACGGCCGCGTCCTGCCTGGCTACGACGCGGAGTTCCGCGCGAGCCTGGACGAGCTCACCGGAGCGGATGTGACCTGGGAATACGCACACACGGAAACGGCTCTGGAAGCGCCGCTCGACGCCCCGGTCATGGCCAGCATGGCGCAGGCCCTGCTGGCCGAGGACCCAGGCTCGACCGTCGTGCCCTACTGCATGAGCGGTGGCACCGACGCCAAGCAGTTCTCCCGGCTCGGCCTGACCTGCTACGGCTTCACCCCGCTGGTACTGCCAGAAGGCTATGACTACTACGCCATGTTCCACGGCACCGACGAGCGCATCCCGCTGTCCGCGCTCGAGGCGGGGGTCCGGATCATGGACCGGTTCCTCGCCACGGCCGCGGCTTGAGCAAAGATTTCAAGATTTTTTGACCGAACGTTTTCGCAGCTCGCGGCCCTTGCGGCTCGTGTGGCACCGGGGGAAGAACGGCATCGGCTGGCATCTTGTGGCGTAAAAGCGGGCACGGCAGTACCTGTCTGGCGAAGGGCAGGAGGTAGTCGATGACCGTGGTCGAGATACCGTCCGGTACGCAGGCGGCGGAGCGATGGCTTGGCGGGCGATTCCGGCTAGACGAACGGATCAGCTCCGGCGATCAGGTCACCGGGCCGTGCGGCTTCTCATGGGAGGCGCGCGGCCTTTCTTTGTGGAAAGCCAGCGACCAGCTCCTCGGCCGTGCCGTCACGATCTACCTGCTCCCCCCGGGGATTCCCGTCCCGCAGCCCGTGGTCGAGGCGGTGCAGTCGGCCGCCAAGGTGACCGACCCGCGCCTGGCGACCATCTTCGACACCGACTTTGACCCTGACTGCCCCTACATCGTGTCCGAATGGACCCCCGGCACGCACCTTGAGGACCTGGTGCTCTCCGGCCCTTTCCCGCCCACCCTGCCGCACCCGGCCCTGGCCGCCGCCATGATCGCGGACGCGGCCGACGCACTCGCCATCGCGCATCGGGCTGGCCGGCCGCACCTGCGCCTGACCCCGCGCTCCCTGCGCTGGGACCCCAACTGCGGCCTCAAGATCACCGGCCTGGGGCTGGACGCGGCGCTGTGCGGCGCGGACGCGGACAACCCGGTGGCGGCGGACACCGCGGCACTGGCCCGGATGCTCTACGCGCTGCTGACCGGGTACTGGCCCGGCGACGAGGCCACAGGCCAGTCAACGGCCCAGTCAACGGCCCAGGCAACGGCCCAGGCAACGGCACTGCCGCCGGCTCCCCGCCACAAGGGCCGCGTGTGCACGCCGCGGCAGGTCCGCGCGGGGGTGCCCGCCATCCTGGACGCCATCACCTACCGCGCGCTGGACGGGCAGGCCGCGGATGCCCCGCTGCGGGCGCAGACTCCGGCTGGTCTGGCCATGGCGCTCCGCATGGTGCAGCGCCCGTCTTACCAGCTGGTAAGGCCGGAAGACGAGGCCGTGGCCGTCCGGCCGCGGCGGAGCGCCCCCCGGCGACATGGGCGGCACGCCCGGACCGACGCCGGGCACCGGATCACGCTGCTCCGTCCCGCGGGATAACGCGGGTCACCGGTATCGGGGTACCAGCCGTCGCCCGGGGTCACAGTCGGCGACTTCCGCGGCCAGGTCGGCGAGGATGTCGTCCAGTTCGGCGCGCAGCGACTCCTCGGTTATCTCAAGACGTGCCATCCGCCGTCACCTGGGCGTGAGCAGGGCACGGACCCGGTCCTGGCCCAGCGCCAGCAGCAGCGTCGGCAGCCGCGGGCCGGTGTCCTTCCCGATCAGCAGCTGGTAGATCAGGATGAACCAGGCCCGCTGGCCGGCCTTCAGCTCGGCCGTCGGCGGCGCGCTGATGTCCATGCCCCGCTGCAGCTTCGGGACGCCGTACAGCAGGGTGGTCAGGCCTTCCAGGGACCAGTCGGCCGCCATGCCCTCGGTCAGCAGCTTGAGCGCGTCGCGCTCGGAATCGGTGAGGGCGGCCAGCCGGGCCGCGTCGGGCTCGTCGCGGATCCGGGTGCGGTCGGCGGGCGGCAGGTACTCGGCCACCCAGGCCTCCGCGCAATCCAGCCGGGGCCGGGCCTCGTCCAGCGAGCGGACCGGGTCCTGGCCGGTCAGGTCCTTCAGGATGCGCAGGATCTGCGCCTCGTCGGCGGCCGTGATGTCCACCACCGAGGCCAGCGTGCGGAACGGCAGCGGGCGGGGGGTGACCGGCAGCGGCCCCTCGGCGGTGCCGGATGCGCGTTCGAAGATGGCCCGGGCCGGGGCCTCGGCGGTGCCCTCCGCGATCCGGCGGCTCAGCGCGTCCCACTCGTCGTAGACCCGGCCCACTTCGGCGTCGAAGGCCAGGGTGATGGACTGCTCGGGCCGCCGCCGGGCGTACAGCCAGCGCAGCAGCGGCGCCTCGAAGATCTCCAGCGCGTCCAGCGGGGTCGGCGCGCGGCCGGCCGAGCTGCTGATCTTCGACGAACCGCCGGTGAAGCCGACGAAGGCGTAGCCGAAGTGCAGCGGCATCTCGCCGCCGAAGATCTCCGACACCAGGTGGCCGCCGACGGTGAAGCTGGATCCGGGCGAGGAGTGGTCGACCCCGGCCGGCTCGAACGTCACCCGCTCGTAGGCCCAGCGCATCGGCCAGTCGACCTTCCAGGCCAGCTTCCCGGCGACCTCGGCGATCGGCGCAGGGCCGACCCGCGCGCCGCAGGCGCAGACGTACGTGATCTCCGTGGTCTCGTCGTCGAAGGCGGTCACCGTGGTGTCGTCACGGCCGCATACCGCGCAGTAGGGCCGGAACGGGTAGTACACCGCGGTCTGCGGGTCGTCGTCATCCGGCTCGGTCGCGCGCTTGGTCTGGTATCTGGCCAGCACCGCGCCGATGTCGGCCCGGCGCCGCATCGCGGTCACGATCTGCTCGGCGTAGGCCCCGGAGGTGTACATCTGGGTCTGGCTGATCTCGGTGACCACGACGCCGAGCCGGGCCAGCGCCTCGCGCAGCGGCTCCTTGAAGTGCTCGGCCCAGCTGGAGTGCCGGTCACACGGGTCCGGCACCGCGCTCAGCGGCCGGCCGACGTGCTCGGCGAAGGACTCGGGGAACCCGGCCGGGACCCGGCGCAGCCGGTCGTAGTCGTCCCAGGACAAGATGTGGCGGCACGGCGCGCCCTGCTTGCGGACCTCGTCCGCGACCAGGTGCGGGACCATCAGCTCGCGCAGGTTCCCCAGGTGCACCGGGCCGGACGGGCTGATCCCGGACGCGCAGGTCGGAGCCAGGCCGGGATGCCTGCGTTCTGCCTCTGCGCGCACCAGGTCGGCCGTGCGCACTACCCAGTCATCGGCCGGAGCCACGAGACAGGCCACCTCCATCGTTTTCCGCAGGCATCAGCGTACAAGGGGTCGGGCCACGATAAAGCCCGGGCCACGCCGGTGGGACGTGGCCCGGGCTCGGGCTTAACCGTGCGCCGGCAGGCTTCAGTGGTTGAAGTCAGCCGAAAGCGCGGTCAGGTTCGGGACGCCGAGACCGACACCCTGGTTGTAGGGCTCGCCGGGGTTCCCCGAGTAGAACAGGTTGTCGTTGCTGGTACCCGCGGTGTCCAGCGGGTTGAACGGGCCCTTGAAGAAGTTGGCCGCGGCGTAGATGGACGGGTTCCAGAACCCGACCCGGTGACCCACGGCCGAGTTGATGACCGCGGTGGCCCCGTTCATCTGCGGCGCCACGAAGCTGGTGCCGCCCCAGCCGCCCTGCAGCACGGGCTGGCCCACGCCCGCGAACGACGGCTCGTACAGCAGGTAGCCGGTGTACGGGTCCGCGTCGGCCGAGACATCGGGAACCGCCCGCCCCGAGTTGGTGCCGCCGGTCACGCCGGGCGCCGGGTTGAGCGTCCAGGCGGTCGGCTCCACCAGGCCAGACACGATCGTCTGGTAGTTGGTCGGCGTCAGGTACTGCACGGCGTGGAAGCTGTGCGTACCCGGCACGAAGTCCTGGTACTGCGGAGTCGGCTCCAGCGTGCTGAAACCGCCGCCGCTACCGCCGATGTTCGCTTCCGCGGCCTGCAGCTCGCTGATGCCGCTGATCTTCGCGATGGCCGGCCACAGGTAGTCCCAGCCCCAGATGCGCTGGCTCGACACCGTCACCGTGGCCGAACCGTCCGGTCCGGTCAGCGTGCCGGTGAAGGGCAGCGTGCTGCCGCCGGTCGCGGTGATGTACGGGCTGTCCGGGTTGGTGTCGACCGACAGGTTGGTGGTGCCGAGGTCACGGCTGGCGCCGTACGCTCCCGAGTCACCGGAGGCGTCGAAGGCGGACTGCCCCTGCGCGGCCAGTTCGAGGAAGGCCTCGTCGAAGGCGGCGTTGTAGGTCGCCGCCTCCTGGCCGGCCAGGATCAGCGCCTGCAGGAGGGTCTCCGACTCGCCCCAGCTCGTCGACACGGTGTCGGCGGTGTTCTGGCTGGCCGCGGTGAAGAACGCGTCGGCGAACCCGGGGTCGGTGTTCGGCGCCTGGTAGTCGATCACGTTCGCGCCGGGCGCGAGCGACCCGGACTGCTCCAGGTCCAGGTCGGTCTCGCCGGTGCCGGAGGCGTCGCTGGGCGCGCCCGGTCCGCCGTCGATGTTCTGCACGGTGAAGGTGCGGCCGGTGTTCGGGATTTTCGCGATGTTCTTCCAGAAGAACTGCGGCGCACCCGGGTCAACGGCGGCCAGGGTCACGATCGCCAGGGTCTGGCCGGACCCGTTGGCACCCTTGGTGTACAGGCCGTTGAGCCCGTAGTTGGCGGCGAAGTCCGACGGGAGGTTGCACGCCTTGGGCAGGCCGGTGAGCTTGAGGCAGGCGCTCGAGCTCAGTGCCTGGGGCTTGGCGTAGCTGTGGTTCACGTGGATGGAGTTGCTGGCGTACGGGGCGTAGTTGGTGAGCCCGAGGATGGCCAGGACGAAGTTCGAGAGCCGGTAGGGCAGCAGCGGCGACTGCGCGATGCCGTGCACGGTCTGCGCGGGTATCCCGCTCAGGCCGCCGGTTCCGGGGATCGCGGGCACGTGGTACTGGTTCTGGGTCACGGACAGCGCGGCGTCGAACTCGCCCGCGGTGCCGGTGGCCGACACGTCGACGTTGTCGGCGTAGACGGTCGTCTTGATCCCGAACCCGGCCAGGTAGCCGGTCAGCGCGGCGATGTTGGCCGGAGTCTGGCCGTACGCGCTGGCGAACTGGCTGACCGACAGGTACTTCGTGATGCCGTTGGTCACGTTGGCCCGCAGGATGCCGATGTTCCGCTCCTGCAGGATGAACGAGACGGTCTCCGGCGTGCTGGCCGGGGTGGTGCCGAAGACCGCAGCCCCCGGCAGATGGGCCACGTTGATGCCCGACGCCACCGTCTCCGGCGTGTTCGGGTTCGTAGCGGTGGCGGCCGACGCGGGGCCGGCCAGTGCGGCCAGGGGGGTCATGACCGCTGCCACCCCTAGCACCACCGCGGCCGATAGTCGTGTTTTTCTCATGCGGATCATGTCCCTGTGCACCGTCCTAATGAGCATGCTGGCCACGGTTAGTTGCGGTTAGCCGTGGATCGACGGCAATTATGCCAGCTTGACCTGGGGCTATCTGGCCAGTTCGGGCAGATCAAAGAGTTGCTATCAGGTAACTAAATGGTGGCCGGTGGTGCTGGCGCTGATGCTCGGCCGCCCGGCCGAGCGTTATCTCGACGCCCAGCGCGCCGCCCACCTGCGGCGCATGCACGAGCTCACCGAGCTCAAGCGGGCCGGTCCGCTGATGGACACGCTGGATCGACACGACAGCCAGGCTCGGCGAGCTGGCGGCTCTGCTCAGCCGGCGGCCGCCCCCCGGACCCCCGGAAAGGTCCGGACCCGATGACTGCCAGTACCCCGTGACGCTGGCAGGCCGCCCCCCTCCCGCGGCCTGACTAGCTCCAGTCTCCGGGCCGGATCCGGCCCGGAGAACCCGGGAAAACTGGGGTGCAGCCGCGAGAACCGGGGCGTCTCAGCGCAGGCCGCGTTCTTCGGCCAGCAGCCGCGCGGCGTGGGTCGGCGTGATATCGGCCTGCGCTCCCGGATGGGTGCGCAGGTAGTTGTCCTTGATGTTCTGCAGGTGTTCTGCGAGCGTCGCCTCCGTGATGCCCATCTGCGCGGCGGCCCGCCGCTGGGTCATACCCCGCCGCCCGATCAGGATCAGCACCTCGCTTTGCCGCGGTGTCGGCTGCAGGAGGCCGCGCCGCCTGCGTTCGGTGTCCAGGATCCGGGCGTAGATGGCGCGTATCCCGGTCGGATCGGCGCCTAGCCGTTCGGCGATCTCCTGCGTGGTGTCGCCCTGGGCGATGGCCCGGAGAACGCTCAGTTCAGCCGACCCCAGGTCACCGGTGCGAAGCGGGCGCACCTGGGCGTCGGCGATCAAATGCCCGGCCAGCTTGGGTCCGATCCAGCAGCCGCCGGCCGCGACTTCGGCCGCCGCGGCGCAGATAGTGCTGGTCTTCTCGAGTTTGTCCGCGAACCCCTGCGCCCCGGCATCGATGGCGTCAAGGATCTCCTCCCCGGTGGCGGGCCCGGAGATGGCCAGGACCCGCAGGCCGCGGCGGACCAGGGCGGAGACGGTCTCGCGGATCGGCACCTGGCCCAGGTGCAGATCGGAGACCACCACGTCGGGCTGCACGCCATCGAGCTGATCCGGGCTGGTCACCGTGGCCAGCACGGTGAAGCCTGAGCTGATGAACCCGAGCACGAGCCCGTCGGCGTTGGACGGGTAGTCCTCCACCACGGCCACGCAGATCCGCACCCCCTCAGCCATGGCTGTCTCCCGCCGCGACCTGGGTCGGCTGGCGGTCCGGGGGCGGCCAGGTGATGGTCACCGCGGTGCCGCGGCCGGGCGCCGAATCCACCAGCCATTCGGCGCCGTGCCGCCGCAGCGCGGTGAAGGTGCTGGCGAATCCCCCGCCGGGCACGACGGCCGACGGATCGAACCCGGGCCCGCGGTCGCGCACCGTGATCTGGCCCTGCTCCGCGGTGGACTCGACGTACAGGTTGACCTGGCAGCGCGCCCCGGCGTGCCGGGTCACGTTCCGCAGCGCCTCACCGACCGCCGCGCACAGCGGTTCGATGAGGTCGGGCGGCGGCTCCACCGTGATGACCAGGACCGTCTCGAGCACCAGCCGGTGGGCGCAGCTGTCGACGGTCTCGTGCAGCAGCGCGGTGAAGTCGCGCCCGAACTCGGTCCCCAGACTCGCGGCTCTCGGGTCGGCGATCAGGCGGCGAGCCCGCCTGGCCGCCCGCCGGGCGTCGCGGATGAACCGCTCGCTGATGGGTTCCCCGGCGATCAGGAACTCCACGATCGGCAGCAGGTGACCGTGGATCTCCCCGTGCACTCGTTCCCGCTGCCGCGCCGCCTCGGCTTCGACCGCGCCGCGCTGGGCCGCTTCCTGCGCCTGGTCGGTGATCAGCGCCAGCGTCCGGAACTCGCGCATGGACAGCGCGGACACCACGTACCAGACGGCGAAGCCGAGCAGGTCGGAAAATAGCTTGAGGCTGACGTCGGGCAGCAGCGCCAGCACCCAGCCGGCCATCAGGGCCGTCACCGCCATCACCTGGGCGACGCCGAAGGCGAACGCGAAACCCACGATCGCCGCGCCGGCCAGCACGGTGGGTAGCAGCTCGGTCGCGACCACGTTGCGCAGGTGCGGCGCGGCCGCCCGGGTGCCGACCAGCATCAGCGCCAGGCAGAACAGCACGTCCACGGTGACCAGCCTCCGGTCCCGCAGCGTCCTGGTGCCCTGGACCCAGACGGCAAACAAGGCGGCTTCGCATGACGCCGCCACGGCGGCGCACACCGCGATCCACGGACGGGCCAGCGACCCCCAGACGAACAGCGGCAGGTACGCGAAGAACGAGGTGCCTACCCGGACGAAGACCAGCATCCGGCTGGTCCGGTACTCGGTCCTGAGCACCATCCCGTCCGCGCCAGATTCCCGGATCCCCGTCTCACCTGCCACAACCCATCTCTCCCAACCCATCTACTATGGGGCGTCGCGCAACGGCCCGGAATCCCTCTAAATCTCGGGTATCCGACGGCGAGGCAGCAATCATCGTGTGTATTTATCCCCCCGGACAAGGGGATAAATACACACGATGCCGGACTGGGCGGCCGGCCTGCGCATCGAATAGGTGGCGCCAGGGCACGCACCACGGCCCGTTCGGATTGAAAATTGTCTTTATGTCCGACGGCGCGGTATTGGACGGGGTCCTGGAGCGGGTCACCTTCGCCAACCCGGAGACCGGGTACACGATCGCCAGGATCGTGCCCGAGCGGGGTTCCGGGGTAGGCGCGGAGCTGATCACGGCGGTCGGGCCGCTGCTCGGCGCCCAGGTCGGCGAGTTCCTCCGGCTGCGCGGCAGGTGGTCCAGCCATCCGAAGTACGGCCGGCAGTTCGAGGTGCACTCCTACGCCACCGTGCTGCCCGCCACCGTCGCGGGCATCCAGAAGTACCTGGGCTCGGGGCTGATCAAGGGCATCGGCCCGGTGATGGCCGAGCGCATGGTCGCGCACTTCGGCGTCGACATCATGCACATCATCGAGGACTCGCCCGGCCGGCTGGTCGAGGTCGACGGCCTGGGCCCCAAGCGCACCGCGATGATCGCGGCCGCGTGGGCCGAGCAGAAGGCGATCAAGGAGGTGATGATCTTCCTGCAGGGCGTCGGGGTGTCGACGTCGCTGGCGGTCCGGATCTACAAGAAGTACGGTGACGCGTCCGTCTCCGTGGTCCGGTCCGAGCCGTACCGGCTGGCCGCGGACGTGTGGGGGATCGGCTTCAAGACCGCGGACACGATCGCCGCGTCGGTCGGCATCGCCCGGGACAGCCCGGAGCGGATCCAGGCCGGCCTGTCCTACACGCTGTCCGAGGCGGCCGACGACGGCCACTGCTACCTGCCCGAACCCAACCTGATCGCGGACGCCGCCAAGATCCTCGACGTGCCGGCCGAGCTGATCGCTCCATGTCTGGGGGAGCTCGCCGCGGCCGAGGGAGTGGTGCGCGAGGCGGTTCCGGCCGCGTCTGGTCCTGCTGGGGCTGGGGCCGCACCGCAAGTGCCCGCCGTCTACCTGCCGCCTTTTTATCAGGCCGAACGGGCCTTGGCGGCAGCCCTGCTCAGGCTGCTTGCTGCCCGGCGCGATCGGCTGCCCGGGTTCGCGTCGGTGGACTGGGACAAGGCGCTGGGCTGGCTGCACGGGCGGACCGGAGCGTCGCTCGCGCCCGGGCAGGCCGACGCGGTGCGGCTCGCCCTGACCGCACGGGTCGCGGTGCTGACCGGCGGGCCGGGGTGCGGGAAGTCGTTCACGGTGCGTTCGGTGGTGGAACTGGCGCGGGCCAAAGGGGCGAAGGTCGTGCTAGCCGCGCCGACCGGCCGGGCCGCCAAGCGGCTGGCCGAGCTGACCGGGCACGAGGCGGCGACGATCCACCGGCTGCTTCAGCTGCGGCCGGGCGGCGAGCCCTCGTTCGACGCGTCGTCGCCCCTGGACGCGGACCTAG
>CAWJGE010000038.1:0-50927 GCA_963842265.1 uncultured Actinomycetota bacterium
ACCCGCGACACCAGATTCGGGTCATCAAACGTAGCGTGGATCTTCGCCAGATCATGCAACAATCGCACTTGACAGGTGCTCCTTCGGCCCAGGTGATGGAAGCTTCAGCAACTCCCATCGTCCCTGGTCAAGGGGCACCATTCGCGTCGACGCGCCGCAACCCATCACTATTACGCGGTGGATTCAGGCTTAGGGTGCGTTGGACTACAGAGCACTCTAATCTCACGATGTGAGACAACTTCGGGTTTGTGCGACAGACTGAGTTGAGCTGCGCCCTGCCCCGGCCGGGGACGTCGCCGCGGTAGTGGCCATCGACCCGGCGGACGCGCGTTCGAATCGCTGTCGGGGCGCCCCATAAACCAAACCGTGTCGTGGCGACAGCAGTTGGGTGTCGCGGAGCTTTCGGCCGACGTGGCGTCGGCCCTCGAGGACCTGGCCCGCATGGTCGTCTCGGGGTAGCCCGACCGTCAAGGCGGTGCTGGCCGCAATGGACGAGCGTCTCCGCGGCGGCTACGGCACCTGGTGAGCGCCATCCTTCGCTCGAAGCTCGGGTGGCACGGGCCGGGTGGCTGAGATGGCGCCGAGGGTGCCGGGCCTGATCATCGAAGCACGACGTCCCCCGCAGATCAGGTGGATCACGTCGCCCGGGTGACGGTAGCGGGAAGACGGCAGGAGCCGGGCCAACCGCCGGTCCGCGGGCTGGATCGTATCAGAGGCCGGCCGACCAACCGGGCGGACCGGGCTACCCGCCCGGCGGCCGGTCCAGCGGCGCTGGAGCAGGCCGACCACTAGCGCGGTCAGCAGCGCGCACGACGTCCCCAGCAGGATCCCGGCGACGGCGTCGGACAGCCAGTGGGCCGCCAGGTAGGCACGTGAGGCCGCCATCAAGACCGAGAACGCTACCGCGGCCGCCCCCCAGGCCGCGCGCCGACGCCCCGGCGGGACCAGCGCGATCACCGCCGCGATGATCGTGACCGAGGCGGCGATGGAGTGCCCGGAGGGAAACGACGCACCGCTCGTGGCCACCAGCGACCCGGGTGGCCGCGCCCGGTCGTAGATTCCCTTCAGCGTGCCGATCAGGGCCTCCGACAGCACGATCGCCGCGACAAACGCCGCAAGATGCCACCAGCGTCGGCGCAGGGCAAGGAACACAGCGATGACGATCCGCACCGGCAGCGTGACGTAGACCAGTCCGAGCACGTTGAAGAACTTGGCGATCACGGTCACGGGCCTGGACCGGCTGGAGACCATGAGCCGCAGCCACGCGCTGTCGACGTGCTGGATATGGGCCAGCACGCCCCGCTCGGCGACCGCGACGAACACCACCGTGGTGAGCGCCAGAGTGACCGCGGTGAGCGCGATGTCCCGGCCCGGCCAGGCCACGAGCAGGTGCTCCGGCCGTCCCAGCTCCTTCTGCCGGCTCAGCCAGGACATGCCGCACCCCGTCCGCACAACGCCAGGCCCTCGGTGTTCCTGACGTGCTGTACGAGCGTGGCCCTGGGCATGAAAGCCACCGCGCCGCTGACCGGGATCGCCAGCAGCGGGGACGCGCCACGGGAGAAATCGAACTTATACGTGACGCAGCCACCGGGGAAGGTGTAGAAGCGCAGCTCCGCGAACTGCGGGCGCAGGCTCAGCGTGCGCTCGAACCGGCGCGTGCCCGGCTGGTCGGACGGGATCTGCTGGGCGCCGGAGACGTCGCAGGTGGCGGACAGGGTGACGGTCGCGGCGTGAGTGCCGGCCTGATCGGAGTCCAGCCAAAATCGGGCGTGCCCGCTGACGATGTCAGCCCCGGCGGTATGCCAGCCGGGGGGGAGCGCGGCCACGCACGGCAGCAGCGCCGCCGACGGGACCGCCTGCGCAGACAAGATCATCGAATGGCCGGTACCGCAGATCGGAGGATAGGCCCCGATGTCCCGCGCAGGGAAGAACGCAGGCGCGGCGATATACACGGCGGTCACCGTGACCGCGAGCACGACACAGGCCAGCGCGATCCGCTGGATGCTCCAGCGCTGCAGCGGGATCGGCTCCCGGGGGGGCGCCAGGGCGCGGAAGGCGCCGAGCAGGTCGCGGGGGTCATGCCTCATGAATGCGCGCAGCTGGGTCGGGCTGGCCACCCCCCGGGTAGCGGCGAACGCCTCGGCGAGGTCGTGCGGGGTGAAGTAGCGCACCGCCCGCCGGTAGACCCGCTCGGGGTCGGTGCGGACGGCGAGCACCAACATCATGTTGCCCAGGTCGACCGCCTGCCGCCACGGCGAGGGCCGGACCTGGACGAAGCCCACGTCGATCAGCAACAGGTCCCCGCGGCGCACCATGAGGTTGCCCGGCTTGATATCCCGGTGCGCGATCCCGGCGTCCCACAGCTTGCGGACCAGCAGCAGCCCCTGGTCGATCACCTCATCGTCGACAACCGCGTCGCCGATCTCGACCGCGCCCGAGAAAAACTCGGTGACGAGCAGGTACTCGCGCTCGGGGGTGATCTCCACGATTCCGTACGGCCTGGCCGTGCGGATCCCGGAATCGCGCAGGAGCCGCAGCATGTGATCCTCGTACTCGGCCAGCCGGCGCACCGACTGGAAGGGCTTCTCGTCTTCCAGGGAACCGTACAGAATGCTCCGCGTTAGCTTGTACCAGCGGTCGGCACGCACGTGGCCCTTGGTGAACAGCTTCGCGAAAACGAACTTCTCCGGACCTCCTTCAACGCGCAGCCGCAGCGGCATCGAGGCGGCCGACGAGGCGAGGCCAACCGGCTTGATCTCGAACACCGTCAGCCCCAGCTGGTCGCGCATGGCCGTCCGGATCGCCTCACCGCGCCGCCCGGTCACGTCCACATGCGCGCTCGAGCCCCGCCGGTAAACGACCGGGAACACCTCGTTGGGCGTGAAGAAGCGGAACGCGGTGACCGCGACCGCCACCGCGAGCACCACGCCGAACAGCACGTCGTCGGGGTGATCGACGGCCAGATACAGCCGGGCCAGGCCCAAGATGGCCACCATAACGGCGACCGCGATCTTGGCATAGGTCCGGGGCCGGCCCGGCACGACGAGGCAGTACACCGCACCCACCAGGAAGAACGTGAACACGAATACAACCACCGACGGCGCCGAATACCCGCCCCAGCCGCCGATGATCCACACGCCGTACGGGCGCGGCCGGGACAGCGGGAAGTAGATCCATTGCGCCCCGACGATCTCCAGGACAACCAGGCTTCCGATAAATACCAGCAGGTGCCGCCACCGCCGGAAGACCATGGTCAGCGCCACCACCGACAGCGCGACCACCGTGACCCCCCAGCCGGAGCCGATCGCGTTGACTGAGCGGGCGAGATCGGTCAGCCAGGGTGTCCGCAGATCGGCGAGCCGGAGCAGGACCCAGGTGCCGGCCTGATCCCCGACCCGGAGCCAGGGCGTGAGCCCGGAGAACAGGAACGCGCCAGCCAGGATGATGACCGCCAGCAGCAGCCACGCCGTGGTGCTGATGGTGATCGGGTGCGGCAGTGGCGGGGGCGCACCCGTCGGGCGGCGCTCCCGGTGAGCGGCAGTGTCGTCGGCGGGGACGGACGGGACGGCCACGTCGGGCACTGCCACGGCCCGCTCGACGTTCTCACTCACTGCGGCCCCGTCCCGGGCATCAGCGCCTGCCGATCCCTTTGTTGCAGCAAGCAAATTAGAGCGTACCCGCTTCCTTGGCGTGGTTCGCCAATGCCGGGCCGGAACCGGTCAAGGTCCTGGCACTCGCCGTGCCTGGTGAAATCGAAGGACATGTTCGCCGAGCATGCCGCCTACCTCGCCTCGGCCAAAGGGCCGCCAGATCCCCGGGTCATGGACGAGATCCCTGCCCGGCATGGCTGCCCCGCCGGTGGGCCGCCCATCCGGGCCGATGGCCCACCCGGGCGGGCGGCGATAACGCCAACGCCGGGCAGCCGCGCCCGTGGTTGCTGGAAGTGATACCTCACAGTCTCCTCACGGACTGGCCGGACTCCACCGGACTGCTGTGCGTGCCGAAAACCTGTGCCAACTGGGCAGATGCTTTGCGGACGCCGTCGGCTCGGTCACGCGAACGGTGCCTGGCGGGCAGGTCTTGGTTCGGGCTGGCGTGCGATGATCTTCGGCTTGTGGGCTTGAAGCTGATCTTCCTCGTCGTGACCCGGGCCGTGTCGGTGCTGGGCCTGTCGCGGCGGGAGGCGTGGTGGAAGGACGCCGAGATCCTGATGCTGCGCCATCAGCTCGCGGTGGCCCTGCGTGAACGACCGAGGGCTCATTCGCGGTTGACCTGGCCGGACCGGGCGTGGCTGGCGTTGCTCGCCGGGACGCTGCCGGCCGGGCGCCTGGCCGGGTTGCGGCTGATCGTGACCCCGGCCACGATTTTGCGCTGGCACCGCAACATTGTCCGCCGCCGGTGGGCGCGGTTGTCCCGCCGGGGACGTTCCGGCCGGCCGCCGGTGCGCCGCACTGTGCGGTCGGTGGTGCTCAGGCTGGCACGGGAGAACGAGTCATGGGGGTACCGGCGGATCCACGGTGAGCTTGCCGGGCTCGGCATCATCGTGGCGCCGTCGACGGTGTGGCAGATCCTCAGGGACGCCGGGATCGACCCTGCGCCTCGCCGGGACGGCCCTGGGCGGGCGGAGTTCCTGCGGTCGCAGGGGCAGGGGATCCTGGCGCTGGACTTCTTCACCGCTGACCTGCTCAGTGGCACGAAGGTGTACGTCCTTGCGGTGATCGAGCACGGCAGCCGGCGTGTCCGGGTCCTGGGCGCCACGGAGCACCCGGTCCAGTCCTGGGTCATCCAGCAGGCCCGGAACCTGCTCATGGACCTGGGGGATGCCGGGGCACGAGCGAAGTTCGTCTTGCATGACCGGGACGCCAGCTTCACGCAGGCGTCCGGTGCCGTGTTCCAGGCGGCCGGGATCCGGGTCATCCGCTCCGCCGTTCAGGCACCGCGAATGAATTCGATCACGGAGCGGTGGATCGGCAGCTGCCGGCGTGAGCTGCTGGACCGGACCCTGATCTGGAACCTGCGCCACCTGATGATGGTGCTGCGGGAGTACGAGGACTTCTGCAACTCGCACCGGCCGCACCGCGCCCTGGACCAGGCCGCGCCACTGCGGCCCCTGCCAGGTCGCGTCACCGACTTGGATCATTTCCGGGTCCGGCGGCATGACCGCGCGGGTGGCGTCATCCACGAATATCGCCTGGTGGCATAGGTTTTCGGCACCCACAGGTTCCCGGTCCTTCACGCGCGCTAGGGCAGGCATGGCAGCAGACTGCCCTCGGAAGTCAGGCAAAAGTCAGGGACGCTACCCGACACCTCCCGTTCAAACCGGACATAACACGCACGATAGTCTATCGATATTCTGTTCGATCTGCGTAGTTTTAACTACATATTATGAGATCAGCGACAGGTTAACGCTGCACCCGGCTGGAATGTTGACAAAACCAGCGCCAGCGATTGCATCTTGTTCTGCTTCTACCACCACCAGATCGTGATCCACCGGTGGGGCTGGACCCTGGTCCTGAACCCCGACGGCACCACCACAGCGTGGAACAAGGACAGAACGAAGGTCCTGCATAGCCACGGTCCCCCGGTCCGCCCGGGATAACCCCGGGGACCACGGTCTCACTCATCCATGGGCGAGCCGGAACGGATGAGGTTCCCCGTCCGGATCGGTGTGCGAGCCCTCGCCGGGCATCGACCGCCTCGACGACAGTCAGATCTTGACTATCTCGTCGCCTGCGGCGACTTGGATCATCTCCCTGTCGCCCGGCCATCAGGCTACGCCGCTTAACCAGGCTGCAGGCTTGGACGATCCTCACCCGGTGTCCGGTTACCGGGAGGAATGTCGGCGTCCGGAGGTACCGTGAGCGCGTGCTCGAGTCGTTTCATCCCGCCGTGCGTGCCTGGTTCGAGGGCCGGTTCCCGGCCGGGCCGACCGAGCCGCAGGCCGCGGGCTGGCAGGAGATCGCCGCGGGCCGCCACACGCTGATCGCGGCGCCAACCGGGTCGGGCAAGACCCTCGCGGCGTTCCTGGTCTGCATCGACCGGTTCTACCGCGGCCACGATTCGGCCTGCGACCACGATCTCTTCTGCGGGCACGAAGCCGGCGCACCGGAGGTGGCGGACGGACCACCGCAGGCCGGGCCGCGGGTGGTGTACGTGTCGCCGCTGAAGGCGCTGGCGACCGACATCCAGCAGAACCTCGAGGCGCCGCTGCGGGAGATCGTCGCGGTGGCTGCCCGGCTGGGGCTGAGCGCGCCCGCCATCGCGGTCGCGGTCAGGACCGGTGACACGGCCGCCGCCGAGCGGGCGGCCATGCTCAAGCACCCGCCCGACATCCTGATCACCACCCCGGAGTCGCTGTACCTGCTGGTGACCGCCGAGCGGAGCCGGTCGATGCTACGCAGCGTCCGGACGGTGATCGTGGACGAGATCCACGCGGTCGCCGGGAACAAGCGAGGCTCGCACCTGGCCCTCACCCTGGAGCGGCTGGCGCACGTCGCGGCGGAGCCGGTGCAGCGGGTGGGCCTGTCCGCCACCCAGCGGCCGATCGAGACCATCGCCCGGCTGCTGGTCGGCTCGGGCCAGGACCGCGACAACCCGGACGGGACGCCCCGGTGCGCGATCGTGGATTCCGGCCACCGCAGGCAGCTGGACCTCGCCCTGGAGCTACCCGACGATGAGCTCGGCGCGGTGCCCACCACCGGGCAGATGGCCGAGATCCTGGACCTGATCGCCGGCCACGTGGCCGGCCACCGGACCACGCTGGTGTTCGTCAACACCCGGAGCATGGCCGAGCGGGTCGCCCACCAGCTGGGCGAACGGCTCGGCGAGGAACTCGGCGCCCAGGTCGCCGCGCATCACGGGTCCCTGTCCCGGGGTCGCAGGCAGCGGGTCGAGACCCGGCTGCGCGCCGGGGACCTGCGCGCGCTGGTGGCCACGGCCTCCCTGGAACTCGGGATCGACGTCGGACCGGTCGAGCTGGTGTGCCAGATCGGCTCCCCGCGCAGCTTCGCCACCTTCCTGCAGCGGGTGGGCCGGTCGAACCACACCCGCACCGGGACGCCCGCGGGCCGGCTGTACCCGACCACCCGCGACGAGCTGGTGGAGTGCGCCGCGCTCCTGCGCGGCGTGCGCCGCGGGCAACTGGACGCCATCGTCGTCCCGGAACGGCCGCTGGACATCCTGGCGCAGCAGATGGTGGCCGAGTCGGCCGCCGAGTCGTGGCCGGAAGACGAGCTGCTCGGCCTGGCCAGGCAGGCGGCGCCGTTTAGGGACCTGTCCGCCGAGGACTTCGAGGACATCACCGACCTGATGGCCGAGGGGATCCGCACCGGCCGCGGGCGCCGCGCCTATTACCTGCACCGGGACCGGGTGAACGGCACCGTCAAGGGGCGCCGCGGCGCCCGGCTGGCCGCGCTGACTTCGGGCGGGGCCATTCCCGAGCTCGGCGACTTCCGGGTGGTCGCCGAGCCCGACGAGGTCCAGATCGGCACGGTCCACGAGGAATGGGCCGTGGAGAGCCGGCCGGGCGACGTCTTCCTGCTCGGCACCCACTCCTGGCGCATCCGCCGGGTGGAGCCGGGAACGGTCCGGGTCGTGGACGCGAACGGCGCGCCGCCCTCGGTGCCGCACTGGCAAGGGGAGGCACCCGGGCGTACCCGGGAGCTTTCCGAAGAGGTCTCGGCGCTGCGGCAGGCCGTCGCCGACCGCGATCCCGCGCAGGCCAGAGCATGGCTTGAGCAAGAGTGCGGTATCGGTAAGGCCGCGGCCGACATCATCGTCGGCTACCTGCGGGCCGGGCTGGCCGCGCTCGGGGCGCTGCCGACCATGAACGCCATCATCCTGGAACGCTTCTTCGACAAGGCCGGCGGGATGCAGCTGGTCGGCCACGCGCCGTTCGGTGCCCGGGTGAACCGCGCGTTCGGACTGGCCCTGCGCAAGCGGTTCTGCGTCACGTTCGACTTCGAACTGCAGGCGGCGGCCAGCGACAACGCCATCTTGCTGTCGCTCGGGCCGCAGCACAGCTTCCCGCTGGACCGGGTGCCGAAATTCCTGGCGTCGGCGACGGTGGAACAGGTGGTCCGGCAGGCCGTGCTGACCTCGCCGTTGTTCCAGGCGCGCTGGCGGTGGAACCTGAACACCTCGCTGACCGTGCTGCGGATGCGCGGCGGCCGCAAGAACCCGCCTGCCATCCAGCGGATGGATGCCGATGACCTGATGGCGGCGGTGTTCCCGACGCTGGCGGCCTGCCAGGAGAACGTGGCGCCGGGCCCGCTGGAGATCCCCGACCACCCCCTGGTCCGGCAGACGCTGGAGGATTGCCTGCACGAGGCGATGGACATCGACGGGCTGCGGAACCTGGTGGCCGGAATCGAGGCCGGCCGGATCACGGTCATCACCCGCGACACCACGGAGCCCTCGGTGCTCGCCCACGAGATCCTGAACGGCCAGCCGTTCACCTACCTGGACGACGAGACGGAGGCAGCCAACCGCCGGAGCCGGCAGGTGCGGATCCCGCGCGGGCTGCCGGTACAAGCCCGCGACCTGGCCCGGCTCGATCCCGGCGCGATCGAGCGGGTCAGCGACGAGGTCCGGCCGCGGCCGCGCGACGCCGATGAGCTGCACGACCTGCTGATGACGCTGTTCGTCATGCGGCCGCGGGAGCCGTGGTGCGGGTGGTTCGAGGACCTGTCCCATCGGGGCCGCGCGGCACAAATCCAGGCGAACGACACCCTGCTGTGGTGTGCCGCCGAGAGGCAGGCCGCGCTGCAGCCGCTGTACCCGGGCCTTCAGGTCCCGCCGGGCAGCCCGCAGGTTAAACCGATGGACGCCGAGACGGCCGCGGCCGAGATGCTCCGCGGCCACCTGGACGTCCGGGGTCCGTCCACGGCGGCGGACCTGGCCCGGGCCACCGGGCTGCCGGACTCGGACGTCATGCTCGCGCTCATCCGCCTGGAGAACGAGGGCTTCGCGCTGCGGGGCCAGTTCACGGGCGGACCGGAGGAATTCTGCGCCCGGCGGGTGCTGACCCGCATCCACGCGTACACCAGGCAGCGCAAGCGGCGCGAGGTCGAGCCGGTTACGGCCAGGGACTTCATGCGCTTCCTGCTGCGGTGGCAGCATCTCACCCCGGATACCCGGCGCGAAGGCAGCCGCGGCGTGCTCTCGGTGGTCGAGCAGCTGCAGGGCTTCGAGCTCGCCGCCGGGGCCTGGGAGAAGGCCATCTTCCCGGCGCGGGTGACCGGGTACCGCCGGGAGTGGCTCGATGAGGCGTGCCTGGACGGCGGCATCGCCTGGGGACGGCTTTCCGTGCGCGGCGAGCCGGACGAACTGCCCCGCCGCGGCGGCCTGACCCCCTCCCGGGCCACCCCGGTCACCATGACGATCCGCGATGACCTGCCGTGGCTGCTGCGGGCGGCCCGCGGCGAGCTCCGCCCGGCCGATCCGGGGCCGGGCTGCACCAGCGACGTGATCGAGGCGCTGCGCGACCGCGGCGCGCTGTTCCCGCCGGACCTGGCGACGCTGACCGGGCGACTGCCCAGCGAGGTGGAGGAGGCGCTGTGGGACGGCGTGGCCCGGGGGCTGGTCACGGCGGACGGCTTCCGCGCCGTGCGGTCGCTGTTCGCCCGCCGCGCCAGCCAGAATGCTCCCGGCCGGCGCCGGCTTCGCCGGGGCAGCCAGCTCGGCAGCAGGACGGCGGGCCGGTGGTCCCTGCTGCCCGAGCCCCCGGCCGACTGCGACCCGGATGACCTGGCCGAAGCGGTGGCCGAGCAACTGGCCGCCCGCTGGGGCGTCGTGTTCCGCGACCTGCTGGCCCGGGAGAACCTCGCCGTGCCCTGGCGGGAGGTGCTGTGGGCGCTGCGGCGGATGGAGGCCCGCGGCACGATCAGCGGCGGCCGGTTCGTCGCCGGGTTCAGCGGCGAGCAGTTCGCTCACCCGGACGCGGTAGAGATGTTGCGCGAGATCAGGAAGCGGCCGCTTACCGGGGAGACGATCCTGCTGTCCGCGGTCGATCCGCTCAACCTGACCGGCATCGTGCTGCCCGGCCCGCGTATCCCGGCGCTGCTGACGAATTCGGTCAGCTACACCGACGGCGCGCAGGAACGCCCGGTCCTCACCGCCTGACCGCGGCGGGCGATAACCAGTGGCGTTCCCCGCCGCCGACGCGTAGGTTCGGCCCGTGGAAGGCTACCGGCACTCGGTCACCAGCGCTGATGGCACTCAGATCGGCCTGCTGACGGCCGGAGACGGGCCGCCGCTGCTGCTGGTGCACGGCGGGATGGGCTGCATAGAAAGCTGGCAGCCGCTCTGGGGCAGGCTGACCGGCCGGTGGCGCGTGACGGCCATGGACCGGCGCGGCCGGGGCACCAGCGGAGATACCGGACCTTACGATCTGGCCAGGGAATACCAGGACATCGCGGCCGCCGCGGCCAGCCTGGCCGCAGACGGGTCTATCGACGTGTTCGCCCACAGCATCGGCGCCACCTGTGCCCTCGGGGCGGCGGCCAGCGGAGCGCCGGTGCGGCGCCTGGCCCTGTACGAGCCGCCCGGCCCGCAGACCGCCCCGAAGGAATGGCGCGAGCGGGTCACCGCCCTGATCGCCGACGGCAAGCCGGGACCGGCGATGGTGAGCTTCCTGCGCGAGATGGGGCTGTCCGCCACCCAGATCGATGAGCTCAGGAACGCTCCGCGCGGCTACGACGTGCTGCCGATCGTGTCCGGCACGATGCCCCGCGAGGCCCTGGCCCTGGCCACCGTGGACGTGACCGCGCTGGCCGCCGCGGTCACGGTCCCGGTCTTGCTGCTCCTGGGCTCGCGGAGCCCGGCCTGGGCGCACGACATCACCGGCGCCCTGGCCGACGTGCTGCCGCAGAGCACCCTGGCCGTCCTGGACGGCCAGGGTCACGAAGCCATCGAGTCAGCTCCCGGCCTGCTCGAAAGCCGGCTGGTCGCCTTCTTCCGCTACTGAGCGACCTTGTCCGCGCGATGCGGCAGCTTCCAGCCCGGGCGGACGAAGTGACACGTGTAGCCATTCGGATACCGCTCGAGGTAGTCCTGGTGCTCGGGCTCGGCCTCCCAGAACGGCCCGGCCGCCGTCACCTCGGTGACCACCTTGCCCGGCCACAGGCCCGAGGCGTCGACGTCGGCGATCGTGTCCTCGGCGACCTTCTTCTGCGCGTCGCTGAGGTAGAAGATGGCCGACCGGTAGCTCGTCCCGATGTCGTTGCCCTGCCGGTTCCGCGTGGTCGGGTCGTGCACCTGGAAGAAGAACTCCAGCAGGTCCCGGTAGGAGAGCTTGTCCGGGTCGAAGGTGATCTCGATCGCCTCGGCGTGGCTGCCGTGGTGCCGGTAGGTCGCGTTCGGCACGTCGCCGCCGCTGTACCCGACCCGGGTCGAGATAACGCCGGGGAGCTTGCGGATGAGGTCCTGCATGCCCCAGAAACAGCCGCCGGCCAGAATCGCCTTCTCAGTGTTGATCTTCTCGGTGCTGGTCTTCTCTGGGGTCATGATGTGCTCCCGGTGTCATCGAAAAGCTTGCGGTAGGCGCCGTAGCCCTCGCGCTCGAGGTCGTCGAGCGGGATGAAGCGCAGCGCCGCGGAGTTGATGCAGTAGCGCAGGCCGCCCGCCTCGGCAGGGCCGTCGGGGAACACGTGGCCGAGGTGGCTGTCCCCGTGGGCCGAACGGACCTCGGTCCGGACCATGCCGTAGCTGGCGTCAGAGTGCTCCACCACGTTGCCCGGCTCGATCGGCACCGTGAAGCTCGGCCAGCCGGAACGGCTGTCGTACTTGTTGACCGAGGCGAACAGCGGCTCACCGGACACGACGTCGACGTAGAGACCTGGTTCTTTGTTGTCCCAGTACTCGTTCCTGAACGCCGGCTCGGTGCCGGCCTTCTGGGTGACCCGGTACTGCTCCGGGGTCAGCCGGGAAACCGCCTCTGGGTCCTTGCGGTAGGTGTCCGACACGTAAACTCCTTCACCGATGGTGCCGTCCGCTGGTTGCGGACGCGACACGTGCAACCGCGCGCGGGGCGCGGCTATTTCACCGGCGCCTACACCTCCGGTGCCGTCGGCTCGGCCCGGCGGACCGGGTTGCGGTGAGCGGACGGCCGGAACGGGTAGATCAGCAGCTTGTGATGCCCGAGCCGGTATATGTACCCGAGGAACAGGTTCAGTTCGCTCAGCGCGTCGCTCTCCAGCCGGTCGGCCAGCTGCGGCAGGTCCTCGTCGGCGTAGTTGCGTACGTCCGGCAGGGAGGGGTGTTTCCGCAGCGCCTCCCGCAGCCGGGCCGGGGTCGTGTCCAGCTCGATCAGCCGCACGATCTCGATCTTGTACGTGATGGATTCCTGCCAATTGGCCAAACGGGCCCGCGCCCGGCCGTCCTTCAGCCGCCCTCGCACCTGGTCGTAGTAGTACGTCACGGCGTCTGCTATCCACTGCGGTTTCTGCGAGGCCGCTTTGAGCCTCGTGTCACACCAGCCTTGCTGGTCGTCGCCCATCCGGTCATACAGGCGACGGAACGGAAGCGCCAGCCAGTCCGCCATGGTCCTCGGCACCAAATGCTCGGGGGGCATTTTGCTGAACCACAGCCCGCCCGGCACGATGATCCCGACATAAGCGGCGTGGATGTGGTCGCTGGCGGCGACGATAAGCAGTCCCACGCCCGTGGCCAAGACGGCCGTGCCCACCACGATGAGCAAGGCCCAGGGCCTGGCCCGAGGCCCGAACGGAGGTCCGATTCTCCGGCAGCGCAACCGCAGGAATCCGTAGGCCAGAATCAGCGACAGCACGAACGTCCCGACAATCCCCACCGTGAAATCAGGCATGCCAAGCCCCCTCGCCTCACGCCCGTGCTAACAACCAGCAGTGGCCGCTACCCGAGAAATATGGTTGCAGGTGATTGGCTATCTATCTAGGCTTTATCCGTTTAAGGTCCATTCGTGTTATTCAACATCATTAACGGAATGTCACAGCAACCCCAGCTTGCCCGGGCGCATCCCGGTCGCCCCGGCCCGGCGAGCCCTCACCTCAGGCCCCGTCGTATATAACGTTTCTATAACGATCAGCCGCCACGGGTTGTTGGACCCTAGTCCAGGCGAGACTTTAGGCGTAGCGAAATATTTAGGCATAGCTATACGTTTAGCTACGGCTAAGTATGCTAGAAGCTACAACCGTCCGGCCGCGACGAGGTATGGCCGCAGCAAGTGGAGGCACTGATGGGCTTCGGACTAGGTGTTTCGCCAGAGCAGCGGGCCACAGAGGCGCGGGTCGAAGAAGAGATGTACGGCCTGATCACCCAGCTGACCAACGAGATCAACTGGCATATGCGGGAGCGCGGGCTCAGCCGCGCCGACCTCGCCGCCCGGATGGGCGTCTCCCCCGGGAGGATCAGCCAGATCCTCGGCGGCGGGGAGAACCTGACGCTGCGGACGCTGGCCGCGCTGGCCACCGCTCTTGACGCTCGTTTCGGCATCGAGCTCAGCAGCCTCAAGGCCGAGGACGCATTTACCAGCCGGGGTGCGGCTGACGCCGAGGCCACCCCGCCCCGGAGTGCCGCCAACCACCACGCCTTGCCCCGGTCCCGGCACCACGAGAGCGCCCGCGAGGGCACCCGCGACAGCGGAGGCCCGCGACACCCTTGAGTCCGGGCCAGGTCCCCGCCGATGACACGGCTGCTCATCACGCTGGCCGCGGACGTTACCACACAGAAGGCGCCGGGGGCGGTCACGTGCCGGACATCATCAAGGTCGCCGCGCACCCGAACGTGCTGCCGCCCTCGACCAACCCCACCCGCCCGTACACGCGCAACACCCTCGACGAGCACCTCGACATGCTGATGGTCTGCCATCTCCTGAACCCGTCGATCCCGGAGGACCTGGCCTTCGCCGAATCGCGCATCCGGCCCTCGAGCATGGCGGCCGAGGACGTCCTGCACGACCTCGGCGCGATCTCGATGATCGGCTCGGACTCCCAGGCCACGGGGCGGATCGGCGAGACGATCATCAGGACCTGGCAGACCGCGCACGTGATGAAACGGGGCCGCGGCTCGCTGCCGGGTGACGATGCCGCCCGGGCGACCCGCCGGCTCGGCGACCTCTGCGCCCGGGCCCGCGCCTGACGCATTCGGCCTGGCGTTAGGCAAACCTATCCGGCGAGTAACATTATTCAGCCGGGCCGGCCCTGCTACCTGCGTCCTGGCAACTGCCTTGGCGCGACAATTGGCGACATCTGGGGCCAGAATCCCACCACCTGTCACGATTATCGAGAACAAGCGCAGGGGCGGCGTTCTTGCCAGCTGAACAGGACGCCGTCCGGGCTGGTCAGCGCGCATACGAGGCACTATAGTAGAAATCCGCCGGCAGGCCCGGGAACGGATGTTCGGGTTTAGCCGGTCCGTAATCGTAATTTCCCTGAGTTTCGCTAGGCTCAGGAAAACTAATTTGAGGCGTCCGCTAGCTGCCTGCATGGGAGAGCGAAATGCGGGGTGCGGTAGGTAAGGATCCGGCTGCCGCTGTCGACCTGGTCGTCATCGGGCACGCGGGCGTATCGATGGTGCAAGCCGGCGCCGCCAGCAGGTCCTCGGCCGGCGGCTCCGGATATGCGGTGGCCGCCAGCGCCGCGGCGCTCATCGGCCGCCGGGTCGGCCTGGTGGCCCAGGTGGGGACGGACCTGGACCTAGATCCGCTCCGGCGCCTGGATGTCGACCTGGCGGGCGTCACCGAACTACCTGGGCCTTCCGCCAGGCTCCTCGTCTGCGAGTTCGCCGACGGCACCCGTTCCTTCAGCGCCGATCTCGGCGTCGCCGCTACCATCCAGCACGATGGCTTCCCCGCGCGCTATGCGGGCGCGCGGCACATCCACCTGGCTACCGCGCCGCCCGATCAGCAGCTGGCCTGGCTGGAGTACCTGCACGAACGGGGTTGCCCGGCGCAGGTGTCGGCGGACATGTTCGAGCACTACGTGGCCACCTATCCCAGCGCCTCGCGTGACGTCTGTGACAACGTGGACCTGATCTTCATGAACCAGGCGGAGTACGACGGACTGTACGGAGACGCTCAGCTTCCCATCCCCAAGGCCCCGCTCATCGTCAAGCGCGGATCCGCCGGGGCACGCCTGCTCGTGGACGGGCACCCGGAAGAGGTGGACGCCGGCCAGGTGGCGCCGGTAGTGGATCCCGCCGGCGGCGGCGGCGGGGTCCTGGCCGGCGTGTTCCTCGCGCTTCGCGCCGAGGGGCAGCCGGAGCGGGAGGCCCTGAGGTATGCGGTTCGCGCGGCGGCAAGCTGCGTCGCCGACTACGGCGTCACCGGCCCGCATCTGGCCGCGGAAGTCGAGGCCATCCGCCGGGAGGTCAGGGGGACGGTAACGTCCTGACCGCGCCCGGCGAGAAAATCGTTCGGCCGTGCGCCGTGACTGGGCCCTCCGGGAGCGACCCGGGTGAAACCCCGGAGTCCGTGGGGAATACGACACCGGCTGATAGCCTTGGACTCAAGGCGGCGATCTTCGCCGCCGCTCCGCGGGCGAGCAGCCCGCCGGTCGCTGTGCGAATAGTTCGGCTAGATTAGCCGTTCGCCGTTGTCATTGACGTTGACGTCTGTCGAGCATGCGACCCCCGAACTACCGATGGAGTTTCTGCATGCCGCATAGTTCCAGGCGTCCGCGCGCGTCTTCCGACCGCTACGGCCGAGGAGGCGAGCGCCCCACCAGGCGCCGCGGCCCGGCCGCGGCCCGGCCATCCCGGGCCCCCCGGCCGCGGCGCGCCGAACCGCATTCGGAGCTTGATCTCGCCCTGGACGCCGCCGCCGCGGCACCGCAGCCGGCGCCGGCCACGTTCGCCGAGCTCGGCCTGGACGCCAGGCTGGTCCGGGCGCTCGCGGCGCGCGACATCCGCGAGCCGTTCGCCATCCAGGCCCGGGCGCTGCCCGACGCCCTGGCCGGCCGGGACGTGCTCGGCCGCGCCCAGACCGGGTCGGGCAAGACGCTGGCCTTCGGCCTTCCGCTGCTCACCCGCCTCGCGGCCAGCACCGGCCAGCGGCGCCAGAAGGCACCCCGCGGCCTGATCCTCGTCCCGACTCGCGAACTCGCCCAGCAGGTCGCCGACGCGCTCGAACCGCTGGGCCGCAGCATCGGCGTGTCCATCGCGACCGTCTACGGCGGCGTGTCGATCAGCAGGCAGATCGCCCGCGTGCGCGACGCCAACATCGTCGTGGCGACGCCGGGTCGGCTCATCGACCTGCTCGAACGGCGGGCCTGCACCCTGTCCGACATCCTCATCACCGTGCTCGACGAGGCGGACCACATGGCCGACCTGGGCTTCATGCCCGCGGTCACCCGCATCCTCGACGAGACGCCCGCCGGCTGCCAGCGGATGTTCTTCTCCGCGACCCTGGACCGTGGCGTCGGCCAGCTGGTGGTCAGCTACATCAATGATCCCGCGCTGCACGCGGTCACCTCCTCGACCGACGCCGGGCCCGCCGAGCACCGGGTGCTGGTCCTGTCCGCCCAGGACAAGCTGCCGGTCGCCACGGAGATCGCCAGCCGGCCGGGACGCACGCTCTTCTTCGTGCGCACCAAGCACGGCGCGGACCGGCTCGCGAAGCAGCTGTCCCGGGCCGGAGTCGCCGCCGAGGCCATCCACGGCGACCGTAACCAGAACCAGCGGCAGCGGGCCCTGGACGCGTTCGCCGCAGGGCATCCCCGCGTGCTCGTCGCCACCGACGTCGCGGCCCGCGGCATTCACGTGGACGACGTCAACCTGGTCGTGCAGTTCGACCCGCCGAACGACCACAAGGATTACCTGCACCGCTCGGGCCGCACCGCCCGGGCCGGGGCCACCGGCATGGTCGTCGCGCTAGTCGAGCACGGCCAGGTCCGCGAGCTCCAGCGGCTGCACGACGCGGCGGGCGTGACCGCGGACCGGCACGAGGTAGCGGCCGGGCATCACATGGTCCGGCAGATCGCGACGTCGGGTACGCCCGTTCCTCCAGCACCGCCGGCCAGGGCTGCATCGCGTGGCAAGCCCGTCTCGGATCACTCCGGGACAAGCCGCCGCCCGGCGGCCGTCACCCGTGAGGGTTTCTCACGCGGCGCCGCCAAGCCTGCGCGCCGGCCCCAGCGGCCCAATCGGCCGCGAAACGCCAACCGGGCCGCCTGAGGGCCCAGCGGCCGGTGCGCCGTGCCGTCAGCTTCCGCGTCAAACCTTACGATCAGGCTCACCGGGACGCGCTTCTGCGTCTGCTGTGTCGAGAGCCCGGAGGAGGTCCTCCGTGTCGGCGCCGGAATTCGCCGTCGCCGTGGTGACCAGGCAGTGCATGAAGTGGCGCTGCCGCACGGCGTCCAGGCCGGCCGGGACGCCGGCCTGCGCGACGAGCTCTTGCAGCCGCCTCAGCCGGCTATCCGCCGGGGTGCTCGCGGAGGCGCGCTGCTCGGCCCGTCCGCCGGTCAGGTAAGGGCGTACCAGCGGCAGCATGGTGCAGCGAGCCGGACATGACGCGCAGCCCGGCATCTCCTGCGGCGGCCGTTCAGCGATCAGCGACCGGAGCCCGGCCAGGGTGGCGGCCAGCACGCCGGGCCTCGAGCCGACTGACCGGTCCGGCTGGTTACCGCCTTCGAGCCAGGCCGAGACCAGGCGTGCCACCAGGCGTGCCCCGCGATCGCGGGTCAGCCGCTGGATGGCCGTGAACTGGTCAGCGGCGACGACGCCGGCGGCGGCGGTGCCGCGCGCCGCTATCACCTGCCCCAGCCAGCGGGAAGCAGACTGGGTGACGGCGCAGTAGGTGGTCCCGGCGTCGGGCCCGGTCGGCTCGCTGGCCGGCTCGGCCTGCCACGCCACCTGCCACGCCGCCCATTCGCGCTGGGCGCCATCCGCGTCGCCGAACAGCAGGGTGCGGAAGAACGGCTGGAGGCTCGCGTCGACACGGGCCTCGGCGCGCAGCCGCCTGCTGCGGTCCAGGAACGTGCATGGTGCCGGGCAGTGTGAGCAGCCGCCGTCGCGGTGCAGATAGGAGCGGTCAGGCGGCCTGGACAGCATCTCGTCGGCAGGCGGTGCCGCCACCGAGGTCCCGTCCGCCGGAGTCACCCTGACCAGCACGGCCGAGCCCAGGTGATCATCGTGGATGACCGCCGTCCCGGGCTTCAGGGTCACCAGGTGGCGGCTCTGCGCCTCGGTCAGGTTCATGGAGCTAGCCACGACGGCACGGTCGTCCGGTGCCACCAGCCGGTGGATCATCTTGATGTTGGAATTCTTCAGGATGTCCGGCGTCAGCTTGGCCGGGATCTGGTCGGCGACCAGGAACCCCTCACCGTAGGCGCGCATCTCGGCCAGCATGTCGGTGAACATGGTGACGGCATTAGCCTGCGAGTCCGGGCTTTCCGGCCCGCCCGGGCCCCGCGGCGCCTTCAGCAGCCGGTGCGCCTCCTCGATCAGGGTCAGGTGCTGCAGGCCCTGACCTGGGACGAAGTCCGCCTGGCGCGACTCGGCGAACTCATAGAGCAGGCAGAGCAGGAGGGCCATCACGAAGGACTTCTCCTCGTTGTCACCGAGGTTCTTCAGCTCGATGACACAAGGCACGGTGAACAGGTCGGCCGGCGGCACGCTGCGCGAGGTGTTCAAGGCCTCGCCCTTGGCGCCGATCATGAGGCTGCTCAGCCTGGACCGGAGCGCGGCGCCCATATTCTGGTGCACCTCCATGCCGTACCGCTTGCGCCCGAGGACGACCTCGATCTTGTCGTGCAGGTCGGCGAGGGAGGGCACGAGCACGCTCACGTCCGCCGCGGACGGGTGTGACCCCAGTGCGTCGTTGGCGGAGGTCTGCAGGTTCCAGCCACGTTCGGTGTAGATCTCGAGCATGGCCTCCTCCAGCACGTAGGGCATCCCGGCGAACATCGGGAACGCCGCGTTGAAGACGGCCTTCAGCAGGTCGATGTGCCTGGCCAGCGACACATTCGCGACCGGGACGAACGGGTTGAGCCGCAGCGGCAGCGCGCCGTCGCCGCCGATGGAGTAGACGCTGAGCTCGCCGCGCAGCGCAGGATGATCGCGCAGGCTCCGGTATTCGGCCTTGACTGGCTCGATCACCAGGAACGGGATGCCGAGCACCGAGCGAGCCTCGGTGAGCAAGGTCTTCGCTGTGGTCGTCTTGCCGTATCCGGTCATGCCGGTAATGAATACGTGCCGGTTCAGCTCGGCGGCGCCCAGGGTCACGGCGTCGAGCTCACGGTCCTGCGAGTCCACCAGCGCGCCGATGCGGATCGCGTCCTCGCGAGCGGGCGGCACCGCGAGCGCGAACTCCCCGACGCTGCGCATCGGCAGGCCGGGGACGTCGCGGCGGGGCAGCGACGTCAGGACCGCGAGCTCATCGGTGGTCAGGCAGGTCGCCAGGGCGTCGAAGGACGGGCCCAGCGGGTGACCTACCGCCTGGGTCGCGGGCAGCAGGCTAATCGTCTGGCCCCGGGTCAGGGCCGGCCGCAGGGTCCACGGCGCGACCCGGATCGCCCGTACCGGGTCCAGCCCGGTGTTCTGGCCGCTGCTGATCGCCCGCAAGGCGCCGGTCACCGAGGCCAGCGCGCCGTCGCTCTCCGCGGCGACGTAAACCGCGGTACGCCACCAGCCGCTGCTGCGCGCGGCCTCGAGCCGGTCAATGTGCCGTTGCAGCAGCAGCTCACAGGCTTCGGCGTTGGCATTGAGCAGCTCCGATGTACCGGACCGGGTCAGCGAACTTGTCGTGCCTTCTGAGATCGTCTCTGCTTGCTGGGCCAGGCCGCGCATGCGGATGGCGTTGGCGCCGAACATGGCCGGGCTGGCCATGGTGGACATCCTGGCCATCCCGGACAGCGCGGACACGCCGGGCACGACCAGCCCGGCCAGCGAGGCGAAGACGGCGAACCCGGTGAGCAGGTCCGGCAGCCGGGACTCGTGCCCCTCCTGTTCCCGCCGGGAGGCTGATCGAGTGGTGCTCTCGCTTTCGCCTTCCGATACGGTGCGCCGCACCAAGGCGTGCACTTCGCTCTTCAGCCGCCGGCAACGGTCCAGCGTGTCATCGAGGTCGGCCGGGTCGAGTGGCTCGGCCACGACCAGCAGGACGTACCGGTGACGGCCAGCCGCGGCCACTAGCCGGTCGATGTTCTGGAACATGAACGATCCGGCGTCGGCCCGGGAGGACGGGATGCCGGTCACCGTGGCCAGGGCAGGCGCGCTGTGCATGAACGCGGCGAGATCCGGCATCCCGTCCCCGTCGAGCCGGGACAGCGGGCCAAGCTCGATCCCCGGGATCTGGGCGCGCAGGACCCCGGCCTGGCCGTCCAGGAAGTCCTCGGTCGAGCCGACCTGCCCGCGCGAGATCCGGCGTCCGCCGACGAAGAACCGGTGCCTGGTTCCGTCGCCGTACACGCCGGTGACGACGGCTTGGCCCAGGGTGTGGCTGGCACTGAGAATATGCGGCATCGCGGCGGACGAGTCTTCTCCCTGGGCCGGCCTGGGCAGGCCGAGGATCTCCCGCAGCAATGGCCGGGCCGCGTCATCGGGCGGCGGACGCAGATCCCAGGCCGAGGGCTGCAGGTCACCCAGGTAGCGCCGCTCCAGGAGTGAGATCAGCAGGTAAGGCATGGCTTCCGCCAGACCGGGCTCGGGGGGTCGACGGGCCGGGACCTCCCCGGCCTGGGCCGGCCCGCCTGCCGGTCTTGTGGGTGACAGTTCGCTACTCATCGGTCACGCTCACGTGCCCAAACGCTTCGGCTGAAGGGCTCATGCGTCACGCTCCCAGGGCGGTATTTCCTCCACGTCACGTTCCCACGGAGGTATCTCATCGGCATCCGGGCTGACCAGGTCCGGGATGTCAAGCAGCGTGGGCCGTTCTGCGTACGCGGGCAGCTCTTCCCGGGCAGGCAGGATCCCGCGGTCGACGGGATCTGTCAGCTGGAAGGCCGGCGATGGTCCGAAGGCGGGCCTGAGGTTCACCCACCAGGCGGCACCGGCGGCGAGGTCCGCTTCGGGCTCGCCGCTCTGCCACACCGGGCCGAACGAGGCCACCGCATCGGGAATGAACGGCCATACCGCGCCGGGGCCGCCGACCAGGATCGCCACGGGGCGCCCGGCTCCGCCACGGGCCAGTGCCCGTTCGGCGCCTTCCCGCACCTCCGCCGCTACCCTGGCGATCGCAGGCTGGCCGCCAAGGTAATCGCGCGTCACCCGCAGCGGGGTGAACATGCGCTCGGAAAGCGGGCCGGCCCATTCGATCTCCGCATCTGGCGGCTGCGCGCGCAGCATCGCGCCGAATTCCATGACGCCATCGAGCAGCGCGAGCAGGCTGGTCCGCGGTAC
Organism: uncultured Actinomycetota bacterium; assembly: GCA_963842265.1. GTDB lineage: Bacteria > Actinomycetota > Actinomycetes > Streptosporangiales > Streptosporangiaceae > Palsa-504. The sequence goes on from CAWJGE010000038.1 coordinate 21,313, forward strand.
ACCCTCGCGGCAGCGGGAAAGCACCTCCGTAGCCATGCTCGTGCACCAGCCGGCCGAGCCGAGATCGATCCGCGACGTGCCGCGCGGGGTCACGGCCGGCCTCGGACCGCTCCATTGGACCTGGTACTGCGCGATCGCCGTCGACACCTCACCGCAGGCGATAGCGAGGACGGTGCCTGACTTCGCGCTGACCGCGGGGTCGGCCAGCCAGCGGCAGACCAGCGCGTCGGCCGGCTCAACCTGGATGACCTCAGTCAGCCCGGCGGATTCCAGACGCTCCCGGAGCGAGCCGGAGCCCATCGCGGCCCGGCTCAGCGCCTGCGGGTCGGTGCACAGACACACCTGATGCCCGTGCGGATTCGTCGGCGGAGTCTGTCCCAGGTAGCTGAACAGCCGGTTGTAGAGGCCGTGCAGGAATTCCGTGCTCCACGGGCTTTGCCGCCACGCGAACAGCTGGTCGGCGGCGGAGAAGGCTTCGGGATCGAGGCCGTCCAGGATCGCCTCGGCCGCCTCGCTGCCCCACAGCGACCCGGTCCAGGCGTGCGGGACGAGCATTCGGCGACCGTCGCCGACCGCGCCCATCCGGACCGTCCCGGCGGACCATTCCAGCACGGTGATCGCGGTCCGCGAATCCTGGATGTCGAGGCCGATGGCACCGGTCATGACCTGATCTCGTTCTGCTGTCGTGCGGCCGCCTGGGCCACCGTCGCCAGGGCCTGCTGCTTCACCTGTTCCGCGGCTGTCTGCAGGCTCTTCAGCCGGGCCTGGTCGGGCCCGGGCGGCGATCCCCCTGGCGGGCACACCTCGTCGACCAGGGCCAGTACCTCAGCCTTCGTAGCGAACATCCGCTCAACCTCGGCGCGGCCCGCAGCGAGCATCGTCGCCTTGGCCTCAACCTTGTCCTTGCGGATGCGCGCCGCTCCGGCGGCACCGCCGCCGATCAGGCCGCCGAGCCCGGCGCCGATCGCGGTGCCCAGCCCGGGCGCGAAGATGCTTCCGATGGCGCCGCCGATGAATGCTCCCGCCGTGCCTCCCTGCGACTTGCCCTGCGGCAGGACCGCATTCACGGTCCGCGGCGCGAGCAGCTTGCCCAGCCTGGATACATCGTCTGGGCCGAGCGGCCCCTGGCCGAATTGCGCGGCGCAGCGGTTCACCGCAGCGACGATGTCCCCGGCGAGGTGGCCGGAGACGGTGCGCAGGCTGGCGGTCAGGGCCAGGCCGTGCTCGTTGTCATAGCGCAAGGTGGCGCCCGCCGCCGCGCCCGCCTCCGTCACCAGATCCGTGGCTGGCCCGTGGTACCTGGTGAACGCCGACGCCACCGCGCGGCTGATCTCCCGGGTGAAGGCCGCCCGGCGCTGTCCGGCGGCGCTGACCTCTGCCTTTCGCGCGGCCTGCGCGGCGGCCAGCCGGACCTGCTCCTGGCTCGCCTGCCTGGCCAGGTCATCGACCAGCGCGGCCAGTTCCAGCTGCACGCGGTGGGTCCTGGTGGCCAGCACCCGGGGCTGGCCGGGATCACTGAGCAGGCGCAGCAAGGCGCGGACCTCGGGTGCCCCGAAGCCGAACGCCTGGCCCGTGGCCGCCCGGGCCGAGGTGAACACCACGTCCCGGGCCACCTGCCCGGTGTCGACGAGCGTGGCGATCCGCTGCTGGTGGTACGGAGCGCGCTCGGCCATGAACCACTGCCAGTTCTCGTGCGTATCCGCCTCCAGGAAGGCGTTCACGACGAAGACGACGCTGCCGGGGCCGTGCGTGCTGATGCGCTCGCTGAGCAGTTCCTGCTCCACCTCGGCCACCGGCTGGCGCGAGTTCACTACCCAGACCAGGACGTCGCTGTCCGCGGCCACCGCCGCGGCGCGGCGGGTCATCTCCGGCGTGTCGTTGATCCCGGGCGAGTCAATCCAGGTCACGCTGGGCGCTGCCGGTGCCTTGGCGAGCGTGATGTCCACCTCGGTCACCGTGCGCACGGCCTCACGGTAGTCGCCGTCTTCTCCGATGAGCGAGACATACTTGGCGATGGCCTCGGTGGTGACCGGAATACCGACCTTGACCAGCCCGTCGCGGATCCGGATGCGGTCAGCCGGCCCCGCGGTGATGGTGCACGCCACGCCCGTCTCCGGATAGTCGCTGGTCGGCAGCAGAGGGCGGCCGATGAGCATGTTGATCAGAGTCGATTTCCCGCTGCTGAAATGGCCGCCGAAGACAATCCTGACCTGCTCCCGCACGAGCACCCCGCGGCACATGTTCAGCCGTTCGCTCACCTCGCGCGCTACCGGCTTACTGGCTCGCCGCGCTAGCTGCCGCACGACGGTGAGCATGGGCGCGGCGTCCGGGTTCAGCTGGATGGCGAGCGCCGCCAGCGGCGCTACGGCGCCGGCACCCGGCCCCGATCTGCCGGGAGAGCCGGACGCGGCCGACAGGTCGGTCATCGGTCTCACACCTGGCGGGCGATGGTGAGCGCCTCGGCTAGGGCAAGCCGGTGGCGTGCCACCGCGGCCGAGGCATCCGCGAGTTCCAGCAGGCTCCGTTCCCTTTCCGCCTGATCGCGCATGTTCAGCTCGACGACGTTCTGGATGTTCCGCTCTTCCTCGTCGATCGCGGCCGTGATCTCCTGCCTGACCGTCTGCTCGAGCTCGGCGAAGCTTTCCCTGACCTTCGCCGTGATCGCGGGGCCCGCTTCGGCCGGCAGCGTCCTGAGCTGGTCGTCGACGGTCTTCAGCACCTTCGCCTTGACCCTCTTCTCCAGACCCGAGCCGCCTGCCATGAAGCCCACCACCGCGGCACCCGCCAGCATCAGCGGCCAGAACACGACGCCGCCGATGCCCACCACCGTGAGCAGGATGTATGACCCGAGGTACCCGGCCAGGCCGCCCACGGCGCCGCGCCAGCCGCCCACGCCTCCGGCCACCACCCCGCTGAAGTCCCCGAACAGCATCCCGACGGCGGCCGAGACGACACGCTCGGTGGTGCCTACCACGGGCCCGGCCGAGCTTGCGTCCACCTGGAATCCGGTCAACGACACGCTGAGCTGGTCAAGCTCATGGCCGATGGCCGCGACCTCGGCCTCGATCTCGGTGGTGAGCCGTTCGAGCAGCGGCTTCAGGAGCGCGGTGACCTCGGTCTGGCTCCACTCGTCGAGTCGCCTGGTCAGGTAGTCACTAACCTCCTTGGAGGCTTCTTCCATCATCTTCTGGTGATGCAGCACCTTGACCATCTTCTGAGAGGATGGCAGGGTTGCGGTCTCCAGGTAGTCGGGCAGTTCCTGGCGGATGCGGGCCATAGTCAGCGTGAAGCTGGCGGTTAGCTCTCTCGTGGCCTCGTCGCGGTAGCGGTCGATGATCTGCGGCAGCTTGTCCGCGCGGGCCCTGATCTCCTTCAGCTTCGGCTGGGCGGCGTGGTAGGCCTCGCGCAGCCTGCCCTGGTCGTCCTTGGCGGCCACCTGCCGCTGGCCGATGTGCTGATCGATCGCGGCGCTGATAGTCGTCGCCTGCTTGGTGAACTTCTCCAGATGGGTCTGGAGCCGGTCACCGACGAGGAAGGTGCCCAGCCGGCGCTCGAACGCGCCGAGTCCAGACTGGTCCACGCCCTGCTCGTCGCCTGCGTAGCGCGCGTCGACCGCCTGCCTCGCGTCCAGGAAGAAGACGTCATAACTGGCCAGGTCCTGGCTGTCCCACTCGGGTCCCTGCAGGTGATCGCGAACGTACCTGTTCCAGACGAACTTGCGCAGCCGCGCGTCAGCCTCCCGGTTACCGATGAGGTTGATGACGGTGAAAACCCGGGTTCCCTCGGCCACGGCATTGGCCGCCTCGGCCAGCTCGCTCTCGCCCATCGGCACGTCGCTGCGGTAGACCACGATGGCGGCGTCGCAGCGCGCGGTGGCCTCCCTGGTCAGCCGGGTCCGCCAGGGGCGGTCATCCAGACCAGGGGAGTCATAGACGACGACCCCGGCCTGGCACAGCCGGGCCGGAAAGCCCATCTCGAACTGCCTGATGTTCTGGAAGCGCCGCTCGCTCTCCTTCTCATCGAGATCGAGGATGGAGTCGTCCAGGTACTTCACGAGGGACCAGGTTTGCGATTTGCCGTCCGTCGTCCAGACTTTGACGTAGGGCTCGTCGGAGTACTGCACCGCGGTCAGGATCGCCGTCGTGGGCAGGTCACCCACCACCATCGGGCCCTTGCTGCCGCCGAGCTCGACGGGCCTGGTGGTGCCGCCCATCAGCGAGTTGAGCAAGGTGGACTTGCCGTTGTTGAAGCGGCCCATGACGATCAGCCGGAAGGTGTCCGAGTCGAGCCCGCGCTGAACGATGTTGAGCTTGGCCGCTGTCTCCCTCATGTCAAGCTTGACGGCTATCTGGCTGAGCCCTCCGATTGCTCCGTCGGCCTTCTTCTGGGCTTCTTTCCTGGCCCCCTCCAGCCGGTTGATCAGGCTCTCTCTGGCGTCCTCGCCGACCATTACGTGCTCCTTTTTTCTGCCGTGCCACGCGGGCGGTGTGCGTATATGCGGGCGGATTCCTCACTTGATCCGGGGACGATCTCCTGGCGGCAGCTGGCTGATGCCCGCCGGCACGCTGAGCCTCGCGCGCAGGGCCGCCAGCTGTGCGTTGACGGCAGAGTCAGCACCGGAAACGGGTACGTCTTCGGCTGGCGACCGCAGGGCCGCCTGGTGCAGCTGCTCCTCCACCGCGGTGAACTCGCCGTCGACCACCAGGCGGCTGGCCTGAGCGGTCTCTCGCAGCTGGTCACGGCCGGCGGCCGTGACGGTCGTGATCGCGGAGGAGATCGCTGCGCGAGCGTAAGCCCGCGCGCGGCGCCGGGTCTGGGCGCCCTCCTGACGGCTCTCGATGAGCGAGCCTCCGACCAGCCCGACCACCGCGGCCGCGGCGACCGGAACCAGCGCCACCCCGAGCACGGCCAGGGTTGCCGCGGCGAGCGTGCCGCCGTAGACGGCTGTGCGCACGGCCGGAACCCAGTCGCGGTCCCCGGCGCCACGTGCCGTCGGCGGCTCCTGGCCCGGGGCGCCCGCGGCCAACCGGGCAGGCCGAACGGCCTGCAGTTTGTCCAGGATCGCCTGCGGGTAGCGGCCTCCGCCGTGCGGTACCCACTCGTTCACGAGATCCCAGTCAACCCCGTCGAGAAGCTGCTCGGAGTCGCGCCGGGACAGCCAGCTGCCGTCACGGATGGTGTCTTCCATCTGCACCCGCCAGCGGTCTACCCCCCGGGCGATGAAATCGGCCGCTAGCTGGCGCAAGGCTGCGGGATCGGACAGCTCCTTGTGGTGCTGGCCCAGGTAGCCCTCCACGTCATGGAGCAGGTCCTGCTCCAGCATGGCCAGGGACGCCGTCAGCTGGCGTTCGATCGCGCCCGCGTCGTCGGCGAGCCGTCGCAGCAGCCTGCGGTGCAGGCCGTTCACGTCCTCGCGCAGCCGCCATATCTGGTCGGGCCCGGCGCCGGCGTCCGCGGGCGGCGGCGCCTTCTCCTGGCTGGCGAGCTCGGCGGTCAGGTCGAGGGCATACGCAGCTCGTGCTCGCGTGAGGTCGTCCGCCGCGCGGACCTCACCGGCCAGCCACTCCCGCAGCAGGGCGTGATCCCGGGCGAGCCGTTCGGACATCGTGACGCCCGCCTCGGCGCCCGACCACATCAGGCAATGATGAGCGGCCAGGTCCTGGCCGGCCCAGTCGACCCCTTCGGGCCCGATGAGGACCCGCCAGATGGCGCGTTCGACCATCTCCAGTTCTTCGGGGCTCTCGATTACCTCCGCCCCGGTCAGGACGATGGCGAAGGTACCGGACGGCCGCTGCTGCACGGCCGCGGCCGCGCTTACGGTACCTGGCATGAGCAAGTCGCCGCACTGCAGCGCGGCCACCACGCGGTTGGCCGCCAGGGTCAGGCCAGGGTTATCCTGCAGCCGCTCCAGGTCGGTCACTTCACAGCGAGCACGGTCATCTTGGGTAACAATCCAGGCCGCCAGCGGGCCCGGGTCAACCTCGGGCCCCGCGGCGACCAGGATGCCCCGGTCGGTGCTGGCCGGCAGCGCGTCGAGGAATTCGGTCACCGGGAACCACGACTGGCCTGCGGCGAGTGCCGAGATCTCGGTCAGCACCGTCTGGGCCGGGCTGGTCATATCCATCCCCTACGCTCGCAGCCAGGCGAACAGGTCCGGGGCGAGCGCCTGATACCAGGGGAGCAGCTCATCGGTGACATGCGCGCGGATGGCCTCAAAGAGATCCGCGCGGAGGGTATCGGCGGCCATCTCACCGGCGAAGAACGCCGGTGCGGCCTGTTCCATCAACTCGTCGATGACCTGCAGATCCTCTTCGATGCCCGCCACGGACCGAGCGGGTGCGGGCAACCTCACCGGGTCCGGCTCGAAGCCGTCGGCGAACGGCACCGCCCTGACCATGCTGTACGTGAGCAGCGAGCCCCCCATCGCGCTCAGCGCCCACCAGCGGTCGGGCGCGTACAACGTCAGCTGCGCGCCGGGGATCCGGCGGGCCGGGGCGGCGAATCCGGCGTAGCCGGGCTCGGCCCATTGCCTGGTGGGCATGAGGAGCGAGATGAAGTGCTCGACCGGGATCTCGGCGCGACGGATCGGATGAACAGTGAACTCCTTGCGCGCCCGGCCGTAGCCCACCAGCTGGGGAACGGGAATGCTAGTCATGGCTGACATCTCCTGTCTGCTTCACGGTCGGTACGGGTCCCGGCGAGGTCATGCCTGCGCTCCCTGACCAGGGTCGGCGCCGGGCGCGGCGTTCACCGCGTCCGTCACCACGACCTCACCGCCCTTGTCCTGCCAGGCCTGCTCCATCGTCGTCGCGCTGACGAACTGAGCAGAGTTCCCGTTCCCGCTGTCGTTGATGTAGAAGCCCTGGATGGCCCCGCTCATCGGATCCCTGGCCACCCCGGTGACCGTCACCGCGTGATTTGGCTGCCCGTTCTCGACGTGGCTCGGGTCGTCCCAGAGAACACCGGCATTCACCTCCGTAATGGCGCCGTGGCCCTGCTCCACGTAGGAAGCCAGGTCCTCAAGCGAAGCCCCGCTCTCAGCATGCGCGGGCACCCCGTAGTCGTTGAGGATCTCCTGCTGCTGCAACTCCGTGCTCTGACCGGAATTGGCCGTGTTACTGGGATCGACCTGGCACTCACCGTTCGCTGCGGCGTGCGCCACGACGTCGCCTTCGTTGACCGGGACGCCGAATTGGTTGAGCACGTCCTGGCAAGAGACGAGCCCGCAGTCTTGCTGGAAGCCGTAGGGATTGTCGCCCTGGTGATGGTTGTAGGCGGCGAACTGCGAGACATCGCCGATCATGACAGATTGCGAGCCGTCCGGCAGCACGTCGAGTTGCTGCGGGACGTCAATGGTCATGTCGGGAGAGTTGTTCACTCCCTCGCCAGTCAGCCCCGGCATGTCGAAGCTCATGGCATACTCCTTCTGGTCGTTTCTGGCGGCCGGTTCCTTTTACGGACTCATCCGCGTTCGATCATTTAGACCCGCCGGTGGCGGGGGCATTACCGGGTTAGCTCTCCCGCGCCGGCCACTCCCGGCCACGGCACCCGATCCGGCCATCAGCCGGCGGCCTCCGCCGCCAGGTGCGGCGCGACCTTGGCGCACGCTCCGCGCAGCGCGGCCTGCCAACCCCGGCGCCGGTAGTCCGCGCGCCGGTCAAGCACGATGAACTTGAATGCCTCGGATTCCGTGCCGGCCAGTGGCGAGGAGTGGTTGCGGAGCGCGCGCCCGAAGGCAGCTTCTATCGCATTCCGGCCGCCCAGTGCCTGCGGATGGTGGGTGAAGAGAAACACGCGTAGCTTGGGCACCGCCCGGCAGTGGGCGACCGCACATGCCGTCGCGGTGAGCCCCAGTCGCACGCCGATGCTCTGCCATGATCCGTCCGGGTCGGCCAAGCGCTCCCTGACGATCCGGGCCTCGCTAGCGCCGAGCACGCCCAGTCGCTCCGCCTGCTCGACCACGGCGCCAATCCAGCCGACCGCCACGCCGGACACCACCCAATAGGCCGTATCTCCCCCAGCCTGCGGCGGTGACCCCGCGGTGAGCCACTCGTCGGTGTCGAGGGGATCGACCGCGACCTCATGCCGGAGAATGCGCTCCCGTCGCGCGGCCAGCCTGATCGCCTCGCGCTCCGCGATGCGCATCGCCCATGTCAGATAGGCGGACTCACCGCGGAAATTCGGGTGCCCGCGCCATGCGCGGACAGTTGTGATCTGGTAAAGCTCTTGCGCATCTGCTGCGTTATGTGTCGCCTGCCGGCAGAACGCCGCTATCAGGGGCCGGACTTGCGTCCAGGCCTCTTCGAAAGAAGCAGCGCACGGCCTGACGGCGTGGCCAGGCCCGCGATTGCCTTCCCCGCCGGCGAACTCATCAAGCGTGCCCGATTCATCCCAGGCGGCAACCACCTAGCGACCTCCCCCACACGCAGCAGTCACCCAAAGGCAGGCCGCGAATGTACCCCACACACGACGTTCGCCTCGGCCGAGCGTATACAAAAAGCCCTGACTACCCGTCGCTGACCCCAAAACTTCCGAGTCCCATCATCGGGTGCATGAGGTAATTTGGCAACATACGTTGCGGTACTTTTACGTAGCGGTCAGGACAGATCTGCTATTGCCTGCGGATCCTTCCGCGACGCAGGTTCTCTGCTTATTTCGTCGCTCTGCCGACGGCGGCATGCCGGCTTCATTGCCTGTCGCAACACGAGGCGTCTGCGCCACATCTGGAACATGGCGCAGCACCTGAATGGGCGCAGCACCCTGAGAAGACCAGGCCCCGCTCCGCTGCGGCCCAGGCTCCCAGCCGGGTGGCGGCGGCGTCAGGCGATGACGACCTGGAAGGTGGCCAGGGTGGGGTCCTCGGCGTAGGCGATCCGGCCGCCGTCGGCCGCCACCTCGCGCAGCGCCGCTAGCGCCTCGGTGGTGATGAGCTCTCCCGGCGCCAGCACCGGCACGCCCGGCGGGTAGGGAGCGACGAGTTCCGCGCTGATCCGGCCGACGGCCGCGTCGGCCGAGACGGTCTCGTTCGGCGCGAAGAACGCTTCCCGGGGCGCCAGCACCGTCTGCGGCCGCACCGTCCACGCGGCGGTCGCGGCCGGGTGGCGCGGCTGACCGCGGTGCCGCTCGATCGCGGCGATCAGCTCCTCGGTGAACGCCGCGATCTGCTCCTCGTCATCGGCCATCGTCACGATGGGCACGACGGTGTCCCGGTCACCCATCTCCACCGGCATGCCCGCGGCGATCAGGTCGGCCTCCACCAGGCCGCCGTGCGCCCCGGTCCCGGCCAGCAGCACGACCAGCTTGGCCGGATCCACGCCGGGTCCGTCGAGCACGTCCACGCCGGGCACCTCGCGCAGGCGCTTGCGCGCCGCGGCCACGCCGCGCAGCAACCGGGCGCACAGCCGCTCTCCGTCCCGGGCCAGCAGCGCCCGGGCCGCGTCGATGCTCGCCATGATCGACCCGGCCGGGCTGGTGGTGTGGGTGGCATCGAACGCGCGGTTCAGCCGGGCCGCGTCCAGCCGCTCGGTCCTGGCCAGCACCAGCGCGCCCTGGGTGTAAGCGGGCAGCGTCTTGTGCGCGCTCGTCACCATGGCGTCGGCCCCGGCGGCGATCGCGTGGGCCGGCAGGTCCGGATGGAAGCCGAGGTAGGCGGCCCAGGCGGCGTCGACGATCAACGGCACCCCGGCCTCGTGCGCGACCCGGGCGTGACCGGCCAGGTCGCCGGTGGTGCCGACGTAGGACGGATCGCCGAGGATCACGCCGCAGGCGGCCGGATGCGCCGCCAGCGCATCCTTGACAGTCTGCACCGCGACCGCGGCGGGCAGGCCCCGGTCGATCTCCGGCCGCACCCACACCGGCCGCAGGCCCGCCAGCACCAGGCCGAGCAGCAGCGACCGGTGCAGGGTCCGGGTAATGATCACCTCTTCGCCCGGCTGGCCGATGGCCAGGCACAACGCCTGATTACCGTGGGTCGATCCGGCTACCGAGAACCGGCACCAGTCGGCGCCCCACAGCGCGGCGGCGCGCGCCTCGGCGGCGACCCGCAGGCGGTCAGCGTGCTTGATGGCGTCGAGCCCGCCGTAGAGCGCCGCGTCACCCGCCACCACCGTGCCCACCAGGTCCAGGCGCTGCTTGTGCCCCGGGGTGGTCATCGGCGTCAGCTGTCCCCCCTGCGCCAGCCGCATCCAGTCCAGCCAGGCGGCCAGCAGCGGGGCGTCCGCCGCCAGCCCGAGGGGGTCGCGCGGGTCGGGAGTGCTTACGATCACGTGTCTAGTGTCACCGACCGGCCGCATGGTTCAGCCTCAGCGCCGGGTCCCCGCGGTCATCCGAGTGCACGATGAGCATCCCGGTCGCCGCGCGGCGCTGCCCGGAATGCACGGCCGAGATCACCCCGGCCACCGAGCAGCCGCAGCCGGCCGGATAGCCAGGGCGATCCCTAGCGCGCCCCGGGTTTCCCGCTCTCGATCCGCCTGGCACTGGCCTGGGCGCCCGGATGGCCCGCCATCGCGACCGCCTGGCGTTCGGACTCGGCGTTGATCTCGGCGCCGATCAGGATGGCCAGGCCGGCCAGGTAGAGCCAGAAGATGAGGATGGCCACCCCGGCGAATGCGCCGTACGTCTTGCCGTACGAGCCGAACTTGGCCACGTAGAACGAGAACCCGAGCGAAGCCAGCAGGAAGATGATCGTGCCGACGACGCCGCCCGGGCTGACCCATTGCCACTTGGGCGTCTCGCGGTTCGTCCCGAGGTAGTAATAGATCGAGAACAGCAGCGTGATCAGGACCACGGCCAGCACCCAGCGCACGACCGGCCAGATGATCGCGAACGCGGTCCCGGCGAAGCCGATATGGCCCTCGATGCCCTGCCCGATCGACGCGCCGAACACGATGAGGGCCGAGGCGATGCCGCCGAACACGAGCGTGGCCAGCATGAGCGGGATCGCGTACAGTCGCTTGGCCGCGAACTTGCGGTCGACCGGGACGTCGTAGGCGATGTCGAGCCCGGCCTGGAGGGCGGCCATGCCGCCGGAGGCGCTCCAGACGGCGATGACGACGCCGATGATCACTGCGGTGGTGGCCGCCGACGAGCGCTGGCCAGCCGAACTGACGGCCTCGGTGAAAACGGTCGAGGCCCCGCCGCGCGGCAGTGCCTTGCTCAGACCGTCGACCAGGTGATGGACCGTGTTCGAGTTGAGGCGCACCAGGCTGGCCAGGCCGAGCAGGGCGATGAGCGCCGGAAACAAGGCCAGGAACCAGTGGTAGGCCAGGGCGGCCGCGGTCATGCTGCACCGGTCGGCGACGAACTCCTTCGCGGCCCGCTTGAGCGTGTACTTCCAGCCTGTTCCGCCGAGCTCGAGCGGGTTATCCGGGCTGCCCGGCACCTTGTTCGGCGGGGGTATCGACTCGTCAGGCGGCTGGGCCTGAGGCTGCTGGCCGGCGCCGGCCTGCTGGTCCGTGCGCCGGCCGTCTCGGGGGTTCAGCCTCGTCATGTCTTGCGCCGCCGCCAGACCACGACAGAGGCGATGATCACCGCGCCCGCGGCGGCCGCGGCCAGCGGCCAGCGGCGCTGCACCGTCTCGTTCTGCCTGAACTGGCCGGACACCTGGGTAGCCTTGCCCTTGACCTCGGTGGCCTTGCCCTGTGCCTTTACCTTCATCTCGGCCGCCTTGTCCTGCGCCCTGGCCTTCATCTCGGCGGCCTTGGCCCGGGTCCTGGCCTTGACGTCGGCCTTGGCGGCCAGTTCGTCCACGGTGTCGCCGAGACGCTCTCGGGTCCGCTCGATCTCCTGCTGAATTTCCGGTGCGGTCATCGGTGCGCCCTTTCCTTGATTTCCTCGATATCGGCCTTGACGCCGGCGACGGCTTGCTCAGGCACCGGGGGCGCCGCCTTCCGCAGGCGCCGCCGGCCGAGAAGCGCCGCGCAGCCGGCGGCAGCCAGCAAGGCTACGCCGACGATGAGCGCGGCGAGCCAGGCAGCCACCACGCCGCTGATGGCAATGATCGCGCACGCTAGCAGGCAGCCCACGCCGTAGACAGCCACCACGCCGCTGCCCCCGAACATCCCGGCGCCGAGAGCGGCCTGCCTGGCCTTGCTGGCCATTTCCAGCTGGGCGAGCTTCATCTCGTCGCGGATGAGCACCGAGACCTGCTCGGACATCATCTTGACGAGTTCACCGGTGGAATGTTCCTGGTCATAGCCAAGCGGGGTGCTGCTTGAACGTTCCATGAGGATTGCCCTTCGTTCCGTCTGAGCCCGGTGCGCTACCCGCGCTTGAGCGGGTCTAACCTGGGGTACGGAAATAGAGGCAGTCATGGCAGCGCCCCCGCGGTACCGGATGGCCTTCCCTCGTTAGGGAACCTGTACCATTGCGGACGAAGGCGTCATACTTGACACTACGTAGTCCCTACGTGGAGGTCGTACCTCTTGGCGAGCAAGGCCCACCGCGTCACAAAGGGCCTCGTCGGGGGTTGCGCGCTACTCCTCGGGGTCACGCTAACCGGATGCGCAGCCCCGCAGTACACCTACGTGGCCAACAGCGGCCAGAGCACGTACTTCAAGGTTCCCAGCGGCTGGCACAAGATCAGCGACTCGTCGCTTTCCTCCGAGCTGCAAACGGCAACTGGCAGCTCAGGCGCGGGGTGGACGGTCGCGTACGAAGCCGGCCACAAACCCACGGCGGGCGACTTCCTGTCCTTCGGTACCGCGCAGCCGTTCGTGTTCGCCGAGGTCGGCCAGCTCAACTCCACCGCGAGCAACTCACTGTCATACGACATGCTGCGTGACTTCTTCCTGCCGGTTACCTCCACCGCGAGGCAGAACGCGGCCGCGCAGGGGTTCCCGCTCACCGGCTTCAAGCAGATCCGCGATCAGACGCTCACGCTCAGCCAGGGCGTGCACGGAGTCCGGGAAACCTTCGATTACAGCTATACAGGCGGCATCACCGACACCTTCGACGAGATCGCCCTGACCAACGCCGATCAAACCGTCGTCTACCTCCTCGTGCTGCACTGCACAACCAGCTGTTACAGCCACGACCAGACCGAGATCAACGACGTGATGTCGTCGTTTACCATCAGGAGCCCGTGATGAGCAAGGCTCAGGCCGCCACCTCCAGCGAAGGACTCCCGCCGCCCGGCGGCGGGCCAGTGGAGGCGCACCGGCTGACCAGAAAGCCGCTCACGCTCTGGGACAGGACCAAGTTCCTGCTCCTGCTCGTCCTCGTCTGGTTCGTGCTGGTCTGGTCGACTATGGCCAACGACCCGCTGGTCGGGTTCGCCGACGCGATGCGGATCGAGGTACGCACGGGCTGGTGGGTGTTCCTCCTGATCGGCCTGGAGGTGCTTCGGCAGGTCCACTTCATCATCAGCGAGCACTCGGCCTCCTACAACAGGTTCTGGACCGAGACCGTGTTCGGCGGCTTCGGGCGGGCCACCCGCCGACGGGTCTCCGACTGGTCCAGGTTCCGCATCTGGCGGATGGTGACCTGGGTGCTGTGGATCGCGATCATCGCCGTGGTGATCGGCAAGATCATCCACACCACGCCGATCCTGGCGCTGCTCCGCGCCCCTCAGCTGCTCTGGCACGTGCTGCCGTTCGTGTTGCAGATCGTATTTACGCTCATGTTCGTCGTGCTCCAGTTCGTCGCCCTCTTCTGGTTCATGTCGCGCGGCGGTGTGGACGTGTACTACCCGGATGACATCAAGACCAGGTTCTCCGACGTCTGGGGCCAGGACCACGTGCTCGAGCGGGTCAAGGAGAACATCATCTTCCTGGAGCACCCCGAGCTGGTCGAGGAGCGAGGCGGCTATGTGCCGGGCGGCCTGCTGCTGTGGGGGCCGCCGGGAACAGGCAAGACGCTGATGGCCGAGGCGGTGGCGGGCGAGACCGGCCGGCCGTACGTGTTCGTCGATCCCGGCGCGTTCATCAACATGTTCATGGGCGTCGGCATCCTCAAGGTGAAGTCGCTGTTCCGCAAGCTGCGGCGGCTGGCGCTGCGCTACGGCGGCGTGATCGTCTTCTTCGACGAGGCCGACTCACTCGGCAACCGCGGCATGATGACCCAGGGCGCCCCCGGCGGGCAGCAACGCTCCGGTGCGGCCTTCGCCCACGCGGGCTGCCACGGGTTCTCCTACCTATCGGAAGACACCCGGTGGCGGCTGACCCGGCAGGCGATGGAATCCGCGATCCCCGACGAGCCGGACACCCGGCGGAACCGGCAGATGATCGGCGGGATGATGAACGGGGGCGGCGGCGGCGGCATGGGCACGCTGCAGGCCCTGCTCACCGAGCTGTCCGGGCTGAAGAAGCCGCGCGGCTTCGTCAACCGCTACGTCCGGCGGATCTTCGGCATGCGGCCGAAGCCGCCGCCCAAGTACCGGATCCTCGTCATGATGGCGACCAACATGCCGACGGCGCTGGACGAGGCGCTGTTGCGCCCGGGACGCATCGACCGCATCTACAAGGTCGGCTACCCGTCCAAGGCCGGCCGGATCCGCACCTACGAGGGGTACTTCTCCAAGGTTCAGCATGAGCTGACCGAGGAGCAGATGGACAAGCTCGCCACTATCACGCCGTACGCGACCGGCGCCACCATCAAGGACCTGGTCAACGAGGCGCTCATCACCGCGATCAGGAACGGCCGCGACGTGATCACCTGGCCGGACGTGATCAAGGCCAAGCAGCTCAAGGAACTCGGTCCGCCGGAGGACGTGGAGTACATCGAGCGCGAGCGGCACGCGGTCGCCGTGCACGAGGCCTGCCATGCCCTGGTCGCATTCCGGTCCAGGCAGCATATGGAGATCGACATCGCGACGATCGAGAAGGGCAGCGACTACCTCGGCATGGTGGCGAGCATCCCGCCCGAGGACCAGTTCACCCGGTGGCGCAGCGAGTACGAGACCGACATCCTGGTGTCGCTGGCGTCGCTGGCCGGCGAGCGGATGTTCTTCGAAAAGGACAGCTCCTCCGGCGTGTCCGGGGACCTGGAGTCCGCGACCACGGTCGCCTCGTACATGGAGGGCTTCTGGGGCATGGGCACCACGGTGTCCTCGTACTCCACGGCCAAGCGGCTCGAGGTTGGCTCGCCGGGCGGCGGCCGGGGGGGCGCCCTGAAGAAGGGCCAGGACCCGGAGGCCCATGTGCGGCACGCGCTCGCGGACCGGATCGAGGATCAGCTGACCAGGCTGCTCGACCGGACCGAGCAGATCCTCCAGGAGAACAGGAACCAGGTTCTGGCCCTGGCCCACGCGCTGGAGACGTACAAGACACTGAGCGGCGAGGATGTCGTCGCGGTCCTGGAGCACACGCGCGGCCCGCTGGTGGACGGGCGGCCGTACGCCGACGATAGCTTCATGACCTCGCTCAACGAATACCACCTGACCGCGGCCCGTGCGCACCGCGAGCACAGCCAGGAGCAGCTGAACATGCCGGCGCCGGTCGCGCTGCCCGCGCCCGTCCCGCCGTGGGCGGCCGGAGTGATCGTGGCCGACACCGACCCGTCGGGGCTGAACGGGCACAACGGCTCTGAGCCGTCCTGACCCGAGTATCGGGGTCACGGCGATGCGCGCTGGCCTGCGGGCGCGGCAGCTGGTCAACCTGGCCAACGGGTCGACGCTGGTCGGCCTGGGGCTAGCCGCCGTCGGCGGTGCCCGGGTGGCCCGCAGCGCGGACGGGTTGTTTCTCGGCACTTCCTACCGGCTCCCGGTGCCGCCCGCCCCGGCCTTCTGCCTGGGCAACGTGATCGTCACCAGGCTGGACGGGCTCACCCCCGGTTCGCGGCTGTTCCGGCATGAGGCGCGCCACGCCACCCAGTACGCCTGGTGCGGCGGGGTGGTGATGGTGCCGCTCTATCTCGCGGCTTCGGCCGTGTCCTGGGCGCTGACCGGCGACTTCGGCGCCCGCAACGTATTCGAGCGGCGGGCCGGGCTGGCCGACGGCGGCTACACCGACAAGCCCCTGCGGCCCGGTCTCCGGCGGGAGCGGTCAGCGGCTCAGGCCGGCTAGCAGCCGCCGCCGGGAGGCGCCTTCCCTGGCCGGCTTCAGCCGGACGTGACGGATCGACCGCCAGCCTTTCCCGGTGAGCAGGAACTCTCCCGGCGCGGGCAGGGCGGCGATCCCGTTCATGATCGCCTGCGGCTGCCCCAGATGCCGCTCGGCCGCCGCGCGGGCGTTGACGATGTCGGTGACCTCGCCGCTGTCCGGGTCGATCCCGGCCAGGTAGTGCGTGCCCGCCACATTGGCCCAGATCGTGCCCGCCGACCAGGCGAGATCGTTCAGGCCGAGCACCCGCTGGCCCGCGCAGCGGACGTGGATCACCCCTTGCGGGTCCAAGGACCACGGTTCGCGCCGGACGAGTTCGCTGCTTCCGTCGCTGGTCACGACGTATCCGTCGGCGGTGCAGATGCCCCAGCCCTCGCGGTTGTACGGCACCTGGTCGATCAGCTCGAGCGTGCCGGCGTCCCAGCGCAGGGCGATGCGATCCTGCCAGGTCAGCTGCCAGATGACATCGTCGAACCGGCAGATGCCCTCGCCGAACAGCTCAGGGGCCAGCGCCGCGCGCTGCTCCACCTGGCCGGCGCCCAGGCGGTACCGGCGCAGCGCCGACTCCCCGTACAGTCCGGTGGACTCCCACACCGTGTCGCCGTCGATGATCAGCCCCTGCGTGAACCCCAGCCCGGGATGCGCGACCCGCCGGATGACCCCGGCCCGCCAGGTTCTCAGCGGCTCACCATCCTCGGCCTCGGCTGATCGCGCCCGGCTGCTGGCTAGCCGGATGCCCGGACGGCAAAGTTATAGCAGCCGTAGCCGACGTTTCGCAGGTGCACGAGGTCGACTTCGGGCCTGGCCAGCAGATCCGCGATGACCTCTTCGGCCCGGATCATCGGTGGCATAATGACCCGGTGCCACCAGAGGATGAGCGCGAGCGGCTGCGGCAGACCTTCGACCGCGCCGCCAGGCTCTACGACCGGGCGCGACCCGGGTATCCCGAGGCTCTGTTCGATGATCTCATCGCCCTGGCCGGCCTGACGCCCGGCGACCACCTGCTCGAGGTGGGGTGCGCGACGGGCCTGGCGACCCGCCCGCTGGCGCGGCGCGGCTTCCGGATCACGTGCGTCGAACTCGGCGCCGAGCTGGCCGCGGCCGCCCGGCAGAACCTGGCCGAGTGGCCGGTGGAGGTGGTACAGGGTCAGTTCGAGGAATGGCCGCCGGCTGAGTCCTACGGGCTGGTGTACTCGGCGACCGCGTGGCACTGGATCGATCCCGGCCTGCGTTACCCGCGCGCCTGGCAGGCGCTGCGGCCCGGCGGTCACCTGGCCATCTGGGCGGCAGGACACGTGTTCCCCGCGGGGGGCGACCCGTTCTTCGAACAGATCCAGGACATCTACGACGAGATCGGCGAGGGCCAGCCGCCTGGCCAAGGGCGACCCCGGCCCGGTGAACTGCCCGACGATCGGGCCGAGATCGAGGCGAGCGGGCTCTTCGAGGTCATCGCCGTCCGCCACTACGACTGGGAGCGGGTCTACCAGGCCGAGGAGTACATCGAGCTGCTCGACACGTTCTCCGGGCACCTGGCCATGGCGGAGTGGAAACGGAAGAGGTTGTACGGCGAGATCAGGCGGCGGCTCGCGCTGCGGCCGAATCATTCGGTACGGCGGCACTGGGGAGTGGTGCTGCAGGTCGCCCGGCGTCGCGAGCAAAGGGCGGTTAGCGAGGCCGCTGGATCTGGCTGAGGAACTCGGGGTTGGTGTCGGTATCCCTGATCTTGTCCAGGAGTAGCTCGAGGGCGTGCTGTGAGTCGAGGGCGCCGAGCGCGCGGCGCAGCTTGACGACGGCCTGATATTCGTCCTGGGTCATCAGGAGCTCGTCGTGGCGGGTGCCGGAAGGCATCGCGTCGATCGCCGGGTAAAGGCGCTTCTCGGCCAGCTCGCGGCGGAGCCGCAGCTCCATGTTCCCGGTGCCCTTGAACTCCTCGAACAGCACGTCGTCCATCCGCGAGCCGGTATCGACGAGCGCGGTGGACAAGATGGTGAGCGAGCCGCCGTCTTCTACGTTGCGCGCGGCACCGAGGAACTGACGCGGCGGCTGCAGAGCGGAGGCCGCGACCCCGCCCTGCAGGGTCTTGCTGCTGGCCGGGGCGGCCAGGTTGTAGGCCCGGCCCAGCCGGGTGATGGAATCGAGCAGCACGACCACGTCGGCGCCCATCTCGACCAGGCGCTTGGCGCGCTCGATGGCCAGTTCGGCGACCCTGATGTGATCCTCGGCTGCCTGGTCGAATGTCGAGAAGATGACCTCACCGCGGACCGAACGGCGCAAGTCGGTGACCTCTTCTGGCCGCTCGCCGACCAGAACCACCATCAGCGTGACCTCGGGATGGCTGTTCGCGATCGCGGCCGCGATCGCCTGCAGGACCATCGTCTTGCCGGCCTTCGGCGGGGACACGATGAGACCCCGCTGGCCCTTGCCGATCGGGGCGACCAGGTCGATGATCCGGGCGGTCGCCGACGTGTTCCCGTCCTCCAGGCGCAGGCGCTCCTGGGGATAAATCGGGGTCAGGCCGGAAAAATAGCTGGCGCGACGGCGGAGCGAACGCCCGTCCAGGTGCCGCACAGTTGGCACAGACGGCACCTGAGGTGCTCTAGCTGGGCAGAAGTGCCCTACCGGAAGGCGGTAAACGCCTGGAAAGAGATCTAGGAAAAGCTCTCGTCACCGGCTCTACGTCAGCTCCGGGTGGATTCCCCAGGGACCTAGCTGACGGAGCTACGATTCTGGCCGTTAGACCGGCCTTCCGCCCGCAATAGCGAGCACCACTTAAAATGTGACTATACCGCACAACAGCAGCGGCTGCCAGTTCATTCCGCTGGTCCTGGCTGATACTCCAGGCGGCGGCGCTGCGGCACGATCGTGTACTTCGGGTCCCTGGCCGAGGCCATGCCCGCCTCGAAGATCCCGAACCTGGTCATCGCCGAGGCCGCCACCAGTGCCGCCCCCGTAAGCGCCGAAACGGCACGGCTGCGCCGCCCGAGCACGGCACCCGCCAGCGCGCCCGCGGTCAGGAACTCGGCCAGCCGGAGGATGGCGCCCGTCGTCCCGGTTTCGTAGGGCTCCGCGAGGCTCACCCCGGGCCCCTCGGGTCTGGCCAGCCGGCGGATCAGCTGCCGCTTGGCGATGAGTTCGACGGCGGCACCGAAGACGGCCAGGTTACGAGCGGGCTCCGCGTCGGCCGGGTGGGTCGCGAGCAGGCCGAGGCCGCCCGCCGCGCTGGCCGCCGAGCCAGCGAACACGTACGGCATCTCCCGGTAGCCCGCGTGCCAGGCCGGCACCGCCGTGTCGCAGATCAGCGCGGCGGTGTAGGTCGCGATGGCCGGGCCGAGCAGGCCCGCGCCGAGCGTGGCGGCGGTCCCGGCTTTCGGCAGGATCCCGGTCACCTCGGATAGCGCGGCGGCGCCCACGACCGGACCGTACCCGGCCAGCAGCCAGGAGCCGACGCTCATCGGCGAACTCGGCTTGAAGACCCGCAGCATGTGCGCGAACCGCCCCGGCCGACCCAGGTCATGGACGAGCGCGACGGCCGACAGGCTGATCGCGCCGAGGGCGCCGACCTTGGCCACCCGGGCTAGTTCGCGGTAACCGGACAGCTGCGAGCCGGCCGCCAGCACCGACGAGGCGCCCGCGAGGCCGCCGAGGAACAGGTAGCCCGGCACGTCCGGCACCCGCCACACCGGCTCCTTGATCACCGGGCGGCCGTAGTAGGACGTGAACTCGGCATCGGGCACCATGGGCTGCTCCGCCCTATGCCGCCGTCTCGCCTCCGGGCCCCTTTTAAGGCGACCCTTTGGCTCGCCGACGGGCCTCACCGTCGCCTGCCCAGGCCGAGCGCGACCGCGGTGGCGGCGAGCCCCGCCGCGGCAATGCCGACGTGTTTCCACATGCCAGGCAGGTCGCGGGTGGTGACAACCGGGTCCGGCGGCAGGCCGTAGACCTCGGGCTCGTCGAGCAGCAGGAAAAACGCCCCGCCGCCGCCGATGCCGTCCGCCTGGTCCGCCAGGTACAGCCGCGCCTGGTCCTGGCCTGCCTCCCGCAGATCCTCGACCCGCAGCCGGGCCCGCTCGCGCAGCTCGTCGAGCGGGCCGAACTGGATCGAGTCGGTCGGGCACGCCTTGGCGCAGGCCGGCTCCAGGCCCGCGCCCAGCCGGTCATAGCACAGCGTGCACTTGTGCGCCTGCCCGTCCTGCTCGCGCCGGGCGATCACGCCGAACGGGCAGGCCGGCACGCAGTAGCCGCAGCCGTTGCATACGTCGTCCTGGACCACCACGGTGCCGAACTCGGTACGGAACAGCGCCCCGGTCGGGCATACGTCCAGGCAGGCCGCCTCGGTGCAGTGCTTGCACACGTCGCTGGACATCAGCCAGCGCAGGCCCTCCGCCGGGTCTCCAGGGCGAGCGGGCTGCTCGATGAACGCCACGTGCCGCCAGGTCGACGCGCCCAGGCCGACGGTGTTGTCATACGACATCCCGGACAGGCTCAACCCGTCTTCTGGTACCGCGTTCCACTCCTTGCAGGCCACCTCGCAGGCCTTGCAGCCGATGCAGACCGAGGTGTCGGTGAAGAAGCCCATCCGCGGCGGGTGGTCGCGGTAGCCGGCGCGGCCGGCCGGGTCAGAGCTCATCAGGCCCCCATCCCTACAACTCGGTGCCGGTGTCGTCGGTGATACCCGCCCGTTCGGCGTACGACCGTACGAACTCCCTCAGCGCCGGCCCGCGCGGGCGCCGTCCGGGCCGGATGTCGCAGGCCAGCGCCTTTACCTCCTGGATATGCACGTTCGGGTCCAGGGCCAGGTGCGCCAGGTCGTTCGCCGAGTCGCCGGTGCTGATGCCGTTGGCGCCCCAGTGATAGGGCAGCCCGATCTGGTGCAGCCGGCGGCCCTGCACCTCGATCGTCTTCATCCGCTCGGTGACCAGGACCCGGGCCTCGATCGCTGTTCGCGCCGTGACGATCGTGGCCCAGCCCAGGTGCGACAGGTTCCGCTCGGCGGCCAGTTCCGGGGAGACCTCGCAGAAGAACTCGGGCTGCAGCTCCGACAGGTAGGGCAGCCCGCGCGACATGCCGCCCGCGGTGTGATGCTCGGTGAGCCGGTAGGTGGTGGCGACGTAGGGGAACACCTCGGCGCCCGGCTCGTTCCCGGCGGGCTGGAACGGGTCGTACCGGTGCCTGATGATCTCCCGGACCGGGTTGCGCTGCTGGCGGTAGAGCGGGTTGGTGAACGGGGACTCCTGCGGTTCATAGTGCGCGGGCAACGGGCCGTCCACCAGGCCCGCGGGGGCGAACAGCCAGCCCTTGCCGTCGGCTTGCAGGATGAACGGGTCGATGCCGGAGATCGCGTCGACGCCGGTGGCGTCCGCGGCCGGCCGGTAGGACGGCGCCCGGTCCGGGACGAAATCGGCCACATCGTGGCCGGTCCACTTCCCGGCCTGTTCGTCCCACCAGACCAGCGCCTTGCGGTCGCTCCACGGCTTGCCGTCGGGATCGGCGGAGGCGCGGTTGTACAGGATCCGCCGGTTCGCCGGCCAGGCCCAGCCCCACTCCGGGGCGACCCAGCTCTGCTCGGCACCCGGCTTGCGCCGCGCGGCCTGGTTCACGCCGTCGGCCCGGACACCGCAGTAGATCCAGCAACCGCAGGCGGTCGTCCCGTCGCCGGAGAGCTGGGTGTAGGACGACAGCGGCCGCCCGTGCACGTCGGTGCCGTTGATCTCCGCGAGCACCGCCTCGGCCGAGGGCTCCGCCAACGGCCCCTCGACCGGGTAGTCCCAGGTGAGATCCAGCACGGGCCGGTCCATCTCGGCGGCGGCCTGGCGGGCCAGCTTCTCCCGGATGCGGCGGCCCAGGTGGTAGGTGAACCACAGGTCGCTGCGCGCGTCCCCGGCCGGCTCGACCGCCTCGTGATGCCACTGCAGCATCCGCTGGGTGTTGGTGAACGAGCCGTTCTTCTCGGTGTGCGCGGCCGCGGGCAGGAAGAATACTTCGGTGCCGATGTCCTGCGTGCGCATCTCCCCGGTCTCGATCTCCGGGCCGTTCTGCCAGAAGGTGGCGCTCTCGATCATGACCAGATCCCGCACCACGAGCCAGTCCAGGTTGGCCAGCCCGAACCGCTGCATCCGCCCGTTGGCCGAGCCGACCGCCGGGTTCTCCCCGAACAGGAAGTAGCCCTTGCAGTTTCCTGCTATCTGCTCCACGACGGTCTCGTAACTGCTGTGGCTGCCGGTCAGCCGGGGCAGGTAGTCGTAACAGAAATCATTGTCCGCCGTCGCGGCATCGCCCCACCAGGCCTTGAGCAGGCTGACCAGATACGAGCCCAGGTCCGCCCAGAAACCCTTGTCCATCCCCTCGGCCGCCACGTACGCCGCTAGGTCCTCGTTCCCGTGCACGTGCGGCATCGGCAGGTATCCGGGCAGCAGGTCGAACAGGGTGGGGATGTCGGTGGAGCCCTGGATCGAGGCGTGCCCGCGCAGGGCGAGGATGCCGCCCCCCGGCCGGCCGATGTTGCCGAGCAGCAACTGCAGGATGGCCGCGGTCCGGATGTACTGCGCGCCGACGGTGTGCTGAGTCCAGCCGACGCTGTAGACGAACGCCGTAGTCCGGTCGGGGCCCGAGTTCTCCGTCACGAGCTCGCAGACCCGGGCGAACTCTACCGGCGGCACCCCGCAGGCCTGCTCGACCATTTCCGGGGTGTAGCGGGCGAAATGCCGCTTCAGCACCTGGAACACGCACCGCGGCGAGGTGAGCGTCTCGTCCCGGTCCGGATCGTGGTGCGCCGCGGCGCCCCCGGCGCCGTGCGCCTCCCCGCGTGCCGCCTGGCGCACCCGCTGGTGCGCCTCACCGCGGTCGACTCGATCGCGCCGGCCGGCCGCCGCCGACACGTCGCCACCAGAGTAGCGCCAGGCCTCGAAGTCGTACGTGCGGTGTTCGCGGTCCAGCCCGGAGAACACCCCGTCCAGGTCCTCGGTGTCCTTGAAGTCCTCGGTCAGGAGCGTCGCCGCGTTGGTGTACGCGACCACGTAATCCCGGAAGTACTTCTCGTTCGCCAGCACGTAGTTGATGATCCCGCCGAGGAACACGATGTCGGCTCCGGCCCGGATCGGCACGTGCAGGTCGGCCACCGCGCTGGTCCGGGTGAACCGGGGATCGACATGGATGACCTTCGCCCCGCGTGCCTTGGCCTCCATTACCCACTGGAACCCCACCGGGTGGCACTCGGCCATGTTCGAGCCCTCGATGACGATGCAGTCGGCGTTGACCAGGTCCTGCTGGAACGTGGTCGCGCCACCGCGGCCGAAGCTAGTCCCCAGACCGGGGACGGTGGAGGAGTGTCAAATCCGGGCCTGGTTCTCGATCTGGATCGCGCCCAGCGCCGTGAACAGCTTCTTGATCAGGTAGTTCTCTTCGTTGTCCAGCGTCGCCCCGCCCAGGCTGGCGAACCCGAGCGTCCGCCGGGTCCGGCGGCCGTCCACCTCCTGCTGCCAGCCCTGACGGCGCGCGTCCAGGACCCGGTCCGCGATCATGTCCATCGCCGTATCCAGGTCAAGGTCTTCCCATTCCGAACCGAACGGGCGGCGGTATTTCACCTGGTACTGGCGCGAGCCTCCCGTGGTGAGCTGCAGGCTGGCGGACCCCTTCGGGCACAGCCGTCCGCGGCTGACCGGCGAGTCGGGGTCGCCCTCGATCTGGATGACCTTCTTTCTGGGGGGATGGCTCCCCCCAGACCCCTCTCGCTCTCTGGGGGGATCCGTCCCCCCAGACCCCCCTGGGGAATCCGCGACGTAGACGTTCTGCGCGCAGCCGACGGCACAGTACGGGCAGACCGACTTGACCACCGCGTCGGCGGTGCTGGTCCTGGCCACCCGGGGATGATCGCTCTTGGCCGCGGCGCCGAGGCCCAGGCGGTCAGTCCCGGTCAGCTGCCGGTACACCGGCCAGGACCCGATCCAGGTGCGCCTTCCCATAGGGCTCGCTCCACCTCCCGCGTCACTGCGATCAGCCGTCATACAAAGTATCTCCTACGCTACGATCGCTGCGACACGGGAGGGAGGAGGCGGACGCCGATGGCGGGAAACGCCCTGGGCATTGACGTTTCTAACTTCGCCGGCCAGTTCGACTGGGCGGCCACCTCGGGCCTGTCGTTCGGCATCTGCCGCGCCAGCCAGGGCCTGGGCGCCGCGGGCACGAACTCACCGGATCCCTTCCTGGCCTGGAACTGGCCCCGGATCAAGGCCAAGGGCCTCGCCCGGGGGGCCTATCACTTCCTCGACCCCGGCCTATCCGGGGCGGCGCAGGCGAGCTACTTCGTGGAGCAGGTCAGCAAGGTCGGCCTCGAGACCGCCGACATGCTCTGGCTGGACAACGAGACCGCTGGATCCTCCCCGGCCGCCGTGGCCGCCTGCGCCCGCGACTTCATGGCCAGGCTGGTGTCGCTGCGCCCGCACAACCCGTGCGGCGTGTACTCCTTCTTCGACTTCATCACCTCGGGTAACTGCGCCGGGCTCGGCTCGTACCCGCTGTGGCTGGCCATCTTCCAGTCGGCCACGCCGTCCGCGCCCGCGCCGTGGAAGGCCTGGAAGTTCTGGCAGTCGGGCGGGACGAGCAGCCACGACAATGACGTGTTCAACGGGACCCCGGCCGAGCTGACCGCGTGGATCAGCTCGTTCCAGGAGGAGGTCGAAGTGCAGTCAGGTCAGCTCAACACCGGCGCCGGCGCGCTCACGGTGATCACGGTGCCGCATGGCGGCGGCACCAATATCGCGTTTGGCTGCGACAACAGCCTGCAGGGGCTGCCGCCCGCGGTGCTCCGGGTGGCGATCTTCGACACCCAGTGGCACGTCACGGACAGCGTCACGGTGGACTCCACCAAGGGCCAGACCGTGCTCCCGTTCCCGGACCCGAAGAGCACCGGGGTGATCTCGGTGCACCGGCAGGACACCGGCGAGGTCGTCGTGGGCTACGAGGTCTCCTAGCCCTTGGTGAAGACTAGGAGGAACTCGAGCAGGCCGTGCTCCTGGGTGGTCACGAAGCCAGCGAAGCTCGGGTTCTGGATGTTGTAGTCGGAGAACAGCACCGGGATGTCACCAGCCAAGGAGCCATCTCAGCCAGTGACGCGGCCTCGTTAATGGCATGACAGTATCTTTCTGGTGACGTTCAGGAGTCCGGCCCCGGACTTCAGGCCGCCAGCCGAGTATGTACCTGGACTTTCTCAACAGGCTCTCAACGACCTGAGAAACGCGGAACGGATGATCCTGATCGTGGCCGGCGTGTCGGGCAGCGGCAAGACGACGGTGGGCGCCATGCTCGCCGGCCGCCTGGACTGGCGGTTCGCCGACGCCGACGACTTCCATCCGGCCGCGAACGTCGAGAAGATGCGGGCCGGGATCCCGCTGACCGACGCGGATCGCTGGCCGTGGCTGCGGGCCATCACCGCCTGGATGGACGAGCGCATCGCGCGGGGCGAGCCGGCCGTGGTCGCCTGCTCGGCGCTCAAGCGCTCCTACCGGGACCTGCTGCTCGGCGGCCGCCCGCAGGCGCAGATGGTCTTCCTGGAGGTAGCTCCCGAGGAGCTAGCCCGGCGGCTGACCGCCAGGCACGGTCACTTCTTCCCCGAGAAGCTGCTGGGTACCCAGCTTGACGCCCTAGACCCGCCTCAGCCGGACGAGCACGTGACTCCCGTGGCCGAGGCGGACGAGCCAGCCGCCACGGTGGCGTCGATCATCGCGCTACTGTGTCTGCAGGAGAAGGGGCCTGGCGAGGGCTCCGGGCCGGCTGGCGGTGATCATGAAGCTGAAGCTTGACCTGCACGACATCTATAACCGAGGACAGGACATCGACCGGGCGCTGCAGGCGATCATCGACGAGGCCGTGGCGAAGAAGGCGCCGCTGGTCGAGATCATCCCGGGCAAGGGCTCGGGGCAGCTCAAGAAGCACGTGCTGCGATTCCTCGAGCAAAAAGAGATCAAAGCGAAATATCACCGGGTGGAGAAGGACTCGAAGAACTTCGGCCGCCTGTTCATTCATTTCCGCTGGTAGATCCGCCCCCATCGGACGGCGGGCCGGCATCGGGCCGGCCTACCCTGACGCAGACGTCGGTTAGCGACGGGTAGCCCGCCGCAACTTGGGAAACATTCGGTGCAGACTGGCGAGCACGCACTCAGTTCCGCCCAGAATGGCCGCGTTTTCAGCAGTACATCCGACCGAGATTAAGGAGGCGTGTCATGCGATTCAAGCTCTTGGCTCGCCGGATTACCCTGGCGCCGACGCTGGCCGTGGTCCTGGGCCTGACCGTGGCCGCCTGCAGCAGCAGTAGTAGCTCCAGCACGTCCGCTCCAACCTCGTCATCGAGCGCTCCGGCCGCTTCGTCGCCCGCTAGTTCGGCCGCCCCGAGCAGCCCTGGCACCGGGTCAAGCTCCGCTGCGGTGGCACAGATCACCGCGAACTGGGAGAAGTTCTTCAACTCCAGCACCCCCGCCTCGGAGAAGGCCTCCCTGCTGCAAAACGGGAGCAAGTTCGCCACCGCCGTCGCGGCCTTCGCCAAGCTGCCCCTGGCGAGCGGGATCGGAGCCAAGGTCACCGCCGTGACGGTGAACTCAGCCACCTCGGCCACCGTGACCTACGACATCACGGCCGGCGGAACAAGCCTGTTGTCCAACCAGACCGGCACGGCGGTTTACGAAGGCGGGGTCTGGAAGGTCGGCGATGCCAGCCTCTGCGGCCTGTTCAAGCTAATTCCCGGCGGCACGGTGCCATCCGCGTGCAGTTCGGTCGGCTGAGGCAGGGCCGCTCCGTTGGCCAGCCAGGCGGAGGCAGTTTCCGGTGACCGCCGCGGCGTTGTACCCCGTGGCGGGCAGGGGCTAGCGCTCGCGACGCTGTGCACGCTGCTCTTCCTGACGTTCCTCGACAACACCGTGGTCAGCGTGGCGCTCGGGGACATACAGACGAGCCTGCACGCGAACGTGTCCGACCTGCAGTGGGTCGTCGGCGCCTACGCGCTCACCTTCGCCAGCATCATGCTGGCCTGCGGGATGATCGGCGACGAACTCGGCCGGAAGAAGGTCATGCTGGCCGGCGCCGGGGTCTTCTGCGCCGGCTCGGTCCTGTGCGCGCTCGCCCCGAACGTCCAGACGCTCATCGCGGGCCGCGCGGTGATGGGCCTGGGCGCGGCGGCCAGCGAGCCGGGCACGCTCTCGATGCTCCGTCATATGTATCCGGACGCCAAGGCCAGGAGCCGGGCGATCGGCGTGTGGGCCGCGACGTCCGGGTTCGCGCTGGCGGCGGGCCCGGTCGTCGGCGGCGTGCTCGTCGGGGTCTGGAACTGGCGCGGCATCTTCTGGTTCAACCTGGCGTTCGGGCTGGCCGCCCTGATCGT
This sequence comes from uncultured Actinomycetota bacterium, assembly GCA_963842265.1. Taxonomy (GTDB): domain Bacteria; phylum Actinomycetota; class Actinomycetes; order Streptosporangiales; family Streptosporangiaceae; genus Palsa-504. Next base: position 48,715 of record CAWJGE010000038.1, read on the forward strand.
CGCGGTGGTCATCCTGCCGGAGAGCGCCGACCCCACGGCAGCGCGCGTCGACACCGCAGGCACGCTGCTCGGCGCGGGCATGCTGGCCGCTTTCGTGTTCGCGATCATCGACGCGGAGTCGGCCGGGTTCGGCTCGGCCGCCGTGATCATCTTGCTGTGCCTGAGCGCGGTGCTGCTCGTCGCGTTCATCTGGCGGGAGCGCCGGGCTGCCTATCCGCTGCTTGACCTGCGCTACTTGCGGGTGCCGCAGTTCACCACGGCCAACATCGTGGCGTTCTGCACGTACTTCTCCACCTTCGCCATCTTCTTCTTCACCGCGCTGTACCTGGTCGAGGTGGTGGGCGCGTCGGGCTACCGGCTCGCGCTCGTGTTCCTGCCGATGACCGCCCTGATGATCGTGTCGTCGGTGCTGGCCGGACGCTGGACGGTGCTGGCCGGGCCCCGCTGGTCGATCACGATCGGCTGCCTGCTGCTGGCCTGCGGGCTGTTCCTGACGGACGGCTACCTGTCTCCGCATCCGGACTACGGCCCGCTGATCCTCGCGCTCGCGCTGGCCGGGATCGGCATCGGGACCACCGTGGTGCCGATCACCTCCTCGGTGCTGGCCGCGGTGCCGCCCGAACGTTCCGGCATGGCCGCGTCGGCCAGCAACACCAGCCGGGAGATCGGCGCCGTCACCGGGGTCGCGATCCTCGGTTCGCTGGTGTATTCACAGCTGCACGTCAGCCTCGTCGCGCAGATGAATCATCTCGGCGTGCCGCCCAGCTTCCAGGGCCTAGTCATCACCGCCATCGAGACCGGCCAGATCCCGCAGAACACCTCTGCTTACGCGGGGTTCGGGAAGCTGGTCCAGGAGGTGATCGGCGCGGCTTACGCGGCCTTCCACAACGGCTTGCACGCGGCGCTCTACCTGTCGGCCGGGCTGGCGCTGGCGGCCGGCCTGCTGGCCCTGATCACGCTGCGCTCACATCCGGTCGACACTGGGTCTTGACTTTTCCGCTCAACTGAGCGATGCAGGAATAGGACGGCAACGACGCACGGCCACCCTCGACGGCACGCAAGCGAAGAGAGGCTGACCATGGTCTGTTATGCCCGCCCTGCGAGTTGGCTGGCGGCCATCGTTTTCGTCGCCTGGCTGGTGTTCGCCGCGCCGGTCAGCCACTTCTTTGACACCGCGACCGTGGCGATGGCGGTGATGGCGGCCATCGTCGGCGCGTCCGTGGCCGCCGCGCTGGCCGTCGCGACCTTCAGGTCGACCCGCCGCCGCCGGGCGGCGGGCGGCGGCTGCGTGAGCTGTCAGTTCCGCTGCCAGCACGCCATGACGGAGCCGGGGCGACGGCTCTCGCTCATCACGATCGCGGACCGCAGGCCCGCCGGATCCACCGCGGGTCGTCAGGCGACCGCTCCCGGCCACCGGGGCGCTCCCGGCCACCCAGGCGCGCACGGACGCCCGGGCACCGCGCCCGCTCGTTCGGTATCGGTACTTCTCCCCATCCCTACGGTGAGGTCCGCCGCCCTAACTCCGGCGGCGCCGCGGTGGCCGGACCGCCCTGCGCTGCGGGCCGGCCCGGGCCGTGTCCGGCCGCGGGACCGGGCCGGCTCGCCGGCGTTAGCCGTGGGCGGCCGGCGGTTGCGCGGCAGGAAGGACGACCCAGCAGGATCACCGTAGCCGCGGCTCAGCGCACACTGGTGGGGTGCGAATCAGGATCTGGGTGCGGCCCGGCTCAGCCCATCCGGTCATCGGCGGCGAGCGCGCGGGCGCGCTGATTGTCGGTGTCAGCGCCCGCGCCGTGGACGGCAAGGCGACCGAGGCCGCACTGGCCTCGGTGGCCAGCGCGTTCGGCGTCCGCCGCAGTGCGGTCACGCTGGTCGCCGGGGCGTCGAGCCGCACCAAGATCGTCGAGGTGGCGGGCGGTGACCCGGCGGTGCTCACGCGGCTTCTGGCTGGGCCCGGCCGGTAACGGGCAGGCCGGGCCGAAGGATCCGTGACGGCCCGCGCCGGCCGCGAACCGGGCGGCGCCCGCGGCAGTCTCGGCCGCCAGCGCCGCCTGCCCGTGCGCAAACTCGCAGGCCAGCGCGGCGGCTTCGGCCAGACCCTCCTGATCAAGCACCGACGCACGGTCGCTGCGCAGGCAGACCTGCGGGAACGCGGCGAGCTCGGCCGCAAGCTGCTGCGCCGCGCTCAGCGCCTGACCGGCGGGCACGACGCGATT
>CAWJGE010000039.1:0-101821 GCA_963842265.1 uncultured Actinomycetota bacterium
CGCCTGCAAGAAGCAGATCGCCGCCCCCGGCCTGCAGGAACCCGCGAAGAAGGCGCTCGCCACCCTGGACCGCGAATGGGACGGGCTGGCCGCCCACCGCCAGTACCCGATGGTAAGCCTGGATAACAATGCCAGCGAACGAGCCCTGCGCCGGCCCGTCGTGACCAGGAAGAACGCCTACGGGTCCCGGAACGAGGACGCCGCCCGGCTCGCCGCTCGCATCTGGACCGTCACCGCCACTGCCGAGATGGCCGGCCTGAACGTGCTGACCTTCCTCACGGCCTACCTCGACGCCTGCGGCCGCACTGGCATTCGGTTAGAGCTGCGAAGCGCCCGGCCTGCGGGTTTGCCGTTGCAGGCGGCGTCGGGGCTCCTGTGTCCTGCCACGCAGCGTAACTGGGTGGCGGCCCGGCTGGGAGTCACGTTGCGTGATCAGTGACAGGTGGCGCGCGGAGACGGCTCCGGGTGGCTTCTGGCGGCCATGCGCGGTTCCCGGCGGCACGCCGCATGGGTTACGGGGCAAACGGGGCTTTTCGCGGAAGCACCGGCGGGTCTGTACCTGCCTCTTGCGAGGGGTCCGCCGATGCTTCCTGGTGCGACGCTACCTGCTGCCCGGTATTACGTCACGCCTGGCCGGCGCCGGCGATCCTGTGCCGGGCCGCGGCCGGCGCGGGATGCGGAGGCGGGCCTGGCTGAGGTGATGGCGATGCCGGCGATCTGGAAGGACGCCGGCGGGCGGCTGCTGGAGCTTGCCGGGCCGGGCTCGGGGATCGTGGCGTGCGGGGCGCTGCCGGGCGCGGCGGCACCGGAGCCGGCGTGGACGGCGGGGCAGCTGGCGGCAGCGGGGATCGCGGCAGAGCCGGGGCCGGTGCGGGAGGGGACGGGGCTGGGGCTGGCGTCGGCAGTGCTCACGCCGGCGCTGCTGGATGAGGCGCTGGCCGGGCTGCCGGGGCGGCGGCCGCGGAAGATCACGCCGCGGCTGGCGATGCAGGTGAGCCTGGCGCGGGCGCTGATGCCCGGCACGGCTGCGGGAACGCTGCGCGCTATGGCGCAGCGGCCCCGGGAAGCTGACCCGGGATATGACCTGCCCGCGGCGTCGTCGCTGTCGGACGCGGACAGCTTCTTGCAGGTCAAGCCGTTCCTGCGGCTGCTGGCCGGGCTGTGCGGGCAGATCCGCCCCGTCCCGCTGCCCGGCGTCGCGGCGGTGTGCCTGCCGGCGCCGGGGACGCCGGGCGGGCAGCGGACGGCGATCCGGCTGCGGCCGCTCGCGGGCGGGCCGTGGCGGGACGGCCGCTGGCACGGGCTGCGGGTGCTGGCCAAGGACGGCACCGTCCGCAACGTCGCCGACCCCAGGGGCAGCGACCGCAAGGGCAGCGCAGGGCAGTCCCGCAACGCCGCGCACTTCGGCCAGCCGGCCAGCACCGGCGCGCCCGCGGCCCCGCAGATCCGGATGACCGAGGTCACCGACGTCTGGACCCGCGGCGCGGTGGCCTGGGCGGCCGGCCCGTGCGGCACCGGGGAGAGGACCCTCGCCGCGCACCTGGAACCCGCCTACGGGCCCGGTGACCTGGACCTGGCCGACCGCGGGTTCCCCGGCCGCGAGGCCGTCGCCGCCAGGATCGAGGCCGGGAAGCACTTCGCGTGGCGGATCTCATCGTCGTGGACGCTGCGCCGCCCGGGCCGGCCGCTGCCGGACGGCACCTGGAAAGCGAAGATCACCTGGCGCGGCCGCACGTACAAGGTCCGCGTCATCGAGTACCACATCGACCAGGTCCTCGACCTCCCGCCGGATCACCCGCTGCTGACCGCCCCGCCGCCCGGCCCGTCCGTCCGCGTCCTGGACGACGGCGGCGACGCCGGGGACGGCGGGCTGTGCCGACGGCCGCCCGGCACCATCCGCGTGGAAGTATCCGAGACTGTCACCATCATCACCAGCCTGATGGACATCAGCGCCTACCCGGCCCGCGACATCGCGGAACTATACGGCATGCGATGGGCCAGCGAGCTCGTCTACCTGGAAGAAAAGCAGACCCTGTCCGGCGGGCAGCCCATCACCGCCGCCACCCCCGCCGGTGCCTGCCGCATGGCCATCGCCACCGTCGCCGCCCGCCAGGCGCTGCGGATCACCGGCGCCGGCATCGCCGCCGCCACCGGCGCCGAGCCCGCCCGGATCAGCGCCACCGCGCTCCGCGACGCGGTCACCGCCAGCACCGGCGCCGGCCAGGGCGCCGACGCGGGCGCCCTGACCGCGGCCATCGAGATCATCCGCCGCGACATCACCGCGCACCCGCTGCGGTTCGTCACCACCTGGCGGCCCGGCCGGCACTACCCGCGCTTCACCATCAAGAAGGTGCGGGCCCGCAAGAGCAACGATGTCGTGCCCGCCGCCACCCGCCTGCACCTGCTGCCCCTGCCCGCGACGCCAGGATCGCAGCAGCCGAACGCCCCGCCCGCCGCCTGACCCGCGCACCCTCCCGGCCCGGCACCAGCCCGCCGCGCCGGGACCCCGGCACGCCCGGGACACCGCGGCCACGGCCGGCCAGGCCAGTCCCGGGCACTCCGCGGACGCCAGCCCGGACACCACACGCCGATCTCACGGAACGTAACGGATCAGCCAGCGCAAAAACCCGCCCCGCACCGCAAGAGCAACCACGCAACGTCACCGGACCCCGAGGACACCCCGACGAACCCCCGCCAGGCCCGATCCATAACCGAACGCCAGTGCCTGCGGCCGCAACAGCGGGAAACCCCTGTCAGGCCCCGCCCTGGAACGGTTCCTGCCCTGGAAAGCCGCGCCTGAAGACCTCAAAGCCTGGGCACAGCCGCCCGCGCCCGGATAACCCCGCGCAAAACAGCCACCGCAACGGCGTCACCGCAAATACAGTCACGCCGGCCGTTGGCATGCCCACTCACGGGACTTCCGAATACTTACGGCGATCCTCTCCCTAATCGCCAGCACTGCTGGGCCGATGGCTCCACGTAGGCTTTGATCTCTACGATTTGTTCGGTAATCCAGGCGCGTTACACCGGCAAGATCACTAGGCAAGTGGAGATCTTGGTTCCGCGGCTGGATGATAAAGACACGACGAGGCCCAAGCGCACCCAAAAATAGCCCTAGTTCGAGTATTACGTTATCCCTAGCGACGGAAACTTCGACCCCTCTTGTCACCATTGAGTCGTCGGGCGTAACCACTAGGGCTCCGAAGTCAGAGTTCTGCGTCTGCTCCAGCAATGACCCGATGGTGGTCCCAGTAGGCCCGAAGACACCTTGGGACCACACCAGCGACTCGCACACCGGATCCAACTCCGCCTGGAGGGCATAGGCCGTTGGAAGCCCTTCGGTCGATGAGCCGATAAAGAGAGACGGGTCAAGAGCGTCCACTTGCCCTCCAGTCTGCAACCTCATGAACTGCCAAGCCTCAGAATATAGATGCTCAAGCAGCTCTACAGGCCGTTTTAGTAGCAGTGTGGTCACATTTGCTGTTGACGAGCCCACCGGGTGGTATTCATGGCACGGTTAACCTAGGCCAGGCCCGAACGCCCGAAGGTCTTCGCTTGCTCCTGAGCGAGTACGCTCATCTGCCGCGGGCAGAGCGCGCTAAGCTGCCATCGCCTGTGCGCTTGTGAGCTGAGATGCTGAACGACAGGCGAACGGGAGTACTGCGCGGACGATCTTGTGGGGGTCGAGCGGCTGACGGCGGGCCAGGCTTTGCACCGGACCGTCCAGTCAGCCTTCCTGACCGGGCTTGCCGGGGCATCGGGGTTCAGGGAACGGCCGTGGCGGCTTATCCGGGGTGGCCGGGGGCGCGTCGATCTGGCCGTTGAGGTGGACGGTGATGAGCAGATGCTTGTCATCATCGAGATCAAGGCGGACCGACTGGGATGCGATCCCGGCGGATCGCGTGCTGAGGAACCTGCGCCGTCATCTGCGCCAGTTGCAGGCCTACCTCGATACCGGCATCGAAGACATGGAAGCAGGCCGGTGGGAGGGCATCGTAGGTGCCCTACTCTACCCTGGTCGCCCCAGCCGGCGCCGAGACGGTCGCGGGCGCGCAGGCTGTGCGGGTGACCTGGTATGACGACGTGGGCTGGCACCTGTGGCTCGTCGCCGCCGCTGTCGTATCAAAGGCGGAACCACACAGTTCGCCGCCCCGGATTCTCCGCAAAGTAGCGGCGCTTATCGGTCCGCGCCAAGGGCAGGCACGTGATCATCGTGCTGAACCGGGCTACGCGCGAGCAAGCCCTTAGTGAAGGGAGGCTCGTCACTGACAGTCACCATAATATCAAGTGTTTGGGCACGCGTACCCGCCCAGTTGCTTACCAGGGAGTTATGCGATGCCGCCCGGGTCATGTTCAGACCTGGGTGTTCTGCTCAGGCGTTCGAGGCTGACTGCGGGCTCAGGGGCGGGACCGGGCGCTGCTGGCAAAGATCGTCCGGAGCGGCTGCCGTGCTATGGCAGCAACTCGAACGCCTCAGCATGACGTGGCCGTACAACGGCGAAGTGGCGCCGGTTGAGGGTGGCGATCCTGACCGCGCCATGCCGCTCGGCCAAGGCGACCACGGACGCATCCGTCCCGCCGAGCCGCAAGTCAGCGTAGGTGCTGACCAGGTCTTGGATGCGCTGCCAGTCGGTTATGCCGAGATCGGCCACCTCCAGCTGGCCATCGATGATGGACGCGTACAGGCTGGCTTCCGCTTTCGCGCCAAGCTGCCGGTCGATCAGGTAGGCGGCCTCCGCGATGACCATGGCCGTGGTGACCAGGGGACCCTCGTCGCTCTCCAGCAATCGTCGGCAGGCCTCGTGGTCCTTATCGGCGCGATCGGCCGTCGCGACCAGCGGGCCGGTATCGACGATCAGCACCTAATCGCGCCCGAACCCCTCGGCCAGCATCTCATCAGCCTCGGCCGCGCCGCGCCCGGAGGTCGAAGCACCCACGGCGGCGAAGGTCAGCCGGCGACGTGGCGCCTTGGGCAGCTGCGCCGCCAGGAGGGCCGCCGCCAGCTCATCTGCAGTCTGACCACGACGGGCTGCCTCAGCGGCCAGCGCCTCCGCGACGGCGTCATCCAAGTGCAGCGTCACTGTCATAACTTCAGCGTAACAGGCCCAAGCGTGCGAGCCAGGATCACCGCGGCAGCCGTGCGGCGCGTATCTGCCTGTCATCTTTCAGCCGGTTGCTGCCGCGTGTCGGTGGACGTGACGCACACCAGTTTCCGACCTGCGGGGGCAACGGTCCGGTACGTTGATGTGCTGGATACCGGGTCGGCTGATACCCCGGTTTGGTAACGATCCCATGTATTTGCTCCGGGATTCGGGTCATCGTACGTCGCGTGGATCTTTGCCAGATCATGCAACAATCGCACCCGCGAGATGTCCTCTCGGCTCGGGACCGTGGTAGCTTCAGGAACTCTCATCGTCCCAGTTCAGAGGGAACCTTTCGCGCCCAAGCGCCCGGTTGAACCGCTATTTACGCGGTGGATCGAGGCTCAGTGTCCGGGGGACCGGCCACGGTCGATGCGAGGGAGTTCGCCGGTGATCTCGGCATTCACTCGGACTCCTCGGCGGGCACACTCGATGGCCAGTGAGCGGGCGACCAGTCCCCCTCAGGGTCGGTGGTCTGCCCCACTTCGATCAGATGACCGTCGGGATCGCGGATGTAGCAACGGATCTCGTACTGGTGCTGTTTCGGCGGCGTCAGGAATTGAGCACCCCGGGCGCTCCATTCGGCGTACACGGCCTGGATGTCTTTGACCCGGATATTGAGGAAGCTGCTGACCCGGCCGGGATCGCTTGGCGTCTCCAAGATGACCGTCGGCTTGTCGTCGGTCGGGCCTCCGCCGACATTGATGATGATCCAGCTGTTGGATAGCGCGACATAGGTCAGCCCTCCGGGACCGGAGAAGGCCACCCTGCCGCCGAGTACTTCGGTATAAAAGCGCCGAGAGCGCTCAACATCGTCTGAGACGATGAAGTGGGCCAGCACAATTCCCTCCGGAGACGGCGGGAGTTCGGCCATCTGGTACCTCCACTGGTTGGGTCTCACACCCCGCTTACCACGGGGTCTGCGGCCGATATTATGACGAACGCGGATTTCATCTCTTTCCACGGCCGCGGTCACTGGACACCATACCCATGACGAGTCTCGAGACGGCCGGTGATGCCGGACCGCGGTCGACCGGGTCGCCGAGGAAGATGACCCGACGCCCGCCTACATGTTCGGCATCCGTGGCCGTGTCGTTGACCTCGTAGCCAAGCTCGCTGAGGAGCCCGCACAGCTTCGACTTGCTCCATGATGTCCTGTACCAGGACAAGAACTACCAGATCGCCTACCTCAGCAACCGCTGCATCGCGAATCCTGGCGATCTTGAGGAATGGTTCGAGGACTTCCAGACTCCTGGACCAAGGGATCCTGGGAGAGGGTTCCCGTTGAGCAGGTCATCAGTGACGGGTTCCCAGTGCCAACCGGTACAAGCCCAGGCAGAACGAGGCCAGCATCTCAGTGGACGCGATGCAGCGGAAACGTGCCCGGGTCAGCAGGGCGCTGACACCTCGGGCTCGGGCCGGGGGACACTGAGGAGGTGGACTGTCAGCGGGCGGAAGCTCACCTGCGGCTGCTGGCCGAGGAAGAGCTGCGCCGTTCCGCATGGCCGCGCCGGATCCGGTGGGCCGCAGAGCTGCTGATAGCCATGGGTGCGCTCGATGACGAGGTGGCCGACCGGATCGTGGCGGACTTCGACCTGGCCCTGCTCGCCCGGCAGGCGTTCCCGACACCGGCCGGCCGGGCCGCGAGGTTGCAGCGCGGGTCAGCCGGCGTGCGGTTCTGGTCGGCCGTGCCGGTGACCTCCCTGCCGCCCGGGTCCGGCCCGGTGCCGGGCCGGGTGGTCCGGCTGGGGCAGGTGATCCCCTTGCGCGCAGAGCCCGGCGGCGAGGTGTACCTGCTGTCGTACGCGCAGACCGAGCCCGGCCATCAGCTGAGCCTGTACGTGCGGCCCGCCCGCCAGGTGGTCGACCCGGTGGGATCCGAGGCGGGGATCCTGAAGCAGTTCACCGCCACCGACGACCGGGGGACCCGCTACCAGATGATGGTCTCCAACCTGGGCGGCGACGCCGACGGATGGACCCTCCTGCTCGAGCCCAGCCCGCCGCATGATCCGCAGTGGCTGGACCTGATCACCGCCCCCGGCCAGCCCGCCATCCGGGTCGACCTGGACCCGCCAGCCCGGCCGCCGCACGACGTCACGGTGACGGCCGGCCCGGTGGCGGCCAGTCCCGGCGTCACGCATCAGCGAGTTGCCCGTGTGCCGACCCCCTCATGCGGCTTGATGACAGGCACGCCCGCCTGCGCAGCCAACTTCTTGAACCGCTTGGACGCGTGATCGGGATTCCACGGCCGCCCGTCGGCCTGGCAGAAGATCAGGTCACTTACTGGACAGTGCGGCGCCCCGGTGGATCCATCCGGTGTCGCCGCCCCTGGAATGGATTTGCTGCCTGCTCCTACGTACTGGACAACGGAACAGCCAGTCACGGTAAGGAACTAGCGGCGGTCCGGTTGGCGTGACCAGCCGTACCTTTGTGCCCGGACGGGGTCGCGGACCGGCTAGGTGCGATGTCTGGCCGACCGGGGGAGGCGGGATCGTACCCCGTCCTTGAGTGACGGGCGGAAGGTATCAGAACGGGCGTCCGCCGCTCCTACCCGTAGAGCCCTTCCCGCCCGGTGGCGGGGGTTATACGGGAAGGGCGAGGATGGCGCGGAACGGGGTGTTCGGCCGCGTCGAGGCGTACGACAGCGTGCCCGCCACGATAGATGAGATTGACCCGGACCGGAGCTACGACGAGGTAGCCGCGGTCGGACGGGAGGGATCGACCGATGACTACCACCCCAAAGACCTGCACGTGCGAGTGTGAGGAATGTCTGGCCCTGCGGGTCGCTGAAGATGACCCGGGCTCCGGCGAGACCGTCGCCGCCTTCGAGTACGACGGCAGCACCTATGAGATCGACCACCTCGGCATTAGTTCCGGCAGCCAGTGGACCGAGTTCGTGGTGTACTGCGACGGCGAGGACGTGGCTGAGTTCGCGATCGCTGAGTCGGCGCCGCGACCTTGGGCGCGCCCGGCGGGACTGCCGGTCTCTGGCGATGAGCTGGTCCGGCTCGCCCGGCAGGCGCTGAGCGGGTGGACCGGCCGGGATGATCCGTCCCGCGCCCGTACCTGGACGCGGCTGTCCTCGAAGTCACGACCGTAGACGTAGGTAGACGTCGGCCACCTGGGTCCGCCTCGCCTACGACGACATCAGGCCGGAATCGCGATGCCCACCACCTCGGCAGCGAGCCGCCAGGCAGCCGGCCGGTAGGCGGCACTGCTGTCCCGACGGGGATCGTATGACAACCTCGAGGTACATCGTGCTGGCCGTCGGCGTCCTTAAGGGGATTCCCAACCGGGACGGCCAAGATCGCAGCTTCGAAGATCGCGACCTGCGTCAACGCCGTCTCATTACCAGTCCGGTAAATCGTCCGGTGACGGGGCCTAAACGGTACGCCGCCGAGGTGGTTGAACGCATCGGTTACGCGAGATGCTCGACGGCACGTCAAGATCGCACCGTCCAGCTGCAGATCCTCAACGAACTTGGCGTCGTAGCTGGCCCGTGGTGGCGAAAGTCCTCAGGGTGAAGGCGAAGGCCCCGCGCCTACGTCTGCCGGTCAGCCTCGCAGGCAGCAGCCGATGCGGCCCTGGCGCGGGGTGAGCTCGGGGGAGTCTGCCCGCTGGTGCGGCCGCGGGCCCGGGCGAGTTCGCCGCCGCCTTGGCCAGCTGGGGATGGAGCTGCGCGAGCTGCTCATGGCCGAGACAGCAGCGTTCGGCGTCGGCGTGGACCCGGCGAGGATCACCCTGGTCCCCGGACGGCTACTGTCGGGCGCCCGGTGGTGACCTCAGGGACGTACTTGTAGATGGCGGCGCGGCTGACGCCGAGCAGCCGGGCGATGGAGGAGACGGTGTTGTCCGGCCGGGTCAGCAGGTCGCGGGCGTGGGATCTGCTCGGCAGTCATGGCCGGGGCCGCCCCAGGCGGACGCCGCGGGTGCGGGCGGCGTCCAGGCCCTCCCGGGTGCCCTCGACGATCAGCTCGCGGATGAATTCCGCCAGCGCGGCGAAGACGTGGAAGATCGCTGGTGGAACCTGGCCAGCCTCGTGACGGGCTGAGCGGCTGTCTAGGAGGCCCTGGGACGGTCTCGGTGTGACGATAGCACTTCCGTGCCCGGCTCCATGGGCTCCGGTGCATGTGCCGCCTGGGATGGCTCTTCCGCGCCTGACTCGCTGGGCTTGGGCCGATGTGCCGCGTGCGTCAGGCGTGCGCTGACGACGGCCAGGCCGATGATCAGCACCCCGGTGATCGCCAGGGCCGACGGGACCCCCAGCGACTGATGCAGGTAGCGAGCCGCTACCGCGGTGAGGTAGCCGAACATTGTCAGCGCGCCCAGGGCGAGCAGCGGCGTATTCCGCAGTGGGACGCTGGCGGTCATCGCCGCGGCGGCAGTGGCGATGCCGATCGCGTACACCCAGCCGTGCCCCCCGGCCGCGAAGCCCGGCGCGATCAGGGCCAGGAGGACGCCGGAGGGGACGGTCACCCACACGGCGCCACCGACGAGCGCGGCCAGACAACACTGCACGCACGCGAGTACGCGACGCTGGACCGGGCGGGCCGGCTTCAGCTCCCACGCGATATGACCAGGCGCCTCGGCATGCGGAAACGGGTCGAATTGCAGGAGGAGCCCGACCACATCGGCGTCTGGCCGGACCAGGCCGCCGATCAGGAACGGCAGTAACTGTCGCAACTACACCGTTCTCTACGGCGACCTACACTGAGCTGGCCGCGCCGAGCCTTGTAAGCTCGCGTCTAGGAACGGCGGATGTTGATCGTGTCACGCTGGGTTACGGTTATGGGGTATTGCCTGCCGCGCCGCTGCGCGGCGCCGCTGCCGCGCCGCTGCGCGGCGCCGCTGGCCCGGCGTCAGCGCCGCCGCTCAGCCTTAGGCCCGCGCGGCGCACGCCGGGCCGACGCCGCGAGAAGTCCACCAGATCGGCACCTCTCACTCAGCACGCAGACGGCACCGTCAGAGCGCTTGGTGACCTGGCGGTGTGGCGTCTTGCCCGAGCGCCACCGGCCTGGCCTGGAGGTAGGGGTGACGCAGGAATCTGCCCACTAGCCCGGCCGGTCCGCCGAGGCAGTTCCAGTCGTCGTCCCACAGCGTGGAGAAAAGCCACGAGCGATCGGCGGGGAACATCAAGTTGGGCAACGCGCCCTTCCAGAACGACCCAAGGTCCTGCTTACGCCAGGTGGCGGCCTGCTCCGGCCCGGCCTCGACCAGCACGTAATGCCACCCCGGATACAAGATCACCATCGGCGTACCGGGGAAGACAATGTCATCGGCGCCGGTGTCGAGATACCCCAGCCACCACGGCTGGTCTGGCGACTGCTCGCTCAGCAGCTCAAGCACGGCCTGGTCGTGCTTGTCTTGCTCCTCACTTCCGCCCGGCAGCACGATCGTGGCGTAGGCCTCGAAGACCGGAGGGATGGCAGCGGTGATGGTCCGGCTCACGGACGTGCCAGCGGCGATCCATCCGACGTCGGCGTCGGTCCCGATACGCCAGCTGCTGCCGTCCCTGGCCCTTACCGGCCGGACCGGATCCTCAGCAGACACACCGCCACCCTAGATCCTGCCGCTACCGGCTGCATGAACCACGGCGCTACCGATGATCGCGCCCGATCCCGACGAGCGCGAACGCGCCTGCGGTGCCGAGGACGATCTTGAGGGGCCGGTGATGCCGTGCCGGTGGCTGCGGCTGTCTGGGTGGTGATAACGGGTACGGTGGTGTCGCCGTCGCTCGTGACAGCCTTTTTCCCGGGACGAGCTGCCTTCGCCTGGACGGCGGGGGCCGGGCCGACCGGCCACTGCGGGACCGCGCCGCACCTGCTGACAGCTTGCGGCCGGCGCGCGTCCTGGTCAGGTGCCGAACGTCCCGGGAAGGACGGCCCATGGTCGCTGCCTGCCTGGCCATTACGGGGTTCATGCCACGGGTCGTGCGGGACGTGCCTATGGCCTTGGAGTGGCGCATGGGAACCTTGGTCCTAGCAAGGTGATCATCGTGCCTGGTCTGATCGGGAGATATTCGTAGCTGCCGAGATGGGGCTGGACCTGAGCTTCCCGGCCGCGGCGGCCCGGCTCGCGAATCCGGCTCGCGGCGGGTCGCTGACTCGCATGATAGGGAGCGCCGCGCGCCGGGCAGCGGCGGAACTGTCCCAGCCCGGCTGCCCGCCGGAGAGCGGATCAGGCTGGCGGGTGATCGAATACGACGTTCCTGACGTCCCGGATTGCCAGGTCCAGCTGGCCGATGGCTTCCTGGACCTTCCCGGCTCCCGGATGGCCGCCGATCAGGCCCAGTGCCGTTTCGAGAGCGAGCCCCGCGCAGAACAGCCGGCGCACCACGATGTCGGTCATGCCCGCGGCGATGCGGTCGCGATCTTGCGCCAGGACCAGAGCCGCCTCCGCCCAGCCGCCTGCCGTCCCGGGCGGCCGATCGCGCGTCGGCCGGATGCGCGCCTCGTCTAGTTCTGGTATCGCCCCGTAACAGAGCAGCACAGTTGATGATGTATGCATTCGCTGGGCACCTTCGGTCCTAACCGGCCGTGACTGGCCGTGCCGCCAGGGGTCCGGAGCGACGCGGTTACCTGCGCCTTTGCTCTGGCATGGCGCGGGTTCTGATGGATGCTTCCCTACCAGCGACACTACGCCATGGTAGAGCGCCTGGATAGGCGTGACCGGCGTGACATCAGCGCGCTGGCTAACCGAGGCTGGAGTCTCAGGCCACGGCTGAGGCAATAGCCGTGCTCGTGCCGGGAGACTGTGGAGGGCGTGCTCGAAGAGCCCGCGGTCGTCAGTGAGCCGTCCGAGGTGATCGAACACCAGCTGGCGAACGTCGCTTGCGGAGTCACGCGGCCGGCGGTCATGCGGCCACGCTCGCCGTGATCAGCCGGTCGGCCAGCTCGCGGTACTGGTCCGCGATGACCGGCCACAGCAGCTTCGGCGCTGTCGCGGCGGCGGCGGCGGCCATCCTCGTCATCACGTCCGCCCGCGTCATCACCGAGCGGAGCGCCACCGCGATCGCGGCCGGATCGCGGTGCGGCACGAGCAGGCCCGCTCCCCCCGCAAGCACCTCTCTGGCGTGCGGGAACTGCGTCGGCTCCGCCATGGTGGTCTGCAGGACGGGCGCGCCGTGCGCGATGATGCAGACCTTCGTCATGTCGACGGCGTACCCGGTCGCGAGCCGTTCGCACGCAGTCGTCGTCATCGCCACGACGGCATCGGCCTTCGCCATCACTGACTCGAGGACCTGACGCTGGTGTGGCGTCGGGTCGGCAGCGCCGGCTTCGAGGCCGGGCGCCTGGCCGCCCGAACTCTGCTGGCCCGGGTCGCCGACCCGGCCCGCACCGCCGAGATCCACCTGCTTGCTCCGACACTCCAGGTCCGCGGATCCACCGCGCCGCCGTCGTCGCGCGCCCCGGCTCGATAGATCAACTGGTCCCCGGCTCCAAGCAAAACTGGTGGCTCGATGCCGTGCCCAGCGGCAGGGCGGACTAGCGATCCTCTCGCCGGCGCCTGCAGCGCCGGGCAAGCAGCGGGATACCCAGAACAGCCGCGGCCCCAATGGCCGGGACCGCGGCCGTCGCGCCGAACGCCGCCCCGGCGACCTGGAGCACCGGTGCCCCAGCGGCCCCGGCGTGCAGCGCGGCCTGCTGGAACGTGGCGGGAATCGGCAGGTCGCCCAATTGCGACGGCGGCCAGATGATCAAGAAAGCCCGGCCGGCCACTTCGTTCTCGGGAACGGTCCCCTCCTCCGGGAAGCCGCTGGACTTATGTCCCCGGGAATCGTCGGAAATCGCCCGGTTATCACCCATGACCCAGAGGTGCCCAGGCGGGACGATAACGCTGAACGGCTCGTCTGAGGGATTCGCGCCCGGGAACAGGTAAGACGCCTCGTCCAGCGGTACCCCGTTCACGGTCACCTTGTCGTTCGTACAGCACGCCACGTGATCGCCGGGCAGGCCGATCACCCGCTTGATGTAGTACGTCTGCGTGCTGTACACCCCGATATCGCTGAGCACGTCCTCCGCCGCCCGCAGCACCGGGTTGCCGGGGGGAGCGGGATCTGGCGCGCCCGTCGTGGTCCCCCACGAGCCCTCCCCGCTGAACACCACGATGTCGCCGCGGTCGATGCCGCGGAAATGGTAGACCAGCTTGCTCACTAGCACCCGGTCGCCGGTGAGGAGGGTGTCTTCCATCGAGGATGAAGGAATCCGGTACACCTGGACCACGAACGCCTTGATGAGCAGCATGAGGATAATTGCCGCCACCACGATCGTCATCAGCTGGCGCCAGGACCTCGTCCGCCTTCCGGCCGACGATGTCTCGGTCTGACCCGGCCGCGGAATCCTCGCCTGACTCCGGTACCGAGTTCTCGCCTGACTCCACGGGATCGTGCTGATCGTCAGTTGCCTGCCCGTCGCGCATCATCAGCGACCTGTCCGGTGGCGTCCGGGCCAGTTCAGTTCGGCGATCGCGGTAGGCATGACACCGGCGTCCTCGGTGGTAGTCGTTGGCCGGGCCCGGCGTGAGCCGGCTCGCGCCGGGTCCCTCATACGTTCCCGAAAGGCGGCGAATTTCAGTCTGCCATATCTTGGGTTGAGAATTCCGCCGGTCGCAAGTCGCCGGTTCGGCCCGTCCCCGGTACCGCAAAAAGGCATACAAAAGCCAGAAAGGACGATCCCGTTTGGGTCACGTCAGCGAGCCGCCCAAGCGCACCAGCTTTACCCGTGCCGAACTGAGGTCGTTCACCGGCGCCACCCTGCCGGACCTGATCGCCGAAGGAGTGCGACTGCTGTTCGCCGGGATCAATCCGGGCTTGCGCAGCGTGGCCGTGCAGGGCCATTTCGCACCACGGGGCAACCGGTTCTATCCGGCGCTGCTGCGAGCCGGGATCACGGATCACCTGATCGACGCGTCGGCCGGGCTCTCCGCCCGTGACCGCGACTACCTACTCGGCCGTGGCGTCGGCATCACCAGCCTGGTCGCCCGGGCGACGGCCAGCGCCAGCGAACTCGGCCCCGCCGAACTGGCCCAAGGCGCCCTGGCCCTAGCCGAGCGAGTCCGCAGTTACCGCCCGCACGTGGTCGCCATCCTGGGGGTCACCGCCTACCGGACCGCCTTTGGCTCGCCCCGGGCCGTGCTCGGGCGCCAGCCCGCGGACTTGCATGGCGCCCAGGTATGGGTGGTGCCGAACCCCAGCGGGCGCAACGCCCATGCGTCCGCGGATACCCTCGCTGCCGCCTACCGCGAGGTCGCGCTGGCCGCCGCCATCGACCTGAGAATCCGTTAGCGTCAGGCCAGCCCCGTTGACGCGATATCACTCAACCAGGCTAAGCCGCGCGACAGAACACCGCCAGGGCTGTTCGCCCAGTGCGTACCGTAGAACCCGGAACGCCGGACCCGAGGGAGCGCGGATGACCAGCACCCAGCACGTGCGTGCCGAGGGCACCAGCTATCAGCGCGGCCGTCAGTACGGCAGCCAGGCCGGAGCCCGCGTGCGCCTGTCGGTCCAGGCCTACGAGCAGGCCTTCGCGCACTTCGCGGGGTGGGGCTGGCCGACCGTGCGGCGCGAGGCCGCCCGGTTCGAGGCGCCGATCGGCAAGTTCCGGCCCGCGTACCTGGAGGAGATGCGCGGCATCGCGGACGGCGCCGGCCTCGACCTGACCGACGTGCTGGCGATCAACGTGCGTACCGAGGTGATGTACGCGGCCAAGGCCCGCAATGCCCCCAGGGAACCACGACTCCCGGCCAGGGGAGAGTGCAGCGCCTTCGCCTGCGTCCCCGCCCCGGGCCAGCCAGGACCCGCGATCCTCGGCCAGAACTGGGACTGGCTCCTGCACGCGGCCCAGACGCTGGTGCTGCTGGAGGCCAGGCCGGACGACGGCCCGCACTTCGTCACGGTGGTCGAGGCCGGCCTGCTGGCCAAGACCGGGATGAACGCCGCCGGCCTCGGCCTGGTCACCAACGCTCTGGTCACCGACGCGGACACCGGCGAGCCCGGGCTGCCCTACCACGTGCTGCTGCGGGCCATACTCGACTGCGGCACGGTCACCGAAGCCCTCAAGGTGCTCCAGGCCGGCCTGCGGTCCTCCTCGGCCAACTACCTGATCGCCCACGCCAGCGGCGCCGCCCTCGACATCGAGGCTGCGCCCGGTGACTTCACCCGCCTGTACCCGCTGTTCCCCGAGGACGGCGTGCTCCTGCACACCAACCACTTCCTGGCCCCGGGTATCGCCCCGGTCGACCTGTCCCTGTGGGCCATGCCCGACAGCGCCGTCCGGCTCCAGCGTCTCCAGGCGGCCGCCAAGACGCACAAGCACCCACTGAGCCTCGACGACTTCCGCGCCCTGCTCGCCGATCACGCCGACTACCCGAACAGCGTCTGCGCCCACCCCGACCCGGCCGATCATCCCCGCGAGCAGGGCGCCACCATCGCCTCGGTGCTGATGGACCTGAAGGCCCGGCACCTGTGGCTCGCGGCCGGCCACCCGTGCCAGGCGCCGTATGAGCTACTTGACATCGCCCTGTGAGCGGGTCCGCCGGGCCAGCCCGGCGTGTATCCGCCGCGGCCACAACGGCCCGCCGTAGATGAACCCGGTGTAGGCCTGCACCAGCGTGGCCCCGGCCCGCAGCCGCTCCCAGGCGTCGTCGGGGGTCTCGATCCCGCCGGCCGCGATGAGCACCAGGCGGTCCCCGGCCCGGGCCCGCAGCCGGACCAGCACCGCGAGCGCCCGGCCCCGCAGCGGCGGCCCGGAAAGACCGCCCGCCCCGACCGCCGCCACCTGCGACGGCGGGCTGGCCAGTCCCTCCCGGGAGACCGTGGTGTTGGTCGCGATGATCCCGTCGAGCCCGAGCTCTAGGGCCAGGTCCGCGACGGCGTCCACATCCGCGTCGGCCAGGTCCGGCGCGATCTTCACCAGCAGCGGCACGCGGCGGCCACCGGCGGCGGCGTCGAGCGCGGCCCGCACCGCCACCAGCACCGGCCGGAGCCGGTCCGCGGCCTGCAGGTCGCGCAGCCCCGGCGTGTTCGGCGAGCTGACGTTGACCACCACGTAGTCGGCCACGCCCGCCACCGCCCGTGCGCTGGCGGCGTAGTCGGCGGCCGCCTCCTCGTCCGGCACCACGCGCGTCTTGCCGATGTTCACCCCGACGACCGGCCCCGGGCGCGCCCGCGCCGCACGCAGCCGCGCGGCCGCCGCCGAAGCCCCCGCGTTGTTGAAACCCATCCGGTTGACCAGCGCCCGGTCCGCGCTCAGCCGGAACATCCGCGGCCGTGGGTTCCCCCGCTGAGCCTGCGCGGTCACCGTGCCGACCTCGACGAACCCGAACCCGAGCGCACCCAGCCCGCGCGTCGCGCGCGCGTCCTTGTCGAACCCGGCCGCCAGCCCGAGCGGCCCGGGGAACTCCAGCCCCAGCGCCCGCACCCGCAGTACCGGATCGCGCGGCCCCAGCCACCGCCGGAGCAGCCACGCCATCCCCGGCACCCGCGCCAGCGACCCGAAGACCTGGATCAGCCAGAACCCGCCCCGGTGGGCCGTCTCCGCCGGCACCCGCCGTAGCACCATCCGGTAAAGCAGCCGGTACATGACCTCACCCCGCAGCATTATGCCGAACGAGCTGGGTGCGCGCCTCAGGCCACGAGCTCGGACTCGCCGGTGAACGCGGCCCACAGGGCGGCGTAGGTACCGTCGGCGGCGAGCAGATCCTCGTGGGTGCCCGCCTCGGCGATGGCGCCCTGATCCAGGACCATGATCCGGTCCGCGCGGGCGGCCGTGGTCAGCCGGTGCGCGACCACGATCGTGGTGCGGGCGGCGGTCAGCTCGCCGATCGCGTGGTTCACCGCGGCCTCGGCGGCCAGGTCGAGGGCGGCGGTGGCCTCGTCGAGCAGCAGGATGGCGGGGTCGGCCAACTGCGCGCGGGCCAGCGCGATGAGCTGGCGCTGGCCGGCCGACAGGTTGCGGCCGCGCTCGGAAACCTCGTGGCCGTAGCCGCCGGGCAGCCGGGTGATCATCTCGTGCGCGCCGGTCGCCCGGGCCGCGGCCTCCACCTCGGCGTCGCTGGCGTCCGGCCTGGCGTACGCGATCGAGTCCCGGACCGTGCCCGCGAACAGGTACGACTCCTGCGGGACGACACCGAGCTGGTGCCGGTAGCTGGCCAGGTCGTAGTCGCGGACGTCGGTGCCGTCTACCAGCACCTGTCCGCTGGTCGCGTCGTAGAACCGGGCGATGAGCTTGACCAGCGTGGACTTGCCCGCTCCGGTCTGGCCGACCAGGGCGACGGTCTCGCCAGGCTCGATGGTCAGGCTGATCCCGGCCAGCGCGTTGGCCTCGCTGTGCTTGCCTGATACGGCCCCATAGCTGAAGTTCACGTCGCGCAGCTCGATCCGGCCATCCAGCCCGCCCGCCATGACCGGCCGCGCGGCCGGCGGGGTGGAGGTGCGCAGCCGCAGCAGGTCGGTGATCCGGCGCAGCCCGACCATGGCCTGCTGGTAGCCGTCGAAGACCTGGGAGAGCTGCTGGACGGGGGAGAAGACCATGTCGATGTAGAGCAAGTAGGCGATCAGCGCGCCGGTGGTGAGTTCCCCGCTGTGCATC
Organism: uncultured Actinomycetota bacterium; assembly: GCA_963842265.1. Lineage (GTDB taxonomy): Bacteria > Actinomycetota > Actinomycetes > Streptosporangiales > Streptosporangiaceae > Palsa-504. The sequence goes on from CAWJGE010000039.1 coordinate 17,729, forward strand.
TGCCCGGTGGCGATGATCAGCACGATCGCGCCGGCCGCGGTGGACAGGGTCTGCACGAACGGGAAGTAGATCGCGATGTAGCGCTGCGCCCGCAGCCGGGACACCCGGAACGCCTGGCTGAGCGCGCCGAACCGGTCCCGGTTGACCTGCTCGCGGCGGAACGCCTGCGTCACCCGCAGCCCGGCCACGTTCTCCGCGAAGTCGGCGTTTACCGCGGCCACCTTCTCCCGCGACTCGGCGTACGCCTTGGCCGACTTGGTCCGGAACACCAGCGTGGCCGCCACCAGCACCGGGAAGATGCACAGCACCGCCAGGCCGAGCCGCAGGTTGATGATGAGCATCGCGGCCAGCACCCCGAAGCAGGTGAGCACCGAACTGACCATGGTGATCAGCCCGGTCTGCAGGAACGAGGACAGCGCGTCCACGTCCGTGGTCATCCGGGTCATGATCCGGCCGGAAAGCTCGCGCTCATAGAAGTCCAGGCCGAGCCGCTGGAGCTGGGCGAAGAGCTTGACCCGCAGGGTGTACAGGAGCCGTTCGCCGTTCCGCCCGACCACCATCGCCTCGGCGATGTTGACCACCCAGTCGGCCACTACGATGGCCAGCCCGATGAGCGAGACCACCACGATCGCGTGGAAGACCTTCGTCTGGACCCCGTGGTCGATGCCGTTCCTGACCAGCGCGGGCAGCGCCAGCCCGGCCACCGCGTCCAGGCCGTCCAGGACCAGCCCGATGACCAGCGCGACGGCGAGCGGCCGCAGCAGCCTGCGCAGCGTGAAGTGCCGGTCCCCGGCCCGCGCCCGGGCCACGTCCACGTCCGGCGTGTCCGTGGCCGGCGGCAGCGCGTCGACCTGGGCGAGCAGTTCGGGGGAGGGCGGCAGGCTGTCGAACGTCCCGGTGAGGTTCGCGCTTCCGCGGCTGCGACCCATGGCTCCGGCCGACCCGCGCCCCAGCGGGGTCGCCGCCCGGCGCCCGCCGGCCCCGGCGGCGCTCGCGCTGGCCACCGCCCGGCTGTCCAGGACGTCTTCCACCGTCTTAATCGACCGCGGCCGGACCATGCGCGCCGGGGCTTCGTCATCGTCGGGGCCGGTGATGAGCTTCCGGTACAGCGGGCAGCGCTCGTTCAGTTCCTCGTGGGTGCCGCTGTCGGCGACCCGGCCCTCGTCCAGGACCACGATCCGGTCGGCCAGGTTCAGCGTGGACCGGCGGTGCGCGATGATCAGCGTGGTGCGGCCCCGCATGATCTCGCGCAGCGCGGTGTGGATCTCCGCCTCCAGGCGCGGGTCGATGGCCGAGGTCGCGTCGTCGAGCAGCAGCACCCGGGGGTCGGTGACCAGCGCCCGAGCCAGCGCCACCCGCTGCCGCTGCCCGCCGGAGAGAGTAAGGCCCTGCTCGCCGACCACCGTGTCGTAGCCCTGCGGCAGCTGGACGATGAACTCGTGCGCCTGGGCCGCCTGGGCCGCCGCGATGACCTCTTCCTGCGTCGCGTCCGGCCGGCCGTAGGCGATGTTGGCCCGGATCGTGTCGGAGAACAGGAAGCTGTCCTCCATGACCAGGCCTATCGCGGCGCGCAGCGAGTCCCGGGTCACGTCGGCGACGTCGTAGCCGCCGATGCGGATCGAGCCGGCCTGCGGGTCGTAGAAGCGGGGCAGCAGCAGCGCCAGGGTGGACTTGCCTGAGCCGGACGCGCCGACCACGGCGACCGTCTCGCCCGGCTCGACCCGCAGCGAGAGGCCGCGCAGCACCGGCTGGGACGGCACGTAGCCGAACTGGACGTCGTCGAAGCGCAGGCCCGCCGCGTCCGGCGGAAGCTCGACCGCGTCCGGCTTGTCACTGATGGCGGGCTGCGAGTCGATGATGTCGAACACGCGGATGACGCTGGCCCGAGCCTCCTGCCCGATGGTGACCATCATGGTGAGCATGCGCACCGGGCCGCTCATCAGAGCCAGGTAGGCCGAGAACGCGAGGAAGGTGCCCAGCGTGATCGAGCCTTGAATGGCCAGCCAGCCGCCCAGCGCGAGGACGCCGACCATGCCAAGCGACGGGATGGCCGTCAGCGCGGGGTTGTACCTGGCCGTCAGCCGGATCATGCGCAGCCGGGACGCGAACAGGTTCCTGCTCGCTTCTTCCAGCCGCTCCTGCTCCTGCTCCTCCTGGCCGAATCCCTTGACCACCCGCACGCCGCCGATGGCCTCGTCGACCACGCCGGCCACGTCGCCCGACTGCTGCTGCGCGTGCCAGCTCGCCGGGAACAGCCGGCGCCGCGACGCGAGCGCGATCATCCACAGGGCCGGCGCCACTGCCACGGTCACGAGCGTCAGCATCGGCGAGAGCACCACCATGATGCCGATGGACAGCACGAAAAGCGCGAGGCTGCCGAGCGTTATCGGCACCATGGACAAGATGGACTGCACCATGTTCAGGTCCGAGATGGACCGGCCGACCAGCTGCCCGGTGTGGATCTCGTCCTGGCGGGCGCCGTCCAGCCGGGACAGCGCGGCGAAGAGCTCGGTGCGCAGGTCGTGCTGCACGTCCAGGGAGAGCTTACCGCCCCGGTAGCGGCGCAGGTAGATGCCGGCGTAGTTCACCGCGGCCGCGATGACGAGCAGTCCGGCCAGCGGCCAGATCGACTCCCGCTGGGTCACGATGACGTTGTCGATGATCTGCCGCTGGATCAGGGGTATGGCCGCGGTCGCGGCCGTCGCCACCAGCGCGCCGCTCATCGCGATGAGGACCGTCCGGCGGTAACGCCAGCAGTAGCCCGCCAGCCGCCTTAGCCACCCGTAGTCAGAAGCCCGCGTCCCAGCCGTGTTTCCTGTCCTTCCCGACCGCGCTACCCCTTCGTCGCGCAGACAGGTTAACAGCCAGCCCCCAGAATTCATTTCCCTAGCTAACCATCTGGCGAGCCGAGCGCGGGTCAGGAGTAGCCGTCGCCTGGGGTGCGCGAGGGCGGCGGGTTGGTGGGCCGCTCGTACCCGCGGCGCACCAGCCGGCGCCCGACGGCGCGGCGGGAGACCTCGCCGATCAGCGAGCCGATGGCGATGCCGAGCACCAGGTTGACCACGGCGGTGGCGAGCTTCTGCGAGATCGGGGCCGTCGTGCTGAACGGGAACACGACCGCCACCACGGTCGCCAGCCCGATGATCCAGCCGAAGAAGACCCGCGGATACGGGGTAGCGAACAGCAGCAGGTTCATCAGCCCGGTCGCGGCAAGCGCGACCGCGGCGGAGGCGAACACGTATCCCGCCGTCGACGCGTCGCCCCAGGCGCCGTCCCGGCTCGGCGACAGGATCGGGATCTTGAACAGCCATCGGCACACGAGGATGCCGACCAGCGCGATCAGGCCCGCGACGACGGCCGTCGCCACGCCGCCCGACCACAGCGTTTTCTCGTCGACCCGGCGCTGCGTCTCGAACTCAGGCGCAGGCTCGGGACCGCGCATCGGAATTGTCATCGGCCCGCCTTACGTTGAACAGCGCGACTCTACCTACAGACCTAACCGCCTGCGGCGATCCGAAACTCCCCGGCGGTAAACGTCGTGGCCAAGCCCGTCCTGCAGACCATCATCGGCAGCACCCATGCTCGACGAACTGGCCCGCTGGGCGGAGGCGCTGCGGCCCCTGCGCGCCAGCGCCAGCTAGCCCCGCGGTCCAGCTAACCAACGGTGACCGAGACCGAAGGGTAGCCGCTGGCTCCGTTGGGCTCGGGCTGCGCCATGGCGCTGGTCTGGGTGTAGCCGGTCTTGTCGGTGGCCCGCGCCTCCAGGACGTGCTGGCCGGGGGTGGCGTCCCACGGCCAGACCCACTGCCGCCAGCTGTCGATGCCGGGGACGGCGGCCAGCTGGGCCTCGTTCCAGGGCCCTTGATCGACGCGCACCTGGACGGCCTCGATGCCCTTGTGCTGGGCCCAGGCCACCCCGGCCACCGCGGTGGTCCCGCCCCGGACGTTGTTCAGGCCGTTCGGCACGTCGATGCGGCATTCGGTCTTGATCGGCGCCTGCTGTGACCAGCCGCGCTGCGCCCAGTACGCGTAGTTGCCCGCGAACGTGGTCACGTTGATGTCGGTCACCCACTTGGTCGCGGACACGTACCCGTAAAGGCCGGGCACCACCATGCGGGCCGGAAAGCCGTGCGCGATGGGCAGCGGCTGGCCGTTCATCGCCACCGCGAGCAGCGCGTCGCGGCCGTCCATCACGGTCTGCACCGGCGTGCCCGAGGTGAACCCGTCCACCGACGTGCACAGCAGCTGGTCCGCCCCGGCCTTGATCCCCGCCTCGTCCAGCACCGCGGCCAGGCTGGCGCCGAGCCATTTCGCGTTGCCGATGTACGGGCCGCCGACCGGGTTGGACACGCAGCACAAGGTGATGTAGTCCTCGATCAGCGGCCGCTTGAGCAGCTCGTCGAAGGTGAGCGTGATCTCGCGGTTGACCATGCCGTGGATCCGCAGCTGCCAGCTCGACGGGTCGACCTGCGGCAGGACCAGCGCGGTGTCCACCCGGTAGAAGCTCGTGTTCGACGTGACGAACGGGGAGAGCCCCGGTATGTCGAAGTTGACGCCCGACGGCAGCACCGGCGTGGTGCCCGCGGGCTTGGGGATGCGCAGGGACCGCTGCGCGCTGGCCACGCTGCTCCGCTCGGCCAGCAGGCGGCCGGCCAGCCCGGCTCCGGCCGCGATGCCCGCGGTCGCCGCGCCGGCCGCGAGGAAGCTGCGGCGCGCGGGCTGGTAACCGATGCCGGGCTCGCTGGCTTCCCCCGCGGGGTCAGCCGTGATCACGGGGTCATACGTGACCTCCGGGCGGGCGGCCGCGGTCACCTGGGGGCTCACCATGGGAATCAGCAGCCGCAGCACGGCCACCGCGGCCGCCGTCGCGGCCAGGGTGGGCAGCAGGCTGGCGAACGTCGCGGTGGGCCGGGTCGCGGCGGCGGTCAGCCCGACCACCGCGAACACCCCGAGGCCGGCCATGCCGTACGCCAGCCGCCTGGTGGCCGCCGCGCCGATGACGGCCGCGAAGATGGCCAGCACCACCAGGATCCCGCTGACCAGGACGAGCTTGTCGTCCGCACCGAACTCGGTGATGGCGAAGTTCTTCAGCCACGGCGGCGTGAAATCGATCTGCAGCTCGCCGACCGCCACCACCGGCGACCCGCTCGCCCCGGTCAGCCCGGCCACGAACTGCCCCACGCCCAGCGCGGTACCCGCGGCCAGCACCCCGGCGATGGCGCCCAGCCCCGCGACCCTCCGAGGAGTTCTCATGCTCTTTATTCGGTGCGGCGGCGGCGCGGGTTTGGCCGGCCAGGCAACAACCGGGCAACATTCCAAACCCCAGCGGCTCCTGCTACGAATAACAGTCATGAGCAGTGCTAGCCCGGGGGGACGACCCCCCGGAGCCCCCCGCTCCCGGGGGGAAACCATCCCCCCGGACCCCCCTGGGGACCCCCTCGGGGACCCCCCTGGCGCAGATCTCGGCGCGCGGATACGCCTGGTCGCGCGGGGCGACATGGCCGCCTTTGACGCGGTTTACGATCTTCTCGCCGCGTCGGTGTTCGGCATCGTCATTCGCGTGGTCCGTGACCCGGCCCAGTCCGAGGAGGTCACCCAGGACGTCCTGCTCGAGGTCTGGCGGAACGCGTCCAAGTTTGACGCCGAACGGGGCAGCGCGACCGCCTGGGTAATGACGCTGGCGCATCGCCGGGCGGTCGACCGGGTCCGTTCGGTCCAAAAGGAGTCTGAACGCGAGCGGCGTACGGCGGCGGCCGACGTCCCCTACGACGAGGTGGCCGAGGCCGTCGAGTCGAACCTGGAGCGCGAGCGTGTCCGGCGCTGCCTGGGCTCGCTCACCGAGTTGCAGCGCGAGTCGGTCACCCTGGCCTACTACGGCGGCTACACCTACGGCCAGGTCGCCAGCCTGCTCGGCGTGCCGACCGGCACGATCAAGACCCGGATGCGGGACGCGCTGATCCGGCTGCGGGACTGCCTGGGGGTGGCGGGATGAAGCTAGGCGGGAACCAGGCGCACGGCCGGGAGCCGCACGCCCTCGTCGGCGCCTACGCGATGGACGCGATCTCCGCGCCGGACCGGGCCAGGTTCGAGCGCCACCTGACCGAGTGCGAGGAGTGCGCGCAGGAGATCGCCGGCTTGCGCGAGGCCACGGCCCGGCTGGCCACCGCCACCGCCGTCCCCCCGCCGTCGGGCCTGAAGGAGCGGGTGCTGGCCGCCGCGGCCATGACCAGGCAGCAGCCGCCGGGCACAGAAAGCGAGACGCCAGCCCGGATCCCCGCCATCGCGGGCTGGTTCCGCACGCTGGCCCTGCCACGCCGGATGGCCGTGGCAGCGGCCGCCCTGGCCGCCGTGGCGGTGCTCGCGGTCGCGGTGGTCTTCGGCGTCTCCGACGGCAGCATGCGGGACCAGCTCAGCGCGGCCCAGGACAGCAGCCAGCAGATCGCCGCGGTGCTGACCGCGCGGGACGCCACCATGATGACCGGGGCGGTCACCGGCGGCGGCACGGTCACCATCGTGATGTCCCACGCCATGCACGCGCTGGTGTTCACCGCCGCGGACCTGCACGCGCTGCCCGCCTCGCGTGGCTATGAGCTCTGGCTGATCGGCCGGGCGGGGGACCGGCCGGTGACCATGTTCACGCCGGGCTCGCACGACATGGCCGGCCCGGTCATCGCCTCTGGGCTGCAGCCGGGGGATCACCTCGCCCTCACCGCCGAACCCGCCGGCGGCGCCGCCCGCCCCTCCGCCCCGATGATGCTCGACATCCTGGTGTAGCGTCTGTCCATCCCGGCCGGCCTTGTTCGTCGTTGAGATGATGAACTCAGGAGGCGAGACGCCGTGCTCGACTGAGGCCGCGCCTGCCCCCGGACCGCCCGATACCCATGTATCGTGCTATGTCGGGAAGGGGTGACCAAGGGGTTGGGTGGGCTCAAAAGCACTGTTTACGCCCGTATGGAGGAGATGAGCTTCCGGTCGGGTGCCGCCGTCGTGGCCGGAGTCCTCGTCATCGCCGGGGTGGCGATCGCGCTGACGGTCGCGCTCGGCGGCCATAACGCCACCGCCACCAGCCCGCCCCGCCCCGCCGCCGCGCGCTCGACGCCTTCGCCGTCCCTGGCTCCTGCTGCTGCCTTGCCGTCCGCTACGGCCCAGGCCACGCCGATGGCGTCCCTCGGGCCGGCCGGAGATTACCAGCCGTCCACTCCGGTGACCGCGGCGAGGACCCCGCAGCCCTCCGCCACCTCGGCAGCAGGCCTGCCGACCCCGCGGCACCCGCGCCCGACGCCCACCCCGCACGTCACCGGCCAGCCCGTCCCGGTGATCCACAACCCGGGCGGGTTAAGCCCGCACGGCCGTCGCCACGGCCTGCTCCGCGGTCAGCTGGCGGTCAGGTATCGGTCAGCTAACCATCGGAAAGCTGAGAGCGGGCGGTAAGCCTTCCCTGAGATTTTGCCCAGGTAGCCCACCGATCCTCGAAATGACACAGCACGGGGGCTAGCGCATCCGCCGTGAGCAGTGCCGGGAGGCCCGGCGGATAAAGGTTGAGGCATTGAAAACTATGACGGCTGATCCAGAGGAAACCCGGTGGAACCTGCAGCTGACGCTGCCGACCGCCAGCCATGCGGTGCGACTGGCGCGACAAACTACTCGCGATTCGCTAGCGACATGGCGGCTAGCCCCCTTGGAGGAGACCGCGGTCCTGCTCGTATCCGAGCTGGTCACCAACGCAGTTCGGCATGCTCGGGGCGGTAACGCGATAACGCTGGAGCTGGAAGGCAGCCAAAGCCGGCTGCGGATTGAGGTCACCGACACTGACCCACGGTGGCCGCAGCCACGCACCCCGGCCGGGTTCGACGAGTCGGGTTTCGGGTTCGTGCTCGTGGATGCCCTGGCCGGCAAGTGGGGAGTTCGCGAGACCGCAACGGGCAAAGCCGTGTGGGCGGAAGTAGATGAGCGGCAGTCATGACCGCTCGCTCAGCTCGGCGCCTGGAGCTGATCCGAGCCGTCCGCTGGCATCACCAACTGCCTGCATTCCTGCCGGTCGGGCTTTAATTTGCTCAGGCGGGGTAGTCCGTATGCGAGTTGCGGGTCGCATTTGCCGCCGGGGAGGGCGCATAGTCATGAGCAGTCGCAGGCCTGGTACGGGCAGCCGAGACGGCGATCATCACCTCAGATGGCACTCAGCTGCCGCTCGCAGGCTGGGTGGCCCTGCCTGCTGCCGCTTCGCGGCCTTAGCCGGCATGGCCGTCGAGACGACGCAGGCGGCAAGGGCTAGCCCGCGCCTCCCGCGTCGCTGAGCGGGGCCGACGTGACCAGCTTCGTCAGCGTCTGCCTTTACGTCTTCGCCGGGTGCGCCGTGCTCGGGTTGCTGCCGGCCGCCGTACTCGCCGCCAAGGCGCGCCAGCCCGTGATGTTCGTGGTAGCGCTGCTCATCGCGGCGTTCGTCGTCTTCGTGCTCGTCACTGCCGCCGGCGAGCTGTCCCGGCCCTGACCCGCTGTCCCCCGCCGAAGGCTAGCCCAGTATCAGCTAGCCCAGTATCAGCTAGCCCGGCGGTAGGCCCGCACCGCCAGCGGCAGGAACACCACGAAGATGCCGGCTATCCAGGCGAGGCTCTTCCACAGGTTCGGTTCAAGCGGGCCGCCGAGGGCCAGCGCGCGCATGGCGTTGACGACGAAGGTGACCGGGTTGTGGTAGGCAAAGGCCTGCAGCCAGCCCGGCATGGTCGGAATCGGCACGAACGCCGAGGACAAGAACGTGAGCGGGAACAGCCAGATCAGCCCGAACGCCTGCACCGACTCCTCGTCGCCGATGGCCAGGCCCGTATAGGCAGAGATGACGCAGATCGCTACGCCGAACACGGTCGCCAGCAAGACCATGCCTATGGCGGGCAGCACGCCGTTCATGAAGCGGAAACCGACTGCGTAGCCCACCCCGACGATGATCAGGATCGTGATGAGCATCCGCCCGGTGTCGGCGACCAGCCGTCCGGCGAGCACCGCCGAGCGCGCCATCGGCATCGACCGCAGCCGGTCGATCACGCCCTTCTTGAGCTCCTGCGCCAGGGCTATGGCCGTGCCGAATGTGGCGAACGCCGCGGTCTGCGCGATGATCCCCGGGATCAGGAAGTTGACGTAGCCGCCGACGGTATGCACCGGGATCGCGCCGCCGAATACGTAACGGAACAGCAAGACGAACATGACCGGCTGGATCACGGTGAAGACGAGATAAGCGGGTACCCGCATCCAGACCAGCAGGTTGCGCCGGGTGATCGTAAGCGTGTCGGTCACCGCCCAGCCGAACCGGACGCGCAGGCCGGGCTCGTGGTGGGCGCCGGGCGCGCCGACCGTCTCAGCGACCGCGGTCATGATGCTGTCCTTTCCATTTCCTTGCTACCACTTCGGCGGCGACCCCGAGACCCGCGCTGGCGTCCACCAGGCGCGTCGTCCTCGGCCGCGTGCCCGGTCAGGGCCAGGAACACGTCATCGAGCGACGGCCGGCGCAGCGTGAGACCGCGTATTTCGACGCCCGCGGCGTCCAGGCTGCGCACCGCCTCGATCAGCGCCTCCGAGCCGCGGCCCCCGACGCCGATGGTGACCACGCCGGTTTCCGGGTCGGCGTGCGGCTCACCCTCGCCGATCCTGGCGATCGCCGCGACCGCGTCGCCGGCCCGGCTGCGGTCGGGCACGGCGAACTCGACGACATCCCCGCCGACCCGGCCCTTCAACTCCTCTGACGTGCCTGCGGCGATTACCAGGCCGTGGTCGATGACCACGATCTCGTCCGCCAGTTCGTCGGCCTCGTCGAGGTACTGGGTCGTCAGCAAGAGCGTGGTCCCGTAGGCTGCCAGCGACCGGATGATGTCCCACATCCCGAGCCTCGACCGCGGGTCCAGGCCGGTGGTCGGCTCGTCCAGGAACAGCACCTTCGGCTGGCCAACCAGGCTGGCGGCCAGGTCCAGGCGCCGCTGCATGCCGCCTGAGTAGTTCTTGGCCGTCCGGTCGGCCGCATCGCTTAGACCGAACTGCTCGAGCAGTTCGGTGGCCCGACTGCGGGCCCGCGGCCAGCTCAGGTGGTACAGCCGCCCGATGATCTCCAGGTTCTCCCGGCCGGTGAGCTCCTCCTGGATGGCGGCCGACTGGCCGGCCAGCCCGATCGACCGGCGGACCGCCGCCGCCTCGCGCACCACGTCGTAGCCCTCGACCAGCGCCCGCCCCCCGTCGGGGAGCAGCAAGGTGGTGAGGATCCGCACCGCGGTGGTCTTCCCCGCTCCGTTCGGCCCGAGCACCCCGAGCACCGTCCCGCGCGGCACCGACAGGTCGATGCCGCGCAGCGCCTGTACCTGGCCGAACGATTTGGTCAAGCCTTCCACCAGGATCGCAGGCTGCTCGCCGACCCCGTTGACCTGTGACATCCATCCTCCAGAGAAAACCGCATCGTCCCCGTGTCCCGAAACTACCGGCCCTGCGGCCGCCCCGGCCAACCAAATACTCCGCCGCCAGATACTCTGCCGCCCACGTGGTAATACGAAACAACAACCGCGAACTCATCGTTACCCGCCAGGGAAAGGAGCCGAGGATGCCAGACGAGAACCGCCATGAGTCCGCCGACCTCGAGGATTACTCGGTACAGGAGCCTGCTGACTCCCTGACGGGAATCCCGGGTGAGCCCGGGGACGATCCGCTGGACCGGGGGATCGCACCGCCGGACCGGTGGTCAGCCGGGACCAAGTTCGGGTCTACGGCCGACGAGCAGGCCTCGGGTGAGTCTCTCGATCAGCTGCTCGCCGAGGAGGAACCCGACACGCCCTTCGACCTCGACGACGACCTGCCCGAGGATCCCGACGACGAGGAGGAAGCCGATGAGTACCTCGACGGGCTCCTGCTCGACGACGGCCCAGATCCCCGGGCGGGCCGGCTGGTGGCCGAGGACGAGGGCGCCCATCCGGACGCCGAGGCCGATCTCGTCGCCACCGACGTCGGCGTCGACGGCGGGGCGGCCAGCGCGGAGGAAGCAGCCGTTCACGTGGTAGAAGACGACGATACCGACATAAGGTCCGACGACTGAGGGGAGAAGCCGCCATGCTGCCGGTCGCCGAGCTGCCTATTCACATCGAGGGCACGCTTGAGCCCGCCGCCCGCACCGCGGGCCCCGCGGCCAGCTAGAAGTCCGCTGCGTCGGCGTGTACCCCGGCGTAATGTCGGTGCCCTCCGCTAGGGTCCGGGCCATGCGGTTGCTGCACACTTCGGACTGGCACCTCGGCCGGTCACTGCATCGTGCGGATCTCCGGACGGCGCAGTCGGCCTTCCTCGATCATCTGGTGGAGGTGGCCCGCGCCGAGAAAGTCGACGCGGTGCTCGTCGCCGGGGACATCTACGACCGCGCGGTGCCGCCGGTCGACGCCGTCGAGCTATGCGAGGACGCCCTGCTCCGGCTGCACGACACCGGCGCCGCCATCGTGCTGATCAGCGGCAACCACGACTCGGCCCGCCGGCTCGGGTTCGGCAGCGGCCTGCTGGAGAAGGCAGGCGTCCACCTGCGTACCCGGCCCGGCGCGCTGGCCCGGCCGGTCGTGCTCGGCGACGCCCACGGGCCGGTGGCCGTGTACGGGGTGCCGTACCTCGAGCCGGACGCGGTCCGCGGTGAACTCCCCCCAGCGGGCGAGGGTGAGCCGCCCCGCGGGCACGCCGGGGTGCTCGGACACGCCGCCGCCTGCATCCGGGCCGACGCCGAAACCCGCGGCGTCCGGCGCCGCGTCGTCATGGCGCACGGCTGGGTCACCGGGGGAACGGCCAGCGAATCCGAACGCGACATCACCGTCGGTGGCGTCGGCCAGGTGCCCGCCGACGTGTTCGGCGGGTTCAGCTACGTGGCCCTCGGTCACCTGCATGGCCAGCAGACCCTCGCTCCGCACCTGCGCTACAGCGGCTCCCCGCTGCCGTACTCGTTCTCCGAAGCCTCGCACCGCAAGGGCAGCTGGCTGGTCGAGCTGGACGACACCGGGACGGCGCGCGCGGAGCAGGTGCCCGCGCCCGCGTTCCGGCGGCTGAGCGTGCTCCGCGGCCGGCTCGCCGACCTGCTCGGTTCGGCCGCCTACGCCGGGCACGAGGACGAATTCGTGTCCGTCACGCTCACCGACCCGGGCCGTCCCGAGGGGGCGATGGACGCCCTGCGCGCCCGGTTCCCGCATGTCCTCGTGCTCGGGTTCGAGCCGGAAGGTGCCGTGCCCGACGGACGCGGGTACCGGGCCAGGGTCGCGGGCCGTGACGATGAGTCCATCGCCGCCGAGTTCATCAGGCACGTCAGCAGCGCGCCGCCCACGGCCGGTGAGGAACGGCTGCTGCGGAGCGCGTTCGAGGCCGTCCGCGTCGATGCCGAAGGGGCGGCCAGCTGATGCGCCCGCACCAGCTGCGAGTGACCGCGTTCGGCGCATTCGGCGGAACGGTGGAGGTCAGCTTCGACGATCTGGCCTCATCCGGGCTGTTCCTGCTGCACGGCGAGACGGGCGCGGGCAAGACCACCCTGCTCGACGCCATCGGGTTCGCGCTGTACGGCCGGGTCCCCGGCGAGCGCGGCAAGGCCAGGCGGCTGCGCTCGGATCACGCGGCTGCGGGCACGCCGACCGAGGTCCGGCTCGAGGCCACCATCGGCGGCCGCTTGATGCGGATCACCCGCAAGCCCGAGCAGGAGCGCCCCAAGCTCCGCGGCGCCGGCACCACCACCGAGCAGGCGAAGATCCTGCTCGAGGAGTTCACCGGCGCGGCCTGGCAGGCCGTCTCCACCCGCGCTGGGGAGGCGGACACCGAGATCGCCGACCTGATGGGGATGTCCGCGGACCAGTTCTTCCAGGTCGTGCTGCTGCCCCAGGGGGAGTTCGCCAGGTTCCTGCACGCCGACGCCGGCGACCGGGCCAAGCTGCTGCAGCGGCTGTTCGGAACCGACCGGTTCCACGCCGTCGAGGAGTGGCTCGCCCGCCGCCGCAAGGCCACGGCGGACGAGGTCCGGGACGCCGAGATCGCCATTTCCGGGTTCCTGGCCCGGGTCGCCCAGGCCGCTGGCGTCCCGGTCCCAGGCGAGGAGGCGCCCGACGCCGAGACCCTGCCGGACGCCCGGTGGGCGGACCAGCTGGCCGGGGCCGCGGCCGCCGAAGCCGCCGCCTGCCAGGGCCAGGTCGCCGCCTACCGGCAGGACCTCGACCGGGTGCTCGACCGGCAGCGCGAGACCGGGCGCCTCGCCGACCGGCAGCGGCGGCGCGCCGACGCCCTGGCGAACAGGGACAACCTGGCCGCCGCCGAAGCCGGCCTGGCCGAACGCCGCGCTGCGCTCGCCGCCGCCGCCCGCGCCGCGGACGTAGCGCACGCGCTCACCGAGGCCGAGCGAACCGACAGCGTGCTCAGCCAGGCCCGCCTGGCCGAGGAGCAGGCCAGGCACGACGCCGGCGCCGCGCCAGCGGCCACCGCCGCCGAGCTGAGGGCTGCAGGCCAGGAGCACGTCGCCAAGCTCGGACGCCTTGAGGCGCTGCGGTCCTTGTCCCGGCAGGCGGCCGACGAGGACGAGGCCGCCGCGTCAGCCAGCCAAGCCGCGGCCGAGCTGGCCGCCCAGATCGGCGCCGCCGCCACCGAGCTCGCCGCCCGGCAGCGGCAGCGTCCCGGCCTGAGCCGCGAACGGGACCAGGCGGCCGAGGCCGGCCAGCGGCTCGCCACCGCCCAGGCCGAATCCGACCGCTACGGCCGGGCCGCGGCCGACGCGAGCGCCCTGGTCGGTGCCCGCGCCGAGAAGAGCCGCCAGGAGGAGGCCTACATCGACGCGAAGATCGAGATGGCCGAGCTCCTGGCCGAAGCGGCCCAGCTGCGCATGACGCGCATCGACGGCATGCGCGCCGAGCTCGCGGCCACCCTGGTCGACGGCGCCCCCTGCCCGGTCTGCGGCTCGCTCGACCATCCCGAGCTGTGCGAGCTTCGTGGCGAGCGGGTGACCCACGAACAGGAAGAGAACGCCGCCGCCGAGGCCGCCCGGGCCGCGGAGCAGGCCGAGCTGATCGGCGCCAAGCTGGGCGCGGCCGACGTCCGCGTGAGCGACCTTTCGGCCCGGCTCGCCGACGCCGGGTTCACCGTCGCCGCGGACATGGTTTCGCTGCAGGCCGACGCGGCCAGGCTGAAGACGGCCGCTCGCGAACGGCAGACCGAGATGGCCGGGCTGGCCGACGCCGCGGCCAGGCACGGCGAGTTCCAGGCCGCGCTCGAAGCCCTGGACCAGGCCGTCGCCGCCGCCGAGAAGCGCCTGGCCGAGCTGACCGAGCAGCGTGAGTCCGCGCTTCGTCAGGCGGCCGAAGCCGGCCAGCGCGCCGCCCGGAATCGTCAGTCGCTGCTGGTCCAGCTCGGCGGCCACCCCGACCTGGACACCGCGCTGAGGGCCGCCCGCCAGGCCGCCGACGCGCTCATCGCCGCCGCCGACGCGGCCGACGCCACCGCCCGCGCCGGACAGGACGCCCGGCGCGCCCAGGCCGACACCGTCCAGGCCGCCGCCGAGGCCGGATTCGCCGACCTGGACGCGGTCCGCCTGGCCCGGCGGGACGCCGCCTGGCGGACCGCGACCGACCAGGCGATCCGCGAGCACGAAGCCTCGGCCCGGGCCGTCGACGACTTGCTCGCCGACCCCGACCTCGACGTGCCGCTCGACCCGCCCGCCGACCTGGAAGGCGCGCTGGTGGCGGTCGAGGCGGCCCGCAAGGCCCACGACGACGCCGTGGCCGCCTACGATCGTGCCCAGCACAAGGCCGAGCAGCTCGCCGATCTCGCCCCTCAGCTCACCGCGCGCCTGACGGCCCTGAAGCCGCTGGCCGATAAGGCCGCCGAGGCCCGCAGGCTCGCGGACCTCGTGGCCGGCCTGGGCGCGAACTCGCTGCGGATGACCCTGTCCTCGTTCGTGCTCGCCGCCCGCCTGGAGGAGGTCGCGGCCGCCGCCAGCGAACGGCTGCTCAAGATGACCTCAGGCCGCTACTCGCTCGTGCACACCGACGCGCGCCGCGGCGCGGCCCGGTCCGGCCTCGGCCTGCTCGCCTGCGACACCTGGACCGGCGTGGACCGCGACACCAGCACCCTGTCCGGCGGCGAGACGTTCCTGGCCAGCCTGGCCCTCGCCCTCGGCCTGGCGGACGTCGTCGCCGCCGAGGCGGGCGGCACCCGGATCGAGGCGCTGTTCGTCGACGAGGGCTTCGGCAGCCTGGACGAGGACACCCTGGAAGAGGTCATGACCGTGCTCGACGGCCTGCGCGAAGGCGGCCGCATGGTCGGCATCGTCAGTCATGTCGCCGAGCTCAGGCAGCGCATCCCCGCCCAGATCCGCGTCCGCAAAGGCCAGGCCGGCAGTCAGCTGACCGTCCGTACCCGTGCCCTCTAGGAACCCGCCGGGTTGGACGCAGGCGGTCGGCCGGCGCACCATGGGTGAGTGCGTGCGATCCTCGCCCACCTCCCCAACCCCCTTCACTGGGGCGGCCTGAGCCCCAGGCGCCGGCTGCTCGTGGCCGTCCTGGCCGTGGCCGTCGTGGCCGGAGCCGTGGCCGGCGCGGTCCGTGCCCTGGCCGACGGCGACCACCGCCCACCTGCGCACGCCGCGGACCTTCACCAAGACCCTCGCAAAAGGGCGGCTAGCCGGACCATGCGGTCACTTGCACCAATTCGCCCGGGCACCCAATAACGTTACGATAACCACGGGGTCCCATGGCACAGGCAGAGCCGCCGGCAAAAGCGGCTCGCGCCTCTCGTCAGGGACCTTCTTGCGGTCTAGGATCGGAGACTGTCAGTAACGATCAAAAGACTCTGGCGAGACGGCTGTGGCGGGACGGCCCTGCGGGTCAGAGGTGGCGAACGGGTAAGGATTCGTCATGGCGAAAGTTTCGGACCTTCGACGCATAGTCGTGGGCGTCGATGGCTCAACGGAGTCCGTGGCCGCGCTCGGATGGGCGTGCCGAGAAGCGAGCCTGCGGGCCGCGGAGGTTCTGGCCGTGCTGGCCCTGGAAGCTGCGTGCCACCAGGTCGCGAGCTATGCCGTTCCGGCGCCGAGGCAAGCGGGCGGAAGCTGGGGTGCCGCCCGTGACGTGCTGCGCAAGTCGGTCAGCGAGGCGCTGACCCGGTTCCCGGGCGTCAGCGTGCGCACCGAGATCGCCGAAGGGCTCGCCGCGCGCGTGCTGCTCGACCAGGCGGCCGATGCCGACATGCTGGTGCTCGGGCGCAACTCGAACGGCCCCGACCCGTACCGGGCCACGGGTCCGGTCATCCGGGTCTGCCTGCGCGCCGCCCGGTGCCCGGTCGTCATCATCGGCGCGGTGGACGTGGTCACGCCGGACCGGGGGGATCACGTGCCCGAGTCGTGGCAACGCGCCCTGGAGGGCTCCGGCGCGGCCAGGTAGTTCGTAACGGACAGTGACGGACATCAGGGCATGGCTTCGCGGACGAGGTAGCCCCAGCGCGCACCGAGAGTGAGACAATCGTTCCCGTGCCGTCCCTGGTAGAGGTGTCCCCTGCGGTCAGCGCCGCGCTGAAGGCCGGTTCGCCGGTCGTCGCGCTCGAGTCCACGATCATCTCGCACGGCCTGCCGCACCCGGGCAACCTTGACGCCGCACGGGAGTTCGAGGCGATCCTGGCCGGCCAGGGCGTGACCGCCGCCACGATCGCCCTGGTCGACGGCGTGCCAAAGATCGGCCTGGCGCCGGACGAGCTTGAGCGCATCGCTGTGGACGAATCCGTGGTCAAGGTCAGCAGCCGCGAGATCGCCATCGCGATGGCCAGGAAGGTGACCGGGGGCACGACGGTCGCGGCCACCTCCGTGCTGGCCGCCCGGGCGGGCATCGCGGTGTTCGCCACCGGCGGCCTCGGCGGCGTGCACCGCGGCGCGAGCGAGACCTTCGACGAGTCGGCGGACCTGACCGTGCTGTCCAGGACGCCGATCACGGTGGTGTCGGCCGGCGTGAAGTCCATCCTGGACATCCCGGCCACGCTGGAGCGGCTCGAGACGCTCGGCGTCGCGGTCGTCGGCTACCGCACCTCGCGCTTCCCCGCCTTCTGGCTCTCCGACTCCGGCTGTGACCTGGACTGGCGCGCCGACAACCCGGAGGAGATCGCCGACATCATGGTGGCCAGGGAGGCGTTCGGCGAGCAAGCGGCCCTGCTCGTCGCCAACCCCCTGCCGCCCGGCCGGCAGCTCGACCCGGAAGTGCTCAGTGGCGCGCTTGAGGCGGCTCTGGTCGCCGCCGCCGAGGCCGGCATCCGCGGCAAGGCGGTCAGCCCCTTCCTGCTTGACCGCATCCAGCAGGTGACCGGTGGGGCCAGCGTCGAGGTGAACCTGGACATTGCCCGCGGCAACATCGATCTGGCCGCGAAAATCTCAAAATCTTGGTCCGAACGATCCGTCGTGCGTGTTGTCCCCTAGCATCACCAGCACCCCCCGGGTCGTGGTGTGCGGCGACGTGATCAACGACGTGCTCGTGAAGCCGCTGGATGGCCTGGGACCTTGGCCGGGCAGCGACACCCCGGCCACGATCCTCGCCCGGCCGGGCGGCTCCGCGGCCAACCAGGCCGCGTGGCTAGCTCACCTCGGCGCGGACGTCGTGTTCGCGGGCCGGGTCGGGGCCCGCGACGCGGCGTACCACCGGCGGGAACTGTCGCGCGCGGGCGTCCGTGCGCACCTGGCCGCCGACCGCGAGGCCGAGACCGGCTCGATCGTGATCATGGTGGCGCCGGACGGCGAGCGGACCATGTTCACCGACCGGGGCGCGAACCTGCGGCTGCGCCGCTCCGACGTGCCGGCTGGCCTGCTCGACGGCGCCGCGGCGCTGCACCTCACCGGGTACACGTTCTGTGAGCCCGCGCTGCTCGAGGTGGCGCTCTGGCTGCTCGAACAGGCCCGGGTGCGCCAGCTTGCCGTCACCATCGACCCGGGTTCGGCCGCCTTCCTAGCCCGGCTGGAGCCGAAGGCGTTCCTGCGCTGGACCGAAGGCGCCGCGGTCTGCTTCCCCAACCGCGACGAGGCCGCCGTGCTCACCGGCGAACCGGATCCGGTCTCGATGGCGGCCCTTTTGACCAGGTACTACGGTGTCGTGGTGGTGAAACTCGGCAGTGCGGGCTGCGTGCTGGCGACCCCCGGCGAGGCCCCGGTCCTGATCGCGGCGCAGCCGGCCAGGGCGACCGACACCACCGGTGCCGGCGATGCCTTCTGCGGCGCCTTCCTGAGCAGGTGGCTGGCCGCCGGCCCGGCCACGGACCTGGTCGGTGCGGCGGAGTTCGCCGTCCGGATCGCCGCTACGGTCGTAACCCGCTTCGGCGCTCGCCCCGTGTAAGTGAGTGTTTGCCGCAGGGTGAGCAAATGGAGACCCCAGCCAGCGATGGGTGATATGTCCCTTGGGCAAGTCACCCGGAGCAGATGATGACCGCGCGGGCCTGGCGCGTGAGGCTGGCGGGATGGGCGATTTTGAGCTGAGCGCGGCCGAGTTCCGGGCACTTTACCAGCGGGTGAAACACATGTCCCGGCAGGGACCAGCCGACCGGCGGGGAGCGTTGAACAACATCTCGGCCACGGATGTGGTGGCGGCGGCCAGTGGCGTCTGGCGTGGTCATGCTGTGTCGCTGGCGGCGCCGGTGGAGAGCCAGGTGGCGCCCGATAATCCTGATCCCGCCGTGCATCAGATGACTCATACCGGCACAAGCTCGGTTCCCGCTGCCGGGCTCTCGTTCGCCATGGACCGGCTGGCCATGAACATCCACGGCAACGCCGACAGCCACATCGACGCCCTGTGCCACGTGATCTTCGACGGGATCCTCTACAACGACATAAGCGAGGACGCCGTCACTGCCACGGGAGCAACTGAGCTCGCCATAGAGGAGGCCAGCGGCGGGATAGTCGGGCGTGGCGTGCTGCTCGACATTCCGCGGGTGCGGGGCGTGCCGTGGCTGGACCCGGGTGATCACGTGACCGCCGATGACCTGATCGCGGCGGAAGCGGCGCAGGAAGTCCGGATCGAGCAGGGCGATCTGCTATTCATCAGGGTCGGTCACCGCAGCCGCCGCACAGCGCTCGGTCCGTGGGACGTCGCGAACGCGCGCGCCGGGCTGCATCCAGCTGCCCTGGAGCTCCTCGCGGAACGGCGGATCGCGGTACTTGGCAGCGACGGCAACAATGACACGGCGCCGAGCGCGGCCGAGGGTGTCGACTTTCCGGTGCACGTGCTCGCTGTCAACGCGATGGGCCTGCACCTCCTGGACTGGCTGCAATTCGACAACCTCGTCGCGGCGTGCCAGGAGGTGAACCGCTGGTCATTCCTCTGTGTCATCGCACCTCTCCGGCTCCGTGCAGGGACCGGTTCGCCAGTCAACCCGATCGCCATTTTCTGAAGCGACGCCGGGTCAGCCACCAGCGCCAGCACGTGACGGTCTCCGCGGCCGGGCCGGACGCCCAGGAGGCGGTCGCCGCCGTCATCACCATCCTCGGCGAGGCCACCAGGGTGGGCGGCTTACTCGATGTCGCCGCGCGCCCGCAGCGACCGCGGAAACGTGAAATTGCACGAGCACCCCACCTCGTTAGGGAAAATCATTTTTTTATACCGAACGGACCGTAGTGCGTGCTCCGCCGTCCCCTCCCGCCATCATCGCCGGGACTGAGGTAAATGAGGCAAACCGTTCACTCTCCAAGTAAGTTGGTATTTCACCGCACGGGTAGCTTGGATGGGGACGGATGCGCCTACTACTGCGGCGTGCGGCGAGGGCGATGGGTCAGCAGCCTGTCTGGATCATGATCGCTCTCGTGCTGGACGCCGTTATTGCTGTTACGGGGATTTTTATCGGGCTGGGATTCAACATGACCGGCCTGCTGGCGGTCGGCCCGCTGCTGGCCTGCGCTAGGTGCAACGGCCAGATGACCGCGCTGGTCGCTGGCTATGCGCTGGTCCTGTGTGCCCTGGTCGCCGTGGTCACCGGCACGGCCGGCACCACGATGGAGGGATACCGCATCGGCATGGTAGCGGTGGCCGGGGGATTGGCCGTGCTAGCCGCCGTGATCCGCAGCCGCAGGGAAGACAGGCTTATCAAGATCAGCGAAAGAGTTCAGCACGCGATCTTGCGTCCGCTGCCGGCCGAGCTCGGCGGCGTGGCATTTGCCTCGCACTATCAGTCGGCTACCTCCGCGGCCTTGGTCGGCGGTGATCTTTATGACATTACGATGACGCAGTTCGGGCCGCGTTTCATCATCGGTGATGTCAAGGGCAAAGGGCTGGACGCGGTCGGCCGCTGCGCCGCCGTTCTGGCCGTCTTCCGCGAACTGGCGTTCGGCGAGTCTAACCTGGTCGGACTGGCCGAGAAGATGGACGCCAGGCTGTCGCGGGAAATGGAAATTGAGGACTTCGTCACGGTTATCCTGGCCGAATTCGCGCCGGGAGAAGTGCGCATTGTCAACTGCGGGCACCACCCGCCGGTCAAAGTGTCGGCCGACGCTGGCGGGTTGCAGATCATGACCCCGGAGGGGTTCTCGCCACCGCTCGGCCTGCATCCGCACCCGGCCCGGCAGGACATCGTGCTGAAGCCCGGCGACCGGCTCCTGTTCTACACCGATGGGCTGGTCGAGACCCGGGACCCCCGCGGTCGCTTCTTTGACCTCAGCGATCGGGTGGCCGATGCGCTGGCGCTGCCTGACCTGGACGCCGCGGTCAAGCGCGTGGTCAGGCTCCTGTTCGAGCACGCGGGTGACGGGCTGGCGGACGACGTCCTGCTCGTCCTCGGCGAGCCGATGGCTGATTCGCCCAGTGTGGTCTAGCCGGCAGGGCCACGCCCAGTTACTGGCCGAGCCAGTCAAGCAGCAGCTCGTTCAGCTTTTCCGGCGCGTCGAGCGGCACCCAGTGGCTCGCACCTGGAATTTCTTCATATCGCCATGGCCCCGCGACGAGTGCCGCCGACTTCTTCATCCGCTCGCCGTCCAGGTAATGGTCCTCGGTCGACCAGATGCCCAGGGTCGGCGCGGTGACCGGCGGCAGCGCGGGCGCGGGGCCGGGCATCCGCGGCGCCAGGTTGGCCCGGTACCAGTTCAGCAACGCGGTCAGCGCACCCGGCCGGGACAGGTCCGCGATGGCCTGCTCAAGGTCCCCGTCGCCGCGGCTGAACGTGCGCAGCCAGGCCCAGTCGTCGTGCTCGATGGTCGCCTCCGCGACGCCATAGAACTGGAAGAACAGCTGATACCAGGCCATCTCGTACTGCCGCACGGTGGGCGGCGCGAGCGGGTGCGGCACCGAGATCGCGGTCAGCGTGCGGACGCGGTCCGGGCGCAGGATGGCGGTGAGCCAGGCCACCGCCGCGCCCCAGTCGTGCCCGACCACGTGCGCGGCCGGCACGCCGAGCCCGTCGAGGAGCGCGCTGATGTCGCCGACCACGTTCCGCAGCCCGTAGGACCGGACCTCAGCCGGGTGCTCCGAGCGCCCGAAACCGCGCATGTCCGGCGTGATGACCCGGTAACCGCTGGCCGCCAGGACCGGAACCTGGTGCCGCCACAGCCGCGCGGAATCCGGCCAGCCGTGCAGGAGCAGGACCGGGACGCCGTCGCCGTGTTCTTCGACGTAGAGAGAGATGCCGTTCGCCTCGATGACCCGGCCATCGTCAGTGCTGCCATCATCTGGGCTCGTCATGACCCGATCATGGCACGGCAGGACCTAGCGGTGCTCGCGTCTCCAGAGGACGACGAGCACGGCCACGATGCAGACGAACAGCACGGCCGATCCGATGTAGTCGATCATGCCGCGCGCGCCTCCATCCTCGCAGCGTAGCAGTACAGCCCGCCCGGCAATCCCGCTAGCCCGGATTCTTCGACCGGGGCACGACCAGGCCGGTCTCGTAGGCGGTGACCACGGCCTGCGTCCGGTCCCGCAGCCCGAGCTTGGTCAGCACGTGGCTGACGTGCGTCTTCACGGTCTCCTCGGTGACCACCAGGCGGGCGGCGATCTCCGGGTTGGACAGGCCCTCCGCGACGAGCCTCAGCACCTGAGTCTCGCGCGGGGTCAGAGTGGCTAGGGCACCCGAAGGCAGGGCGTCGGGCCTCGGGCGCAGCCGGGTGAATTCGCTGATCAGGCGCCGCGTGACGGCGGGCGCGAGCAGCGCCTCGCCGGCCGCGACGACTCGTACGCCCTCGAACAGCCGCTCGGCGGTGACGTCTTTGAGCAGGAAGCCGCTGGCACCAGCGCACAGCGCGTCGTAGACGTAGGCGTCCAGGTCGAAGGTGGTCAGGATCAGGATGCGCGGCCCAGCGGCTCCGGCGAGCTGCCTGGTGGCTTCGATGCCGTCCATGACGGGCATGCGCACGTCCATCAGGATCACGTCAGGGGACAGCTCACGGCAGATCCGTACCGCCTCGGTCCCGTCGCAGGCCGTGCCGACGACCGTGAAGTCCGGCTGGGTGTCGAGCAGCGCGGCGAAGCCGGTGCGCACCACATGGTGATCGTCGGCGACGATGATCCGGACCGCCGGGCGAGCATTGGTCATCCGGTCATCTCCGCCTTGGCGGGCAGTGTGGCCTCGATCAGGAAACCGCCGCCGGGAGCGGCGCCCGTGCGCAACTCACCGCCGGCCGCCGCGGCCCGCTCGCGCATGCCGGGCAGCCCGTGCCCGCCGGAGGCCACCGGCTGCGCCGCGGGCGGGCCTGGGCCGTTGTCGCGGATTCGTAGCCCCAGGGCGTCATCCGCGAAATGCAGCTCCACGTCGACCGCGGCGCCCGGCGCGTGCCGCCGGGCGTTCGTGAGCGCTTCCTGGACGATGCGGTACGCGGCCAGCTCGACACCGGGATCGAGGGTGGCCGGGGGCCCGGAAACGATGAGCCTGGTGCCTGTGCCCGACGCATCCCTGGCCTCGTCGAGCAGCGCGTTGAGCTGCTGCAGACCTGGCTGGGGACGGAGCTCGGCATCCTGTCGGCCTGGGCCGGCGGCCTGCGCGTCCTCGCGGAGCACGCCGAGCAGGCGCCGCATTTCGGTCAGGCCGGCCCGCGCGGTGTCACCGATCTCCAGTAGCCGCTTTGCGCCGGCGGCTGGCATCCCCGGGGTGGCCAGCCGGGCCGTCTCCGCCTGCACCGCGATCATGGAGATATGGTGCGCGACCACGTCGTGCAGCTCACGGGCGATGCGCGCCCGCTCCCCGCGGGCCGTGTGCTCCACCAGGGTGTCGGCGATGGCCTGCCGGGCCTGGCTGTGCACCAGGGCCTCGCTGCGCGCCCGCCCGGCCACCCCGGTCAGGGCGGCCGCCGGGGCCAGCGCGGCCAGCAGCACGACCAGGACGCCTTCCTCGGAACCCGCGCGGCCGGCGGTGAAGGGTCCGGCCAGCGCCAGCACCAGGAACGGCGCGGCCAGGGCCGGCGCCAGGAACTGGTCCGCACCCCACGAGGCCTCGGTGCGCCGGCTACTGCTCCATGCTGCGCCGCTGCGGCCCAGCCGGTACAAGGCGATCAGCAGCGCGGCCAGGCCCGCGACCGTCAGCGTCTGGAAGGCCGCGAGCGAAAGCACGCTCGCCGCACAGATAGCCACGGCGGCCGCGACCGGCCCGAGGAAAGCCAGCGGCACCGTGGTGCTTGCGGCGAGCGCGCACACGCCGACCAGGCCGACCACGCTCATCCCGGTACTGGCACCCCGCGCGATCGCCTCGGTCATCGCCGCTATTCCCAGCAGAGCCCCGGCGACGGCGGGCGCGTGGGGAGACGCGGCGAACCGCCGGCTCCTTTCCGGCCATCCGCCGCCCTGGTCACCTGCCGTGCTCATGTCAACCATTGTCGTCGCTCAGCCTGGGCCTGGCGTCGCCCCGGTCGGGGATACCGCCGTCCCTCCTGCGAGGGATGCGCCGCGGAGGTCCCTCCTGCCAGCGACGGCGAAGACCGCTCCCCGGCGTGACGCCCGTCCCGGGTACCGTTCCCTAGCCTTACCTGGTATGGAAGCAACCATCGAAGTCAGCGGCCTGCGCAAGCGGTTCGGGCCGACCCGAGCCCTGGACGGGATGTCCTTCACGGTTAGGCCAGGGCAGGTCACCGGCTTTGTCGGCCCGAACGGCGCCGGGAAGTCCACCACGATGCGGGTGATCCTTGGCCTGGATGCGGCCGACGAGGGCACTGCGCTGGTGGGAGGCCGGCCCTACCGGAGCCTGCGGCATCCGCTGAGCCACGTCGGGGCCCTGCTGGACGCGGCCGCGCTGCAGCCCAGCCGGTCTGCTCGCAATCATTTGCTGTGGCTGGCCCACTCCCAGGGCCTCGGCGCGAAGCGGGTCGACGAGGTGATCCAGCAGGCGGGTCTGCAGTCGGCGGTGCGGCGCAAGGCGGGCGGGTACTCGCTGGGCATGCGGCAGCGGCTGGGGATCGCCGCCGCACTGCTCGGCGACCCGCCGGTGCTGATGATGGACGAGCCGTTCAACGGCATGGACCCGGAGGGCATCGTGTGGATGCGCGGGTTCCTGCGGTCCCTGGCCGCCCAGGGCCGCGCGGTGCTGGTGTCCAGCCACCTGATGAGCGAACTGCAGGACACCGCGGACCATCTAGTCGTGGTCGGCCGGGGCCGGGTCATCGCCGATACCAGCGTGGCGGACCTGATCGCGACCGCGTCCGACGGCCGGGTCACGGTGCGTACCACTGAACGGTCGGAGGCGATGACGGTGCTGGCGCACGCGGGGGCCATCGTCGCCGCCACCGACCGGGACACGCTCATCATCTCCGGGCTGGCCGCCGAGAAGATCGTGGCGCTGCTCGGCGAGAGCGGGGTGCCGTTCTCCGAGGTCTCGACGCACCGCGCGACGCTAGAGGAGGCCTACATGGAGCTCACCCGGGACGCGGTCGAGTTCCGTGCCGCCACACCTTCCGGGACCAGCACTGAGGAGGTGGCGCGATGACCGCCGGCACGGTTACGCCGTACCGGCCGGGCGAGCAGGCCGGGCGGGACGGCTTCGCGCAGCTCCTACGCGCGGAGTGGACCAAGTTCAGGACCGTGCGCGGCTGGGTGATCGGCATGACCGTCGCGGCCCTGGTAACGGCGGGGCTCGGGCTTTTCGCCGCCGTCGGCACCAGCAGCTCCTGTCAGAGTACGAGTGGTTCGAGCGGCGGGCCGACCCGCACCGGCTCTGCCTGCGGGACTAATACTTTCCCGGTGGGACCGGGTGGCGTGCCGGTCGACGACAGCTTCTACTTCGTGCGTCAGCCGCTCACCGGGAACGGCAGTATCACCGTCCAGGTAACCTCGCTGACCGGCCTGCTCCCGCCCGCGAACGGCAACGTCCCGTCCAACCCGGCCGCGCCGGTCGACACGCGTTCGGGCCTGGTGCCGTGGGCCAAGGCCGGGCTCATCATCAAGAACGGCACTAGCCAGGGATCGGCGTACGCGGCGATGATGGTCACCGCCGACCACGGGGTGCGCATGCAGGACAACTACGCCAACGACACGGCGGGCCAGCCGGGCGCCGTCTCCCCGGCGTCCCCGCGCTGGCTGCGGCTGACTCGCTCCGGCGACACGATCACCGGCTACGATTCGGCCGACGGCACGCACTGGACTCAGGTCAGCACCGTACACCTGGCCGGCCTGTCATCGACCCTCCAGGCCGGGCTGTTCGCCACCTCCCCTGCGTACACGGTGAGCTCCCAGGGCTTCGGCGGCGGAACCAACGAGTCTAGCCTCCCCAGCCAGGCCACCGCCGTCTTTGATCACGTCAGCCGGTCGGGCACGTGGCCGGGCGGCACGTGGACCGGCGACTACATCGGAGCCGGCGACGCGTCGGGGGTCGGCGGGTACCACCAGGCCGGCGGCCGGTTCATCGTGACCGGCTCCGGCGACATCGCGCCGGTCATTGCCGGCTCCGGCAACGAAGGTGACCCCGACGCGACCCTCACGAATTACCTCCTCGGCACGTTCGCCGGGCTAATCGCGGTGATCGTGGTCGCGACGATGTTCATCACCGCCGAATACCGGCGGGGCCTGATCCGCATCACCTTGACCGCGAGCCCGCGGCGGGGCCGGGTGCTGGCGGCGAAGGCGATCGTGATCGGCTCGGTCACCTTCGTGGCCGGGCTGGTGGCCGCCGCTGCCGGAGTGATATTCGGGACCCAGCTGTCCC
Organism: uncultured Actinomycetota bacterium; assembly: GCA_963842265.1. GTDB lineage: Bacteria > Actinomycetota > Actinomycetes > Streptosporangiales > Streptosporangiaceae > Palsa-504. The sequence goes on from CAWJGE010000039.1 coordinate 43,826, forward strand.
GCCACCATGGCACGTACGTGTTCCCCGCGTCGTGGGCGACCGAGCTGCGCGTGATAGCCGGAACCGCGGCGCTGCTCGCCGTCGCCGCCGTGCTCGCCCTCGCTCTCGGAACCGTGCTGCGCCGCAGCGCCGCCGCGGTCGCCCTCGTCATCGTGGTCATCGTCCTGCCGTACATCCTGGGCGTCGCCTCCATCCTGCCGGCCAGTGCCTCGGACTGGCTGCTGCGGATCACCCCGGCCGCCGCCTTCGCCGTCCAGCAGGCCGCGCCGCAGTACCCGCAGGTCACCGCCCTCTACACGCCCACGTCTGGCTACTTTCCGCTGGCGCCGTGGGCCGGCCTCGCCGTATTGTGCGCTTACGCCGCGCTCGCCCTGAGCCTGGCCGTTGCCCTGCTCCGCCGGAGGGACGCATGAGCCAGGCTCTGCACGCCGGGCAGCCGAGCCTGTCCGTCGCGCGGCGTATGGAGGTGACGGGCCTGCGGGACGCTCTGCACGCGGAATGGACCAAGCTGCGCACCGTGTCCGGCCCGGCCTGGCTGCTGGCCGCCACCGTCGTGCTGACCGTGGCGGTGAGCGCGGCGGCTACCGCCGCCGTCCGGTGCCCGACCGGTACCGCCTGCCTGGTAGACACCCCCAAGCTCAGCCTCACCGGGATCGAGTTCGGCCAGGCGATCGTCGCCATCCTGGCCGTGCTGATGATCAGCGCCGAGTACAGCACCGGCATGATCCGCATCACGCTGACGGCGATGCCACGCCGGTCCGCCGTGCTGGCCGCCAAGGCGGTCCTCGCCGCCGGCCTGGTGCTGGCCGCCGGGACCATCGCCGTCGGCGGATCCTTGCTGGCCGGGCGGATCATCCTGCCCGGCCATGGCTTCACCCCCGGGCGCGGCTTCCCGCTGGAGTCCCTGGCCGACGGCCCGACGCTGCGCGCCGCCGCCGGCTCGGTCCTGTACCTCGCGCTGATCGCCCTGCTCAGCCTCGGCATCGCCGCCGTCGTGCGGGAGTCCGCCGTCGCCATCGGCATCGTGCTGGGGCTGCTCTACCTCTCGCCGATTATCCTTTCCGTCGTGGCCGGCAACCCGGTCTGGGCCCACCGCCTCGAGCGGTACGCGCCGATGAATGCCGGGCTCACCATCCAGGACACCATCGGCCTGCGCGGCCTGCCCATCAGCCCCTGGGGCGGCCTCGGCGTACTCGCCGCCTGGGCCGCGGTTGCCATGCTGGCCGGCGGGCTTGTACTGCGGTGGCGTGACGCGTGAGCGGAGCCCTGACCGGCGTGGCCGCCGTCGAGAGACCGCCGTGGCCGGTCAGGAGGCTGTTCCCGCTGCTCGCCACCGTCGTGATGACCGCCATCGGGATGGCGGGCACGATCTGGGGTCCGCGCTACTACGGCAAGACCGCCTGGGCGCTGCCCGATGACCTGTGGGGCACGCTGATCGCGGCCCAGCGGTTCGCGCACCTGGACCTGGGCGGCTTGTACACCTCGCCCACCCAGCTGGTCTCGCTCCCGGGCGCGGCCATCATCCTGGTCCCGGCCATCGCGATCATCGAGGTGACCGGGCTCCGGCTGGGGCTGCCGTCGGCGCACGGGGCCTATCCCGCCGTCTGGTTGTTTGTCGGGCCTTACCAGGTGGCCATCTCGGCCGTGACCTTGTTCGCCGCCGACGCGATCGCCGAACGCCTGGGCGCGAGCCGGCCCAGGCGTTTCTGGCTCGCCGCCTTCGGTGCCACGGCCCTGTGGAGCGTCACCGTGCGGTGGGGCCATCCGGAAGATGCCGTGGCGGTCGGGCTGCTGCTGTACGCCATCCTGGCCCTGGCCGACTCGAGGACCAGCCGGTCCGCGTGGCTGGCGGGGGCGGCGGTGGCCGTGCAGCCGCTCGTCCTGCTCGCGTTCCCGCTGCTCGCCGCCGTCGTGTCGCCGAGGCGGCTGGCCGGCTATGTCGCCCGCGCGGCCATTCCGTCCGCGCTGCTGCTCGCCGCCGCGGCCGCGGCCAACTGGACGGCGACCGTCCACGCGGTGACCAGCCAGCCCAACTCCCCGGTGATCGATCACCCCACCCCGTGGATCTACCTGGCCCCGCACCTGGCCGACGGCCAGGTGGCTGCCGGGCCGGCCAGGATCGCGGCCATCGTGGCGGCCTGCGGATGCGCGCTGGTCGTGGCGCGCCGCTGGCGGGCCGTGCGGCCGGGTGCCAGCGGCCAGTGGGGTCCCGAGGCGCTGCGGGAGCTGTTGTGGTGGACCGCGGTGACGCTGGCGCTCCGTTCGGTGTTCGAGCCGGTGATGGTGTCCTATTACCTGTGGCCGCCGCTGGCGGTGGCGCTCGTCGCCGCCGCGCGGGACTGGTCCCGCCTCATCCCGACCGGGTGCGCCGCCGTGGCGCTCACGTTCTTCTCGCAGATCCAGTGGCGCAACCCGTGGAGCTGGTGGACGCCGATGGTCATCGGGCTGACCCTAGCCCTGTACTTCTCCCGGCCCCGGTTCGGAGCGGCGCCGCAGGTGCTGCCAGAGCCGGGGGAGCAGTTCGCCGCCGACGGCGCGCCATGAGCCGATCTCCTCGGCGTCACCCACCTGCGCGCGGACCACCGGCACCATTGCCTGGCCCTCGTCGAGGGGCCCTCCGGCCACCGCTACTACACCGAGGAAGCGCACGTGGCCGACCTGGCCGATGACGCCATCGAGCAGGATCGCGTGGCAGAAGCCCTCGGCGGCCCGGAGAAGCACGCCCGGCTGGCCCGCCTCAAGGCCGAGTACGACCCCGCCAACCTCTTCCGCATTAATTACAACATCGTCCCAGCCCGGTAAACCATGTATCAGTAGGGCCGCATCCTTCTCTGCACAGACGGTAAAGCCGGAACCTGTGCGCGAGGGAGAAGTGGCATGACCGAGACACTGCCTGATCATCGGTCCGGAGTCGTTGCGGACCTTCGGCGGACCGGGATCAACCCGGATTTCTGGTACCCGGTCGCCGTGTCGGGGAGCGTGCGGAAGCAGAAGACGTTCGCGGCCACGTTCGCGGGGGAGCGGATCGCGTTGTACCGCGGCGCGAGCGGCGCGGTCTATGCCCTGGAAGACCGCTGCGCCCACCGTCAGGTACCGCTGAGCATGGGCGTCGTGGAAGGCGACGCGCTCCGCTGTTGCTATCACGCCTGGGCCTATCGCGGGAACGGCCGCATCTCGCAGATACCGTACCTGCCCAAGGGGGCAGGACGGCCGCCGCGCGGGGTCCGTGCCTATCCGGTCCGCGAGGCCTACGGCCTGGTGTTCGTCTTCCCGGGCGACCCGCAGAAGGCGGCCACGACCGCGCTGCCCGAGCTGCCCGAGTTCGATTCCGCCAGGCATATGACCATGACGTTTTCCCGCACCGTCCGCTGCCACTACTCGTTCATGCACGAGAACCTCCTTGACATGAACCACCAGTTCCTGCACCGCGGCATCCTCGGCAAGATCCAGCCCAAGCTCCTCGGTTACGTCACCGACCGGCACTCGGTGGAGGCCCGGTACCTGTTCACTCATGTCAGCGGGAAGAAGGACCGCGGCGCCGGCCTGCTCGCCGGCGAGGGTATCGGCGGCGGTAAATCGCCGGATGTCATCACCATCCGCACCGGGTACCCCTACCAGACCCTCCAGCTGGTCCCCGAGAACGCCGAACTTCCCGCGTTTTCCCTCTGGGTGGCCTACGTGCCTGAGGACGACGAGCAGCGCACCAATCACGTCTACGGCCTGCTCATGATCGAGAAGCCGCGGATCCCGGGCGCCCTTCATCTCGCCTGGCCGTTCATCCGGCGCTTCACCGAGCGCGTGTTCGCCGAGGACCGGATGGCGGTCGAGGCCGAGCAGCGGGCGTGGGACGAGCAGGGCGAGGACTGGAACCACGAGGTCTTCCCGCTGATCATCGACGTCCGCGAGGTGCTGCGCAGCAACGGCGTGCCCATCCGCCCGGAGTCCGCGCTGTGCGGCGCTGCCGCGCTCTGCGGCCGCTCAGCCATCCCACAAAGAGCCGAGGGCCGCGTCGACGGTGACGGTGAGGGGGCCCACGGTGGGCAGCACCGGCGCCAGCGGGGCGGCGGTGACGCTGTCGCAGGCGGCCAGGGCCTCGGCGTCGAGGAAGCGGGTCAGCTGGCCGAACCCGTACCGGTCGTCGCGGCCGCGGCGGTGGTAGTGCAGCCGCTGCGGGACGTACAGGTACAGATGGTCGCGGGCCCGGGTGATGGCGACGTAGAACAGCCGGTGCTCCTCGGCCAGCCCGCCGGGGTCGCCGAGGGCCATATCGCTGGGGAGGGCGCCGTCCACTAGGTGCGGCAGGTGCACGATCGGCCATTCCAGGCCCTTGGCGGCGTGGATGGTGGAGATGGTCAGGTAGTCCTCGTCCAGGCGCGGCGGCCCGGCCAGGTCGGCGGCGGAGACCGGCGGATCCAGGGTCAGCTCGGCGAGCACGTCCTGCAGCGACGGCTGGGCCGCCGCCGCGTCGGCCAGCCGCTGCAGGTCGGCGATCCGGACCGCGGCGTCGGGGTAGCGGGCGCGGAGCAGCGGATCAAGCAGCACCAGGATCGCTCCCGCCTGCGCCGCCACGGCCGGCCCAGACGATCCCAGCGCGGCCGCGTCGGCCAGCCCTCCCAGGGTCGCGGAAAGGGTGCGCCGGGACCGGGCCGGGGCGGCCTCGATCGCCTGCTGCCAGCCGTCGTCTGAGCCGGGGGCCAGGGCGGCGAGGATGCGGCGGGCGTGCACCGGCCCGATGCCCTCGTGCAGCCGCAGCAGCCGGAACCAGGCCAGGTCGTCGGCGGGGTTGGCCAGGATGCGCGCGGCGGCGAGGAAGTCCTTGACGTGGGCGGTGTCGGTGAACCGCAGCCCGCCGAACTTGACATAAGGGATCTTGCGCGCGCTGAGCTCGATTTCCACGATGTCGCTGTGGTGCGCGGCGCGGACCAGTACCGCCTGGTCCCGCAGCGCGGCGCCATCCTCGTGCGCGGCCAGCACCCGGGCGCAGATCTCCCGCGCCTGGGTGGCCTCGTCGTGGCAGCGGACCAGCAGCGGCGCCATTCCCGGGCCGCGGTCGCCGGTCAGCGTCAGGTCCAGGCCGGGCGCGGACGGGCGGATGACGTTGGCCAGGTCGAGGACGCCCTGCCGGGACCGGTAGTTGCGGTCCAGCCGGACGATTTCCAGCCCGGAGTAGTCGCCGGCCAGCTGCCGCAGGTGCGCCGGGTCGGCCCCCCGGAACCCGTAGATGGCCTGCGCGTCGTCGCCCACGCAGGTCAGCTGCTTCCCGTCCGGCTGAAGCAGCCGCACGATGCTGGCCTGGACCGCGTTGACGTCCTGGTACTCGTCGACCAGGACTGCGTCGAACATGCCGCGCAGCACTGGCCCGGCCACCGGATCGGCCAGCGCCGCCTGCCACAGCAGCAGCAGGTCATCGAAGTCCAGCAGGTGCCGCGCCCGCTTGCGCGCGGTGTAGGCCCGGAACAGGCCCGCCAGCTGCCCGGTGAACGGCGCGCACCACGGGAAGCTGGCGGTCACCACCTCGCTGACCGGCCGCCCGGTGTTCACGCACCGGGTGTAGATATCCGCGCACGCCGCCGCCCGGGGCGCCCGCTGGCCAGTGCCAGCCAGCCCCGTGTCGGCCAGGCCGTGGTCCGGCCGCAGCACGTCCAGGATGTCGACGACATCACCCGGGTCCAGGATGGTGAACTGCGGCGGCAGCGAGAACGACTCCGCGTGCTGCCGGATGATCTTGTGCGCGATGGCGTGGAACGTCCCGCCGCTGATCCGCCCCGTGGCGCCGTCCTGCCCGGCCGCCGCGCGGGCGAGCATATCGCTGGCCGCGCGCCGGGTGAAGGTCAGCAGCAAGATCCGGCTGGCCGGCACGCTCTGGCTGTCGCGCAGCCACGCCGCCCGCGCCACCAGCGTCCGCGTCTTCCCGGTGCCCGCCCCGGCCAGCACAAGCAGCGGGCCGCCCTGATGCGTCACCGCCCGCCGCTGCTGCTCGTTCAGCCCGTCCAGCACGTCATTCTCGTCGAACATGCATCTGAACATAACCAGGGCCGCCCCCGCAGGCCCGTACGCCGCGCCGGCCCGAACCCGCCCGGATGGCCGGGGTTTGAGGTAACTGGCGGGCGGGCACCGCCACGCTCATGGCGGGTAATGACATTGACCCGGAGGGACCGGCGGGCCCGCAGCCGTCCCGTGCCGACAAGCGCTGGTACTTCGCGCTCATGACCCTCTGCATCGGCATGTTCGTCCTGTCCTGGGCGGTACTGGACCGGTTCTCGACGCTGGCGGCCGTCATCGTCTCGGCGGTGGCGCTGGCCATCCCGCCGTTCGCCGTCATCATCGCGAACGTGGCCAGCGCCACCGACCGCCGCCGCCCGTAACGGCGGAAATACCGTAGTTCTACAGCAGGCACGATAAGCAGGGCAGACACCGCACCTCGTTCGGTAGAAAGAAAGGCAGCGCCGGGGCGGAGCAGGCCCGCGGCTACGGCGCCCGGCCGGTGAGGAGGTTCGGGGTTGAACTTTTGGACACCGCAGCGCGTGCGTGACGCGGCGATCGCGATGGAATGGCGGCCCGAAGGCGCCATCGAGGTGCTGGCCGACGACTACCGGCTCATCCGCTACCCGGACTGGGCCCTCGACCCGGTCTTCCCCGCTGCTCATGTCACCCGGTCGTGGGCGGGGCGGTCTGCGGAGGAGGTCATCGACGAGGTGACCGCGCGCGTGCGCCGGTGGGGCCTGCACGGGGTGGCCTGGTGGGTCTCGTCCGCGACCCGGCCGCCGGACACCGAGGAGACCCTGTGCACCCGGGGCGGCAAGCAGATCGACGCGGTGCACATCCTGGCCCGGGAACTGGGCGGCGGCCTGCCGGAGCTGGACGTCCCCGCGGACGTGAGCGTCGAGCTGGTCACCGACGAGCGCACGTTCCGCGCGGCGTCGATGGTCACCGTGCGCGGGTGGGGGAGGAAGGAGCCGACCGGCGACGCGCTCTCCCGCGAGTTCACCGAGGTGGTCCGGGACCTGGAAGCCTGGTCCAGCTTCCGCGTGGTGGCCATGATCGGCCAGGAGCCCGCCTCGTCCGGCGGGTGCACGCTGCGCGGCGAGGTGGCCCAGTTGTGGGGGGCCGTCACCCTGCGGGAGTACCGGCGGCGCGGCAGCTACCGGGCGGTGCTGGCCGAACGGCTGCGGCTCGCGCGCGAGCATGGCGCGACGCTGACCCTGGTGAAAGGCCGCGTGGAGACCTCCGGGCCGATCCTGGTCCGGGCCGGCTTCACCGACTACGGGCAGGAGCGCTGCTACTGGCTGCCGATCACCGCCCAGCCCGGTGCCCGATATTGAGAGTTGTGCACTAGCTGCAGGCATGCTGTCATGCACCCATGACCGAGCTGAAGTCAGAAACCGGGAGCCTGGACACGCTGGCCGAGATCGAGCGCCAGGTGCTCTGGCTGTCCACGGCGATCATCCACCACGCGAACCGGGTCCGGCCCAACCCCGGCGGCCTGAAGGTCGGCGGCCATCAGGCGTCGTCCGCGTCGATGGTCTCGATCATGACCTCGCTGTGGTTCCGGCACCTGCGCGCCGAGGACCGGGTGTCGGTCAAGCCGCACGCCTCACCCGTGCTGCACGCGATCAACTACCTGCTCGGCGAGCTCGACGAGTCGTACCTGCCCACGCTCCGCGCGTTCGGCGGCCTGCAGAGCTACCCGAGCCGGGTCAAGGATCCCGATCCGGTCGACTACTCCACCGGATCGGTCGGCATCGGCGCGACCGCCCCGATCTGGGGCGCGATGGCCCGCCGCTACCTGAGCCGGTACCTTGAAGGCGGGAACGGCCCGGGCGGGAACGGCCCGGGCGGGAACGGCCCGGGCGGCGCCGGCCAGCCTGGCCGCCAGTATTCGCTGCTCGGTGACGCCGAACTCGACGAGGGTGCCGTCTGGGAGGCCATCGTCGACCCCGGCGTGACCGACCTCGGCGAGATCGTCTGGGTCGTCGACGTGAACCGCCAGTCGCTGGACCGGGTGGTCCCGCTGATGACCGCCGACCGGCTGCGCGGCATGTTCACCGCGGCAGGCTGGCAGGTCATCACGCTGAAGTACGGTCGGCTGCTCGATGAGCTGTTCACCCGGCCGGGCGGGGAGGCGCTGCGGCACCGGATCGACGCGATGCCCAATCCCGAATACCAGCGGCTGCTCCGCTGCCCTCCGGACGAGCTGCGCCAGCGGCTGCCGGCCGGGGACGACTCGCTCGCCCGGCTCATCGCCGACCTGGACGACGCGGCCCTCACCCGCGCGCTCCGCAACCTCGGCGGCCATGACCTGGCCGCGCTGGACGAGGCCTACGGGGCCATCGACGACAGCCGGCCCACGATCATCCTGGCGTACACGATCAAGGGCTACGGCCTGCCCATCGAGGGACACCCGCAGAACCACTCCGCGCTGCTCACCGAGGCTCAGCTCGGCGAGCTCGCGGCGCAACTGGGCGCCGACCTAGGCCGGCCGTGGCGGCGCCCGGCTCGAAACGGTAGCAGCGCGGCCGCGGACCTGTGCGAGCAGGCCGCCCGGCGGCTGCGCCGGCCGCTACTGCCCCCGCACGCCCCGCCCCGGGTCCCGCCCGACCTCGGCCGCACGCCGACCGGGGTGGCCACCACCCAGGCGGCGCTGGGCCGGGCCCTGCTCGACCTGACCAGGGAGGCGCCGGAGGCGGCCAGACGGGTGGTGACGGTGAGCCCGGACGTCAGCTCGAGCACCAACCTCGGCGGCTGGGTCAACAAGGTCGGCGTGTGGTCGGCCCGGGAGCGGACCGACTGGTTCGCCGACGACGCCGAGACGATCCTGCACTGGCGGGAGAAGCCGACCGGGCAGCACATCGAGCTCGGCATCGCGGAAACCAACCTGGTCGGCCTGCTCGGCGAGCTCGGCGCGACCTGGAGCCGCTGGGGCCAGCCGCTGTTCCCGATCGGCGTGCTGTACGACCCGTTCGTGGAGCGCGCGCTCGAGCCGTGGTCGTTCGGCATCTACGCGGGCGGCCAGTCGATCCTGGTCGGCACCCCGTCCGGGGTGAGCCTGGCGCCGGAGGGCGGGGCGCATCAGTCGATCACCACCCCGTCGATCGGGATCGAGCAGCCGGGCTGCGTGAGCTACGAGCCGGCCTTCGCCATCGACACCGAATGGTGCCTGCTGGCCAGCCTGGCCCGGCTGGGACGGCCGGACGGCAGTTCGGCCTACCTGCGGCTGTCTACCCGGCCGGTCAGCCAGAAGCTGGCCGGGGTGCCCGGCGACCCGGCGGCCAGGGAACGCCGCCGCCGGCAGGTCGTGGCCGGCGCCTACCCGCTGCGCCGCGCGCCGAGCCCGAAGGTGACGATCGCGGCAATGGGCGCAGTCATGCCCGAATCGCTCGCCGCGGCCGAGCGGCTCGAGGCGGCCGGGGTGCCCGCCGATGTCGTCTGCGTGGCCAGCCCCGGGCTGCTGTTCCGCGCGCTGCGCGCCCGCCAGGGCGTCCACGGCACGGGCCAGCCACCCGGTGAGCCGTGGATCCTGGAGCAGGCGTTCCCGGCAGCCCGCGCCACGCCGCTGGTCACTGTCCTGGACGGGCACCCGCACACGCTGTCCTTCCTGGCCACCGTCAACCGGGTGCCGCACGCCGCGCTGGGCGTGGCACAGTTCGGCCAGTCGGGTTCGATCGAGGATCTGTACCGCTACAACGGCATCGACACCGACAGCATCATCCGCGCCGCCCTGGACCTGGTGCCCTGACCCCTCTTGGCCAGGCGGTGGGCGAGGCAGCGGTCGCCTCAGACGCCTCACGGGTAACATTGATCTCATCCGCAGATTATTCGCTCACCATTTCGATATACATGTCACTTTATCCGGGAGGATTCGGGCTTCCGGGAGGATTTTGGGGATCATGGTGCACAAAACTCTCCCCGAAGCCCATTTCCTCCCAGATCTTTGGGTGAGCGATCGCACCCACGGCACGCTTGTGCATTACAGGGCTCGTGAGACTCCGAATGCTTTGGCCGTTCGTGGTCTGTCGTGAGCCACCGCATGGCTCCCCCCTCGGGGCGGCGACTAGCGTAAGGTCTCAGCACCACCGATCACGCAGCACAGGTTGCCCAGCGCCCGAGAAGGCGCTACAGCATCAGGTGCTGCGGCCAGCACCGATAACGTCAAGGAGTAACAGCAATGCGACTGAGCGCGCGGAACCAGATCCCGGCCCGTGTCACTAGCATCAACAGTGGCGAGGCCATCGCCAACGTGGAACTGGACGCTGGCGGCGTCCGCCTGGTGGCGTCGATTACGGTGGAGGCGGTCGAGCAGCTTGGTCTGGCTGAAGGTTCCGAGGTCACGGCGGTGATCAAGGCGTCGGACGTCATCCTGGCGACCGGCTGACCGGCTGACGGCCATGGCAGCAAGCACGCAGCGGACCGCCCGGACCCCAGACGGCCGGACCCTGGCCATCGAGGAGGCCGGGGATCCCGGCGGGCGGCCCGTGCTCGTCCACAACGGCACGCCGAATTCCCGGCATCTGTACGCCCCGGCCGTCGCTGACGCCGCCGCCCGCGGGTTGCGCCTGATCGGCTATGACCGGCCCGGCTACGGCGGCTCGACGCCCCAGCCGGGCCGCACCGTGGCCGACTGCGCGGCCGACGTCCGCGCCATCTGCGCCGAACTCGGCGTTGACCGCCTGGCCATGTGGGGTATCTCCGGTGGCGGGCCGCACCTGCTGGCCTGCGCGGCGCTGCTCCCTGACCTGGTCACGGCCGCCGCCGCGCTCGCCTCGCTGGCCCCGGCGGACGCCGAGGGGCTCGACTGGTTCGAGGGCATGGGCCAGGAGAACGTCGATGACTTCCGGCTGCTGAAAAGCGATCCCGAGGCGGCTCGCGCCAAGCTGGAATCCGACCGCGAGGCAGACATCGCCGCATCGGCGGCTGACCTGGCCGAACTGCTGAAGACCCTGTTGACGCCGACCGACGCGGCCGCCTTGACCGGCGAGTTCGCGGAGTATCTCGTCTACAGCGGACGCGAGGGCCTGGCGCCTGGCAGCCAGGGGTGGTGGGACGACGGCATCGCCCACGCCGGCCCGTGGGGGTTCGAGCTGTCCGACATCCGCATCCCGACCTTGCTGATGCACGGCCGGCAGGACCAGTTCGTCCCGTTCGGCCACGGCCAGTGGCTCGCCGCGCATATCCCTGGCGTGCAGGCTCGGCTGCTGGACGACGACGGCCACCTTACGCTGGCAACCAACCGCATCGGTGAGGTGCACGCCTGGCTGGCGGATCACCTGTAAGAACGTGGACAGCGCCGAAGCGGACCAGATCGCCGCCGCCCAGCGGGGCGACGAGGTCACGTACTCCGCCTACGCCCGCGGCTGCGACGCGCTGTGGAGCATGTGGCAATGGCTCGACCGGGCGCCGCTGGGCCGTAACGAGGGGGATATGTCGTGGTTCCACCGCCACGACGAATATCCGGCGTGAACTTATACTGCATTCTTCGCAGGCAATTCAACAGGGAGCGCCGGGCATGGACAATGACACGGTCATCCGCTTGAGGCGTGTCGTCCTGAAGCTCGCGCGGCAGCTCAACGCGGCCTCCCGGGAGGAAGGGCTAACCCCGACCCAGGCCTCGGTGCTGGGGATTACCGCCATGCGCGGCCCGCTCAGCCTGGCCGAACTCACCGAAGTCGAGGCCATCAATCCGACCATGCTTTCCCGTGTGGTGGGAAAACTCGATTCTTTCGAGCTGATAAAACGGCTGCGTGACCCCGATGATTTCCGCGCGGCGCGGGTCGAGGTCACGCCGAAAGGCCGCGCCGTCTACGAGCGGATCACCGCGCAGCGAAGCGCGGTGATATCCGAATCGGTGGCTGGCCTGGCCGCCGGCCAGCAGGCCGCGCTGGTGGCGGCGCTGCCCGCGCTGGAGAACCTGGCCGAGGACCTGCGGGCCACGGTCAGGCGGGACCGGCTCCGCGACGCGCCGCCGCCGGACTGACCCGCCGAGAGTTTTTTAGTACCGAACGAGCCGGGCGCCAGCTCATCCCACCCGGCCCGCCTTCGCCGTGAGACCGCCTGGCCGGCCCGGAATCCGATGATCCCGCTGATGCTGGGGGAGGCCCCGGCCAGCGCGCTGAACACCACGATCAGGATCAGCCCCGCGATCAGCGTCTTCTTGGCGCCCAGCCGGCTGGAGACCCAGTTGGTGATCAGCATCGCCACCGCGGTGACCACCAGGTAGCTGGTGAACAGCAGCGTCACCTCGCTCGGCGAGGCGTGCAGCGACGGCAGCGCGTGCCGAGCGGGTCGCGGGACATCACGAGCTCCCGTGGCTGTGCCGACGCGACCGTTGGGGCCTTCCGATGGCGCCGGATGAGTCCGAAGGCCACCGGGACGGCGGCCAGCCCGGTCAGTCCGCATACCCACAGGGCCAACCGGAAGCCGCCAGTAAGCGCGGCAGCGGTTGCGTAGCCATGGTGGTTGAGTGTGTGGAAGTGCGAGGCCGCGATGGACGAGGCGACGGCCACGCCGATCGCGCCGCCGAGGTTCTGCGAGGTGTTGAGCAAACCCGAAGCGACGCCCGCGTCGCGTTCGGTAACGCCGGTGAGCGCGCCGATGGAGATCGGGATGAAGGCGAAGGCGGTGCCGATGCCGGCCACGAAGAACGGCCCGGCCAGATCTCGCCAGAAGCTCCCGTTCGGCGGGGCCTGGGCGGCCCACAGTATTCCGGCTCCGATGAAGGCCATGCCGAAGGGCATGACGGCCTTGGCCGAGGTGCGGGTCACGATTTTCTGGGAGAGGCCAGCGAAGGTCAGGGAGGTGACCAACGCCGTCATCCAGGCCGCCCCGGTCGCAAGCGCAGAGAACCCGAGCACCTGCTGCATGTAGAGGGTGCCCAAGAAGACGAAGGTGAAGAAGCTCGCTCCCAGCAGGAAGCCGACGGCGTTCGATCCGGCCACGCTGCTCAGCCGGAACAGCGGCAGCGGCAGGAGCGGCGCCTCGACTCCTCTTTCGATGACGAAGAACACCGCGAGCAACGCAGCCCCGGCTGAGAGCATGGCGACAGTCTGAGCGGACGCCCAGCCGGCCTGCGGCGCCTGGGAGATGGCGTACACGAAGACCAGCAGAGCGGCGGTGATCGAGACGGCACCGAAGGGGTCGTAGCGCCGCCGTGCGCTGCCCGCGCGGCTCTCGGGTACCAGCTTGGGGGCCAGAACCAGCGCGGCCGCGCCCACGGGGACGTTGAAGAAGAAGATGCACCGCCACCCGGCAACTGCAAGCATTGGTTGCACGTCTGTCCCCAACGTGCTACCTTTGGTTGCAGTTCGAGAGTGGGAGTGAACGATGACCGACATGCGACGCCAGGTGGCGATACCCGCGACCGGCGATAGCCGCCGGGGCGCTCAGCGAAGGATCGGAGACTGATGGCAGACCTAGGGATCGAGCGGGAGGTTCTGATCGAGGCACCGGCGGAGGTGGTGTGGCGCACCATCACCGAGCCCGATCAGATGAGCCAGTGGTTCGCCGACCGGGTGGAACTGGTCGTGGAACCCGGCGCTCATGGCTACATGGAGTTCGGGGACCAGGGCGGCCCGGTCGTCGTGGAGACGGTCGATCCACCGACTCGCTTCTCGTTCCGCTGGAACCATCCCCGCGGGGAAGAGCCGGTGGCCGGCAACTCGATGCTCGTTGAGTTCACGCTGACGCCCGAGGGTGACGAGCGGACCCGTCTTCGAGTGGCCGAAAGCGGCCACGAACTGCTCGCCTGGCCCGACGCGGAGAAAGAACGCTATGCCGGCGAGCACCGGGGCGGTTGGGCCGAGTACCTGGACCGCCTCGCCCGCATACTCGCGAAGCGCCAATCGGGATGACGACGCAGGCCGATGACCAGTTGTGGGCGGCCATCGCCGACCCATCTCGTCGCCGGGTCCTCGACCTCCTGGTCAGCAACGGTGACGTCAGCGCCAGCTGGCTGGCCGGCCACGTGCCCTTCTCCCGCCAAGCGGTCTCCAAGCATCTTGTCGTGCTCGAACAGGCCGGGTTGATCAGCCGGCGCAAGCAGGGTCGAGAGGTCCTCTACCAGGTAGAAGCCGGCCGCCTCGACCAGGCCACCCGGGCCATGGCTGACCTCGCCGCGCAATGGGACCGGCGACTCGCCACGATCAAACGGCTCGCCGAAGCGGCGCACGCAGAAGCAAAGAAAAGCGAAGGCTCTGACACTCCTATCCAAGGAGACAATCATGAAGGATGAATCAACAAACCTCGGTGGGCCGGCGGCTGGCGCCACCAACGCACCGAGCCTGCCCGCGGCCGTCGACCGGGCCGCCTTCCAGGCCGAACTGGACAGGCTGCGGGCTCGGGAGAAGGCGCACACCCGGGAAGGCGACGCGATCGCCGCGGCCCGACGGCGCCTGCCCATGGTCGAGGTAGACGCCAGCCTCCCGCTGACCGGGCCGCACGGGCCGCTCACCCTGCTCGACGCGTTCGAAGGGCGCCGACAGCTGATCGCCTACTACTTCATGTGGTGGGACGGCCATCCCGCCGCCGAGCAGTGCGAAGGCTGCACGTTCTACACCACGCACGTCGGCGAGCTGTCCTACCTGCACTCCCGGGACGTCACCTACGCCACGTTCTGCCAGGGACCCTACGACGAGAGCGTCCGCTACCGCGACTTCATGGGCTGGGACATGCCGTGGTACTCGGCCAAGGACTCCCTCGACGCGCTCCTGACCGGCCGCCAGATCGGCCTGTTCCACCTCGTGTGCTACCTACGGGACGGCGACCGCGTCTTCGAAACCTACTGGACGACCCGCCGCGGCGTAGAGGCCATGGACTACAGCTACGCGCTCATGGACCTGACCGTGTACGGACGCCAGGAGTCGTGGGAGGACTCGCCCGCCGGCTGGCCGCAGCAGTGCTCCTACACACGGACCAGCGCCGGCCCGCCCGATTGGCCGCCCGTGCCGGCGTGGCCAGGCGGACGCCCCACCGCCCAGTGGTCGCGACTCGAAGCTGGACGCTCTGACGACCTCACCGTGGGGCCCGGCACCAATGGCAATATTTAGGCGTTGATCAGCGCGGCGATGGCCGGGTGGCGGCGTATCTTGTCCAGGTAGCGGCTGCGGGTGGGGCCGATGCTGCCGACGGGGATGCCGAGCTGGGCGCTGATGTCGGCGTAGGGCAGGGGCGGGTCCGCGATGAGCAGGGTGAGCAGCTGCCGGCCGTGGGACGGCAGCTGGCTGAACGCGGCGCGCAGCGCCGCGTGGCGCTCGGCGGCCAGCAGTTCCTGCTCGGCCGTCCCGGCCCGCTGGTCCGGGATGGTCTCGATGTCCAGCGGGTAAACGGTCGCGTGCGGTCCCTGGGCCGCGGACAGGACGCGGAGGCATTCTCGCCGGGTGGTGGTGGCGAGCCAGCCGGGAAGCGCGGCCGGGTCGCGGACTTTGTCCAGCTGGTCCACCAGGCGCATCCAGACGCTCTGGCCGACGTCGTCGGCGTCGGCGGGGCTGAGCCGGTGCCTGCGGCAAATCGACCAGATGAGCGGGGCGTACCGCTCGACGAGGGCGTCCCACGCCTGCTTGTCGCCGTTTCTCGCGTGCCCTACCAAGTCGCTGACTGACGGGTCATCAGGGGAGTTCGCCGGGAAGGGTGGTATCAAGGTGTCGGCGGCCGCAACTGTCATGATCTGGTTCTCCAATGCTTGCCGAGCCATCGGTGTCAGCATCGGCGAGCGGGTGTCCCGCCGTCATGAGGTAAAGGTCATGACCAGGCCGGGAAACTTTCGCGGTAGCGGCCGGGAGAACAGCGCTGGCGGCCGCCGGATGTCCCTCAGACCCGGGACTGCTGTCCCAGGCCCGCGTCCCTGGCCTGCACGATGGCCTGGGCGCGGTCGGCGACCTGCAACTTGGTCAGGATGTTCGAGACGTGATTTCGTACCGTCTTCTGGCTTAGCCCCAGCCGGGCCGCGATCGCCGGGTTGGCCCGGCCCTGGGCGACCAGGTCGAGCACCTCGCGTTCCCGGTCGGTCAGCTGCGGGAACACCGGTGCCGGGGCGGTGGGGGCGGTGAAGTAGGCGAGCATGCGGGCGGCCAGCTGTGTCCCGAAAATGATCTCGCCGTTGGCCGCGGCCTGGATGGCGGCGCGGATCTGCTCCTGATCGGCGCCTTTGAGCAGGTAGCCGCGGGCGCCGGCGCGCAGCGCGGAGAAGATCGAGTCGTCGTCGTCGAACATGGTCAGTACCAGCACCGTGATGTGCGGGCTGTCGGCCACGATGCGGCGGGTGGCCTCGATGCCGTTGAGCCCGGGCATGTGCAGGTCCATGACGACCACGTCGGGCTGGGTTTCCCTGGCCAGCTCGACCGCTTCGGTGCCGCTGCTGGCGGCTCCGGCCAGCTCGGTGTCGGGCGCGTCGGTCAGCAGCGCGGTCAGGCCGTCGCGGAACAGCGGGTGGTCGTCGGCGATCAGCACCCGGATCGGCTCGGTCATGATGGCTCCCTGGCGGGCAGGCGGGCATTGATCCTGGTTCCGCGCGGAAGGCTGGGCTCGATCACCAGTTCCCCGCCGAGCTCGGTGACGCGCTCGCGCATCGACGCGATGCCGACCCCGGCCCGCCAGCCTTCCGGCAGACCCGTCCCATCATCGCGCACGTCCACGTCAAGGTCACCATCGAACTGGATGCGCACCGAGCAGTGCGCGGCGTGCGCGTGCCGGGTGACGTTGGTCAGCGCCTCGGTCACGATCCGGTAGCAGGCCACCTCGACCGCCGCGGGCAGGTCGGCCAGGCCGTCGCCGGGAGCGTCCAGGGTGACGGCGAGCGCGGGCGCCTCGTACTGCAGCCGGCCGACCTCCTCGCGCAGCGACCCGACCAGGCCGAACTCATCGAGCGCGGGCGGACGCAGCCCGTAGACGATGCGGCGGACATCGGTCACGGCCCGCTGCGTCTCGGCCTTGAGCTTGCCCAGCAGTTCCTGCAGTTCCGGCTGCCCCGCGGACCGGGCCCGGGCGGTGTCCAGGCCCAGCGTGAGGCCGGCCAGCGTGGGACCCAGCCCGTCATGCAGGTCGCGGCGCAGCCGCCGCCGTTCCTCTTCCCGCGCGGTGACCAGGCCGGCCCGGGAGGCGTCAAGCGCCAGCCGCAGCGCCACCGCGTGCGTAGCCGGCCCCGCCTGCCGGGCGAGGTCGGCGAGCAGCCGCTCGTCGTCGGGACCGAGCTGCTCACCGCGGGACCGCGTGCCCACCAGCAGCCGCCCGACGGTCTCACGCTGGGAGGTCAGCGGAAACGCGACCACCTGGGAGGGGGCCTCACCGTACGCGGCCGCCGGGCTCCACCCATCGCCGAGCCGCAGCTCCAGCGCCGCGTACGGCAGCCGCAGGCTGTCCGCGATGGTCTTGACCACCGAGTTCAGCGCCGTTTCGGTGTCAGCTGCCACCTCGACCCGGCGGCCGAGCCTGGCCAGGGCCTCATACGGTGCGCCCCGGTCGCCGTAGAACAGCCGGTTCACCCGGCGCTGCACCCTGTCGCGCAGCGGGAACAATGCCGCGGCGGCCAGCGCCGTGGCGATGACCTGCACGCCCAGGCCGCGGTCGTGCACGGGGACCAGCAAGTCGGCCACCGACACGACCGCCAGGTAGACCCCGGCCACCCCCGCGGTCAGCAAGCCGTACAGAACCGCCCGGTTCAGCAGGATATCGATCTCATACAGCTTGTACCGCAATACCGCGATCCCGATCGCCACCGGCATCAAGATCCCGGCCAACACTCCCAGGGCCACGTTTACAAGGCCACCCGGATCGATGACCTGGGCGATCACGGCCCCTGCCGCAATCGGCAGCACGGCGAGGTACCACTTGAGCTGCTGGCGTCCAACCCGGTCCGCCCGTCGCCAGCGCAGCGTCACGCTCGCCGCCGCCGCCACCCCGGCCACCAGCCCGCATACTATGGCCAGGACCTGCGCTGCCTCGAACAACCGGTCAAGCGAGGCGTGGGTATACGGATCCGGTAGGTTGCGAAAGTAGCTGCCCATGCTCTGTGAGATGAAGGCGTAGCCGGCCATCCACAGCGGGATGAACGCCAGCGCCGCCCACAGCGCCGGGCGCCACCGCGGCGAAAGCAGCCTCCCCTCGGGGAAGACCAGCGGCAGAACCAAGCCAGTCAAGCTGATGGCCAGCCCGTTAGCCCACGTGTTCGCCCACAGCATCGCGGTCCCGAACGGCAGCGAACCAGGCGAGTGCACCACGGTGTACCGCGCGTAAGCGAACGGAGTGTCGGCGATCGCACACGCGAGGCCGATCAGGCACAGCAGCGGGCCCATCGGATGACCAGGCCGCTGGGCCAGTAGCACGCACCCCATCGACGCATATGCAAGAGGTACCGGCATCAGGAATGCCGACATCACATCGCGGCCGAGAACGGCCAGCACCGCCATCGCGATAGCCAGGATCGTCGCCACCGCGGCAGCCGTCCAGGCCAGCGCGGCCAGCGTCAGCCACCGGGTCGGCACCGCCTGCACTGACCGTTCCTGAAGGCCCAGACTCACACTCATACGATCAGCCCTTTCGGTCCCGCTGTCACGGGGCGGATGTCCCGGGCGGCTCGGGATCATTGAGACCAGGCTTGGTGCGTCACCGTCGGGCAGGAGTGACGGCGCGGAGCAGAAAGTCGATCAGTTGGATGTCGCCGGACTTGCCCGGACCGGCCGTAGGGTGTCACGGTACAGCTCGAGGAACCAGAGTTCGGGGGCGAAGGAAACTGGTCGTCGTGAAATGGACGGGACAGGTCTACGCGGATACCCCGACCTATCGCTCTGGCTAGACCGGGTGCAATGACGACCGTCCGGCCGGGCGGGGCTCGGCGTTGATCAGCGCGGCGATGGCCGGGTGGCGGCGTATCTTGTCCAGGTAGCGGCTGCGGGTGGGGCCGATGCTGCCGACGGGGATGCCGAGCTGGGCGCTGATGTCGGCGTAGGGCAGGGGCGGGTCCGCGATGAGCAGGGTGAGCAGCTGCCGGCCGTGGGACGGCAGCTGGCTGAACGCGGCGCGCAGCGCCGCGTGGCGCTCGGCGGCCAGCAGTTCCTGCTCGGCCGTCCCGGCCCGCTGGTCCGGGATGGTCTCGATGTCCAGCGGGTAAACGGTCGCGTGCGGTCCCTGGGCCGCGGACAGGACGCGGAGGCATTCTCGCCGGGTGGTGGTGGCGAGCCAGCCGGGAAGCGCGGCCGGGTCGCGGACTTTGTCCAGCTGGTCCACCAGGCGCATCCAGACGCTCTGGCCAACGTCGTCGGCGTCGGCGGGGCTGAGCCGGTGCCTGCGGCAAATCGACCAGATGAGCGGGGCGTACCGCTCGACGAGGGCGTCCCACGCCTGCTTGTCGCCGTTTCTCGCGTGCCCTACCAAGTCGCTGACTGACGGGTCATCAGGGGAGTTCGCCGGGAAGGGTGGTATCAAGGTGTCGGCGGCCGCAACTGTCATGATCTGGTTCTCCAATGCTTGCCGAGCCATCGGTGTCAGCATCGGCGAGCGGGTGTCCCGCCGTCATGAGGTAAAGGTCATGACCAGGCCGGGAAACTTTCGCGGTAGCGGCCGGGAGAACAGCGCTGGCGGCCGCCGGATGTCCCTCAGACCCGGGACTGCTGTCCCAGGCCCGCGTCCCTGGCCTGCACGATGGCCTGGGCGCGGTCGGCGACCTGCAACTTGGTCAGGATGTTCGAGACGTGATTTCGTACCGTCTTCTGGCTTAGCCCCAGCCGGGCCGCGATCGCCGGGTTGGCCCGGCCCTGGGCGACCAGGTCGAGCACCTCGCGTTCCCGGTCGGTCAGCTGCGGGAACACCGGTGCCGGGGCGGTGGGGGCGGTGAAGTAGGCGAGCATGCGGGCGGCCAGCTGTGTCCCGAAAATGATCTCGCCGTTGGCCGCGGCCTGGATGGCGGCGCGGATCTGCTCCTGATCGGCGCCTTTGAGCAGGTAGCCGCGGGCGCCGGCGCGCAGCGCGGAGAAGATCGAGTCGTCGTCGTCGAACATGGTCAGTACCAGCACCGTGATGTGCGGGCTGTCGGCCACGATGCGGCGGGTGGCCTCGATGCCGTTGAGCCCGGGCATGTGCAGGTCCATGACGACCACGTCGGGCTGGGTTTCCCTGGCCAGCTCGACCGCTTCGGTGCCGCTGCTGGCGGCTCCGGCCAGCTCGGTGTCGGGCGCGTCGGTCAGCAGCGCGGTCAGGCCGTCGCGGAACAGCGGGTGGTCGTCGGCGATCAGCACCCGGATCGGCTCGGTCATGATGGCTCCCTGGCGGGCAGGCGGGCATTGATCCTGGTTCCGCGCGGAAGGCTGGGCTCGATCACCAGTTCCCCGCCGAGCTCGGTGACGCGCTCGCGCATCGACGCGATGCCGACCCCGGCCCGCCAGCCTTCCGGCAGACCCGTCCCATCATCGCGCACGTCCACGTCAAGGTCACCATCGAACTGGATGCGCACCGAGCAGTGCGCGGCGTGCGCGTGCCGGGTGACGTTGGTCAGCGCCTCGGTCACGATCCGGTAGCAGGCCACCTCGACCGCCGCGGGCAGGTCGGCCAGGCCGTCGCCGGGAGCGTCCAGGGTGACGGCGAGCGCGGGCGCCTCGTACTGCAGCCGGCCGACCTCCTCGCGCAGCGACCCGACCAGGCCGAACTCATCGAGCGCGGGCGGACGCAGCCCGTAGACGATGCGGCGGACATCGGTCACGGCCCGCTGCGTCTCGGCCTTGAGCTTGCCCAGCAGTTCCTGCAGTTCCGGCTGCCCCGCGGACCGGGCCCGGGCGGTGTCCAGGCCCAGCGTGAGGCCGGCCAGCGTGGGACCCAGCCCGTCATGCAGGTCGCGGCGCAGCCGCCGCCGTTCCTCTTCCCGCGCGGTGACCAGGCCGGCCCGGGAGGCGTCAAGCGCCAGCCGCAGCGCCACCGCGTGCGTAGCCGGCCCCGCCTGCCGGGCGAGGTCGGCGAGCAGCCGCTCGTCGTCGGGACCGAGCTGCTCACCGCGGGACCGCGTGCCCACCAGCAGCCGCCCGACGGTCTCACGCTGGGAGGTCAGCGGAAACGCGACCACCTGGGAGGGGGCCTCACCGTACGCGGCCGCCGGGCTCCACCCATCGCCGAGCCGCAGCTCCAGCGCCGCGTACGGCAGCCGCAGGCTGTCCGCGATGGTCTTGACCACCGAGTTCAGCGCCGTTTCGGTGTCAGCTGCCACCTCGACCCGGCGGCCGAGCCTGGCCAGGGCCTCATACGGTGCGCCCCGGTCGCCGTAGAACAGCCGGTTCACCCGGCGCTGCACCCTGTCGCGCAGCGGGAACAATGCCGCGGCGGCCAGCGCCGTGGCGATGACCTGCACGCCCAGGCCGCGGTCGTGCACGGGGACCAGCAAGTCGGCCACCGACACGACCGCCAGGTAGACCCCGGCCACCCCCGCGGTCAGCAAGCCGTACAGAACCGCCCGGTTCAGCAGGATATCGATCTCATACAGCTTGTACCGCAATACCGCGATCCCGATCGCCACCGGCATCAAGATCCCGGCCAACACTCCCAGGGCCAGGCTCCACGTGCCCGGAGCGACTACGGTCGCGATGAGGGAGGCAACGGTGAACGGCAGCACGGCCAGGAACCACTTGAGCTGCTGGCGTCCAACCCGGTCCGCCCGTCGCCAGCGCAGCGTCACGCTCGCCGCCGCCGCCACCCCGGCCACCAGCCCGCATACTATGGCCAGCGACCTGAAACACCTCGAACAAGCCGTCAAGGCGGCGAACGGCGTACGGGTTCGACAGGTGGCGGAACAGGACGCCCAGGTTCTGCGGAATGAAGGCGTAGCCGGCCACGGAAAGCGGGATGAACGCCAGCGCCGCCCACAGCGCGGGGCGCCACCGCGGTGAAAGCAGCCTGCCCTCGGGGAAGACCAGCAGCAGGACCATGCCGCCCAGGCTGGTGGCCGGTGCGTACGCCCAGGTGTTCACCCACAGCATCGCGGTCGAGAACGGCAGCGAACCAGGCCGGTGCACCAGGGCGTACCGTACGTACACGTACGGCACCACGCCGATCGCTTCGGCCAGCCCGATCAGGCACAGCAGCGGGCCCATCGGATGACCAGGCCGCCGGGCCAGCAGCACACACCCCATCCAGGCGTAGGCGAGAAGGGCTGGCACCAGGAGTATCGACACGTCGCGGCCGAGAATGGCCAGCACCGCCGCCCCGAACCCCAGGATCGTCGTTACCGCGGCAGCCGCCCAGGCCAGCCCGGTCGGCGTCAGCCACCGGGCCGGCGTCACGCGTACTGACGGTACCTGAAGGCCCAGACCCACGTTCCTACGATCGGCCCTTTCGGTCCCGCTGTCACGGGGCGGATGTCCCGGGCGGCTCGGGATCATCCAGACCCGGCCCAATGCCAGACAATGAGGGAATGAACCAGCCGTCCCTCGATCCTCGCACGCCCGTCGTGGTCGGGGCCGGACAGGCGTCCGAGCGCCTCGAAGCCCGGAACTACCGAAGGCGCTCCCCGGTCGACCTGGCGGCCGCCGCGGCCGCCGCGGCCCTGGCCGACACCGGGGCTGACCCGGCCGCGGTAGCGGCAGCGATCGATACGGTGGCAGGCGTCCGCCAGTTTGAGAATTCCGTTCCTGGCGTGCGGGCACCCCTGGGCCGTTCGGATAATTACCCCCGGTCGGTGGCCGGCCGGATTGCCGCGAGCCCGGCCCGCGCGGTCCTTGAGGTGTCCGGCGGCCAGGCTCCGCAGCACCTGGTCAACGAGTTCGCCGCCGTGATCGCCAGCGGCAGCAGCCAGGTGACGCTGCTCTTCGGGTCCGAGGCCATCTCCACCGTCGAGCACCTGGCCCGCAGCGACGACAAACCTGACTTCACCGAACACGCTGAAGGCAGCCTGGAAGACCGCGGCTACGGCCTGAGCGGCATGATGTCCAGGCACCTGGCCGCGCACGGGCTCACCGGCGCGTCCAGCCAGTATGCGCTGATCGACAACGCCCGGCGAGCCCGCCTTAAGCAGACCCGTCAGGAGTACGCGGCCGCGATGGGCGCGCTGTTCGCGCCGTTCACCAAGGTCGCCGCGGCCAACCCGCACGCCGCGGCGCCGGTGGAGCGCAGCGCGGCCGAACTGGTCACCCCGACCGAAGCGAACCGGCCCATCGCCGACCCGTACACCCGGTACATCGTGGCGCGGGAGAAGGTCAACCAGGGCGCCGCCGTCCTGCTGACCTCGGTGGCCGCGGCGCGGCGCCTGGGCATTCCCGCAGACCGGTGGGTGTTCCTGCATGGCCACGCGGACCTGCGCGAACGGGACCTGATGGACCGCGCCGACCTGTCGGCAGGCCCGGCGTCGGTCCTGGCCGTGCAGCAGGCCCTGGACCAGGCGGGCATCGGCGTGGCGGAACTGGCCACGATCGACCTGTACAGCTGCTTTCCCGCGCCGGTCTTCAACATCTGCGACGGGCTCGGCCTCGCCCCAGAAGACCCGCGCGCCCGCACCGGCATCGTCGTCGGCCGCCTGGATGCCGACGGGCACCGCTTCGTGGCCAAGGGCGACGACCCGGATCTCCTCGACCTGCTCACCGCGGCACAAGAACCCGTCGGCCAGCCGGTCTACGTCCGGTCGTTCGGCCCGGGCAACCGGGTCACCGCCACCCGGGCGCGGATGGACGAGCTGTTCCCGCCCGAGCCGCTACCGCCGCCGACCGCACCATCGTGGAAGCCGGGGATCAGGCGCCGCGCAGGGCCGCCTTGAGGATCTTGCCTGAGGGTCCCTTGGGTAGTTCGGTCATGAACCGGATCTCCCGCGGGTACTTATAGGCGGCCAGCCGCTCCCGGCAGTACGCGATGATCTCCTCCGCGCTCACCGACGAGCCCGGACGCAGCGCCACCACGGCCACGACCTCCTCGCCGAGCCGCTCGTCCGGCTTGCCGATCACGGCTGCCTCGAGCACCGCGGGGTGGGCGTACAGGACCTCCTCGATCTCCCTGGGGTAGACGTTGTACCCGCCGCGGATCACCAGGTCCTTCGCCCGGTCGACGATGAAGTAGAAGCCGTCGGAGTCCATATAGCCCAGGTCGCCGGTGTGCAGCCACCCGCCGCGCAGCGTCTCCGCGGTGGCCTCGGGCCGCCCGAGGTACCCCTTCATCACGTTGTGCCCGCGGATCAGGATCTCCCCGACGTGCTCGGGTCCGGGCGGCAGAGGCTGGCCAGCGTTGTCGCAAACCCGCATCCGCACCCCCCACAGCGGCTTGCCGATGGACAGGACCTTCCGGTCACCCGGCCGGTTGAACGAGCACGAGCTCGCGGTCTCGGTCATCCCGTAGCCCTCGAGCACCTCGATGCCGTACTTGTCCTCGAAGGTGCGCATGACGTCCTCGGGCAGCGACGCGCCGCCGGAGACCGCGACGCGCAGCGCCGACAGGTCGCGGCCGGCGATGTCCAGCTGGGCCAGCGCGTGCAGCATGGTCGGCACGCCGCCGATCACCGTGCACCGGTCGGCCTCGATGGTGCCGATGACCGCGGCAAGCGCGAAGCGCGGCAGGATGGACAGGCAGCCGCCGTACCTGACGAACACGTTGATCACCGACGACAGCCCGAACACGTGGAAGAACGGCAGCACGGCCAGCACCACGTCGTCGCTCCGCGCGCCGAACAGGCCACCCGCGACTGTGCAGTTCATGTACAGCTGGAAGTGAGTGAGCTCGGCGCCCTTCGGCTTGCCCGTGGTGCCGCTGGTGTAGACGAGGACGGCGGTGTCATCGGGGCTGCGGGCCGCCACGTCCCCGCCCGGCTCGTCCAGCGGCGCGGTGCTGATCAGGTCGGTGACCGGCCGGGTGCCCTCGGGCAGCGGGGCCGGACCCGCGCTGACCAGGTACAGCGGGACCCCGGTGGTCTCGCAGGCCTTGGCCGCCTCGGCGTGGTGGCCCTCGAACCCGATCAGTATGGCCGCCGCCGAGTCGGTCAGGTGGTATTCGAGCTCGGGCGCCATCAGCAGCGGGTTGAGCGGCAGGACCGCCAGCCCGGCCTTGAGCGCGCCGAAGTAGGCGATGAGGAACTGCGGGATGTTCGGCAGTTGCAGGGCTACCACCTGGCCGGGAGTCAGGCCGGCCGACCGCAGGCCGACCGCGGCACGGCCCGACAGGTCGTCAAGCTCGCGGTAGGTGGTCGTGGTTCCGCCGATGCGGCAGGCCGGGGAGTCCGGCGCCGCCAAGGTCGTCTCGGTCAGGATGGTCGCGAGGTTGAAGCTCATCCCCGCCCCCTAACGGCGCATCTTTGCTGGAGGGGCAATTCCGGTCAGTGAGACATATATTAGATGTGTATCACCGCCTTGCCTAGATTGTCGCGAAGGCGCGACGGAGGGGACAGTGATGTACCTCATTCGAGGAGGTTCCAGGGGAACCGGCGATGCCGGCCCTCCAGCCTCAGATGACGGGCATGCAGCCGGTGGACCATCGGCCGGGCTGCTGCTGACCGAGCCCATCCGCGGGCTGGCTGACCTGGCCGCCCTGCTGCTGGCCTCGCCCGGGCTGGCCGCCGCCCCGCGCGGCGACGGTCACGGCGTGCTGGTCTTCCCCGGGCTGCTGGCCGGGGATTCGAGCACCGCGCCGCTACGGGCCTTCCTGCGCTGGCTGGGCTACGACGTCCGCGGCTGGGACCTCGGCCGTAACCACGGGCCGACCGAGGCGGTGCTGGCGGGGATGCCCCGGGCCCTGCTGGATCATGCGATGCGAACTGGGCGACCCGTATCCCTGGTGGGCTGGAGCCTGGGCGGCGTGTACGCCAGGGAGATGGCACGCCTGCATCCCCGGCAGGTCCGCCGGGTCATCACCCTGGGCAGCCCCTATGCCCTGGTTGACCCGAGGCAGAGCCATGCCCACGGCCCCTACCGGCGCCTCAGCTTCATGCACGCCCCCGCTGTCAGGCTGCCCAGCCGTGAGCAGCGCGCCCGGCCGATCGACGTGCCGTCGACCTCGGTCTACTCGCGGTTGGACGGTGTCGTGGCGTGGCGGGCGTGCATCGAGCCGGAGACGGCGCTGCACGAGAACATCGAGGTCCGCTGCAGCCATGTCGGCTTCGGCGTGGATCCGGCGACGTTCTGGCTGATCGCCGACCGGCTGGCCGTCCCGGCCGGCCAGCGAGTCCCGTTCCGCCCGCCGCTGGCGCTGCGGCCGCTGTTCCCGGGCCCCAGATGACCGGCCCGGCTATGGCGCCGCACACCGCCACCAGGCCGGCGCCGTGGGCGTTCGCGGCGCCGTGGGGAGCGCGCGGCTACGTCACCGACCTCGGCGGCCCGGTGCACTGGATCGAATTCGGCCAAGACTCCGGCCAGGGCCGGGACGAGCCGCCGCTCGTGTTCGTGCACGGCCTGGGCGGCTCGCACCTGAACTGGTGCCTGATCGGATCGGCGCTGGCCGCTAACCGCCGTGTCGTCGCGCTGGACCTGCACGGGTTCGGCCTGACCCCGGGCACTCGCGCCACGTCCACCGTCCGGCGCAATGCCGCGCTGCTCGACCGGTTCCTCCGGGAGGTGACCGGCACGCCGGTGATCCTGGCCGGGAACTCCATGGGCGGGCTGATCTCCATTTTGCAGACAGCCGCCGCACCGGACACCGTCCAGGGCCTGGTGCTGATCGATCCCGCCCTGCCGCTGCCCCCGCGGGCCCCCGACCGGCAGGTGGGCAGCCAGTTCCTGCTGTACGCGCTGCCCGGATTCGGCGAGCTCTACGTTCGGACGGTCCTGGCCCGCACGCCACCTCAACTGGCCGTCCAGCGCGTCATCGACCTCTGTTTCGCCGACCCGTCCCGGATCGACCCGGCCATGCTCACCGCGTCGATCGCGCTGGCCGCCGAGCGGCAGAGCCAGCGAACACCGGCCAGGGACCAGGCGTTCCTGGCCGCGTCCCGGTCGCTGATGCGCGTCGTCGGCCTGCGGCGGCACTACTGGGAGATGATGGCCTCGGTGCGGGTTCCTGTGCTGCTCATCGGCGGCGAGGCCGACCGGCTGGTGCCGGTGGCCAGCATGCGCCAGGCGGCCGCCCGCAATCCGCGCTGGGAAACGGTTATCCTGCCCGGAGTCGGGCACGCGCCGCAGCTCGAGGTCCCGGACGTCGTAATCGACACGCTGCGGGACTGGCTAGGAAAGCGCTTCGCCCCGACCGCAGGCTGAGGAGAAACTCCGAATGCAGCAACTCACCGGGCTGGATGCCTCCTTCCTGGCCCTCGAGACGGCCAACACCACAGGTCACGTCGGAGGGCTCAGCGTGCTCGATCCCAGCGGCGCCCCCAAGCCGCTGACCCTGGCCCGGCTGACGGAGGTCATGGCCGAACGGGTGGCGCTCGTGCCCGTGCTCCGGCGCAAGCTGCTGAACGTGCCGCTAGGCCTGGACCAGCCCTACTGGACCGACGACCCCGAGTTCGACATCGAGTACCACGTCCGGGAGATCGCGCTGCCGCGACCGGGATCCGACGCCCAGCTGACCGAACAGGTCAGCCGGCTGCACGCCCGCCCGCTTGACCGCAGCCGCCCGCTGTGGGAGATCTACCTGATCACGGGGCTGGCCAAGAAGCGCGCCGCCGTCTACACCAAGATCCATCACGCCGCGATCGACGGGGCCTCCGGGGCCGAGCTGCTGACGGTCCTGTTCGACCTGGCGCCGGATGGGCGCGAGCTGCCCCCAGCCGAGCCGTTTCAGCCCGCCAGCCCGCCGGGCCTGCCGCTCCTGGCCGTGAAGGCCGCTGCGCGGCTGGCCTGGCGCCCGGTGCAGACCGCCCGCTTGACCAACGAGCTTGTCAAGGTACTCCCGACCCTGGCCCCGGCGGTAAACACGCTGGTCGGCGGCATGCTCGGGCTGAACCGCGGCGACGGCGCGGTCATCGCCACCCGACCGGGCCGCGCGCCCGCGACGCCGTTCAACCGGCCGATCACGCCGCACCGCAGGTTCGCGTTCCGCAGCGTGGACCTGGACACCGTCAAGGCGGTGAAGAACGCCTTCGGCGTGTCGGTCAACGACGTCGTGATGGCGATGTGCGCGGGGGCGCTGCGGCGCTGGCTCATCGATCACGACGCGCTGCCGGACCAGCCGCTGATCGCGATGATCCCGGTGTCGGTACGGGACCCGGCCAGCAAGGGGGCACTGGGAAACAAGGTGTCCGCGATGCTGGCCCCGCTGCCCACCAGCGTCACCGACCCGGACCTGCGGCTGGAGATCGTCCATTCCGCGACGCAGGCCGCCAAGGCCCAGCAGGCGGCGATCCCGCAGGGCCTGATCGATCAGATCAGCGACTTCGCCGTGCCGGCGCTGGCCGCGCGGGCGGCCCGGGTGGTATTCGCCACCGGCCTGCTGCACCGGCTGCCGCCGTTCAACGTCACCATCTCCAACGTTCCCGGGCCGAACGTCCCCGTCTACCTCTGCGGAGCCAGGCTCGTGGCGCACTACCCGGTGTCGGTGGTCACCGACGGCCAGGGGCTGAACATCACCCTGGTGGGTTACCTCGGCCAGCTGCACTTCGGCCTAGTCAGCTGCCGCGAGCTGGTGCCCGACATCGATACGCTGGCCGGCTACCTAACCGACGAGCTCGCCTTGCTGGTAGAGGCGGCCGGCCAGCGCACCGCCAATGGCCAGCGCTGACGACGTCCGGGTGATCGTGCCCGGCGGAGCGGCAGCGCCCGCGCAGATCCCGGCCGAGATCTTCACGGCCGCCGTGGACATGTTCGCCGCCGGGCAGCGGCTGGACATGCGGTCGCTGGCCCGGCGCCTCGGCGTGGCCCGGGCCACGCTGTACCGGCGGGTCGGCAACCGGGAGCAACTGCTTGATGAGGTGCTCTGGTGGCAGGCCCGCCGTATGCTCGTGGACCAGGTGCAGGTCACCGCGTCGCTGGCGGGCTCGGAGCGGCTCGTGGCGATGATCGGCGGCGTGCTCGGCGCGATCGCCAGGGACCGCCCGCTGCGGGCGTTCCTGGAGTCCGACCCGGAGGCCGCGCTGCGGCTGCTGACCGGCACCCGCAGCACCGTGCACCGGGGCATGGCCAGCGCGCTGGAGAAGCTCATCGATTTCGAGCGCGGCCGCGGCTGTTTCGACGCCAGGCTGGACACCCCGACGCTGGCCTACGCGATCGTGCGGATCAGCGAGGGCTTCCTGTACGCCGACGTGATCGCCGACCGCGTTCCCGACATCGACCGGGCCGTCACGGTCATCGAGGCCCTGCTCACCGGCCTGGACCGCCGGTCAGCCCCCGTCTAGCGCGAGCACCAGCTTGCCGGTGTTCACCCCGTCGAACAGCATCAGCAGCGCCTGGGGGAAGTCGGCTACGGTGCCGCGCACGACGTGCTCGCGGGAGATGATCCTCCCGTCCCGCAGCCATCCGGCCAGCTCGGCCATGGCCTGCGGATACTGGCTCTGGTAGTCGAACACCAGCATGCCGGTCATGGAGGCGCGCGCCACCAGCAGCATCATGTAGTTCGCCGGGCCTCGTACCTGGGTCTCGTTGTACTGCGAGATCGCGCCGCAGATGACGATCCGGGCGCCGCGGGCCAGGCAGGTCAGCACGTCGTCCAGGATCTCGCCGCCCACGTTGTCGAAGTAGACGTCGACGCCGCGTGGCGCGGCCTCCCGCAGGGCCTTGCGGACGTTCCCGGCCCGGTAGTCGATCGCGGCGTCGAAGCCGAAGTCCTCAAGCAGGGCGCGGCACTTTTCCGGGCCGCCCGCGATGCCGATAGCCCGGCAGCCCTTGACCCTGGCGATCTGGCCCACCATGCTGCCCACCGCGCCGGCCGCGCCGGAGACGACCACCGTGTCGCCCGCTTTCAGCTTCCCCGTGTCCAGCAGGCCGAAGTACGCGGTGAGCCCGGTCATGCCCAGCGCGCCCAGGTAGACCGACGGCCCGGCCAGCGAGGTGTCGATCTTATGGACGCCCTGGCCGTCCGAGGTCGCGTACTCCTGCACGCCGAACGCCCCGTAGACGTCATCGCCCACGTCGAAGCCCGGGTGCTCCGAGGCCGTGACGCGGCCGATCGCGCCGGCCCGCATAACCGCGCCGATCTCGACGGGCGGGATATAGGAGGCGCCGGCGTTCATCCAGCCCCGCATGGCGGGGTCGATCGACAGGTGCGAGACCTTGACCGTGAACTGCCCGGGACCGGGTTCCGGCACGGGCTCGCTGGTGAGTTCCCAGTCGGTGGGCCGTGGCAGCCCGACCGGCCGGCCAGTCGTACCTGGTGGTTGGTCGGCGTCATTGCGCGGCTCCCGGGACGAGGCTGGACTTGCTGATCGGACGCTAGCGCCTGCGGGGGCCGCACCACAACCGGGGGGTTTACCCGCCGACCTCGCGACGGGCCAGGCGTGCCTTGGCGTTCGGGTGCTCCCGCCACGTGGTCACACCGGAGGCCGCCGCGGTCTTCGCCTGCTCCCACTTGAGCCTCGCGAGCTCGCCGGGTGGTATCTCGAGCTCCTTGATCCACGTCCGGGTCGCGGCGGCCAGGTGCGAGCCAGCGATGACCATGCCCGCCAGCGCGACCATGGCGCCGATCCCGATCAAGACCCCGCCGGTGATGAGTGGCCCAGATTGCACCTGGGGCCATGTCCTGGCCGGCTGACTGTCGGTTGAGGTATTAGCCATGGCGCCGTCCCGATGTCCTCAAGTAACGTCCCGCGTGGCCCGCAGGGCACGACCGGGGCTTTCCCTTCCGGGCTTTCCCTTCCTCCGCGACAAGCCTAACCCCGGCCCCCGCCGCGGGCTCTTGTGCCCTCCGTGTATCTGCGGGGACGTCGGCTCGCTCCGTACTGATATAAGAGCAGAACCAGATCGCGGGCGCCTCTCGCCCTCGTTCCGCCCCGAAGGAGGACACCAGATGCCAGGATCATTGAGCGACCCGGACGTCCTGGCCGCCATCCAAGCTGCCCGGATGCCTCCCGCGGGCGCCCCGGGCCCCTTTGCTTCTCCCGCCGACTGGCGCGACGGATGGATCTATTTCCTGATGGTCGACCGGTTCAACAATCCCGGCGGGCCGCCGGTTCACCAGCCTTACGACGACCCGAACTACTACTCGTTCCAGGGCGGGACTTTCCGCGGCGTCCAGGCGCAGCTGAAGTACATAAAAGACCTCGGCGCCTCCGCCATCTGGGTCAGTCCTGCCCTGAAGAACCTGGGATGGGACGCCGGCAGCTACCACGGATACGGCATCCACGATTTCCTCGTCGCCGAGCCTCGCTTCGCGACCAGCCCCGCGACTGCCGACGCCGAACTGCGCGACCTGGTCGACGCCGCGCACGCGATGGGGCTGTGGGTGATCTTCGACATCGTCTTGAACCATGTCGGCAACGTCTTCGCCTACTCCGCCAACGACCCGGGGACCGCCGCGGGGGTCCCGTTCTCGCCTCAGCCGCTGCCGGTCTACTGGCGCCTGCCCGACGGGACCCCCAGGCCGGACCCGGTTCCCGTTGAGCAGCTAGCCGGCTCAACCGGCGGCGACCTGGTGTGGCCGAGCGAACTACAGCAGAACGCGTACTTCCGGCGGCAGGGCAACCCGCAGGCCGGGGGAGATGACACGGTCGGGGATTTCGTCACGCTCCGTCAGATGCGCACCGACAACCCTGCCCTGCAGAGCGCGCTGATCGCCGCGTACGAGTACGTCATCGCCCGCTTCGACGTCGACGGCTTCCGCATCGATACGCTGCGGTACCTGGAAGGTGACCTGCCCCGCCGGTTCGGCAATGCGGTGCGCGAGTTCGCCGAATCGCTCGGCAAACGCAATTTCTTCACCTTCGGTGAAGTGCTCGATAATACTGCCGAGAACGACATAGCCCGCTTTATCGGGCGGAACACTCTGGACGTGACCAATCAGCAGCTGGTCGGCGTCGACGCGGCACTCGACTACCCTCTCTTTTCCACCCTCAAGCCCGTGGTGAAAGGGCTCGCTGCCCCCGCGGCCGTGATCGAGATGTACGGTCAGCGCAAAACGGTCGAGGCCGACATTGTCAGCTCGCACGGAGACGCCACCCGGTTCTTCGTCACGTTCCTTGACAATCACGACATGAAGGAGCGCATCCGTTATGAGGCGCCGGGGAACCCCACCGAGTTCGACGATCAGGTGACCCTCGGGTTGGCGTGCCTGTTCGCCCTGCCCGGCATCCCCTGCGTGTACTACGGCACCGAACAGGGCCTCCACGGGGCCGGCTCCGACCCGGCCGTGCGCGAAGCGATCTGGGGCCAGACCGGGTTCCCGGTGACTAGCCCCTTCTACCTCGCCATCCAGCAGATGTCGGTGCTGCGCAACTCCGAGCCTGCCCTGCGCTACGGACGTTATTACTTCCGCCAGGTCTCCGGCGACCAGGTCCACTTCGGGTTCTCGCCCTACAACCCAGGGGTGCTTGCCTGGTCGCGCATCCTCGCCGATCAGGAACGAACCATCGTCGCCAACACCTCGGCCACCTCCTCGCAGGACCTTTCCGTGATCGTCGACGAGACGCTGGCGGGCACATCCGCACCGCGTCTGCTGTACTCGAACAAAGCGAACCCGATCAGCCCCGGCCCGATAGCCACGCTTCCGAACGCGGTGGTCACCCAGGACGACGGGACGACCTCGACCGGAGCGGTCGCGGTCCCGGTATCCCTGCAGCCGATGGAGGTCCAGATTCTCTCCTGCTGAGCCATGGCGCCACGCCGGGCCCTAGGGAGTTAAGCCGGCCGTGTATCAGATCACCGGGTCGTCGCTCCGTAGATTAGAGGCAGGAAATGCTCCTGCTGCGTCGCGCCTAGGGAAGGGGAACTATGGCGGCGAACAAGTTCATGCTTACGCACCGGGATATCAAGGTGGAATACACCATCGGCATTACTCCCGGTATTCCGGCTCTGTTCTACAGTGACGGAAGTTCGGTCCAGGAAAGCTTCACGGACGCCGAGATCACGACGAACCAGACAGCGCTCGGGACGCTCGTTTCCGTTCCTTTGCGGAGGTCAGTCGACACGGGCGGCGAGAGATTCGGTTTCTACCTGCCGCAGCTCGACGTCGCTTCGGGGCAGTCCGAGGAATTCCGCACGGTGGGCGTGTACGAAAGGTTCAGCGGACCTGACTCGGTCCCGCTCAGCCCGCCGTCGTGGCGGGGCGTCGAGCTAACCGGTACGGCACAGACCGGAATAGTACCGGTTTAACCCGCCGGTAGAACCGCGGGGACCACACGGAAACAACGCCAGGGTCCGGCGGGCCGCGTCCACAGCCAGCCATCAGGACCAAGGCAGCACGCCTGGCTCCGCCGGCCCTGGCCTAGCCCGCACTGATGTGCGTGCCTTTACAAATGAACTCAAGCGTTCAATGCTTATCGTGCGAACGCGTTGAGAGGAACCTCGCGCCGGGATGATCACGGCCCGCTGCCGATCCACGAGGGGGTGGAGTTGCGTTGGCGACCACAGTTACTGATGCGCCGCAAGTACCGGCTGCCTCAGGCGTCAAGTTGCGCAAGAGTGTCGCGACCCTGACAGATGCCGATCTAGCTACCCTGCGAACGGCCCTGACCGCCATGGAGGGCATCTCCGACGATCGCGGATATCAGCATTGGGCAGGCATCCACGGCCTCCCGCTACCTGGCTACTGCGTTCACAGTGATGCCGCCGGAGTGCTTGGCAACCTTCCGGTCGGCCCGCTATTCCTCCCGTGGCACCGCGCCTACCTGTATTTCTTTGAGCTGGCCCTCCAGGATCAGGACCCGGGCCACGCGGTGACACTCCCGTGGTGGGACTGGATTACCGATCCGGCGCAGCCGTCCGAGATTCCCGCCGCTTATGCCGCGGAAACAGTCAACGGCCAGCCGAATCCGCTCGCTCACGGCCCGATCGCCGCCATTCCGGACTCCCAGTGGGAAGGCGATTCAGGTGCGCGGCAGAGCCTCCTGGAGCAGACCGGCGTCGACCCTGGCCCACTGCCGGCCGTCACCTACCGTCAGCCAGGCACGCTGCCGATGTCACCCGCGGGCCTGCCGACCACCAAAGACGTGAACGATGCCCTGGCGGCCGCCAACTTCGCCGATTTCAGCCAGAAGGTCGAGCAAATCCATAACAGCGTGCACGTCTGGGTAGGCGGCACCATGAGCGAGATCCCCGTGGCCGCCTATGACCCGATCTTCTATGCCCATCACACGATGATCGACCGGCTGTGGTGGCTCTGGCAACTGCAGCATCCTGGCGCTAATCCGCCCGCGCGGTATCTCGGCGCGCCCTTGCCGCCATTTCCGAGCCTGACGGTAGGCGGGACTCTTGATATCAACAACCTCGGCTACGAATATGCTGTCGCTGAGGTGACCCTGGAAGCTTCCGGTCAAGGACAGGCTTGAGCTATGCGACCATTCGTGTCAAAATCGGTCGGCCTGGCGCCCGGTGATGTCGGCGCCACGTATCATCGAGCTGACCTGGTCTTCGATGGCGTCGACCATTCCGGCCACTCCTACGCGCTGCGGGTCTTCTTCAATAATCCGGGCGCCACAGAAACCACCGATCCGTCCGCTGAGAATGGCTATGCGGGATCGGTGTACGTGTTCGGTCACGGGGGCTGTTTCGGCGACCAGGGCCATTGCGAGGTTCCGGTAGCCCGGCGGCCCTTCGATTTGCGGCCGCCGCACCAGCTCACGCCGGCGAAGATGTGGCTTGAGGTTACGGACGCCGTCCGGCAGGTGGCGCAACGCCAGGAAGGGCTGGTCATTACGGTCGTGCCGGTAGTGGCGGGCGCCGCGGCCGGGGACACGCCCCTCCCCTTCCAGCGGGTTTCGCTGGTCACCTACGCTTAATCGGCCCTGCCCAGACCGCCCCCGGTTCCGGCCACCTTCCATTGCGCTTGACATACCAACCGCTTGCTAGATATAGTAAGCATACGAAGGCGCGCGTCCGGAGGAGAGAGGCGGTCCCGATGAATGCAACGGTCAGGGACGTCATGTCTACCGGCGTGATCGCCGTGCGAGGGGATACGTCGTTCAAGGAAATGGCGGGCATGCTCGGCAGTTCCCGGGTCAGCGGATTCCCCGTCATCGACGAGGCGGGCAAGGTCGTCGGCGTCGTCTCGGAGACCGACATGCTGATCAAGGAAGCCGATCGGGCCGGTCATCCAGAGGTGTTCGCTGGCCTGCGACGCAGCCGGGACCACCAGAAGGCGGGCGGGGTGACCGCCGCGGAGCTGATGACGAGCCCTCCCGTCACCATCGGCCCGGACGAGCCGGTGCAGCACGCCGCCTTCCTCATGTATGACCGCGCGGTCGAGCGGCTGCCGGTCGTGGATGAGGCCGGACACCTGATCGGGATAGTCAGCCAGGTCGATGTGCTCAGCATCTTCAGCCGGCCTGACGAGGAGATCCGCCGCGAGGCGACCGACGGCCTGATCCGGCAAGGCTTCCGGGTGGAACCAGAACACCTAAGGCTCACGGTGCAAGACGGCCTCGTGACCCTGTTCGGCCGCCCGGAAGCCGGGCAGGCCGGCCAGGACATCATCGAGGCAGCGCGGCAGATAGGGCTGATAGAGGGCGTCGTCGCCGTCCGGGACAAGGTGAGCCCGCCGGACGACCGCACCCGCCTGCACCCATCGGATAACGCGCGCGGCACACAATGACACCACGCCCGTCCGGCGGACCCAGTAGCGCTGGACGGGCGTGGACATCGCCTATCAGATAGCGGGGGTCTTGGCGGGCAGGGCCGGCTCCGAAGGCGCCGTCACCGCCGGGCTGGCGGGCTGGGCGGGCAGGAACAGGACGGCCAGGACGGCCCCGGCTGCGGCGACCCCGCCGGCCACCAGGCAGCCGATCGACAGCCCGTGCAGGAATGCGTTCGTGGCCGCGGTCCGCACGGCCTGGCCCAGGGCGCCCGGAGCCTGGCCGGCCACCGCGTACGCGGCGCCGAGTGACTGGTGCGCGATCGCCGCGGCCCCGCGGGGCAGCACGGCCGGCAGGCTGGCGGTCAGCCGGGAACCGTACAGCGACGCATAGACGCTGCCGATCACGGCCACGCCGAGGGTCCCGCCGAGCAGCCGGGTCGAGTCGTTGACGGCCGAACCCACCCCGGCCTGGCGCCGCGACACCGCGCCCATGATGGACTCGGTGGCCGGCGCCGAGGTCAGACCCATGCCCAGCCCGTACAGCACCATCTGCACCGAGATAATCCCGTAGCCGGTGCCCGCCGTGACGACCGCGGCGACCCAGCCGTAGAAGGCGGCCATGGCGACCAGCCCGAGGGTGACGATGAGCTTGGTCCCCGCCCTCACCGCCAGCTGCGTCCCGGCGACCGAGCCCGCCCCGACCGCCAGCGCCACCGGCAGCAGGTGCACGCCGGTGGACAGCGGCCCGTAGGCCCGGACGAACTGGAAATACTGCGTCATCAGGAAGATGAAGCCGAACAGCGTGAAGAAGGCCACGGTCACCGAGCCGCTGGCCGCGGTGAACCGCATGTTGCGGAACAGTCGTACGTCGAGCATCGGGTGGGCGGTGCGCCGCTCCCAGCCGACGAATCCGGCCAGCAGGACGGCCGAGACCGCGAACCCGGACAGGCTCCGCACGCTGCCCCACCCCACCTCAGGTGCCTCGATGATGGTGAAGACCAGCAGTGCCATAGCTGCGGCCGACACGATCAGGCCGGTGATGTCCACCGGGGCCGTGGCCGGGTCCTTCGACGTCGGCACAGACACCGCCACCAGCACCGCGGCGGCCGCCGCCACCGGACCCATGGCGACGAAGATGGCCGTCCAGCTGAAGTGCTCGAGCAGCCAGCCGCCCACGATCGGCCCCAGCGCGATCGCGACGCCGGCCACGGCGCCCCACAGGCCGATAGCGCGGGCACGTTCGGCCCGTCCGGTGAAAATGTTCGA
Organism: uncultured Actinomycetota bacterium; assembly: GCA_963842265.1. Classification (GTDB taxonomy): domain Bacteria; phylum Actinomycetota; class Actinomycetes; order Streptosporangiales; family Streptosporangiaceae; genus Palsa-504. Next base: position 80,618 of record CAWJGE010000039.1, read on the forward strand.
GATAAGAGAAAGTGTCGCCGGGAAGGTCATGGCCGCCCCGAGCCCCATCACCGATCGTGCGGCGATCAATTCCGCCGGGCTGGTGGTGAAGCCACCGGCCAGGCTGGCCGCGCCGAAGGTAGCGAGCCCGGCCAGCAGCATTCCCTTGCGGCCGAGCCGGTCCGACAGGCTGCCGAACGTCAGCAGCAGCGCGGCGAACACGAGGTTGTAGGCGTCGACCACCCATTGCAGCTGGGTGGTGGTGGCATGCAGTTCGCGGACCAGGGCGGGGAGCGCCACGTTCACGAGCGTGGTGTCCAGGTTAATGACGAAGGCGGCGAGCAGCAGGGCGACGAGGATCATCGGCTTAGTGCGCATGGTTGAAATACTGAAACGCTAAGTTGAAAAAGTCAAGCAATAAAACTTGGAAGTAAACCAGCACTCGGCTATCCTGGAAGCCATGCGCAGCTATGGCCAGTACTGCTCGGTGGCCAAGGCCCTGGACATGATCGGCGACCGGTGGACCCTGCTGATCGTCCGGGAGTTGCTCCTGCAGGGGCCGTGCCGCTACACCGACCTGAAGAACGGGCTGCCCGGCATCGCCACCAACCTGCTCTCCGACCGGCTCCGCGAGCTGGAGACGGCGGGCCTGGTGCGCCGCGAGGAGGCCGCGCCGCCGGTGGCCACCACGCTGTTCCACCTGACCGAAGCCGGTGCCGAACTCGAGCCGGTGCTGCACGCCCTCGGCGGCTGGGGGATCAGGTACATGGCCCAGCCGGACGAGGGCGACGAGTTCCGCAGCCACTGGTTCGCCTTTCCCGTCTCGCTCTTCCTGCACGACGGCGACCCCGACGGCCCGATCGTCTCGATCGAGCTCCGCACCGCGAGCCGGCCCGCGGTCATCGAGGTCTCCGGCGGTTCGGTCCGCACCAGGCTCGGGACGGTGCCGTCCCCTGACCTGGTTCTCGACGGGTCCCCGCGGCTCATCCTCGGCCTGTTGTCCGCCCAGCTGACCCCCGCCCAGGCCCAGGACCTCGGCCTGACCATCACCGGCGACCCCGCGGTCCTGCGCCGCATCCAGCCGCAGCCCGCCGATCCGGCCGTGCCGGGTCTTATCCCGAACGAGCGGGGCTGACCGCCTCGAGTCCGGCGCTCGCGTCCGCGGGCAGTGCCAGGTCGGCCGCAGCCGCGACGCCGACAGCGCCGCCACGACGAGCCCGACCGGGACGTTCGGCCAGAAGATCGATGTCAGTCGCTGCCATCAAGTACGATCGGGGCATGGGTCGATGGGAGCCGAACGCACAGGGTCGGCTTGAGCGCGCGGCACTGGAGCTCTACGTCGAGCGCGGGTTCGAACAGACTACGGTGGCGGAGATCGCCAAGCGCGCGGGGCTAACGGAACGAACGTTCTTCCGGTATTTCGCCGACAAGCGCGAGGTCCTGTTCGCGGGCGCGGGCTCACTGCAGGACTTCCTCGTGGGCGCTCTCGCCAGCGCGCCTGACTCCGCAGCGCCGATCGACGCGGTCGCCTCGGCCCTCGAGGCCGCCGGCGCCCTGCTTCAGGAGCGCCGTGAATACGCCCGGCAGCGCCAGTCCGTCATAGCGGCGAACGCAGAGCTCCAGGAGCGCGAGCTGATCAAGCTCGCATCACTCGCTTCGGCGATGGCCGGCGTGTTGCGCCGGCGCGGCGTCGCAGACTCAGCCGCGAGCCTGACGGCCGAGGCGGGGATCGCTGTCTTCAGAATCGCGTTCGAGCGCTGGGTCAGCCAAACCAGCCGGCAGGACTTGCCGCACTTCATCCGGGAGTCACTTGACGAGCTGAAAGCAGTGACCGCGGGCAGCTGACCCTCGACCACGAAACCGTCGGTGCCGAACACCGTGCGCCGGAAGTTACCCAGGTCGGGAACGCTGCCCCAGACTGCGGCGCAGACCCGGCGCAGGTCGGCGAGGGGTGAACGGCTCGTCGACGAACGCGGCGGCCAGCGTGGTGTCGTACGCCAGGCCGTCACGCTGACCCGCCGCTGACCAGTCGGCTACGCATGACCGGCCGCGGGAGTGCTCTTGCTGGCGATGATGTAGGCGTTAACGATGTCGCCGTCAACATGCTTAGCCTCGATCGAGCCGAAGCCCGCGTCGCTGAGCATCTGTCGTGCCGTCTGCTCTCCCCACATGGCGCCGAGGCCCATCCCGCCGTCGGCGAGGGACACGGTCATGCAGTGCATGCACGAGACGGTGTACAGGAAGGGCCCGAGCGGGTGGTGCATGTTCTCCGCGAGCTTGCTTGAGGCGGCGGTATCGACGCAGAGGTAGATCCCGTCCGGGCGCAAGGCCTGGGCTATCCCGGCGAGCATCAGGTCCGGCCGGGCCTGGTCGTGTACCGAGTCGAAGGTGGTGATGAAGTCGAATCGGGCGATCTCGCCGAGGTGGGCGGCGTCGCGTTTCTCGAAGCGCACGTTCGTGAGGTCCTTGCGGTCGGCCTCGGCGCGCGCCGCGGTGATCCCGGCGTCGGAGAAGTCGAAGCCGACGAATCGTGACCGGGGGAACGCCCCGGCCATGAGGTTAGCGGCATGACCGGAGCCGCAGCCGACGTCCGCGACGTGGATACCCTGCCGGAGCCTGTCGATCAGGCCGGGGACAAGCGGCAACGTCACCTCGATCAGGCTGGCATCGTAACCGGCGCCGCTGTCCTCGGCCATGACCGCCTGAAACCTCGGGAACGCCGAGTACGGAACCCCGCCGCCGCGGCGGAAGCAGTCCAGCACCTGATCTTCGACCATCGCCAGCAGCCCGATGTACTGCATCCCCGTCGCGAGGTTGTTCTGGCCTGCGGCCCGGGTGAGCCAGGAGGCATGATCGGCGGGTAGCGAAAAGGACCCCGTCGCGTCATCATGATCGACGATTCTCCCCGTGGTCATCACCGCCAGCCATTCCCGCACGTACCGTTCGTCGAGCGCGGCGCTGGCGGCGATCTCCGCGCTCGTCGCCGCGGGCATCTCGGCCATGACGTCGAACAGTCCCGTGCGGTGGCCCACGCTCACCATCAGGGCTAGCGCGGCTTCGTTCATCGTGTGGAGCATCCGCCTGGCGAAATCCGTCGCGTCCCCGGCCCCTGCCTCAGCCATCCGTCCTTCTTACCAGGCCAAGCCCGGGCCAGGCCAGCGCCTACATGTCAGGCCAGCGCCTACATGTAAAGACCGCCGTTGACGGGGTACACCTGGCCGGTGATGTAGGCCGATTCGGGGTCGGCGAGGAACTCCACCACCCGGGCGACCTCGTTCGGCTCGCCGAGCCGGCCGGCCGGGATCCGGGCGACGACCTTCGCCATCGCGTCGGCCGGGACCGCCGCGGTCATGTCGGTGGCGATGAACCCCGGCGTCACGCTGTTGATGGTGATGCCCTTGCTGGCGGTTTCCAGGGCCAGGCTCATCGTCAGCCCGAACAGGCCGGACTTGGCGGCGGCGTAGTTGGCCTGCCCGAACCCGCCCGCCGAGCCGATGACCGAGGAGATGTTGATGATGCGGCCGTAGCCGCGGTCCAGCATGTGCTGCAGAACGGCCCGGGCCAGGTAGAACGCGCCGGACAGGTTGACGTGGATGACGTGGTCCCACTCCTGCGGGGCCATCTTCCGCACCGTCTTGTCCACGGTGAGGCCGGCGTTGTTGACCAGGATGTCCAGGTGCCCATGCTGGTTGATGACCTCGTCGATGACGCGGACGCAGTCTGCATTGTGGCCGACGTTGCCCTGGTGGATGGTGACGCCGTAGTCGGCGTACTTGTCGGCGAACTCCCGCGCGTGATCGTGCTTGGTGGCGTAGCCGACGGCGACCTTGACGCCGCGGTTGATCAGTCGTTCGCTGATGGCCATCCCGATCCCGCGAGCCCCGCCAGTGACCAGTGCGACCTGCCCGTTCATGTCTGCCACGTTGTTACCTCCATTGGTGTCGTCGGCCGGGCGCGTCAACCGAACACGTACTCTCCTGGAGCGTCCGCGATGGCCGGATGCTGCCTGCTACCCATGTGCGGCGGCTTGATGCGCGCGCCCGCGCGGGGGGCCGACCAGGCGGTCCAGTCCTCCCACCACGAGCCGCGGTGCTTGCTGTTGGCGGCGCGCCAGCCTTCCGCGTCGACGCCGTTGTCGTCGGCCGCCTCGTACCAGGCCTTCGGGCCGGGCGGGTTGACGATGCCGGCGATATGGCCGCCGCTGGACAGCACGTAGCGGACGTTGCCGCCCATCAGCCCGCCAGTCTTGTAGGAGGACTTCCAGGGCACGATGTGATCGTTGATCGCGCCCACCACGTACGTGTCGTTCTTCACGTCCGCCAGCGACAGTCGCTGGCCGGCCAGTTCCATCTCGCCCTGGGCCAGTTCGTTGCGCATATAGAGCGAGCGTAGGTAGAACGAGTGCATGGCAGCCGGCATGCGGGTGCTGTCGCCGTTCCAGGCCAGGATGTCGAACGCCGGCGGTTCCTCGCCCATCAGCCAGTTGGAGACCACGTAGTTGAAGATCAGGTCGTTGGCGCGCAGCATGTCGAAGGTGCCCGCCATCTGGCTCCCCTCGAGCACGCCCTTCTCCATCATCTGCTTCTCCAGCCGGGCCACCGTCTTCTCGTCGGTGAAGATGCCGAGGACACCAGGCTCGCTGTAGTCCAGCAGGGTGTTCAGGAGCGTGATGGACCCGATCCTGTCGTCGCCCTTCTCAGTAAGGTATGCGGCCAGCATGGCGGTCAGGGCGCCGCCGAGGCACAGGCCGATGATGTCGATCTTGGGTGCGCCGGTGATCTCGCCGATGACGTCGAGCGCTTCGCGCGGGCCGTGGATGAGGTAGTCGTCCAGGGTTACGCCGCGCATGGAGGAGTCCGGGTTGCGGTAGGAGATCGCGAACACGGTGCGCTCGTGCTGCACCGCCCACTCCAGGAAGCTGCGGCCGGGGGCCAGGTCCATGATGTAGTACTTGTTGATCCACGGCGGGCTGGCCAGCACGGGGACCGCGTGCACCTTGGGTGTCTGGGGCGCGTACTGGATGAGCTCCATCAGGTCGTTCTTGAACACGACCTTGCCGGGGGTCGCGCCGAGGTTGTCGCCGACCCGGAACGGCCGGGTGTCGACCTGGCGCGGCCGGCCGCCGTTGTTCAGCATGTCGTCGACGAAGTGGTTGGCCCCGGCGACCAGGCTGGTCCCCGCGGTCTCAAACGCTCGCTTGAGCGCGGCCGGGTTGGTGAAGAGGAAGTTCGTCGGTGCGAGCGCATCCATCAGGAAGCCGGTCGCCAGCGCGGCCTTGGCGTCGTCCATGGCGTTCCCCGCCCCGGCCTGGAGCAGTTCGTTGATCAGGCGTGACGTGGCCAGGTGGGTCTGACGCAGGGCGTAGAAGGCGGGATTGTCGGTCCATGCCCGGTCCGCGAACCGCTTGTCGCCGTCCGGGACGGGAACCGGCGGCGACGCCTGCACGCCCATCCAGCGGGCCGCGGCGATCGGCCCGGCCATCGCGACGCTGGTCCAGTAGCGCAGCGCGGCGGTCGTCGTGACGCCGGGCTTGGCGGCGGCGCGCCGCAGCACCGCGAGCGTTGAGGAGCCCAGGCCGGCCGCATCTACCGAGGCGAGCGCATCGGCATCGGGGGCTAGCGCCGCCGCCGCTGATTCCGCGGCTTGCCATGCCGTTTCCTGCGTGGTCATGTCCGTGCCCTCCTCAGTGCGGCGCTGCTCAGGGGTTCCTCCGACGCTACTTCGCCCTGGTACACGCGTAAAGATTCGCCCTGGTACACGCGTAAAGATTCGCCCTGGTACACGCGTAAAGATGACAAACCGGTCCGTAAACTGCAGGCCGCCCAGCCTGGTATTCGGGAGGACACCACGCGCCCGAAGGTAAGACAGCACCGCGGAGCGCCCTAAGGGCCGAAGGTCCTCCCGATCAGAGCCTTTGGGCTGTATGCGCCAGTTGGGCTTCCCCCTGGCGACGCGCCGAAACCATGGCGTCGGCGCCGATGCGTCAGTGCCAGTGGGTCAGGGGCACCGGGCCGCGGCCCAGCACGGTGCGGATGGCGAAGGTGGTGCGCGCCTGGGTGACGCCCGGGATGGCCAGGATCTGGTTCAGCAGCACCCGCTCCTAGTCGGCCAGGTCCACCGCCGTACCCGCGCGCATCCTGACCGGACGGCCGCGAGCCGCGGCGGCCGTCGCGGTGCTGGCAGTACTCGCGATCCTGGCGTTCCGCGGCTGGGCCCTGCTGGCCGCCGCCGTGGTCGCGGTCATCGCCGCCGCCCTGGTGCGCGGGACGGCACCGGCAACAGCCGTGACCGGGCTCGATGACCGGCACGTCGTCGCCCTGACGCAGCGTCCTAAGGCAGCGTGAGGCAGACCGTCACGGGCTCGTTGCCGCGGAGTAGCCCGGCCTCCGCCGCCCGGCGGCCGAGCAGGTTCTCCAGCTGCTGGGCCAGGCCGGTGCTGCTGATGACCTCGGCGCCGTCGAGCGTGATCAGCAGGTCCCCGCGCTCGATCCCGGCGGCGTGCGCCGGGCTGCCCGGCGCCACCGAGGCGACGAGCAGCCCCGGCTGGTCGGACAGCCCGACCGCCTGCCGGCGGGCGCGCGCCAGCCGGGCGGGTTCCAGGACGAGGCCGAGCGAGGCCGCTACGTCAGAGGTGGCCGACTCGAACGAGGAGAGGAGCCGGCGCAGCAGGTCGGCCAGGACCTGCCGCTCGGCCGGTGACAGCGCGGAGAGCAGCCGGTCTTCGTTCGCCAGGTGCACGGGCGCCACCTGGTCGAAGAGCTCGAGCCCGGAGTCGGTGAGCTGGACCAGCGAGCCGCGGGCGCTCGCGGGATCGGGTTCTCGCGTGACGATCCCGTTCCTCTCCAGCCGGTCCAGCCGGACGGAGACCGTCCCCGACGTCAGGCCGAGTGCGTCCATCAGCCGCGCCTGAGGCATGCGGTACGGTTTCCCGGCGCGCCGCAGGGTCACGATGACGAGGAAATCCGCTGAGGTCAGTCCGAACCTCGCGAAGGCCCCCGCCAGTTCGGCGTCCAGGTAGGTGCGCACCCGGGACAGCCGGGTCACCACCCCCACGGGCGTGAAGTCCAGGTCCGGGCGCTGTCCGGCCCAGTCGGCGAGCACGCGATCCATGTCGTCCCAGCCGTTCCGGCAGGCCGGCACGCCGTAGGGCAGTCGGCCGCCGTCCGCGGGCTGTTCACTCACGGCCGAAGTCTACCCGTGGCTATTCGATGGCATCAATGCTTGAATTCAAGCATTGATGCCATCGAATCACAAGGAAGAGAACCCATGACACGCATCGCCATCGTCGGCGCCGGACACATCGGCGGCAACCTGGCCGGATTGTACGCCGCCGCCGGGCACGACGTCACCGTCAGCTTCGCCCGGGATCAGGGCAAGCTCTCGGCCCTTGCGGCCCAGATCGGGGCCACCGCCACCGACCCCGCCCGGGCCGTCGCGCAGGCGCAGGTAGTGGTCATCTCCGTGCCCTGGGCGATGGTCGACACCGCGATCGAGCAGGCCGGCGGCCCTGGCGCCCTGGCCGGGAAGCTCGTCATCGACACCGCCAACCAGTTCGGCCGGACCGGCGGCGGCTTCGGGGTGCTCGACCTCGGCAACACCTCTGCCGCCGCCGTTAATGCCGCCAAGGTGCCGCAGGCGAGCTGGGTCAAGGCGTTCAACACGCTGACGGCCGGCTTCCAGGCCTCTTCAGCCGGGCGCACCGGGCCGGACCGGGTGGTGATCTTCTACGCCACCGACCACGACGACGCCGTCCCTGAGGCCGAACGGCTCATCGACGACGCCGGCTTCGATCCGGTCCGCACCGGCACGCTGGCCCGCACCGAAGTCGGCCATCAGGAGCCCAAGGGCGACCTGTACGGCGAGGAGTTCCACCACGACGACGCGGTGACCGCCGTCGGCCGGCTCCGCGGCACGCCCCCCTCGGGACGTGGCCGGCCCTAGCTGCCCGTTGTCACGGCGCTGCCCCTGGGGCCCGCCGCGGCCGCCTGCTCCGTGCGTCGCCTGCCATGACTCGGCCATGGTCAGGGCGCCTGACGGCGGCGCGCTATATTCGCCGGATTCCACTGGTGCTCCTGTCTCGTTCGCGGGCGAACGGCCCATGGATGCGGCCTGACATTGTGGCCAGGGACACAATGGCTTAAGGAACCCATGACCCGCATCACCCGTCGCGAATGAGCCTCCGCAGCGCCGGCCGGTGCTTGGCTGTAAGCCAGTGAGTCAGCCTGCGGGGAGGAACCGTGGTCAGGGTCATCCTGAACGTGATCTGGCTGGTGCTCTGTGGCCTGTGGATGGCGATCCTCTATGCCGTAGCCGGGCTGCTGTGTTTCGTGCTGATCATCACCATCCCGTTCGGAATCGCCGCCTTCCGCATCGCGGGCTATGTGCTCTGGCCATTCGGCCGGACGATCGAGCGGCGCCCTGGTGCAGGAGTGGCGTCGGTGATCGGGAACGTGCTGTGGGTAATCCTCTTCGGCTGGGAGCTCGCCCTCGGACATCTGATCACGGGCGTCCTGCTTTGCCTGACGATTATCGGCATCCCGCTCGGCGTCGCCAACTTCAAGATCATCCCGATAACGCTGCTGCCGCTCGGGGTCCGCATCGTGCCCGTTGATAACTATCCCGACGCCGCACCATGAGAAAGGCGCGAATCATGCTCCGCGGCTGATCCCGCGAGCGGATTATCTGTCGACTGGGATGGGCGCCCTTCCCAAGGTCTTGAGGGTGGCCGGCCTCCGGCTCCGGAGGAGTCCGGCGGCGATGGCGCCGATGCGGAGCCAGCCGAGGGCCGTAAAGGGCAGCACGCCCATCAGGGTGTAAGCGGCGGCAGGGGTTCCTGGACCGCCATCGACCATGGCATGTTCCTCCCTCGCGCACAGTCATGCTCGCTCGACACAGCGTGAGTTGCCTGCGCGTACTTGTCTACTGTCGCTTCCCGAAGCTATTTTCTCTTGACGTGATAAATGTGACGCAAGAGCATGGAACGGCACACCGGCTGAAGAGACGCGGTTAGGCGTGAAGGACAGCAGCGTACGTGAGCGGCCCATCCCGGCTCAGCGCACGGCTGAGCCGGAGTTGGACCTTGTCGCGTCGAAGCTCCGCCCTCCCCCGGGGCGGCCCGGGACGATCCGCCGGGCGTCGCTGATCGAACAGCTGGCGCGAGACGATTCCCGTCCGATCGTCTCGGTGGTCGCGCCGTCGGGTTACGGAAAGACGACCTTGCTGTCGCACTGGGCCGAGCGCAGCAGGCAGAAGTTCGCCTGGGTGTCGGTCGACGAGCAGGACAATGACCCGAGGGTCCTGCTCAGCTACGTGGCCCGGGCGCTGGATGCGATCCAGCCGGTCGGCGGGCGGGTGTTCGAAGCACTGGCCTCGCCCGTGAGCTCAGTGCCCGGCTCGGTGGTGCCGCGACTCGGGTCGGCGTTCTGGTCGATGACCGTGCCGGTAGTTCTGGTGCTGGACGACGTACACCTACTGCATAATCGCGAATGCCGGGACGCGCTGTCGGTGCTGGCCGATCACGTGCCGGGGGGCTCACGGCTGGTGCTGGCGGGCCGGAACGAGCTGCCGCTGCGGATCGCACGGCTGCGCGCCGAAGGACGAGTCCTCGAGATAGGTGCTGGCGACCTGGTGCTGAGCCGCCAGGAAGCGGCCCTGCTGTTGCGCTCGGCTGAGGTGACGCTCGGCGAGGATGACGTGGCGGCACTGCACCAGCGGACTGAAGGGTGGCCAGTCGGGCTGTACCTGGCAGCACTGTATCTCCGGGAGGGAGGCCCCCTCGGGACGGCGGCGGTCTCGTTCGGCGGTGCGGATCGGCTGGTCAGCGAGTACATGGAATCGGAGTTCCTGGAACGGATCTCCCAGCGGCATCGCGCGTTCCTGACCCGGACCGCGGTGCTTGAGCGGATGTCCGGGCCGCTTTGCGAGGCGGTGCTCGAGCTGCCCGGCTCCGCCGCGACCCTAGCCGATCTGGCCCGGTCGAACCTGCTGCTCGTGCCGCTGGACCGGCGCGGCCAGTGGTACCGCTACCATCACCTATTCCGCGAAATGCTGCTGGCGGAGCTGGAACGCCTGGAACCCGAGCTGATGCCGACCCTGCGGCGCCGCGCGGCCAGCTGGTGCCTGCGAAATGACCTACCTGAGGAAGCGCTAGAGTACTCGATCGCCGCCGGGGACGTGGACACGGTGGCCCGCCTGGTGCAGAGCCTGTGGTTGCCGACCGACCGGCAGGGCCGGGTCGCCACCCTTCAGCGGTGGTTCCGCTGGCTCGATGAACGAGGCGGGATCGCGGGACACCCGATGGTCGCCGTGTGGGCCGCGATGCTCGCGGCCGATACGGGGCGGCCCGCCGAGGCCGAGCGATGGGCTGACATAGTCGATCGCTGGCAGTACGAGGACTCCGCTCAGCCCGCTGACCCTTATGCCGAGGCATGGGCCGCCGTGATCCGGGCCACCTTGTGCCGACGCGGAGTCGAGCAGATGCGGGCGGACGCTGACGAGGCAGCGCGCAAGCTCGCGGCGGCGAACATCGTGGCGCCGGTAGGCGTGCTTTGCCAGGGGGTCGCGTGCGTACTGGCCGGTGACCTCGCGGGCGGTGACGCGTTGCTGGCGGATATGGTCGGCATCGCGGAGGAAGTCGGTTCGCACGAGACCCTCGCGCTGGCACTGGGAGAGCGGTCGCTGCTGGCCATGGCGCGCGGTGACTGGAGCCAGGCCGACGCCCTCGCCGGACAGGCGGGCACCGCGTTGCGCCGGGTCGGCATGGAGCACCTCCTCGTCTGCGCGGTCCAAGCCCGCGCCGCCTGGCACCGGGGAGATGTCCCCGCAGCGCGCCAGCTCTTGCTCAGCGCCCAGCGTCTACGGCCCGTGCTGACCTACGCGATCCCCCACCTCGCCGTTCAGGCCCGGATCGAGCTCACCCGCGTACACCTCGCGCTGGCCGACCTGGCCGGGGCCAGGACGCTGATGCGGGAAATCGATGAGCTGCTTAAGCACCGGCCCGACCTCGGCACCCTCGTCCGCGAGGCTCAGGCGCTTCGGATCCAGCTGTCGGAGGATTACGCCCCGAGTGTCCCGGGGGCGTCGTCCCTGACCAGTGCGGAGCTGCGCGTCTTGCCGATGCTCGCCACGCACCTGTCGTTCCCGGAGATCGGCGCCGACCTGTTCCTGTCGCCGCACACCGTCAAGTCGCAGGCGATGTCGATCTACCGGAAACTGGGTGCCTCCTCACGCAGTCAAGCGGTCGCCCGGTCCCGGGAGCTGGGCCTCCTAGAGGGGTGACGGCCGGATTTCATGCCATCCGTGGGATGCCGCTGCCTCCGGCGCGAGGTGCAATGGTGGCCGCAACGGCCGAGCGGAGGCTTATGAGCGAGACGGCGAGATTCCAGGAGACCCTGCGCAGGCTGGCGATGGTCGACGAAACCTTCGTCGGGGACCAGGCCGGGCTCGGGCTTGACCCTGCCAGGACACTGGCCCTGGATGCCAAGACCGTCTCGCTGCTGCAGCTAGCCGTGTCGGTGGCTGGCGGGTCACCGGGGGTGTGCCTGGAGTGGAGCACCGCCCGGGCCATGGCCGCGGGCGCGACCGACGACGAGATCGCCGACGTGCTGCTGGCAATCGCACCCGTGGTCGGCCTCGGCCGCGTCGTCTGCGCCGCCCCCGATGTGGCGACGGCGCTCGGGTATGACATCGCGGCCGCGCTGGAAAAGGCGGACGATCACTGATAGCTGCGCGACGCGGGTCCGTTCCATCCGGCGCGAGTACGCCGCGCTGCGATGGCCGACGTTTCCAGCTGGTTTCCTCCCTACCAGCGTAGGCATCTACGGGGATGGCCGATTTCATGCCAATGGCATGATGCGCTGCCGGATCAGCTGACGTTGGGTTGCCTTATAGCCGAAACGCCCTCCATCACGATCGGACTATCAATGTCGCTAGCCAGCGGAGGGTGGGAGCGCGGAGGTATCGATGGTTACCCATGACGCCAACCAGGTGTCGGTCCGCGGCAGACGGTCAGCAGCGTCCGCCGCTCCGATCCTGGCATCCAAGATTACGGCGCCGGACGTGCCGGACTGGGCGGTGCAGCGCCCGCGGATCACGAAGCTGGTCGCCGACGGTACGCGGTGGTGCCCGCTGACGGTTGTCACCGGCCCCCCGGGTGCGGGCAAGACGATGGCCCTGGCCTTGTGGGCGGCGGCGCAAACCGGGACGGTGGCCTGGGTCGGCCTGGATGAGTTCGACAACCGGCCCGGTGTCTTCTGGTCTTATGTCGTGGCGGCGTTGCGCCGGGCCGGCGTAGCCGTTCCGAAGGCGCTGCGGGCTGTTCCGCAGGAGGCGGCCGATGACGGGTACTTGCTGCGGTTGACGGCGGTCCTAGCCGCCCAGGACCCGCCGATGACGCTGGTCCTTGACGACCTGCACCTGCTGACCGAGCCGGGGGTCCTGAGGGGACTCGAGTTCGTGCTGCGGAATGCCGGGGCTGCCCTGCGCCTGGTGGTTGCCTCGCGTATGGATCCGCTGCTGCCGTTGCACCGGTACCGCTTGACCGGGCAGCTAACCGAGATCCGGGCCGGCGACCTGGCGTTCAGCGTCGATGAAGCCAGGGCGTTGCTGGCCCAGCACGGCGGCATCCTGACGCCGGACTCGTTGGAGAGCCTGACGCAGCGGACAGAGGGCTGGGCGGCAGGCCTCCGCCTGGCGGCGATCTCCCTGGGCACTCATCGCGACCCTGGCCAGTTCGTCAAGGAGCTAATCGCCGAAGACAGTGCCCTGATCGGCTATCTGGTGGACGAGGTGCTCGACGTCCAGCCGCCTGAGAGCCGTGAAGTCCTGCTGAGTACCAGCATCCTGGAGCATGTCAGCGCCGATGCCGCCGTCGACCTGACCGGTAACGAGCAGGCCGCGGGAATCCTGATGGCCTTGGTACGCACGAATGCGTTCGTCCAGCCGATCGGGTCCGGGTGGTACCGCTATCACCGGCTGTTCGCCGAGATGCTGCGGCTGAGACTGCGGCACGAGTATCCGGACCGGGTAGCCGCCCTGCATCAGCGAGCGGCCCGGTGGTACGAGAGGAACGGTTTGCTCACCAACGCGGTGCGGCACGCCTCCCAGGCCGGTGACTGGCAGCTCGCCGCGTCCATGGTCATCGATCAGCTGGCGATCGACCAGATCCTGGAGCCGCGGGACGGCCAGTGCCTGGCTGCGGAGTTCGCGACCATGCCGCTCCGCCAGGCCTGGACCGGGCCGCAGCCCCACCTGATCTCGGCTTCGATCGCGCTGTCGGCTGGTCAACATGAATCGTGTATGGCCGCGCTGGCTGCCGCCGATGGCCTGCTTGAGTGTTTGCCCGCTGATCAGGAGGCCACGTGCGGACTGGCCGCCGCCCTCATCCGGCTCATCGCCTTTCTGCGCACCGGCGACCTGATGGCGGCGGCCGCAGCCGCCAACCAGGCCGAGTTCATGCTCACCCGGGTCCCGGACAGCATCCTTGCCCGGCATCCTGAACTCTCCAGGCGTGTCATGTCCGGCCGCGGGGCCGTCGAGCTATGGTGCGGCCATCTGGACGAGGCGGCCCATGTCCTTGAGGCGGCGATCGGCGAAGCTGCTTCCGGCGGCGAGTACGAGCAAGCCGACTGGGCGGGACAACTGGCCTTGGTGGAGGCTATGCGCGGCCGGCTCGACCGCGCGGCAAAGCTGGCCGGTCCCGCGGCCCTCGTGGCCGAAGAACACCGGCGGCCTGGCCGGAAGGCGGACCCCGCGCCGTTCGTCGCCCTGGCCTGGGTGCACTTGGAACGCAATGAGTTGCGCGAGACGCGCCGCTGGATCAAACAGGCGGACGACGCCCTCGGCATAAGCCCGGACAAGCTGGTCGGGGCGGTGGCCTACCTAGTCGCGGCAGGCGGTGCCCTGGCCGAGGGGCGCGCCGCGGTGGCCGCACAGATCATCGCCAGGGCGCGGTCCGGATGGGATGTCCCTGCCTGGCTGGACCAGCAGCTGAGCCTGGTCGAGGCTCGGGCATGCACAGCCGCCGACGACATCCAGGCAGCCATGGCCGCCGCCGAACGGGCCGGTAGCAGCACCTCGCCGGAGGCTGCGGTCACCCTCGCGCACGCCTGGGCGGCGGCGGGAGACGGCAACCAAGCACAACGGGCCCTAGCTCCGGCCCTCGCGGCGGATGGCGGGGCGCCGGACCGTGTACGCGTGCAAGCGTGGCTCATGGACGCCCGGCTGAGCTATTCCGGCGGAGACAGCGCACGCGGGCGCAGGTCACTAGCCTCCGCGCTGCGGCTAGCTGAACATGAGCAGCTCAGGCTGCCTTTCGCGGCAGAACGTGGCTGGCTCGGGCCAGTCCTGCGGCGTGACCTTGAACTGGCCGACACCCATCGACGCCTGCTCGCCCCGGTCCTGGGCCACGACCACCTTCCGGCGTCCGGGCGGGCCCCGAGCCAGCCCCCGGTTCTCGTGGTTGAGCCGCTCACCGAACGCGAGCGGGAGGTGCTGATGCATGTGGCGGGCATGCTGAACACGGCTGAGGTCGCCAGCGAGATGTACATCTCAGTCAACACCGTCAAGACGCACCTCAAGAGCATTTACCGCAAGCTGGCAGCGGGTCACCGCAGCGAGGCGGTCCGCCGGGCCCGTCAACTTCAGCTGATATGACCCAACTCGTCCGTTGCGCGGCGGCTACCCCGTGTATGAGCACATATGCCCATGAGTTGCTCAGTGGCCAGAGCACTACCAGCTAGACCTCGACCGGCAGCTCGTAGACGTGGTCGGCCGGATGCCCGGCCTTCTCGTGCACCCGCTGCACCGCTTCCTTCGACGGCCCAGTCGACAGGCAGAACACCATGCCCGACTCCGGGTCAAGCCAGGCGCGTTCGAAGTGCACGCCCTCGGCAGCCTCGACCTCCAGGTCACGCTGGTGCGCTTCACGCAGCTGATCCCCGGTTACGCCGGTGAATCCGCTGTGCACATCCATGAACTTCGCCATCTCGGTACTCCTTGCCATTCCTGGCCCCAAAGGCCGTCGTGATCCCCATCGGACCCTCCAGAAGCGCCGCTTGCGGCGGTCGCTGATGACCGCGTTCACCCGCCGGTCCCGCTCCGCCCGGCGGCGCAGTTCGGCCTCCCGGGTCAGGATGAGCTCGTGATGGATGAACGAGTGCATAGCGGTCTCCTCGGTGTGCCCGTGGGCTGTCCTTTCCGAGGATGCGGCTAAGGCCGTAGGCCAGGCATCGGTCATCTGCCCAGGACCGGTCCTTAGAATGAGGCCGAACGGTCCTGGTTCACGCCGACCTATTCGTGCGTGCCGCGGTCACCAGGAATTCTTCTGCGAAGGACCTGGGGTGTCGCGCTTGACCTGGTTCGCAGCTGCGGCGGACCATGGAGCAGCAGCAGACCATTCCGGGGGCGTCGTCGGGCCATGGATATCAACGACACGCGTGAGCGGCCCGACAAGTCGGGCCGCAGGGTGGACGCGGCATTTGATCTTGTCGCGTCCAAGCTGATGCATCCGTGGGTGCGGCCGGGAACCGTCCACCGGTCAGCTCTGCTCGAACGTCTGGCCAACAACGATGCTCACCGGCTGGTCTCGGTCGCTGCGCCGGCAGGCTACGGGAAGACCACGCTGTTGTCGCAGTGGGCTGCACGCAGTAGCCAGACCTTTGCCTGGGTGTCGGTGGATGAGCCGGACAACGATCCAAAAGTCTTGCTGACCTATGTCGCCGAAGCACTCGACGCGGTGGAGCCCATCGGCGGCCAGGTGTTCGACGCGCTTATGTCTCCGGGAAGCTCGGTGCTCGGCTCGGTCCTGTCCAGGCTCGGATCGGCCTTCTCGGTGATGACCAAGCCCGTTGTGCTCGTCCTGGACGACGTGCATGTGCTCCGCAACTCCGAGTGCCGCGCTGCACTTTCGGTTCTAGCAGACCACGTGCCGTCGGGCTCACGGCTGGTACTGGCCGGCCGGACCGAACCACCGTTGCGCATCGCGCGGCTGCGGGCCGAGAACCGGATTCTCCAGATCGGCCCCGGCGAGCTGTCGCTTACCCAGGCTGAGGCATCATCACTGCTGCGCAACGCGGGCGTCGTGCTGGGCGAGGCGGACGTGGCGGAGCTCCACCAGCGGACCGAGGGCTGGCCCGCGGGCCTGTACCTCGCGGCGCTCTACCTCCGGGAGGGCGGCCCCTTCACGAGCGCGGCGGTCTCCTTCGGTGGTAGCGACCGGCTGGTGAGCGAGTACATGGAGTCGGAGTTCCTGGCCCGGATCTCCAGCTCCAAGCGGGTATTCCTGACCCGGACCGCGGTGCTGGAGCGGATGTCCGGGCCGCTGTGCGATGCGGTGCTCGACTTGCCTGGATCCGGCACGACCCTGGCCGACCTGGAGCGGTCGAACTTGCTGCTGGTGCCGCTGGACCGGCGTGGGGAGTGGTACCGCTACCACCACCTGTTCCGCGACATGCTCCTGGCCGAACTGCATCGCGGTGAGCCCGACCTGGTGGCAGTCCTGCGGCGCCGTGCCGCGGGTTGGTGCTTGAGCAATAATCTGCCGGAGGATGCGCTGGAGTACTCCATCGCAGCCGGGGACGTTGACACAGCCGCTTGCCTGGTGGAAAAACTCGGGGTACCGACCCACCGGCAAGGCCGCTTCGCCACCCTCGACAGGTGGTTCCGGTGGCTGGAAGACCGGGACGGGATCGATGGGCACCCGATGGCTGCCGTGCTTGCGGCGCTTTTCTCCGCCATGACCGGGCGGCCTGCCGAGGCCGAGCGCTGGGCAGACATGGTCGATCGCTGGCAGTACAGCGATACAACGCGCGCCGGTAACCCGTATGCCGAGGCCCACGCCGCCATCCTCCGGGCGCTCATGTGCCGGCATGGGGTCGAGCGAATGCGCGCCGACGCCGACGAGGCCGTGCGAAGATGCGCCGAGGAGAACATCCTGACGCCGGCACCAGCGCTCTACCAGGGGATAGCCCGTGTCCTTGGCGGTGACCTCGATGGTGGTGATGCGTCTTTCCAGGCTGCCGTCAGCGCCGGGGAGCAAGCCGGCGCGCACGAGACTCTTGTGGTCACGCTGTGCGAACGATCGCTGGTAGCGATGGCGTTCGGGCAGTGGGACCGGGCAGAGACCCTTGCCAGCGAGGCCCGCGCCGTTTTGCGCCAGGCCGGAATCGAGGAGAGCTACTCGGCGCCGCTGGTCTCCGCGGTGCAGGCCCGCGCCGCCATGCACCGGCGAGATGTCCGGGCGGCGCGCCAGGAACTCCTGCGAGCCCAGCGCCTGCGGCCCCTGCTGACCTACGCGATGCCCCAATTGGCCCTTCAGGCCCGGATCGAGCTCGCTCGCGTCCACCTCGCGCTGGCCGACGTAGCAGGGGCCAAGACACTCATGCTGGAGGTGAACGAGCTGCTCGATCGTCGGCCGGGAATGGGCACCCTGGCCGGTGCGGCCCAGGCGCTCTGGGACCAGCTGCTCGATGAGCACGAGGCCAGCCACCCCGGAGTGTCATCGCTGACCACCGCCGAGTTGCGGGTCCTGCCGCTGCTGGTCACGCACCTGTCGTTCGCGGAGATCGCTGACCAGTTGTTCCTCTCACCGCACACGGTCAAGTCGCAGGCCACGTCGATCTACCGGAAGCTGGCGGTATCCTCGCGCAGCCAGGCAGTCGCCTATTGCCGCGAACTAGGCCTCCTGGGGGATCACGGCCTGCCTTCCAGCTTTCCTGCCCATAGCCTGGTTAACCGATCGCCGCGGCGATGATCTCGCGCGCCTGTTCCTGGATGGCAGCCAGGTGCTCGGGGCCGCGGAAGGATTCGGCGTAGAGCTTGTAGACGTCCTCGGTGCCGGACGGGCGGGCGGCGAACCAGCCGGACGCGGTGACCACCTTGAGGCCGCCGATCGGCGCGCCGTTGCCCGGCGCGGTGGTCAGCGCCGCGATGATCTTCTCGCCCGCGAGCTCTTCGGCCGCCACCTGGGAGGGGGAGAGCTGTGCCAGCGCGGCCTTCTGCTCCCGGCTGGCTGCGGTGTCGATGCGAGCGTAGGCCGGGTCCCCGTACCGGGCCGTCAGGTCCCGGTAGAGCTCCGACGGCGAGTGGCCGGTCACGGCGGTGATCTCGGCGGCGAGCAGGGCCAGGATGATCCCGTCCTTATCCGTAGTCCAGACCGAGCCGTCGCGCTGCAGGAACGACGCCCCGGCGCTCTCCTCGCCGCCGAAGGCCACCGAACCATCAAGCAATCCGGGCACGAACCACTTGAACCCGACCGGGACCTCGAGCAACGTGCGGCCCAGGCCTTCCGTGACCCGGTCGATCATCGAGGAGCTGACCAGGGTCTTCCCGACGGCGGCGGCGGACGGCCAGCCGTCCCGGTGCCGGTACAGGTAGTCGATGGCGACCGCGAGGTAGTGGTTGGGGTTGAGCAGCCCGGCGTCGGGCGTGACGATGCCGTGCCGGTCGGAGTCGGTGTCGTTCCCGGTCGCGACGGCGAACTCGTGCTGGCGGCGGATCAGGCTGGCCATGGCGTACGGCGACGAGCAGTCCATCCGGATCTTGCCGTCCCAGTCCAGGGTCATGAACCGGAACGTGGCGTCCACGGCCGGGTTGACGACGGTCAGGTCCAGGCCGTAGCGGTCGCCGATCTCGCCCCAGTAGGCCACGCTCGCCCCGCCGAGCGGGTCGGCGCCGATGCGCACCCCGGCCGCCTTGATCGCGGCCAGGTCCACCACCTGCCCGAGGGCGGCCACGTAACTGTCGAGGAAGTCGAACGTCCCGGTCGTATCGGCCGCGACCGCCCGGGCGTACGGGACCCGGCGCACGCCATTGAGCCCGTCGGCGAGCAGGTCGTTCGCCCGGTCCTGGATCTGCTTGGTGACATCGGTCCCGGCCGGGCCGCCGTCGGGCGGGTTGTACTTGAACCCGCCGTCTCGTGGCGGGTTGTGCGAGGGCGTGACCACGATCCCGTCGGCGCGGTGGGCCGGCGAAGAAGCGTTGTGGGCGAGGATCGCGCGGGACACCGCGGGCGTCGGCGTGTACCCGCCGCGTGCGTCCACCATGACCCGAACCTCGTTGGCGGCGAGCACCTCGAGCGCGCTGACCTGCGCTGGCTCGGAAAGCGCATGCGTGTCAGCACCCAGGTACAGCGGCCCGTCGATCCCGCGGGAGGCCCGGTACTCGCAGATCGCCTGGGTGGTGGCCAGGATGTGGTCCTCGTTGAACGTCGCCGACAACGCAGACCCCCGGTGTCCAGACGTGCCGAACGACACCCGCTGCCGGGCATCGCCGGGATCGGGATGCACCGTGTAGTAGGCGGTCACCAGCTTCGCGACATCCACGAGATCTTCAGCGGCAGCGGGCTGTCCCGCACGCGGGTCTGTCATGTCGCCATACTGACACGCCGGGCAGGCGTTGAACACGCCTGCCCGGCCTTGGCATGACGCTCGATGAGGGACCAGTACCACGTTCCGAGGCGCCAGCCGTGACCGCCATCGCCTCAGGTCGCGATGTCGGGGTAGGGGAGTGTGAGGTGGTTCATCGCCTGGGCGTAGGCCAGCTGGTATTCCAGCGGGCTGTGGTCGCGTTCGAACATGGCGATGAACAGGGTGAGGGTCAGGAAGGGGTGGGCGCCGAGCTGGAACAGCGTCACGTGGTCGTGCTCGCGCAGCGCCTGGCGCTCGGTCTCGGTGAAGGAGAGCCAGGTGGACTTCTCCCCGGCGGTGCAGTTGAGTACGGTGTTGGCCATCTCCCGCTCCCACCAGTCCACGGTGCCTGCCGGGTCGGCGCGGTAGCGCTCGACCAGTTCCGGGTCGCGGTCGACGGTGTAGAGGAACTTGTTGAGCAGGTACTTGCTCATGAGGCGGCGCTCCTTCCGGGTACCAGGTGAAGTACGCCTCCATGGTGTGGAACAGGTCCAGGGTGTCGACGTAGTCGGCTTTGATACCGTCGCCGGCCGCGCCCATCATGAGCATGAAGTCCATGAAGCCGTGGGTGGCGTTGCCGGGGGCGTGCAGGCTGTCCAGCGTGACCTCGCCCAGGCAGCCGTCGACGTCACCGTTGGCGATCCAGGTCACCGCCTTGCGGTCGAATTCCGGGTCGGGGCCGTGCGGGCCGAACTGGCGCGGGCCGCCGAGCTCCAGCGACAGGTGCCCGGTGCCGATGATGGCCACCCGCTTGTCCTCCGGCCAGGACTCGACCATTGCCCTGATGGCCCGGCCGAGCTGGACGAACCGTTCCGGCCGGGGCATCGGCGGCGCGAAGATATTGGTGTAGACCGGGACGACCGGCAGGTCGGCTTGCGGCCGCAGGGTGATGATCGGGCAGGTCACGCTGTGGTCGATCCGCAGCTCGTTGCTGAAGGCCAGGTCGAAGCCGGCGTCCAGGCCCTCGCGCAGGAGGTAGGCGGCCAGGTCCTCCTCGCCCGCCAGCCGCATCCGCGGCAGGCCGAACTCCCGTTCCTCGTTGTACCAGTTCGCGTCGAAGACCGGCGCCTTGCCCACCAGGAACTGCGGCATGTTGTCGAGCCACAGCTGGTGGAAGTGGTCGCTGCCCACCATGACCAGGACATCGGGCTCGGCCCGGGTGAGCGTCTGGCGGAACGCCTCGATCTTGGCGACCCATTCGTCGGCGAAGGGCGGCCGGTCCGCGCCCGTCGAGGTGCTCGCGCGGTAGTAGAAGGGGTGATGCGTCGAGGCGATGACCGCGGCGACGGTGGCCATGCAGCGCTCCTAGGGTTCGTCCGGGTTTACGTAGACGGCGTTACGGTCGATGGTCAGGTAGGCGTCCATGCCGATCGGGCGGCGGCGCTCCTCGGCGATCTGCCCGAGCAGCCCGGCCGCCCGGGCCAGCAGGGCGAAGCCGCGCAGCAGCTCGACGGGCAGGCCGAGGTCGGCGAGCGCGGCGCCGCAGACGCCCGCGCCGTTGAGCGGGAGCCTGCGGCCGAGCACCTGCTCGTGCACCCGGCCGATGGCCTCGAACAGCCGCAGGTGCGGACCGCGCAGCCCTTCCTGCTCGGCGATCTCGATCAGCGCCGGCGTCCGGGGGTCGCGCACCTTGTGCACCGGATGCCCCAGGC
Organism: uncultured Actinomycetota bacterium; assembly: GCA_963842265.1. Taxonomy (GTDB): domain Bacteria; phylum Actinomycetota; class Actinomycetes; order Streptosporangiales; family Streptosporangiaceae; genus Palsa-504. The sequence goes on from CAWJGE010000039.1 coordinate 101,652, forward strand.
CGGGGACGAAGCGCTTCTCCGCCCGGGTTTGCCGGACCGCCGCCAGGGCCAGCGCGTCCCAGCCCGCGTCGTCGGTGGGCAGCGGCGCCGGGCATGGGCGCTGGAGCACCTCATGCAGGTAGCGCCCGCAGTCCTCGGTGACCCCCAGGAAGCGGGATCCGCCGCCGAGC
>CAWJGE010000040.1:0-81431 GCA_963842265.1 uncultured Actinomycetota bacterium
CGTCGAGGATGCCCCTGACCCGGATCTCGTAGCGCGAGTTCAAGCCCATGTACCGTCCTTCGGTTTAGGTCCGTGGATCTGCACGCTACGAACCCTGGGCGGGATCGGCGTCACCCGAAGGTGCCCATGCGGGTGGAATCTTTGCCGTGACGGCGCCGGCACGATGGTGCGGCCCGGATCAGGGCCCGAGTTCAGGCCGGGCGGCTCACGACTACGATGGGGTTCAGGCAGCGACGCAAGATCGCTGAAGGCGCCGATAGCGGCTGCTGCGCGTCGGCGCCCAGCAGTACCTGGCCGTCGGTGAGTGGCTTCGTGGCGGCTGGCCCAGGCTGAGCGTACCTTCATGTCCAGCATCGCCGAGTGGCGGGCAGCGGGCCTGCCCGCATTGACGGCATTCGTTCTCTATCTACTCGGCCAGGTTCAGCGCGCCCAGGGCGGCCTGGACGCGTCCGCCCGGACCTGCGGCAGGCACTGGAGATGACCGCAGTGCCGGGCCGGGCGCCTCCGCCGGCCGCGGGCCGGCGTACGTGGGCCTGGCCGAGGTGGCCTACCAGCGGAACGAGCTCGATACGGCGCTGCGGCGTATCACCGAGGACCGGCTGTACGCGGCGGCAGGCAGGTCGAACCAGGTCATCGCGAGCCAGCTCGTGGTCACCCTCGACACCGTCAAGAAGCACGTCAGCCATATCGTGGGCAAGCTCGGCGCGGCCAACCGCACCGAGGCCGTCACTCGCGCGCGAGAGCTCAGCCTGATCCCCTGACGAGCAGCGACGCCGCCGGGCGCTCTCGGCTGGACAGGCGCGCGCATCACCGTCGTTCGGAAAAAGATCCTTTTAATCCCGAACGGGCTGGGTGCTACGGTCCCCGCCCCCCGGCGCCTCGCGAGCGTGTCGCGCACGTCGGCACCTTGGTGCCACCGCCGCCTGCGGAGATTCCACCGGGCATGTCCACTTTCGGGTGACGACCGCCGCGGGGCTGCCCGCATACCGTCCTCTCATGACTTGGCCCGGATGCCACCGGGCCGCGGGTGATGGCCGCGGCCGCCGCGCTGCAGGGGCGCGCGGCGGCCGGTGGCCCGATCCGCGAACCGGTGACCGCCGTCAATGGACGATGCCCTGAAGGGAGGCAGGATCATGATGCCCTACGACACCTACCGGCTCTACCAGAGCGAGCGTGCGAAGAGCCCCGCGGAAGTCCGCCGCGTCGACGAGCAAGCGGCCCGGCTGGCATCCGCTGCGTCATCGCTGTTCCGTGGCATCACGCGGCCCTGGCGAGCCATGCGGAGGCCATTCCCGGCCGCGACGCGTGACCTGCCCCGCCCGGCCGACTAATTCCGTTCCGTCCGGCGCCTGACCGCGCCGCGCTCCAGCCGATCCCCGTGGCACCTTCGTGCCGCAAGCTCGCTGCCGAAGATTCCACCTGGCACGTCCACTTTCGAGTGACGCTCGTCACCTGGGGTTTCTCCTATCGTCCTGCATGTCCTATTACCCATGCGCCTCAAGGCGCGCTGGCGCGGGGATCCCGCACGAGAAATTAAGGAGAGAGAGGATGTCCGTAACACAGTCCACCGACGGCAGACGCCCTGGCCTGGGCCTGGCCCTGGCCGTCATCGCCACGGCGCAGCTGATGGTGGTGCTTGACGCGACGATCGTGAACGTCGCGCTGCCGCATATTCAGCGCACGCTCGGGTTCTCGGGGAACGGCCTGGAGTGGGTCGTCAACGCCTATGCGCTCAGCTTCGGCGGGTTGATGCTGCTCGGCGGCCGGGCCGGTGACCTGCTCGGCCGGCGCCGCGTGTTCATCTCCGGGCTGGTGCTGTTTTCCGCTGCCTCGCTGGCGGGGGGCTTCGCCGCCTCCCAGGCCTGGCTGCTGGCCGCGCGGGCCATCCAGGGCATCGGCGGCGCGCTGATCGCCCCCACCGCGCTCGCGCTGATCGCCACGACCTTCGCCGAGGGCCCGGCCCGTAACCGGGCGATGAGCGTGGTCGCCGCGATGAGCGGCGGCGGCGCGGCGGTCGGCCTGGTGGCCGGCGGCCTGCTCACCACCTACCTGTCCTGGCGCTGGGTGCTGTTCGTGAACGTGCCGATCGGCCTGCTGACCGCGGCCGCCGCCAGGCTCGTGCTGCCCGAGTCGGCCCGGCACCGCGGCCGCTTTGACCTGCCCGGAGCGATTGCCGGCACCGGCGGGGTGGCGCTGCTGGTCTACGGCCTGTCGACTGCGGGCACCGATCAGTCCGGCGTCTCGCACTGGGGCGACACCCGGGTCATCGCGTCGCTGACCGCGTCGGCGCTGCTGCTGGCCGGTTTCGTGGTCATCGAGGCGCGCAGCCCGCACGCGCTGATGCCGCTGCGCATCCTGGCCAACCGGAGCCGCTCCGGCGCGTTCCTCATCATGCTGGCGCTGGCCACCGCCATGTTCGGGATCTTCTTCTTCCTGAGCATCTTCGTGCAGAACGTGCTCGGCTACAGCGCGCTGCGGTCCGGCGTGGCCTTCCTCCCGCTCGCCGGCACGATCGTGGTGGTCTCGGGGATCGTCGGGCAGCTGATCGGGCGCATCGGCGCCAGGGCGCCGATGCTGGCGGGCGCGGCGATCACCACGGGCGGCATGTACTGGTTCTCCCGCCTCAGCGAGCACAGCACCTACCCGGGCGGCCTGCTCGGCCCGATGCTCGTGACCGGCGTGGGCCTGGGCCTGCTGTTCGTGCCGCTGTCCCTGGTCGCCCTCAACCGGGTCCCCGCCCAGGACACCGGCCTGGCCTCGAGCCTGCTGAACACCGGCCAGCAGGTCGGAGGCGCGATCGGGCTGGCCGCGCTCGGGACCGTGGCCTGGACCGCGGTCGCCAGCAGCGCCCGCAGCCAGGCGATCCACGCGGCGGCCGCCGCCGCCCGGTCCGGCCGCGCCCAGCTGAGCGCGCAGGTGCGGGCGTCGATCTACCACCACGCTCTCGCCGTCGGCATTACCCGGGGGTTCCTGACCGCGTCCGGGATCGCGCTGGCCGGCCTGGTCATCACGGTGATCACCATCCGGATCCGGCGCGAGGACCTGACCGGAACGCCCGAAGCCGTCCAGGACCGGCCAGCCGGCGCCGAGCCCGCGCTCGAGCAGGCCCGTTCGTAACCCCCGCACCAAGCAGAAGGAGAATGACATGACTACCAGCAAGACCACCGTTCATCCCGACCCGCGCCGACCGGTCCTGGTTCGGGCCGAGGAGGCTGAGCGCCTCGACTCCATCGGGCACGTGCTGCTGGCGGACAGCAGCACGACTGGAGGCGCGCTCAGTAGTCACCGGGTTGCGCTCGCCTGCGGCGCCGACGGCGCCATGCCGCACCGGCACGATAAGGCTTCCGAGCTGTTCTTCATCCTCAGCGGTCAGCTCGACGTCTTGGCCGGGGACGACGTCATCACCACGGCCGCCGGCGACCTGCTCGTCGTGCCCCCGGGCCTGGCCCACGCGTTCGGCGCGCATCGCGGCTCGGCCGCCGAGGCGCTGATCGTCATCACCCCCGGCATCGAGCGTTTCGACTATTTCCGCCACGTCGTCCGCATGCGCGCAGGCACCGAGCCGCGCGAGATCCTGCTGGCACTGCAAGACACTTTCGACACCCACTTCGTCGAAAGTGCCGCCTGGCACGGCGCCCGCGCGAGTTAGGGCGTGGGCTGCACCCGCGATATGCATGACCGGATCCCTCGGCCGGCTCGGCTGGATCAGCCAGGAAGGTACGTCCCTTGATGGCTACTACATTGGGAGCCGGTTCCGGCAGCCGATCGGGCCCGGCTAAGGCGCCGGAATCGGCCAAGCTGAGAGCTGCGATGCCGGACAGCCGGACCCCGCCGGCAGGCGCGAGCATGGCGCGGCCGCGCGGTCTTTTCCGTGATGATCGCGCCGCGGGTCAAGATCTCATCGCCCCAGACCCCGTGCGGTTACTGGCGGAGATACCGGGGCAGGGTGGGGGACATGGTTGAGCCGCCCTTCGCGGCCTCATCGCAGGTGGCCTCCGAGCGAGATGTCTTGCTGGCCACCAAGCTGCATGTGCCCAGGCCGCGCCCGGACCTGGTACCGCGCCTGAGGTTGGCGGAACGCCTCGACGAGGGCCTAGCGTGCGGGCGAAAGAGTGCGGCCTCGATGCGGAGGACGAGCCGGACTATGGCCGGGAGCCCGAGGCCGTTGCCCTGGCACGAGAGCTGGGCCTGATCCGCTAGCAGCGACTAGGCCGATCTCCCGCGGCTCCCTTCCGAGCCCTCGCCCGCGTTTCTCATGCCGCGGCGGGAAGCCGGGAGCGGGGCAGGCGATGCGGTGGGACCACCTGGCCGCCGGGCAGGATCTCGCCCAGGTCGTCGAACAGGATCACGCCGTTGCAGAGCAGGCTCCACCCTTGCTCGGGGTGAGAGGCCACGGTGCGGGCAGCGTCCCGGTCCGGACGGTCAGCCGGCGGGCACGCGGGTAGATGGGGACACATTTGGCCTACCTCCGTATGGAGCGGCGATTATTCGGGTCTGGGGTCCCAGCGGAAGCGGCGGACGGCGATGAGGGTTCCTGCGGCGCCCCAGGCCAGCAGCACGCCGAGGTCTTTCCAGTCGAACCCACTGTGCTGGGCGAACGGGCCGGTCGACGGTGAGCTGGCCTAGCACCGTGCCGTGCCGGAGCGCCCAGCCGGTCAGCTGGTGCAGGGTCCGGGTTGGCTCTGCGGTCTCCACGGTGACCAGGCCGTCGGCTGGCACAGCATCGGCTGGCACAGCATCGGCTGGCAGGTCGGCTGCCGTGTACCCCGCGGGGAGGGCGAAGCGGATCCGGGCCCGGGCGGTGTCACGGCCGCCGATGGTGGCTGGCGTCCCTTCCGCGACGATCCGGCCACCGGACATCACCGCCACCCGGTCGGCCAGCGCCTGGGCCTCCTCCATGTAGTGCGTGGTAAGCAGGATGGTGGTTCCCTCGCCGCGCAAGTTGTGGACGATCTGCCATGCATCCCGGCGAACCGGCGCGAGCCCGAAAAGGTGCCGGGTCCTGAACGTCACGGCCGAACCACTGGTGTCGATCTCGTACCGGCCTGGCCGGAGGGTCACCTGCGTCTCGGGTGTGCCGGTTATGGCGTCGGCGGCGCCGGTCTTGGCCTGTTCGGGCCTGAGAGCGGCCATTCCTTTCCTCCCGATGAGTGGTGTACGTTTGCGTCCTGGTCACGCTAGGGGGCCAGCCAGCCTCCGACGTCACTCGAAAGTGGACATGCCAGGTGGAATCTTCCAGCAGGCACCGGGGCACCAAAGTGCCGATCAGTCCGTGCCGGGACCTGCCCTGACACCAGCGCCTCCTTGGCGGCCGGGCCGTCCCAGTCGATCTTCGGCTTGCCCGGCGGCGAGTAGTCGTGCCTGGTACACACCACGCTCCCCGGCACGCGAGAATCACCGATCTGCGCCGCGCTGCCGGGCCAGCACTGAACAGCCGACGTCACGCATCAGGCGAGCGCGGGCGCGGGCGATGTCGTCGCGAACGTCTGCTACGTGGCGGCCACCAGGACCGGCATGTTCGGCCTGGCCGTCGTGCTGGCCTCGCTCTACCCCGGAGTCACTGTCCTGATGGCCAGGGTGGTGCTCGGCGAGCGGCTGGCCTGGATACAGCGGGCCGACCTCATACTCGCCACGATCGGCATCGTGCTTGTCGCAGCATAAATCCCGGGCAGTCGCCGGGCCGGCCTATCGCGAAGGTCCGCGCCCATATCAGCACGCCGCGGCCGTCGCCGGGACCAGCAGCAGGCGACGAGCCTTGCCGCCGAATCGAGCCGCGGTCCGACGCATGCGATCACCGTCGCATAATGCCGCCGTGAGGTTGTGGCGGAACTCTTCATGGGACCGAGGGACTCTCGCCGATCTGGGCGAAGAACTCCTGCCTTGAGAGCCTCGCCGTTCCATCCGTTCAGTGCCCCGTAGCCCATGGACCCACCCCCGACACCCGGTTCACCTTGATGTGGGTGATGTATCCCGGTGGGGGGTTGTCGGCGGGCGGGAACCGCACCCCGGGGCCGAGGTAGGTGTAAGCGAGTTCCTGGAGCAGCTCGGCGGCCCCTCCCTCGGTAATGCGTGCGGTGCCGTACACAACCAGGTATTCGGTAAGACCCATGGCATTGCGGGCCTGGGTTTCGACCGACAGCGCGACACGGCTGTCGTTGCGGATATTGCGCACCTTGCGGTGCTCGGGAAGGTGAGCCGCCACGATCTCGTCGCCGTCGAGGCCGACCCATACCACGGTTACCTGGGGGCTGCCGTCAGGGTTCAGGGTCACCAGGTGAGCCAAGGCCGGGGACTGCAGCACGGCTCGGGCACTATCGGGGAGCGAGGCCATGAGATGACGCTAGCAGCGCGAACCGGCCAGCCGCAGTCCCTGAGACCCAGCGCAGGCAACCACTTCTGCCGCGGTCAGGACACGCCGGTCACTTGAGCGCGGCGCCGCCGAAGCCGATCTCGTTGCCATCGGGGTCGCGGTAGATCACCTTGCGCACACCGTTCCTGGCGAAGGGACTCGCTGAATGCGCCGACGCCGTGCTTGGTTTAGGGAGTATGGCGGGTTCTTCTCACCAGTACGACGGCACATCCCACCGGAATGTCAGGCGGCGCGCCAGCCTCACATTCCGGTGCGCTGTCTCGTCGAAGTGGTGAGCAGATCCGACCGAGGAAGGGCGGTGCCATGACGACCCGATCCGGCCCAGGAGACGGCCGGCCCGACCCGGGCCTGAGCGCGGTCATGAGCGAGCGGCGCCAGCTGATCAATCTCGCCTACCGGCTGCTGGGCTCCCTGGCCGAGGCCGAAGATGCCGTCCAGGAGACCTACGCCCGCTGGTACGCCCTGTCCCGGCAGCAGCAGCACGCCATCGCATCCCCCGGCGCCTGGCAACGTGACGATCCTGGAGCACACCGTCAACGGCCAGCCCGGCCTGATCGCCCAGCAAGACGGCGTCACCGTGACGGTGTTCGCCTTCGCCGTCGCCGGCGACCGGATCACGCACATCTGGGCAGTACGCAACCCCGACAAGCTCCGGCCCTGGACGGCACGCTGACCCGCGTCTCCCTACCATCGGGCCCGCTGCCAGCTGCCGGTGCCCAGCCTCCCCTGGCCTCCCAGCTGATCTGCCACCCGTTTTACGAAATAAGCCAAAAAACGTACCCAGCTGTGCTTAAGTACGCTTAACCGGTTCAACCAGACAGGATGCCGGGACTGTGCTTTTCCTCATCTCGGCTCGCCGCCGGAATGAGCGGCGCAGGGGGGTAGTGCGAGTGGTGATCAGAATGCGGTGCACCCGTTGGCGTGCGCTGCGCATCCAGCCCGACCGTCACTGGGCTAGGCCCCTCCGGCTTGATGGCCGCGGCTGCCTTCAGCACGGCCGCCGTGACCAGATCCTGGCGAGCCGATCAATTGAGTCCTGGATCAATTGAGCCCGATATGAGGTGCCATGGCTGCCGATCCGTCACCGCCCCGCACCAGGTCAGCGCGTCGTACGCTGATCAGCCTGCTGCTGATCCCGCTGCTGTCGCTGGCGGTGCTCTGGGGGTTCACCGCTAGCATCACGCTCGGTAACGTCATCCGTTACCAGCACTACAACGCGATCACTACCACGATCGGCCCCAGCGTCACCGCGCTGCAGGAGACGCTGCCGGTTGAGAGCGCACTCACCCTGGTCTGGGTGGCCACCAAGCGCCAGCCCGGGATATTCCAGGCGGAACTGGCGGCCGCGCGGCGCAGCACCGACCAGTATGTCCCGGCGGTCCGCAGCGCGGTCGTAAAGGTGCGCGGGATGATCAGCCCGAAGGCAGTGTCGCTGATGAACACCTTCATCACGGAACTGGCCGACCTGGGCCGGATACGCGCGGCGGTCGACTCCGGGGCGTACGACACGGCGGCGGCGCTCAACGCCTACAACAACATCAGCACGGCCGAAATCCGGTACTTCCAGAACGCCTCGGCGACTTCCGACCCCGAGCTCGGCGCCATGACGCAGTTGGCCATCGCGGAGGCCAGGGCACAGGAAGCCATGGGCGGCGCGGTGGCCCTCATCGAGGGGGCGATCGCGTCGGGCGGCATAATGCCGCTGCCGGAGCGGATGCTGTTCGCGCAGGTGGTGGGGCAGGAGAACATGTTGACCGGCGACACGTTCTCGCTGGCCGACCCGGGCCTGACGGCCGTGTTCAACCAGATCTACGACACGCCCGCCTACCGTAAGCTCCAGGCCATCCAGAACCAGATCCAGGCCAGCCCGGTTAACCAGCCGATACCGGTGGACGGCACCGCCTTCCAGATCACCGCCCAGGCGATCCAGAAGAACGTGCTGGCGAACGGGTCGAAGATAGGCGTGCTGCTGTCCGCGCGGTCGGCGCACCTGCGCGACAGCACGATGACCGAGCTCGTGCTGGCCGCCGGCCTCGGCCTGGTCGGGGTGGCCGCCTCCATCTTCGTCATGGTGCGATTCGGCCGCAGGCTGCGGGTCGAGCTCAGCAACTTGTACGAGAGCGCCCACCAGATGGCCCACGAGCGGCTGCCGCGGCTGGTCGAGCAACTGCGCCGCGGTGAGGACGTTGACGTCCAGGCGGAGGAGTCCCCACTGCTGAAGACGGCCCGGATCACCGAGATCGCGGACGTCGGGCAGGCCTTCTCTACCGTGCAGCGTACCGCCGTCGAGGCCGCCGTCGGCCAGGCCAGCCTGCGCAAGGGCGTCAACCAGGTCTTCGTCAACCTGTCGCTGCGCACCCAGTCGCTGCTGCACCGGCAGCTTGGCACGCTCGACACGATGGAGCGGGCCACCAGCGACCCGGCCGTCCTGGCGGACCTGTTCCGCCTGGACCACCTCACCACTCGCATGCGGCGGCATGCCGAGGGCCTGCTCATCCTGGCCGGAGCCACCCCCGGTCGCGGCTGGCGTGACCCGGTGCCCGTGGCCGACGTGCTGCAGGCGGCAATCGCGGAGGTCGAGGACTACGTTCGGGTGGACGTGATCACGGACTCTGCTGACGCCGTGGCCGGGATCGCGGTGAGTGACGTCATCCACCTGATCGCCGAGCTGGTCGAGAACGCCACCAATTTCTCCCCGCCGAACACCCGGGTCCTGATCAGCGGCGGTGCTGTCGCCCATGGCTTCGCGGTGGAGATCGAGGACCGCGGGCTCGGCATGGCGCCGGACGCCATGGCCGCCGTCAACGAGCGCCTGGCCGGTGCGCCCGAGTTCGACCTGGCCAATAGCGAGCGGCTCGGCCTATTCGTGGCCGGCCAGCTCGCCGCCAGGCACGGGATCAAGGTGTCCGTGCGCCCTTCCCCGTTCGGAGGAACCGCGGCCATCGTGCTGCTTCCCCGGCAGATCATCGTGCCCGAGCACCACGCAGACGCCTCGTTCGGGTCCGGCAGCGCCCGCGAGCTGCCCGCGGCGGCGAACGGCTGGGTGCACGATGCCAGGCCGACCGGGAGCCGGGAGAGCGGCCCGGCGTTCGGGATAACCGGCCGGCACCGGCCGATCCCCTCGAGCCCCCCGAGCTCCTTGCCGGGAAGGGCCTGGGCCTACGGAACCGAGCTGGACGAACAGCCGCTGGCGGACTCTGCGTCCCCGTTCCCGGCCCTGCCACCCGCCCCGGACCAGCCCGGACTGGACCAGCCCCGACTGGACCGGCCCGTACTGGCCGACCAGCCCAGCTGGGCCGCGGCCTGGGCTATCGGGTCGGCGGGAACCATCGAGCCTGCCCAGGACGCCGCATCCGGTCCGAGCCGGGCCGCGAACGGGACGGCAGCCGACGAGACCTACCTGGGCCTGCCCCGGCGTGTCCGCCAGGCCAATCTCGCCCCGCAGCTCCGTGCTCAGCTCGGCGACGAGCTCCCCTCCCGGCCGCACGATGCCGCCGAGTCGCCGGTACGTTCGCCTGAGCAGATAGGCAGCCTGATGTCCATGCTCCAAGCCGGATGGCTGCGGGGACGCCTCGACGACCTGGATTACCCCGATGCCGGACTGGACATCCTGGGCGACTGGCCGACGGGCGCATCGGGCGCGGAAGCGGAATCCGACGACGCTGGGGGTGCGGCATGACGCAGGCGAAGAGCGGCGGGGAAGAGCTCGGCTGGCTGCTGGACAACCTGGTTTCCGGGGTAGCGAATGTCCGCCAGGCGCTGGTCCTGTCCCGGGACGGCCTGGTCGTGGCGAAGTCGCAGAACATGAGCCGCGAGGAAGGCGAGCATCTGTCGGCCCTGGCCGCGGGCCTGCAGAGCCTGGCCCGCGGGGCCGGAGAGCAGGTCGGCGGCGGAAAGGTGCGGCAGACCATCATCGAGATGGACTCCGCGTTCATGTTCGTGATGGCGGCCGGGCAGGGCACCTGCCTCGCCGTGCTCGCCTCGGCCGACGCCAACCTGGGCGTGATGGCCTACGAGATGGCCATGCTCGTCCGGCGGATGGGCGCATACCTGACCGCGGCGCCGCGACCTGCCGATCACGAGCCGGTCGTGGGCTGAGCGTATATGAGCGCTCCGAGAGACAGGTGGCTCGACCGGGATGCCGGACCCGTGGTGCGGCCGTACGCGATGACGAAGGGCCGCACCGCGCCAGCGACCGGGGCCCACATCGGCCTGATCGACGTGGTAGCGGCCGTCGCCGAGGCGCGGCTCCCGGCCGACGCGCGTCTCAACCGTGAGCATCGCCGGGTCCTGAGCCGCTGCCGGTGGCCGATCACGGTGGTGGACCTGGCCTCCGACATCGACCTGCCGGTGGGGGTGGTCCGCGTGCTGCTCAGCGACCTGAGCCAGTACGGGGCGCTCCGGGTCGTCGCGAGTCCCTCGGGACCAGTTGCCAACGAGCGTCTACTGAGGGATGTGCTGGATGCACTACAGGGACTCTGATCCGGCCCGGGCGGAGGTGCTGCCCGCCGCGGCCAAGATCCTGATTGCGGGGGGATTCGGGGTCGGTAAGACCACCTTGGTCGGCGCCATCAGCGAGATCCGCCCGCTGCGTACCGAGGAGATGCTCAGTGACCGGAGCATCGGGGTCGATGACACCAGCGGCCTGGACCGGAAGACCACGACGACAGTGGCGATGGATTTCGGCCGGATAACCTTCCGCGCTGACCTGACGATGTACCTTTTCGGCACGCCAGGGCAGGAACGCTTCTGGTTCATGTGGGACGACCTGGCCTACGGCGCCATCGGGGCCGTGGTCATGGCCGACACCCGGCGCCTGGCCGACTGCTTCGCCGCGGTCGACTACTTCGAGCAACGCGGCACGCCCTTCGTCATCGCGGTCAACTGCTTCGACGGCGCCCCGATCTACCAGCCGGAAGACGTCCGGATCGCCCTCGACCTGGCCCCGGACACGCCCGTGGTGCTGTGTGACGCGCGGCAGCGCGACTCCGTTAAGAAAGTGCTCATCACCCTGGTCAGGCATGCGCTCGCCAAGAGCAGGGCGAACCGGGAGTACCAGGCCAGGCCACTGCCCGCCGGGTGAGGCCTCAGCTGCCGGGCCGCAGCACGGTGCCGGGGCGGGCCCCGGTCAGCTCGCCGCCTTGGCGCCAGGAAGTGCGCGGATCGGTGGCCGAATTCGACTGGCGGTCATCGTGGCGGGCTCTGATCAAGCGGAGCCTGGGCCCAGGCAGGGTATGACATTCTCGCTTCGTAGCCTGGCCCCTTGGCGGGAGGACCGATGAGGCGGAACGCTGTTTATATACAGCAATCCGCAACGAGGTATGCACGTTGCGCAGTCGCGTAATATCGCCAAACGGGTCAGTCAGCGTTAACGGCCACTCGCGATAAAGGGCGCGCCGGTTAAGGCGGCGTGACGTCAACGATTCCCGTCTGGCTCGACCCGGCGGCTGCAGCTGGCCATCTGGCGGCGCGGTACGCTACGGGGACAGTGGGGTCGGCGCCCGAGGTCCGCAGGTCAATGAGGCGAATGGAGTCTTGGAATTATGACAAGCGGCGGTGAGTCCCAGACGTTTGACACCAGCGTGGCGCATGTCGCGCGGGTCTATAACTACTGGCTGGGCGGGAAGGACAATTTCGCCGCTGACCGGGCCGCGGGCGAGCAGGCGATCAAGGCTTTCCCCAATATCGTGTTGTCCGCGCGCGCTAACCGGGCGTTCCTGGCGCGGGCGGTGCGTTTCCTGGCCGGAGAAGCGGGTATCCGGCAGTTCCTGGATATCGGAACTGGTATTCCCAGTGCGAATAACACCCACGAGGTCGCTCAGTCGGTGGCGCCGGAATCCCGGATCGTTTATGTGGATAACGACCCGGTCGTGCTCAGCCACGCCCGGGCGCTGCTGGCCAGCGACCCGGCAGGTGCCACCGCCTACGTCGACGCTGACCTGCGCGACCCGCAGAAGATCCTGGTCAGCGCGGCGGAGCAGCTGGATTTCGGCCGCCCGGTCGCGCTGATGCTGGTGGCGATCTTGCAGCACCTCGGCGAGGAGGACGACCCGTACGGAACCGTGGCGACGCTGCTGGGCGCCCTGCCGCCAGGCAGTTACCTGGCCCTGTCACATCCGGCCAAAGACATCAACGCCGCCGCGATGGCCAAGATGGCCGAGAGCCTTAACCAGATGATGGCCGAGAAGGTTACCTTCCGTGACCGGCCCGCGGTGATCAGGTTCTTCGGCGGGCTGGAACTGGTCGAGCCGGAGATGGTGCAGGCGTCGAAATGGCGGCCGGACAGCGAGCTTGAGGCAGCCAGCCCGGCGGCCCTGTGGGCCGGCGTGGCGCGCAAGAGCTGACCGGTAACGCGGACGGGTCGATAATGGCCCGCTGAGGAGGCCGGGGCCAGCTTACTGACCGCGAGCCCGTGGTCGTGGATTCAGCGTGCCTGGCACGTCATCTGGTGGCCGACACGCGGCCGACCGCATAGGCTCAGGCGGTGATCCGCGGCCTGGGCGCGGCTCGCAGAGGGATCTTGGGCGGGATAACCTGGACGGCTGGCCCGAGGATCTGACCCAGGTGAGGCGCACGGCCGCAGCGGCCGGCCCAGCCGTTAACAGCAAACTGAGGCGAGAGGTGAGTATGAGTATCGGACGGCCAGAGATCGACTTTCCCGGCGGCGCACCGCCGGCCGAACTGCAGGTCACTGACATCTGGGAAGGCGACGGCGGCGTGGCCAACCCGGGCGACATGGTCAAGGTTCACTACGTCGGGGTCGCGTACTCCACCGGGGAGGAATTCGACGCGAGCTGGAACCGGGGCGGTCCTTTGCAGTTCACGCTCGGCGTCGGGCAGGTCATCCCCGGCTGGGACCAGGGCGTGCAGGGGATGAAGGTCGGCGGCCGCCGTCAGCTGATCATCCCGCCGGACCTGGCCTACGGGGACCGAGGCGCCGGGGACTCGATCGCGCCGGGCGAGACCCTCATCTTCGTGTGCGACCTGGTGTCGATCTGATATTGGTCCGCGGCGGCCCGGACCGGTAACCGGGCCGCGCGGTAGTTTGCGGCGCGGGCGACATCGGCGACTAGGTCAGCGGTGGAGCGGGTCCGCTCATCCGCCCGGCCCAGCCCGCGGTTCGCCCCAGCGCCCAGGACACGACCAGAAAGCCCGGCCCCGGGTCCGGCGAAAGATGGAAATCCACCAATGCTTACCGGACCCGTACCGGGCTTCCCGATTCCTCCTCAGGCCAGAACCTGTGCCAGTCACCTCAGGTACGGGCGCTGCGCTGTCAAACGGCTTCCAGGTTCTGGCGGCTGCCGTAAGCGCACAGCCCGTACAGCGCCACTATGTCCACGGCGATGATGGTCAACGCCCAGAAGGGGTAGGCCGGGATGAAGAACATCATGTCGATGGCGTTGAGCCCGATCACGGCCACCGCGAACCAGCGGGCCAGTTGGTTGCCCGCCAGGATGCCGCCCGCCGCGACCAGCTGCAGGACGGCGATGATCAGCGTGACCCACCCCCAGGCCCGCAGGTCGCCGATCACGTAGTGCGCGTTGGCGGTGAAGACGTGCGAGTTGGCGATCGCGGCGATGCCGTAGATCATGTTGAAGAAGCTGACCACGACCAGCAGGATCGACGCGAACATGACCAGCCCGAGGCCGCGGCCTTCCGCGTGTCGTCCGCCTGTGCTTCCGGCGGGCCTGAAGGTTGTCGAAGTCATGGTGACCTCCAATGTAAGAATCGCTAGGACCCGCTACCTGTGCTTGCACCCTCTTCCGCTCCGCCTGGGCAGGCGGCCACGGCGCAAGCACCGATCGTGGACCCATGGCCTTACCCCTCACCTCACCCGGCGGTGACCTGCGTACTTAGGGCCAGAGGTCCTGAGGTCCAGGGCCAATCGGCAGGGAGCCAGCCGGGCGGTACGCGTGGATCACCCTAGGAGGCCTGCCCAGTCCCCCATCGCCGCGCTGGCCTGCGCGCCCTGGGCCTAGCGGGGACTGGTGCGGGGACCGGGGCGGCCAGCACGCGGCTAGCGTCATCGTGCGCTGTTACTGCCCAGGGGAGGGCAGTAACAGCGCACGATCATGAAACTGGGTCAGAACTCCGCGGATTCGCGGAGCTCGACGGCCCGGCGCCACGCCTCGAGCATCCGGCGTTCCGCCCGCTGCTCAAGTCGCCGGGCCCTGCGGAGCGCGCGCAGCCTGCGTGAGTAGCGCAGTTGCTCCGCCTGTTCTAGGTTGCTGCGAATTCGTTCCCTCGCGAGCTCTTCGGTGAAAACCATGACTGACCACTCCGTTGTGTGTGCATTGTGTGCGTCCCGCAGCCGCGCGGCTCATGTCCGCCGCGCGGCCGCATCTAGCTGGCGTGGCCTTGCCGAACTAAGCAGCCACTTCGGTCTTGCGAGGGCGCCCGCGAGGGCGCTTGCGCGGCACGATCGCGCCGCGCATCAGCAACTCGCCGCCCCAGACGCCCCAGGGCTCCCTGCGCTCGAGCGCACCGGACAGGCAGGCCAGCCTGGCCTTGCATCCCCGGCACATCGCCTTGGCCGTCTCCACGTCCTCGGGAGATTCGGCGAAGAACAGCTCCGGCTCCTCCGTGCACGGAAGATCCAGACCCACCGGGAGCGCGGTTGCCGAACCGGCCACCGCGAACTGCTGGTCGAATACCTGCCTGACGTCTGGCTCCTGCCGCGCCGTCACAGATCCGGTCGCCTCGAACCCCGTTGCGTCCGTCCCGCTAACGGTGGCATCGCGCCACTGCATCGGTGCCATCCCCTCTCGCTTGCCGGTCCTAGTTGTCGTCAGGCGATTTCTCGCCCGTCTGGGGACCTAGGCCTTGGAAATAACTAGGCCGCGGACCCTGTGTGCGGGTCCGCGGCCTCGAGGGGAGTTCTGGCCGGTCTGGTTAGACCGGTTCTCTATCTCGAGGTGGACCCGATGCGCCCTCACCAACGGCGGAGGCGCCGGTCATGTAGTTGTGGATATTCGTCTGGCCGAGCAGCGTCGCGACAGCATCCCTCTGCTGCGCCGGAACGACGAACGCGGCCTTGGCCCGGACACGCGGAACGGCGTGAACGACCCCGGACGGCCCAGTGCCACGACCGGCAGCGGGCAGACCTGTCCCCGGGAGGCTGATCACACACGGGCTGGAAGCACCCAAGCGCGAGGCCCAGTTCAGCTCGGCCCAATTCAGCTGGGGCAGAGCTATGGCGTTGATGTTTGTCACGTCGGGCACCTCCCTCCGGAGTGGTCGACAACTAGCCCACGGACATGTAGGCAGCCTAAGTGTTGCCCCCCAAAGGGGGCAACACTTTTTTGACCTGCGATTATAGGTTTTTCTGAGCCGCGTGAGGCCAGTCGCGGCTGACCTGGGCCGTTCAGGCCGCGGGGTCAGGCTCTGGACCGGGGGCGGCCCGGATCAGGCCCTCCTGCATGACCGACACCACCAGCTCGCCCTCGGCGGTGAACACCTCGCCGTGGGCCAGGCCGCGGGCGCCGTGGGCTATCGGTGAGTCCTGCGCGTACAGCAGCCACCGGTCGGCCCGGAACGGCCGGTGGAACCACATGGCGTGGTCCAGGCTGGCGCCCGACGTGCGGCCGTCCACCCAGGACAGCCCGTGCCCGAGCAGCACCGAGTCGAGCAGCGTCATATCGGAGGCATAGGTCATCAGGCACACGTGCAGCAGCGGGTCGTGTGGCAGTTCCCCGTCCACCCGGATAGGCACGGCCGGATCGCCGGGCCGGATGAAGTACGCGTGCAGGGAGTGCACCGGGCGGTCCGCGGGCACGGTCCGGCCGGCCGCGACCAGCGCCTGCCCGGCCACCTGGCCGCCGAACACCCGCTGCCTGCGCTCATCCGGGCTGCGGCCGCGGAAGATGTTCACCTCGATCTGTTCCAGGTCGAGGAGCTCGAGGAGCCGGTCGAGCGCCTTACTCATGAGGCCTCAATTCGTCACCGACCCAGCCGGATGTCATCGAGGAAACGCGATCGCGGCCGCGACGCACCGCGGGCCCGGGCCCCGGGCGCCCGGGTCGGCGACCAGGACAGGTAGAGGTGCTCGCGCGCCCTGGTCACCGCCACGTACAGTAGCCGCCTCTCCTCCTCGATCGCGTCGGGCGTCCGGGCGTGCACGATGGGCATGAGCCCCTCGACCAGGCCGGGCAGCAGCACCGCGTCCCACTCGAGCCCCTTCGCCGCGTGCATGGACGCGAGCGTCACGCCGTCGACGGCCGGCGCGTGCCCGAGCTCGGCCCGCTGGGTCAGTTCGGCCGAGAAGTCGGCCAGCGTCGCTCCCGGTCTCGCGGCATGCATGTCGTCTGCGAGCTGGGCGATCGCGCTGAGCGACTCCCAGCGCTCGCGGGCCGCCGCGCCCGCCCCGGAAGGCCCGGCCGTCTTGGCGGGATTTGGGTTCAGGCCGATCCCGGTCAGCACGTGCCGGACCGAGGACGGCAGCGGGTCCGCGGGGCCGGGATCGACGGCGCTGGCCGCCTCACCCCGTGCGGCGCCGCGCAGCAGCACCAGCGCCTGGCGTACCACCGGCCGTTCGTAGAACCGCTCGGCACCGCGGACCACGTAGGGCACGCCGGCCTCGGCCAGCGCCAGCTCGAACCGCTCGGTGTCCGCGTTGACCCGGACCAGCACCGCGATTTCCTTAGCCGGAACCCCCGCCGCCAGCAGCGCCTGGACCTGGACGGCCAGCCCGGCCGCCTCGTGGCTGTCGTCGGGGTACTCGGTGAGCAGCGGCCGGGGTCCCGGCGGCCGCTGCGCGACCAGCGGCGCGGCGGACCTGGCCAGCTGATTGGCCACCGCGACCACCTGCGGCGTGGACCGGTAATCACGGACCAGCCGGACCACGGTCGCGGCGGGAAACTCCGCGCTGAAACCGGTCAGGTAGGACGGGGTGGCCCCGGTAAAGGAGTAGATCACCTGGTGCGGGTCGCCGACCACGCACAGGTCGTCCCGATCACCCAGCCAGGTGTCGAGCAGCAGTTTCTGCAGCGGGTTCACGTCCTGGTACTCGTCCACGACGAAGTGCCGGAACGTGTCGCGCACCTGGTCCGCCGCGACCCGGTTGTCGATCAGGATGGCGGCGGTCAGCTCCAGGACGGACTCGAAGTCGATCAGGTGCCGTTCCCGCCGCAGCTCCTCGTAGGCGGCGTAGACCGACGCCAGCTGGTCCGCCCCGGCCAGGGGCGAGCGGCCCGCGGCGGCCGCGGCCCGCCCGTAGCCGTCCGGGCGGACCTGGCTGACCTTGGCCCATTCGATCTCGGTGGCGGCATCGGACAGCGCCCCGGAAGCCCCGCCGTCGAGCCGGACGCCGGCTCGCTTGGCCGCCTCGCGGACCAGGCTAACCTTGGAGTCGATCAGCTGCGGCGGCCGGCCGCCGACCACCCGGGGCCAGAAGTAGTTGAGCTGGCGCAACGCGGCCGCGTGGAACGTGGACGCCCGCACCAGCCCGGTCCCCAGCCCGCCGGGACCAGCCGGGCCTCCCGAACCAGCCAGGCCTCCCGAACCAGCCGAGCCTCCCGAACCAGCCGAGCCTCCCGAACCAGCCGCGCTCAGCTGCCTGAGCCTGCCGCGCAGTTCCCCGGCCGCGCGCACGGTGAAGGTGAGCGCCAGCACGTGCGCCGGGTCCACCATGCCGACCGCGGCCGCGTAGGCGATCCGGTAGGTGATCGCCCGGGTCTTGCCGGTGCCCGCGCCGGCCAGCACGCAGACCGCGCCGCGGGTGGCCAGGGCCACCTCGCGCTGTTCCGGGTCGAGCGCGGCCAGCAGCATCTCGGAGGTGTCGAGTACCGCGTCGGTCACACCACCTCATCCTGCCGCATCCAGGTGGCGCGCGGGACTCCCGGGAACGCAACCGGCCCCGCTGGTGTTACAAGAACTTGGAATTTTCATCTACCCATGAGGAGGCGGCGGGTGTCCGGCCAGCTGACCATGTACACCACCCCCTGGTGCGGCTTCTGCCGGAACCTCAAGAACCAGCTCGCCCGGGCCGGGATCGAGATGGCCGAGGTCGACATCGAGCGCGACGAGGCCGCGGCGGAGTTCGTCATGTCGGTGAACGGCGGCAACCAGACCGTGCCCACCGTCGTGTTCCCCGACGGCACCGCGCTGACCAATCCCTCGGCGGCGCAGGTCAAGGCGCAGCTCGCCGCCATCGCCGGGTAAAACCGTCCGGCCGGGCTGATACCACGATCGTTCGGTCCGAATATTTTTAATGCCGAACGAGCTGGGTGCACGTCACGAGACAGGTGAGACATTTGATCGGCGAAACGACGCCAGACGGGGGTGCGGACGCTTCCCCGGGCGGGATAGTGGTCCGCCGGTCCGAACGGGGCTGGCAGGTCGGGGATGAACCAGCGGCCGACCTGACCAGCGCGATGGTGCTCGCCGACCTGCTCGCCGCCGACCTCGGGGCGCCTGCCCCAACCCCAGGAATGCCCGCGGGCATCTCGGGGCTTTCGGGTCCGCGCCGGGGTCGCGGCGTGATCGCCGGGGTCCGGCAGGTCACGGCAGCCAACTATCCACATGCTGTGGATAACGATGGGATAACGACGGAAGAACCTGGCAGGCGCGTGACCGTAGGACGGCAGTTCCTGCATTACTGCATTTTCTTCGCCCTCGCTGCTGGGCCAGTTAACCCGCAGGTCGGCGATCGGCTACCGAAATACCGCAGACGCTGCGATAATGCCTGAATGACAGGGCTGAGCATCGCCCTGGCCAACCTGAAGCCGGGCACGGGCAAGACCACGTCAGCGGTCTGGCTAGCCCACGTTTTCGCACAGGCCGGGAACCGCGTGCTTCTGGTGGACGCGGACCCTTCGGGCAGTGCCCTGGAGTGGTCTGACCTAGCGGCCATGGACCCGCACCTCGCGACCCCCGACGCGGCTTTCCCGTTCCGGATCGTGGCCCTGCCCTCGCGCGAACTGCACCGCCGGGTACCGGAGATCGCCCAGGCGGACGACGTGGTGATCATCGACACGCCACAGCTCGAGGACCACGCCGGCATCGCCAGGTCGGCACTGCGGTATGCCGACGAGATCCTTGTCCCGTGCGCACCGAGCCCGATCGAGATCAACCGCACCACGCCGGTGCGCGACGAGATCGCCGAGATCGGGGCGATCCGCGACCAGCCGGCCCGCTCGGCCGTCCTGCTGAACCGGTGCATCGCGCGGGCGCACTCCACCGTCGACGCCCGCGAGGCGCTCGAGGGCCTCGGCTACGACGTGCTGGACACGGTGGTGCCGCGGCTCGAGGTCTACGCCCAGAGCTTCGGGCTGCCGATCAAGCAGACCGGCTGCGAGATCTGGCGCCAGGTGGCCCGGGATCTCATCGACCGGTGCGCTCCCCTATGCTCAGTGCGATCATGACGTCTCAGCGAGAACAGCGGAAGGCGCAGATGGCGGCCGCGGCGGCCAGGCGCGCCGAACCCGACGCCCGCCCGGCGGGCCGCACCGCGATCCGCTCCAAGCCGGTCAGGATCACCCTGGACCTGAGCCCGGAGCTCTACCGGCAGCTGACGGCCTGGGCGGATTCGGCCGCGGTGACGCTCGACGTTCCGCGGGTATCGCTAGCCGACGCGGTCCGGGCGATGATCCGGGTCGCGGCGGACAATCCCGGCGACGTCCTCGACCGGCTCCGCCGCGACCGCGAGCAGTAGCGCGACTGGGCCGCCGCGGCTAGCGGCGGCGGGCGGCCGCGGCCGCGACGGCCGTCCCGGCGACGAAACCGGCGCAGGCCAGCGCTAAAGTCACCCCGGGCAGGACGGAGGACCGCAGGCCGAACCCGTGCGCCCAGGCCAGGACGGTCCATAGCGCCATGGCCACCACGGTGCCCGCGGCCAGGTGCCCGACCCAGGCGAATATGCCCCCGCGGCGCGGCAACGCCAGGGTGAGCACCCTGGCCGCCAGGTAAAACGCCACAGCACCCAGGAGAGCGACGATGGCCGGCTCGGCGTGGGCGGGCAACGGCACCTTGTAGCCGAACGCCTGGACCGCGGTCAGCGTCATGATCAGCGCCCCGATGACCGCGGTCTGCAGCAGGTTGAAGCGCTCCTGGCGGGCCCGGGCGGCTTCCTGCCGGGCCTGGGCGGCTTCCTGCCGGTCCGCCAGGCGGCGGCGGACAACGGCGTCCACGCGCTCGATGAGGTCACGGGCGCGGTCCCAGGTGGCGTCGAGATAGACGACGTCATCCTCGAGCACCTGCCCGAACCAGGCGCCGAGCGCGCGGTCGCCGCCGAACAGGCCGCCTTCGCGATCATCGCCGGAAAGGGCGGGCAGAGCCGCCTGGAGGTTGGCCTGCGTCGCCGCAACGGCCCGGCGCATCTGGCGGAGCCGGGTGACCGTCACGATCAGGCCGATCTCACTGACCAGCAACTCCGTGACCCGGGCGGCCGCCGCGTCGAGTTCGTCGGCACCGCCACCCGGCGTTTCGCGGCCGGTGGCCAGGAGCAGTTCGACCAGCCTGGCTACAGGTGCGTCGATCTGCCGCCTGACCTGGCTGGTTACGGCGCCGTGGTCCCACACCCGCAACTGGTAGCGGAGGATCGCCGCGTGGCTGAGGTAGCGGGCGAACGGCGGCAGGGCCAGGTCCCCGCGGGACCATGTCCAGGCGCTCAGCTCATCGGCCCGCTCGGCTCCGGCGAGCACGGCAATCCGCCGGCAGGCGCGGGCCTGGTCCTGAGCCGCCGCCTCCCACACCGCCAGGCCGGGCGCGACGACCACCCGGGGCAGCGGCGGCCGCGGATCGCCGGTCACGCCCGCCAGCGCGCTCCGCACGCTCTCCGCCATCTCGTCCATCCCGGCCGCCGCCGGGGACTGGGCGAGATACAGGCGGGCCTCGCCGATGAGGCCGCCCGGCGGCTGGTCCGTGATCTGCTGCCACGCCAGGTCCAGCTCGGCCCAGCCGGGTACCGGCTCCGGGACGGGTCCGGGATCGGCGGCCGGCGACAGCACGGCCGACAGGATCAGCAGGTCGCCTTCGCGGCGGAGCACGGCCTGGAATACGCCTGCTCCTGGACGCTGGATCGCCGCGAGCGCCTCGGTGGCGGGCAACGGCGAGATGCGCTCGGGGAGATCAGGGCCGAGCCCGGTGCCTGGCACGGCCACGGTCATGCCGAGGCCGGCCCGGCAGCCCGACCACACCTGCCTCAGGTAGCCGTAGGCGGCGGCCGCGTGCGGGCCGGTCGCGGGGGCGAAGATATGGACGACCAGCTCGGGGTGGGCGAGGTCCGCGGCCAGGTTTCCGCTCACGACCCGGGATCCGCATCCCGGCCTGCGTCGCCAGGATCGCCGTCCAGCGACGTCAGGGAGTGGATCAGCTCGGCGGTGCGCTCCAGGACGGGCGCGGGCGCGGGCAGGGCGGGCGGGGTCCCGACCGGTATGGCACGGGTCGGGCCGACCAGCTCCAGGCGGGCGATGGCCTCGCTGGCCGCGGCGCCATCGGCTGCGGCCAGGGCGCCGGCCAGCTCCTCGAGCGTCTCGGTGACCCAGTTCCACCGCGGCGCGGGCAGCCGCCACTGCCGCACGTCACCAAGCAGCTGAAGCGCTTGTTCGCGTTCGCCGGCCGTCAGCGGGAACGACTGGCCGGACTCCCCCACAGTAATCATGGCCGACAACTTACAGAATTTACCGGCCTAGGTGGATGTGGGCGGCCGAAGCCCGGGCGGTTCGCGAGCGCCGCACGCTCCGCGGGGTCAGGACGGGCTCAGGCGCGGGAGGCCCGGCCGCGGGCGCGGGCGCGTTCCCTGGCGTCCAGGACGGTCTTGCGCAGGCGGACCGCGGCGGCGGTGACCTCCACGCACTCGTCGTCGGCGCAGAACTCCAGCGCCTGCTCCAGGCTGAGCAGCCGCGGCGGCACCAGCCGCTCGAGCTCCTCCCCGGTGGACTGGCGCACGTTGGTGACCTTGCGCTCGCGGGTGATGTTGACGTCCATGTCGTCGGTCCTGGAGTTCTCCCCGACGATCATCCCCTCGTACACCTCGGTGCCCGGAGGGACGAACAGCGACCCGCGCTCCTGCAGGTTGAACATGGCGTACGCGGACGCGCTGCCGGCCCGGTCGGCGACCAGGGAGCCGGTCGCCCGGCCCCGCATGGGACCCGACCACGGCTCGTATCCCTCGAAGACGTGGTGCATGATCCCGGTGCCGCGGGTCTCGGTCAGGAACTGGGTGCGGAAGCCGATCAGGCCGCGGGCCGGCACGACGAACTCGAGCCTGACCCAGCCGGTGCCGTGGTTGGTCATCGACTCCATCCGGCCGCGCCGCACCGAGATCAGCGAGGTCACCGTGCCCAGGTACTCCTCGGGCACGTCCACCGACAGCCGCTCCACCGGCTCGAAGACGGCGCCGTCCACCTCACGCGTGACGGCGGCGGGCCGTCCCACGGTCAGCTCGTAGCCTTCCCGGCGCATCGTCTCCACCAGGACGGCCAGCGCGAGCTCACCCCGGCCGCGGACCTCCCAGGTGTCGGGCCGTTCGGTGGGCAGCACGTCCAGCGAGACGTTGCCGACCAGCTCGCGGCCGAGCCGGTCACGGACCAGCCGCGCGGTGACCTTGGCGCCGGCCGTGCGCCCGGCCAGCTGCGAGGTGTTGACGCCGATCGTCATCGAGATGGCCGGCTCGTCCACGGTGATCAGCGGCAGCGGCCGCGGGTCGTCGATGTCGGCCAGCGTCTCGCCGATCATGATGTCCGGGATGCCGGCGATGGCCACGATGTCCCCTGGGCCGGCCGAGTCGGCGTGCACGCGCTCCAGCGCGTCGGTCAGGTAGAGCTCGGAGATCTTGACCTTCTCGATGGACCCGTCGCGGCGGCACCAGGCGGCCTGCTGGCCGCGGGAGATCGTGCCGTTGCGGATCCGGCACAGCGCGATCCGGCCCAGGTAAGACGAGGCGTCCAGGTTGGTCACATGCGCCTGCAGCGGCGCGCCAACCTCGTAGGCGGGCGCCGGGACGGTGGCCTTCAGCACCGTGAACAGCGGCTCAAGGTCCGGCGAGTCGGGCATCTCACCGTCGGCGGGCCGGGTCAAACAGGCCCGCCCGGCCCGCGCGGAGGCGTACACGATGGGGAACTCGATCTGCTCCTCGCTCGCGTCCAGGTCGATGAACAGCTCGTAACAGGCGTCCACCACCTCGGCGATCCGCGCGTCGGGCCGGTCCACCTTGTTGACCACGAGGATCACCGGCAGCCCGGCTTCCAGCGTCTTGCGCAGCACGAACCTGGTCTGCGGCAGCGGCCCCTCGCTGGCGTCCACGAGCAGCAGCACGCCGTCGACCATGGACAGGCCGCGCTCCACCTCGCCGCCGAAGTCCGCGTGTCCCGGCGTGTCCACGATGTTGATGGTCAGCCCCGCGTGGCGCACCGCGGTGTTCTTGGCCAGGATCGTGATGCCCTTCTCCCGCTCCAGGTCACCGGAGTCCATCACCCGATCGGCCACGTGCGCGTTCGCGCGGAACGCGCCTGACTGCCACAGCATCGCGTCGACCAGCGTGGTCTTGCCATGGTCCACGTGCGCGACGATGGCGACATTGCGCAGGTCGTCCCGGGTCGCGATGGTGGGCGGGGTGGTCGCAATCTGCTGTACAGGCATGCGTGAGTCTCGTTCGTTCGAAGTCGGGGATCCGCAGCCTGATGGGGCGGCTGCTCCTAGTCTAGTGAACAACGTGTCCCGCCCTGGACTTCCCGGGGAGCCTGCCGTGAGGCTCCCGCCGTGTCACAGGTACGGCCGTTGCTCGCGCTTGGCCGTCTCGTAGGCCGCGCGGGCCTGCTGGGTGCTCCTCAGCGCGGAGGTCTCAGAGACGGGCACGTCCCACCAGCTCTGCGACGACGGGACGGGGGCGAGCGGGTCGGTCTCGACGTACACCACTGTCGTCCGGTCCGACGCCCTGGCCTGCTCGAGCGCGGCCAGGAACTCCTTCACGGTCGGTGTCCGCAGCACGTCGGCGCCGAGGCTGGCCGCGTTCGCGGCCAGGTCGACCGGCAGGACGCCGCCGTCGAGCAGCCCGGTCGCCGGGTTGCGGTACCGGTAGCTGGTGCCGAACCGCTGCGAGCCGAGCGACTCCGACAGCGCGCCGATGGAGCCGAAGCCGCGGTTGTCGACGACGATGATGGTCAGCTTGATGCCCTCGGCGACCGCGGTGACGATCTCGGTCGCCATCATCAGGTAGGACCCGTCGCCGACCAGCACGAAGACCTCGCGCCCCGGATCGGCCAGCTTGGCCCCCAGCCCGCCGGCGATCTCGTACCCCATGCACGAGTAGCCGTACTCGACGTGGTACTGCTTCGGGTCGCGGGCGCGCCACAGCATCTGCATGTCCCCGGGCATGCTCCCGGCCGCCTGCACGACCACGTCCCGTTCGGCCATGAACTCGTTCAGCGCGCCGAGGATCTCGGTCTGCGCCGGAAGCGGCTGGTGCCCCAGGTGATACGCCTGGTCCACCACCTGGCGCCAGCCGGCGTTCCCGGTTCGCAGCCGGGCGGTGTAGGCGTCGTCGACGTGGTAGCCGGCCAGCGCCCCGGTCAGGGCCTCCAGGCCGGCCCGCGCGTCCGCGACCAGCGCGACCCCCGCGTGCTTGCCCGCGTCGAACGCCGCCACGTTGAGGTTGACGAACCGTACGTCCGGGTGCGCGAACGCGGTGCGCGAGGAGGTGGTGAAGTCGCTGTAGCGGGTGCCGATGCCGAGCACGACGTCGGCCTCGCGGGCCAGCGCGTTGGCCACCGGCGAGCCGGTCGCGCCGACGCCGCCGACGGCACAGGGGTGATCCCAGGCCAGCGCGCCCTTGCCCGCCTGAGTGTCGGACACCGCGATGCCCGTCGCCTCGGCGAATCGGAGCAACGCCTGGCTAGCCTCGGAGTAGATGACCCCGCCGCCCGCGATGACGAGCGGCCTTCGCGCCGATCGGAGCACCGCGGCGGCCCGGTCCAGCGCGGCGGGCTCGGGGACGGGACGAGGCACGTACCAGGTCCGTTCGGCAAAAAGATCTTCTGGCCAGTCGTGGGCCTCGGCCTGCACGTCCTGCGGGAGCGCCAGCGTCACGGCGCCGGTTTCTGCCGGATCGGTGAGCACCCGCATCGCGGCCAGCAGCGCCGACGGCAACTGCTCCGGGCGGTTGATCCGGTCCCAGAACCGCGACACCGGCTTGAACGCGTCGTTGACGCTGACGTCGCAGGACCGCGGGTCCTCGAGCTCTTGCAGCACCGGGTTCGCGACCCGGGTGGCGAAGAAGTCGCTGGGCAGCAGCAGGACCGGGATGCGGTTGATGGTGGCGAGCGCAGCCCCGGTCACCATGTTGGTCGAGCCGGGGCCGATCGAGGCGGTGCAGGCGAAGGTGGCCAGCCGGTTCCTCATCCGGGCGAAGCCGACCGACGCGTGCACCATCGCCTGCTCGTTGCGGGCCAGGTAGTACTTGAGGTCCGCCTCGTGGTTTTCGTGGGCCTGGAGCAGTGTCGCCTGGAGTAGGGCCTGGCCGACGCCGGCCACGTTGCCGTGGCCGAAGATGCCGAAGCAGCCCGCGATGAGCCGCTGCCTCTGACCGTCACGTTCGGTGTACTGGCTGGCCAGGAAGCGGACCAGGGCCTGGGCCACGGTGAGGCGAACGGTCATGGTTGTGTCTCCGTCGCTGAGGTCAGCACCTCGAAGGCGGTCATGCGGGTTCCCGGGGTCGTTCGGCCCGTGGAGGTGTTTCCGCTGTTCCGGAACATCTCAGGGGCATCGGGATTGCCTCCCTGGACCCTCGCTCCCTGGACCCCTCGTCCGGAGATCTTGCGAGCTGCTCACTTTTTACGTCTGCGCATCGATCCGGTCAAGAGTATGTCTTAACATATTTACATCTTAATCTACTGGCATGGTGGCGGGGCTGCTGGGATGCTAACGGGCAGCCGCGCTACGCTTTGCCTGCATTGTGCTCGCGGGGGAGGCGCTAGTGATGACAGGGCCGGGAGACGAGATGGCAGCGGGCGCGGCGGGCGGCCGTATTGTCCACCAACGTCGACAACGGGGCACTGGGCGGACTGGTGTTCATATTCACCTTCGTCTGGCTCGGGATCGTGATCCTGGCCGGGGCGGCGATGCTTGAGTCACGGCATCTGGCGTCCTGACCTGGGCTAAGACGGCTTAGGGCGGGGACGTGCGGCTTAGCTGGGGCTAAGCCTTCCGGGGCGCGGAAGATAAGGCATACGCCCGATGCGGGGGGTGGGGCCTTACGGCGAATCTTGAGGATGTAGGGAGCCAGAGGAGGTTCCCAGGGGCCGAGGAGGAACCATGCATCCCGAGATTCTCCGCGAACTGACTGCCCAGCGCGGCCAGGAGATGCGGACGCGGGCGCGGCAGGCCACGCTCGCCCGGATGGCGATCCGGATCGGGCGCCGCCGGCGCTCCCGGCCGGACGAAGCAGACCAGTTCGTCCTGGCCGCCATCCCCGACTACGTGGACGGGTCGTTCCACACCGGACCGGCCCGCCAGGCGGCGGCCAGCGCGGCGGGTCAGGCGGCGGACAGCGGAGCGGGCAAGGCGTCCGCCACTCACCACGCCGCCTGAGGCGGCCATGACCGTCACGTCCATCGCCAGCGACCTTTCCGGAATGTCAGAGCCTCGTGGCATGCTGACTCCAGAGATGAGCGGGCGAGCGTCCAGCCCCGTCCTGGTCGGGCGGGACGAGCAGATGGCCGCCCTGGATGCCGCTTTCGCCAGCGCGCGCCAGGGCGGTCCGTCTGCCGTGCTGCTGGGCGGAGAAGCGGGCGTGGGCAAGTCCAGGCTGGTCAGCGAGTTCGGCCGGACCGCGGGGGCGGCCGGCGCTCGGGTGCTGACCGGCGGCTGCCTGGAACTGGGCACCGACGGGCTGCCGTTCGCCCCGTTCACCGCGGTGCTGCGGGACCTAGTGCACGAGATGGGCGCAGACGCGGTGGCCGCGATGCTGCCCGGCCGGACCACGCGGGGGCTGGCCCGGTTGCTGCCCGAGCTCGGCGAGCCGGACACCGGCGGCGATCCCGCCGAGGCCCGGGCCCGGCTGTTCGAGGAGGTGCTCCGTGCGCTCGAGCACCTGACCAGGCACTCGCCGGTGGTGCTGGTGATCGAGGACGCGCACTGGGCGGACCGGTCGAGCCGGGATCTGCTGACGTTCCTGATCGGCAACCAGCGGGCCCTGAGCGGCCTGCTCATCGTGGTCACGTTCCGCTCCGACGAGCTGCACCGCACTCATCCGCTGCGCCCGCTGCTGGCCTCACTAGACCGGATCTCCTGGGTGGAGCGGATCGAGCTGCCCCGCCTGACCAGGCACGATACCGACGAGCTGGTCGCCGGAATCCTTGGCCGTCAGCCTGGCAACCTGGCCGACGCGCTGTACCACCGCAGCGAGGGCAACCCGCTGTTCGTCGAGGCCCTGCTTTGCTGTGACGGGGAGCTGAGCGCGGAGTTGCCGGAATCCCTGCGCGACCTGCTGCTCGACAGCGTGCGCAGGCTGCCGGAGGACACCCAGGAGGTACTGCGGATCGCCAGCGCCGGTGGCGAGATGACCGGGCACGCGCTGCTCGGGGCGGTGAGCGGCCTGGATGACGCGGCGCTGACGCGCGCGGTGCGGCCCGCGGTGATCGCCAACGTGCTGCACGCGCGGGGCGACGGCTACGCGTTCCGGCACGAGCTGATCCGCGAGGCGGTGCACGAAGACCTGCTGCCTGGTGAGCACGGACGGCTGCACAGCCGCTTCGCCGAGGCCATCGACGCCAACCCCACGCTGGTTCCTCCCGGCCGGGCCGCCATCGAGATGGCTCACCACTGGTACTCGGCGCACGACTCGACCTGGGCGCTGATCGCCGCCTGGCAGGCGGCCGCGCAGGCCGGCCGGGCGGTCGCGGCCGCCGAGCGGCTTTCGCTGCTCGCTCGCGTGCTCGAACTGTGGGACCAGGTGCCGGACGCCGCCGAGCGGATCAGCGTGGATCATACCCAGGTCCTGGAAGAGGCCACCGCCGCGGCTCGTGACGCCGGAGAGTTCGAACGCGGGATCGCGCTGGCCACCTCGGCCATCAAGGAGCTGGATCCCGCCGGCGAGCCGGGACGGGTCGCGAAGCTGCTCGGGGACCGCGGCCACTTCAAGGTGAAGCTCGGCCGCAAGGACTACGTCAGGGACCTGGAAGAAGCCCTGGAATTCGTGCCCGCCGACGTGGCGCCGGCGATCCGGGTGGACATCCTGCTCGCGCTGGCGCACTGCCCGCCCAAGGTGACTAACGAGCGGACCTACGCCGAGGAGGCGCTGGCCCTCGCCCTGCAGGCCGGCGACGAGGTGAAAGTGGCGAACGCGCTGCTGACACTGGCCATGTTCAACGCCGAACCGGGCCAGCAGGCACCCTCGGACAGCGCTCCCCTCGACCTGATCGCACAGGCTCGCGCCATGGCCGAGCGCCGAGGCGCCGACGAGGTCCTGCTGCACGCGGCGGTGAACGAGTCTCACCTGCTCGAGGGGGCTGGCGAGCACGAACGCGCCGCCGAAGCGGCCCGCCGCGGCACCGTGAGCGCGGACCCGCAGCTGCTCTCCCGCACCTCGGGCAGCGTGCTCGCCATCAACCAGGCCGAGCCGCTGTGCGCACTGGGCCGCTGGGACGAAGCGCTGAGAATAACCACGGGGGCCATGGACCTCTACCTCGCTCCCGGGCCGATGCACCGGGCCCTGCTGCACATCATCACCGGTTCCATCATGCTGGCCCGGGGCGATCTGGCCGCGGCGGCCCAGACGGTGCTGGCGGCCCGTGCCGCGTTGGGCTCGGCGCGCTACGAGGACCAGCACCAGCTTCCGCTGGCCCGGCTGGAGATCCTGCACGCCCTCGGTGGCGAAGGCCCGGCCGCCGCGCTCGTGGCCACCTCCCAGGTCATGGACCGCTTTGAGCTGTCCGGCAGCAGCCCGAGGTACGCCTGGCCCGTCGTGACCGCCGGGGCGAGCGCCGTGCTGGCCGCCGCCGGGCTGGCCGGGCTGGCGCACGACGAGCGGCTCCGCGACGAGGCGGCCGCGCTGGCCGAGCGGTTGCGGACGGTCGGGGAGAAACTGGGGACGTTCGGCCCGGAACAGCGGGCTGGCCAGCTGACCTTCGCCGCCGCCGACGCGCACGCCGCCCGCCTGCTCGCCGCCCTGGCGGACGCCAGGCGCTCCGGTTTTAGCGGAGAGCGCGGCCCCAGTGGCAAGCCCGGCCCCGGCGGCGAGCGCTCCGATCCCGACGGCAAGCCCGGTCCCGACGGCAAGCGCTCCGATCCCGGCGGCGAGCCCGGGGAACTGATCGCCGCGTGGGATGCCGCCGCCGCCGCGTGGGCCAACCTCAGCGAGCCCTATTCGCTCAGCGAGACCCTGCTGCACGCGGCTGAGGCCGCGCTGGCCAGCGGCGACCGCGACGGTGCGGCGGAACGGCTGCGGCGCGCGATCCCGCTGGCCGACGGTCTCGGCGCACACCCGCTCGCCGGGCAGATCACGCTCCTCGCCCGGCGCGCCAGGATCCGGCTGACCGGCGACGACGCGTCCGAAGGGCCGGGTGACCCGGCGGCCTGGAATGACACCCTCGGCCTCACCGAACGCGAACTCGAGGTGCTCCGCCTGGTCGCGGCCGGACGCAGCAACCGGGAGATCGCCGCCGAGCTGTTCATCTCGCCCAAGACGGCCAGCGTTCACGTGTCCAACATCCTGGGCAAGCTGGGCGTCGCCAGCCGCGGCGAGGCCGCCGCCAAGGCGCACACCCTCCGCCTCTTCGATCCCGCCAGCGGGTGAGGGTGGACATCTCGGCGAGCGCCGGGAGGCTGGGGCGTAGCTCGCGCCGGTGCCGTCCCCGCCGTGGGCAGGCGCCGGCTGCTGGCGGCTACGGCTCGGGTGCCGCTGGCGCTTCTGCGGCCATTCTGCCCAGCTCGGCGTAGTCGTAGGCGGCTTCAGGATGAGCGCGCACCAGCGCGTCGAGCATCTTGGCGTCCTTGCCGATCAGGATCCGCCAGGCCCCCGATCGCACGCCGTCCAAGATGAGGGTCGCCGCCTGGGCCGCGCTGACCGGTGCCTTGTCCCGGAAGTCGGCGTTCATCCGCACGAGCATCTGGCGCAGGTCATCGGCGGACGCGCCCTCGGCCAGCAGGCCGCCG
The DNA here is from genome assembly GCA_963842265.1 of uncultured Actinomycetota bacterium. Taxonomy (GTDB): domain Bacteria; phylum Actinomycetota; class Actinomycetes; order Streptosporangiales; family Streptosporangiaceae; genus Palsa-504. Next base: position 30,458 of record CAWJGE010000040.1, read on the forward strand.
CGGATCAGCGCGGCCTGGGCGTCCGGGGGAATCAGCTCGGTCACCTGGGCGTCGCTCATGCGCTCCGGTTCCGGCAGGCCACGGGCGCGCAGGCTGTTCGCGATGATGTCGGTGCCCACATGTCCCGGCAGCACCACGGCCACCCGGACACCGGGCGCGTTGGCGCGCAGGTCCTCGATCAGCGCCTCGGAGAAGCCCTTCACAGCGAACTTGGCCGTGCTGTAGGCGGTCTGCGGCATACCCGGCCCCAGTGCTGCCCAGAAACCGTTCACGCTGCTGGTGTTGACCAGGACGCCATCGCCGCTCGCGATCAGCAGCGGCACGAACGCGCGGGCGCAGTAATACACCCCCCACCAGTCGACGGCGAACGTGCGCTCCCACATCTTGCGGTCGCCTTTGACGAAGCTTTCGCCACCGCCGATGCCCGCGTTGGCGAAGACCAGGTCGACGTGATCACTGGCGTGCCCGGCGAGCAGCTCATCGCGGAACCGGAGGACCTGCGACTCGTCGGAGACGTCGCAGACATGACCGGTGACCCGGACGCCGGGCGCGCCCTCCGCCTGGGCCGCGGCCGCGGTCTGCGCGACGGCGTCCGTGTTCAGGTCGCAGGCCGCGACTGAGCATCCCTGCGCCGCCAGCTGGCGGACAAGCTCGCGGCCCATGCCGGAGCCGCCGCCGGTCACCACCGCGAGTTTCCCTGTGAACGAGTCCATCGCACGGCTCCTTCGGTCGGCTCAGATCAGATCGCTTCCCGCCACGCCGCCACGCCGGCAGGCCGCTGGCTAAAAACTGATATCAATATATGTCAAAGCGGGCGCGGTGGGCGCATGGGGCTGTACGTATAACAGTCGGCCGTGGCGTTGGCCCCGGTGTTGGCCACCGCCCGGGGATTGCGGACCATCATGGCCGAACTGAGGTAGTCGCAGCCGGCCGTATCCAGCGTGGCCGAACTGTCGCTGCTGGCCAGGAGCTCGCCGTCGACGACTGATGATGTGCGCCGAGGCTGAGGCTGGGCCCGTTAGGAGTTAAAGGCGTGAATGGCCGTGTCGACGCTGTCGTAGGACCGGAAGAACCGGTCCAGGCCGGTGAGGGACAGCAGCCGGAAAACCTCTGGAGCCGCGCCCGCCAGCGCGAGCATCGTGCCCGCGTTCTCCGTGCACCGGTAGGCGTGCACCAGCACGGACACGCCGGTGGAGTCACAGTAGGTGATTCCGGACAGGTCCAGGACGAGCCCGGACTGGCACGGGGCGGCATCGAGCTGGGCGCGCAGCTGGGGTCCGGTGTGATAGTCCAGCTCGCCGGACACCGTGATCAGGCACGGCCCGGCCTGGTCAGCCTGCGTGGTGACCACCAGGTTCGCGTCCGCGTCCGGCAACCCGTCTCCTGTTCGCTGTTCCCGCGTTCTGTTTTTGCAGCCTACATTTACCCTCTGATCAATTACGTTATCCAGCTCGCGTGAAGAGAGGGGCGGGGCCCATGATCAGCGGCGCGAGCCCCAGCTCAGCGGAGCTGACCTTCCCGGGCGACGGCGAGATGGCGCGGCGGATGCGCGCCTACCCGTGGCCGGGCTCACCGCTTGGCGATCCGCGGGACTGGCCGGCCAGCCTGCGCACCGCCTGCCGCATCTGCCTGACCTCACGGTTCCCCATGATCGTCTGGTGGGGCGAGGAGCTGCGCTTCCTCTACAACGACGCGTACCTGCCGCTGTTGGGCAACAAGCACCCGGCGCTCATGCGGCCGGGCGATCAGGTCTGGAGCGAGATCTGGGACACGGTCGGCCCGATGCTCGACTCCGTGCTGCGCACCGGTCAGGCCACCTGGTCCGAGGACCTGCTGCTGCCGATGGACCGGCACGGCTACTGGGAGGAGACGTACTGGACATACTCCTACAGCCCGCTGCACGAGGACGACGGGACCGTGCGCGGCGTGTTCACCGCGGTCAAGGAGACCACCGAGGAGGTGGTCGGCAGGCGCCGGCTCGCCGTGCTGCAGGATCTGGGCGCCCAGGCGGGGCAGGCCCGCAGCGTCGCCGAGGCGTGCGATGTCGTGGTGCAGGTCCTGGGCCGGGCGCAGGATGTGGTGCCCTTCGCCGCCGTTTACCTGCGCGCGCCGGACGGCGGGCACGCGGCCCTGATCAAGAGCAGCGGGCCGGGTCCCGAGCCGTCCCCGGTGCCGGGCGGACCCGGCGGCTGGCCGGTGGCTGAGGTTCTGCGCAGCGGCGACGCGATCATGCTGACCGATGTGATCGCCCGGTTCGGGGAACTCCCGGCCGGCGGATGGCAGACACCTCCCGCGGAGGCGATGGTGCTGCCGCTCAGAGGAGGGTCCGGCGACCAGCCGACGGGCGTGATCGTGCTGGCCGCCAGCGCCGGCCGAGCCCTCGACGAGGCCTACCGGTCGTTCCTTGGCCTGGTGGCCCAGCAGACCGCGGCGCTGGTGAACAGCGCCGTGGAATACCAGGCCCAGCTGCGCCGGGCGGAAGAGCTCGCCGAGCTTGACCGGGCCAAGACGACGTTCTTCGCCAACGTCAGCCATGAGTTCCGCACGCCGCTGACCCTGATCATGGGGCCGGTGGAGGAACTACGGTCCCGGCTGGATCCGGCGGATAAGGCCGCTGCCCAGGAACTGGACGTGATCTACCGGAACGGCCTGCGGCTCGGCAAGCTGGTCAACACCCTCCTCGACTTCTCCAGGATCGAGGCCGGCCGGATGCAGGCCAGCTTCGAGCCGCTCGATCTCGGCGCCTTCACCACCGAACTGGCCAGTGTCTTCCAGTCCGCCATCGAGCGGGCCGGCATCCGGTACGAGGTGGACTGCCCGTCGCTGAGCGGGCCGGTCTACATCGACCGCGAGTTGTGGGAGAAGGTGGTCTTCAACCTGCTGAGCAACGCGCTGAAGTTCACCTTCGGCGGCACGGTCAGCGTCTCGCTCCGCGAACAGGACGGGCAGGCCGCGCTCCGCGTCGCGGACACCGGCGTAGGGATCGCCGCGGCGGAGATACCCCGCTTGTTCGATCGCTTTCACCGGATCGAGAACACACCGTCCCGGTCCAACGAGGGCAGCGGCATCGGGCTCGCGCTGGTGCGCGAGCTTGTCGGGCTGCACGGGGGCACGATCACCGCCGAGAGCACCGAGAACGTGGGTACCACCTTCACCGTCCGGCTTCCGTTCGGCCACGAGCACCTGCCGGAAGGGAGCGTGGTCGCCGCCACCGGGTCGGGGTCGCCGGCCAACTCGGCCGTCGCGAACCCGTTCCTGGCCGAAGCCATGCGCTGGCTGCCGTCGGACCAGATCGCGGAGGAGGCCGCGCCCACCGCGCCGGTGGCCGACCTCGCGCGCCGCGATGCCCAAGGCAGGCCTGCGCCGGCGCGCGTGCTTCTCGCGGACGACAACGCCGACATGCGCGAGTACCTGCAGCGGCTGCTGCGGCCCGGCTACGAGGTCACGACCGTGGCCGACGGGCGGGCCGCGCTGGAAGCCGCCCGGGCCAACCCCCCGGACATCCTCATCAGCGACGTGATGATGCCCCGGCTCGGCGGCCTACAGCTCGTCGCGGCGCTGCGCGCGGACCTTCGCACCGCGGATGTGCCCGTCCTGCTACTGTCCGCCCGGGCCGGGCAGGAAGCCGCGATCGAGGGCCTGGAGGCGGGCGCGGATGACTATCTCGTCAAGCCTTTTTCGGCCGCAGAACTTCTCGCCCGGGTCCGGGCCAACGTGGAGCTCGCGCGAGTCCGCAGCCACCACGCCCGGTGGCGCGCGGCCCTGCTCGACTCGCTGTACGAAGCGTTCTTCCTCTGCGACGACAGCGGGGCCGTCGTCGAGGTCAATGCCGCCTTCGTGGACATCCTCGGCTTCGGCCCGGAGGGCCTGCCGTATCCGCCGGCCTGGCCGTGGTGGCCTGCCGGGGACATCGACCCCGAAGCCCACCGCTTGGTCTCCGATGCCTTCGGGCAGCTGATGACGGAGGGCAAGGGAAGCTTCACTGTCCCGTTCACCCGCCGCGACGGCCGCCGGATATGGGCCGCGGGCAGCTTCAACGAGGTGAGCGACCCCGACAACGATCGGCGGATGGTCGTGGGCACCTTCCGTGACGTCACCGCCGAGCATTACGCCGTGCAGCGGGAGGTGGCGCTGGCCGCCATGGGGCTGGTGCTCTCCCGCGCCGGAAGCGCCGGCCAGGTCCTTCAGGAGACGCTCGGGGAACTGCGCAGGCTGTGGCGCGCCCGGGAGGTCACCGCCGCGACCTGGACAGGAACCGAGCAGGTGACCGTGACCTCGACGGGTTCGGCCGGCAGGTGGGAGGCGTTGCCTGCCGAGTTGCGGGACGCGCTCGCCGCGCTGCGGGACCAGCCGCTGCTGACTCCTTCTTCCAGTTCTTCCAGCGGCCCGGGCGGGCAGCCGGGCGGCACCGGCATCAGGCTCGAGCATCCGGCGGGCACCCTGGGGATCTGGATCGAGCTCGACCCCGGCCGCGTGCTCGGCGCCGAGGACCGGACCCTGCTCAGCCTGCTGGGCGGCTATCTCGGCCAGGCGCTGCACCGCGCCTACCAGATGGATCAGCAACGCGAGACGGCCCTGGCCCTGCAGCGCGCCATCCTCGGCCCGTCCCGGCTACCCGCCGGGTTCGCCGTACGCTACGAGCCCGCCACCCGCCCGCTCGAGGTTGGCGGCGACTGGTACGACATCATCGAGCTGCCAGACGGGCGGATCGGCATCATGGTCGGCGACTGTGTCGGGCACGACCTGTCCGCGGCCACCGTCATGGGCCAGCTCCGCAGCGCCTGCCGGGCGCTGCTGCTGCAGGATGCGAGCGCCAGCCAGGCACTGACGGCGATGGACAGGTTCGCGTCCTTCGTTCCCGGGGCCGAGTGCGCCACGGTCTTCTGCGGCATCCTTGATCCAGGCACCGGGCAGCTCACCTACTCAAGTGCTGCCCACCCGCCTGGCATCGTCGTTCATCCCGACGGCCAGATCGTGCTGCTCGACGGCGGCCGTTCGCTTCCGCTCGCCATCCGCCAAGATGCCGGGCGGACCGAGGCCGCCTACGTGCTGCCCCCGCGGTCGACGCTGCTGCTGTACACCGATGGTCTCGTCGAGCGCCGGGGACGGCCGCTCACCGACGGCATAACCGCAGCCGGGACGGCCGTGCGTGACGCCAGCGGTTCTTCGCTGGAGGACCTCGCCGCCCAGGTCATGACGCAACTGGCCCCCGCCGCGGGCTACGAGGACGACGTCGCCATCGTGCTCTACCACCATCCCGCTCCGCTGGACGTCGTGTTCTCGGCGGAGTCGGGCCAGCTCGCCTCGGTGCGGACCAGGCTCCGCAACTGGCTGAGCAACTGTGACATCGGCGCGAAGACCGTCCAGGATGTCCTCGTCGCGGCCGGCGAAGCCTGCGCCAACGCGATCGAGCACGGCCATCGGCACTCCCCTGGCCAGCAAGTCCGGCTGCGGGCGGTCTCGACGGCGAATCAGCTGCGCCTGACCATCACCGACACCGGCCGCTGGCAGACCTCCCAGCCCGGGGAGGGTCCCCATCGCGGGCACGGCATCGCGCTGATGCGCGCCCTCATGCAGCAGGTAACCATCGAGCCCGGCCCGGCCGGCACCACCGTCGACATGTACCTGAGGATCACCCATGGCTACTCCGCTTGAGCTTTCCACCCGGCGCAGCCCCGACGGCACTCCCGTGGTGACGGCTGTCGGCGAGATCGACATGAGCAACGCCGGCCGGTTCCGTGACGCGCTCAGCATGGCCGCCGCGGAGGGCAGCCCGGCCGCCGCGGAGGGGAGCCCGGCCGCCGCGGAGGGCGGCCCGGCCGCCGCAGTGGGCGGCCGGTTCGTCGTCGACCTGACCGGCGTCGAATACCTGGACAGCGCGGGCATCAACGCCCTGTTCGTGTACTCCGCGCGCATCCAGCTCATCGCCAGCCCGCTGCTCGCCCCGGTCCTGACTGTTACCGGCCTGTCCGATATCACCTCGGTACGCGAGCCGCAGGACTGAGCCTCGCTGCTACCGTGCCGCCATGGGTATACCACTCAGCGAGACGGCACTCAGGCTGGTCGATGGGAAGAACTACGCGGTACTGGCCACGGTGAATCCGGACGGCAGCCCGCAGACCTCGGTGGTCTGGGTCGGCCGCGACGGCGGCGACCTGCTGTTCTCCACGGTGGAGGGGCGGGTCAAGCACCGCAACATGCTGCGCGACCCGCGCGTCAGCGTCACCGTAATCGACTCCGCGGACCCCGAGAACTACGTCGAGTTGCGCGGTCGGGTGTCCATGACGCCCGATGTCGGCCGGCGGGTCGACACGGAGCTGTCGTGGAAGTACGACGGCAAGGACCCTGCTGCGGACCGGCCCGGGGCGGTCCGTGTGGTGGTGCGGATGGTGGTGGAAAAGGCCACCGGCTACGCCGCCTGAGCTCTCGTCCGGGATCGTGCGCTGAGTGACGCGCACGGACGCGCGCCGACCGCCGCGTCTCACGCAATTGCGTGCGGCGTTTCCGCGGAAACGCGCGCTCAGCTGCTGAGCTCGCGGATCCGGCGGGTTATGAAGGAGCGGGAGGCGGGGGGCGGCTCGAGCTCGAGCGCCGAGGTGTACAGCTCGATGGCTTCGCTGCTGCGACCGAGGCGTTTCAGCAGTTCAGCGCGGGCGACGTGAAGCTGGGGCCAGCGTTGCAGCTGGGGGTGATGGGCCAGGGCGTCGAGGATGACCAGCCCGGCGGCCGGGCCCTCGGCCATGGCCAGGGCCACCGCCCGATTGGCCTCCACAACTGGTGTGGGCTCGTAGCGGATCAGTTCGGCGTAGAGCAGCGCGATCTGCCGCCAGTCGGTACGGTCGGCGCTGGCCGCGGTCGAGTGGCAGGCGGCGATGGCGGCATGCAGCTGGTAGGGCCCGGGCCGACCTTGGCGCAGGGCATCCTTGAGGATCGCCTCACCCTCGGCGATCATGGCCGTGTCCCACCGTCGCCGGTCCTGATCCTCGAGCAGCACCAGCTCGCCGAGATCGTCGCTGCGCGCCGCCCGGCGGGCGTCGGTCAGCAGCAGCAGCGCGAGCAGCCCCATCGCCTCGGGCTCCCCGGGGAGCAGGCCGACGATGCCCCGGGCGAACCAGATGGCGGTGTCGCACAGGTCGCCGCGGACCAGGGCATCGCCGCGGCTGGCCATGTGTCCCTCGGTGAACACCAGGTAGACCACCCGCAGCACGGCGCCCAGCCGGCTGGGGAGCTCGCCGGAGGCCGGGACCCGGAAGGGGATGCCGGCCTCGCGGATCTTGGCCTTGGCGCGCACCAGGCGTTTGGCCATGGTCGCCTCGGGGATCAGGAACGCCGCCGCGATCTGTCCGGTCGAAAGGCCACACACCGAACGCAGCGTCAGGGCGACGCGAGCCTCGAGCGACAGCGCCGGGTGGCAGCACATGAACATCAGGCTGAGCGTGTCGTCCGCGTGCGGCGAAGCGTCCGGCTCGGCACCGATCTCGTTGAGTTCTCGCATCGAGGCAGCCTCCTTGGTGCCGCGGACGGCCTCGCGCCGCAGGTGATCCAGGGCCTTGTGGCGGGCCACGCCGATGAGCCAGCCCAGGGCGTTGTCCGGCACTCCGGTCGATGGCCACTGCTCCAGCGCGACCACGCACGCCTCTTGCACTGCGTCCTCCGCCGCCCCCAGGTCACCGGTCAGGCGGCACAGGGTGGCGACGGCCGCCCACCAGCGGCTGCGGATCAGCTGGTCGAGCTGAGCGCTCACGTCGGCGGCTGCACCGCCACGATCGGGCGGACCTCGACCGAAGCGTCCCTGGCCGCGGGCATGATGGCGGCCCACTTGAGCGCCTCGTCGAGATCTGCGCATTCCACGATCGTGTACCCGCCGAGCCGCCGGAGAGCGTCGGCCTCTACCTCTAGCTCGCTGGCGCGGCGGCGAACGGGATCGCCCAGTCCTGCAGGGCGGTGACCGCGGACGGGGCCAGGGCCTGGGCGTTGTCCGAGACGCCGGGCAGGTGCAGGAAGTGGTTGACGCCGTCGAGCACGCGCAGCCCGGGCCCGGTGGCCCCGGCCGCGGTCAGGGCGGCGGCCAGGGGCCTGATCGTGCTCACCGGCACGTTGGTGTCCGCGGTGCCGTCGGTGATCAGGACCCGGGTGCCGCGGGCCAGCCGGGCCGCGGCCGACGGCGGGTACACCGCGTCGTCGGAGCGCACGTACCGGGCGTTGACGGAGGACAGCAGCTCAGGCGTGATCAACTGCACGACGCCGGGAGCCAGGCCGCTGGTGTTCACCGGCTGGCCGGCGCGGAATTCGGCGATCGCCTCCCGGACCCCGGCCATGTTCTGCGCGCCGCTGGCCGCGGTCAGCGTCCCGGAGCTTATGGCCGCCTGGATCTGCTCGTCGGACTGCAGCTCGATCAGGCTGAGCAGCCGCTCGTCCTGCGGCTCGATCAGGGCCAGCCCGGCCGGGTACGGCGACACCGAGGTGGCCACCTGCAGCGCGTACATGCCGCCTTCGCTGTGCCCCACCACCAGCATCCGCCGGGCATCGGCTGGCGGCTGCGCGCGGAGGAAGTCATAGGCCGCGTCGGCCTGACGGATATAGGCGCCCAGGTCGATGGAAGAAGGGTTCGCGGCGAAGGTGCCGCCGCCGGTCTGGCCGGCGAAGTACTTGTCGAAACGCAGGCTCATGATGCCCATCCGGGCCAGCTCGCCCGCGATCAGCTGCAGGGTGTAGGGGGTGAGGTTGGCGGCGATGTTGTTGCCGTTCCGGTCGGTGGGTCCGCTGCCGGCCAGCAGCAGCGCCGCGGCGAGCCGCTGCCCGGACCGGTGCGCGGGGATGTCGAGCGTCCCGTAGGTGGCGGTGCCGCTGACGACGAACGAGACCTCACGGCTGACCGCCGCGACCTGCTGGCCCGCCGAACCATACACCGGCGAACCAGAGGCCGGCGAACCGGGCGTGGTGCCCACGGTTCCCCCTCCTGAAGCCTGGCCTGAACTGCACGCGGCCAGCCCCGCGCCGAGCAGGGCCGCCACGGCCGCGAAGTAGACCGTCCGTGGTAGGACGCGCATGTCCCTTCCTTTCCGTCATACCCTCGCAGCCGGTGGCAGCTCGGCCAGCCGCACCCGTTCCGCCTTCCCGTCGCCTCAACTACCAAGTGACTAGAATACAGGTTCGACAATCTGGGTATGATGGTCCCATGGCCACATATACGCCGCCGGGATGGCCGGCCGGAGTGCACCCGCCCGGCAGCGAGGATTTCGAGTCCACCGCCGTCGGCTGGCTGCTCGATGTCGTACCGCCCGACTACCGTCTGCACGGAGTCCTGCGACGCTACCCTGTCGCGCTGGCCGCCATGGCCAGGTACCACTCCAAGGCGTGCGTGGAGGCCGCGCGCGAGGGGTATCGCACGGCGCGGACCGAGCTTGCGGGCGCGCTGCCGCCGCACGCCATCGACACCGTCCTGGCCGCCTACCGCAAGGAGGGCGCCCGGCTCGCGGCCACCGCTCGCGCGGTCGGCCTGGTCGAGCGTGCGCTGCGCGGCGAGGTCCTGACGCCGAAAATGGGCACCTCCCCGGCAACTCCGCCTCGGATCGAGGAACCGCAGACACCCCCGGCACGCAAGGCTCCGGCGCCGACAGAGGAACCACAGACAGCCCCCGCGCAGAAAGCGGAACCACAGACAGCCCCCGCGCAGAAAGCGGAACCACAGACAGCCCCCGCGCAGAAAGCGGAACCACAGACAGCCCCGGCGCAGAAAGCGGAACCGCAGAAAGCTAGGGCGAAGGCCGCGCGTCAGCGCGAGGCAGCACCAGGACCGGCGCGGAAACTACCCGAGCGTGGGAGGACCGACCTGTCCAGAACGTGAGACGATTACAGCGAGCGAGACGGCGGTGGTCTGCTAAATCTGCGGGCAGCAAGAGGTGGTGAGCCCGTGTCGCGCCAGGCCCGGATCCTTCTGGTCGACGATCGGAACGAGAACCTGATCGCGCTGGACGCCATCTTGTCTCCGCTGAACCAGATCCTGGTGCCCGTCCGGTCCGGCCAGGAGGCGCTGAATGCGCTGCTCGTCGACGAGTTCGCCGTCGTGCTGCTTGACATCTTGATGCCAGGGATGAGCGGTCTGGAGACCGCCGCCCGGATCAAGCAGAACGCCAAGACGCGCGACGTGCCCATCATCTTCCTGACCGCCGCGCTCGCCCAGCCCGAGCAGCCCTTCCTCGGCTACGCCGCCGGTGCGGTCGACTACCTGGCCAAGCCATTCGATCCCTGGGTGCTCAAGGCGAAGGTGTCGGTCTTCGTCGACCTGTACCTGAAGGCCAGCCAGCTCCGCGACCAGGCCAAGCTGCTGGGCGAACATCTTGCGGCCGTCGAGGAAGCGCTGGCCTCGCTGGGCCGGCTGCCTGCGGTGAGCCAGAACGCCGAGGCGGCGGAGGCGGCCGCCCGGCTAACGGGGCGGGTCGGCCGGCTGCGCGACGCGCTCGACGAGTCCGGAGCCCGCTAGCGGCGGCCCGGCGGACACCGAAAGGGGCGACCAGCCGTCCCCAGGCGCGTAGGCCCTGACCACCCGGGCCGGGACGCCTGCCGCCACGCAGCGGTCGGGTACCGTGCCGCGCACCACCGAGCCGGCCGCGATGACAACATTCCGGCCGATGCGCGCGCCCGGCAGCACGACCGCGCCGGCCCCGAGCCAGCTTCCCGAGCCGATGCTGACGGCGGCGTTCACCGGCATCTGCCTGCCGATCGGGACGTCGGGGTCGGCGTATCCGTGGTTCTGGTCGGTGATATAGACGTAAGGGCCGGTGAACACGTCGTCCCCGATCACCAGCGAATGATGCGCGACGACGTGACTGCCCCGGCCGATCACGCAGCGGTCCCCGATGCGCAGCACCGGCACTGGCCCGAGGTCCTGGCCAGGCACCATCCCGGCGGACAGGGTCACGAAAGCGGCGATGAGGGTGTCCTCGCCGACCGTAATCCAGCGTTCCCCGAAGACCGAACCGGTCGGGAAGGCCGCCATCGAGCCGCGCCCGAACGCGGCGAACCGCTGCCCGGCCGGGGTATCGGCGGTCACCGCCCCGGCCCGCTGCGCCGCCGCCCACCCCCAGTGCGCCGTCCGCCACCGCAGCTGGCGGAGCCAGGCCGCCTTCACCGGGGCGCCGAGGCCGAAGCGGCCAGCTGACCGCAGGCGCCGTCGATCTCGCGGCCCCGGGTGTCTCGCACCGTGACCGGGACACCGTGGTCCTCCAGCCGCCGGACGAACTCGCGCTGCGCGGCGGGCCGCGACGCGGTCCACTTCGACCCGGGCGTGGGGTTGAGCGGGATCAGGTTGACGTGCGCGAGCCGCCCGGCCAGCAGCGAGCCGAGCATGTCGGCCCGCCAGGCATGGTCGTTGATGTCCCTGATCAGGGCGTACTCGATCGAGACGCGACGGCCGGTGGCCGCGGCGTAGTTCCAGGCGGCGCCCAGCACCTCGGCGACCTTCCACCGCTGGTTTACCGGGACGAGTGTGTCGCGCAGCCCGTCGTCCGGGGCGTGCAGGGACACCGCCAGGGTTACCGACAGGCGTTCGGCGGCGAGCCGGGCGATGGCCGGCACCAGGCCGACGGTGGAGACGGTGATCGAGCGCTGGGAGATCCCCATGCCTTCGGGCACCGGGTCCGTCAGCCTGCGCACGGCCGCCAGCACGCTGGCGTAGTTGGCCAGCGGCTCGCCCATGCCCATGAACACCACGTTGGAGACCCGGGCTGTGTTGGTCCGGGGGGACGACCCCCCCAAACCCCCCCGCTCCTGGGGGGAAGTCTTTCCCCCCAGACCCCCTCGACCCCCCGGGGGGACCTGGCCGGCCGCGAGCAGCCGCGCGCCCGCTACCACCTGGGCGACGATCTCGGCCGTGGACAGGTTACGGGTCAGGCCGGCCTGGCCGGTCGCGCAGAACGGGCAGGCCATGCCGCAGCCCGCCTGCGACGACACGCACATCGTGACCCGGTCCGGATAGCGCATCAGCACCGACTCGACCAGTGCCCCGTCGAACGTGCGCCACAGCGTCTTGCGCGTGGTCCCGTCGTCGCAGGACAGCTCGCGCTCGGCGGTCAGCAGCCGGGGCAGCAGGGCGCGGGCCAGCTGGTCGCGGGAGGCCAGCGGCAGGTCGGTCATCTCGTCGGTCTGGTCGGTGTACCGGCCGAAGAAATGCCTGGACAACTGGCTGGCCCGGAACGGCGGCTGGCCGAGCCCGGCGACCACGGCACGGCGTTCGGCCAGCGGCAGGTCAGCCAGGTGACGCGGCGGCCGCCTGGACCCGCGAACCGCCCGGCGACCGCGGGCCAGGGTAAGCGGCACCGAGCCGGAGGGTTCTGGCGAACCCACCGGGTCTGGAGCCGTCGAGGAAGGAGGTGACACTCCGCTCCGTTCGGATATTAAAGAATTTTCGGCTGCCACACCAGGATAGGACGCAGAATACGCAGCCACGGCGGCCTTTCCGGGCGAAAGGTTTGTGCGAGGCAGCGGAGTCAGTACATTTCCTGTCATGGGCACGTCGTATGCAGAATCCGCCGGGCCGGGCCAGCCGCGGCCGCCGATCACGCTGCTCGAGAGCCTCAGCCCCTACGGCAGCCGCAAGGTGACCGTCGAATACGACGGCCTGACCACGGCCGCCTACCTGCATGACGACGCCGCCGCGATATCGGCCACCTGGATCGCCAACCACCGGCCCGCTCCGGAGTCCACCGACCAGGCCAGGCTGGACGCCGGGCGCGCGCCGCTGATGCCCGCCGCGCAGACCAAGCACCCGTCCGGCCGGCCGCCGCTGCAGGCCGACGCGCTGGAAGCCCTGTGGTTCGAGGAAGGGGACGGGGTCGCGATCCTGGAGAACGGGCAGCCGCTCGCGGTCATCGCGGGCTGGTCCGACTCCGGCCGCGGCATGCCCGGCTACAGCAGCGACGTGATCGGCCAGACGCCGTTCGGCTGGTCACTCGACGACGCCATGGAAGGGCTCGCGCCCCGACTGGAACGGTCCCGGGCCTACTGGCGCTGGCGGCAGTCGGCCAGCGGGTGGGGGCAGTTCCAGCAGGCGCTTCTCGCCCACCTGCAGCCGCGCCTCGGCCCCGGCGGGCACTACTGGGACGTGTCCGCCGGTCACCAGCCGCAGATCGGAGTGACCGAACGACCCTCGGGTCCGCATCGGCCATACACGATCCTGTCCACGGTGGGCATGAGCTGCCAGCGGATGCCCGTGATCGAGCAGGTGCTCGACGACCCCAGCGGATACGCCAGGATCGAGCTCGCGATCGCCACCACGCTACCGAGCGCGCAGGCGGCCCGGGTGTTCCTATGGCTCGCGACCTACCCATGGCGCGCGGTGACCTGGTTCGGGCCCGGCCATAGCGTCCGTTGGTACCACGAGCCCTCGACGTTCCCGCTGGGCGAGGGGGACGCCGTGCTGCTGCTGGACTCGCCCGGCTCGCTGCCCGGTCCCGAGGCGCCGGATCTGTCGGGTTTCAGCTTCGGCGGGGACCCGGTCCGGTGGCTGTGGATCGTCCCGATCTCGGAGCGGGACCGGCAGCTGGCCAAGGAACGCGGCTCAGCCACCCTGGTGAGCCGGCTCGCCGCGGAGCAGCGGAGCTGGATCGTCCGCGGTCCGGGGGGCCAGGGGGGTACGGGGGGGCGGGCAGCCCCCTCGTGAGCGGGGGTTCCAGGGGGTCGCCCCCCTGGGCCAGCTCAGTGCACGTGGACGTTGACGCCCAGCAGGACCAGCCACCACAGCAAAATGGCGAGCAAGATGCTCGCCATCGTCTTCAGCCAGGCGAAGAAGATATAGCCGCGGTCCCACGCGACGATGATGCCGATGACCACGTAAATCAGGAAAGCGAGGCTTCTGAACCGGATCGTCATGTCTTTCTCGGCTCCTCTCCAAACCGATCCAAGACCCCGGCCCTGCAACTCCCCTCGCAGCGACGAGTAAAACTAGCGAACGGGAATGAAAAGGAAGAGAAGCAGCCATACCACGGGGGCGACGATCAGGAGCGAGTCGAGCCGGTCCAAGATGCCGCCGTGCCCCGGCAGCAGCGTGCCCATGTCCTTGATCTCCAGGTCGCGCTTGATCATGGATTCGGCCAGGTCGCCGAGGGTCGCCGCGAGCACCGCCGCCGCCCCGGTGAGCAACCCCTGCCAGGCGTGGCCGTGCAGCAGCAGCGTCACCGTCAACGCGCCGCCGACCAGGCAGGCGGCGGCTGAGCCCGCGAAGCCCTCCCAGGTCTTCTTCGGGCTGATAACCGGCGCCATCGGATGACGGCCGCCGCGGCCGAGGGTGATCCCGGCGAAGTAACCGCCGATGTCGCTGCAGATCGTCACGATGATGAAGGTCAGGACCCGCCGCGGGCCGTCGGCCGGAGCCAGCATGGCGATCACGAACGACGCGAGGAACGGCAGGTAGATGGTGGCGAAGACGCCGGCGGTCACGTCCCTGACGTAGCCGGAGGGCCCGCCGGGCAGCCGCCAGGCGACGATCACGACCACGGTCAGCGCCAGCGCGGCCAGGGCTGCCCTGGCGCCCAGCCAGTACGTGCAGGTCAGGACGGCGGCACCGCCGGCCGCCACGGGGATCACCGGGATGTTGATGCCGCGCTTGGCGAAGGCCGTGGTTAGTTCGGTCAGGGCCACGGCGATGGCCGCGCCCACGTACAGCAGGAACGTCGCCTTGACGGTAAGCAGGGTGAGCAGCACCAGGCCGCCGAGGCCCGCGCCCACGCCGATCGCGACCGGGAGGTTGCGCCCGGTCCGCGACACCCGGATGGGGACCTCGGGCACGGGCGTGGCATTGGCGGACTCGAGCGTCTCGGGGTCCCCCGTTGCCGTGGGGTCCGCGGGCACCTTGGTATCCGCGGACGCCTTGGGGTCCTTGGGCACTTCGGGGTCTGGTCCGGCTGGGTCGATGGCCAACTAGACCTCGAGGAGCTCGGCTTCCTTGTGCTTGAGCAACTCGTCCACCTGCGCCTCGTAGGTGTGGGTCAGGTCATCGAGCTCGCGCTCGGCCCGGCGCACGTCGTCCTCGCCGGCGTCCCCGCTCTTGATCATCTTGGTCAGGGTGTCCTTGGCGTGGCGCCTGATGTTCCTGATGGCAACGCGGCCGTCCTCGGCCTTGTGCCGCGCGGTCTTGATGTACTCGCGCCTGCGCTCTTCGGTCAGCTCGGGCAGGACTATCCGGATGATGGTGCCGTCGTTCGCCGGGTTGACGCCCAGGTCGCTGTTCCTGATGGCCCGCTCGATGGCCGCCAGCGAGTTCTTGTCGAACGGCTGGAGGATCACCATCCTCGGCTCAGGCACGTGGAACGAGGCCAGCTGGTTCACGGGGGTCTGCGTGCCGTAGTAATCGACCGTGATCTTGCTGAACATGCCCGGATGTGCGCGGCCGGTGCGGATGATGCTGAACTCTTCCTTGGCGACCGTGACCGCCTTGTCCATCTTCTCCTCGGCTTCGAGGAGGGTGTCATCGATCATTGTTCGGCTCCGTTGTGCTCGCCATGCCTAAGCGAGCTTAGCTGTCCACCGGCGCTAGTCCGCATGATCCTCGCGGTATTCGCGATCCTCGCCGTCTTTGCCGTCCTCGTCGTCCTGGCGCCAGATCAGCGTGCCGACCTCCTCGCCGCGAATGGCCCGCACCACATTTCCCTCGTCCAGCAGGGCGAACACCACGATCGGCAGTCCGTTGTCCATGCCCAGGCTGACCGCCGTGGTGTCCATCACCTTCAGCTTGCGGCTTAGGTACTCGCTGTAGTCGAGCCGGTTGAAGCGAGTCGCGTCCGGTGTGGTGTGGGGATCGGCGTCGTAGACCCCGTCCACCTTGGTGCCCTTGAGGACCGCGTCGGCGCCGATCTCGAGCGCCCGCTGCACCGCGGCGGTGTCGGTGGAGAAGTACGGTGCGCCGAGCCCGGCCCCGAAGATCACCACCCGGCCCTTTTCCAGGTGCCGGATAGCCCGGCGCGGGATGTAGGGCTCCGCCACCTGGCCCATCGTGATGGCGGTCTGCACCCGGGTTTCCACGCCGTGCTTCTCCAGCACATCCTGCAGGGCCAGGCAGTTGATGACCGTACTGAGCATGCCCATGTAGTCGGCGCGGGCCCGGTCGATACCCCGTTCGGCCAGGGCCGCGCCGCGGAACATGTTGCCGCCGCCGACTACCGCGGCGACCTGCACCCCGTCCTTCACCGCGGCGATGATCTCCGCCGCCAGGTGAGCCACCACGTCCGGCGAGATGCCCAAGGGCTCAGAGCCCGCGAACAGCCCGCCGGACAATTTCAGCACCACCCGGCGCCAGCTCGGATGAAGCACCCCCGCGAGTCCGGGCTCCGGCGCCTCCGGCATCAAGCCAGCCTCAGGCCTGACCGATCTGGAACCTGGCGAAACCGGTCACGCTGACGCCACTTCCCGCCAGGATCTGCTTGATCGTGGCCTTCGGGTCCTTCACGAACGCCTGCTCGGTGAGCACGACGTCCTTGAAGTAGGCGTTCACCCTGCCTTCCACGATCTTGCCGATGGCCTGCTCAGGCTTGCCCTCGTCGCGCGTGATCTGCTCGGCGATCCGGCGCTCCTTCTCCACGACGTCCGCGGGTACGTCGTCGCGGACGACGTACAGCGGCCGCATGGCGGCGATCTGCTGGGCCAGGTCCTTGGCGACCTCTGCGCTGTCCTTGTCCAGCTGGACCAGGACGCCCAGGGTAGGCGGCAGCGCGGCGTCACTGCGGTGCAGATAGCTCGCCACGTACCCGCCCTCGAACCGGGCGAACCGGCCGAGCTCGAGCTTCTCCTTCAGGCTCGCGCCCGCTTCCTCGACGAGCTGCTGGACCGTGGTGCCCGGCCTGACCTCCGTGGTCAGCAGGGACGGCCGGTCGGTGACCTTGGCCTTCACGGCGGCGGCCGCGATCTCGGCGGCCACCTGCTGAAATAGGTCCGTCTTGGCGACGAAGTCCGTCTCGCAGTTCAGCTCGACCAGCACGCCAGCTTCGGTTCCGTCCAGTTCGGCGGTTACCAGGCCGTTAGCCGCGGTACGGGTGGCCCGCTTGTTCACGTCCTTGGCGCCCTTGAGGCGGAGCAGCTCGACCGCGGCCTCCAGGTCGCCGCTGGCCTCCTCGAGCGCGTTCTTGCAGTCCATCATGCCGGCGCCGGTCTGCTCGCGCAGCCGCTTGACGTCGGCGGCGGTGAAGTTCGCCATGTCCTCGTCTTTCACTCAGATACTTCGTCGGTGCCCGCAGCCACCTGCTCGTCCGATGCGGCGGTCGCGGCCTGGCCTTCGGCTCCGGTCGACCCGTCAGCCGCGGTCGGGGCGTCAGCCGCGGCCTGGGCGTCAGCCGCGGCCTGGGCGTCAGCCGCGGCCTGGGCGTCAGCCGCGGTCGGGGCGTCAGCCGCTTCAGCGATGGCCTCTAGGTCGTCCGCTTCGTCGATGGCCGCGGCAGCGTCGCTGGGAATCGCGGATTCAGCGGTGATCTCGCGGTCGGCGGACCCTTCGGCCTCGGCGGCGGCCACGAGCGGCGTGTCGGCGGGCCGCACCACGTCCACGGGAGCCTCAGCCGCGGGAGCCGCAGCCCCGGGAGCCTCAGCCGCGGGAGCCGCAGCCGAGGGAGCCGCAGCTGCCGAACCCGTCAGCAGCTCGCGCTCCCACTCGGCTAGCGGCTCCTCGGTGCCCAGCTGGTTTCCGGCCGGCTTCTCATCGCCGCCGGCCGCGCCGGCGCGGGCGATCAGGCCTTCGGCGACCGCGTCGGCCACCACCCGGGTCAGTAGCGCAACGCTGCGGATCGCGTCGTCGTTACCCGGGATCGGGTAGTTGACCTCGTCCGGGTCGCAGTTGGTGTCGAGGATCGCCACCACCGGGATGCCCAGCTTGCGGGCCTCGTTGACGGCGATGTGCTCCTTCTTGGTGTCCACCACCCAGATCGCGCTCGGCACCCGGGCCATGTCCCTGATCCCGCCCAGCGTGCGGTCCAGCTTGTCGTGCTCGCGCCGCAGCTGCAGGAGTTCCTTCTTGGTCATGCCCGAGGCGGCCACGTCGCCGAAGTCGATCTCCTCGAGCTCCTTGAGCCGCTGCAGCCGCTTGTACACGGTGGAGAAGTTGGTCAGCATGCCGCCCAGCCAGCGCTGGTTCACGAACGGCATCCCGACCCGGCGCGCCTGCTCGGCGATCGCCTCCTGCGCCTGCTTCTTCGTGCCGACGTACAAGATGGTCCCGCCGTGCGCGACGGTCTCCTTGATGAACTCATACGCGCGGTCGATGTAGTCCAGCGACTGCTGAAGATCGATGATGTAGATGCCGTTGCGCTCGGTGAAGATGTAGCGCTTCATCTTCGGGTTCCAGCGCCTGGTCTGGTGACCGAAATGGACACCGCTCTCCAGGAGCTGCTTCATGGTGACGACCTGAGCCACTGGCCCGGCCCCTTTCTTCGTGCGCCGCGCGTGGTTTCGGTCGCGACGCTGCTCGGTTGCTTCCTGGTGCCCGTGACTGACGCGCCTGCGGCCGGCCTGGTGGCCGGCGGACCGAGCGGCGCGTCCCGCCGGGAGGCTTGTCGCCACAGTGAGCAATCGCCACAGTGAGCAACTTGTCGCCCCGGTGAGCAAACGGGCACGCGATTTAGCCGCCGGGCACGCACCATCGTGGTTTGGCTTCGGCGACCGTCACTAAGGATACTTGACGTTCCCGGGCAGCCGCACATTCCCTGGATGCTTCGGGCGCGCGGACCCGGTTGCTAAGCCCGGGGATGGGCCTGGCGGTAGCTGGACTTGAGGCGCTCGATCGACACGTGGGTGTAGATCTGGGTGGTCGCGGGCGAGGAATGACCGAGGATCTCCTGGACGCTGCGCAGGTCAGCGCCGCCCTCAAGCAGGTGGGTCGCCGCGCTGTGGCGGATGCCGTGCGGCCCGGTATCCCTGGTCGCTCCAGCCTCGCGCAGCCGATCGTGGACGATCCGGCGGGCCGTGCGCGGGTCCAGACGGCCACCGCGGACCCCGAGGAACAGGGCCGGCCCGCTGGCCGCGGTGGCGAGCGCCGGGCGGCCCGCGGCCAGCCAGCGGTCCACCGCCGCCAGCGCGGGCACACCGACCGGCACGGTCCGCTCCTTGTCGCCCTTGCCCCGGACCCGGACGGTGCGGCGGCCATGATCGAGGTGGCCTGGATCCAGCCCGCATAGCTCGCTGACCCGGATCCCGGTCGCGTAGAACAACTCGAGCACGGCGGCGTCACGCAGGGCCACCGCGGCTTCCGTTCGCTGGCTCGCGGCGTCCGCCGAGTGGTCTGCGGTCATGGCTGCCGGGTCACCCGCTTTCGTGGCGGCCTCGGCCTGGCGGCTGGCCTTATCCAGGCCGGTCAGCACGGCCGCCATTTCGTCCTGATGCAGGACGTGCGGGAGGGCACGGCGGGTCTTCAGCGTGCCGAGCCGAGAGCCGGGGTCGGTGGCCAGCCAGCCGCGACGGTGCGCGAAGGCGGTGAACGACCTGGCCGCCGCGCCCCGCCTGGCCAGTGTGGCCCGCGCGGCGCCCGAGGTGTGCTGGATCGCCAGCCAGCCGCGCAGTTCGGTCAAGCCTAGGCCTTCGGGCGCGTCTATGCCCTGACGGCTGGCGTGCTCAAGCAGCGAGAGGATGTCACCGGCATAGGCGCGGACGGTGTGTGGTGACAGCGAGCGCTCCGACCGGAGATGCCGCTCGAAGGCAGCCAGTGCCGCGGCCATCGCGGACGGCAGCGGGCCAGGCGGTTCGGAAAGTTCGCCGGCATCCTTCATATGCCCTAGTGTGCACCGGCGATCGCCGGTGGACCCGGAAAGGCCAGGTGACACGCTAATCGCGCGTAGTTTCGCATGCCGACACGCCGATCGAACTGAAGTTTGACACGCGCGGTTGCTTGCGGCAGGGTGATCCATGCGTTCACCTACGAAGGGCTCCCGCATCGCGACGGCAGTGCGACGAGGCCGCCGAACGCGCTCGCACCAGCGCATTAGAGAGGGATGGAGCATGGGTCAGAAGACTGTCCGGTTCAGCGACCTGAGCGGCCAGCTCATCATGCATGACGACGCACTGGCACGCATCGTGGTGCACGAGCACCCCGAGCTTGGTGATGGCCCGGTCGAAATCGAGGCAATCACCGAGGAAGCCGAGGTCATGGAGCAGGCCGCCCTGCGGGTAGCGGTCATCGACTTGTACCTGCCGGACGACATCGAGCCGCGCCGCATCGTCATGGAGGCTGACGCCTTCGACAAGCTGGCCACGCAGAACCCGATGGAGGAGCTGCTCATCGCCGCCCGGCCGGCCAGGCGCAGCACGCGATCATCGGGCAACGGCAGTTCGCGCGGCGATCGCCTCGACTACACGACCCGCGAGCACGCGGGCAAGCCGCACAAGGGCAAGATCACCGACACCGAGAAGCAACTGGTCCGCGATCATCTCGATGAGATCAACGACCGGCTCGCCGCCCAGGGGCTGCGGACGATCAGCCTGACCGACTCCGAGCACGTCGAGCGCTACGGCCTGCAGCAGCTGGCTAGGGAGCGCAACGTCGAGCTCGAGTTCGAGTTCGGCGGCACGGCTGAGGGCGACGTCCGGGCCAAGGCGAGCCGCCGGGGCGAGATGAGCTTCGAGGACCAGATGGCGGCCGAGGACGAGATGCAGGCCGAGGTCGCGTAGCAGCCGCGGGACGTATGGCGGCCGAGGGCACGCGCCGCCGCCGGGTCAGCTGCGCCTGCGCAGGCGCCAGCCGCCATCGCCACGTTCGATGAAGCCGTAGGCGGCTAGCCGTCCCAGGCAGCGCAGCACGGTATCGAGGTCCACTCCCGCGTCGACCGCGATCGTCGAGGTTCCAGCGCCGCCCCGCACGGGCAGCGCGTCGAGCACCCTGGCGCTATCGGTGTCGAGGTCGTCACGGGAAGGTCCCGAGTCCGGACCCGGCGGCCCGGTGACCGGCGACGACGCCGGTTCCAGGCCACCGCCAGGCGCGGACGCCTGCCCGACATACAGCGGCGAGAGCAGCTCAATAATGTCGGTGGCGCGCGTGACGCAGGCGGCACCCCATTCCCTGATGATCCGGTGGCATCCGGCGGACTGGGCCGAGGTCACCGGACCCGGCACGGCCATCAGCGGTTTGCCCAGGTCGGCGGCGTGCCGCGCCGTGTTTAGGGCTCCGCTGCGCTCGCCCGCTTCCACGATCACGGTGCCACAGGCGAGTGCGGCGATGACCCGGTTGCGAACCAGGAACCGCATCCTGGCCGGATGGTGTCCCGGCGGCCATTCGCTGACCACGAGACCCGCAGCGGCGATCGCGGCGAACAGGTCCGCGTGGCCGGCCGGGTAGGGGTAATCGACCCCGCAGGCCAGCACCGCGATCGTGGTTCCCGCCACGGCCAGCGCGCCGCGATGCGCGGCGGAATCGATGCCATAAGCCCCGCCCGAGACGATCACCCAGCCCCGTTCGGCGAGGTCGGCGGATGAGGCATCTCCCAGCGTTGTGTAATTGACCGCGTATCCCCGAGGTCTGCCCGACAGAGGCGTCTTCAGCGTGGACTCAGGAAAGTGCCACCTGGTGCCCGAGAATCTGCTTCACAGCTCCGGTGAGCCTGGACGTGCTGCGGCACGGCGCGATGGTGGCGCTGTCCGGCGGGGTCCGCGCCCCGTCCACGCTGGGCTCGCACCTGCGCTCCTATACCTGGGGCAACGTCACCCAGCTGGAGAAGGCAGGCCGGGAGTTCCTCGCGGAACTGTCCCGGCAGGCGCCGCTGCTGCCCGGCGCGGGCACTCTCGCGTTCACCGGCATCGACTCGATGCAGAAACGGGTCTACGGGCACCAGAAGCAGGGCGCGAGGTTCGGCCACACGAAGATCCAGGGGAAATCGCTGCTGGTCCGCGGCCTGAACGCGCTGGCCGCCGTGATCAGCACGCCGATTGCCGCGCCGGTGATCGCCGCCACCCGGCTGCGCGGCGGGAACGCCGCCTCGGCTCGCGGCGCGGCCAGCCTCGCCGTCCAGGCCGTCGGCACCGCACGGCAGTGCGGCTGCACCGGCACGATCATCGTCCGGCTGGACCCGGCCTACTACAACGCCGCGGTCATCGGCGCGGTCCGCCGCGGCGGCGCGCGGTTCTCCGTCACCGTCCCGATGAACAGCAGCATCCGCGCCGCCATCGCCGCCATCGCCGAAGACGCCTGGACCGCCATCAGGTACCCGCGCGCGGTCTGGGATGACCAGCTGGACTGCTGGATCTCCGACGCCGAGGTCGCCGAGACCCAGTACACGGCCTTCGCGTCGAAGAAGGGCCAGGCCGTCACCGCCCGGCTGATCGTCCGCCGGGTCCGGGACCTGAACAAGAACGCCGGTGCCGGGCAGGACGAGCTGTTCCCCGTCTGGCGCTACCACGCGGTCTTCACCGACTCACCGTCCGAGCTGATCCAGGCCGAGGGACAGCACCGCGACCACGCGGTCGTGGAGCAGGTCTTCGCCGACGTCACCAGCGGCCCGCTCGCTCACATGCCCTCCGGGGTCTTCGCCGCGAACGCGGCCTGGCTGTCCATCGCGGCGATGGCACACAACCTGGTCCGCGCGGCCGGCGCGCTGGCCAGCCTGCCCTTCGCGAAAGCACGCGGGGCGACGATCCGCCGCGACCTGATCGCGGTCGCCGCCCGCACCGCCCGCCACGGCAGGGGCCACCTCACCCTCCACCTCCCGCAAGGCTGGCACCGCGAACAGGAATGGCTGAACCTCTGGGACGCGGCCTGCGGGCCGCCCGCAGCAGCGGCCTGATCAGCCCCGAACCGGTCAGCACCCCGACGGCCCCCGCGGCCACCCAGAACCCCGTCCCCGAGCCAGGAACCCCGGACAAGCCGCACAGCAGGCAAGCGGCAGGACGCCCGCCCCCGGAATCAGCTCGCGAAACTCCTCGGGCAGGAATCAAGCCGGAAAGGGGCTACCGGAATTGGCCGGTGGATCTAGGCTTAGCTGGAAAGACGGTGCCTGCAGTCTCGCGCCGTAACCACCGCGGGCCGGAATCGCCGGGCGCTGGAGGCACCCCCGGCTGTTCGGGATAATGGTCTTTTCCTCATTGGGAGTGCGGCATGACGGTGGTGTTGGCCGATCCGGCGAGGTTCGCCGTGGACTGGAACTGGCAACGCCATCTGACCGTGTGGGCGCTTGCCGGGTGGCCTTACGAGCCTCAGTTTGACAGCAAGGTGCTCGAGCACGAGTTGCCGGTCCAGCCGACCAGCGAGCGGCAGGCGCACGCCGCCGCCCGCAGCTGGTGGCGGGCTCAGGGCCGCACCCAGGCGCTCGCCGCACTCAGGGAGAGCGCCAGCCGGCTGGGGCGATGATCTCCCGGATTCCTGCGGGTTGGAGAACCAGATCTGCTGCTCCTAATGAGGAAATCTGCATTACGAACACCCGCTCAGGCTTGAGAACATTCATGGCGACCTACGTGACTGACCGTGGCGGTTCGCCCAGCCACGTCACAGGCCGTGGCAATACGCCGAGCCACGTCACTGGCCATGGCGGTGGCGATTCCCCGAGCTGCCGCAGGTCGTCCTGCGGGTGGGATACGCCGCTGACCCAGCACAGCCAGACGTTTCCCATGCGGCCTTAACTGCCCGCCTGGGGCCGCAGTGCGTGAGCCCCCTCCAGGCTGTTAATGCGTGTTCAGTGGGCCTCATCCCGCGCCGAACCCATGTCGTGGAGCACAGGTGGCTCTGGCGATCCGGCCCAGTCCGCCCCGCTGACTACCAGCTCGGCATCCTCGCCCAGGACCGCGGGACTACGACGAAGCCGCCCGCCAGTACCAGCGCGCCCTCGACATCTTCGAACGGCTCGGCAACCAGGCCGACATGGCCGCCGCCTACAGACAGCTCGGCAACCTGGAAACAGAACGCGGCGGCCCAGTCGCCACGGCTGTCACGTGGCACGTGAAAGGCGCTGGCGATCAGGCTCCGCCTTGGCATCCCGCAGGCTATGAACGATCTGCGCCGCCTCGCCGTGCAGCACCGCGAGCTTGGCCCTGAGCCGTTCACCGGCCTGCTCGTGCAGGCTGCCGGCGACGCCCATCTCACCGAGACGATAACGTCCCTGCTTGACCAGGTCGACGCGGCCGACGAGGGCGCTCCCTGATTCCGCCGCTGGTGCACGCTCGGCGACGGGTCCGTGCACGAGACAAGCAGATAGGCGAACGGTCCCACTCGCCCCGGGGATACCGTGTCCGCCAGCAGCAGGCAAATGCGACCACTGGCCGTTCTTTAGACAGCGCAGACAGGTTATGCCCAATACGTGTCCGAGCGGACTGCAGCCGATGCCAAACCAGCGCATCTTGCCAGGTGAGCAGCCCAGCGCGTGCCGCACGGGGCGGCGGAACGACACGAGCGGCCGCGCGTCCGGCGCCACGGTGGCCCCGGCCAGCGCGCGCGCCTCGTCGGCCTTCGCGTGGTCGGCGCTCAGCGTGACGATCCCGGTCACCGGTTCGGGCAGCGGCTGCGTCGCGTCGCCCAGCTCGATCGGCAGGCGCGCCCGGAGAATCGGTCAGGCCGCCACAGCTTGGTGTCACGATCACTCCCGGCCACGTGGCCAGGCGGCTGCGGCGCGCCGTCGGACTCCCCAAGGCCGATGGCCTGCTCATCCGCGAGGTAGCCGAGGACAGCCCAGCCGTGCGCGCTGGCCTGGCGCCCGGTGACCTGATCGTGGCGGTCGCCAGCCAGCCAGTCCGCACCGTCGACGACCTGTCCGGCGCGCTCCGGGCGGCCGGCGACACCATCGAGCTGATCGTCCTGCGCGGCACCGACGAGCGCAGCATTCAGGTGGCACTCGGCCAGAGCAGCCAGCCGGAAGGGCAAGCATAGATCCGGCCGATCGCACGTTCGGGGCCGGAGCGAAGAGCCGGTCCCGGGGCACGCACCACGGCCGTTCGGCTCAATGATCTTGATTTTCCGAGGTTCCGCTCGGGGAGGTAAGGGCGGACACGGTGCTGTCCAGCCGCCGTAGCAGGTAAGAGGTCAGTTGCTCGCCGCAGATGCGCTCCCCGTGGGGATGGGCCGGGCGCCACCATCAGGTCGACGCCGGAGCCGCCATGCCTTGAGCGCACGCCGGAACTCCCGGCCCTTAGGACAGTGAGTCGTCGAGGTCGCCGAGGGACTCGATGAGCTCGAGGTTGGCGGAGTAATCGACAGGGCAGGCGATCACGGACACCGTGCCGGCGGCCAGCGCAGTGCGCAGCGTCGGGAGCAGTTCGCCGGCCGAGCCGATCCGGTAGCCGGTCGCGCCGAAGCTCTCGGCGTAGGCCACGAAGTCAGGATTGCCGAAGGTAGTGTCCACGTTGCGGCCGATTTCCAGGTCCATCTTCCAGCTGATCAGCCCATAGGCGTCGTCCACCCAGATCAGGATGACGACGGCCAGGCCCAGCCGCATCGCGGTCTCGATCTCCTGCGAGTTCATCAAGAAGGCGCCATCGCCGGTGGCGACGAGCACCCGGCAGTCCGGCCGGGCGATCTTCGCGCCGATCGCGCCGGGCACCGTCCAGGCCATCGTGGACAGGCCGTTGGAGATCAGGCAGGTGTTCGGCTCGTAGGTCGGGTACAGGCGCGCCATCCACATCTTCAAAGCACCGGTGTCGACCAGCACGATGTCCTCGCGGCGCAGCGCCGCCCGGGTGTCGGCCACGATCCTGGCCGGCGCGAGCGGAAACCGGTCATCGCGCTGGCCCCGGGCAAGCTCGCCGGCCAGCAAGGCACGGATGCGGTTCCCGCCCGGGCTGGCTCCGGGGCGCGGCCCGACCGCATCGGCGAGCGCGGCCAGGCTGCGCCCGATGTCGGAGTGCAATCCGACGGCGACGTCGTAGTGCGCATCCACCTCGGCGGGAAACCGGTGCAAGTGGATGATCTTGGTATCGCCGTGCGGGTTGACCCGCACCGGGTCGAACTCCTGCAGTTCATACCCGACGGCGATGATCAGGTCCGCGCGGTCGAAGCCGAAGTTGACGTAGTCGTGGCGCATGAATCCCACCGCGCCCAGCGCCAGCGGGTGATCGTCGGGGAACACGCCCTTGCCGTGAAACGTGGTCGCTACCGGGATGCCCAGCGTCTCGGCGAAGCGGCGCAGGGCCGGACCCGCGGCCGCCCTGGCCGCGCCGTGCCCGGCCAGCACGATGGGTGCGTGCGCCGCGCGCAGCAACGCCGCGGCGCGCTCGACCTGCCCGGGCGACGGCTCATCCGGCCGCGGCACGTTCACGGCGAGCGGCTCTTCACCTTCCAGCGCCGGGGCCTGTTCCACATCCTCGGGGATGGCCAGGTACACCGCGCCCGGCCGTTCGGTCTGGGCGAGCTTGAACGCCTTGCGGATCATCTCGGGCACCGCACCTGGCGTCGCCACCAGCGCCGACCACTTGGTGACCGGCGCGAACATCGGGACCAGATCCACGCCCTGGTGAGATTCCTTGAAGCTGCGGTTCATGCCGACCTGCGCCGACAGCGCGATCAGCGGCGTCGAGTTCGTGGTCGCGTCGGCGGTCCCCAGCAGCAAGTTGATCGCCCCCGGGCCCAGCGTCGCCGAGCACACCCCGGCCCGCCCCGTGAGCCGGCCGTAAGCCTCGGCCATGAACGACGCACCCTGCTCGTGACGCGTCAGCACGTACCGGATGGACGAGCGGGAGATGGCCTCCACCAGATGGATGTTCTCCTCGCCCGGGATGCCGAAGACATGCGTGACACCCTCGTTCTCCAGGCACTCAACGATCAGGTCGGCCGCACTGCGCGAAGATTCCGCCACGACCACGAGACTAGGGCCGCATCCCCGGCAACCCTGGATCGGGGCCTCGCTCGCGCAAGCTGGCCAAGCCCCGGCACAGGGGGTCCCTGTCGACACTTCAGAAGCTTTGCTCCCATAGCCGGACAACCTACCGGTTAGTCGAAGCGTCTTATGTTGGGCGGAACGTGGGGGGAATCCGCGTAGCCCGAACAAAGGAGCCCGGCACCGGTCGGCTCTCAGCCTGCTGTACGACGACGACTCTTGTTGGAGTGGCATGGCTCGGGCTATCCCGAACGCGACTGGCCTCGACCCGTTTCCTCCGGGCGACCCCGGCGTACGCGGCCGGCCTCGGGCGGGTGCGGCCGTTACGACCGAGCGCCCCGGGCCCAGGCACGTGTCTGTACGGACTGGGGCCCTCCCGCCCGGTCGTCGCGGACCCGCTGAGCTTCCCAGGCGGCGGCGCAAGAAGTGGAGGCGTGATCGGCGCATTGAGTCGATGCCGATGGTTCCCCAGCCAGTGAGCGACCATCGGGTCGCGCCTACGGGGGAGCACGAGCAGCAGGAAGCGGGGATCGCCGCGCTCCTCACGCTGGCGCAAGCGACTGAAATGACGACGCTCGTGCGTACCGTCGGTGCCCCGGTCGTCGTTCCGTCGCCGGTTGCCTGGGACCGTCCTCGTCATCGTCGTCAGAGTCATCGTCGTCAGAAAGCTGCGCGCAAAGTATCTATCCGGGGCATCCTGGCAGTCACAGCCACCCTCCTGGCTACCTGGCCAATTACCCGATGGCCTACCGCTCGTTGGCTTGTTTATACGGCGTGGATGATGCCCTTGGTCGAGCTTGGGCTGCTAGTCGCCGGTCAGGTCCGCTTCCGCTGGGGATTCCGCCAGGCACAGCCGGGAACCTTCAGGCAATTGATCATTCAGATCACCACTGCGGGCCGCGAACAGGACCGCGTCAACGAAATCATCGAGCAGATTCGGTCCTACGGACTGAGCATGCCATATCAGGTATGGGTCGTCACAGAGCCCTGCTACCCGAGCGACCACCCACACGCTGACCGGGTGCTGGTCGTCCCCGAGAACTTCTCCGCCCAGTCGCAGAAGAAGGCGCGCGCGCTGGAATACTCCCACCGCGTACGCAAGGTTGAGGGGCTATCACGTCCTGATGTAAAGATCATTTTCAACGATGACGACGTGACACTAACAAAGGGCTACATCGAGCGCGCGTTCATTGCGGATTACGACATCTGCGAGGGGGTGGTGACCCCACGTACGCACTATGCAGTCTGGCCGCTGAGCCACTTCTTCGCCAGCCACGCCGACGATATCCGTACTCATGCCTGCTTGGTGTACTGCTCGGTGTTCCAGGGCATCTTGGGCCGCCCCCTGCATGTGCACGGAGAAGGGATGGTGGTCACCGGTGAGGCTGAGGACATTGTCACCTGGGACTGGCCCGTGATTGCCTCCGAAGACCTCGTATTCGGCCAGCGCGCCACCTCCAAGGGACTGAAATGGGGGTGGTTTCACGAATATGCCGAGGTCACCTCCCCGTGGACTCTGCGGGATTACCTCGTCCAACGCAGACGCTGGCTTTGGGGAGACATTCATGCCATCGGGCATCGCAATGTGATGCCACTCGGCGCCGCGGTGATGGTATTCGCGAAGTACCTAGCCGGGGTAACGGCGCTGCTGTGCTCGGCCGCAGGGCTGTACTTGCGGCTGACGGGACGTATCCCGGCCACAGCCGGCGTCTTGAACTACGCCAAGCTGTCGATCCTGGCCTGGGCTGGCGTGTTCTTCGCCTGTGGGTGGATCGGGGCCTCTTCGAGTGACGGTGGCCGGACCGGCGACTCCCGGCTGCTGTCTGGGGTCCTGGCGGTACTGACAAGTCCTGTGAGCCTGCTGCTGACCCTGGCCGCCATTGTCGTGCCACTCATACAGGGCAACCCCCGCTCCTTTGCGGTGATCGCCAAGACGCGAGCCCCCCGTTGAGTGGGCTGCGCCGAGTGCTCGCTACCGGCGCCGGGGTTGGTCTGCTCGTGGCCGGCTGCGCCGCGGCTTCCCACCTGCGAGCACTGCAGCCTGCCCAGGTGCCCGCCTCTCCCCCGCTCACCATTCCCTCATCGCATCCCGGGACACTCGCGCAACGCGGCATCGACCTCGACGCCTATACGTATCCCGGTCAGGACATCGCTGCGGCGGCGCGCGCGGACATCGCCTACATAACCAGCCTTCACGCTAACGCGGTCTTGATCTCATTCCCTTTCTTTGTCAACGGCCAGTATGGCTCCAGGGTTTATGCGAAAAACGCGACCCCAACGCCGTCCCAGGTAGCGGTCATCGTGCGCGACGCGCAGCGGGCGAGACTGCGGGTCTCGTTGCGCCCGCTACTGGACGAGAAGGGTATCGGGACGGTGCGGAGGAGCTGGGCTCCCGTCAACCCAAGCGTCTGGTTCAAGAGCTATCAGCGATTCCTGATCCCATATGCCGTGATGGCTAGCCGCCTGCATGTCCCGGTCCTCATCGTCGGTACCGAGTTGACCCGGTTCTCCCGCTCTCACCACTGGGCTGTGCTGGACGCCGCGCTGCGAAAGCGCTACCACGGCACGCTCGGCTGCGTCGACAACTGGGACGCCTCACATGGCACAGGGAACTGTGGCCCGGATACCCAGCAGTTGATCGACGCATACCATCCGCTCCTCCCGCCCCTGACGTCCGCATGGGACGCCTACGACCACACACTGGCCCCGGGCACTGTAGAGGCTGAGGTGGGCATCGCCGCCGCCCCGGACGCATTCCAGCAGCCGTACATCACCTATTGGCCGATTACGCAGCTTGACACGGCGGTGCAAGCCCGGTGGTTCTCAGCGGCCTGCCATGCCGCCGCCGCAGAGCACCTGGGGGGCATCTATTTCTGGTCCCTTGAACTCAGCAACGAGCTCAGTAGACCAACCTTAGCTGATCAGGGGAACTGGGCAGGAGGCACCGGGGCCCGTGCCATCTCCACGTGCTTCGCAGCGCTGGAACGGAGCGGCAAGTGACAGTCCTTGCCCCTGTTACCGCCACTCCGCCCTCGGTCAGGGCGCAGACCAGCACCTGGAAGGGGCTTTGGTGGCTGCCTCTGGCCGTGATTCTCGCTGCACCGGCGGCTCTCACCATCAGCCTGATCCCGACCGGTATTGCATCTCACGACGAGAGCGGATACATATACGCAGGTCATCAGCTCATTCACGAGCTTTGGCACGGTGGCGGCAGCCCCTACTATGAGACCTACTTCTCTGGCGCGCCTGTTATCTACCCAGTGCTTGCGGCCATGGTCGACCATCTTGGCGGCCTCGTCGGAGTACGCCTCATGAGCACGCTTTTCATGACGACGGCAACTGCCCTTTGTTTCGCCACGGCCAGACGCCTTTTCGGCTACTTTTCCGGGATCATATCAGCGGGACTATTTGCCGGCCTCGGCCTCACCCAGGACCTCGGCGCCTATGCGACATATGACGCTATGGCGATCATGATCGTCGCAGCCGCCGCCTACTGCGCGGTGAGATCGGCTGACTCCAACTTCTGGCTGCTCGCCCTGCCAGCAGTTATCTTGGCTGCCAACGCCACAAAATACGCGACTGTCTTGTTCGATCCGGTCGTGATCGCGCTCGCAGCGACCCAGGCTGGAACTTGGCAGGCGGCGGCAAAGAGGTTCTTGGTCCTCAGTCTGACCGTCGCTTCTCTTTTGACTTTTTGCGTCTTTCTCGCCGGCGCTGGCTATCTCAAGGGCACCCTGTTCACCACGTTTGCCCGACAGCCCGGACAGCAGTCAGTCATCGGAGCAACTAGGCAACCTGGGGGCGTGATTACCGCAGAGACCTGGAACTGGGTAGGTGTCGTTCTCGCGCTTGGCGTAACGGCTCTTATTGTTACCTTGTGTGCGCGGCAAAATCGCAAGCACACTGCCGTGGTGACGATACTTGTTGTTGCGGGTATGCTGGTTACTTTTGAGGCGCTGCGCCTCCACTCAGACGAGTCGATGCGGAAGCATGACGACTACGGCGCTTGGTTCACCTGTGTGGCCGCAGGCTATTCTGTCGCCTATCTTGTACAATTGGTAAAAATCAGGCATCTCCATTACGTCGGCATAATGCTAGCGCTCGGCGGAGTGGCGCTGTCGGATGCTCACTACACTGCGCTGGCCGCTTCGACGTACGAAGCTGGCTACAACTCTGAAATCTCCTGGCCACCCGCCAAGCTGTTGCCATTCTTCGCCATCATGAAGCCGTACCTAGAGTATCCGGGCGGCAGGTTTCTTGTCGGTGGCGTGGTCGAGGATCAGCTGCCTTATTCGGATCACATCACGATCCCTTGGTATGATTATGTCAATGATGTCTATGTCAAGTACCCGATCCCTGGCAGGGGCGGCGACGCTAGTGGACAGGTTCGAGGACTGGCCTGCACCTCGCTCAGACCGCGATGCGCCTATCTGGAGGGCAAGGTGGCGTACCAGGCGGCGATCCATGCCGGTTGGTTCATGCTTATCTCTTTGGTGGGCAATCATGGAATAGCACTCGACACAGTTATTCTTCAGGCCGTAGAGCACACGCCCGGCTATGTTTTGCTTACCCGCGTCGGGGGCGCGCCAACGTGGATCTACGCGCCCGCATATCGCCACTGGGAGTTGCGGCACGGGTAATTTCATGCGCCGCGAGCTCTGGAAGCAACGATAGGGAAATGAGTGGTTTCTGTGCATCATACTCGGGAACGAGGAGGCAGACACAGCAGGCCCGCCGCGGCGAGCTGATCCTCCGCGGCTTCGAGCCGGGACCGCGTCTCGGCGGATCCGGCCGCGAGTTGCTGACCGTCGATCACGCCGCGGGCATGCAGCCGAGCTTGTTCGTTCAGCAGCTCCCGCAGCGCCGTCACCTGCCGCCGCAGATCCGCTGCAGTTTCCTGTCCGCCTCCAGGAATGATGAGCGCGTCTGCTGCATCGGGACGCTCGAGCCGCGCCGTGATAGGGCTACGCCATCTACGCCATGGCCTACGGCGCGCTCGGATCGCTCGCATCGCGGGCAGAAGACGCAGCGAACATCGCCGCACCCGTGAGCTACGTACTAGGTGCCGCCTACTTCGTCTCCTTCTGAGTGGTCACCAGCAACCCCGACAGCGCCTGGTCGAAACTGATCTCCCTGTTCCCGGCCACCGCGCCATTCGCCATGCCCGGCCGCATCGCCATCGGCGCCGCCGCCTGGTGGGAGCCCGTGATCGCCGTCGCCCTGGCCATCGCCGCCATCGCCGGCCTGGTCGTGCTCGCCGGGCGCGTCTACGCCGGCGCTATCCTCCACACCGGACCGACCCTCAAGCTGAGTGAGGCCTGGAGCGCCGCAACCCGGCCAGGTCCAAGCGCGGCGCAGCCCCCCGCGCGCCACACGGGCCCGCGGATGCGGAACCTCGTGAAGCGTCGTCCGCTCTCCATGATTGCTGCCGCCCCGGCGCTCTTCGCTTTCAGCATGATGGTCGCGCACATTGGCCCAACCGCCGTATGGATCACAGTGGTCCTGGTAGCGACCCTGGTATCTACCTGGTTGTGGCCGCGCCCATGGTGGTCGCGCGGCCCGGCCGGACGGCGGTGACGACTCTCGCCGGGCCGCCCACGAGGTCGGCCGCGTTCGGCGAGCCGACTGCCCCGGACTCCCGCCCGCCGCCCAGGCCTTCATCTCTCCCGCCCGCCGAGATGCCGACGAACCTTAAGGACGACCTGGCCACGATGGGCTGGCTGTGACGGGTTACGCCACTCTCGTTGTTAGCGTGCGCACGCTAGTGCCGTGGCAGATTAGGTTTGCCCCGCCTGGCCGCCTGCCTGGCGGGCGGGGGAAACGGTAGCAGCTGGCCGTTTCAGGGTGCCGGGGATGGTACGAGCTCCTGGGCCAGGGCGCTGGGCTGGCGGGCTGGCCGGCCTGGATGAAGGCGGTAGTGGCGGCGAGCAGGCAGCCGGGGTGAGGATTCCACTCAAGTGTCGCGTGCCCGACGCCGGGCACCGAGACCAGCAACGCGTTCGGCATGGTGGCCGTCGCGCCGGCCACGTTGGCGGGCGGGTCGCTGGGGTCGGCGGTGCCGTTGAGGAACACGACCGGGACGGTGCTGCGCACGGTCCCGGACACGCCGGGGTCATGCGGCCAGACCGCGCACAGCGCGTGGAAGTCCGCGGCCCTGACGGTGACCTCGGGGGCGACCACCGAGGGCCCCTGCTGGCCGACCGTCGCGGGGTTCATGGCCGCCCACGCGTCGCTGCAACGGATGGTGACCGCCTGCAGCGAGATGAGGCCGCCGGGCAGGTCCGCGGTGGTGAGCCCGAGCCTGGCGATGACTTGTGACCACTGGCCCTGGGCCAGGGCATGCAGGACGGCGGGCAGCAGGACCGCGGTCTGGATCGAGGACAGCTGGGTGTCGAGCATGTCGATAAACAGGGGGACGGTGATGGTGAGGGTCTGGTGCTGGCCGCCGGGGCCGGGGATGGTGACCTGGGCCGGGCGGGCGGTCATGCGGGCCACGATGGCGGCCAGGTCGGCGGCGGGAAGAAGGTCCTGTTGCCCCTGACATTGGAGTCTTTCGGCTCTACGCTCCTGGCCGGTCGGCCCTGTAAGCGCCAGCCGGCTGGCGTGATCGTGGGGCTAAAAAGGCGGAAGAGGGGGTCGCGATGAGCCTGTCATTGCATCGCGGCGTCCCCGGGACGGCAGGAGGAGGGAGCCATGGCTGCGATGCTCCGGCGGCTGCCGGCCTTGGCAGGGCTGGCTGGCGTGGCCGCTATCGGTGCGGAGCTGGCCGGACACCGGGCGTTCGCCCGGCTGGTCCGGGGAGATGTGGAGGCGCTGCGGGCGCGGGCTGGCCCGGGCCGGGCGGGGGTGGTCACCGAGGAGATGCTCGCGGATCTGCCCGACCCGGTCCGCCGCTACCTGCGCTACACCGGGGTGGTCGGCCAGCCGTTCCCCGGCACCATCCGGCTCCGCCAGAAGGGCACGATGCGATTCGGCCAGCGGTGGCTGCCGCTGGACGCCGAGGAACACTACTCGGTGCAGCCGCCCGGTTTCGTGTGGGCCGGCACGGCGCGCCTGGGCCCGCTGCCGGTGGCACGGGCCCGCGACATGTATGCCGACGGCAGGGGGCGGATGCTGGTCAAGGTGGCCTCGCTGTGGCCGGTGGCCGATGCCAGCGGCGAGCAGATGGACCAGAGCGGGATGATGCGCTACCTGAGCGAGATGATCTGGTTCCCGGCCGCGTTCCTCGCCAGCAACATCTCCTTCGAGGCGGTCGGTGACAGCTCCGCCCGGGTCACCCTCACCGACCACGGCAGAACCGCCACCGGCACCCTGGTCTTCGACAACGAGGGACGGGTCACCGACTTCGTAGCCAAGCGGTACCGGACCCCGGACGCCAGCAGCCCGGAAACGTGGTCGACCCCGATCACCGCCTACGGCGAGTTCGAGGGGCTGCAGCTGCCCGCACGCGGCAAGGCGGCCTTCAAGCTCCCTGGCGGGGACTTGGAGTACATCGAGGTGACCGTCACCGGCCTGCGCTATGACACCGGCGTGGCGCCGCCGGAGGGGAGGGTCTGATGAAGGTACTGATCTGCGCGGCGAGTAAGTACGGGGCGACGAGCGAGATCGCCCAGGCGGTCGGGGACGTGCTGGCCGGGAGGGGCCTGGAGGTCTCAGTGGTCCCTCCCGGCCAGGCCGGCGCGATCGAGGAGTTCGACGCGGTGGTGCTGGGCAGCGCAGTCTACATGGGCCGGTGGATGAAACCCGCCCGCGAGCTGGCAGAGCGCTCGGCCGCCGCGCTGGCCGCCCGGCCGGTCTGGCTGTTTTCCAGCGGCCCGGTCGGCGAGCCGGCCAAGCCCGCCGACAACCCCGTGGACGTCACCAAGATTCTGCAGGCCACCAAGGCCCGCGACCACCAGATCTTCACCGGCAAGCTAGTGAAGAAGCACCTGAGCTTCCCCGACCGGGCCGTGGCCTCGGCCATCCGGGCCGCCGAGGGCGACTTCCGCAACTGGGCCGAAATCCGCGCCTGGGCAGCCGGCATCGCCGACACCCTGCTCTCCTAACGGCGGTTGGCGTCGGCGGCCTCTCATTCGGACCCGCGCACCATGATGCGTACGACCGGCAGCCTCGACCATCACGCCACCTACATTGTCGCTGCCCACGTGGTGGGTGCCGCCGGTAACCCGCGCTGGCTGGCAGCAGCTCCGCCCGGCGGTCAGAGCCGCCAGGTGGACAGCCCTGTGATTACTGGCGACAGCGCCCGCGGCCCGGTGGCATGGGGTGATTCCGTGGTGAACACGAACCGACGCAGGCGCGGGCCTAGAGCTCGGTTGCGGTGTTACCGTCCGCGCTCGAGGGGCCGGCCATCAGGTGGGTCAGCGTCGCGCGGCCAGGTGAGTGGTTA
Source organism: uncultured Actinomycetota bacterium (assembly GCA_963842265.1). GTDB lineage: Bacteria > Actinomycetota > Actinomycetes > Streptosporangiales > Streptosporangiaceae > Palsa-504. Next base: position 65,600 of record CAWJGE010000040.1, read on the forward strand.
TTCCTGGCTTGCCATGGCGGCGGGTCTTCGTCATCGCGCTGGTGGCCGCGCTGATCGGGGCCACCGAGACCGAGCATCGCCAGGCGCTGGCAGATGGCTTCCAGCCCGCGATGATGGTCATAGCCGCACTCTGCGCCGTGGCCGTCATCGTCACGGGCTGTCCGTCTCGGACGGCGGCACGGCCGCTCCCCCGGCTAGCACCGCCGGCAAGATGCCATGGCTGCGCCCTGCCGGTCCTGCACCAGCGGCGACAACCTGATCTAGGAGGAATCATGACCACCGCTACCATCCAGCGCCAGCCGGAACTGACCGGGCAGACCGTCGTCGTGATCGGCGGCGGCGCCGGCATCGGGCTCCAGACGGCCCGCCAGGCCCGCGCCGAGGGCGCCGGCCTAATCCTGACCGGCCGCAACCTCGACCGCCTGGAGCAGGCCGCGGCCGGACTCGGCGCGGTGAGCAGGGCGGCCTTGAACGCCGCCAGCCCGGCCGCGCTCGAGCGGTTTCCCGGCGGCCTGCCGGAACAGACCGACCGCATGATGGTCACGGCCGCGGCCCGCCGTCCGTTGAGCCGGGGTGGCGTGCCGTGGCTGTCTTGAACATTCCGCTGTTCGCGTTCTTCACCGTGCTCACCGTGCTTGTCATGGCGGCGGGCCTGCGCCGGCTGATGGGGATAACGCTGTCACCGCTGCGCACGTTGATCGCCGCGCTCATCGCGCTGTTCTCCGCCGGGCCGATCATCACCGCGATGGCAGGCGCCGCGCTTACCTCGAAGCATCCGGGCGTCCTGCCGGGCCTGTGGTTCGTCTTCCTCGGCGTGGTCATCGCGATGCTGGTGGGCATGCTGTTCCTGGTCATCTCGGAGGCGCTCGTGCCGAGCGGCTCGCTGCCCGGCCCGCTGTACGTGCTGCGCGGCACCCGGCAGCTGGCCCGCCGGGCGCGCCGCTACTCGCAGGTCGGCCGGATACTGGCCCGCCATGGCCTGATCCCCTACCTGCGCGGCCACCGCCGGTCGGAGCTGGCCACCGCGGAGGGACGGGCCCGGCTGGCCCGCTCGCTGCGGCTGGCCCTGGAGGACGGCGGGGTCACGTTCATCAAGCTCGGGCAGGTGCTGTCCACCCGGCGGGACCTTTTGCCGCCGGAGTTCATCACCGAGCTGAGCCGGCTCCAGGACGACGCGGCCAAGGTGCCGTGGCCGGACATCAGCCAGATCCTGGAATCCTCGCTCGGCGGGCCGGTGACCGAGAAGTTCGCCGGCTTCGACTCCGAGCCGATCGCGGCCGCCTCCATCGCCCAGGTGCACGCCGCGACGCTGCCGTCCGGAGACCAGGTGGTCGTCAAGGTGCGCCGCCCGGACGTGACCGGCGTGGTCGGCTCCGACCTGGACATCGTGCAGCGGCTGGCGGTCCGGCTCCAGCGCCGCACCCGGTGGGGCCGTTCGGTCGGCGCCGTCGACCTGGCTCACGGCTTCGCCGCCGCGCTGCGGGAGGAACTGGACCTGCGGATCGAGGCCCGGAACATGACGGCGGCAGCGGCAGCCGCCCGGGACGAAGACCTCCGGGTGCCCGCGGCGTACCAGCCCTACTGCGGCGAGCGGGTGCTGGTGATGCAGTACCTGCACGGCCGCCCGCTGCTGGCCGCCGCGCCGGGCCTGCCCGCCGGATCGCGGGCCGCGCTGGCCCGTGACCTGCTGGACAGCCTGCTCCGGCAGGTCATGCTCGACGGGACCTTCCACGCCGACCCGCACCCGGGCAACATCGTGCTGCTCGAGGACGGCCACCTCGGCCTGCTCGACTGGGGCTCGGTCGGCCGGATCGACGCCGCGCTGCGCGGCGCGCTGCAGCGGCTCCTGCTGGCCCTTGACCGCGGCGATCCCGTCATGCTCACCGACGCCCTGCTCGACATGGTCGACCGGCCGGAGCACCTGGACCAGCCGCGGCTGGAACGGGCCCTGGGCCGGTTCCTGGCCCGGTACTTCGCGGCAGGCGCCACGCCCGACGTGCAGATGTTCACCGACCTGTTCCGCATCATCGCCGACTACGGGCTCGCCGTACCGGCGGAGATAGCAGCGGTGTTCCGCGCGCTGGCCACGATGGAGGGGACGCTGACCCAGCTCGCCCCAGGGTTCGACATCGCGGCCGAGGCCAGGCGCTTCGGCGAGCAGCAGCTGGCCGCGCAGCTCACCCCGGAGGCGATCAGGCAGACCGCCGCCGACGACCTGGCCGCGCTGGTGCCGATGCTGCGGCGGCTGCCCCGGCGGATCGACCGGCTCGGCGGCGCGCTGCAGGACGGGCGGCTCACCGTCAGCGTCCGGCTACTCGCGGACCCCTCCGACCGGCGGTACCTGACCAGCATGCTGGACCGCGTCCTGCTGGCGTTCCTGGCCGCCGCGGCGGGAATCATGGCGGTGCTGATGATCGGGCTGCACGGCGGGCCAGCAGTGAGCAAGACCGTCAGCCTGTACTCCTTCTTCGGCTACTGCCTGCTGGTGATCGCGGCGATCCTCGCGGTGCGGGTGCTCGTCCAGGTGTTCCGCCCCGACCCAGGATGAGCACCCGAACGGCTACCGCCACTTGGCGCTCATCGACCTGGACGCGCAGAGATGGTTGACCTGCGCGCCGCTAGGCAGGCGGAGACCCGGCTCAGGATGTGCGGCCCTGCCTATGGCCGCGCTTGCTCCTGGCTCACCAGGTTGTGCAGCCAGCCATGACCTGCTCGAGGGCCGGACCGCCGCTGTGGGGTTCGGCTGGCCTGTCCGGCGGCGCAGCGGCTACCACGCCTTCCGGTGGCGTTCGACGGCTCGGGAATCCCGGGTCAGCTTGCGGCCAGGGCAGCGGCGCGCTCCTGGCGAAGTTGTGCTGGTGCCGGGTCGGGTTTGCGGGCCAGCCTGGCCGGCCACCACATCCTGTGGCCGAGGTCCAGGTTCAGCGCGGTGACCAGCACGGACCGCACGATGATCGTGTCGAGCAGGATGCCGAACGCGACCGTGAAACCGATCTCGGTGGTAGCCGTCAGCGGGATCGTGGCCAGCACGGCGAAGGTGGCGGCGAGTACGAAGCCGGCCGAGGTGATCACCCCGCCGGTCGCGGCCAGCGCGGTCAGCGCGCCGTGCCGGGCGTCGCTCCTGTTCGCCTCCTCCCGCACCCGGGTCATCAAGAAGATGTTGTAGTCGATGCCCAGCGCGACCAGGAACACGAACACGTACAGCGGGAACCAGGTTTCGGCGTTCCCGAACCCGAACACGTGATTGAAGAAGAACGCGCTGACGCCCATGGCGGCGGCGAACGACAAGACCACCGTCGCGGTCAGGATCAGCGGCGCCACTACGGCCCGCAGCAGCAGCCCGAGGATGAGGACCACCACGGCGAGGATGAGCGGTCACGTTCAGGTCTGCGGCGGTCAGCATCAGCAGCGCCACGATGACGGTGGAGCCGCTGGCGATGATGGCCGGCCCGGCGCGGCGCAGCGCCTCGGCCATCGCCGGGTGGCGGCGGTCGTGGCGGCGCAGTTCCTCCCGGTAGCGCGCGACGATCAGCAGCGCGTAATCGGTGCTGGCCCCGAAGATCAGCACCTGTAAGAAGCTGACTCTCAGCGAGGTAACCGTCAGCCCGGCGTGCGCGGCCAGCAGGTAGATCACCGCCTGGGCGGTGATCAGCGCCACCCCGGACGAGATCAGCGGCAGCACCCACAGGAACGGGGTGCGGTAGGTGATCAGCAAGATCACGATCACGACCGCCACGGCGGAAAACAGCAGTGTACTGTCCGTGCCGCCGAATACCTTGTTGCTGTCCGCCTGGCTCCCCAGCGGGCCGGTGATGTGGAAAGTCAGGCCGTTCGCGTTCGAGCCGGCGATCGCGCGGATGGAGTCGGCGGCCTTGCCCGCGCCGTTCGCGCCCTTCGAGCCCAGGTTGACCTGGAGGATGGTCTGCAGGGCCTGGCCGTCCGCCGACGGGATGGGGCCGGCCACCTGGCCCGGGCCCACGCCCGGGAGCCCGGCGAAGCGCCGGGCGTCGGCGGCGGCCTTGGCCCGGTCCGCCGCGGTCAGGCCCGAGGCGCGGTCATAGACGACGACTGCGGGGTAGATGCTGGGCGACTGGAAGCGTTCCTGCACGTCCAGGACCTTGGTCGATTCCGCGTTGCCGGGCAGCCACTGCTTCGTGTCGTTCTTCTCCGCGCCGGACAGCTTTGCTGACAGCGGTAGCAGGATGACCAGCATGAGCACCCAGAAGCCCACGACAACCCACTTGGTCCAGCTCCCGGCCGGGATCTCTGCGATCTTTCGTAGCCTGCTCATCGCGTCCTCCTCGGGCCACTCCGGCGGCCAGTACCGGTCACCGGGCCCGTCCTCCTCAGGCCCTGCGGCCGGCTGGTCCGGCCGGTACCGGACTGAACACGGCGATAAGCGTGCCGACGGGGAACTGCGCGATCTCATTGACGCTGCGGACCAGGCCTCCGCGGGTCGCGCATAGCGATGGCAGTCCGGTTCGTTCCTTCACCGCCAGCCTCACGCCATCGGCGGCCCGGCCAAGGGCCGAACGGCATCACCGCGCGGGCCGAAAGGCCCCATCGTCACCGGGCTGCCGCGCAGCCAGCCAGGACGTGCGACGGATCTGATCAACCCCTCCTCTCCCGTCCCTGCTGCGGCACAGGGCAGGAGCCGGCCGGCGGTCAGGTCCGCCTGGCTGCCCGGGCGCTGTGCCAGCTGCCCGCGCGGCGTTCGATGACGGCGGGCACCAGGCCATAGGGGTCAGGGTGCACGTGGCGGGCGAAATTCATCAGCTCGATCCGCACCGGGGCCAGCCGAAGCAAGACGAAGTCGTCCCCCTCCGGGCCGCCGGGGAAGAACGGGGCCAGGCCGCTGTCCCACTTCGCCCGGCGCTGGCCGGCATCCTCAACCACGGCGGCATTCGCCGCGATGGTGAGGTACGCGAACGCCGCCCGGTCTTCCACCGAATAACACACCAGCGCGCTGACCGCGATGTCGGCGACTTTGCGGGAGCGGGGACTGGTCCCGACCCAGATCGTCGCGTCGTCGTCCACGCACAGGTGCTGAACCAGCCGCGAGTGCGGACCCTCGCCGGCGGCGGTGATGAGGAACCCGTAGGGGTTGGCGCGCAGCATTCTGATCGCCATGTCCGCCAGCCCCGCCGCGTCATCCGGGCGCATAACGCGATGGTAGGCACCGGCCCCCGGTAATGCCGCTCCGCGGGCGCGAGCAGTTCGCGGTGACCTAGCCGGACGGTGCCCGCGGAGACCGTGATGCGGGTCACCGAATGTGACCGAACCACGGCTATGGCAAGTACGCAGGGCCGCCTGCGCCACCGTGACGGGGCGCCAGTTCAGGCGGGGCGGTGGATCCGCGCTGGTCATACTCGGTGAAGTCGCGGCGAGACCGGCCCGGCCGGGCGAGATCCGCCGCCCCAGGCCGAGATGTCGCCTGGAGTTGCCCCCCACCGGACTCGCTGAAATACCTCCCGCACCCACCGCCGCTCACCCAGGTGAACTGGCGTCGGCCGAATAGGAGGCTGCCGGTATCACCGACCAGTCGCCTCTCAGTAGTTTCCAGCCAGCTGAGGCGGCTGACGTGCAGAATTGGGCTATCCGTATTCGTCACGTCGCGCGAGCACGGCAGGCGCGGCTGGGGCAGCAAATATTCGATATGTGCGCATTGCAACGAATTCGTTATAGTCTGCTGGGTTGCATTCTGTTACCGTCACCTGCCGCCGCCCGAGCGCAAAGGGACGCGCCCGCCAGATCACGGAGTCGGCATGTGCGTCCGGCGGACGCGCTGCTCGCCAGGTCCCTGCCAGGCGGGGAGGATATGTCTTATGGTGGCGGGTCTCCCTGTGGCGAGACTGGCTAGCACCCCTGCCCGCGGCATGGCAGCGGCCCGGTCATATGGCTCCCCAACAGCAGAAAGGGAGTAGGTGTTCGCACCCTGGGCTTCGCCGACCAAGACTCGAACGCGGAACCTTTCTGCTCAGGAGTTCACTTCATGGCCGGCGCTCACCTCGATGCGCCCAGGTCACAGACCCTTCCGAGCGCCTTTGAGTGACTGCCAGCGACCGCAGTTCTCCCTCGGCGGCCGGATCTTCCGGTGACCAGCCCCGGCCAGGCAGCGAAGGACATGCCGCCCTCCGGCAGTCGTCTTCGAAATGGGGCGGCGGCCGCCAGGGCGAATACTAAAATATGACGCACTTATTGAAGGCCAGACCGTACGGCGATTGCACGGGAGTTGCATGGGTGCGGTGCAGTGGGCAGGCCAGGGGGACGCCGTCTGGCGCAGTCCGCACCTGGCGGTCAGCGTCTGGCCGGACGAGTCATAGAGTCCCACACATCGCTGGGTTATGAGTAAACCGGTCCCCGTCTACGAAGACTCACCGCATCCATCTAGCGAGGCGCTGCCTCAGACCATCGAGGTTGGCGGTTCTGCGGGCGTGATCGTCCGGGCGGGTTCATCCTCTTGACCGTAGGCGTGGTTGGGAGGGTGGCCATGGCGCAGCGTCCGGTCACATTGGCTGACATCGTCCGCGGGCACGTGAGCCTGGAGATCGAGGGGTTCGACCGGCTCTATTTCAACGGCTGGGTGCCGGCCCTGCAGACATCGGGCCAGATCGCCGGATGGCTGCACTGGCGCGGGTTCCCGATCGCCTCGCCCGCGGCACTGGGCCGGAACGCGCAGGCGTTCCGGGCGGCGGTGCGCCGGTACGCGGACGGGAACCAGATCCCGTGGGTGGTGTTCCGCAAGGGCGACCGCAAGCTGGAGGTGATCCGGCCGTACCTGGACGCCGCGGAGAAGGCCGGCCAGTCCAAGGTGGTGGCGATCGGGGAGGCCAGGGAGTTCCAGTGGGTATTCGACGCGACGAAGAAGGACGGCCCGGACGGGGTGCCGTGGTTCCGGTTCTACCGCACCGAGCGGCTGGTGACCTGCTATTACTTCTACATCCATGACCGGCGCATAGGGCCGGCGTTCATCAAGGTCTGCTGCTATGCGCCGTACCCGGTCAAAGTGTGGTGCAACGGGCATGAGATCGCCCGCCGGGCCGCCCTCGCGGAGGGCATCGCGGTGACCCCGCTGGCCAACGGGTTCGCCGCGACATCCGACCCGGCCCGGTTGCAGGAGCTGTGCGACCTGGTGCAGGCCGGGACGGTGCGGGTGTTCTTCCAGACCTGGATGAGCCGCCTGCCGCTGCGCTGACCGATGCCGACCGGGAGCACGGCTGCTGGTGGCAGCTGGCCATGCGGCAAGTAGAGGTCTCCCGCACCCTGGTCTTCGACGACCCCCGCCGGGTCCGGGTGGTGTTCGAGGAGCTGCTGGCCGGCAACATCAACCTGGGCCGCCCGGAGCACGTGGAGGTCATCTTCGGCTCCAAGGTCACCCGCAGCACGCCGGGCACCTTCTCTACCCGGCTGCTGAACCGCGGCGACCAGGTCACCATCAACCTGTCCTTCAAGCACTCGCGGGTCAAGATCTACCTGAATTATCTCCAGCCTTAACTGGCGTGTCTTCAACGTCCAGCACGAGCGTTCTCACCTGCCCGGATAGCGGTTCATCCGTGGTTATCTCCTGCCTTGTCCATGACGCAGTTCAAGGAGGAGACGATGCTCGTGCATCCGGTGACGGTTCCCGGCTCGGGGACCCGATCGTGGACGGTGCTGGGGGACGACGACGTGCCGGTCGTCCCGGCCGGCCGGTTCCTGGCCTATCTCACCGGCATCGGCCGGTCGCCGAACACGGTCAAGGCCTACGCGTTCGATCTCAAGAATTACTGGGAGTTCATCAGCTTCCGCGGCCTGGACTGGCGCGAGGCCCGGCTGGAGGACGTCGGGGAGTTCGTCGCCTGGCTGCAGCTTCCCCCGGCGGGACGGGCGGGCGAGGTCGCGGTGCTGCCGTCCGCGGCAGCCGAGGTGACGGCCGCGACGGTGAACCGCAAGCTCGCCGCGGTGAGCGCGTTCTATGCGCACCAGGCCCGCAACGGCGCTGAGGTGGGCGACCTGCTGGCCGTCGTGGCGGACGGGCGGGCGGGGCGGGTGGAAGCCGTTCCTGCATCTTCCCTCCGCTTAGTTCGCGTGTCGTGAATCCTGGCTGAACCCACTGGTAGGTGGCGGTTTGCGGTTTGCCAGGGCTGGTGTTGTGTCTCTACGGTCTGCCCTCATGCTGATGAGTTTCTTCTCGTCCCGGGGCTGGGAGTCCTGGGATCTGGAGCACCGGCCGCTGATCCCCGAGCGGATGCCGGTGCTGATCGATGACGACCTGCTCTTTGAGGACGGGCCGGGTGCGCGGCGGCCGATAGTGGCGGTGAACCGGTGGTTGCGGGAGCTTCCGGTGTCGGGGGCGCCGGCGCCGAGCACGTGGGAGACCTACGCGCGGATCGTAAAGGAGTGGATGGAGTTCCTGGCCGATCGGGGTGTCGGGGTGTTCGCTTCCCGTGAGCGGTTGCGGGTCGCGCTGTCGGGCTATGCCGAGTATCGGGCGACCGGCCCGGTGGGGCGCCGGTTCGCGGCTAGCACCTGGAACCAGCATGTGAGCGTGCTGGCATCGTTCTACCGGTGGGCGATGGCTGAGGGGCACGCACTAGCGGAGCCGTTCAGCTACCGGACAGCGCAGACGGTGTTCGCCGGGATCGCGCGGACGGTGCGGGTGAACCAGGCGAGCAGGCGGCGCCCGAAACCGCATGTGACGGTCAGGTACCTGGAGCCGGACTTCACGGCCATGTTCTTGAACGGCCTGGCCGGGCTTGCCCCGGACGGGGCCGTGGATCGGCTGTTTCACGGCCGGGAGCTGGCCCGTAACGCGTGCGTGGGCGGGCTGGCGGTGGCGACCGGCCTGCGGTTGCAGGAGTTCACCTACCTGCTGGCCTGCGAGGTGCCCGGGTTGCCGCGGCGGCGGACGGAGGTGCCGATTGCGTTCCCGGTGCCGGCGGGGGTGACCAAGGGCCGGAAGTTCCGTACCACCTGGATCTCTTACGATGCGCTCGCGGCCGTGCGGCAGTACCTGCAGCTGGACCGCGCCGCCACCGTGGAGGGTTCGGCCTGGTCACCGCCGCCCGCGTGGGGCGAGCCGCTGCTGGTGACCGACGCTGATGAGCGGGGCGGCCGGATCAACGGGGTGCGCCGCCGGTGGGAGACCCTCACCCCTTCTGACCGGCGGCGGCTGGTGGCACCCGGCGGCGGCTCGTGCCTGCTGGCCGTCAAGGCCGGCGGCGGGCCGTTCACCGCGTGGGGGAGCGTCTTCGAGCGGACCTCCGATCGGATCCGTGCCCATTTCGAACCGCGCTTCCCGCATGTGTCGCCGCACCGGACCCGGCACACCTTCGCGATGCGGACCCTGGAATTCCTGGTCAGCGGGTACTACCGGCAGGCCGCCGAGCTGGTCGCGGCCACTGGCGGCGACACGGGTCCGGATGCGGCGCTGGCGCTGTATCTGTCCAAGGCCGACCCGCTGCTGGTGCTACGCGACCTTCTGGGGCACTCGAGCGTCCTGACCACGGAGAAGTATCTCCGCCGGCTGGACACCACCAGGATCTTCCGGGAGGCCTACGAGGCCAGCGGCCTGGACGCCGGGCCGGTGCGTGACGCCGCTGCTGAACGGGAAGCCGCCGCGGAGTTCAGCGGCGACACTGCGGGCGGGACGTCCTGATGCCGGCCACGCTGATCGAAGATCCGCTGGGCATCAGATGCGTGTTCAGCGACGGCACCACGGCGGAGCTGCTCGCTGACGGGCTGCCGTGTCCGGAGCTGGCCCGGGATCTGCTGGCCGGGCTGGTGGAGCTGGTCTATCCGCACGGCCCGCTGGACGCGGCGAGGAGCGTGGCCGCGTATGTGACGTCGCTGCGGAAGATGGTGACCACGCTGGCCGCAGGCGGCTTCGCCGGCGGTGCCGGCGAGCTGACCCGCCCGCAGCTGGCTAAGTACTGGCTGGGGGCTACGGCGTCGGCTGAAGGATCCAGCCGCCGGCTGGTACGGGCGTTCGGCGCGGCGACTGGGCAGCTGGGCGCAGCGGTGGCCGACCTGGCGGGCGGCCGTTCCTTCAACCAGTGGAACACCCGGCCGCTGCCGCCCTATAGCGACAGCGAGTGGGGCGCTCTGGCCGGCACCTGCGCGGGCGTGATCGGGGACTCCTACCGGGCGCATCGCCAGGCGCTGGCCGCCGCGGCCGGCGGCGCCGATCCGGCCGTCGCCGGATGGAGCCTGAACAATCTGCGCTGGCTGCTGGCCCAGTCGGGACCCTCGACACGGGCGGTGGTGAGCGAGCACGCCGGACTGCGTGGCCATGCGGCGCGGGCTTGCGCCGGGTTCGCGCAGGCCAGCACCGATTTGTTCCCGCACACCGAGGTGGTCATCGCCTACCGGCTGCTGTTCGGCATTCATGGCGGGGTTGTCCCCGATGGCATCGACGACCTGGTGACCGGGGACATCGACTGGGCCGGGGACGCCTCCATCTTGCTGTCCTATGTCAAGGGCCGCACCGCCGCCGAGAGCATTACCTTGCCCAGGCGGGCGGTGCGGCTGCTGGAGCAGTGGCTGAGCCATTCGGCGCTGTTGCGCACCCACGTTCCCGCCGGGCAACGCCAGTGCCTGTGGCCGCGCGTCGCCTGGGAGGGCTGTGACCAGGTGGCGACCGGGCCGCCGGCAGCAGCGACCATCCAAAGCTGGCTGCGCGGGCACCAGGTGACCGGCGACGACGGCGGCATCCTGACGGTCCGCCGGGACCGGATCCGCACCACTCACCAGGCGATGCGCGACAAGAGCGCCTGGACGGGAAGCCGCCGGGCCGTCATCGACCCCAACCACGGCCCGCAGGTGGAAGGCGACCACTACCTGTCGGTACCGACCCCCGCGCAGCAGCAGCTGCTGGACACCGTCATCGCCGACGCCCAGCACGACCTGCTACGCCGCGCCTACCCCCCGACGGTCCTCACCGACGCCGACACCGCGAGCCTGGCCCGCGACTATCCGCAGCTGATCGCCTCGCTGGAACTGGACGACCAGGTGATCGGCGAGCTGGCCGGCGGGCAGCGGGATGTGTTCACCGCCGCCTGCGCCGACCAGCTGTCCGGGCTGCACGGGCCGAAAGGCAGACCGTGTCCGGCCCGCCCGTGGGTATGCCTGCTCTGCCCGCTGGCGATCTTCGCGCCCCGGCACGCAAGCAATCTGCTGCGGCTGAAGGGATTCTTCTCCCGGCAGTGGCAACAGCTACCCGCCGCGCAGTTCATGGCCGTGTTCGGCCCCTACGCCAGCCGCATCGATGAGGTCCTGGCCCGCTACGACCCGGCACTGCTGACCGCAGCCAGCCAGGCCACCGCCGATGAAGCCCAGATCCCCCTGCGCCCGGAGGAACGTTCCACATGACCAGTACTTCCGCCCTGCTCGGCGACCGCGGACCCGGGATTGAGCACTCGCCGTTCCGCGGCGCCGACATCTGCGCCGAGGCCGGCTTCCAGCTCCCCTCCGGCGCCATCGGCCCGATGTTCGAACACCACGTGTGGGACTTCACCGCCGTCGCCGGCCTGGCCGCTTCGAAACAGGCCGCCATCCGGCGCCTGGACTTCACCTCCATCACCGACCCGCGATGGCGGCTGGTCGCCAAGGAGCTGATCTTCGCGCTGCTCGTCCCCCGGCACGACAGCGTCATCTTGCTGCCCCGGGCGCTGCGCACCGCGCTGCATCTGGAAAGCTGCCGCGGCCGGCTCCGCGAGATGAGCCGGCTGCTGCGCTGGCTCACCGACCGCGGCATCCCCAGCCTGCAGGACGTGAACGCAGAACACTGCCAGCAGTACCTGTCGCACCGCAGCCACACCTACGCCGACGACGGCGAGGTGAGAGGTGACCTCGGCTCGTCAACCCGCCGGATGGCCGTCCAGGTCATCCTCGACCTGATCAACTACCGTGACCTGTTCACCGCCGACCGCGTTCGCGGCGATCTGCTCCCCTGGGGCACCCGGTCCTCCTCTGCCATCGCTGACGTTCAGGCCGGCTGGCGGCAGAACAAGACACCGCCAGTCGACCAGGAGGTCCTGCAGCCGATGCTGAGCGCAGCGCTCTACCTGGCCGGCACCCTGGGCCCGCACGTCGTCGCGCTGACGCAGCAGAGCCAGGCCGCGTTGCGGACCCGCAGCCAGCTACCCAAACCCAAGCGCTGCCCGGTCGGCCGGTTCACCGCCGTCCTGGGCGACCACGTCCGCGACGGCATCCCGCTTCCGCAGCTGGCAATCCAGTTCGCTCATGAGCGGCTCATCGCAGGCTGGGCATCCGGCGATCCGATACTGCCGGTGAGCCTCACCATGCTGGCCGCCGAGGCCGGCGTCCGAGACTTCCCCCGCGCGTGGCTGCAGGACCTGCGTCCGGCGATCGAAGACGCGCTCGGCCAGGTCGGTACCAGCCCGGCGTGGGGACAACAGGCAGCCGAAGTGCCCGCCGCCACCGGCGAACGTCAGCTGCCATGGACCAGTCCCCTTCACCACCGCGAGGTCATCGCCTTGTCGGAGGTCGTGCGCACCGCGACGCTCCTGGTGACCGCCACGGTCAGCGGGATGCGATCCAGCGAGCTGATGGAACTCAAGGTCGGCTGCCGCCGCCTAGCCGGGCACTTCACTTCCGGGCTCTTCCGCTACCGCCTCGCCGGCACGATCGTCAAGGGACAGCCCCTGGGCGGAACCGACGACGAATGGGTCGTCATCGAACCGGTCTACCGGGCCGTTGAAATCGCCGAGCAACTCCACGGCAATCCCCGCAACGGGGCGTTGCTGTTCGGCCCGTTCAACTTCCGCACCCGATACGGCTCCTTCCGCGAGTGGGTGAACGGTCCCGCCGGGCAGCGGCTCGGTCTCCTCTGCATTCCCGACCGCCCGGTCAGCCCGAGAGCCCTGCGAAGAACACTGGCGATCGAGCTGGCCTACCGGCCCAACGGGGTCCTCGCCAGCAAGATCGCTCTGAAACATGTCAGCGTCGTGACCAGTGAAGGCTATGCCGCTCGCCCTGGCGGAGCGCAGGCCAGGCTGCTGGCGGAGGTCAGCAAGCACGAGACCGAGCACAAGCTCGCGGTCGCGTTGCAGGAGTTCCGTAACTACCAGGCAGGGATCTTGCCCGCCGGGCCGGGTGCGGCTGAGCTGACCGGATTCTTCGCCCGCATCGACCATCTGCCCGCCGCCAGCGCCCGCAGCGACGCTGCAGACGCCCAGGCAGCCAAAGTGCACCGCAGTGATCGGGACATCTTGAACCTGCTGTCCAAACGCGCCGCGACCTTGCATCTGGGCGCGGCGGCGAACTACTGCTGGTTTACCGATCCGTCCCGCGCGCTGTGCCTCAAGCTGGCCGGTACCCCGGACGCCAAAGCGCCGCTGGCCGGCCTCTGCGATTCCGCACGCTGCCCGCAGGCCACCCACCACGCCGTCCACCGGCCCGTCTGGGCCGAGCACGCCCGCAACACCGCCACCTTCCTCGGCGGCCTCGGACCGACCCGCAAAACCGAGAAGGCCCGCCTTCAAGACGACTACGACCGGGCGATACGCGTCATCGCCGGAATCGACGCTGCCACCGGCACCGGCGACGAGCAGAACCTACCGTGCGGCTGACCCCCGAGCAGCGCGAACTCAACGAGCAGAAGATCCGCACTACCGCCGACCAGCTGCTGTCCGGCGACATCCCGCCAGGTGGCCGGTGCGATGTGAAGACCCTGGCAAGCGTCGCCGGAGTGGACCGGGCCGCGTTCTACGGCAAGCGCCCCTACGCACCGCTACGCGAAGACTTCGAACGCCGGGTCCAGGCGATGCACACTGCTGGCGACCATCCCGACCCCCGGGACGCCCAAATCGCCCGGCTCGCCGCACAGATCACCGCGCTCACCCAGCGCCTCGCCAACCGCGACACCACTCTCGCCGACCTAGCGAGGTTCAAGACCGAATCACTGTCCCGGCTGGCCGCCCAGCACGAAGAGATCACCCGGCTCCGCCGGGTCGGCCCCGGCAACCTCCGCCGCCTCCCGGACCGGCCCGCCGGCACAAGCCCCAGCGGCTGACCAGCCTCTCCCTTTCCGCACCGACTCCGAGCAAAACCCGCGCCCGGCCGTCCAGGCACCCGGCCGCTGTCTTCGCCGTGCCCATCAACCGTCCGCCCGCGACACCCCTGGCAAGGAACCCACGATGAATCACAACCCCGTCGGCGACGCGCTGCGCGCCAGCGCAGCAGGCCTGCTCGCCAGCGAAGCCGCAGTCAACCTGCTGATCGGCCACCGGTACTGGCTGACCCGCTCCGACTTCCTCGACGACTTCGTCGACACCTTCGACGGACTCACCGACGGCACATCGATGGCCGCCATCTGCTGGCCAGAAGCGGTCGCCGCACTGGACCGTGGCCAGCTGCCTGGCAGCAACAGCGAGCACAAGATCCTCAGGCTGGCCGCCTCCCTCGCCAACGGCGTCCCCGTCGATCTCCAGAACGCCGTCACGGGCCTGGACGACACCAACCTGCAACACCTGATCACCGCGATCCGGCACGCAGCCGGGCGCCGGCCACACAAGACCAGCCAGCTGTGAGACCCGTCACACCAGCACGGCGGGAAACACGACACGACCGGTCCGCCCGCTCCCCTCACCCCGCACTCCGAACCCGCAGGCCCCATCGAACACAAATCGATCGAACACGGCGAGTGCGGACAGAATGCACCACATCAGCAAGGGCAAGCCGTATCGCGGCCGGGCGATCTCGCTGAAGGCGCCGCAGAAGCTGCCGCGGATCCTGACCGCCGCCGAGGCGCAGGCGATCCTGGATGCGTGCACCCGGCTGCGGGACCGCTTCTTCTTCGCCCTGCTTCACGAGAGCGGCTGCCGCGCGGGAGAAGCCCTGGGCCTCCGCCACGAGGACATCGCCGCCGCGGAGCAGGAGATCAGCATCGTGCCGCGGGAGAACGCGAACGGGGCGCGGGCCAAGTCCGGCGGCCGGACGGTCCCCGTCGGGCCGGAGCTGATCCGGCTGTATGCCGGCTACCTGCACGAGGAGTACGGCAGCATCGACAGCGGCTATGTCTTCGTCAACCTCTTCGCGGGGCCTCGCGGCCACGCCTGGTCCTACCCGGCGGTCTTTGACCTCGTGCTGCGGCTCAGGGCGAAAACCGGAATCGATTTCGATCCGCACTGGTTCCGGCACTCGGCAGCCACCAGGATGCTGCGGGACGGGGTACCGGTCGAGGTCGTCTCCAAGGTCCTCGGGCACTCCCCGGTCGCCATCACGAGCGCCGTTTACGGCCACCTGACCGCTGAGGATGCCCGCAGGGCGCTGGAGGCGGCGGGCTGGTTCACCCGGGGAGCGAGGTGACCTGGTGAGCAGCACGTGGATCGGCCAGGTCGAGCGGGCGGCGTGGCAGCGGCGGGCAGCCGCCGAGCTGGCCGCGATCCTGGACGCGCATGATGGCATTCCGCTCATCACCTGGACGGTCGGCCCGGCCGGTCGGTGCTGGTCGGACGGGTCCTGTTCCCGGCGGCGCAGGCCCGGTCGGTGTTCACCGCCTGGCAGAAGGGGCTGGCGCTGGGAGCCCGGGAGGACCAGATGAGCGGCGGGACGACAGTGCTTCATGCCGCAGCCCGCGGCCGCGGGGTGGCGGTCCGGCTCACTGCCACCGTCCACGACGACGGGAGGACGGCCGATGAGCGGCCCCGGCGGCCCGGGCCGGGGACCACCGGCGCGCCCGGCCGGGCTGCTGGAAAGGCTCCTGGCCGCGGTGCGGCCCGAGTTCCGGCAGGATGTCCTGGCCTTCGGCCCCGCCGACCCGGTCTTCGGAGGCCCGCTCTGCAAGGTTCCCGGATGCGGCCGCACCGGCCGTATCAGGGGACTGTGCGTC